>CAWCHW010000001.1:0-158402 GCA_963795365.1 uncultured Alphaproteobacteria bacterium
CGGTGCAACGTCCTTTATCCTGGTTCAAATCCAGGCCGGGTCTCCACGCTTCGCTCTGACGGGCTACGCGTGGCGCAGCCAGGCGAGAGCGGCAGGCAAGCGGGCTGAGGGCGGCCCTTCTCCCTCAAAAATCGCGGGAAAATCACGGTTGATGGCCCCTTTTTAGGGGTTACAAGCCTGCGGAATCTGGTCTAAAGACCGCCAGCGCGCGAGGGGCTCCCTCACGCAAGTTGCTCGAGGGACGCGCGATCAGCGCGCCCTTTTTTTGTGCCCAATCCGCACTCTTTGAGACCAGATGCCCAAAAGAACCGACATCTCCACCATCCTGATCATCGGCGCAGGACCGATCGTGATCGGCCAGGCCTGCGAATTCGATTATTCCGGCACGCAGGCGGTGAAGGCGCTCAAGGAAGAGGGCTATCGGGTCGTGCTGGTCAACTCCAATCCGGCCACGATCATGACCGATCCGGAGCTGGCGGATGCGACCTATATCGAGCCGATCACGCCGGAGATCGTCGCCAAGATCATCGAGAAGGAGCGCAACGTCGTCGGAGGCGGCTTTGCGCTGCTGCCGACCATGGGCGGACAGACCGCGCTCAATTGCGCACTGTCGCTGCGCAAACAAGGCACGCTCGACAAGTTCAATGTCGAGATGATCGGCGCCACGGCGGATGCGATCGACAAGGCGGAAGACCGCCAGCTGTTCCGCGAAGCCATGACCAAGATCGGCCTGGAGACGCCGAAGTCGCGGCTGGCCAACGCCAGCGCGCTGAAGAAATTCGATCGCGAAAAATATCTCGCCGACCACGAGAAACTGTCGGGCGCGGCGCTGGAGGAGTTCGAACGGCAATGGTCGCTCGGCGAGAACGAGCGGCGGAAGCGCTACCAGCAGCAGGCGCTCGCCGAAGCGCTGATGGCGCTGTCCGAGATCGGCCTGCCCGCGATCATCCGTCCCTCCTTCACCATGGGCGGCACCGGCGGCGGCATCGCCTACAACAAGGAAGAGTTTCTCGACATCATCGAGCGCGGGCTCGATGCCTCCCCCACCAACGAAGTCCTGATCGAGGAGAGCGTTCTCGGCTGGAAAGAGTTCGAGATGGAGGTGGTGCGCGACAAGAAAGACAATTGCATCATCATCTGCTCGATCGAGAACCTCGATCCGATGGGCGTGCACACCGGCGATTCCATCACCATCGCGCCGGCGCTGACGCTCACCGACAAGGAATACCAGATCATGCGCGACGCCTCGATCGCGGTGCTGCGCGAGATCGGGGTGGAGACCGGCGGCTCCAACGTGCAGTTCGGCGTCAATCCGGCCGACGGCCGCATGGTCGTGATCGAGATGAACCCGCGGGTGTCGCGCTCCTCGGCGCTGGCCTCGAAGGCCACCGGCTTTCCGATTGCCAAGGTCGCGGCCAAGCTCGCGGTCGGCTACACGCTTGACGAGATCGCCAACGACATCACCGGCGGCGCGACGCCGGCCTCGTTCGAGCCGACCATCGACTACGTCGTCACCAAGATTCCGCGCTTCGCCTTCGAGAAGTTTCCCGGCGCCTCCACCACGCTGACCACATCGATGAAGTCGGTCGGCGAAGTGATGGCGATCGGCCGCACCTTCCAGGAGAGCCTGCAAAAGGCGCTGCGCGGACTGGAGACCGGGCTGACCGGGCTCGACGAGATCGAGATCGAGGGATTGGGGCGCGGTGACGACAGGAATGCGATTGCCGCAACGCTTGGCACGCCGACGCCGAACCGCATCCTGCAGGTGGCGCAGGCGATGCGGCTCGGCTGGTCGAATGACGAGATCTTCACCTCGTGCCGGATCGATCCCTGGTTCCTGAACGAGATGCGCGGCATCGTCGAGATGGAAGACAAGGTCCGCAAGGCCGGCCTGCCGCGGAACGCGTTCGGCATGCGGAGCTTGAAGGCGATGGGCTTCTCCGACGCGCGGCTTGCGGTGCTGACGGACACCACCGAAGCCGAGATCACCGAAAAGCGGCAAGCGCTCGGCGTGCGTCCGGTGTTCAAGCGCATCGACACCTGCGCGGCCGAGTTCGCCTCGCCCACCGCCTACATGTATTCGACCTATGAATCGCTGTTCGCGGGCGCGACCGTCGATGAGAGCGCACCATCGGACAAGAACAAGGTCATCATCCTCGGCGGCGGCCCGAACCGCATCGGCCAGGGCATCGAGTTCGACTATTGCTGCTGCCACGCCTGCTTCGCGCTGCACGACGCCGGCTATGAGACGATCATGATCAACTGCAATCCGGAAACGGTGTCGACCGACTACGACACCGCCGACCGGTTGTACTTCGAGCCGCTGACGGCCGAGGACGTGCTGGAGATCGTGCACACCGAGCGGAAGAACGGCACGCTGCATGGCGTGATCGTGCAGTTCGGCGGCCAGACCCCGCTGAAACTCGCCCATCCCCTGCAGGCGGCCGATGTGCCGATCCTCGGCACCTCGCCCGACGCCATCGACCTCGCGGAAGACCGCGACCAATTCAAGCGCGTGCTCGACAAGCTGCATCTGAAGCAGCCGAAGAACGGCATCGCCTACTCGGTCGAGCAGGCACGGCTGGTTGCCGCCGATCTCGGCCTGCCGCTGGTGGTGCGCCCGTCCTATGTGCTCGGCGGCCGCGCCATGCAGATCATCCGCGAGGACAACCAGCTCTCGGATTACCTGCTCGGCACCCTGCCCGAGCTCGTGCCATCGGACGTCAAGGCGCGTTATCCGAACGACAAGACCGGGCAGATCAACACCGTGCTCGGCAAGAACCCGCTGCTGTTCGACCGCTATCTGTCGGACGCCACCGAGATCGACGTCGATTGCCTGTGCGACGGCAAGGATACCTTCATCGTCGGCATCATGGAGCACATCGAGGAGGCCGGAATCCATTCCGGCGACTCCGCCTGCTCGCTGCCGCCGCACTCGCTCGACGCCACCATGATCGCGGAGCTGGAGCGGCAGACGCGCGAACTGGCCCTCGGGCTCGACGTGGTCGGCTTGATGAACGTGCAATACGCCATCAAGGACGGCGAGATCCACGTGCTCGAGGTCAACCCGCGCGCCTCGCGGACGGTGCCGTTCGTGGCCAAGGTGATCGGCATGCCGGTGGCGAAGATCGCGTCCCGCATCATGGCCGGCGAGAAGCTTGCCGACTTCAAGTTGAAGAAGCCCGCGTTCAAACATGTCGGGGTCAAGGAATCGGTCTTTCCCTTCGCGCGTTTCCCGGGCGTCGACACCGTGCTCGGGCCGGAGATGCGCTCGACCGGCGAGGTGATGGGGCTCGACCGCACTTTCGAGATCGCGTTCGCCAAGAGCCAGCTCGGCGGCGGCACCCGCGTGCCGCGCAAGGGCACGGTGTTCGTCTCGGTGCGCGGCGACGACAAGATGCGGATCGCCGACGCCGTGCGGCAGCTGCACGCGCTCGGCTTCAAGGTGATGGCGACCTCGGGCACCCAGCGTTATCTCGCCGACCACGGCGTGCCGACCGAGAAGGTCAACAAGGTGCTGGAGGGCCGGCCTCACATCGTCGACGCCATCACCAATGGCGAGGTGCAGCTGGTGTTCAACACCACCGAGGGCCCGCAGGCGCTGGCCGACAGCCGCTCGCTGCGGCGCGCTGCCCTCTTGCATAAAGTGCCGTATTACACCACTCTTTCAGGGGCGAAGGCGGCAGCCCAGGGCATCCGCGCCTATCTCGGCGGAGACCTTGAGGTTCGCACCCTTCAGAGTTACTTTTCCGACAACTGATCGCGGACCGGGCGGCAACGCCCCCTCGGCGATTGGTAATAAAGCCAATATGGCTGGAACTCTCCGCCACGTATGAATGTTGCATGGCCCTTCAGAGGGACCATCATGGGTTTGAGTGCCGTGGTCTTGGGCACCGAGGCCCGATCTGACAGGAGTTGCGCGCATGCCTTCCAAAGCATGCGCGATCGAGGGACGAAGAAGATGGACAAGGTTCCGATGACCGCAGCCGGCCATGCCGCGCTGACGGACGAACTGAAGCGCCGCCAGTCGGTGGAACGTCCGCGCATCATTGAGCATATCGCGGAGGCGCGCTCGCATGGCGATCTGTCGGAGAACGCCGAGTATCACGCCGCCAAGGAAGAGCAGTCGCACAACGAGGGCCGCATCGCCGAGCTCGAGGACAAGCTCGCGCGCGCCGACGTGATCGACATCTCCAAGCTCTCCGGCGACACCATCAAGTTCGGCGCCACCGTGACCGTGATCGACGAGGACACCGAGAAGAAGGCGGTGTACCAGATCGTCGGCGAGGTCGAGGCCGACGCCAAGAAGGGCAGGATCTCCATCACCTCGCCGCTGGCGCGCGCGCTGATCGGCAAGAAGAAAGGCGTGTCCGTGGAAGTGGTGGCGCCGGGCGGCGCCAAGGCCTACGAGATCGCCAAGGTCGAGTGGCGCTGATCGTACTCCACTGGCAGCATGCAAAAAGCCGCTTCGTTGGGGAGCGGCTTTTTTGTTGCGCCGCAATCAGTTCGCGCGGCAGAAATTTCTGGTGGAGGAATGATCTCGTCGGCCAGGTGTTGGATTCACACGCCAGTGACGAACGCCGCGTATTGCGGTAACTCTCGTATTCTGGGGTTACAACCAAGGGGGGAATGACATGGACGCGATGTTGTCGAGATATCAGCCGATTGCGCTGAGCCTGTTCCGCTTCATCACGGGATTGCTGCTGTTTCAGTATGGCGTGGCCAAGATTCTGGGATTCCCTGTCGTGCCAATGTTCGCCAAGCTCCCGCCGCTGATCCTGGCGGCCGGGACTATCGAGCTTGTTCTCGGCGGGCTGCTGATGATCGGGCTGTTTACGCGCATCGTCGCGTTTATTCTGTCCGGCGAAATGGCCTGTGCCTATTTCCTCGGGCACATGTTCAAGAATCCGGAGCAGCCGCAGTTCTTCCCGCTGCTCAACGGCGGCACCGCTGCGATCGCGTTCTGTTTCGCCTGCCTCTATCTCGCAACGGCGGGCCCCGGGCCGATCAGCGTCGACGCCAAGATGGGACGCAGTTGAGGCGTCGTCATTGCGAGCGAAGCGAAGCAATCCACCTATCCGCTTGCGCGGCGCGATGGATTGCTTCGTCGCTACGCTCCTCGCAATGACGAGGTCTAACCCTTCGTCTTCACTTCCAGCGGCACGGCCGCCTCATATTTCGAACTGTGCAGCACCAGCGAGGTGCGCACATTGCGCACGTGCGGCGCGGCGGTGAGGTGCGTGACGAAATCCTGGAAGGTCGTCATGTCAGGCGCGACGCATTTCAGGATGAAATCCACCTCGCCCGACAGCATCCAGCACTCCCGCACCAGGGGCTCCTGGCGCACGAACTCCTCGAAGGCGCGCAAATCCGCTTCCGCCTGGCTCGACAGATGCACCGATGCGAAAACGGTGACGTCGAAGCCGAGCTTTCGAGGATCGAGCAGTCCGCGGTAACCCTGGATGTAGCCGTCCTCTTCCAGGGTCCGCACCCGGCGCAGGCAGGGCGGCGGCGAGATGCCGACCCGCTTGGCGAGTTCCACATTGGTGATTCGGCCGTCAGCCTGGATTTCGCGCAGGATTTTGAGGTCGATCTCGTCAAGGTTCTTGGACACGTGACTTCCGGGGTTCGGGAGGCAGGGCGTGGCGTCGCTGCGCCGGCAATAGTTCTAGCGTAATTTAATGTCTCGACGCAATTTTATTACGCGTGCACCGCGCCAATCGATCTCTCGGCGGGGAAAAATAGCCGAGATGGATTGCAATTCTTGCATGGCTCGCCAGATGTCTTACAGTTGGATTTGACACTTTCGGCGCCGCCGCGATGCCTTTTCGGGCGATTTCGGCCCGCCGCCGATCCCCCCGCAAGGAAGACATCCAGCCTATGCCTGCCCCGATCCACGCCAAGGTCGTCATCATCGGATCCGGCCCGGCCGGCTACACAGCCGCGATCTACGCCGCGCGCGCAATGCTCGAGCCGATCCTGATCCAGGGCATCCAGCCCGGCGGCCAGCTCACCATCACGACCGATGTCGAGAACTATCCGGGCTTTGCCGACGTCATCCAGGGCCCCTGGCTGATGGAGCAGATGGAAAAGCAGGCGGCGCATGTCGGCACCAAAATGGTCACCGATCTCGTCACGAAGCTCGACACCACGCAGCGTCCATTCCGCCTGACCTGCGATTCCGGCGACGTCTATCTCGCCGAGACCGTGATCCTTGCCACCGGCGCACAGGCGCGCTGGCTCGGCATGCCCTCGGAAGAGAAGTTCAAGGGCTTTGGCGTCTCGGCCTGCGCCACCTGCGACGGCTTTTTCTACCGCGGCAAGGAAGTCTTCGTGGTCGGCGGCGGCAACACCGCGGTCGAGGAGGCGCTGTTCCTCACCAACTTCGCCTCGAAGGTGACGGTCGTGCACCGGCGCGACCATTTCCGTGCCGAGCGCATTCTGCAGGATCGCCTGTTCAGGAACCCCAAGATCAAAGTGATCTGGGACAGCGCGATCGACGAGATCGCAGGCGAAGAGAAGCCGGCCAAGGTCACGCGCATCCGCTTGAAGAACGTCAAGTCCGGCGCGTTGACGGAGTTGCCGGCCGACGGCGTCTTCATCGCGATCGGGCATGCGCCGGCGACCGAGCTGGTCGCGGGCCAGGTCAAGCTGAAAACCTCGGGCTATGTCGAGACCGCGCCGAACTCGACGGCGACCTCGGTGCCCGGCCTGTTTGCCGCCGGCGATGTCGCCGACGAGGTCTATCGCCAGGCGGTGACCGCGGCCGGCCTCGGCTGCATGGCGGCACTGGAAGCCGAGCAATTCCTTGCCCTGCGCGCCAGCGAGCGCGCGGCGGCGGAATGAATTCGAGATGGCAAGATCACGCGACGGATTTACGGACATGGATTGGGACAAGCTGAAGGTGTTTCACGCAGCGGCTGAAGCGGGAAGCTTCACGCATGCGGGTGAGCAGCTCGGGCTGTCGCAATCGGCGGTGTCGCGCCAGGTCAGCGCGCTGGAGCAGGAATTGTCGGTGTCGCTGTTTCACCGCCACGCCCGCGGCCTGATCCTCACCGAGCAGGGCGACCTGTTGTTCCGCACGGCGCATGACGTGTTCATGCAGCTGCAGGCGGCGCGCGCCAAGCTCACCGACAGCCGCGAGCGGCCCAGCGGCGATCTCAAGATCACCACGCCGCCCGCGCTCGGCATCAACTGGCTGATCCCGCGGCTCGGCGAGTTCACCACGCTTTATCCCGACATCCGGATCGCGCTGATCGTCACCGATGAGGATCTCGACCTGTCGATGCGCGAGGCGGACGTAGCGATCCGCGCCCGCAAGCCGACGCAGCCCGACCTGATCCAGCGCAAGCTGTTCTCGATCGGCTTCCACGCCTATTGCTCGCCGGAATACGTCAAGCGCTTCGGCACGCCGCGCACGATCGACGAACTCGACTCGCATCGCATCATCGTGCTCGGCGATTCCCAGGTGCCGGCGCATCTTTCCAACCGCAACTGGCTGATCGAGGCCGGGCGCAACGGCTCCGGTCCGCGCGAGGCCTATTTCAAGGTCAACAACATCCTCGGACTTGTCCGCGCCTGTCAGCAGGGCCTCGGCATTGCCGCGCTTCCCGACTATCTGGTGGAAGAAAGGAGCGGCCTGGTGCAGCTGTTCGGCGAGTCCGATTCGATCCAGGTCGACACTTACTTCGTCTATCCCGAAGAGCTGAAAACCGTGGCGCGCGTGCAGGTGTTCCGCGACTTCGTGGTGAGCAAGGCGCAGCGTTGGCCGTCCTGATCGGCCGTCCGCATAGCGCATGACTGACATGCTTCCCGGACGGTTGCTGCATGGCGCAGCCGCGGACAATAATGTGAACACGCTGAGCATTCGCGTTGCGCATTTGTCCCCCTCCTCCAGTGACGCGGGAGTTCAGTAATCCCTCTTGGAAGGTGATTGTGTCGGCCTCACGTGGCCATACCTAAGCCGGGCTCTTATGAGCCCGGCTTTTTTTCTGCGTCCCACGGTCAGCAGTTGGCAGGATGACAATCATGTAACGGCGGTGCCTCGCGCCGATACTCACCACGTTCGTCGCTCTTCCCGTTGACAAACTCTTCGCGGCCCCGCATCATCGCCACATGATCACGATTTCGTGCGCAGTCCTGTCGAAAAAAGCTCCCCGTCGGGGGAGTGAGGTTCGGCGCGCGCGATAGCGATCTGCGACATAAGCCGACACCGAAACCCCGCCGTGAGATGCGGGGTTTTTTGTTGCCTCCATCTTCCGGCGCTTCACAAGAAGGAGATGGACCAATGAACGATCTGAGAAATCATCTGCACGGCCTGTGGCTGCCGCTGGTGACGCCGTTTCGCGATGGCGAACTCGACGAGGCCTCGCTGCGGCGGCTGGTGGCGTATTATGCAAGCGGCCCGATCGACGGCTTGATTCTCGCGGCGACCTCGGGCGAAGGCCTCGCATTGTCCACATCCGAGCTTGAACGTCTCGTCAATGTGGTGCGTGAAGAGCTCGATGCGCGGCACCGCTTCCTGCCGATCTGCCTCGGCATGGCCGGCGCCTCCACCCACAAGATGCAGGATGTGCTCGACGAGACGGCGACCTGGCCGATCGACGGCTATCTGATCTCGAGTCCGTATTACGTCAGGCCGTCGCAGCGCGGCCTGCTTGCGCACTTCACCGCGCTCGCCGACCACGCCTCATGGCCGATCCTGCTCTACAACATTCCCTATCGCGCCTCCGTCGGTCTCGGCAACGAGACGCTGCTGGCGCTGGCAGCGCATCCGAACATCGTCGGCATGAAGGATTGCGGCGCCGACCGCGTGCAGTCGCGCGAACTGCTGCGGCATCGGCCCGCCGGCTTCCGCGTCCTCACCGGCGAGGACGCGGAGTATTTCGACGCGCTCGATGACGGCGCCGACGGCGCGATCCTGTTGTCGGCGCATGTCGAGACCGAAACCTTTGCCGCGGTGTTCGCGCAGATCAAGGCCGGCAACCGCGAGGCCGCGCTCACCGACTGGCAAGGGGTTGCCGAACTGACGCGGCTGCTGTTCGCCGAGCCGAGCCCGGCGCCGGCCAAGTATTGGCTGGCACAAATGGGCTTGATCGCCTGCGCCGAAGTCCGCTCGCCGATGGTGGAGGTCTCCGCCGCACTTGCTGCACGGCTGGAGCGCGGAGATCGCGCGGCGAACAAAGCACGAGCGACGGGTGGTTAATGCGAGGTAACGGCGCTTGCGTGCATTCGCCGATTTGGCCGCGCCCAACTTTAAAACTTGAAGCGTATTGAATCCCCACCAACAACACATTGGGCGGGGGAAACAATGGCTACTCAGACAAAAGCGAAGGTGCGCGAGAGCGTGCAGGACTTCCTGATGGTGTCGTCGTTCGGCTTCTGGGCGATGATGCTCGGATTCGTGCCGGTCGCGACCTTCCATTTTCTCGCGAGCTGAGCCGCACATGCTGCCGTGGTTAATCCACGGTAGCAGCTGTGGTGAAATTCGAGCGAGATCGCGACCGGCCTTTTAAGGTCTGTGTCGTATCGTCGCTCCAACAACAACAAAAAACGCGGGGGCGTTGTGGATACTCAAAATAATCTGGTGCCGCTTGCGGCACCGGCTCCGACGATTGCGCCGTTGCCGGCGCCATTGCTAGTGGGCCGATTTCAACATTCGCATTCAATTGCTGCGGACACTTTTGCAAATGTTGGAATCAAGGGCCCACTAGAAAATATTGATTTTGGTGGAGCTTTGGATTTGACGTTCGCTTGCGAGCGCGCGTCTTATAGGCGCGCGAACGTCAAATCCGCTTCACCAGTGCAGCGGGGCTTCACCACGGCGGACATTCTCTGGGCGCTCGGCATCTGGTCGGTGATCATCTGCCTGTCGCCGGTGATCGTGTTCTACATGCTGATGGTGGCATAACGCCGTCATTGCGAGCGAAGCGAAGCAATCCAGACCGTCTCCGCGGAAATGGTCTGGATTGCTTCGTCGCTGCGCTCCTCGCAATGACGAGGAGAAAAACAAAAACGCGCGGGACGCCGCGCGTTTCTTTTAACAACTGACGTGACGGCGTAAGACCTACGCCGCCTGCTTGTGCATCGCGCCGCTCGAAGACGCCGTGCCGCGGATCGCCTTGACCGAGCGCTCGACCGCGGCCCACAGCCTTCCGATTTCGGCGGCGGCGCGACCTTCCGCATAATATTCCCGCGCGCCTTCGCCCTGCCCCAGCGCCATCAACAGATCGGCGCGGTTGGTGATCTGGCCGCCCCACACCGGAGCGCGGAATTTGGCCAGCGCCTCGCGTGCGATGGTGACGATCGGGCTTTCGGCGTCGTCCCTGCGCGCTGGTGCCCCGTTCAGCACCACCGCATAAGGCTTGCGCGCCGAGCGGCACATCTGAATGGTTTCCTGCACGGCGTTGACGTCGAACACGCCGGGCCGCGCCGGAATCACCACCATGGTGGCGTTCTTGATGGCATCGCCGACCACAGCCGACAGATTCGGCGGCGTGTCGATCAACACCCATTCGATGCCGTCGCGCTCGGCACTGGCGAGAATCCCGCTCACGGAATTGACCGCGGTCTTGATCGCCGGCTCGTTGGTGCCACGCAGCTTGTGCCACAAGGTGAGCGAGCCCTGCGGATCGGCGTCGATCAGCAAGCAAGGCTTTGTGGACTTGATCTGCGCCGCGAGGTGAGCTGCCAGGGTGCTTTTCCCCGACCCTCCCTTGCGCGACGCGAAAACAATAACGTTCATACCTCTGCCTCCAGATTGACCCCAGGGTCAGAAAAATGAATCAGCGCGCTGATTCGCGAAAGAAAAATCTGGAAGTAATTGTGACACAATCGACGAAAGCAGGGCGCGGCTGCCTTTTGAGTCACACGTTCGGAGCAGCCAAACGTCGCGCATGCAACGTGGCCGAGTCCTGACGAGCCGGTACCCGGCGAACAAAAGGAGTCCGCCGCGGCGCGGATGCCGCGATCAGGTCGCGGCGGGCTTGGCCGGCGTCTTGGGCTTCGCAGTCGCCGGCTTCTTCGCTGCTGCCGGTTTGGTGGATGCCGGCTTCGCGGCAGCCGGCTTGACGTGTTTGGCCGACGCCGGCTTCGCGGCCCTCGGCCTGATGTTGACGGGCCGGCCAGTGGCGGACGGCGCCGTCACCGCGACGGGCTCGGCGGGTATCGGGCCGGAAGTACCGCTTGCACTCCGGCGAGAGCTGCGCGCGCCGGGCGAGCATGCAGGCCTTGACGCGATCGATGTTGGGAATCTCGGAGCCGCACAGGCGGAACGCATCGGGTTGGCAGGCCGCCTGCTCTTCAGGCGTATAGGCGTGGCCCGCCGTCGGAAATGCGGCGACGATAAGCGCTGCGAGTGCCACGCCCCAGCCAAGAATGCCGATGTTTCGCATGATTTTCCCCCAGCGATTTGCCCGCCTGAATTGTGGGTGAAGCGGGAGGGAATGGCAAGCCGAGGCGGCCGCAAATGCTGCGTCAGATCGCGTGTGGGAAAACAGGAATTGCGAAGAGTGGTACAGTTGGGTGGGCTCGAACCACCGACCTCCTGTTCCACAGACAGGCGCTCTAACCAACTGAGCTACAACTGCATCCTTTGAAGGCGGCCTCGAAAAAAGAGGCGCCGAACGGGCCGGAAACTAGGTGCAACATCGGCCTTTGGCAAGGCCGCCAACAGTGCAATCCGCGGCTCAAACGAGCCCGAAAGCAAAAGCCCGGGCCACAGGCCCGGGCTTGATTCTCATACGCAAAAACGAAGCGATCAGGCAGCCGGCTTGATGTACTTCGAAGCGCTGGCCTTGATCGGCTCGGCGGTCTCGGTCGCCACCTTCTGCACCAGCTCGACCAGCTCCTTGGCCTGCGCGCCGACGGCTTCGAACTGCTTGCGGGTGTGACCGGTCCATAGCTCCATCGCCTCCGTCGGCGACTTGGCACTGAACAGCTCCTGGGCGAAATCGAGATTCGCCGTGGTGTTGGCCTTCATGAACTCCATCAGCTTGGCGGAGTAGGCGCTCGCGCCCTTGCTGGCCGAGGTGAAGACCGCCTCGATGGTGCCGTTGTGGGTCTCGGCGGCGTCCTTGAACTTGGCGTAGTTGTCGCGGGCCTGCGAGACGCCGCGCTCGGCGAAAGCGCGCATCTGCTCGGGGACTTCGAAGGGGATGACGGAGGCGGAGAACGGATCGGCTTGGGTCATGCGGTGTGGTCCTTTGCAACGGTGAGAAAATGGTGTGTCCGCCAGGCAGCGCTGCCAGGCGAGCGTCTTGAGCTAGTTCACGGTGAGGTTGCCCCTGGATCAGGGCTGCAATTCCATACGCCGGTATAGTGTCAATTTTGTGCATTGCAATCTAAATTTTGCTGCAATGCATTATACCAGACGCCACCGTCCGCCGGTTCCCTCGGAAACCGCCGGTCTTTCAAGGCCAAAGCACTGACGGCGCGCTGCGCATGACCCTGGAAAAACCTGTCCGCAAGCGATGCGGGGTGAAGCGGTTTTCCGAAAAGATCATGCACAACCGAGAGGCTCAAGCGCGATGGGACAGGCCTCCGGCTCAGTGCTTCGAGCGCGTGGCCTCCATGGCCGTGCGACCGACGGTCTGGCCCATTTCACTGGCCTGCTCGGCGAGCGCGCGCATCTGCGCCTGCACATATTCGCCGTGCAGCCGCATCACCTCCGGAAGGTCCTTGGCGTGCAAGAGCTGCTCGGCATAGTCGAGCGAGGCTTGCACGTTCTTCTCCGCGTAGCCGATCGCCTTGCTGCTGATGTCCCTGGCGCCGGCGCGCACGGTCTCATTGCGCTCCGCAATCGAGCCTGCGGTCGCTCTCGCGCTGTCGAGGAATTTCTCGAAAGTCTTGCGCGCCTGTTCGAAGCTGGCTTCGGCCATCGAGCGCACCTCCTTGGGGATCTCGAAACGGACGTCTTCGCTCATGATGTTGCTCCGTGTTCCGCCCCGCAGCCCCTTTCGTTCACAACATTACGTCTCAAACACTGCACCGCTATGACGCAGTCAGTAGTTCCAATCTTGGACCGCATGTCGTGATTTGCAACACACCAACGCGAGTGCCGCATCTGGGTTCGAAACAAACCTCGGCAGATTAAGGTTATCTCTCCTTATGCGGCAGCAATTCTGCCCGACCGGTGGACCTGCCATGGACGGCGGGCGATAATCAGCCTCTGTCATTGTTCCACCGCGAAAAACCTCGCGGCGGCGACATCGATGGTAACAAAAATTGCGGTTCAACCACGGCATGGACGTCACCGATTTCCAGTTGCGTTTCGTCGGCGATTTGCGGCTCGCGCCGCATGCGATCAGCGCGACGCCGGCGTGGCTGTGGTCGACCGACGGCACGCAGGTGCTGTGGGCGAATCCGGTTGCGGCAAGACTGTTCGGGGCCGCCAATGCCGCCGAACTCGCCAAGCAGACGTTCGGTCCCGCCGATGCGAGCCGGCGCCAGGTCGCGCAACTCGCACCACGGCTGTCCGCGATCGGCGCGTTGCGCATGGAACGACTGCGCGGCTTCGGCGCGCCGTTCGGCCAGCTCATGACCTGCGCCTGCATGCGACTCGATTTTCCTGATGGCCACCACGGCATCCTGATTTCAGCAACCGAACCGGCCGGACGCAGCTTGACGCTGGTTGAGCGCCTGCGGCTGCTGGTCGAGGGCGTCGAGCGGCCGGCCGCCGCCTTTGCGAGCGATGGCAGGCTGGCGGGCGCAAGCGAGGCCGCGCATACGCTGCCCGGTCTTCGCGATCTTTCGGAAACCGTGTGCAGCGACGCGCTGGACAAGGGCCGCGCCGAGCTGTCGATCGAGGGCGGACAGATGGTGCTGCATCGCGTCGGCAGCGGCAGCGATGTCGGCATCGTCGGACTGATCACGCCGGATGCAACGATCGCGACACCGGACGCCGGAATTGAATTTGTCGACGTGTTCGCGGAGCCGCTTGACGAAACCACCGAACCCGTTCCCGCCGCGGCGCACGCCGAAATATCGCATGAGCCGCCACCCTTTGTTGAAGCTGTCGCCGATGAAGCGGAGACTGCCGCAGCGGCGAAGGCTGCGCCCGAGACCGCGCTCGTCCCGCAGCGTCATCCGCTGCGCTTCACCTGGCAGATGGATGAAGAAAACCGCTTCTTCCTCGGCTCCGATGAGTTCACCCGCCTGATCGGCGCACGCACGGCAGTCGGCTTCGGACGGCCGTGGCACGAGATTGCCGAGACCTTCGGGTTAGATCCGGCCGGCCGCATCACTGATGCGATCGCGGCACGCAACACCTGGAGCGGCATCACCGTGTACTGGCCGGTCGACGACGGCGGCCGCCTGCCGGTCGAGCTGTCGGGACTGCCGGTCTACGACAACGACCGCAATTTCGCCGGCTATCGCGGCTTCGGCGTGTGCCGCGATCTCGACAGCCTCGCGCATCTCGCCGAACTTCGCCGCGCCGAACCAGGCGAAGAATCCCCATCCCGTTGCCGCCGACAATCTTCCGAACCAATCGCTGCACGCTGTCGCCGCACATCCGCCCGCGGATGACGCCGTGATGCCGCCCTCCGCGGTACCAGCGTCGGCCCGAGATGAAATTTCAACACCAACCGATCTGGAAACGCCCGTGGAAACGCCCCAAAACGTCGTCAGCCAAAACGTCCTGCCGTTTCGCCCGCTTGGCGACACACGACCGCCCGTGCTCACGCCGGTCGAAAACAGCGCCTTCGACGAACTCGCCCGGCAATTGTCGGCGCGGCTCGAGAACGGCCATGCGCCCGAGACGCGCATGACCGACGAGGTGAAGGACAATCCCGTCGAGCAGACGGCGCAAGCCACGACCGAGGCTCCGCGCGAGACGCCGCCCGCTCCGGAATGGCTGGAAGAGCCGCAGCCGCCGGCGCGTGGTGAGGTGCTGCGCGATCGCACCCTGCTCGATCTCTTGCCCACCGGCATCCTGATCTACCGGCTCGATCGGATGCTCTATGCCAACGCCGCGTTCCTCACGCGCATCGGTTACGACAGCCTGCATACGCTGGAGCAGGCCGGCGGCCTCGACGCGCTCTATGTCGAGGCCGGCGTCTCCTCCACGAGGAGCACCTCGGAAGCCGGCACGCCGGTGACGATTTCCGCGAGCCACGATGCATCGGGACCAGCGACCGCCGCACGGCTTCACACGATCTCCTGGGACGGCGAGTCCGCGCTGGCGCTGATGTTCACGGCGGAGGCGCCGCCGGCGCCTGCTGAAGAGGCCCAGCCTGTTGAAGTCAAGTCCGTTGAAGCCAAGCCTGTTGTGGCCGAGCCGCCGGCGATCGTCGTCGAACCCGCGGCAGGCCTCGTCATGGCCGAGGATCTTGCGGCCATCCTCGATACCACGGCCGAAGGCATCGTGATGTTCGACGCCGAAGGCAACATCCACGCCTGCAACCGCAGCGCGGAAGCGCTGTTCGGCTATGACGGCAACGAATTCGTCCAGCACAATCTCATCGACCTGTTCGCGCCGGAGAGCCGGCGCACGGTCCTCGAATATCTCGAGAGCATCAAGGGCGCCGGCGTCGCGAGCCTGCTCGATCACGGCCGCGACGTGCTCGGCCGCGTCAGCCACGGCGGCATCATTCCGCTGTCGGCGACGATGGGGCGCACCCGATCTGGCGGGCCGAACTTCTTCGCCGTGTTCCGCGATCTGTCGCAGGTGAAGAAAGGCGAAAGCGAGCTGCAACAGTCGCAGCGCCTCGCCGACCGCGAGGCCGGCGCAAAGACCGACATGCTGGCGCGGATCAGCCACGAAGTGCGCAATCCCCTGAACGGGATCATCGGCTTTGCCGAGGTGATGATCGGCGAGCGCTTCGGCACGCTCGGCAACGAGCGTTATGTCGAATACATGAAGGACATCCGCGCCTCCGGCGAGCGCGTGCTGGCGATCCTCAACGATCTCGCCGAACTGACGCGGATCGAGACCGGCAAGCTCGACCTTGCCTTTGCCAACCAGAACCTGAACGAACTGGTCGAAAGCTGCGTCAGCGCGATGCAGCCGCAGGCCAACCGCGAGCGCAAGATCATCCGCACGTCGCTGGCGCAGGCGCTGCCGCCCGTGGTGGCCGACGCCGGCGCGCTGCGCCAGATCACGCTGAACCTGATCGGCAACTCCATCCATCTCGCCAATCCGGCCGGCCAGGTGATCGTCTCGACCGCGCTATCGGACTTCGGCGAGGTGATGCTGCGCGTGCGCGATACCGGCCATGGACTCAACGACAGTGAGGTGGCGGCCGCCATGGAGCCGTTCCGCACCCCGCCGCCGTCGGATAACGCCACCGACGCGGCGCCGGTCAACCTGTCCCTGACCAAGGCGCTGGTCGAAGCCAACCGCGCGAAATTCGCCATCCGCACCGGCGGCCGTTCCGGCACGCTGATCGAGGTGGTGTTTCCGCAGGCGGTGGTGCGGGCGTAATCGATCTGCCCAAGCACTGTTCGCCTCTCCCGGCTTGCGGGAGAGGTGATCTTTGTTTTGCCTCTGCGCGCATCTGTCGCGCGGGCGATATTCCCCAAGGCATTTTTCTTGATATGGTTCCATTGCGTCCGGTCCCGGGCGCTATTTCCATGACCTGCCGGTTTTTTAAGCAGATGCGCTGCCTGGTTGTCGCTGACCTGCACTACTCGCTGCCGCAGTTCGACTGGCTGCTCAGCGCGGGATCGCAATTCGACCTCGTGATCTTTGCAGGCGATGCGCTCGACATCGGCTCGGCGGTCGACTTCCGCGCCCAGATCGTCGTGGTGAAGAAATACCTGGCGCGTCTGGCGACGCAGACCCGCGTCATCCTCTGCTCCGGCAATCACGATCTCGACGAGCGCAACACCGAGGGCGAGAAATATTCGCGCTGGATCGGCGAGGTGCGCGAGCTCGGCATCGCCTGCGACGGCGATGATCTCTTGATCGGCGATACGCTGTTCACCGTCTGCCCGTGGTGGGACGGGCCGCTGCTGCGGCAACGCATCGACGCGCAACTGGGCGCGGCGGCGGCACGGCGCGCGAAAAGATGGATCTGGGTGCATCATGCGCCGCCCGCGAACTCGCCGACGAGCTGGGGCGGCAAGCGCTACTTCGGCGATGTCGAGCTGGTGCAATGGATCGAGCGCTACCGGCCCGACATGGTGATCTCGGGCCATGTGCATCAATCGCCCTTCATCAGTGACGGCTCGTGGTTCGATCAGCTTGGATCGACCTGGGTGTTCAACACCGGGCTACAGCCGGGGCGGCCGCCAACCCACATCGTGCTGGAGATCGACGAACGACGCGCCTACTGGCTGGCCGCGGGCGAAGCGCAATGGATCGATCTCAACGCGCCGGTGCAGCGGCCGGCCGCAGCCGTCACCAATCCGCCGGAGTGGCTCACATCCTTGGATCGGATTCCCGATCCGACCCTGGCGCGACCTGCTGTGGCGGCAGGTTGATCATGCTCTGCAGGATCTCGCCGACCATCTCCAGATGGGTGCCGTGCCCGGCATATTGCTTCATCAGGTCGGCGAGATAAGTCGTCGCGACGTTGAGCCGCTGCGCCAGCAACTGCGCGATCAACAGCGCGACCGCGGGCTGGGCCTTGAGAAAGGCCGCCGCATCCTCGATCTCGAACAGCGTTGAATTGGCGCCCGCACGCACGGTTGCGGTGTGCGGCCGGTCGAGCAGCATGCTCATTTCGCCGGTGACGGCGCCGGGCTCGGTGAGCACTGCCACGACGGCATCGCCGCGCAACACCTCGAGCTGCCCCGCAATCAGGACGAACAGGTGTCCGGTCTTGCCGCCTTCCTTGATCAGGACGGTGCCCTTGGACACCTCCCGCCGGATGGCTCCGTCGCAGTAGCCGAGAATTGCACGCATGAGATCACCCCGGCCGCAAGATTAGGCGGCGGACGAGATCACGTCGAATGAATAAAAGTGGCCGTCCTGCCCAAATTGATGGCGTGTGGATTATTTCACCGCTTGCGGGAGTAGTGGAGCCCTGGATTTGACGTTCGCTTTGCGGCGGCGCGGTCGGCAGGGTAGCGAACGTCAAATCCGGTCCACTACCAGAAAATCCGCAATCGCATCGAGGAAAACGTTGGGCGCCTGCAGTTGCGGCACGTGCGCGCAGCCGGGAATGATTTTCAGTTGCGCGTTTGGCAGGCCGTCCGCGAGCTCTTGCGCCATCGGAAGCGGTGTCGCTTCGTCCTGCTCCCCGACCAGCACCAGCGCCGGCACCTTCACCTTGTGAAGCCAGCCCCGCAGGTCGAGCTCGGCGAGTTGTGCGCAAGCGGCGCGAAACACCTCCTCGTCGGTCCTGAGAAAGGCAGCGCGGCGATCGGCCATCAGCTCCGGGTTTGCGGCCTGGAATTCCGGCGCGAACAAGCCGACGCATCGCGACATCAGTGATGGCGGCAAGTCCCTTGGCTTTCGAGGCGGCCGCCATATTGCGGAAGGCGTCGCGGCCTGCTTCGGAGAACGCCGCGCCGCAATCGGCAAAGATGAAGCGTGAGGCGATGCTGCGGATGCCGGATCGCCATCTGCAGCGCGACAAAGCCGCCATAACCGTTGCCGAGCACGATCGCCGCGTCCTTGCGGCCGCATCGCGCACTGCCTCCGCTACCGGTCGGCGACATCGGCAAGCCCGCCGCCGAGCGCCTTGGAACGGCCGAACCCCGGCAGTTCCGGCACGATCACCCGGAAGGATTTCGCAAGCTCTGGCGCGATCGCATCGAAGCTCGCGCGATCCGACAGCAGCGAGTGCAGCAGGATCAGCGGCGTGCCCGTCACCGTTGTCCGCCGCATTGACGGTTCCGTTCGCGAATAGGCGATCCATGTGCCCTGCCCATCCTTTCGCGCGCTGGCGCAATGTCCGCGCGCATCGATACATCAAAACGCGCCCGTATTATTCCAAGCCGTCTGGTGTCTTGACGTGATATTTCACGACTGCAAGACTAGCGGCCAACATACGGGAAATTTGCGATGCTTCTGCGTGATAACGTCTATGAACGGTTGCGGGCTGATATCCTGGCCTGTGCGCTGGCACCCGGCGATGATATGCGCGAGCAGGAGCTCGCCGAACGTTATGCGGTGAGCCGCCAGCCGGTACGCGAGGCGTTGCTGCGGCTCGAGCGCGAGCATCTGGTTACGGTGCAGCCGCGCCAGGGCTATCGGGTCAATCCGATATCGCTGTCGGACGCGCGCGATCTCCTGCGCTTTCGCCTGGCGCTGGAGCCGGCCTGCGTGGCCGAAGCGATCGAGAACGCCGGCGATGCCACGCTGAAGGCGCTGGACAAGTTCCGCCGCTTCTCCGGCAATCATGAAGATTTCATCGCCTATAATCGCGGTTTCCACACGGCACTGGCGCATGCGTCGGGCAACCGCCGCATGGCGGGCTCGCTGTGCGACCTGATCGGACAGGCCGACCGGCTGGTGCGGGTCAGCGTCGCCAATCTGAGGGGACACGATCCCAAGAAGCTGGTGGCCGAGCATGTCGCGCTGATCGAGGCGATGCAGCGGCGCGACCGCCGCGCGGCCGCGCGCATCATCAAGGCGCATATCGGCGCTACCGAGAAGCGCGTGCTGCCCGCGTTGAAGCGCAACGCCGTCATTGTCGAGCATGATCCGGACCCGCAGGGTCGCGTTGGCGCGAGGTGGGAAGCGGCGGTCCGAAGAGATCGTGCTCTCAACAAACATGAGACGGACGCATGAACAGTCCCACCAAATCCATCGACGTCGAAATCCACGGCAATTTCGTCGACGGCCGCGAGATCGAGGCTGGAAGCGGCGAGATGCTCGACGTGCGCAACCCCGCGACCGGCGACGTGATCGCAAGGATCCCGAATTCGACCAGGGACGACATCGACCGCGCCATGAAAAGTGCGCGCGCCGCCTTCGAGGGCAAGGCCTGGGGCGGCATGGACATCCGCGCCCGCGCCAGGCTCGTCAACAAGCTTGCGGACGCCTTCGAGGCCAATCTCGATCAGCTCTACCGGCTGGAGACGCTCAACAACGGCAGGCCGGTCAACGAGACCCGCGCGCAGCTGTCGCGGCTGCCGGACTTCTTCCGGTATTTCGCGGGAGTCGCGCTGGCGCGACGCGACGCGGTGATTCCGGTCGAGGGCACTTACCTGAACTATACCCTGCGCACGCCGATCGGAATCGTGGCCAACTGCACGCCGTTCAACCATCCCCTGATGATCCTGTGCAAGTCGCTCGCCGCGGTGCTGGCGTCGGGCTGCGTCACCGTGGTGAAGCCGTCGGAATACACGCCGCTCACGACGTTGAAGCTTGCGAAGATCTTTACCGATGCCGGCCTGCCGCCCGGCGTCTTCAATATCGTGCTCGGCTTGGGCCAGAGCGCGGGCAAAATGCTCGCCGAGCATGGCGATATCGACAAGCTGGTGCTGACCGGCGGCACCGAGGCCGGCCGCATTGCAGGATCAGCGGCGGCGAAAGTGTTCGCGCACCAGACCATGGAGCTCGGCGGCAAGACGCCGGTCATGGTGTTCGACGATTACGACATCGAGCGCGCCGTCAATTACGCCGCGTTCGGCGCCTTCATCGGCGCGGGGCAGACCTGCATCTGCGCCTCGCGGCATCTGGTGCAGGCCTCCATCTATGACGAGTTCGTCGCGAAGCTGAAAGCCAAGACCGAGACCATCCGGATCGGCGATCCCTTCGACCCCGCGACCCAGCTCGGTCCCGTGATCTCGGCGCGGCAGCGCGATCGCGTGATGTCCTATTGCGAGTTCGGGCGCGACGAGGGCGCGCGGCTCGTCACCGGCGGCGTGCGCGCCAACCGTCCCCGGCCACGAGAACGGCTATTTCGTCGAGCCGACCGTGTTCGCCGACGTGAAAAGCGACATGCGCATCTTCCAGGAGGAGGTGTTCGGCCCGTTCACCTCGGTGACACCGTTCAAGGACGAGGCGGAGGCCTTGCTGCTCGCCAACGATTCGCCGTTCGGCCTGGCGGCCGCGATCCGCACCCGCGACGTGGCGCGCGCCCATCGCGTCGCCGCGCAAGTGAAATGCGGCATCGTCTGGGTCAACGATCATCACCGGCTCGATCCGGCTTCGCCCTGGGGCGGCGTCGGCGAGTCCGGCGTGGGCCGCGAATGCGGCACCGAAAGTTTCGACGACCATTTTCACGTCAAGAGCGTGATGGTCGCGACCAACGACGCGCCATTCGACTGGTATCGCGACACGGCCGGGCAACGGCGACTGAATTAGCAAGCGCATGATCCGGAAAAGTGTGCAGCGGTTTTCCGATAAGATCATGCGCCAATAGAAGACAACGACGACCGGCGAAGCCGGCGCGCATTCGACAATCAAGGGGGGAAGTTTCATGGCTACAGCAGTAAACGCCGGCGCACGTCTCGATCGCCTGCCGATCTCACCGTTTCACTACCGCATCTTCTGGCTGGTCGGCGCCGGGATGTTTTTCGACGGCTACGATCTCTATGTCGCCGGCGGCGTGCTCGCTTCCGCGATCCAGACCAAGTTCTCGACCCTGCCGCAAAACCTGCAGTTCATCTCGCTGACCTTCGTCGGCATGACGCTGGGATCGCTTATCACGGGCTTTGTCGGCGACAAATACGGCCGGCGCTTCACCTATCAGATCAACCTGTTGATCTTCGGCCTCGCCTCGCTCGCCGCCGCCTTTGCGCAGGACATGACGCAGCTCATTGCATGCCGCTTCGTACAGGGGCTCGGCCTCGGCGCCGAGATCGTGGTCGGCTATTCCACCATGGCCGAATTCGTTCCGCCCAGGACGCGCGGACGCTGGATGGCGATGATGGCCTTCATTGTAGTGGCTGGATTTCCCGCGACGGCACTGCTCGGCTATCTCATCATCCCGAACTTCGGCTGGCGGCCGATGTTCGTGATTGCCGGCATCGGCTCGCTGATCGTCTGGTACCTGCGCAAGAACCTGCCGGAATCGCCACGGTGGCTCGAGGCGCAAGGCCGCACTGAAGAGGCCGAAGCGTTGATGACAACGATCGAGACCGAGGCTTCCGGCGGCAAACCGCTGCCGCCGGTCGTGATCCCCGCGCCGGTCCCGCAGGTCGCAGCGTGGGACATGGCGAAGCCGCCGCTTCTGCAACGCATGATCGTCGGCTGCTGGGTGCTGATCTCGATCAATACGCTGATCTTCGGCTTCGTGCTGTTCCTGCCGCAGTTCTTCCTGCGCCAAGGCCTGACCATCGCCAACTCGCTCGCCTATACGGTCGTGCTATCAGCGGGATCGCTGGTCGGCTGTGCGCTCGGCGCCTGGTCGTCCGACGCGATCGGACGGCGCGCCAGCATCATCGGCGCCTCGATCGTGACCATCATCGCCGGCTACGTCTATGCCCGCTTCGACGCCTCGTCCGATCCGACCATCGTGCTCACTGTCGGCTTCATCCTCATCGTCGCGATCTATGTGCAGACCGCGATCCTCTACGGCGTCTACACACCGGAACTGTTCCCGACCGAGATCAGGCTGCGCGCCAACGGCATCTGCAACATGTTTGGGCGCGGCGCCACCGTGGTCTCGCCGTTCGTGGTCGGCTCGTTGATGCAGGACTACAAGTTGCCCGGCGTCATCTGGCTGATGATCGGCCTCGTGGTCGTGCAGATCGTGGCCGTGTGGGCCTGGGGCGTCGAGCCGCGCAACCGCGGCCTGGAGGACATCGCCGCCAAGGCGTGAGGTGAATCGCGAAACGATTTATCCCCTCATCCTGAGGAGCGCGAAGCGCGTCTCGAAGGATGAGGCCACCAATCCGGGCGTCATGGTTCGAGACGGTGCTAACGCGCCTCCTCACCATGAGGATTTGAGAACCTACGCGTTCTTCAGCGCGACGCGGAATTCCGCCTCGGTCTTGGCCTTCACCTCGTCGAGGGTCACGCCGTCGGCGAGCTCGATCAGGGCCATGCCGTCCTTGCCGTGCCTGTCGATGGTGAACACCGCAAGATCGGTGACGACCATGTCGACCACGCCCTCGCCGGTCAGCGGCAGGTTGCATTTCTTCAGCAGCTTCGGGCCGTCCTTGGCGGAATGCTCCATCACCACGACCACGCGCTTGACGCCGGCGACGAGATCCATCGCGCCGCCCATGCCCTTCACCATCTTGCCGGGGATCATCCAGTTGGCGAGGTCGCCGTTCTGCGCCACCTGCATCGCGCCGAGGATCGAGAGATCGATATGGCCGCCACGCACCATGCCGAAGGAATCGGCCGAGGAGAAATAGCTGGTGGTCGGCAGTTCGCTGACCGTCTGCTTGCCGGCGTTGATGAGGTCGGCGTCCACCTCGTCCTCATAGGGAAACGGTCCCATGCCGAGCATGCCGTTCTCGCTCTGCAGGTTCACGTCGATGCCGGGCGGAATATAGTTCGACACCAGGGTTGGAATGCCGATGCCGAGATTGACGTAGAAACCGTCCTGCAGCTCCTTGGCGGCGCGGGCGGCCATCTGTTCGCGGGTCCAGGCCATGATGGATCTCCTTAAGCTGCCGTGCGCTGGCGGATATTGCGAAACTCGATACGTTTCTTGCCCGTGCCGACCTCGATCATGCGCTTGACGAAAATCCCGGGCGTATGGATGTGGTCCGGATTGAGCTCGCCCGCAGGCACGAGATGCTCGACCTCGGCCACGGTCACCTTGGCGGCGGTCGCCATCATCGGGTTGAAGTTTCGCGCGGTCTTGCGGTAGATCAAATTGCCGGCGGTGTCGCCCTTCCAGGCATGGACGATGGCGAGGTCACCGAACAGCCCGCGTTCCATCAGGTACTTGTGGCCGTCGAACTCGCGCACTTCCTTGCCTTCGGCGATCAGCGTGCCGACACCGGTCTTGGTGAAGAAGGCCGGAATACCGGCGCCGCCGGCGCGGATACGCTCGGCCAGCGTGCCCTGCGGATTGAATTCGAGCTCCAGCTCCCCGGCCAGAAATTGCTGGGCGAACAGCTTGTTCTCGCCGACATAGGACGAGATCATCTTCTTGATCTGCCGCGTCTCAAGCAGCCTCGAGAGGCCGATGCCGTCGACGCCGGCATTGTTGGAGACCACCGTGAGGCCCTTCACGCCGGACTCACGGATCGCGTCCGACAGGGTTTCGGCGATACCGCACAGGCCGAAGCCGCCCGACATGATCATCATGCCGTCCTTCAGAAGGCCGTCGAGGGCCGATTTGGCGTCGGGGTAAACCTTGTTCATGCGATGTGACCTGATGGGAGGAGGCAAAGGCCGCGGAGCCCGGCAATGGCGGGATTATTAGGCAAAATCTTTGCAGTGCGTCAATGACGGCCACCACGCTCAATTGGTGGTGCCGCAGGCGGCCAGAAGCCGGCGTGGCGTGGCGCGGAGCTTCGACCAATATCCCTGCGACATGAAGGTTTTGGCATCCTCCAAGGCCTTGAAAGCGACAAGAAAAACGATCAAGTTGCGCTTCTGGCGAGGGTTCCGGCGCACCCCGCTTGATCTTCCGTTCAATCGCGATCCGACGACGACCAGCCGATCCGACATGGCAGTCACGATGGCCCAAGGAATGAAGCGCCTGGGGACGCCGATCGCGGCGTTGCTTGGCTTGGCGCTGATCGGGCTGGTCGCGATCTCCTGGCTGATCAACCGCGACGCGCTGCGCACCGCCGTGGAGGGGCAAATCCGCGCCGTCACCGGGCTCGACCTGACGGTCGGCGGCGCCATCGACGTTTCCGTCTTCCCCGGGAGCTATGTCTCCTTCCACGATGTCGGGCTGAAAGGCGGCGGCAGCGGCGACCCGGCGCTGCGTGTCGACGTGCTCACGGCAAACTTGAGGCTGCTGCCGCTGTTGATGCAGCGCTTCGAGATCGCCGACGTGATGATGCTGCGTCCGACCATCCGTGTGGTGCGCAGCGCCGACGGCGACAGCAACTGGACGCCGTTCATCCAGACCATCGTGCGCACCATGAAGCCCGGCGCCGACAACCAGGTGTCGTTCTCCGAGATCCGCATCCAGGACGGCGTGCTGACCTATGAAGATGCCGCCAACCACGCCAGCGAGAAACTCGACGACATCGATCTGTCGCTGGCCTGGCCGTCGATCTCGCGCTCCTTTGCCGCCACCGGCCAGTTCGACTGGCGCGGCGAGCGCATCGACGGTGCGATCGGCTTTTCCGATTTCGTCGCGGCGCTGTCGGGCGACCGCTCGGGCCTGAAGGCGCGGCTGGCCAGTGCGCCGCTGAAGGTCGCCTTCGACGGCACGGTCGCCAACCGCACCAGCGCGATGATGGAAGGCACACTGACCATCGACAGCCCGTCCTTGCGCAACGCCCTGCAATGGACCGGGCAGGCGCCGCCGGGCGGCGGCGGCTTCGGCCGCTTCGCGCTGAAGGCGCGCGCCAACGTGGTTGGCGGCGCGATCGCGCTCACCAACGTCAATGTCGAGCTCGACGGCAATGTCGCCGAAGGCGTCATGACCTATTCCAATAACGGCAGGCAGACGCTGCAGGCGACGCTGGCCGCCGACGCACTCGACTTCACGCCCTACATCTCGACCTTCCGAGGGCTCGCCAGCGGCGCACGCGACTGGAACCGGCAGCTGTTCGACCTCAACGCGCTGTCGGCGACCGATCTCGACATGCGCCTGTCGGCGGCCCGCGTCACCGTCGGTCCCTCCAAGCTCGGCCGCACCGCGTTCGGCGCCAATCTGCGCGGCGGCGCGCTGGCGCTGTCGGTCGGCGAGGCGCAGGTCTATGGCGGCATCGCGCGCGGCTCGTTCGGCATCGCGCGTTCCGACACGGTCGCCGACGTCAAGGCGCAATTCCAGTTCCTCGACGTCGACCTGCAAGCCTGCGCCAGTGAGTTGTTCGGCATCAATCGCCTGTCCGGGCGCGGCAATCTCAACGTCTCGCTGGTGGCGTCGGGGTCGAGCCCGTTCGGCCTGGTGCAATCGCTCGACGGCACCGCGAAGCTGACCGGTCATGACGGCGCGATCTCGGGCTTCAACGTGGAGCAGCTCTTGAAGCGGCTCGAGCGCCGACCGCTGTCGGGCGCCGGCAGCTTCCGCTCCGGCTCAACGCCCTACGACAGTCTCACTGTCGCGCTGAAATTTGCCGACGGCATCGCCACCACCGAGGATGTGAAGCTGGAAAGCGCCACCATGCGCGTCACGCTGAACGGCACCGTCGCAGTGCCGAACCGCGAATACGATCTCAAGGGCGTCGCGAGCCTGATCTCGGCGACCAAAGGCGACGGTAATTTCGACCTGCCTTTCGTGGTCTCGGGCCCGTGGGACGATCCGCTGATCTTCCCCGAAGCCGAAAGCCTGATCCGCCGCTCGACCACGGTCGCCCCGCTGCTGGATGCGCTGAAGGGCGGCAAGGCCGGCGACACCGTGCGCTCGGTGATCGAGCGGTTGACCGGCGGTGCGCGCCCTGCCGCGCCGGCGCCCGATGCCGCCGCGCCGGCGGCGCAGCCCGCGGCGAAGTAAACCCGGCCGACGCCGCGCGCCTGTTCAGTTCCATTCGGCCCCTCGATCGCTTCGTTGAGGTATCCATCCGTCTGAAGTAAATTGGACGTTCTTGGAATCCCGCGCAGATTGAGACAATGACATCCATATTCCTCCGGGCGAAACCAGCGCTTTGCGCGGTTTTGGTGTTCCTCTTCTCATCCGCCGCATTCGCCGACAGCCGATCCGACTGCGTTCAAATGCAGGATGCGAATCGCGCCATCGACGGCTGCACACAGGTGCTCCAGGAAAGAAACCTGTCGACGCAGGTTCGCGTGATCGCGTTGGTCAACCGGGCCAACATTTTCAAACAAATTCACAAGTGGGATGCAGCGATCGCCGATTATAGCGCAGCCCTGGCAATCAATCCCAATCATCTCGGCGCCACGTTCGGCCGGGCCGGGATCTGGCTGGATCAGGGCAATTTCGACCGGGCCATCGAAGGCTACAATGAAGTCGTGCGCATGAACCCGAAATTCTCGACAGGGTTTTCAAATCGCGGCATCGCCTATGAAGGAAAGAAGGATTACGAACGCGCTCTCGCCGATTACAACGAAGCGGTGCGCATCGATCCGAAGAACCAGAACGCCCGGATCAACCGATCCAATGCCTGGCTCGTGAGCGGCGAGCCAGAGAAAGCGATTGCGGACGCCGACGAAGTCATTCAGCTAAACCCCAATAACGTTGGGGCCTACAAGAACAGAGGCAATGGCTGGCTCGAATTGCATAATTATGAAAAGGCCATCGCCGACTACGACATGGTGATCAAGCTGAACCCGACGGACAGTGGGGCTTTCAACAATCGCGGCAACGCCTACGCCGCGCTTGGCAATTACGATGCGGCAATTTCCAGTTTTGACCAGTCGATACGTCTCGATCCGAAAAACGGTTTGGCTTTCGGAAATCGTGGCGATGCCTGGAGATCGAAAGGCGATCTGGATCGCGCGCTGAACGATCAGAATGAGCACATCAGGCTCAACCCGAAAGCCGAAATAGCTTTCCTGCACAGGGCGGACACCGAACGCTATCGGAACGAGTTTCAGTCGGCGCTCGCTGACTACGATCAAGCCTTGTCGCTCGATCCGGGATGGCCGCCAGCCTTTGTCGGCCGGGGACTCACCTTCGAGAAGGCCGCGGATTACGTTCGTGCCCGAGGGGAATTCGAGAAGGCGATTGCATCGACAAACCCACTTCACAATGACATCGTGCGTTCTTCGCTGGAAACGGCGCGTTCAAGGCTGGACGCGCTGAACCACTCTCAAATCGAGCCGTCGCTGCCTTCCGCCCCGATCAAGGCGGCCAATGCGACGTCCATTCCGACGCCCTCGGCTCCCATCGCGCCGCCTGCCGTGGCGCCTCAGGCAGAACGACCCGCCATCCACGAACGGCGTGTGGCGCTGGTTATCGGCAACGGCGCCTACAAGAACGTTCCGGAGTTGAGCAATCCGGCGAACGATGCGGAAGCGGTTGCCAACACGCTGCGAGGCCTTGGCTTCGACGTCGTTACGCTCGTCGAGAATTCCCAGAAACAGCAGATGATTTCGGCGCTCCGCGGTTTCGCCGCCGAGGCAGACCGGGCCGACTGGGCCGTGGTGTATTACGCGGGTCACGGGATGGAAGTCAGCGGCGTGAATTATCTGCTTCCCGTCGACGCGGTCTTGAAAACCGATCGTGACATCCAGTTCGAGGCATTGCCGCTGGATCAGGTGATGGCTTCGATCGATGGCGCCAAGAAGCTGAAGCTGGTGGTCCTCGACGCGTGCCGAAATAATCCGTTTATCCAGACGATCGAAAGGACGGGCGTGGCGGCGGAAAATCGCGTCGATAATCGCTCGACGGCCGGCGGCTCCATCGGAACACGATCGATCGGATCGGGCCTCGGCGAAGTGAGGGTGTCCGGCGCTTCCCTGGTGGTCTTTTCCGCGAAACACGGCATGAAGGCTCTCGACGGAGAAGGCGCAAACTCGCCCTTTGCGCTCGCACTGGTGCAGCGGTTGGCGTCCCCGGGCGTTGAGGTCAACAAGATGTTTCGCCTCATTCGGGACGACGTCATGGAAACTACGGCCGGTCGCCAGGAGCCTTACACCTACGGTTCGCTGCCGGGAAAAGAGGACTTCTATTTCGTCGAGAAATAGACGATGCCATTCGAATCGGTTCATGCTGATCGGCAACGTCTGCTACTCCTCGCCGACGGCTCAGCCTGCGGTGAAGTCGGGCATCGTTACCGACGAGCCCAACACTCATTGCAATTTGCTTGTCTGCAAGTCACAACACCTGCGTCCTACGGGACCCGCGACACGCAAGGGAGTGAGCGATGGCGAACGGCATACTGCTTCCTGTGATCGATTTCACCGGTATGGCCGAGGACGAATTCAACGACTGGTACGATCTCGAGCATATTCCCGAGCGACTGCGGGTGCCGGGCGTTGTGGGATGCGAGCGGTGGATCGGCACGGAAAACCAAAAGGTCTCGGTGGTCACCTACGAGCTCGAGAATGTGGATGTCCTGAAGAGCGAAGCCTATAACGCTGTCGGCAACCACGGAGGCGGCGGCGATAATCTGTCGGTGTGGTCGAGACGTGTGACGGCTCGCATCAAAATGCTCATGCGCTTCGAAGGCGAGCAAATTGCAGCAGGCGGCGGTGTTGTTCCAAAGGACGCCCCCGCGTTGCTGCTGAACGCGATGAGTGTGGCTCCCGAGCATGAGCGTGAATTCGATGATTGGTACGACAACGAGCACATTCCCGCGCTCGCCGCGGTTCCCGGCACGTTGTGCGCGCGTCGCTACCGCGGAACCGGCGCGGCCGCGCAACGTTCTCTTGCGCTCTATCACCTCGCATCCGCAGAAATACCCAAGTCGACGGCATGGATAACGGCCGCCAATACACCATGGACCGAACGGATGCGGCCGCATTTCCGCAACCATCTGCGGATCGTCAGCAAGCGCTATCGACGCGGCGCGGACTAAATCATGATCACGACGGACAGTTTCCGGCTCGACGGCAAGGTTGCCGTCGTCACCGGCTCGGGCCGAAACATCGGCCGCGCGATCGCCGAGAGTTTTGCGGCGCTCGGTGCAAAGGTCGTGGTCAATGGCCACTCCGATGATGCGGCGATGGCCTCGGTCGTCGACGGCATCCGTAGCCGCGGCGGCGAGGCAATCGCGATCAAGGCCGACGTCTCGCGCGACGACGACGCCGGTGCGCTCATCGACGGCACCGTCGAGGCATTCGGCGGCATCGACATTCTGGTATCGAATGTCGGCATCAGGCGATATCGCGCGTTCCTCGAGACCACGCCGGCGGAATGGGACGATGTTATCAGGACAAACCTGTCGGCCGCGTTCTACCTGAGCCGCCGCGCCATTCCGTTCATGCAAAGAAACAAATGGGGCCGCATCATCGTCATTTCCGGCTTCGACGGCTTTTGGGGACACGTCACGCACCGCGCGCCGAACGTCGCGGCCAAGGCCGGGCTGCATGGATTGGCCAAGGCGATCGCGCGCGAGTTCGGCGCAGACGGCATCACCGCCAACACGGTGTCACCGGGCGCGATCGACACCGTGCGCGACTGGTCGCAATATGTGCATCAGGCGCGCGACAAGATCGTGACTGAAATCCCGCTGGGCCGGTTCGGCGAGGTCGACGAACTCGCTGCGGCATGTGTGCTGCTCGCGGGTGACGCCGGCGCCTTCATCTCGGGCCAGGTGATCCACGTCAATGGCGGGCATTACATGATCTGAGCGGCCGGAGCGCGACATGATCGGGATCAATCCCCGTCGCGCTCCAGCTTCCCGGAGCATGCTTTAGAGATTTGGCCCGGCCGTCAGCGGATACACCGACATCTCGGTGCGGGCGTCCGCGACCGAGAACCAGCGATGCTGCTTGGTGCGGAAGACCCGCCAGTTGTCGCACACCCGCTTGAATTGCTCGCTCTTCGCAGCCTCTTCATCGAGCACTTGCTCGAGCGCATTGCGCAGCGCCTTGAGGGTGTCGGGGCTGAGCACGACCAGCTGCGCGCCTGCCGCAACCAGCCGGGTGAGCGCCTCGGGATTGCGCGAGTCGTAACTCGCGAGCATCTCCATCAGCGCGTAGGCAGAGGCCGCCCGCAGCATCGCCTGGTAGCCCGGTGACAGCTCCGCCCATTTCGCCTTGTTGACGTAGAGACTGGAGTTGGCCTCCATCTCCAGCACGCCCGGCAGATGCATGTATTTGGCCACCTTGACGAAGCCGAGCTTCTCGTCGTCATAGGGGCCGACCCATTCGGCGGCGTCGATCGTCCCCTTCTCGAGCGCCGGATAGATGTCGCCGGCCGCGATCTGCTGCGGCACGACGCCGAGCTTCGACAGCACCTTGCCGCCGAAACCCGCGACCCGCATCTTGATGCCGCTGAAATCGGCCGGCGACTTCATCTCCTTGCGGAACCAACCGAAGGTCTGCCCGCCGGTATTGCCGCAGGGAATGCTGACCACGCCCATGTCGCTATAAACTTCGTCCAACAACTTCTTGCCGTCGCCGTAGAGATACCAGGCGTTTTGCATGCGCGGCGTCATCCCGAAGGGCAGCGAGCCGTCGAAGATCAGCGCGGTGTTCTTGCCGATGTAATATCCGCCGTAGGAATGGCCGCACTCGATGGTGCCGTTGGAGACCGCATCCAGCACCTGCAATCCCGGCACGATCTCTCCCGCCGCAAAGGGTTCGATGGTGAACTTGCCGTCGCTCATCTCATTGATGAATTTGGCGATCGTCGGGCCCGCGCCCCACAGGCCGTCGAGGCTCTTTGGAAAGCTGGATGCAAGCCGCCACTTGATGGCGCCCTGCGCAATCGCGGGCGAGGCTACGGCAACGGCACTGCCTGTTGCCGCAAGACGCGCAAAATTCCGACGCGAGATCGTCATGCAGTCCTCCCTGATGCTTCGGCGGCTTCGAGGGTTGTTGTGATGGACTGAAGCCGTCGGCCTTCCCCGGGACAGCATAGCAAAGCCCGCGCAGCGGAGAAACGCTGAAACGCCGGTGCGGCGAAGTGGTCTGGGCTGGCGGGGGCTATCCCGGACGGCCCTGCTCGTCCTCGGTCAGGGAGCGCAGCAGGTTTGGATCGATCTTCCTGCCGTCCATGTCACAGATCGACAGTTCGCTCTTTGCGTCCTCGAGCATCTGGTCGAACATCGCCAGCGCCTGCCGCACCGATGCGACCACGAAGGTAATCGATCCCGATCTAACCTGATACGGCATATCCGAACGGTACGGTCCATCGGGAACATGTGGCAATGAGTAAGTTGCGCGTTTTTCCGGATTTATTTTGAGCCCCGCTTCCGGCTCGGCCTGATCAAGAGCGGGAACACCATGCGTGGCCCCGCCGGTCGCTATTGCCACTTTTTCCCGAACATGGGAACGAAGCCGCCGTTTTCGGGTTATCGCCGTCGACGAAGGCGGAGTGGCTGAGATGGGCGTTGGTGAGCAATTCGCATGTGCGTCGTTGGTGGCGGCATTCTCGCTCGCACTCTTCATCACGGCCAATCTTTTCGTGGAATCCCGGGCATCCAAAAGCGTCATGATGCCGGCCGCGCAGCACGCCCGGTTCATCCCGTTGTAGTCGCACCCGTCCCGCACCGCCGAACGCCGCGGCTTGCTGCATTTGAGCCGATTGAGACGAATTAGCCGATTGAGCGTCGAAAGCCTCTCCTCGACCGACATGGCCTCGACCGACCCGGATGACCCGTGCTGGTTTGCGCGCGGGCTTGACAAAAGTCAGGCCCCGGCGCGCTCGGGGAACCGCGCCGGGGCCTTTCGGGAAGTTGATCGTGTCTTCAAGCATTCGATCAACGGCGACCACGGCGCCCGGTTCCTCGTGCCCTGCATATTTTTCCCGAACGATCGGAACGGCCGCGAGGCTTTGCTTGTCTGGCAAGCGGGCCGGAACCATTGCCAGTTTTTCCCGTTGTTTGCCGCGTACAGATATGCGGCGCCTGGTTGCGGTGAAATAAATGCCTCTCGTTCGATACTTCGTCTTTGTGAGCGGGATGCTGCTCGGATTGCTGTTCCTCGGCGACTGGTATTTTCCGACATCGAGCACCGCCGCCGCTGTTGTCGATAACGACGTCGACCGCTCCATCATTCGCATCCATTCCAGCCACAAATGGCCCGCCGCCATCCAGATGGATACGCGCGCGCCGATGCCGGCGCCCGCTTCAGTCATGGCCGAGGCCACTCCGGCTTCCGCTCCCGTTGAGCACGTAAGACAGGCCTACGCCTTCGAGCCGCCGCCGCAAAAGGCGCCTGAAAAGCTGCGCCGGCGCGTGAAGCCCGCGCGGCCGCTGTCGCGCGACCACAGCCAACACTTTGCCGACTATCAGCCGGAGTCGCGCGGCTGGCCGCCCGCCGGCTGGTGAGTGGTGAACGAGGATTGCCGAAGGGCCGCATTCGTCGCTTCCATTGCCCCAACGAATGCGGATGAGCCTTTCGACAATGGGGGAACTGGCCGCGCGATCGCGCGGTCAGTTCAATTCCCGCCTTGGTTTTTGTACGCGCATGATCTCCGGGCAAACGCTACGCGTTTGTCGCGAGGGAAAACCGCTGCACACTTTGCGCTAACGCGGCCCTTCGGGTCCGGATCATGCGCTAGCCCAACCCCATTTCGACCGCGATCCGAACGAGGTCGGAATGGTTCTTGGCGCCGAGCTTCTGCTTGAGCAGCGACGTGGTGTTGGCGACGGTCTTGTAGGAAATGCCGAGCGCGGCGGCGACTTCGACGATCTTGTCGCCGCGGCCGAGCAGGCGCAGGATTTCCAGCTCGCGGGCATTCATCTGGGTGGCCGGATTGGCCTTGATCGCAGCTCCGGCAAAAGCGACCGCTTCCGCCAGATGCGGCGAGATGAATTTTTCGCCGGCCGCGACCTTGCGCACGGCTTTCACGAACAGGCGGGGGTCGTCGCCCTTCGAGACGTAGCCCTGCGCGCCCATCTCGACCGCACGGACCACGAAAGCCGGATCGTCGTTCATGCTGAACATGATGATCCTGGCATCGGGATCATCCTTCCGGATCCTCCGCATCAGCTCGAAGCCGGACACGTCCGGCAGCTTGATGTCGATCACCGTGACGTCGGGCCGCTTCTGCATGAAGGCGCGATGCCCGGTCTTGGCGTCCGCCGCCTCGTCGATCTTCACGGACTTGTCGGACGCAAACAGCGACCGGCAGCCCGACACCACCACCGGGTGGTCGTCGACGATCAATATCCTGGTCGCTGATTTGGGCGTATCCTGCACGACGTTCCTCACCTTCAATAGATAAGGCTTTCCCGGCAATGTAAAAGGGAAGTTCCTCGCAACGAAATGGAATTGCCGACATGTGGACGAGACTTTCGTTACGGGAGAGGTTGCTGCTGCCAATGGCGGCGATGATCGTCGGCGCGCTGTTGCTCGGCGGTCTTGCCCTGCTGATCTTCTCATCCAACCAGTTCGAGTATGAGAACGAACAGGAGGCGAGTTCCACGCGGGCCGTTGCGCGCGCGTTGAACGCCGCACTGGCGGGCGCCGGCAATCCGGAACAAGCGCTCGAGGCTTTCGTCGACGGTCTCGGGAACTCCAATTCCATCAAGTATTTTCCGGGGAGCAGCGCTGCAGACCGGGCCGTACGCGCGCCCACCAGCAGGGTCCCTGCATGGTTCATATCCCTGCTCCCGATTCCCGAATTGAACGCCGTCTACCCGATCAAGGTCGGTGCGACGCAGGTCGGCAACATCGTCTTTGACCCCGATCTGTCGGCTGACATTTTCGAAAAATGGATGGGATTTCTCGCCATCGTCTCATCGGGCTCGGTGCTGATGCTGCTTGCAGCGCTGAGCGCCTATATCACGACCGGCACGGCGCTTCGGCCGCTGGCGCAGCTCGGCGCCGGCCTGACGCGGATGCGCAACGGTGACTTCGAGACCGCCATTGCTGTTGCGGGCCCTCCGGAAGTCCGCAAGAGTTGCGAAGAAGCCAACCAGCTTGCGGCGACGCTGAAACGCCTCAGCCGTGACAATCGCGAGCTGTTGCGCAAGCTGGTGTCGGTGCAGGACGACGAGCGCCGCGAACTGGCGCGCGAGCTCCATGACGAGATGGGACCGCTGCTGTTCGCCATTCGCGCCAATGTCACCGCCCTCTCCGAGCAGGTTGCCGGCGGCTCGCCCGAACCGGGCTCTCCGGCAGAGGGTATCCTCGGCGCGGCCGAGGCCTTGCAGTACGCCAATCGCCGCATCCTGGAAGGATTGAGCCCGCTCTATGTCGCCGAGCTCGGACTCGATGAAAGCATTCGCACCCTGCTCCGCAACGCACAGTCGCAGGCGCCCAATGTCAGGCTCACGTCGACAATCGATCCGCGTCTGAACGAGCTCGACGGGCTGTTGTCGCAGACCACTTATCGCGTCATCCAGGAAGGCGTCACCAATGTGCTGCGGCACGCGTGGGCAACGACGATGGACGTTGCGGCAAGGATCGACACCGACCGGGTCGCCATTGAAATCTCCGACGATGGCGTCGGCCTGCCGCAACGGGCCGACTTCGGCAGAGGGCTGACGGGCATGCATGAGCGGGTGCGGGCGCTGAACGGAAGCCTCACGCTGTTGCGCGAGCAGGGACGCACCGTGGTCCGCTGCCGCCTGCCGCTCGAACAGGCTGCTACGGCCTGACGCCGTCGTGCGGCGCCGGCTCGCAACGCATATGCGATATCTTGCCCCGCGCGTCGAAGCCGAAAATGATGCGCACGGGCTTGCCCTCGAAGTTCAGGTAATCGAGCGCCACGCCGTCGCCGTGCGGCGTGATCTCCTCGAGCGTGAATGCGTTGCGCGACGCGCCTGACAGCTTCGGCCGCCAATAGGCCGCGAGCCCCGAACGTCCGCTGATGCCCATGCCCTCGCATACGCAGTCGAGGCCGGCATCGTCAGCATAGAAGTCCAGCACCGCATCCAGGTTCTTGCTTCGGCAAGCATCCAGCCAATCCACCACCGCGGCCATCTTATCGAAATCGTCCGCCACCAACCGCCTCGTCAATTGTCTTTCCCATCCCGGGGCGTGCTAGCCCCGGGCTGCTGAATAGGGAGTGAATGGTGTGTTGGATGGTCTTCACCGACGTGTCGATATCGTAATGATTGGATGAACGGGCTCTGCGAATCCAGCGGCGTCGCGGCAGCGAGGCGCTCGTATTTCGCAATGCTGGCGAGCTTTCGACGCGCATTGACTTCTACATGATTTCGGGAAAAAGTGGCAACAGCAACGCCGGTCGCGGAATGCGCCTGCGGCATCGGCAAACCTTCGCTGCGGCCTTGGCAAGACAGAAGCCGTGGCGAGACTAGCCCGCTCCAGGACCAGCCCCGGGAGCGGGCTGTTTCTTTTGCTCCGCCTCGACGGGCCGTCCTACCGGATCAACCCCGCAAATCGCGGCAGCGCGAGGCTGATCTCGGGGATGCAGATGATCAGCAGCAGGCCGGCGAACAGCGCAAGCATATAGGGCACGTAGGTGCGAAATTGCTGCCCGACGCTGAGGTTGGCGAAGCGCAGCGCCATCAACAGTCCCACGCCCATCGGCGGCAGGAACAGGCCGATGCCGACGGCTGCGGTCGTCACGATGTTGAAGTGGATCGGGTTGATGCCCATGGCCTCGGAGAGCGGAAACACGACGGGGATCAGCACCACCGCGGCCGGCAACCCCTCCAGCAGCATGCCGAACAGGCAGCTCAAGCCAGCGGTGCCGATCAGGAACAGCCAGGGATGTCCCTTGAGCGGCGCAAGCACCTGGCCGAGCAGCTGCGGCACGCCGCTCACGCCCATCAGATACTGGTAGACGGAGGCGACCGCGAGCAGGAACACGACCACCGCGGTCAGGATCGCGCTGTCATAGGCAATGCGGCCCATCTCGCGCCAGGAGATGTTGCGGTAGTAGAGCTTGGCAGCGAGGAAAGCGTAGCCGGCGACGACGGCGCCTGCCTCGGTCGCCGTGATGATGCCGAGCACGAAGCCGGCGAGGATGACGATGGGCACCACCATCGGCACCGCGGCATGCAGCGCGGCGTGGCCAACGCGCCGCAGGCTCGGCCGCGTATCGACCGGCCAGTTCTGCTGGCGCGCGCGGATGTAAACGACGGCCATCAGACACAGCATGATGACGAGCGCCGGCACGAAGCCGGCCACGAACAGCGCCACCGCCGAGGTGTTGGTCACCTGGGCGATCACGATCATGAAGATCGCCGGCGGGACCAGCATGCCCATCGCGGTGCCGGCGGCGATCAGCGATGCCGAATCGCGCCGGTCGTAGCCGGCCTTGGTCAATGGCGGCATCAGCGCGGAGCCGAGCGCGGAGACCTCCGCCATCTTCGATCCGCAGATGTCGGAGAAGAAATAGGCGACCACGATCACGGACATGCCGAGCCCGCCCTTGACCCAGCCGACCAGCGATCGCGCCAACTCGACCAGCGCGTGACTCATGCCGCAGCGTTCCATCAGATTGCCGGCGAACACGAAGGCGGGAATGGCGAGCAGCACCCAGCTTTGCGACCCCGACACCAGCGCCGAGGACAATTGCTGCATCGGATAGCCGCCGAGCCAGAGACCCGCGATGCCGGCCACCGCGAGCGCGAACACGATCGGCATCGAGAGCAGGATCAGGACAGCGAAGATGACGGCGACGATCGCAAGCAGCATTTTACTTGATTCCAATCAGTGCTGCGGCTCGTCGACCGGCACGGGCGAGAGCATGGCGGCCAATCCGTAGATCGCGATCAGAACGCCGCCGACCACGGATGAGGCATAGAGCCAGGCCAGGTTGATCTGCAGCCCCGGCGTGGTGATGGTGCGGTTGAGCAGGCAGAGCTGGTAGCCGTACCAGGCGGCGAGCCCCCCGACGCCGACGATCAGCGCGTGGTTGAACCTGTGGATCCAGAGCTGCGCGGTCGGAGGCAGCCGGTGCACGAACACGGCAAGCGCGAAATGCGAACGCGAGGAGATGCCGATCGCCGCGCCGACCAGGGTCAGCCACGCCAGCGACAGTTCGCCGACTTCCTCGACCCAGGTGAAAGGGATCGGATCGGCGTCGAGCCAATCGGTGATCGCGCCGACGAAGTAGCGCAGGATCACGCCGATCAGCAGGTTGACGATCGCAAGAATGATCAGCGCCGTGACCGCAAATTTGGGGACGGCCGGCAGGACACGCAGCATGCGCATGAAATTTCCGGGGCGGCGAAAAGCCGGGACAATGATAGGGCCGGAAACCAGGGGGTAACCGGCCCCTTGAAGTCGGCCCTCAGGCCTTGAAGCCTTCGATATCGTCCCACAGCGCGCCATACTGGCTCTTGTAGGCCGGCCAGATCTTCTCCTGCGCAACCCTGCGGAATTCATCGACCTTGGCTTCCACCACCGTCATGCCGAACGGCTCGAGCTCCGCCTTGGCCTTTGCGAAATTGTCGACGGATTCGGTGGCTTCGCGGATCTTCTCCTGGGCGGCGCGCGAAAGATCCATCATCAGCTTCTGATGATCGGCCGACAGGCCGTTCCAGATCTCGAGGTTCATCACCGCGTTGGTCGGGCCGTAATTGTGGTAGGTCATCGAGGCGTATTTCGACACCTCGTAGATCTTCAGCGCCTTCATGTTGACGATCGGCAGATCGCCGCCGTCGATCACGCCCTGCTTGGCGGCGGTGATGACCTCGCCCCAGGCCATCGGCACGGCATTGCCGCCGAGCCCGGTGATGGTGTCGCCGAACACCTTGGCCTGCTGCACGCGGATTTTCGCCCCGCGCAGATCCCTCGGTTCGATGATCGGCTTCTTCGAGGTCCAGAAGTGTCGGAAACCGTAGTCGAAATAGCAGAGCACCTTGAGCTTGTACTTGTCCTCGATCTGCCTGTTGAGCTTGTCGCCGACCGTGCCGTTCAGCATGGCGTAGGCCGAGGCATAATCCTTCACCAGATAGGGCACGAGCAGCGCGCCCATTTCCGGAAAGACGGTGGCGGCGGCGCCGGCGGGGCTCCCCATCGCGATGCTGCCCGACTTCACCGCGTTCATGATCTCCAGCTCCTGCGGGAATCAGGGTCTTGCCGAAGAATTGCACGTCGAGCGCGCCGTTCGAGCGCGCGGTGGCCTCCTTGGCCATCCAGTCGAAGGCGACGGCGGCCAACTCGGGGACCGCATTGATGTGGGCGAACACCAGCTTCTTGGGCTGGGCTTGCGCGAATGCGGGGGCGCGGCCGGTGGCGATGATGCCGGCCATGCCGGCGCTGGCGCGCAGCACCGACCGGCGATTGAGCAGAATGCGGCTGACGGGGGCAGTCATGGGAATCCTCCGGGTTTGTTCTTTTTTACGGCGAGGCGGCCTACGGGCCGCGCCGGTCTTGGAGCGAACTTACAATATGGGAGGCACTTTGCCAGCCGCCCTTCGTAGCGGTTGGCGGCGTTGTCCGCAGGCGAGCCGTCCGGCGCGACGCCAAAGACCGGTCTGGCTAACCGTGCCGCGATCTTCGCGCACGGCCGCCCGGCCTGAGTTCGCCGCGTTCGAGCTGCTTTTGATCGACAGCCAGGATTTTGCGCAGGCGCGGCGTGGCAAACTCGATGAAGCTGCGCAGCTTGCGCGGCGCCAGACCCTGGCCTGCATGAATCAGGTGCACCGGCATCGGATCGGGCTCGAAATCCGTCAGCACGATGCGGAGCAGGCCCTGCTCCACGGCTTTGGTGATCTGGTACGACAGCACATGGGTGACGCCGATGCCGGCAATCGCCGCCTCGATCGCGGCATCGGCCGTGTTGATGTTCAACCGGCAGCGCGGACGCTGATACTGCGTGAGATTCTTCTCACCAGCGGCAAACGACCATGACGATCCTGCCGGCAGGTTGGCGAAAGTCACGCAAGTCAGCGCAGCGAGGTCGTCGGGCGTTCTCGGTATCCCGTTTGCATTAAAATAGTCCGGGCTTCCGCAGATCACGCGTCGGACGCTGCCGAGTCTCGTCGCAATCATGCCGCTGTCGGGCAGTTGCCCGATCCGCACGGCGGCATCGATCTGCTCATCGACCAGGTTCATGTCGCGATCGGAAAGCGCCATCCGCACATTGATCTCGGGAAAGGCGATGAGGAAATCGTTCACGATCGGCAGCAGGTGAATCCTGCCGAACGTCATCGGTCCCGTGACGATCAACTCGCCGCGCGGGACCGCGAACTCACCGGTAGCCTGGGCTTCCGCCTCGCCGACCTGTTCGAGAATGCGCTTTGATGCCGCGACATAGGCCGCTCCCGCCGCAGTGAGCGCCAGCTTGCGGGTCGACCTCGTCAGCAGCTTGGTGTTGAGGAGCGCCTCCAGCTCCGAAACCTTGCGGCTGATGGTCGGCAGCGGCACGCGAAGCTTGCGGCTCGCAGCGGAGAAGCTGCCCGCTTCCACCGAAGCGATCAGCAACGACATGGCTTCCAGGCGGTCCATATTATTCTTCCAAATACTGAGAGGGTATTTCTCAAAACGACCTGATTATATCCAATTTTGATAGTGGATAAAATCATTTCCGACGGTCGATCAAGACCGGACAGGAGAGCGCCATGTGGACCACACTGCAGCAGATGTTGGCGCGGATCATCGCTTCGACCGAGATCGAAGCAACCCGCGATTCCATCGCCTATCACGCGGCCGAGCGCGGCGGAGAACTCCGCTTTAGCCAATCATCGTCGTTGCGCCGGCATGACTGATCGGGATTCGCGGAACAAGAAGCGGTGGAGGAAGCCATGAAGCGAGAAATCATTCGCGTCGAACCGTTGTCCACCTGGCTGGAGCGATGGAAGGCGCCCACATCGGCGGTGACCCGACATGGCGACACCGTGTATGTGTCGGGCTTTCCGCCGTTCGATCCCGAGAGCGGCGAAGTCGTCAACGCGCCGATCGAGCGGCAGACAGAGCTCGTGCTCGCGCAGATGAAACTCTGCCTCGAGACCGCCGGATCGTCCCTGGAGAACGTTCTCAAGTGCAACGTCTACTGCACCTCGGTCGAGAAGTTCGCGGCCGTCAACGCGATCTACTCCCGGTATTTTCCGAAAAACCCGCCGGCGCGAATCTTCGTCAACGTGCCGGCCTGGCCCGGCCATTTCGATATCGAGATCGACTGCATTGCAGCAGTCGCCGACAAGAATTGAGGAGGCAGCGATGTTTTCGGTGATCTTCGAAGTCAACCCCAAGCCGGAGCAGTGGGACAACTATCTCGGCAACGCCAAGATGTTGCGGCCGGAGCTGGAGCAGGTCGACGGCTTCGTCGATAATATCCGCTACAAAAGTCTGACGCGCGAGGGTTGGATTCTGTCGCTGTCCGGCTGGCGCGACGAGAAGGCGGTGGTGCGCTGGCGGACCGCGCAGCGCCATCACATGGTCCAGGAGAAGGGCCGGTCCGAGATTTTGCGCGATTATCATCTTCGCGTCGGCCAGATCACGCATGACACCCAGGTGCCGGCCGGACAGACCGTTGCGGAGCAGCGTCTCGACGAGACCGAGATCGGCGAAGGCACGACGATCACTTTCGTCGACGCCAAATGGCCTGACACCTCATGCGAGAGTTCGGACGCGCCGGGTATCTCCAATTATTTGGGTCTCCGACCCAGGGCCGCGGGGTTGGTGGGCTGGGACGTGTTCGACGCAGTCCTCGCGCCCGGCGACGTGATTCTGATGATGGTCTGGAAGTCAAAGGACGATGCCGACGCATTCACAAAGTCGGCGATGCTCCCGCCCGGCGGGCGGTTGCGGCATGTCCGCGTGGTCCGCGATTACGGCATGTTCGATCGCCGCGAGGCGCCGCAGTACTACCCTTCCGTCGAGCGCCAACAGGGTGGTGCATAACAGAGCGCGCTCCGGCGCCTCAACCGAGATCACCGTGTCATCAACGAACGCGAAAACCGCGCAGTTACGGCTGGCGGTCGAGAAACGGTTGGCTGAGGCCGATCCCGCGCTTGGCCGCGTGATCGCGGCCGTCGTCGCACGCATCGGTCCGCAGCGCATCGCACCGTCGCGCGCGTCGCCGTTCGAAGCGCTGGTGCGCGCTGTCACCTATCAGAGCGTTTCCGGAAAGGCGGCGGCCGCGATCTTCACCCGCCTGAGCGAGGCGATCACCAGGCCGCTGACGCCTTCGAAGGTTGTTGCAATACACCCGCGGACCCTGGTGAAGACCGGATTGTCGCGCGCAAAGGCGAAGACCATCGGAGAACTCGCGCGCTGGTTCATGTCCAACCGCAAGCTGGCAAAGAACTTGCGCGCACTTCCCGACAATGAAGTGGTCGAACATCTCACCGCGATTGCCGGGATCGGCGCCTGGACCGTCAACGTGTTGCTGATCTTCAACCTCGGACGGCGCGACGTCATGCCTGCGGCTGACATGGGAATTCGCCGCGGCGTTCAATTGACGGACGGACTGCGCGCCATCGCGACGCCAAAACAGGTGATCGAACGATCGCGGGCCTGGGCGCCCCACCGCAGCATCGCATCGATTTATCTTTGGCAGGCGACCAGGCTGGGGCTTGGGCCGAATGACCTCAAAAGAGCTTTCGTCGCCCCGTCCCCAGTGACCAATACCAATACGGACGCGGCCGCTCGCGGCTCTTCTTCCCGCCTCTCACGACAGGCGTGCGCTCCTCCGTCGCGTCGTCATAGACCTTCAGCAGAACGCGCTGGTCGCCGTCCTGGACGATCTCCGCCTTGATGAGTTTCTTCGGCATGTTGGTCGTTCGACAGCCTATCGCCCGGCGGCGACACCCAGGCGGCCGAGCCCGGGAAGTTTCAGCGCAGGCCGGCGGATATCAAGGCCGAGCACCGCGCCGAAGAAGTTGATCTCGAAGCCTTCGACCCAACCGATCCTGACGCCGAGATAGCCGGCAAGCGTGGCATATAGTCCGGTGCCCGACGGCGCGAGTCCGAACCATCGTCCCGTATAAGGATAATCCTTGCCGATCGCGGTCGGCGGCAAGACCCCCCGCAGCTCCGGAACGGCATCCAGAGTCGCCTGCACGAAGGTGTTCGAGTTTGGTCCCGGCCAGGCACTGTAGTCGCCGTAGGCGCGAAACTTGTAGTTTTCGATGACGTGTCGAATCTTCGGAATGAGCGCCTCGGCATCAGCCCCATCGACGGCTGCGACTGTTTGCGGCTCGGCGCCGAACCAGCGCCCATCAGGCGCAAAGCCGTTGCTCCGGATCGGTTCGCCCCAGGCGGTGTAATCGTATCGATCGTAGCTCGCGGCGCCTTTTTCCTTGACGACGATCCACGTATGCACCGCAAAAATGCTGCGCCATCGCACCGTACGCGCGGCAAAAACGCGGATCACCGCCTCGGGATGCGAGGCCGGCGCAGGCAACAGCCCGGCGCTGGAACGGTCTGCCGTTTGCCAGTTGCCGCGACCGTCGCCAAGCCAGTAATAGCGCGCAGCCGACACGCCGACCGGCACGAAGAGGAGCAACAGAAAGATGATCACGGATTTTCGCAAGACAGAGCTTTAGCGGGGACAGGTCTGAATATAGTTCGCCTGGCGTCTTGCGCCAGCCCGAGGCGAGCGCGCCGCGGCGGCGGCGCGAGCTCGGAATGACGAGCGAAGAAAGCTGCGCCACCCCACTACCACCGTTGCATAACAAGCGGCTGGATCGTGCCACCGCCCTGCGCTAGGGTTTCACCCAACCGGTGTAAAAACACCGGTCATTCAGGGAGAAAACTGTGAGATCCAGGGTTAAGGTAGCGCTTTCACTCGCGGTCGCGGCAGTCGGCATGTTTGCGATCGCCGCACCGGCGTTTGCCCAGCAAAAGACCATCACGGTCTGGTGGGGCAAGGGCTTCTACAAGTCCGAAGACGACGCGCTGATCGACACGATCAAGAAATTCGAGGCCAAGACCGGCATCAAGGTCGAGCTGTCGCAATACGCCATCCAGGACATGATTCCGAAGACGGTGGCCGCGCTCGATTCCGGCACCGTGCCCGACGTCGCCTATTCCGACACCTATGACGTGCAGGCGCAGGGCAAATGGGCCTATGAGGGCAAGCTCGAGGACCTCTCGGACGTGATGACGCCGATCCAGGACCGCTTCGTGCAGAACACGCTGGATGCGTCGAAGCTCTATGACAACGTCGCCAAGAAGCGAGCCTATTACGGCTTCCCGCTGAAGCAGCAGAGCATGCACGTCCAGATCTGGAAGGACATGCTGGAGAAGGCCGGCTACAAGCCGGAGGACATTCCGACCAAATGGGAAGATTACTGGACGTTCTGGTGCGACAAGGTGCAGCCGGCGATCCGCAAGGCGACCAGGCACGCGCATCTACGCCGTCGGCCAGCCGATGGGCGTGGAATCGACCAATTCGTTCCAGTCGTTCTACACCTTCATGGACGCCTACCACGTCAAGCTGGTCGACGATGACGGCAAGCTGCTGGTCGACGATCCCAAGGTGCGCGACGGCCTGATCCACGCGCTGAAGGACTATACCGACACCTACATCAAGGGCTGCACGCCGCCCTCCTCCACCACCTGGAAAGACCCGGACAACAACGTCGCCTTCCACAACAAGACGATCGTGATGACCCACAACTTCACGATCTCGATCGCGGCGAAGTGGTTCGAGGACTCCACCAATCCCGCGCTGACCGACGCGCAGCGCGCCGCCGGCAAACAGGCCTATGAGCAGGACATCATCACGGCGTCCTTCCCGAAGGCGCCGGACGGATCGACCATCCGCTACCGCTCCGACGTCAAGACCGGGCTGATCTTCGCCAACGCCAAGAACAAGGCGGAAGGCAAGCAGTTCGTCAGCTTCCTGCTGCAGGAGGAGAACATCCGGCCTTACATCGAGGGCGCGCTCGGCCGCTGGTTCCCGGTGACGAAGGAGAGCCAGGCGAGCCCGTTCTGGCAATCCGACCGGCATCGCAAGGCGGTTTACAACCAGTTCACCGGCGGCACCGCGCCGTTCGACTTCACCAAGAACTGGAAGTTCACCATCCTCAACAACGAGAACGTCTGGGCCAAGGCGATGAACCGCGTCGTCAGCGAGAAGGTTCCGGTGGACAAGGCCGTGGACGAGCTGATCGCGCGGCTGAAGGAAGTCGCGGGGTAGGCGTAATAAGATGACGGCCGCCGCCTACTCCCCGTCTCCCTGCGAACGCAGGGACCCATACTCCCGGCGGCCGTTTGAAACTAAACTCGTCATGCCCGGGCTTGTCCCGGGCATCCACGACTTGGCAACAAAGAAAGACGTGGATGGCCGGGTCGAGCCCGGCCATGACGAACGATTGAAAGCGATCAGCGTCTCCAGGCAGGCAGCATGGCCATCACCCTATCCGCTTCCGACATCCCCAGCGCGCCGCTGTCGGCACGGCTGACGCCGCCGCAAGTGTGGGGCATCGTGCTGCTCGCACCCTACATCCTCGTGTTCGCCGCCTTCGTGGTTTACCCGGTCGGTTACGGGCTGTGGCTGGCGCGCCAGCCGGCAAGCTATGTCGCGCTGTTCAACGATCCGATCTTCGGGCGCGCCGCGATCAACACGCTGATCTTCCTGTTGATCGGCATCAACATCAAGATGCTGATCGCGCTGTTCCTGTCCGGCTTCTTCATCGAGCAGCGCAGGTGGATCAAATGGCTGTCGGTGCTGTTCATCCTGCCCTGGGCGGTGCCGTCGATCCCGACCATCCTGTCGGTGCGCTTCATGCTCAATCCCGAATGGGGCATGGTCAACCAGCTGATCTTCAAGCTCACCGGCGATGACGGCCCGAATTGGCTGAACGATCCGACGGTGGCGCTCGCCATGGCGATCGGCGTGCACATCTGGAAGTCGCTGCCGTTCTGGACCCTGATCCTCGTCACCGGGCGGCTGGCGATTTCGCACGATCTGTTCGAGGCAGCCGACGTCGACGGCGCGACCTGGTGGCAGAAATTCCGCTTCATCACCTGGCCGTCGATGCAGACGCTGTACATCACCTGCACGCTGCTCTCGATGATCTGGACGCTCGGCGACTTCAACAGCGTCTATCTCTTGACCGGCGGCGGGCCGGCCGATCTCACCCACGTGCTGTCCACCCTCGGCATCCGCTATCTGCGGCTCGACCAGCTTCCGCTCGCGATGGCCTCGATCGTCTGCGCGCTGCCGTTCGTGGTTCCGCTGATGTATTTCATGATGAAACGGTTGTCGCGATGAGGATGCCCACGCTCCGCGAAGCCGGCAACGAGGCGCGGCTGCTCCTGATCGGCATTCCCGTGTTCATCTGGACCATGGTGCCGATCTATCACATGTTCCTGTTCGCGATCTCGCCGAAGGAGGACGCCTTCTCCGGCAAGCTGTGGCCGGATCATCCGACCCTGCACAATTTCGAGATCGTGTTCAAACAGCAGCATTACTTCCTGCGCGACTTCTACATCCAGTTCTGGAATTCGCTGGTGATCGCGGCCGCGGTCGGTGCGCTCACGCTGTTCATCGCGACGGCGGCGGCGTTCTCGATCTCGCGGTTGCGCGTGCCCGGCGGCCGCGTGGTGATGAATCTGGCGCTGTTCACCTATTTCATACCGGCGGCGTTCCTGGCCGTGCCGATGTACCGCACCATGGGCAATTACGGCCTGCTCAACAATCACTGGGCGCTGATTCTGGCGATGGTGACGATCGCCTCGCCTTACGCGATCTGGGTGCTGAAGCAGGCCTCCGACAAGCTGCCGGTCGAGCTCGATGAAGCCGCGGTGATGGACGGCGCCACCACGCTGCAGATTTTCCGCCTTGTGTATTTGCCGCTGATGATGCCGTCGCTGGTCGCGATCGGCACCTATGCGGTGCTGCTCGCCTGGAACGAATATCTCTACGCGTTCCTGCTGCTCTCCAACGACCGCGACATCACCCTCCCCGTGGCGCTCGGCAACTTCCTCGCCGCCGACAACTCGCCATGGGAATTGCTGATGACCACCGGCTTCATCTACGCGCTGCCGCCGGCCGCGGTCTATTACGTCTTCCGCCGCTACATGGTCGGCGGGCTCACCGCGGGCGCGGTCAAATCATAGGTCGTCTCGCCGTTGCTTCCAGTATTGCCGCAACATCGCAATCGTCGAGCCGATGAAATAGCCCGCCGTCGCGCCTGACACGGCGCGACCGACGATGGTGGCCACCGTATGGTCGTCGGCATGAATCGCCGCCATCACCGCGACGGTGTATTGCAGGCCGAACACGATGAGGTTGCGGATCAGCGGATAGATGCTGCCCGGACGGACGATCTGCCCGGTCGCATGATCGACCTCGAACGGGCGCGGCGTCAGCACGCCGACCGGCAGCAGGACCAGCGCCGCGGCGATCCAGGCGACCAGCGGCGCGATGCTGCCCTGAGGACCCAATCCAAGGCGAGACAGACCCCAGATGATGAACACCGCGGGCACGATCAGCGCCCGCCAGATCGTCGTGGTCCGCGGCTGCATCGCCTGGATGCCCTGCCAGACCAGATAGGCCAGCAAGATCCACGCCCAGATCGGCGTGTGCGTGATGATCCCGAGCGCGAATGTCACGACTACCCCCTCGATCGCCTATAGCGGCGCGGCACTTTTGGCTTCCGTGCTCGACAGCTTCGAGGCCAGCGAGGCCACGACGATGACGACCGCGATCAGCGCGATCACCAGCGTGCAGATCGCGTTGATCTCGGGTTTCACGCCGAGCCGCACTTCGGAATAGATGCGGATCGGCAAGGTCGCCGAACCCGGGCCGGTGGTGAAGCTCGCGATCACGAGATCGTCGAGCGAGAGCGTGAAGGCGAGCATCCAGCCGGCGGCGATCGCGGGCAGAATCAGCGGCAAGGTCACGGCGATGAATGCGCGCACGGGATCGCAGCCGAGATCCATCGCGGCCTCCTCGAGGCTGCGGTCGAGCGCGCCGAGCCGCGACTGCACCACCACGGCGACGAAGCACATGGTCAACGTGGTGTGCGCGATGGTGACGGTCCAGAAGCCGCGCTCGGCATTTAACGCGACGAACAGCAGCAGCAGCGACAAGCCGGTGATGACTTCCGGCATCACCAGCGGCGCGTAGAGCATGCCGGAGAACAGCGTGCGGCCCCGAAATCCTTCACCGCGCGAGAGCGCGACGGCGGCGAGCGTGCCGAGCAAGGTAGCTGATGTCGCCGAGGTCGCGGCAACGCCGAGGCTCATCCATGCCGCATCGATCATCGCCTTGTCCTGGAAGAACTCGCGATACCAGCGCAGCGACCAGCCGCCCCACACCGTCACCAGCCGCGAGGCGTTGAAGGAGTAGATCACCAGGATCACGATCGGCAGGTACAGGAAGGCGAGCCCCAGCGTCAGCGAGGCGACGTTGAACCGCGACAGGCGACGGGCGGCCATCAGCGCGGCTCCAATTGCCGGCGCTGCAGCCGGTCGTACAGCAACAGTGGCGCGATCAGCAGCACCAACAATACGATGGCGATGGCGGACGCCACCGGCCAGTCCTTGTTGGTGAAGAACTCCAGCCACAGCGTCTGCCCGATCATCAGCGAATTGGAGCCGGCGAGCAGATCGGGGATCACGAACTCGCCGACGATCGGGATGAAGCACAACAAGACGCCGGCGCCGACGCCGGGCAGCGACAGCGGAAAGGTCACCAGCCAGAATACGCGGTTCGGCGAGGCGCCGAGATCGGCCGCCGCCTCCTCCAGCGCCGGGTCCATCTTCGACAGGGTCGCATAGAGCGGCAGGATCATGAATGGCAGATAGGAATAGACGATGCCGAGATACATCGCGCTGTCGGTCGAGAGCCACACCACGGGCTGCGAGACCAGATGCAGCGCGAGCAGGATTTTATTGAGCAGGCCGTCGTGCTGCAGGATGTTGATCCAGGCATAGATGCGGATCAGGAACGAGGTCCAGAACGGCACGATGACGAGCATCATCGCGATCGGCTGCCAGCGCTGCGGCAAGCGCGCCATGCCATAGGCGATGGGATAGCCGATCAGGAGCAGGATCGCAGTCGCCGTCACCGCAACGGTGAGACTGCGCAGATAGGAGAAGAGATAGAGATTGTCGGAGACGAGCAGGCGGAAATTGTCCAGCGACAGTGCACCGAACGCTTGCTTGATCGCCGCGCTCCCCGCCGTGAAATCGAACAACGGCGTATAGGGCGGCTGCGCGATCGCGGTCTGCGACAGGCTGATCTTCAGCACGAATGCGAACGGCACCAGGAAAAACAGCACCATCCAGACATAGGGCGCGATCGCGGCGAACCGTGCCGGCCGCGCGAAGATGCGGCGCGCGCTCATTGCTCCAGCACCATGCAGTCGTCCGGCGTGAACCAGGCCACCACGCGATGGCTCAGCCCGTAGGCATCGATGTCGATGCGCGCGGTGTTGGCCATCGAGGAGCGCACCGTCGCGCCCGTGTCGAGCTTGATCTTGTAGGTGGTGAGCCCGCCGAGATAGCTGACGTCGGTGACCACGCCTTCGAGCCGGTTGATCGCGCGTGCGGTCGAGGCGTCGGCGGCGGGCCCACGCCGCGACAGCTTGACCTTTTCGGGCCGGATCGCGACCGCCACGGTCGGCTTGGTGATCGGCTGGCGCGGCTCGGCGACGACGATGGTCCCGGCGTCGCCGGTCGCGACCGTGATGCGATGGTTTTCGTGGCTCTCCACCTGGCCCTCGAACACGTTGATGTCGCCGATGAACTCGGCGATCCAGCGCGAGGCCGGCGCCTCGTAAAGCTCGCGCGGGCTACCGACCTGGTCGAGCCGGCCGGCGTCCATCACACCGATGCGGCTTGCCACCGTCATCGCCTCCTCCTGGTCGTGGGTGACGATGATGAAGGTCATGCCGAGCCGGCGCTGCAGCTCCATCAGCTCCAGCTGCGTGCTCTCGCGCAGCTTCTTGTCGAGCGCCGCCAGCGGCTCGTCGAGCAGCAGCACCTGCGGCCGCCGCGCCAGCGAGCGCGCCAGCGCGACGCGCTGCCGTTGGCCGCCCGAGAGCTGGTCGGGCTTGCGCTTCTCCAGGCCGCCGAGCTTGACCAGCGCCACCATCTCGGCGACGCGGGCGTCGATATCGGCGCGCGACATGCGGGCACGCTTCAGCCCGAAGGCGATGTTGTCGCGCACCGAGAGATGCGGAAACAGCGCATAGTTCTGGAACATCATGTTGATCGGCCGCTGATGCGGCAGCACATGCGCGATGTCCCGGCCAGCCAGCAGGATGCGGCCTTCGTCCGGGGTCTCGAAGCCGGCGAGCATGCGGAGCAGCGTGGTCTTGCCACAGCCGCTGGGTCCCAGCAGGGCAAAGAACTCACCGGCGCCGATGTCGAGGGAAACACCATCAACCGCGCGAAAACCGCCGAATGTCTTCCCCACGCCTTCGATACGCAGCAGCGGCCCGTCCCAGTTCGGCGCTTGCGCGAGCGGCTCGGGCGCGACCTGTGTGGGCTGAACTGCCGGTGCAGGCTGAGATGCCGGTGCAGCCTCCGGCGGCGCTGCTGTCTGTAACAAGACCTGCTCCGCCACGGCTTCCGGCGGCGTCGCCGCCTCCAGCAATACCTGCTCCGCCACCGCTTCCGGCGGCGCCGCCGTCTGCGACAACACCTGCTCGGCCACCGTTTCTGGTGGCGTCGCCGTCTGCATCAAGACCTGCTCCGCGACGGCTTCTGGCGAAACCGGCGATCCCGGCGCGGCCTTCACCTCCCCCGCAGGCACTTCAATCTTTGGAACGTCGTCCTCAGCCATGATCCCTGCCGCCGCAATCGCGCCTTGCAAGCTACCGGCGGATCAGGCTTCGCTCAACCGGGACGACGGACTTTCCATCGCTCCGGAGCGTTCGACCTTCACCCCACTCGTCATGAACGCCGCCAGCGCCTCGCGACCGTCCGGTGGCATGGTGAGCCCGAGCTTGGTCCGCCGCCACAGGATGTCATCGGGGAAGCGCGCCCATTCCTTGCTCATGAGGTAGCGCGCCTCGGCTTCCGTCAGCTCCGGTCCGAACGCCTGACCGAGGTCGTCCCGGCTTTTGGCCTCGCCCAGCACATCGCCGATCCGTGTGCCATAGGCACAGACCAGTCGCTGCGCCTGCTTCTCGTCGAGAAACCGCCAGCGCGCCCGCGCAGCCTCGACCTGATCATCGAACTTCTCGAAAGCGAAATCGCCGCCCGGCAGTGCCTTGGTCGCGGTCCAGCGCGGCGCCATCGGATAATGCCGCGTGAGCTGCGAGACCGCCTGCTCGGCGCGCAGCCGCGACGTGGTCACATCGCCGCCGAACATCGTGATCAGCGGCGCCTTGCCGCGGCGATGGTGGAAGGCGACGGAGCCGTCGCGGCTCGCGCCGCCGCGTCCCGGCGCCAGATTGACGCCGGAGATGGTCCGCACCACGTCGGCCGGATGCAGGTTCTCGCGGAAATAGCGGTTCGCCGCGTCACAGAGATAGGAGACCTCGGTGGCGGTCATCGCCACGATGGCGGGATCGCCGGTGAACGCCCGCGAGATGCTGCCGACCAGTGCGAAGTCGCGCTCATAGGGGCTGGCGAAGATCAGCCGCCTGTCGTTGTTCTCGAACACATAGACGCTGTCGGCATCGAAGAAGCGCGGCACCACGATCTGGCTGATCTGCACCGCCGTTGTTTCCGGCACCGGCTGGCGCAGGATGGTCTCGGCGACGAGCCCGGTCCAGGCGCCCGTGGCATTGGCCAGCGCCCTCGCGGTGACGATCTGGCGATGGCCGCGATCGATCACCGCCAGACGCCAGACCTCGCCGCGGTCGGCGCGCACGCAACGCGCGCCGGTGCGGATGTCGGCGCCCCGTTCGGCCGCGTCGACGGCGTTCAGCACCACCAGGCGGGAATCGTCGACCAGGCAATCGGAGTATTCGAAGGCGAGACCGAACGGCCGCTTCAACGCATTGCCGACCGGGTGGTGCGTGATGTTGATGGTCTCGGCTGCCGGCAGCCGGCTCTTCGGCCCCAGGCGGTCGTAGAGCCACAGCGCCGAGCGCAGCAGCCAGGGCGGACGCCCCTCGACATGGGCGGGAATGGCAAACCGCATCGGGCGCACCAGATGCGGCGCGATCCTGATCCAGATTTCCCGCTCATTGAGCTGTCGGCGGACCCGCGCAAGGCTTCGGCGCTCCAGCGCCGACAGATCGCCATGGATCAGCCGTGGCGAGGCCGACGAGGCGGCGCCGCCGAGGTCGCCCTGCTCCAGCAGGATCACGCGCAAGTCGCGGCCGGCGGCGTCGCGTGCGAGGCTCGCGCCGTTCAGTCCCCCACCGATGATCGCCAGATCGTAGTCCGCCATGCGCCCGTTTTAGTGTAGCGAATTTCCCTTCACTACACCTAGCCGGTCTTGCGCGGCAGCTCCATGACATTGCCGGTCTTTCGGCCGACCAGGGCGGCATACTGGCCGATCGGCAGCGGCTTGCCGATCAGATAGCCCTGCACCGCGTCGCAATCCTCCGAGGTGAGGAAGGCGAGTTGCTCGCGGGTTTCGACGCCTTCGGCCACGACCGACATGTCGAGGCCGTGGGCGAGGTCGATCACCGCGCTGACGATCGCCGCCGATTGCGGGTTGCGGCCGAGATTCATGACGAAGGCGCGATCGATCTTGATCTTGTCGAACGGGAAGGCCTGCAGGTAGCTCAGCGACGAATAGCCGCTGCCGAAATCGTCCATCGAGATGCGCACGCCGAGTGCCTTCAGCCGGCGCAGCAGCGCCAGGCCGCGGTCGAAATCCTCGATCAGCACGCCCTCGGTGATCTCGAGCTCCAGCCGGCCGGGCGCAAGCCCGGTTTCCAGCAGGATGGTGTGCACCATGCCGACGACGTCGCCATGGGCGAATTGCGCCGGCGACAGGTTGACGGCGATCTGCAGCGATGTCGGCCAGGACGCCGCCTCGCGGCAGGCCTCGCGCAGGATCCATTCGCCCATTTCGACGATCATGCCGCTCTCTTCCGCGAGCGGAATGAAATCGCTCGGCGGCACGAAGCCGCGCGTCGGATGTTGCCAGCGCGCCAGCGCCTCGAAACCGATGACTTCGCTCTCGGCGACGTCGTTTGCCGAAATGGCTTGCGGCTGGAAATACAGCGACAGTTCACCCCGCTTGATCGCCACCGACAGGTCCTGATGCAGCACGCGGCGATCGCGGATCTGCTGGTCCATCTCGGGTTCATAGAGGTTGATGGTGCCGCGCGACTTGGCCTTGGCGCGGAACAGCGCCGCGCCGGCATTGGCGAGCAGCGAGGCCGCATCGGCGCCGTTATGCGGAAACACCGCGATGCCGGTGGTGATGCCGGCGCGCAACGACCTGCCGTCGATCTGGAATTCGCTGGCCATCGCTTCCGCAAGCTGCTGGCCCAGCGCCTTGCCGGCCTCGGGCTGCTTGCCGTCGATGATCAGGCCGAACTCGTCGCCGGACAGCCGCGCCACGACGCCGCCGCGCGCGGTGACCTGCAGCCGACGCGCCACCTCGATCAGGAGCTTGTCGCCGGCTGCATGCCCGAACACGTCGTTGACTTCTTTCAAGCCGTCGAGGTCGATGCACAGCACGGCAAATTCCTCGCCGGTGCCGGCGCAGGCCTCGATCATCTGGGTCAGCGCCTGCAGGAACGCGGGGCGGTTCGGCAGGTCGGTCAGGCCGTCGTGATAGGCCATATGCGCCATGCGCGACTCGGTCTGCCGGCGATCGGTGACGTCCTCGTGGGTCTTGATCAGATATTGGGGGTCGCCGGCCTCGTTCAGCACGGTCATGCGCCGCGTCAGGAACAGCCGCAGGCCGTCCTTGGTCGAGATCGGGTGCTCCTCGGTCAACAGGTCGCGCTTCTTGATGGCCGCGGTGTCGCGCGCGATGATCAGCTTGGCCTCGCGTTGATTGAAGATATCGGCTGCCGTCAGCCCGATCACGTCCTCGCGGCGGCGGTTGAGGATCTTTTCCGCGCCGCGATTGGCGAGCAGATAGCGGCCGTCGCTGACGCGCTCGACGATCAGCGACACCGGGATGTTGTCGACCACGAGCTCGAGGAATTTCTTGGTGTTCTCCAGCTCCTGCGACAGCGACCGCCGTTCGGTGATGTCGTCGAACAGCGCGATGAGGAATTCCGGGCCGGCCGTTTTCGTCGCGCGCAATGACGCGGTTGGAGGCAAGCACCCGCTTCTTGCTGCCGCGCTCGACCAGCAGCTCGCTGCGGTAATGGCCGTCCTCCGACAGCAATGCGGTCTTGTCGGCCGCCTCGATATTGGCGGCGGTCTCGGGCTGGAAGATCTCGTCGGCGCGGCGGCCGACGATATGGTCGCGGGAGAAGCGGGAGAAGCGCTCGAACGCCTTGTTGGCGAAGATATAGCGGCCATCGTCGATGCTCTTGGCGGCAACGCAGACCGGCACATTGTCGAGCACCGATTCGAGGAACTGCTTGGTCGAGCTCAGTTCCCGCGACAGCTTGCGCTGGTCGGTGGAATCCTCATGGGTTGCAACCGAGCCGCCGTTCGGCAAACCGAAATACCTGACCAGGATCGACCTGCCGTTGGGCAGATCGCAGATCAGGCCCTCCGGGCTCTTGGAACGCGCGTAGAACTCCTCGACGCTGCAATCGAGCGTGCCGCGCGCGCGTCGCAGCGCCAGCAATTCCCTGCCGGTCATGCCGGGCGGCAGTTCGGAGCGCTGCAGGCCGTAGATTTCGAGGTAACGGTCGTTGCAATAGACGATCCGCTGCTTCGGATCGGTCATGACCACGCCATGGCTCAGGCTGTTCAGCGCCGAGCTGATATAGGCGGTGCGGCGCACCTGCGAGCGCTTGATCCTGCGCAGCGCCGAGTGCACCCACAGCGCGACCGCGGCGATGAAGGCGGCAACAACGACGACGCCGATCAGGACTTCCCAGAGCACGTTCGGATCGAGCGAACCGACATAGCTCGCAGGCGCGAACTTGTCCGACAGCGCGAGAGCCGGCGCGCACGGCAGAGCGAGCGCGGCAAGGCAGATCGCGACCCGCGCAAGAATCAAATCCTTGCTGCCTGCCTGCCAATTCTTGTCAGCCATCAGTCACCCGCCGAATTCAGCAGCGGAGTGTCTGGCGGGCCCGGTTTGGATCGGGTAAACGCGTACCCTCACCCCCCGAAAATGCGACTTAATTTGTGGCAATTGCCCTGACATGATTAACGTATCGCTAACGGGAACCGCTTTCTCGGGGCCGGGCAATGACTTGTCCGAAAACTCCCGTTAGCAACGCAGCCAAACAAACGCGTGCGCGGCGGCTCCGTGCCGCAGCCAATTCCGGACAAGAAAAGCAGCCATGGACAAGGTCGAGTGCGTCGTGATCGGGGCTGGCGTGATCGGCCTTGCGGTGGCGCGGCGGCTTGCGCAATCGGGACGGGAAGTCGTCGTGCTGGAAGCGGCCGAGGGCATCGGCACCGTCACCTCCTCGCGCAACAGCGAAGTCATCCACGCCGGCATCTACTACAAGGCCGGGAGCCTGATGGCGCGCATGTGCGTCGCCGGCAAGCATGCGCTTTACCGCTATTGCAGCGAACATGGCGTCCCGCACAGGAATTGCGGCAAGCTGATCGTCGCCACCACGCCCGCCGAAACCGAGAAGCTGGCCTCGATCCGCGCGCACGCACAGGCCAATGGCGTGCTCGACATGAAGGTGCTCGCGGGCGACGAGGCGCGCGCGCTGGAGCCGGCGTTGCAATGCGACGCGGCGCTGTTGTCGCCGTCGACCGGCATCATCGACAGCCATGCCTATATGCTGGCGCTACGCGGCGACGCCGAGGACGCCGGTGCGGCGTTCGCGTTTCACACGCCGCTGCTGCGCGCGAAGGCCGGCGGCGGACTCGTCGAGCTCGAGACCGGCGGCGAGACGCCGATGACGCTCGCATGCCATCTTCTCGTCAACGCCGCGGGCCTCGATGCGCCGGCGACGGCCCGAATCATCGAGGGCATGCCGATCGAAAAAATCCCGCATGCCTATCTCGCCAAGGGCAACTACTTCAGCTGCAGCAAGAAGGCGCCGTTCTCGCGCCTGATCTATCCGGTGCCCGAGCCGGGCGGGCTCGGCGTGCATCTCACCCTCGACATGGCCGGCCAGGCGCGCTTCGGCCCCGACGTCGAATGGGTCGACCGCATCGACTATGAGGTCGATCCGGCGCGCGCCGAACGCTTCTATCCGGCGATCCGCAAATACTGGCCGACACTGCCGGATGGCGCGCTGATGCCGAGTTATTCGGGCATGCGGCCGAAGATCGTGCCGCCCGCCGTCGCCTCGCAGGATTTCCTGATCCAGGGGCCGAAAGACCACGGCGTCGACGGGCTGATCAATCTGTTCGGAATAGAGTCGCCTGGGCTGACATCGTCGTTGGCGATCGCCGATTATGTCGGTGAGCTGGCGTAACGCGCGACCAATAAAAAATGCGCAGCGAATTGTGCTGCGCATTTTTTAAGACACAAGTTCAGTGTGTAGGGCGCGGGCCGCGCCCATCGGGTCGTCGGCAGGTCAGGTCGATACTTAGTGAATTGTTTCGACGGCTTGCTTCAACCGTTCGATCTGATCCTTGACCATCAATTTCCGGCGCTTCAACTCGGCTATTTGCAGGTCGTCCGTTGATACGTGGATGAGGGCGTCGTGTAGTTCGCTTTCGAGGCTTTTGTGTTTCCGTTCCAGTTCAACGAGATGTGCCTGAATGGCCATTCGAAACCTCCTCGGTGGGATTTCAGACTCGATACGGATGGATGAGTGTACACCTCTTCCCGAATCTGTCGATGGTGATCCGAATCGGGTGCGTCATTTTTTGACATGCATAGTAATTAACCGTGAGTTGGAACCATTGCCGGCGGACAAAGTTGAAATCGCAACTTTGCCAAGCTCCGCAGGACCTTGGTCGCGTCCGGCTGCCTTGCGAAACGCCGCATCCGGGGCGATATTGCCCACAGGGTTTCCACAGGGGATCGCAACCTCATCGCGTTTTTCGGTTAACGTGCGCCATGACCGACGAAGATGAGCGCGAGTTGCATGCCGAACTGATGCGGCTGCAACAGGAGCACAGGGATTTGGACGCGGCGATCGATGCGCTGCATCAATCGCCCGCCCCGGATTTGCTGCGGCTGCAAAGGATGAAGAAGCGCAAGCTGCAGCTCCGCGACCGCATCGCCTTCATTGAAGACCAGATTACCCCCGATATCATCGCCTGATCCGCTTGGCGGCTCGCGACCTGTGCACCGCGCCGAAAACTCCCTTGACTCCACTAGAACAAAAAGAGAACATGGGTCCCTTCCCCGACTGAGGATCGCGCCATGTCCGTAACCACGCCCCCGTTCGACAACAGCCATTATGAGAAGGCCTGCGACCAGGCGATCGCGATGTGCGACGGCAATCTGCGCTCGACCATCAAGGCGCTCATCATGGCCAATGAATATCTGGAAGCGGAGCTGACCGACCTACAGGTCGCGGTGTCTTCCGGCTGCGCGCCGCTGCACGCGCCGCGCAGCGAAAGCAACGCCGCCTGACGGAGCACGCCGATGGCCGACGTCACCTACTACGTTGCATTGCCGTTCCTGCAGGACGACAGCGGCGAGATGATCGCGGGCGCGGCCGAGGAATGCCAAAGCGCGGCCACGGCGCTGCGGCGCGCGGAAATTCTGTCGCGCGCTGCGGCGAACATCGGGGCAGTCGCCTTCAGCCGCAGCGGCGATCCGATGATGGGCGAATTCAATGACGCGAAACTGCTGCGGGCCTACGGCAATGTGCCGAGCGATTTGAGCGGGCTGTGAGATGAGAGTCCTGTCATCGCGAGGCGCGGCAGCGACGAGGCAACCCGGCCTTCTCGTGCTGCTTCCTGCATTGCTTCGCTTCCGACTGCGCGCTCACGCGCTGCGCCGGTCAGCGAGAGAGCGTAGCCCGGGTGAGCGAAGCGACACCCGGGTGACCCGCATATCGCGGAGTTTATCATCGGGCCGGCCCAACTGGGCCCGACCGGTTGGCGGATGCGGGCTATGATCTTTGCAATGACGATCACGCCTCATGCCGCCGCTGCGCCTTGCGCCGATACATCGCGCTGTCGGCGGCCTCGAGCGCACGGCCTGGTTCCGCATGCGATCCCAGCATCGCGACGCCGGCAGAGGCGCCGGCCGTAATCGTGTTGCTCCCAAACCGAAAGGTCAGCCGGTCGATCGCCTCTTCGAGCGCGGCCGCCTTGGCCTTCGCATCGGTCTCGCTGAGATTCCACAATAGCAGCGCGAACTCGTCGCCGCCGAGACGGCCGACGATATCGGAGGAACGCACCTGCGATGTCAGGACCGCAACAATCGCCTTCAGCACCTGGTCGCCCGCGGCGTGACCAAAGGCGTCGTTGATCGGCTTCAGGCGGTCGACATCGAGCACGATCAAGGCGCCGGTGGCGCGATAACGCTTGATGTAGGCCAGCACGCGGGCAAGCTCACGCTCGAAGCCGCGCCGGTTGGGAATCCCGAGCAGGAAGTCGGTATCCGCGGAGGCTTGCAGCTCCTGGATCTGCTTGCGCGCCCGCGCCAGCTCGCCGCGAAGCCGCCGGATCGTGGTTTTCGCTGCCTCGGGCGCCTGCGCGCGCTTCGGCGCCGCGCCTTGACTCGGTTTGGCGGACTTGCGCGGGCGAACTGGGGTCCGCTTTTTCATGGGCATTTATGGCTCAACCTGCAATTCCTGACTTGCCGGGATTCACCAAGACAGGATAGTGCATTCCCTCTTCCCTGCCACGCCTTGCCGTCATCAGGTCCGACCCTATAATCGGCCTAACTTTCTGGATTCTTGAGAGAATTAACCCAATGTCCGCTGCCATCGCCATTATCATGGGAAGCCAGTCCGACTGGGACACCATGCGGCACGCGGCCGAGACGCTTGGGGAACTCGGGGTCGACTGCGACAAGCGCATCGTGTCGGCGCACCGTACGCCTGACCGGCTGGTCGCTTTTGCCAAGGGCGCGAAAGCGCAGGGCTACAAGGTCATCATCGCGGGTGCGGGCGGCGCGGCACATCTGCCGGGCATGACCGCATCGATGACGGAGCTTCCGGTGTTCGGCGTCCCCGTCGAATCCAAGGCGCTGGCAGGCGTGGATTCGCTCTACTCCATCGTGCAGATGCCGGCCGGCGTCCCCGTCGGCACACTCGCGATCGGCAAGGCTGGCGCCATCAACGCCGCGCTGCTGGCGGCCAGCGTGCTGGCGCTGAACGATGCCGCGCTTGCCAAGCGGCTGGCCGCCTGGCGCAAGAAACGCACCGACGCCGTCGCCGAGCGCCCGGAGGAATCGGCGTGAGCGCCAGCAACCGTTTGAAGCTGAAGCCCGGCGACACCATCGGAATTCTCGGCGGCGGGCAATTGGGCCGGATGCTGGCGATGGCCGCGGCGCGGCTCGGCCTGCGCTGCCAGGTGTTCTCGCCCGATCCGGACTCGCCGGCCTTCGATGTGGTGCTGAACGCGACCTGCGCGGAATATGCCGATGTCGAGGCGCTCGAGCTGTTCGCCAATGACGTCGACGTCATCACCTACGAGTTCGAGAACGTGCCGGCCTCGGCCGCGCTGATCCTCGGTGCGCGGCGGCCGGTGCTGCCCGACCACAAGATCCTCGAGACCACGCAGGACCGGCTCGCCGAAAAGGACTTCGTCACGCGGCTCGGCATCGGCACCGCCGATTATGCCGACGTGTCGACGGCCGCGGGCTTGCGCATGGCGATCCAGAAGATCGGGTTGCCCGCGGTGCTGAAAACCCGCCGCTTCGGCTACGACGGCAAGGGCCAGGCCATCATTCGCGCGGGCGACAATCCGGACCGCATCTGGGCCGATCTCGGCACCAAATCCGCGATCCTCGAAGCCTTCATTCCGTTCGAGCGCGAAATTTCCGTGATTGCGGCGCGCTCGGCCGACGGTATCGTCGAGTGCTTCGACGTTACCGAGAACGAACACCGCGACCACATCCTGAAGGTGTCGCGCGTGCCGGCCGCGGTCCCGGAGCGGCTTGCGCAGGAGGCCCGCGAGGTTGCAGGCAACATCGCCGGCGCGCTGGACTATGTCGGCGTGCTCGCGGTCGAGATGTTCGTGCTGGAGAGCGAGAACGGGCCGAAGATCCTGGTCAACGAAATCGCCCCGCGGGTGCACAATTCCGGCCACTGGACGCTGGACGGCGCCTCGGTCTCGCAATTCGAGCAGCACATTCGGGCGATTGCCGGCTGGCCGCTCGGCAAGCCGCTGCGCCATGGCGAGGTCACCATGACCAACCTGATCGGGGACGAGATCAATTCCTATGAACAATGGCTGACGGTGCCCGGCGCGACCGTTCATCTCTATGGCAAGGGCGCCGCACGGCCGGGGCGGAAGATGGGCCATGTGACCCAGGTGATCCCGCCCAAAGGCAATTGACCCTTCAAAACAGCGCGATTTTGCGAGGCAGATGTTGAACTTATTGACCTTCTTGAGGTGGACATTTCCACTTTTGTCTGATACATCCGCGCGCTCAAGGCCAAGGGCGTGGTCTATTTCCAGCCCTTGAGCCTGACCTAATTCCACTCCGGACACTGAAAAGAGGATGCCGCGTGCAGGTTCTCGTTCGCGATAACAATGTCGATCAAGCCCTCAAGGCGCTGAAGAAAAAGATGCAGCGCGAGGGCATCTTCCGCGAGATGAAGCTCCGCGGCCACTACGAAAAGCCCTCCGAGAAGAAGGCCCGCGAAAAGGCCGAAGCCGTGCGCCGTGCGCGCAAGCTCGCGCGCAAGAAGCTGCAGCGCGAAGGCCTGTTGCCGATGAAGCCGAAGCCGGTGTTCGGCGCCGGTCCCGGTGGCGAGCGTGGCGGCGCGGGCGGCGGCCGTGGCGGCCCCGGCGGCGGTCCGCGCGGCGGCGGCGGCATGCGCTGACCGAGCGTACATACAGTACAGTTCAGGCAAACGCGGACCTTCGGGTCCGCGTTTTGTTTTTGCCGGCTGCATTTTGCGGCGTGGCGGGTTACGAATAAGCTTGTTGTTGCGCGTGAGTATTTCGTCTCGATGGCCATCCCGGTTGCGCATTTCAGATCCGGAGCAGCGCGCCTGCGCGCGCCATTTGCCATTGCGCTGATTGCACTGGCTGGCTCCGGCTGCTCGATCAATCTGGGATCGCTGACGCCGTCCTCCTCGTCTGCCACGCCGGAGCCGGCGAAGCTGACCTCTTCGACCAACATTGCCTCGCTGACCGAGACGATCAAAAGCCATCCGAACGATCCGCAGGCCTACAATATGCGCGGCTCGGTGCTGGCCCAGGCCGGCAAGACCGACGAGGCGCTGGCCGACTTCAACAAGGCGATCGGCCTCGATCCCAACTACGGCCAGGCTTATGCCAATCGCGGCCTGATCTATCGCCAGACCCGGCGCCTCGACCAGGCAATGGCCGATTACGAGCGCGCGATATCCCTCGATGCCAACTACGCGCCCGCCTATCTCGGCCGCGGCATGGTCTACAAGGCGCGCAAGCAGCCGGCGGAAGCGCTCGCCGACTTCAACAAGGCGATCACGCTCGCGCCCGACAATGCCGAGGTCTATTACAATCGCGGCCTGCTCTATCAGGCCGAGAAGCAGCACCAATTTGCGATCGACGATTTCACCGCGGCAAGCGGGCTGGTGCCGCAACAGGGCGAGCCGCTGCTGGCACGTGCGCTGAGCTATCTCGCCACCGACCGGCCAAAGGAAGCGGCCGCCGATCTCGATGAGGCCGTGCAGGCCGATCCGCAAAATCCGCAGGCCTGGTTGACGCGCGGACTCGCCTACGAGCGGCTCGGCGACAAGACCAAGGCCGCGGGCTCCTACGGCCGGGCGATCAACCTGCGTCCGAAGGACGAGACCGCGCGTACCGGATTTGCGCGCGTCGGCGGCAAGCCCGGCCAGACCTACGAGACGTTTTGACGAAGCGCCATGGTGCTCCCCTCATCCTGAGGAGCCGCGCAAGCGGCGTCTCGAAGGATGAGGCCGAGATCCGGGCCTCATGGTTCGAGACGGCGCATTCGCGCCTCCTCACCATGAGGGTTTCAAAGTGGTTCGGACTTTAGTCGGTGAACTGGCTGGCGCTGCTGCTCTGCCGATCACCGCCGGGGATCAGCGCGTGGAACATGTTTTTGGTCTTCGCCAGCACATCCTGCGCCATGTTGGTCGTGCGCGTCGCAAGCTTGTCCGCATCGGCCTTCAGATCGATCGGCGGACGCGGCGGTGCAAGCGGAATCTCCGCCGGAGGCACCGGCCGGTTCGGATCGACCGAGGCGGTGTAGGGCGGGTTCGCGGGCGGAGCGCCTGCGGCGAGCGCATCAGCCGGGGGTGCTGCGACCGTGATCGGCGGCGGCAACGGCTGAAGCGCTTCGGGAGCGGCCGGCTGCGGAGCCGGAGCAGCAACGACGGTGCGCGGGGCTTCTTCGATCCGCGGCGCGGCGGGAGCGGCAGGCGGCGTGCGGACGGCTTCCTGGACGCGGGGAGCTTCCTGCGAACGGGGCGCGGCGTCCTTGGACCCACGCAGCCGTTCGATCGCGGCGCGGGCGAGGTCGGCGGCGTCGCGGCGGTGGGGAGCGGTCGCGACTTCGGACGGCTTCACGTCAGAAGACTTGGCGGCTTCGGTGGGCTTGGCCTCGGCAGCCTCGGTCGGCTTGGCGTCAGGCTTCACCTCCGACGGCTTCTCGGCCGCGCGGTTTTCCATCATGCCGCGCTCGGAGATGCCCCTGGCCTTGACGCCCAATTCGGGGATGGCGGCGGTCTCGGCGGAGGCCGGCTTGGGGGCGAGTTTCGGCTGGCCCTTGGGAGAGGCAATCGAGACGGCAGCAGCCGTCGGCGCGTCGGCCGGCTTGGCATTGATGTAGTGATTGACGATGTAGGCGCCGATGATGGTGGCAGCCACCGACGGCAGGATCTCCATCGCGAATTTCTTCAGATAATTCAGCATGCCGGCCACACTCCCCTATGGCTTTGATGCGGGAACTTTGAGGCACATTGAGGGATCAACTGCGACAGATCGATGGCAAATTGCCCTTGAAACCTGAATTTACGGTTTCAATTCCACTTCAAGGAACACGATTTCGGCAGCGGTCTCGTTGAGCACATCGTGCTCCACGCCGGCTTTGCGGAAATAGGACTTGCCGGCCGAAAGCTGGGCCTTGGAGCGCTCCCCGCCGGGCGCCACGATGGTCATCTCGCCCGCGGTCACCGGCACGATGACATAGTCCATCTCGTGGATGTGATGGCCGGTGGCGCTGCCCGGCGCCAGCCGCCACTGGGTGACGCGGACCTCTGGCGTGTCGACCTGAACCTCGGATTTGGCGGGAAGCATCGGAAATCTTCTCCTACGGCACGAAGACCATGAACACGAAGACGGCGAACACCACCATGTGGACCAGCCCGAACAGGATGTTGGTACGGCCGGTGCCGAAGGTCAGCATGCTCAGGATGAAGGTGAGCACCAGCAGCACGGTACTCTGCGCGTTCAATCCCAGCACCAGTTCCTTGTCGAGCACATAGGCGGCCACGGCAACCGCAGGGATGGTCAGGCCGATGGTCGCGAGCGACGAGCCCAGCGCCAGATTGATGCTTTTCTGAAGATCGTTCTTGCGCGCGGCTGCGACCGCGGACACGCCCTCCGGCAGCAGGATCAGCAGTGCGACGACAACACCGGCAAAGGCCGCGGGCGCGCCGATCGCGGCTGTGGCGGCATCGACGACCAATGAGAATTTTTTCGCCAGCAGCACCACGGCGAGCAGGGAGGCCAGCAGCAACGCGACGCTGAGCGCAAGTTCGCGGCCGGGAATCGGCGAACTGTCGTCGCCAAGACCCGGCGATTCGCGAACGAAGAAGTCACGGTGCCGACTGGTCTGGATGTAGAGGAACACCGCGTAAAGCAGGATGGTGACGACGCTGACGAAGGTGAGCTGTGCTGCCGAATAGATCGGACCGGGCGTGGTCAGCGTGTAATCGGGCAACACCAGCGTGATGGTCGCCATCGTGAACAGCACGCTGAGATAGGCATTGGCGCCGGAGACCTGGACGTCCTGCTCGCGATAGCGAAGACCGCCGACAAAAATGCAGACGCCGACCAGGCCGTTGCAGACGATCATGACCACCGCAAACACAGTATCGCGCGCCAGCGCCGGCACCGCGGTGTCGCCGAGCATCAAGGTTGCGATCAACGCGACCTCGATGATGGTGACGGCCAAGGTCAAGAGCAGCGTGCCAAAGGGCTCGCCGATCCGGTGGGCGATCACCTCGGCATGATGGACGGCGGCGAACACCGTGCCGAACAGGATCACCAGCAGGACAGCGGCGAACAGCAACCCGACCGCGGAGGGCGTGAAACCGTAGCCCGTCGCGGTCACCGCCGCGAACAACAGCACCGCCAGGGCAGGAAAAACCCAGGCTGATTTCGGCATCGCCGCGTGCGCGCTCATTCAGATCGCCTCTTCAAGCCGCGCTGGTGGTCCGACGCCAACATTCGCGCCCAATCGGAAGCCACGTTTGCGAATGTTGGCGTCACTAGCCTTGCAAAGCACCGATGAATTGTCGAGCCGTTTCGATGGCGCCGAAATCATCGAGATTGTCGTGGCCGCCGCCGGGAAAGCGGACGAATCGCTTGGGCTCGTTGGCCATGCCGAACAGGCGCTCGCCAAACCTGATGGGAATGGCGGGATCGTTTTCGCCGTGCATGATGAGCAACGGCACCTTGACCCGCGCAATCCTCTGATCCGAGTGGAAGGGATCGCGCATCAACAGGCTGACCGGCACGACGCGCAGCATCGACGAGGCGACGTCGACGGTCGACGTGTAGGGCGCCTCCAGGATCAGCTTGCCGATCGGTTGTTCGGAGGCCAGTGCGACGGCAACGCCGGTGCCGAGCGAAAACCCCCAGACCACGATGCTATCAGCGGCATAGCGCGCCGTCGTGAAAGCGTAGGCCGCCGCGGCGTCCTGCAACAGCCCCTGCTCGCTCGGCGACCCCGTGGATCCGGCATAACCGCGAAACGACAGCGCCACGAGACCGGTGCCGTCGGAGGTGATGCCCTCGAAGCGGCGGACACGGCCGGCGAGGAAATCCCCGTTGCCGTGGAAGAACAGCACGACGGCGTGGCCCGGTTTGGGCGGTATGTGCCAGACGATGACCTTCTCGCCGTCGGCGGTGGTGAGCACATGCTCCTCGGCCTGGGGAAGACCGGCTGCGGCCGGCGCGGTGCGACCCACCGGCGGAATCGGAAACAGCATCTCGCGCTGTCTGACATAGAGCACCGCAACGCCGCCGAGGTAGACGAGCGCGATACCGATTGCCAGCCACTTCAGGACGATCATGGCTCTCGTCGCGCGCGCTACATCCCCTTGACGATGTTCTCGGTCATCTTCTTGGCGTCGCCGAGCAACATCATGGTGTTGTCGCGATAGAACAGCGGATTGTCGATGCCGGCATAGCCCGAGGCCAGCGAGCGCTTGATGAACATCACCGTGCCGGCCTTCCAGACCTGCAGCACCGGCATGCCGTAGATCGGCGAGGTCTTGTCATCTTCCGCCGCCGGATTGGTGACGTCGTTGGCGCCGATCACGAAGGCGACGTCGGCCTGCGCGAATTCCGAGTTGATGTCCTCGAGCTCGAACACCTCGTCATAGGGCACGTTGGCTTCGGCGAGCAGCACGTTCATATGGCCGGGCATGCGGCCCGCGACCGGATGAATGGCGTATTTCACCTCGACGCCTTCCTTCTTCAGCGTGTCGGCCATTTCTCGCAGGGCGTGTTGCGCCTGAGCGACCGCCATACCGTAACCGGGTACGATGATGACCTTTTGCGCGTTCTTCATGATGAAGGCGGCATCGTCTGCGGAGCCAAGTTTCACCGGGCGCACTTCGCCGGTGCCGGCGCCTGCGGCTGCCGTCTCGCCGCCGAAGCCGCCGAGGATGACCGAGATGAAGGAGCGGTTCATCGCGTGGCACATGATGTAGGACAGGATCGCACCGGACGAGCCGACCAGCGCGCCGGTGATGATCAGCGCCGAGTTGCCGAGCGTGAAGCCGATGCCGGCCGCGGCCCAGCCGGAATAGGAGTTGAGCATCGAGATCACGACCGGCATGTCGGCGCCGCCGATCGGAACGATCATGAGCACGCCGAGCACTAGCGCAATGATGGTGATCAGCCAGAAGTCGAGCGCGCTGCCGGTCAGCACGAGGCCGACGATGAACACGATCAGCGCAATGAAGAGCGCGATGTTGATGACGTGGCGGGCGGGCAGGATGATCGGCGCGCCGCTCATCCGCGCCGACAGTTTCAGGAACGCGATCACCGAGCCGGTGAAGGTCAGCGCGCCGATGGCGACGCCGAGCGACATTTCGACCAGGCTCTGCGGATGAATGTGACCGGGCGTGCCGATGTCGAAGGCCTCGGGCGCGTAGAACGCGCCGGCGGCGACCAGCACCGCGGCCATGCCGACCAGCGAGTGGAAGGCGGCGACGAGTTCGGGCATCGACGTCATCGGCACCCGGCGTGCGATGACCGCGCCGATCGACCCGCCGATCGCGACACCAAGCACGACCAGCAGCCAGGCGAGGCCGTCGGCCGGCGGATGGCTCGCCAGCGTCGTCACGATCGCGATCGCCATGCCGATCATGCCGAAGAAATTGCCCTGACGGGACGTTGCCGGGCTCGACAGCCCGCGCAGCGACAGGATGAAGAGCACACCCGCCACGAGGTACAGAACGGCTGCGAGATTGGCGTTCATCGAGAGGCCCCCTTTGTCTTCGTCACCCCGAGGTGCACGCCGCTACTTCACTTTCTTCTTGTACATCCCGAGCATGCGCTGGGTGACAAGGAAGCCGCCGAAGATGTTCACGCAGGCGAAGATCAGCGCGACGAAGCCGAAGCCGCGCGCCCAGCCGCTGCCGCTCGACACATTGGCGACCCCGGCCGCGAGCAGCGCCCCGACCACGATCACCGACGAGATCGCGTTCGTCACCGACATCAGCGGCGTATGCAGCGCTGGCGTCACCGACCACACCACGAAATAACCGACGAACACGGCGAGCACGAAAATCGACAGCCGGAACACGAAGGGATCGACGACTTGGGCGGCATGCTCCATGGCTTCTCTCCTTAAACCTTCGGCTGGAAATTCGGGTGGACCACCGCGCCGTCCCTGGTCAGCGCAGTCGCCTTCACCAGTTCATCATCCCAATTGACCGCGAGCGTCTTGTTCGTCTTGTCGACCAGCGTCTCGATGAACGAGAACAAATTGCGTGCATACAGGCTCGACGCCGAAGCGGCGATGCGGCCGGCGACATTGGTGTAGCCGACGATCTTGACGCCATCGACCTCGACGACCTCGCCGGCCCTGGCGCCCTCGACATTGCCGCCGCGCTCGACGGCAAGATCGACCAGCACCGAACCCGGCCGCATCGACTTCACCATCTCGCCGGAAACGAGCTTGGGTGCGGGCCGGCCGGGGATCAGCGCGGTGGTGATCACCACGTCCTGCTTCTTGATATGCTCGGTAGTCAGCGCGGCCTGTTTGGCCTGATACTCTTTCGACATTTCCTTGGCGTAGCCGCCCGCGGTCTGCGCGTTCTTGAACTCCTCGTCCTCGACGGCGAGGAATTTTGCGCCGAGCAACTCCACTTGTTCCTTGGTCGCGGGCCGCACGTCGGTGGCTGTGACGATGGCGCCAAGACGCCGCGCGGTCGCGATCGCCTGCAGGCCGGCGACGCCGACACCCATCACGAAGACCTTTGCGGCCGGAATTGTGCCCGCCGCCGTCATCATCATCGGGAAGGCGCGGCCGAAGGCTTCAGCGCCTTCGATCACGGCGCGATAGCCGGCGAGGTTCGCCTGCGACGACAGCACGTCCATCACCTGGGCGCGGGTGATGCGCGGCATCAGTTCCATGGCAAAGGCCGAGACACCGGCATCCGCCATCGCCTTCAGCGCAGCGTCGTTGCCATAGGGGTCCATGATCGCGATGACGAGCGCGCCGCGCTTGTACTTTGCAAGTTCGCCAGCCTCGGGCCGCTTCACCTTGATGATGAGATCGGCGTCCTTCAACGCGTCGGCCGAGACGATGGCGCCCGCCGCCGTCAAATCGGAATCCGGCAGACCTGACTTGATGCCGGCGCCGGGCTCGATGGCGATTTCAGCGCCGAGCGCCTTGAATTTCTTGATCGTGTCGGGCGAAACCGCCACCCGCGGTTCGGAGGGATCGATTTCCTTGGCGACGGCAATCTTCATGAGGCCTCCGGCGGGCAAGTGCGCGCTTGGCTCAAACTAGCGCGATTTCCGCAGGGATGAATACCGGTTTCGCAACCGGCGAGACTTTTTCGGGTACTAGCGCGGCGCAGGAGGCGCGGATCAGACCAGGAAGTACGCCATCAGGATCAGGATAAGGGCGACAGTCGCACTGCCGTACTTCACCAGCATGATGAAGCCCTCATAGGTCGCTTCATGGGCTTCGTAGTCGTTGCCGTCGGCGGTCGTGTAAGCCACTTCGCTATGGTCTGCCATTGCTGTCCCCAGTGAGATCGATGTCTCGCGCCGAAATACCGCAAAGCCGCTGGCAGGGCAACGCGCACTCGCTCGCCTGCCACAGCATACCGGTCATTTTGCCGGCCAGTTGTCCCTGATCCAGCGGGTCAGGCTCTCCTCGCTGACTTCGCCGGCGGCCAAGGAAAGGATCATGGCGGTGGCCTGCGCGGGTTCAGGTGCGAACGCGATCTCGTTGCCACGCAGAAATACCATCATCGCCTGGAACGCGATGCGCTTGTTGCCATCGACAAAGGCATGATTGCGGGCGAGGCCAAATGCATAGGCTGCGGCAAGTGCCGCCATATCGGTTTGTCCGTAGTGCCATTGGTTGACTGGCCGCAAAATCGCCGACTCGAGAAGACCTCGATCCCGGATACCTTCAGGTCCTCCGAATATCGCTAGTTGCTCGGCATGCATATCGATGACTTCATCGACATCGAGCCAGATTGGCTCGCTCATTTGGCAAGCGCGGCAAACGTATCGCGATATTCGTGCATGACCTCACGGGCGATCTCCATCGTCCGGGCATGCTTTGGGTTGAAGGGTGTCAGCCGAAGGCTGCCATCGGGCTGTTCGACCGGATAGAACTTGTCTCCCTCCTTGAGATTGAGCCGTGCCAACAACTCCTTCGGCAGGATCACGCCGACGGAATTACCGATCTTGCGGATTTGAAGTGCGGCGCTTTCGATCTTAAGGTCGCGTGCAGTTTCGTTCATCGCTTAGTCTCCGTTATACAGATGTATAACAGACTTCCACGCCTCGTTCAACAATTGTTTTACGGCCTAACCCATCGTCTCCAGCTCGTCGATCATGCCAGATATGACCGACAGCCCACCGTCCCAGAATTTCGGATCCCTGGCGTCGAGCCCGAACGGCTTCAGCAGCTCCGAATAGTGCTTGGTGCCGCCGGCCGCGAGCATGGCAAGATAGCGTTCGGCGAAGCCCTCGGCGGCCTGCTCGTAGACCGCATAAAGCGAGTTCACCAGACAGTCGCCGAAGGCGTAGGCGTAGACATAGAACGGCGAGTGGATGAAGTGCGGGATGTACATCCAGAACGTCTCATAGCCCGGCTTGATCTCGATCGCCGGGCCCAGGCTCTCGCCCTGCACGGATAGCCAGAGCTCGCCCAGGCGTTCTGCGGTCAATTCGCCATTCTTGCGCTCGGTATGGACCGCGCGCTCGAACGAATAGAACGCGATCTGCCGCACCACGGTGTTGATCATGTCCTCGACCTTGCCGGCGAGCAGCGCCTGACGCTGTTTCGAATTTTTGGTCTGCGTGAGCAGCCGGCGGAACGTCAGCATCTCGCCGAACACGCTTGCAGTCTCGGCAAGCGTCAGCGGCGTCGGCGCCATCAGCGCGCCGTTCTTCGCCGCCAGCACCTGATGCACGCCGTGGCCAAGCTCATGCGCGAGCGTCATGACGTCGCGCGGCTTGCCCTGATAGTTCATCAGCACATAGGGATGCGCCGATGGCGTGGTCGGATGCGAGAACGCGCCCGGCGCCTTTCCGGGACGGACCGGCGCGTCGATCCAGCGATCGCTGAAAAACCGCGCAGCAATATCGGCCATCTCGGGCGAGAAGCCGCGATAGGCCGTCAGCACCATGTTCTGCGCCTCCGGCCAGCCAATCATCGTTGTCGCCGCAAACGGCAGCGGCGCATTGCGGTCCCAATGGGGGAGCTTCTTCTTTTTGAACCAGCCTGCCTTCAGGGCGTAGTAGCGATGCGAGAGTTTCGGATAGGCCGCGCGCACCGAGCCGACCAGCGCATCGACCACCTCGCGCTCGACGCGATTGTTGAGATGACGGGAGTCGGCGACGTCCTTGAAGCCGCGCCAGCTGTCCGAAATGTCCTTGTCCTTGGCCAGCGTATTGGTGATCAGCGCAAAGGTCCGCTCATTGGCCTTGAAGGTTTTGGCGAGCGCTTCGGCCGCAAGCTTGCGCTTCTTGCCGTCGCGGTCCTGCAACAGGTTCAGCGCCGGCTCGATCGCCAGCTCCTTGGCCCCGACCTTGAAGCGCAGCGCCGAGATGGTCTGGTCGAACAGCCGGTTGAAGGCCGAATAGCCCGTCTGCGACTTTTCATGAAACAACTGCTCGATGCGGTCCTCGAGCTGATACGGCTTTTCCTTGCGCAGATCTTCGATCCACGGACGATAGTGACCGAGCGCCGGCGTCTGCATCGCGCGCTCGATCACGGCATCGTCAATCCGGTTGAGCTCGAGCGCGAAGAACAACAGGTGCGTCGAGGCCGCCGTCAACCGCTCGGAGACGTCACCGTAGAATTTGGAGATCGCGGCATCGAGGCTGTCGCCGGCGCGAACGAGACCGGCATAGGACCCGAGGCGGCCGGCGAGATCGTCGATCGCCTCATAGCGCTTCACCGCCTCGGCGAGCCATGCGCCGCCGCCCTCGCCCGCGGTCTTTTCCGCAAGCTTGCCCTTGTAGTCCGTCTCAAACGCGACGCATTCGGAATCCATCGTCTTGAGGTCCCGCGCGATCTCGGGCGCCTCGATCCCGGCATAGAGATCGCCGAGGTTCCATTCCGGTAATTTACCGGTCTTGATCTTCGCTTTGGCGGTAGACTTGGCTGAGTTCTTCGGCTTGCGGAAAGCGGGCGTGGACGTCATCGTGATGAAAACCTGTCAGTCGGAATGGAATGAGAGCGGGACAGCAAGGTTTAAGCGCGCGTTAATCGGCATCGGCGACAGTGCCCCGATTCGAGACAGATAGTAGGAAGGCGCGGGGAAAGCCATGGCTGCCAGCATTTTGATCGCCGACGATGACGCCGTACAGCGCCGACTGGTCGAGAACATGGTGCAGAAATGCGGCTATGAGGCTGTCGTGGTCGACAGCGGGGACGCCGCGATCGCCATGCTGACGGGAGCGGAGGCGCCTTCGATCGACGCGGTCGTGCTCGACCTCGTGATGCCCGGCCTCGACGGCATGGGCGTGCTGGCAAAAATCCGCGAGGCCGGCCTTGCCATCCCCGTGATCGTGCAGACCGCGCATGGCGGTATCGACAATGTGATCTCGGCGATGCGTGCCGGCGCCCAGGATTTCGTGGTCAAGCCGGTCGGCATGGAGCGGCTGCAGGTCTCGCTGCGCAACGCGCTCAACACCAGTGCGCTGAAGGGCGAGTTGCAGCGCATCCGTCACAGCCGCGAAGGCCGGCTGACTTTCTCCGATATCATCACCCGCAGCGATGCAATGGCAGCGGTGCTGCGCACCGCGCAGAAGGCGGCCTCCTCGCAAATCCCCGTGCTGATCGAAGGCGAATCCGGCGTCGGCAAGGAATTGTTCGCTCGCGCCATCCATGGCAGCGGCGAGCGCAGATCGAAACCGTTCGTCGCGGTCAATTGCGGCGCGATTCCCGACAATCTCGTGGAATCGATCCTGTTCGGCCATGAGAAGGGCGCCTTCACCGGCGCAACCGAACGTCACACCGGCAAGTTCGTCGAAGCCAGCGGCGGCACCCTGTTCCTCGATGAAGTCTCCGAACTGCCGCTGGCCGCGCAGGTGAAGTTGCTGCGCGCGCTGCAGGAAGGCGCGGTCGAAGCGGTCGGCGGACGCAAGCCCGTGAAGGTCGATGTCCGCATCGTCTCCGCGACCAACCGCAAGCTGCTCGATCGCGTCAAGAGCGGTCACTTCCGCGAAGACCTGTTCTATCGCCTGCATGTGCTGCCACTGACGATCCCGCCGCTGCGCGCACGGCGCGAGGACATTCCGCATCTGCTACGGCATTTCCTGGCGCGGTTCGGCGCCGAGGAAAATCGGACCATCACCGGCATCAGCGGCGAGGCGATGGCGCAGCTCGCCCAGCTCGACTGGCCCGGCAACATCCGCCAGCTCGAGAACGCGATCTATCGCGCGGTCGTCATGAGCGATGACGACCAGTTGGAACTTTCGGATTTCCCCTCGCTGCCCTCCCACGCGACGGTCGCCCCAAACGCGCCCGGCGAGCCATTGGTGGTTTCGCCCACGATCCAGCACACGGCGCCCGCCATGGTTTCTGGTAATGAAATACCGATTGCGCCCCTGCCCGTCCATGGCACGCTGGCGATGCTGACCAGCACCGGCGAAATGCGGCCGCTGGAGGAGATGGAGAACGAGATCATCCGCTTCGCGATTGCGCACTACCGCGGCCAGATGTCCGAGGTCGCACGGCGCCTGAAGATCGGCCGCTCCACGCTCTACCGCAAGCTCGATGAAGCCTCAGCACAAGAACCTTCCGCCCAAGAACCTTTCGCCAAAGACACGAAAGAGACTAATTGAGGCGGAACAGTCGACTGTGGCTGCTCGGCATCGGGATTGCAAAAATCGACCACAACCTTCGGTCATTGCAGAACTTTCGAACCGTGGCTTGCAGGTGACAGACAAAGCGGGGTGCGCGTGGCAAAAGCGCATCATCCGTTGCAAAGGAGTTGTGGTCAGTTTGTCGTGAGTTGCCCCGCCTGACGCGGTCTGCTGATAAGGGGCGCCTGTGTCGTCGTGTGCGTAAAGAAGTGTCGCGTGCGGGCGTGCCAGGCTGACGAGCTGGCTTCAACGAAGACTGACGATCCGGAACTGTTCCTTGCCGGGGCGGTTTCACCCAGAGGGGGTGACAATGCGAGACTACTCGAACAACCGTGGCGGATTCGACCGCGTCTTGATGGCGGTCGCTGCGACCTTCCTCACGGTGTCCGCAACCTCGGCGATGGCGCAAGGCCCAAACCGCGCCAGCCCCGCCGAACTCGCAATCGATGCCGCCGTCCCGCGTCCCGAGCCGGTCAACCTTCCGCCTCCGACCGCCAGCGATTTCAAGATGGACACCACGGCGTCCACTGCGCCTGCAGTCGAGGCGAAGCTTTCCGATGTAAAGCCCGTCGATGTGAAGCCGATCGATGTTGCGGCTCCCGCGCCTGCGGTTCCCGCCACGACGGCGCCCGCAATGGCAACCATGGCGCCAAGCGTGCCGCTGCCGAGCACGCCGCTCACCGCGTCGACCGACAGCGCCGCGCCCGCACCCGCCGCGGCACCGGAGCCCGCTGCGGCTCCCGTCGCGCCCGCGACCGCTGCAGCCCCGATTGCGGAGCCGCCGGTCAAGGTCAGCACTGTGCCGCCGGCGGATCAGCCGGTCGCCGACAAGCTGAAGGACATGCTCGCCGCCAAGTCGCTGCGCTATTTCGATCGCAAGGCCGAGCGCGCGTCCGTCGAGAAATTCTACGGCGCCCGCGACTATGCGCCGCTGTGGACGCAGTCGGGCAGCCTCACCGACAACGGCAAGGGCGTGATCGCCCGCCTGAAGGATGCCGGCTCCGACGGCCTCAACCCGGCCGACTATCCGGCGCCGGATTTCGCTAGCGCCGACCTCGCCGGACGCGCTCGCCGAAGCCGACCTGAAGCTGACCGCGAGCATGCTCGACTATGCGCGCCATGCGCAGAGCGGCCGCATGCACTGGTCGCAGGTCTCGGCCGACATCCAGTATCCGGATCATCCGATCGATCCGTCGGAAGTGCTTGCCAATGTCACGGGCGCGAAGGACGCGTCCGCCACGCTGGACAGCTACAATCCGCCGCAAAAGCTTTACCAGGAGCTGAAGAAGAAGCTCGCCGAGCTGCGCGGCCAGGGCGACGGCCCCGTCATCACCATCGCCGATGGTCCGACGCTCACCTTCAAGCCCGCCAACAAGAAGCAGCCGGAGGTGGCGCCGGAAGATCCGCGCGTGCCGCAGCTGCGCGCCAAGCTCGGTATCACCGAGAACGCCGACGACGCGCACTTTGACGCCGCGGTCTCCGAAGCCGTGCGCAAATTCCAGGACAACGCCGACATCAAGGTCAGCGGCTCGCTCGACAACGCCACCGTCAAGGCGCTGAACAGCCCGAAGCGCGACAAGCAGATCGACGTCGTGCTGGTCAACATGGAGCGCTGGCGCTGGCTGCCGCGCGATCTCGGCGTGGCCGCGCTCGGCGACGCCTACGTCATCCTCAACATTCCCGACTACACGCTGAAGGTGATGCAGCACGGCGCGCAGGTCTGGACCACGCGCGTGGTCACGGGCAAGCCAGGGCAGCACGCGACACCGCTTCTGACCGAGACGATGAAGTACATCACGGTCAATCCGACCTGGAACGTGCCGCCGTCGATCGTCTACGGCGAGTATCTGCCGGCCCTGCAGCAGGATCCGACCGTGCTGCAGCGCATGGGGCTGAAGCTCGACAGGAATCCCGACGGCAGCGTGCACATCTCGCAGCCACCGGGTGAAGCCAATGCGCTCGGCCGCATCCGCTTCAACTTCCCGAACAAGTTCCTGGTCTATCAGCACGACACGCCGGACAAGTACCTGTTCGAGAAGAGCGAGCGCGCCTTCAGCCATGGCTGCATGCGCGTGCAGTATCCGGATCAATACGCCTCGGTGCTGCTCAACATTGCGCTGCCCAACGAGAAGTGGTCGGCCGACAAGGTCCGCGGCATGTACGGGCGCGGCGAAGTCGACCTGAAATTCCCGACCCCGGTCCCGGTCAACATCACCTATCAGACCGCGTTCGTGGACGACGCCGGCAAGCTGCAGCTGCGCAAGGACGTCTACGGCCGCGACGCCACCATGATCTCGCTGATGAAGAGCGGCCGCATGAAGGAGATGGAGAACGTGGTCGCGCATTCGCAGCCGGGCTACGGCCCCAAGCCGAATATGCAGTTGCCGGCAGGCGTCGCCTATGCCAGCGGCGGACCGTCGTTTTTCGAGCGGCTGTTCGGACCGCCGGTGCCGCCCGCTCCGGTCGGCCGCCGCGCCCAGCAGCAACCGCGCCGGGTGATGACCCGGTAACGTCCGCCCTCATTTCGATAGACAAGTCAACGGCCTCGCTACCTCGCGAGGCCGTTTGACGTTAACCATTGTCCACCCCAAACAGAAGGGCGGGCACTTTTTTGCCATACTTGGCCGGTTAGCTTAACCCTAACTTGGGGGCGGGTTGGTAACACTCTGTTAACCATCCCGCTTTAGAAAGCGTTCACTTCTTTCGCCTGACAGGGGTTGGCGGAAGGTCCACTGAACGCTGGTCGATTGGGTGGGCTCATCGTGCCGATTGGTTTCGCACGCCAATTCAACTCGCTGTCTGCGTCCCGCAAGGGCATCAAGGCCGGAGCCCGCATCGGGCTCGCATCGGCATTGCTGATGCTGGGGGCCGGCTCGGTGCACGACGCCACCGCGCAGAACGAGACCCGCACCCTCTCCTTCCACCACACCCATTCCGACGAAAACCTCACCGTCACCTTCAAGCGCGACGGCCGCTATGACGACGACGCGCTGAAACAGCTCAATCACTTTCTCCGCGACTGGCGCACCCAGGACGAGATCGTGATGGACCGCCACCTGTTCGACATTCTCTGGGAAGTCTATCGCGACGTCGACGGCAAGCAGCCGATCCAGATCATCTCCTCCTATCGCTCACCCGCCACCAACGCGATGCTGCGTCAACGCTCCGCAAATTCCGGCGTGGCGCGCTTCTCCCAGCATATGCTGGGCCATGCGATGGACTTCTACATTCCCGGCGTCCAGCTGGAGCAGATCCGCTTCGCCGGCCTGCGCCTGCAGCGCGGCGGCGTCGGCTTCTATCCGACCTCCGGCTCACCCTTCGTGCATCTCGACACTGGCAGCATCCGGCACTGGCCGCGCATGACGCACGACCAGCTGGCCAAGGTGTTCCCGGACGGCCGCACCGTGCATGTACCGACCGACGGCCGGCCGCTGAAGGGCTATGAGCTCGCCAAGGCCGATATCGAGAAGCGCGGCGACGGCGACGATGCCGCGACCATCAGCAAGACCTCGTTCCTGGCTTCGCTGTTCAAGGGCAAAGGCAACGCCAAGGCGAACGACGACGAGGAAGAAGCCGCGGCTCCCGCGCCGGTCGAGCCGAAGAAGCCTGCGCCTGTTGTCGTCGCGGCCGCCAAGCCTGCGCCAGTGGTCCCCGCACCGGTTGCTCCCGCCTCGCATGCGAAAATGCCCACGCTGCAGCTGGCGTCGGCTGACGTGCAGTCGGTGCAGCCACTGAGGCCGCAACCGGCACCCGTGGCCGACAAGGCCGAGGCGAAGCCGCAGACGCCGTCCGACATCATCAATGCGCGCGGCTTCTGGGACGACAACGCGGCCGCGCCGAAGCAGGCGACGCCGGCCCAGATGGCCGCGATCAGCGCGCGCAAGGCGCTCGAGACCGCCGATCCACAAGCCACCGCGAGCGTGCCGCCGCCGGCCTATCAGGCGCTGGCCTACGCCCCGCCTGCCAGCTCTCCGGTCGACCATTCCAACATCGTGGCGGCGTCCGCTCCGATCCCGCGTAGCGCGCGGCCCGCGCGCAATGCCGCCGCCGCGGCCACCGAGATCAACACCATCGCGACCAAGGGCGTGGCCGGCAAGGACGACGCGGTCACGACCGCGACGCGCCTCTCCGCGGGAAAAAGCAACAACATCTGGATGCGCATCATGATGCTGGCGCCGAGCGCGAGCAACGCGATGTCGGTGACCGTGATGGGCGACAGCGACATGAGCGCGATGCGCGCGTTCTTCGTCAAGCCGGCCTCGACGATCGCGATGGGCTTCTCCGACGATCCCCTGCTCGGCATGAGCGTCGATCATTTCTCGGGATCGGCGATCACCAAGCTCGAGATGACGTCGTTCACGCTGCGCACCGCGCTGCTGCGGTAAGCTGCGTCGTTTAGCTCCAACTTCCATATATTCGGCGTCGTCCTCGCGAATGCGCGGACCCATGACCACAGGCACCGCGTCATCGAGCACGCTGTGTCCCCAGCATGCTTGAACTACAAACGTCGGTGGTTATGGGTCCCTGCGTTCGCAGGGACGACAGTGAGTGGAGTAGGAGGCGTCGCCACGCGCCTCAAATCATCCCCAGCGCCTGCATGTAGGTCTCGAGAATGGTCTCGGCCTCCTGCCGCTCGTTGGGATCCTGCTTGCGCAGGCGCACGATGGCGCGCAGCGCCTTGACGTCGAAGCCGTTGCCCTTGCCCTCGGCGTAGACGTCGCGGATGTCGTCGGAGATGGTCTTCTTTTCCTCTTCCAGCCGCTCGATACGCTCGATGATGGCCTTGAGCTGGTCCTTGGCGAAACGAGTTCGCGTGTTCTTCCGTAGCGGCAGCAGCAGCGGTGGCCATCCCAAAACTCCCGAAATCAACCTGACAAATGCGAGGCGCGCTTTCACGCATCGCGCCGCGACACTCGAATTTCATCCCTCTTGGGTCAAGGCAGCATCGCGCTCATCCACAGCGCGCCCACAGGAGATCAACGCCGCCACCTGTTAGCGTTTGACCTCTATCAAAACCGGCTTGTCTTTCGGCTTGATTCGCACCACCAGCGTTTTCAATTCCTTGTCGCTCGCGTTGCGGCCGTAATGGACGACGCCCGGCGGCGTGTAGAGCATCTCGCCCGCCTTCACGACTTTCGTTCCCACGCCATCGATCTCAAGGGTCTGTTCGCCCTCAATCACGTAGGTGAATTCGTGCCCGTCAGGATGCATGTGCCAGGGCAGGCGGTGGCCCGGCTGCCAGGTCGATGCGGACGCCATCACCTCCTGTCCCGGCAAATTTTCCAGGTCGGTGCGAAGCACCTGCTTGGTCGTGAATGCCGGGGCCTGCGCGTGAATCACCTCCGATGAGGCCAGTCCCACCGCGATGCCGCCCGCAAACAGCGCGACGGCAATAACACTATGTCTCATCGCATCCCCCCTGACTGCAGAATGATTTGCGCGGGAGAGTGCGTCAGTTCGGCAGCGCAGAGCAAGGCGCCGGTCAGTGCCCGGGATGGGACTTCTTCATCGCGGCCAACTGATCGGGGCTGGCGCTGCCCTGATATTTCGACTTCCAGGTCTCATAGGGCATGCCGTAGACGGCCTCGCGGCTTTCGTCCTTGGAGAGCGCGACGCCCTTCTCGTCGGCGGCGTCCTTCAGCCAGTTCGACAGGCAATTGCGGCAGAAGCCGGCGAGATTCATCAAGTCGAGGTTCTGGACGTCGGTCCGCTCGCGCAGATGCCCGACGAGGCGGCGGAAGGCGGCCGCTTCGAGTTCCGTTCGAGTCTTGTCGTCAATGGCCATGGCCTCAAATCCCGTCGTTGCAGAGCTTGCACTTCATATGGAGCTTGCCACAAATTCCGCCATATCGCAGCGCAAACAATGGCTTGCGGGGCCGATTTTCGGCGCATGATCCGGGAAAATGTGAAGCGGTTTTCCGAAAAGATCATGCGCAACAACAAACTAAAGCGTGACGGCGATTTCATCGCCAACGCGCTTTGGACGACGCGTCCACCCAATGGCGCCCGGAAAAGCCGCTTTGGCCGTTGACAGTCGTAGCCCGCTTACGCGAAATCGTCGCTGATTTGAGATATAGCTTCACGCAATGATCCCCCAGCATTCGGTTCGTCCCCGCTCGGTCGCCGTCACAATCGTGACGGCGCTTTTCCTGCTCTGCGCCGGGAACGGTTCGGCGCGCGCGGACTTTCGTCTGTGCAACAACACCGCCAGCCGGGTCGGAATCGCGCTCGGCTACAAGGACGCTGAAGGATGGACCACCGAAGGCTGGTGGAACGTGTCCTCGCGAAGCTGTGAGACCTTGCTGAAGGGAACCCTGGTGGCGCGCTTCTACTACATCTATGCGCTCGACTATGACCGCGGCGGCGAATGGTCGGGTCAGGCCTTCATGTGCTCGCGCGACAAGGAATTCACGATCAAGGGCACGGAGAATTGTCTGGCGCGCGGCTTCGATCGCACCGGCTTTTTCGAGGTCGATACCGGCGACCAGCGCGCCTGGACCGTGCAACTCACCGATGCCAATGAACAGCCGGCACAGCAGCAGCGCGTACCCGGCATCCCGGGCACGGTCGGCCCCGGCGGCGTTCCGGGCCTGCCGAATTCACCGGGTGCAGTGCCGCCGGGCGCGCCTGGCTTGCCGCCAGCTCCCGGAAGCAAGAAATGAGACGGCTGCGCCGTATCAAGATCCTCGCCACGCTCGGTCCCGCATCTTCGGATAGCGCGATGATCCGACGCCTGTTCGAGGCAGGCGCCGATATCTTCCGCATCAACATGAGCCACACCTCGCATGACAAGATGCGGGAGCTGGTCGCGACCATCCGCAATGTCGAGTAGCAGTTACGGCCGGCCGATCGGCATCCTCGTCGATCTGCAGGGACCGAAGCTGCGGCTCGGCTCGTTCGCGGAAGGCGCAGTGCAGCTCAAGAACGGCCAGAGCTTTACCCTCGATTCCGACAAAGCGCCCGGCGACAACAGCCGCGTGAACCTGCCGCACCCGGAAATTCTCGCTGCGCTCAAGCCCGGACACGCGCTCTTGCTCGACGACGGCAAGGTGCGGCTGATCTCGGAAGAGTGCTCGCCCGATCGCGCGGTGACCCGCGTCGTGATCGGCGGCAAGATGTCGGACCGCAAGGGCGTCAGCCTGCCCGACACCGATCTGCCGGTCTCCGCGATGACGCCGAAGGACAAGGCCGATCTCGAGGCGGCGCTGGTCACCGGCGTCGACTGGATCGCGCTCTCCTTCGTGCAGCGCGCCGAGGACGTGGTCGAGGCCAAGAAGATGATCCGCGGCCGTGCTGCCGTGATGGCCAAGATCGAGAAGCCGCAGGCGATCGACCGCCTCGGCGAAATACTCGAGGCGTCCGACGCGCTGATGGTGGCGCGCGGCGATCTCGGCGTCGAGCTGCCGCTGGAGCGCGTGCCGAGCCTGCAGAAACAGATGACGCGGATGGCGCGCCGCGCCGGCAAGCCGGTGGTGATCGCAACCCAGATGCTGGAGTCGATGATCCAGGCCCCGGTGCCGACCCGCGCCGAAGTCTCCGACGTCGCCACCGCCGTCTATGAGGGCGCCGACGCGATCATGCTGTCGGCGGAATCGGCCGCCGGCAAATTCCCGGTCGAGGCGGTCGCGACCATGAACCGCATCGGCGAGGAGGTGGAGCGCGATCCGACCTATCGCCAGGTCATCACCGCGCAACGTCCAGATCCGGAAGCGACCGCGGGCGACGCGATCGCGGATGCCGCGCGGCAGATCGCCGAGACGCTGGATCTGCCCGCGGTGATCTGCTGGACCTCGTCGGGCTCGACCGCGATCCGCGTGGCGCGCGAGCGCCCGAAGCCGCCGATTGTCGCGATCACGCCGAACATCACGGCGGGCCGCAAGCTCTCGGTGGTGTGGGGCGTGCACTGCGTGGTCGCCGAGGACGCGCACGATCTCGACGACATGGTGGCCCGCGCCGGCAAGATCGCGTTCCGCGATGGCTTCGTCCGCGCCGGCCAGCGCGTGCTGATCGTCGCCGGCGTGCCGCTCGGCATTCCCGGCACCACCAACATGGTGCGCATCGCCTCCGTCGGCTCCGACGGCGACGCGAATATGTGAGGCAGGGAGCCGCTTTTCGCGCAGCTCCCAAATCGAGCAACGAGCCGAATTAAGCATCCCACCCAGCGCATAGGACTGATGTCCTTTAGGGGTTCCTGCGCCGACTCGGAGCGGCTAACCCCCGGGTTGGGCTGGGGAGCTCCAAAGTAGGTGATTGCATGTTGACCCGAGCACTCCTGGCGTCGGTCGTATTTATGGCGCTTCCGCAAACTGCAGACGCCAGCGAAAAGTCGGGCGTGCTTCGCCGGATGTCATGCACTGTGGTTCGCTATTACGTCGCCAAATATTCCGAGGGCGCTGCCGAATCGTGGGCGCGAAGCAAGGGCGCCACGGAAGCGGAAATCCAGTCAGCCCGGAGATGCCTGGGCGGCTCGAACACCCAGACTGTCGGACTGAGCAAGTAAGGCTTCTCACGCCCCAACCAGCGTCCTGGTCGGCGGCACCGCCTGCACCACAAGGCCGCGGGCGCGCGCATCCATCACGCCGACGGCGCGTAGCGCCAGCAAGGTCACGCTCTGCACGGCATCGCGCAGCTTGCCGGGATCGTCGAGATGATCGGGCGCGAGCGGCCCGACCAGCAACTCATGCAGCGCGCCGAGCAGCGCTGTCGCGGCGAGCACGGTGTCCTGCGCCGGCAGATGTCCGGCGCGCACGGCGGCATCGATGCGGCCGGCGATCTCGCCCGCGATCTCGCGCCGGCTCGCAAGCCGCGAGGCCGTGACGTCGACGTCGACCGGCTCGGCCAGGATGCCCCAGGCGAGCTTGCGCTGCGACAGCACATGCATCGCAACCGTCGACACCGCGGAGGCCAGCGCCGATGACGGCCCCGGCGCGGCATCGGCGGCGCGGCGGATGGCGGCGAGCTCGTCGCGCGAGACATCGGCGATCAGCTCGGAGATCAGATCCGCTTTCGACGGGAAATAGCGATAGACAGTGCCGGCGGCGACATTGGCGCGCACCGCGACCGGCGCGATCTGCACCGCAGCCATGCCGGCTTCCGCCGCGGTGTCCCGTGCGGCGGCGAGAATTGCGCTGCGCCGCGCCGCAAGGCGCTTCACGACCTGATGCGTCCGCCGATAAACCATGGCGTTGTCCGTCCCGGTACGCAATCGGACGACATCACTCGGCCGAACACGTCTTCATCTTTTCTGGCGATCAGAGCAGCAAATCGCCTGAAGAAGTGAACAACTATTCATGGCAGATGACAAGACGCAAATGTGACGGCTGGCGTCGGACTTCAGAGGAAAAATCGGGCTATGCGCCGGCGGTCGCCAGCGAAGGCACCGGTTCGCGCCGCCACCATGGCCCGGCGCGGCGCAGGATCAGCGCGCCGACGATCAGGTTGATGGCAAAGCCTGTCGGCTCGCCGGTGAAGGTGAAGGTCAGGAACAGCGCGAGCGCGCAGGCGAGCGCCGGAAGTTCGTAGGCGCGGAAGCCGCTCTTGAGGCCGATGCGCACGAGGAATGCGGCGGGAATCGCCAGCACCATCATGTCGTACATGAAGAGGTACGGCGTCGTCAGCAGCGTGCCGACGGCGAGCGCGGCGGCTTTCAGCGTATAGGGCACGCGGCTCCGCCACATCAGCACCAGCACGGTCGCAACCGCTGCTGTCAGCACCCATTGGAAGGCCCAGCCGAGCGCCTCGCTGCCGCCCAGGAAACGCACCATGGAAAAGATGCTCTGCAGCTTCCACCAGGTCGCCTTGCCCTCGGTGAGGAAGGCCTGCGAGAAGGTCGGCATCCAGTGGAAGAAGGCGTGCCAGCTCTCAGGTCCGAAGGCGAGCCATGACACGAACGCCAACACAACGGCGGTCGCCCCCGCGGAGATGAAGGCGCGCCATTGCGCCGCCGCGATCAGCACGATCGGAAACAGCAAACCATATTGCGGCTTGTAGGTAAGCAGCCCAAGACAGATGCCGGCGAGGATCGGCCGCACCGGCAAGAGATACAGCGTGCCGCCGATCAGCGCAGCCGTGAGAAAGCCGTTCTGTCCGACAAGGGTGTTGTTGAACACCATCGGGAAGGCAGCGGCGAACATCCAGCCGAACGGGCGGCCGACGATGCCGCGCATGACAGCGAGATAGGGAATGAAGCTCGCGACCATCCAGCCGATGAAGGCAACCGAATAGGGCAGCATCGCAAGCAGCGAAGCGACGAACAGGAACGGCGGCGGATAATGCCAGGCGAAGTAGCCGGGAAAGTCCTGACGCAACAACGCGAGCTCGATTCCGCGCTGGATGTCCCAGTCATAGGCCAGCGCCGGATGGCCATCGAGCACCAACTTGCCCGCGGCCCAGACATTGACGAAATCGGTGGGGATGCCGAGGCCACTCGCCTCCCAGATCCACATACCCTGGACCCAGGCCACCGGGAAGTAGCAGGCGTTGATGACGAGCAGCGCGAAGCAGGCGTTGAATAGCGCCGGAGGAATCGGAGCGGAAGTTGACGCCGGGGTCGTATGCGGTGCGGCCATGCCAAATCCTTCGCGCAAGTGAGTGCGCATCCTTCAGCAATAGGCCCGAACGCGTTGAGGAATTCTTAAGGTTTGAGAGCGGGGCGAGAAGAAGCCCGAACGCAATCGCGCCGCGAAGAATGCGGTTTCATGTCCTCTCGGCTGTCATTGCCCGCGAAAGCGGGCAATCCAGTATTCCAGAGGCCTCACGTTGAGCGCTGCCGCCTCTGGAATACTTGATCGCCAGGTCAAGCCCGGAGCGCTGCCGCCTCTGGAATATGGATCGCCCGGTCAAGCCGGGCGATGACACCGAACATCCTGAATTTGAATTTGAATTTGAGCAAACTCAACGAGGCCTCAATTCCCCGTCTGCAACTCGCCGAACCGCTCCCAGCTGGTGCCGTTGAAGCGCATGAACTGCATCTGGTCGACCGGCACGTGGTCGGTCGGCGACGTATTGACCTTGATGCCCGGCAGCAGCATCGGCAATTCCAGATCATGAATCGCATAGGCCTGCTTCAGGATGTTCTCGGTCGACAGATCGTCGCCGCAGGCTTTCAGCACCGCTTCCAGCACCATCGCGGTGTTGTAGGCATTGACATAATTGGTGTCGTGCTGGTCGGCCTCGGGCACATACTTGGTCATGAACTCGCGCCAGCCTTTCACGCCGGCATCGTCCTTCCAGGAGGGATCGTCGGGATCCTTGACATAGGCCGTGGAGAGAATGCCGGTCGAGGCCTCGAGCCCCGCGGGCTGCATCACCGTCGAAATCCACACCGCGACATTGGACAGGAAGGTCATCGGCCGCCAGCCGATCTCGAACGACTTGCGGATCGCTTGCGCCGCGAATTTCGGCGTCGCCGCGATCACGAACACGTCGGCGCCCGACGCCTTCAACTTGACGATCTGCGAGTCGATGGTGGGATCGGTGACCTCATAGGTCGCGGCGGTGACGATGGTGTCGTATTTGTCGCCGAGCACGTCCTTCAGGCCGAGCAGATAATCGCGGCCGTAGTCGTCGTTCTGCGAGAGGATGGCGAATTTGGCGTTGGGATTTTTCGCCAGCGCATAGCGGGCATAAAGCCGGGCCTCGTAGCGGAACACGCCCTGCACGCCGACGGTCGCCTGCGGGTACTGCGCGATGTCGGCGAATTTCGAGGCGCCGGAGGCGAGGAACAGCTGCGGGATGTTCTTGCCCTGCAGGTATTTGGCGATCGCGGTGTTATGCGCAGTTCCGATCGAGGAGAAAATGAGCGCGACCTCGTCGCTCTCGACCAGCCGCCGCGTCTGCTCCACCGTTTTCGGCGGCGCGTAGCCGTCGTCGAGCGAGATCAGATTGACCTTGCGGCCGTTGATGCCGCCGCGCTCGTTCAGCATCTTGAAATAGCCGACCTCGCCCTTGCCGAGCGCGCCGAAGGCCGACACCGGGCCGCTATAGGGCATGGTCTGGCCGATTTTGATTTCGGTCGCGGTGACGCCGCGCATGTCCGCCGCGCCCGCCAGCGGCGGCCAGGCGGTCAGCACCATCACACAAGCCGCTACGCCCGCTACAGCACGCATCGCCCCTCCCCGATTCATTTTTAAGCTGGATGACGCCGTGCCGGCACCAACGATCTATTTGTCATCGAAAAACATGCCATGTTGGCTGCGTGGAGGCCATTCCAAATTGTGGGCCGACAGCGCGCGCGCTTGGCAGGTCCCCCAAAATGCGTAAATTGGCGGCCGTCGCCAGCGTCAATTGTCCCACGTACATTCTTTAGAGCCATGAACGTTCATCGCATCCCATTTCGATCACGGCAGCTTCTGATCGCCGGCGCCATCGCCGCGGCATCGTTATTGCCGGCTCGCGCTGCGAGCGACGGCGGCGCGGCCTTCCTGGAAAAGCTGTCGCTCAGTTCCTCGCCATCGTCGGTGCTCGTCGTGTGTCACGGCTTCGGCTGCGCCCGTCGTGACACCTTCTCGCTCACTCCCGGACGCGTCACCATGCTGCGGGGCATGCTGGGTTCGGCCAGGTCCGCCAAGGACGAACGCAACGCGCTGGCGAAGGTGGTGGCATGGTTCGACCGCGAGGGCGGACGCGCGGCGGGTACGGTCGGCCGCATCGCCCGCGCCAGTGCCGCGACCAAGAGCGGCCCAAAGCAGATGGATTGCATCGATCTCACCGCCAATGCCACCGAGCTTCTGATCGTGCTCGAGCGCAACAAGATGCTCAAATTCCATCATGTCGGCGAACCGGTGTCGCGCGGCGTCTTTGTCGACGGCAAGCAGCCGCATACGACCGCGGTCATCGTCGAGAATGCGACCGGCACGGAGTGGTCGGTCAATTCCTGGACCAAGGCCTATGGCCAGAACCCCGACATCATGACCATCACCGAGTGGAAGTCCAAAAGCTGAGATCACGAATTGAAATCACGGATTGAGAATTAGCCTGGCGTCCTTTTGGTTTTGTCCTGCGAGGTCCCGATGCGCGCCTCCTTTTCATCTGAAACGTTTCCGTTCCGCCGTGCCAGCCTTCGCATCGTTCTGATCTTCACCCTCGCCCTTCCGGCCCTGTTGTTGCCCATGTCGAACGCATTCGCCCAGCGCGAGATCGTGGAAATGAACAACCAGGTCATCCGGCTCTATCAGTCGGGCCAGAAGACCGAGGCCATTGCGCTCGCCGAGAAGAGCGTCGAGAAGTCGAGAGCGACGCTTGGCGCGGACAACAAGATCACCGCCACCCTCACCTCGCAGCTCGGCAACTTCTATCGCGAGGTCGGACGCTTTGCCGACGCCGAAAAGACGCTGAAGACGGCGGTCGCGATCCTCGAACGCAACGGCGCATCGGCGAATCTCGAGCTCGCCGGCGCGCTGAACAATCTCGGCGGCGTCTATCTGAACCAGGAGATGTATCCGGAGACGGAAGCGCTGTTCAGACGTTCGCTCGCCATCGCCGAGAAGCTGCCGGCGGGCAAGATGCGCGACTACCAGCGCGGCAACAGCATGAACAGTCTCGCGGTGGTTTACGGCAACCAGGCCAACGCTCTTGCGGACGACGGCCAGACCGGCGAAGCCAACGCGGCCTATGACAAGATGATCGCCATGCTCAACGAGGTGATCCCGATCTGGTCCAAGGTGTTCGGCCCGACCAACCAGGCGGTCGCCAATCTGGTGGCGAACCGCGGCGAAGCCTACTCCAAGAAGCAGCAGTATGACCGCGCCGAAGCCGATCTGCGCGAGGCGCTCAAGGTCAGGCAGCAGGCGCTCGGACCGAAGCATCAGGCCGTCGCCACCGTCCAGAACAATCTCGCCAATGCACTGGTGGCGGAGAAGAAATACCCCGAGGCCGAACAGCTGCTGTTGACCGCGCTGGCGACCCGCACCGAGGTGCTCGGTCCGAACCATCCGAGCACGGCGCGAAATCTCGACGCCTTGTCGCGTCTCTATGCCGCCAGCGGCAATACCGCCGCTGCGGTGGATTACTCCCGCAAGGCGACCGGCGCCGTGATCGCCCACGCCCAGACCGAGACCGCACTGGTCCGTCAGCAACAGGGATCGGGCGGACTGGTCGAGCAGCGCACGCCCTATTTCGTGTTGCACGTGGCCAATCTCGCGGCCGCCAGGGCTGCAAACCCCGCGCCCGAACTCGACAATGAAGCCCTGATGACGGCGCAATGGGCGGCGCAATCCTCGACCGCGGCGGCGGTGCAGCAGCTCGGCGTGCGGCTTGCCTCCGGCGGCGATGCCATCGCGGCACTGGTGCGCGACAGTCAGGACACCTCCGCGCTCTGGCGCGACCGCGACCGCGCGCTGATCGCGGAAATGTCGAAGCCGACCAACCAGCAGAATCGCGGTGGCGTCGACGCGCTGCGCAAGCAGATCGCCCAGCTCGAGGACAAGCAGAAAACCCTGCAGGCGAAGATCGAGACCGACTTCCCCGACTATGCCGCGCTGTCCAGCCCGAGGCCGCTCAACGTGGACAACGTGCAGAAGCTGCTTCGCGGCGACGAGGCGCTCGCCTTCTTCCTTGCCGGCGACAAGGAATCCTATGTCTTCGCGCTGACCCATGACGCCTTCGACTGGCGCGTGATTCCGTTCAACCGGCAACAACTCAGCGACAAGGTCGCGGCCTTCCGCAGGGGGCTCGACGTCGACGCGCTGAACAAGTCGATTTCCGACGGCAAGCCGGTGCTGTTCAATCTCGACACCGCCTACGAGCTCTATTCGCAGCTGCTGCGGCCGGTCGAGGCCACGATCAAGGACAAGACGAATCTCGCCGTGGTGCCGTCGGGCGCGCTGACGGCGTTGCCTTTCCATCTGCTGGTCACCGACAAGCCTCCGGCGCCGCTCAACGACGGCAAGAACGCCGGACCTTACCGCGACGCCGCCTGGCTGTTGCGGCGTCACGCCGTCACCGTGCTGCCGTCGGTGGCGAGCCTGCGCGCGCTGCGCTCGGAGAAGCGCGCCGACAACGGCGCGCGGCCGTTCGTCGGCTTCGGCGATCCCTTGTTTCAGAGCACGCCGGCCCCGAAAAATGCGCGCGGCGCCGTCAGGACGCGCGGCTATGCCGAGTACTGGACGCGAAGCGGCATCGATCGCGGCATGCTCGCCTCCTCGCTGCAACGTCTCCCGGACACTGCCGACGAGATCAAGAAAATCGGCGAGCGGCTCGGCGCCTCCGCGAACGATATCTATCTCGGCGCTGCCGCGAGCGAGACGAGCGTCAAGAAGGCGCAACTCGCCAATTACCGCGTGGTCTACTTTGCGACTCACGGGCTCATTGCGGGCGACGTCAAGGGCGTCGGCGAGCCGTCGCTTGCGCTGTCGATCCCCGCAAATCCGACCGAGATCGACGATGGCCTGTTGACCTCGAGCGAAGTTGCGCAACTCAAGCTCAATGCCGACTGGGTGGTGCTGTCGGCCTGCAACACGGTAGCCGGCGACAAGCCCGGCGCGGAAGCCCTGTCGGGACTGGCGCGCGCCTTCTTCTACGCCGGCACCCGCGCGCTGCTGGTGTCGCACTGGGCGGTCGATACCGAGGCAGCGCTGCGCCTGACCACCTCCACCTTCGACATCATGGGCAAGGATGCGAGCATCGGCCGCGCCGAGGCGCTGCGCCGCGCGATGCTGGACTATCTCAATGACAAATCGAATGACGACAACGCCAATCCCGCCTATTGGGGGCCGTTTGCCGTGGTCGGCGAAGGCGCGATGAAGTAGTGTGGCGCTGCAGGACGGATTTGGGGACCAGGGGCGTGTCTGACAACATGGTGATTGCTGCGACCACGCAGACGCCGGCACACGCGGGGACCGCGGCGTGACGATTGCGTTCGGCAAAATCACGCCCGGCTCCGGCATCTGGACCAATCATTTCGATGCCACAGACGGCGACATCGACTGGTTCGGGCTGATCGCATCTTCAGGCGCGATCCCGCAAGGCGCCATCATCGGCGATACGATCCATCAACGCGGCGGCCTGCCCGATCATCTCACCGTCGGCCCGTCCAGTCCCGGCGCCGTCACCACGGGCACTGCCAGCGCCAACGCGATCGTTCAGAACGCCGGCCTCGATCCATCCACCGTCAGCGGAACCATATCGGACAACGGCACCTCCTACGCGGTCTCCCTGCATCGCACCGACGGTGCTGCCATCGACCCGACGCAAACGACGTGGATCATCATCCACGGCTGGGACAGCAGTCCGTCGGCCTTCAGCGATCTGGTGAATGCGATCCACAGCCAGCGGCCCGGCGACCAGATCTTGACGCTCGATTGGTCCGCCGCCGCCAATACCGGCATCTTCGATCCAGGGGATGCCGAGGCCCGCGTTCCCCTGGTTGCGGCCTGGGCGGCCGGTGCGCTGTCGGGCCTCGGCTTTTCCGGTTCGAACATCAATGAGATCGGGCACAGCTTCGGCGCCTATATCGCCGAAGAGATCGCGGAGCGCATCAGCGGCGGCGTCAATACGATCGTCGCGCTCGATCCGGCGGTCGACGTGGCGACGCGCGGCTACCACCCGGATGCGCCGGGCGAGGTGAATTTTGCGGCGGTCTCGCAGTTTTCGTGGGCGTTCCACGATTCCGACTCTTCATCCATCAATCTAACCACGCTCGATGGATTCGGCAGCTCCATCACGCCTCAAACGGCCGACGAGGCGCTCGACGTCGCAAACAGCAATCATACGGAAATAGCGACTCTCTTCACATATTTCGTGAGCCACCCCAACGATCCGGTGGGCCAGGACTTCACGCTTGCGCGCCTCCTGAACCATACGGCAGGCCCGTGGCTTCCGAACCAATACGACAGCAACGGCGCGTTGTCGGCGGGCTCCGGATTTGAAGGGGTCATTACTGCGGCCAACGGAGGCGTCACGCCGCAATCGATCGCCTACGTTCCGGGTTCGATGCCCGAGATCGCAGTCAGCGGCGGCGGCATCAACATCGCCGATGGGGACACGACCCCGAGCAGCACGGACCTCACCGACTTCGGGACCATCTTGCAAGGCGGCCCTGCGGCTCAACACACCTTCACGGTCACCAATACCGGCAGCGGCACGCTGACCACGTCAGGACTGACGCTGCCCGCCGGATTTTCGCTGGTCGAGGGATTGTCGGCATCGATCGCTGCGGGCGCATCGGACACATTCACCGTGCAATTGGACACGCCGGCGCCGGGTTTCATAGCGGCCAGATCAGCTTCGTCGACAACGACAGCGACGAAAACCCGTTCAACTTTTCAGTTACGGGCTTCGTGAGTGCCTTCGCGATCATCATCGAGTCCCACGGCGCGACCAGCCTGGTCGCGGGCGGCAACAACTACTTCTTCTATGCGAACGGCACGTCCAGCGGCCCGGAGCTGAGATATGGCGGCGCAGCGTGGGCGTTCGGCGAATGGGGCGACTGGGCACCGATCGGGGTCGAGGCGACCGCGACCGGTTATGAGGTCGCCTTCCAGCTCGGAACCGCCAACGCCTACACCGTGTGGAATACCGACGCCAACGGCAACATCACCACCGATTCGATCGGCACCGTCACGGCCAGCAGCCCGACGTTGGAAGCGCTGGAGACGAGCTTCCAGCAGGATTTGAACAACGATGGCGTGATCGGCCTGCCATCCACCTCCACGCTGATCGAAGGGTTCGGGTCGACCAGCCTGTTGCAGACCGGCAGCAATTTTTTCTTCGACAAGGGTGGCAGCGGCCCCGAACTGCACTATGACGGCGCAGCTTTCACGGCCGGGCAATGGGGCGGCTGGACGCCGATCGGCGTGGAGGCAATCGCGACCGGTTATGAGGTCGCCTTCAGGCTCGCGGGCGCGGACCAGTACACGGTGTGGGACACCAACTCCGCCGGTAACATCACGATCGATCCGATCGGCACTGTCGCGGGCACCAGCACGACGCTGATCGGCCTGGAAAGAAGCTTCCAGCAGGATCTGAACGGCGACGGCATGATCGGCAATCCCTCGATTGCGATTGCCGTGGAGTCGTTCGGGTCGACAGATCTCGTGCTGACCGGCAACGACTATTTTCTGGATGCGAACGGCACATCCAGTGGACCTGCGCTGAAATATGGCGGCGCGCCGTGGACCGACGGAGAATGGGGCGGTTGGACGCCGACCGGCGCGGAGGTCACGGCAACCGGCTACGAGGTCGCCTTCAATCTCGCCGGCACCAATCTGTATACGGTATGGAACACGGACTCTGCCGGCAACATCACCACCAATGCGATCGGCACCGTCGCAGCCAGCAGCACGGCGCTGCGAAGCCGCGGAGACGAGCTTCCACCAGGACCTCAACGGCGACGGCATCATCGGCGATCCCTCGATTCCTGCGGTGGTCGAGTCATTCGGATCGACCACCCTCACGCAGGTCAACGGCAATTTCTTCCTCTATGCTCACGGCACCTCCAATGGTCCCGAGCTGAAATATTCCGGTGCGCCGTGGGCGACCGGCCAGTGGGGCGGCTGGACGCCGATCGGCGCGGAGGCGACCGCGAGTGGCTATGAAGTCGCCTTCAAACTCACCGGCGCCGATCAGTACACGGTGTGGAACACCGACTCGAACGGCAACATCACCACCAATCCGATCAGCTCGGTGCCTGGAAGCGACGCCTCGCTGCAATCGATGGAAACCAGCTTTCAGCAGGATCTCAACAATGACGGCGTGATAGGACCGCCAAGCCACACCTTGCCGGTGTCAGCGAACATCGCGGCGCCGAACGCCGTGAACGCCATGCTGGCGGGCACCGCGGCAAGCGACGGTTTCGTGTTCAACGATCACTTCGGTCACGACACGGCGAAGGGCCTCCAGGGCGGCGTGGATCAGGTCGATATGAACCACACATTGTTTGCGAACGTCGTGGAGTTGTTGGCCCATGCGGCCGATCACACCGGCGGCAGCGCCGCAGGCCCGATTGCCGCGGAGGCGTCGATCGCCTTCGACAGCGTGTCCAAGCTGTTGCTGCACCAGCATGCGAGCGATTTCCACCTGGCCTGACCCGGCTTGCGTCACCGGAAAAATACGGGCCGGTTCCATTCTGGAAACAGGTAAATCGATATTGACTCGCATCAAAGTTGTGTGCTGATACCGCGCGCATTGGGGACTTGGGCAGGGTCCGTCTTTGTTGGGGATTTTCAATTTTGATCGCCATCCAACGCGACCGCTCGCCGGGCCGTGCGCTGAGGCATGCTCGAAGCGTCGATCCGGCAAGCTGATTTTTCGGAGCTCATGATGAGTGGACCGCAGTCGCTGACCATCGACAGCACCTGGCTTCACGTCGAAGACGGAAGCCTCTCGCAACCTGACTCCGCGCTCGTCTATACGATCACGGCCTTGCCGCAGCACGGCACGCTCACGGTCGACGGCACGACGCTCGCCGTGAACGGCCAGTTCACGCAGCAGCAGGTCGACGATGGCCTGGTGGTGTACACCGAGGATGGCCCGACCGCCGTCGCCGATTCATTCGGGTTCTCGATTTCCGACGCGTCCTCCGACAATCTCGGCACAGGTACCTTGAACATCGGGCAAGCCGCCGGCGAGATTTCGACCGTGTTCAGCGGCCGGACGATGACCGCTGGTACCAGCCCCGAGATCATCTTTTCAGGAGGACCAGGCCACAATTCGATCACCGGCGGAACGGACACCACGGTCAGTTACGCCCTGGCGACGAACCCCGTCGTCGTCATCCTATCGGGGTTGGGAACAGATACGCTGATCAACGTCCATAGCGTGATTGGCTCCTCGCACGGCGATGTCTTCTTTTCCGCTGCGGGAACTAACCTCCTGGTCGGCGGCGGCGGCGACGACCGGATCAATGGAGAGGGCGGCGACGACACGGTAGGATACAGCGGCGCACGCTCGGACTATCTGATCGTCGGCAGTTCTTCCCGCGTCCAAATCACCGACTTGCGCGCGGGGTCACCCGACGGCTCGGATCAAGTCACGAGCGTCCAATCTTTCAAATTCTCCGACGGAACTTTCACCTTCGACCAGCTCGGCGCGATCGACGAGACCGAGCAATCGGGCGGGACGGCCTTGGCCGCCATCGGCGATAACTATTTCTTCTATCCTGTTGGCACCGCGACAGGTCCCAGAGATGAAATATGTCGGCACGCCATGGACGACCGGCGAATGGAGACAGTGGACGCCGATCGGCACCGAGGCGACCGCAACCGGCTATGAGGTGGCTTTCAAAATCGTGCCGGGACCGATGATTATACGGTGTGGAACACCGATGCGAACGGCAATATCACCACCAATCTGATCGGCACCGTCTCGGGCAGCAGCCTCACGCTGGAAGCGCTGGAGGCGAGCTTCAGCAGGATCTGAACCACGACGGAACGTCGGGCCCTGCCGGCGAAACGTTCCTGATCGAGTCGATCGGATCGACCAGCCTGCTGGAGATCGGCAGCAACTTATCTCTTGGACAAAGGCGGGGCGGCGACCGAGCTGCAATATGACGGCGCTGCTTTCATTGCCGGAGAATGGGGCGGCTGGACGCCGATCGGCGTGGAGGCAACGGCCACCGGCTATGAGGTCGCCTTCAAGGTCACGGGCGCGGACCATCTATACGGTGTGGGACACCGATGCAGCCGGCAACATCATCATCGATCCGATCGGCACCGTCTCGGGCGAGAGCCCGCACGCTGGTCGCAATGGAGAAGAGTTTTCAGCAGGACCTGAACGGCGATGGCGATGATCGGCAATCCCGCGACTGCCGATCGCAGTGGAGTCGTTCGGGCGCGACCAGCCTCGTGCTGACCGGCAACGATTATTTCCTCGATCCGAAGGGCACGTCCAACGGACCCATGCTGAAATATGACGGCGCGGCCTGGACGGATGGCGAATGGGGCGGCTGGACGCCGGTCGGCGCGGAAGTTACCGCGACCGGGCATGAGGTGGCGTTCAATCTCGCAGGCACCAATCAGTACACGGTGTGGAACACCGACGCCAACGGCAACATCACGACCGATACGATCGGTACCGTGACCGGCAACAGCGCGGCGCTGGAAGGAGTGGAGACGAGCTTCCACCAGGATCTCAACGGCGACGGCATCATCGGCGATCCCTCGATTCCGTTTGCGATCGAGACATCCGGGTCGACCAGCCTGACGCAGCTCGGCCACGATTTCTTCCTCTACGCGCACGGTACGTCCAACGGTCCCGAACTGAAATACTCAGGCGCGCCGTGGACGACGGGCGTGTGGGGCGGCTGGACGCCGATCGGCGCGGAAGCGACCGCCGGCGGCTACGAAGTCGCCTTCAAGCTGACCGGCGCCGACCTCTATACGGTTTGGAACACCGATGCCAACGGTAACATCACCACCAATCCGATCGCCTCGGCGTCCGGGAATGACGCCTCGCTGCAATCGATCGAGACGAACTTCCATCAGGATTTGAACGGCGACGGCGTGATCGGTCCGGCAAGCCACACCTCGCCTGCGGCAGCAGTAGCTCCCATCACTGCACCGGCTTCCGGAAACGCCATCCTGTCGGGCACCGCGGCGAGCGACAGCTTCGTGTTCAATGCGAACTTCGGCAATGACACCGTGGGAGGCTTCCGACCGGGAACGGATCACGTCGATATCGACCACAGCTTATTTGCCAGCGTCGCCGATATAGTCGCTCACACGGCCGACAATGCCGGGAGCGGCGCCACGTCTACTATAGGCGGCGATCATCCGGTCATCTTTGACAGCGTGTCGAAGCTGTTGCTGCAGCACGCGAGCGATTTCCACCTGGTGTGATGCGTCAATTCGGATGGGCCGGCTGCGCCGGCTTCGGACCGGCAGGATCCGGCTCGACCGCCGGCGTCGGCTCGGTTTGCGAGATGCGCGCGCCGGCCTGGCGCGCGGCCTGACCGGTCGTGGTGGTTTGCGCTTCGGCCGCGGTTTTGACCTCGGGGCTATTCCAGCGGTCGCGCACCTGCAGCGTCAGAACGACGGCGCACACGAGTGCGAGTACCAGCGAGATCAGCGCAAGTCCTTTCCGGTTGATGTGAGGACGCTCATGCATGCCGGGACAATTCGCGGAGGCAGCACCCAGTTCCACGATGAAGCGCGTGCCGCAGCGCAGGCTGAGCACGAAGAAAAATCAATCGATGGGAACGAATTCGAGCCGCGCGAAAAGCGCATCGATCTCGTCAGCGCTTGCCGCGCTGCCCTACCGGGATCACGAATTTCAATCCCGACCAGACCTCGTCGATGGCGCAGACCTTGACGTCGACCAGGCCGAGCGGCAGTGCGGTGTCGCGCACCACGACGTCGCTGAGGTCGGTGGCAACGCCGCTCGCCTTCTTCGGCCAGGACACCCAGATCATGCCGTCCGGCGCGATCGCCGCGCGAAAGCTCTTCAGCTTGCCGGCCAGCCCCGCCGCCTCGGTTGCAAACAAGTGCACCATGTCGAGTGGTGCAGCCGCGCGCGTCACGATCTTTGCGCCGTCAGGCAGCGCGCCGACGATATCGCCATAGGCCTTCGGCGCGTGGTCCACAAAAATGCGAAAGCCCGGCTTGATGCCGAGCTTTTGCGAGAGTGGCTTGCCGGAATATCCGGCCAAGGTGCGATTACGCCTGCGGCTGCGGCTCCAGGCCGGGATCCGGATCGGGACGCGGCCGCGGCTTGCCGGCAGTACCCGCCGGTGGCACGGCGGACGCGCGCGGCGTGGTCGGCTCCAGCACCGACTCGCGGTTCGGCTTCTTGCCCTTCAAGAGATCGGTGATCTCGTCGCCGCTCAGCGTCTCAAACTCGAGCAGGCCCTTGGCCAGCGTCTCGAGATCGGCGCGCTTCTCGGTGAGAATCTTCGTCGCTTCGTTGTAGCCCTGCTCGACCAACCGCCTGATCTCGGTGTCGATCTTCTGGACGGTCGCCTCGGACGCGTTCTGCGTGCGCGACACCGACATGCCGAGGAACACTTCGTCCTGGTTCTCGCCATAGGAGACGGTGCCGAGTTCCTCGGAGAGGCCCCAGCGCGTCACCATCATGCGGGCCAGACGCGTGGCCTGCTCGATGTCGGAGGCCGCACCAGAGGTAACCTTCTCGCGACCGAACACCAACTCCTCGGCGACGCGGCCGCCCATCATGATGGCAAGGCGCGACGTCATCTGCTCCAGCGACATCGACAGCTTGTCGCGCTCGGGCAACTGCATCACCATGCCGAGCGCACGGCCGCGCGGAATGATCGTGGCCTTGTGGATCGGATCGGTGGCAACGACGTTGAGGCCGACGATGGCGTGGCCGCCCTCGTGGAAGGCCGTCAGCAGCTTTTCCTCTTCGGTCATCACGAGCGACTTGCGCTCGGCGCCCATCATCACCTTGTCCTTGGCCTCCTCGAACTCGGCCTGCGTCACCATGCGCTTGTTGCGGCGCGCGGCGGTCAGCGCCGCCTCGTTGACGAGGTTCATCAGATCGGCGCCCGAAAATCCGGGAGTGCCGCGGGCGATGGTCTTCAGGTTGATATCGGGCGCCAGCGGCACCTTGCGCACATGCACCTTCAAAATCTGCTCGCGACCGACCACATCCGGGTTCGGCACCACGACCTGGCGGTCGAAGCGGCCCGGACGCAGCAGCGCCGGGTCGAGCACGTCGGGACGGTTGGTGGCGGCGATCAGGATCACGCCTTCATTGGCCTCGAAGCCGTCCATCTCGACCAGCAACTGGTTCAACGTCTGCTCGCGCTCGTCATTGCCGCCGCCGAGGCCGGCGCCGCGATGACGGCCGACCGCATCGATTTCGTCGATGAAGATGATGCAGGGTGCATTCTTCTTGGCCTGCTCGAACATGTCGCGCACGCGCGAGGCACCGACGCCGACGAACATCTCGACGAAGTCGGAGCCTGAAATCGTGAAGAACGGCACATTGGCTTCGCCGGCGACCGCGCGCGCGATCAGCGTCTTGCCGGTGCCGGGCGGGCCGACCAAGAGCACGCCGCGCGGAATCCGCCCGCCCAGGCGCTGGAATTTGCCGGGATCGCGCAGGAACTCGACGATCTCCTGCAGGTCCTGCTTGGCCTCGTCGACGCCGGCGACGTCCTCGAAGGTGACGCGGCCATGCGCCTCGGTCAGCATTTTCGCACGCGACTTGCCAAAGCCCATCGCCTTGCCGGCGCCGCCCTGCATCTGCCGCGACAGGAAGATCCAGACGCCGATCAGCGCGATGAAGGGCAGCCAGGACACCAGCAGCGAGACGAACCACGGCACGTTGTCGCCGGGCGGCTTGGCGGTGATCTGCACCTTGCCGTTATAGAGGCGCGTCACCAGCGTCGGATCGTTCGGCGCATAGGTCTGGAAGCTGGAGCCATTGGTGAAGGTGCCGTGAATCTCCGGCCCCTGGATCACGACGTCGCGGACATGACCCTGGTCGACCTCGGTCAAAAGCTGCGAGAACGAGATATCCTGCGAGGACGCGCGTTGACCCGGATTCTGAAAGAGCGTGAACAGCGCCAGCAGCAACAGGACAATGATGACCCAGAGGGCGAAATTGCGCAGGTTGGCGTTCATTGATCTTCCTTCGTGGTCGCGCGGATCGCGGCCTTAGTCCTTCGGACCTATCTTTGGGCAACCACGAGGGAATTTCCCCCCGCTCGACCGTATCACAATCTAGGTGCCGCTGGTCGCGATGCCAAGGGAACCGCCGAGGACTATTTAACGCATCCTAACGCGATTCCCGTTGAAAAAATGGCATTTCAGCAATGTTTTCCGGCAGTGGTTAAGGCTCCGCGGGGATTATGACGGCATCGACGGTGTTCATTTCCTCTTCGTCCTGCGCAGCGGCGCGGGCGCAATGCGAATCCGGCCCCGCGCGAGGCTTACCACTGCACCGGCGAGGGTCGTTTTCAGCCCGCCTTGCGCGGCGATGGCCTCATCGAGCGTTGCCAGCAGAGCCTCGACCTTGCCGAGTTCGGCCGGCCCTTCGTGGCCGACCCGGTCGAGGTTGCGTCTGAGCAGCCGCAGGCGGATTTCCTCGGGCAGTCCTGCGAACGCACGCGCATCCAGTCCGGGCACCAACGGGTCACCCCTGAGGGCCAGAAAGCGCTCGGCGCCATCGGCGAGCACTTCCACAGCGGCGTTGGCCCGCGCCAGCCGCGACGCCAGCCGCGCCAATCCCCGCGCATCGCCCCCTTCCGCGGCAAGCAGCGGCAGCAGCGCGCGCAGCCGCGGCCGGGTGAAAGCGGCGTCATGGTTGGTCGGATCGTCGGCAAAGGCGATCTTCGCCCTGTTGAGGGTCGCAATCAGCCGCGATTTCGGGACATCGAGAAGTGGACGCACAAGACGAATGCCATCGCGCTCGCTCTCGCGCGCAATTCCCGACAGGCCGGCAATGCCGCTGCCGCGCAACAGCCGCATCAGCAATGTCTCGGCCTGATCATCCCTCGTGTGCGCGGTCAGGACATGGCTGGCACGTGCGGCGCGCGCCGCCTGCGCCAGCAGACGATAGCGTGCCTCGCGCGCCGCGGCCGGCACGCCCCGGCTTGGCTTGTCGCCGGTCCAGCGCAAGGTGCGGTGCTCGACGTCAAGCAAGCTTGCGAGCCGCTTCACCGCGCGCGCCTCCCGCGCCGCCTCCGCGCGCAAGCCATGATCGATCGTGACCGCGAGCAGCTTTGGGCCTCGCGCGAAGCCCTTGCGCCAGCGCGCGGCGAGCCACATCAGCGCCACCGAGTCCGGGCCGCCGGAGACCGCGAGCACCAGCGCCGGCAAGTCCCGCCACCCGGCGAACAGCGTTTTCGCCTCGCTGGCCGAGATCGGTGAATTGTCAACGTCACGCATGAGGGCGATTATGCCACATGCACGGCTTGATGCCATTGCAGGAGCGAGACAAGATTGCGCCTCGCCAAGGAGAGCCGCGATGAGCGTGTCCAAATCACCGACACAGGCGACCTGGTATTTCGACGTGATCTCGCCGTTCTCCTATCTCGCGCTCGGTGAGATCGAGGAGCTCGCACAGCGCATGACCGTCACTTACCGGCCGATCCTGTTTGCCGCGCTGCTGGAGCACTGGAAACATCTGGGTCCTGCGGAAATCCCGCCGAAGCGGATTCACACCTACCGGCTCTGCGTATTCGAGGCGCAGCGCCGCGGCATCCCGTTCCGCTTCCCGCCTTCGCATCCCTTCAATCCGCTGAAGCCGCTCCGCCTGCTCGCCGCGCTCGATGCCGCGCCCAAAGCGGTGCGCATCGTGATGGATCGCATCTGGCGTGACGGCCTCGATCTGTCGCTGAAAGAGAGTTGGGACGCGACATGCGTCGCGCTCGGGCTCGCGCCGGACCGTGCTGTCGAGTTGATCAACGCCGCGGAGACCAAGGCGAAACTTCGCGCCAACACCGATGCGGCGGTGGCGGCGAAACTGTTCGGCGTGCCGACCTTACAGATCGACGACGAACTGTTCTGGGGCGCCGACGCGCTGCCGATGGCGCGGGCCTATCTCGACGATCCCGAGATCTTCAAATCCGGCGAGATGCTCCGGGTCGCGACCATGGGCATATCGGTCGCGCGCCCGGTCGCAGGCGCGCTAGGATCGCCTGCGCAGGCCGTCAGCACTTCTCTTTCTTCTGCTCGCGGTCGACGGCCGATTTGACGCCGGCGGAGGCGCGCGGATATTTCCGCGTCACCTCGCCGAAGGCGGCGCACGCGGCTTCCTTTTCTTTCAACGCCGCGAGCGACTGCCCGAGCCGCAACAGCGAATCCGGCGCCTTGGGCGCCTTCTCGTATTTGCTGGTGACGTTGAGGAAGGTCTCGGCGGCGTCGCGATATTGCTGGCGCTGGAAGAAGCTCTCGCCGAGCCAGTACTGGGAATCGCCGACCAGCGCGTCGTTCGGATATTTCTGCGCGAAATTGCGCATGGTTTCCTCGGCCAGCGCGTAGTCCTTGCGCTGCATATAGCCGATGCCGAGATCGTATTCGTCGCGCGGCGAGTTCGACGGCGGCGCGGTGGCAAGCCCGCCGCCGGTGCCGTTGAGATTGCGCGGCGGCGGCGCCGGCAAGGCTTGCGTCGCGCCTCCTTGCGGGACCGCGGCCTGCTGCTGCGGCACCGCCCCTTGCTGCTGATAGCGCGAGCCCGACAGTTCGAGCGGCTCGCCCGGCCCTCGCCCGCCGGGCGGGCCGACGGACGCCTCCGCCGGCATCGGCAACTGCCCGCCGCCGAGCGCCTTCGGCGCGCCGGGCGCATTCGGGTTCTGATTGGGATCGAAGACGTCGCTGCGGCGGCCACCGCGCGGGCCTGCGGGCTCCTGCACGATCGGCGCGGGGCTCGCGATCTGCTGCTGCGGGTAGCCCTGCTGGGTTTGCGGATACCCGCCCTGCTGTTGACTATAACCGGGCTGCGGCGGGACGTAGCCGCTCTGTTGTGGTTGTTGGGCCGGCGGCTGGCCATAGGACGGGCCGGTTTGCGCCGGCGGCACGGCCGCCACACTGGGCTGGGCCACGGCTGGCGCGCCCGCGGCCGGCACCCCGGCGCCAAGCTGGCGCAGCCGCTCCTCGAGCTGGCGGTTACGGTATTGCAGTTCCTCGTTCTGGCCGGTGAGCTGGCGCAGCTGGTTCTCCAGCCGCTGGATGCGCATCTCGGCGTCAGCGTCGTCCGATTGCGCGAGCGCCTGCGCGGGAAGGACCAGTAGCGCGGCAATCGCCGCAGCACCGAAAAACTTATGGGATCTGGATGACATTTTGCCCTGACATCGAGGTCGACAAGCGGAACTCACAATGAGCGGGAGTACGCCGGAATTGTGACTAGTGCCGCCGAATCCGGCGGCGTTTCAGGCGGTATGGTTTAGTGTCGGCTTCCAAACAAGCAAGTCACCTTTCGATCCCACCATTCATCAACATGAAGGACTGGGCGCCATGCACGTGTCGGTGAACGGGGTACGGCTGTTCTTCGATGTCGAGGGCTCGAAGCTCGCACCCGACGGGCCGGTGATGCGGGAAAAACCGACGCTGCTGCTGCTGCACGGCGGCCCCGGCGCCGACCATTCCATCTACCGTCCGGCCTATTCCGCTTTGTCCGATATCGCCCAGATCGTCTATCTCGATCATCGTGGCAATGGCCGCAGTGAGGACGGGCCGCGGGAGAGCTGGACGCTCGCGCAATGGGGCGACGACGTCCGCGCGTTCTGCGACACGATCGGCATCGTCGATCCGATCGTGCTGGGAGCCTCGTTCGGCGGGATGGTCGCGATGTCTTATGCCACGCGCCATCCGGCCCATCCTTCAAAGCTCGTGCTGATCAGCACCGCCGCCGCCGGCGGCTAATATCGCGAGCGACGGGTCGAACTGTTCGAGCGGTTCGGCGGCGCCGAAGTCGGCACGCTGGCCCGGCGACGCTTTCTGGAGGTCCGCGGCCAGTCCGGATCAGGCCTCGCTCGATGCATGGCGCGGCTGGCCATGCCGCACTACACGCGCCTCCCGCGCGACCCGGACATCGGCGCGCCGCGCGGTCAACCGGCCGGAGGTGTTGCGATGGTTCACCAGGCCCGACGGCGAGAGCGACAGCTTCGACATGCGCGGCGACCTCGGTCGTATCAAATGCCCGACGCTGGTGCTCGGCGGCGAAGATGATCCCATTCACCCGATCGAGAGCCAGGCCGACATCGCAGCAGCCCTGCCGCCGCATCTCGTGCAATTCGAGCGGTTCGCCGATTGCAGGCATGCGGTGATCCCCGATGCGCCCGAACGCGCGTTTGCGGTGATCCGCGACTTCATCCTGCGCTCAAAATGAAACCGGCGCCCGAAGGCGCCGGAAAAATCACAGGCGAGGTACGCCGGGCCTACGAGCTTGCGTTCAGCACCGTGACCGCGCGGCGGTTCTGCGACCAGCAGGAGATGTCGTTGCAAACCGCGACCGGGCGCTCCTTGCCGTAAGAGATCGTGCGCATGCGGCTCGCGTCGATACCCTTCGAAGCCATGAAGGTGCGAACCGACTGGGCGCGGCGGGCACCGAGCGCGATGTTGTATTCGCGGGTGCCGCGTTCATCCGCATGCCCTTCGATAGTGAAGGTGTAGCGCGGATAGGCCTGCAGCCACTGCACCTGCTTTTCCAGGGTGGCGATCGCCTGCGGCGCCAGATCGGTCTGGTCGCTCTCGAAGAACACGCGGTCGCCGACATTGACGACGAAATCCTGCTGGCTGCCCGGCACGGCCGCGCTTGCCATCGCATCGGAACCGACGCTCTTGTTGGCGCAAGCGCCCATGGAGAGCGCGACCGCGAGCACCGCGGCCAGCTTCAATCCCTGGAGGATACGCATTTGATGTTTCATTCCGGAGCCTCCACGCTCGCGTCTTGGTACTGTCATCCGGTCTACAGGGCGATGGTTAAGCAGACGTTCCGTCAACCTTGATGGGGTGTTGCGGAATCCCCTCAAATGCCGGGAAACGGCGAAAAGCGACCGCGATAGTTAATGATTTGTAAATGTGGCGCGACGGTGAAGGCAAGGCCAGTGGTCCGGGCTCACGGGGCGATTTTGAGCTGATTTCCCAAGACAATCGGCCGGCGTCACCTTTCGGCAGCACCGTTTCGGGCCGATGCGGACGGGAACGCCGGCCTAGGTCTGCGGAACGATCGTCGGCTCTGGCGCCGCGACGAAATCGGACGCGGGCACCCGCTCGGCGGACCGTTCGAACAGCATGCGCCTCTCGAAGGCGGTCGACCGCATGATGGGATAGCGCTCGAACACCCGCTCATGCAGGGCGGGGAAATCCGCCGCCATCAGCCCGAACGGTCTGGCCAGGCCCGGAACCAGGCGCGGCTCGGCGATGGTCTCATGGAGGAAGACGCGGCGATAGAACGCCTGGTGCTCCGGGCGCACGATCGCAAGGCCGAAGTCGGCCTTGAAGTATTCGCACGCCATGTAGGCGAGGCGGAGCGTCAGGTAGGGCAGTTCCGGGAACCGGCCGGCCTTGTCGGGATCGGCAACGAAGCGCGAGGGATCGACGAGAACCTCACCGCGATCGAGCTTCGGCATCAGCAAGTCGCCGAACACGTGCGCCGAAGTGGATTTCCGCCACTCGGCATTCAGCAGGCTGATGCGGACCGAGCTGAAGAGCTCGCCGAACAGATGAACGCCGAAGATCCAGGTGTTGGGGAGATCGTCGAATTGATCGGTGACGCGTCGTTCGGCGGATTCCTGGAGCACGCCTTCGCGCGAGTAGGCGCGGTAGCGGAGGTCATAGATATCTTCTTTTTCGGCCGCCGTCTGCGCGAGACGATAATCAACCCGCTCCAGCAGGTTCAGTGATCGTCTCATGGCCGCTGTCGTAGAGTCAGCAGCCGGCCCCATTCGATAACCCATACGCCCAAGCAACCCCAACGAGAGTAGAAGACCCTTAACACGTTCTTAACGAGGGCGCAAAGGGATCGCAACCTTACGGTTAATCGACCGTAAATTTACGGGGTGGAGGGAGACTGTGCGCGTGGAAGAAGTTTCTACGAAAGTCGATTCCGGCGCGCCCGTCAGGCGATCGAGCGCGTGGGAACGAGATGCAACTGCTCTTCCGGCACGCGCCGGCCGTGCGAGGCGTTCAGCAGCTGGCGCACGCGGATGGCAGGGACCGGCCGGCTGAACAGGTAGCCCTGCGCCTCGGTCACGGTTCCATCGGCCGAGATCAGCTCCAGCTGCTCGTTGGTCTCGACGCCCTCGACCACGACCGACATGCCGAGGTCGGCGGAGAGCCGCGCCACCCCGCGCAGCAGGGTCAGCGGACGGTCGCTGTCGATGCCCTCGAGGAAGGAGCGATCGATCTTCACCTTCTGCAGCGGGAAGTTATGCAGATAGCTCAGGCTCGAATAGCCGGTGCCGAAATCGTCCAGAGAAATCCGCACGCCAATGGCGCGAAGCTGCGACAGCGCGTCGTGGGTGAGTTGCGTGTTGTGCAGCAGCGAGGACTCGGTGATCTCGATCTCGAGCCGGTGTGCCGGCAGGCCCGACACTTCGAGCGCGTAACGCACTTCGCTCAGCACATCGCGCTGATGGAACTGCTGCGGCGAGAAGTTGACGGCGACGCTGACGCCTTCCGGCCACTTCATGCACTCCATGCAGGCCTTGCGCAGAATCCAGCGCCCGAGGTCGACGATCAGTCCCATATCCTCGGCGACGGGAATGATGTCGACCGGGGACACGGTGCCGCGCACCGGATGGTTCCAGCGCAGCAGCGCCTCGCAGGTGGTGATCTTGCCGGACTTGAGGTTGACCAGCGGCTGGAAGTACAACTCGAACTCCTCGTTGGCGAGCGCCTTGCGCAGATCGAGCTCGAGGATACGGCGCGACTCCACCGTCTGTGCCAGTTCCTCGCGGAAGAAGCAGAAGGTGCCGCGGCCGTCGGCCTTGGCGCGGTACAGCGCCATGTCGGCATTCTTCAACAGCGTGTCGGCCGTGATGCCGGGCGCGGTCATGGCGATGCCGACGCTGGCGCCGATCTCGACCAGGTGACTGTCGATCTTGTAGCGCTCGCTGAGGTGATCGACGATGCGGCGAGCCAGCACGGCCGCATCCTCGTTCGACCTGATGTTCTGCTGGAACACGACGAACTCGTCGCCGCCGAAGCGCGCGACGAAATCCTCCGGCCGCAGCATCTCGCGCAGCCGCTCGGCAACCGCGCAGAGCAGCTGGTCGCCGCAGGGATGACCGAGCGTGTCGTTGACCTGTTTGAACTGGTCGAGGTCGATGAACAGCAGCGCCGAGAGCTGATCGGCACCGTGCGACAGCTTGAGCAGGCGCTCGATCTCGTCGCGGAAGTTGACCCGGTTCGGTAGTTCGGTCAGTTCGTCATAGCGCGCCAGATGGCTGATCTTGGCTTCGGCCGCGCGGCGCTCCGTAATGTCCTCTAACAGCACCACGGCGCCGCCTCCGGCCATCGGCTGGAATTTCCAGGACAGCGAACGATCGCGGGACTTGTCCGGATCGGTGGTGATGACGTCGCGCGCCTGCAAATCCTCGATCTCGGCGAGGATGATCTTGCCGCTCGCGGCGGTGATCGCGCCCGCAAGCACGCAGGCATCCACGATGTCGGAGGCGAAGACGCCACGCTCGACGAAATCGTCGGGCAGCCCCATCATCTCGCCGAAGCGGTGGTTCATCACGGCGAGCCGGCCATCGGCGCGGAACATGCACAGCCCGTGCGGCATGTTGTTGAGCGCGGTGTCGAACTGGCGGGCCAGCGCCGCTTCGCGGAAGCTCGACGTCATGGCCTTCACGAAAATCTGGTGCAGGCTGAGATTGATGCCCTTGAGCGCGAGGAAGAACAGTCCAAGGAACACGGCGAGCGCGAAATAATAGACGCCGCCATGCAGCGCGAGGGCGAGGGCGAGCGGCGCGCAGGCGAAAAGAATGTGAAGCTGCGGCAACCACGGCCGCCCGTAGTTGCGCGCGGCGCCGCCGGCGGTATAGCCCACCGTGACCACGACAACGATCATGTGCGCGATCGCGTCGTCGCTGCAGTAAATCGTGATGAACGACCAGAGGCCGACCACCGCCGCGTAGGAGATACAGCCGATCGCATAGCGCGGCTCAAAGGCCTTGGCTTCATCGTAGCTCAGGACGGTGGTGCGCCGCTCGTGCTTGCGCATCTGGAAGGCGCGGGCGGTGCCGATGCCGATGATCAGGACCACGCATGGCCACAGCAGGTCGTTGCCGGTCTTCACCAGCGTCATCAGCGCGGCTGTGAACGTGCAGATCGTGCCGAACATCATCGGCCAGAAGTTCTGACACATGGAATCGACGAGCGCCGCGTAAAGCACGGGCTCGAGTTCGTCCTGGTCGCTTGGCTTCTTCTGGTTGACCAACTGCATGGGCAGGGTACGCGTCCTCTCAGGCTCGCGTACTCTTACCGGTCCGGAGTGAAGTCTTTCTGAGCGAACATCGTTACCGGGAGGTTGTTTTTGATAATCACCTCCCGCAAATCTGCCCGTTATATCAGCATGCTAGGCAAGCCTTGCCGGGTGCGGGCAGCCCCACAACCGTTACGAGAGCAGTGGCGACCATGCCGGGTCAGAGGCGAAGCCCGGGGTCGGCACGCGCTGCTCGTTGCGGCCGGACACATCGACCGTGAACAGCGACGGTCCGCTGGTGCCGCCGGGATCGCGGAAGAACATCAGCACCCGGCCGTTCGGCGCGAACGTCGGCCCCTCATTATGGAACCCCGAGGTCAGGATGCGCTCGCCGGAGCCGTCGGTCTTCATGATGCCGATCGCGAACTGACCGCCGCCTTGTTTGGTAAATGCAATGTAATCGCCGCGCGGCGACCACACCGGCGTCGAGTAGGTGCCGTCGCCGAAGGAGATGCGTTGCGCGGGGCCGCCGCCCGCCGCCATCACATAGATCTGCGGCTTGCCGCCGCGGTCGGACTCGAAGCAGATGCGGCTGCCGTCGGGAGCGTAGGAAGGCGAGGTATCGATCGCCGGCGTGTCGGTCAGGCGCGTGGTGGATTTGGAGCGCAGGTCCATCACGAACAGGTTCGAGTTGCCACCCTGTTGCATGCTCATGATGATGCGCTGACCGTCCGGCGAGAAGCGCGGCGCGAACGACATGCCGGGGAAATTGCCGACGATTTCGCGTTGCCCGGTCTCGATGTTGTAGAGATAGACTTTCGGATCGCCCTGCCCGAATTCCATGTAGGTGATTTCCTGGGTCGAGGGCGAGAAGCGCGGCGTCAGCACAAGGTCCGCGCCCCTGGTCAGATAGCGCACATTGGCGCCGTCCTGGTCCATCAGCGCGAGCCGCTTCACGCGCCGGTCGGCCGGACCGGTCTCGTCGACGAACACGACGCGGCTGTCGAAATAACCCTTCTCGCCGGTCAGCTTCTCGTAGATCAAGTCGGAGATGATGTGGGCGATGCGACGCCAATATTCCGGCGCCGTGAAAAATGCCTGCCCGGCGATCTGCCCGCCGGCGGCGACGTCCCACAGCCGGAACTCGGCCTTCAGGCGCCCGTCGCTCTGGCGTGTCATGCGGCCGGTGACGAGCGCCTGCGCATTGATGGTCTTCCAGTTCGCAAATTGCGGCGCGACGTCGATGTTGGTGATGCGCTCGATGAAAGCAGCCTGATCGATCGGCGCGAACAGTCCGCTGCGTTTGAGGTTGTTGGTGATGACACCGGCGACGTCGGCGCCGACCTGGGTGTCCGCCGGCGATCCCGGCACGAAATTGGGAATCGCAATCGGCAGCGGCTGAAATTCGTTGGGATCGACGCGAATCCGCTGCGCAAGCGCGGGCGCAACACCCAGGCCGGCAAGCGCTGAACCGGTTGCCACCATGAAGCGGCGTCGCGTCAGAAGATTGCCGATCGGGAAAACTGGCTTGATCAAGTCGCTCACATCATGTCTCGCAGGCCGAAGGTCATGGGAATGTATTTCCAGGTCTCGTATTGGTCTTTCGGCAGGAACGTATAGGCCTGACATTGCTGCACGGCGCGCCTCGCGCTTTCTCCCAGAGCCTCGGCGACCGGTTTCGACGGCCCGCGCACGGCGACGACCACCGGCGTGGAAGAAAGCGTTCCGTCGGCCTTCATATTGATGTCGATATCGACTTCAAACTGATCGGCGTCCTGTCCGTTATAGGGAAAGTTGAAGCAACGCCTGACAGCGCCGACGAACGCACCCTTCCAGGTCGCGACCCTGGCGTCGGAGTTGCCGGTCGCAGTGCCGAGCGAGGAGGTCGGGTTGAGCGCCGCGCCGGTGATCGACTGCCGCGTCGGGTCGCGCTTGTCGATCAAGGCCGCGATCCTGGATTGATCGAACGTCCGCTCTTTCGGCTTTTGCGGCTGCGGCGGGGTGACCTTGGCTTCCTGCTTCGGTTTCGGCTTCTTGGCCTCATCCGACTTCAGTGCTTCGGCGATCGGATCCTCTTTCGTCGGATCGGGCTTCTTCTCGGCCTGCTTCGGCTCTTCCTTCGGCTTCACGTCGGGCTTTTTCTCGACCGGCTTGGGCGGCGGCTCCGCCGTCGAGGTCGAGGTGACGACTTCCTTCTTCTTGTCATCGACCTTGCCGACGGCCTCATCGACCGGCTTGGCGTCTCCGATCTTGTCGACCTGCGGTTTCGGCTTGTCCTTCTCGCCGTTCTTCATGCCGGCGGTCATCTTGCTGAGGTCGGCCGTCGAGATGATATCGACCGGCAGCGCTTCCGGCACGACTTCGAGCGCGCGCGAGGAAAAGGAGATCAACCCCCATCCGAGCACGAGGATGTGGAGGGCGATCGATGCAGCAAGCGTCTTGTCGACCTTCAGCTTCACCTCAAAAACCCTGCTCGGGAATGATCACGATACTCGCCTTGAAACCCGCGTCCTTGACGTTTCCCAACAGCTTCATCATGTCGGTGTAGCAGACGTCCTTGTCACCGCGCAGATAGATGACATTGTCGGCTTCCGTGCGTGTCTCGCGGATCGCCTTGATCTTCGGCAGCAAATCCGCATTCGATATCTGGGTCTCGCCCAGGTACAGCTCCACGTTGGAATTGCAGCTGCCGCCGGTTCGCTTCACCGACAATGTCAGCGGAGGCTGGTTGGAACTCGGGGCGCTGCCGCCCCGCGCAATCGGCAGGTCGATGTCGATGGTGTTGGTCATGAGCGGTGCGGCCACCATGAAAATGATCAGGAGCACCAGCATCACGTCGACCATCGGCGTGACGTTGATCTCCGCCATCACGGGCTTGCGCGCTCTCCCGCGGCGGCCGCCAGCAGACGAACCAGCTACGTTCATCGCCATGGTTTGATGCCCACCGGTCGGTTCATACTCTTGCGTTCCTCACGCCCGCTCGTCGATCTGGCGCGACAGGATGGCTGAAAATTCGTCGGCAAAGCCCTCGAGCCGCTGGGCCTGCCGGTTCACCTCGGAAGTGAACTTGTTGTAGAAAATTGTCGCCGGAATTGCGGCAATCAGGCCGACCGCGGTGGCAAACAGGGCTTCGGCAATGCCCGGCGCGACCACCGACAGCGAGGTGTTTTTCGACGCCGCGATCGACTGGAAGCTCGTCATGATGCCCCAGACGGTTCCAAACAGGCCGACGAAGGGGCCGGCCGAGCCCACGGTGGCGAGCACCAGCAGCCGGCGCTCGAGCCGCTCGACCTCGCGCGCGATCGACACGTTCATGACCTTCTCGATCCGCGCCTGCAGCCCGGCGATGGACCGCGAATGACTTTCAAACGAGCGCTTCCACTCGCGCATCGCGGCGACGAAGCAGGCCGCCATCGATTGGGTCGGCTTGGCGGCGAGCGTGCGATAGAGGTCCTCGATCGATTCACCGGACCAGAACGCCTGCTCGAAACGGTCCATCGCGCGTCGCGTGCGCGAATACAGGAAGATCTTGTCGATTGCGATCGCCCAGACCCAGACGGAGCACGACAGAAGGCCGACCATCACCACCTGCACGACAAAGCTTGCGTGCCAGGCGAGATCAAACAGCGAAACTCCGGAGCTTATCGCCGGAAGCGATCCACCCTCGGGCATAGGCAATATCCCCTCGTCGCAACAGTCCCAAATTCCCCGGAGCAATTGGCTGCGGGCTCCCACGGCCGCGCGTTCGGCGCGGGCGGTAAGCCTGCACGAAGGAGCCTGATTTGGTCGCATGGGAGGCCCGCCGAAGCCTGGGCCTGCATTTCCCCTGCCAACATGTCAAAACGAGGGCTGTTCGCGCGACTTTACGCCCCTAACCAAACGCTAATCAGGGTTAAGACCCGGTTACCAAAGGGGAATCGAGATGGGGGAAATGGCGGCCCGCCAAGGTCTTGGGAACCGCTGAAATCCGGGATTTCGGGCCCGAAAAGCAAACCGCCCGCCTGCGGTCTCGCAAGCGGGCGGCTCATGCCGTCAGGAGGTTGGGGGCGGGAGCATGATCCGGAAAAGTGGAGGCCGGTTTTCCCTCGCGACAAACGCAGGGCGTTTGCGCGGAGATCATGCTCAATAAAAAAACCCGGAGCGCGATGGGAGTTCCATCGCGCTCCGGGCCTGAAGGCGAAGTGCGGTCAGTTCTGCGGCGGCTGGTCGTTCGGCGGCGTCGGCCGGTCGCGGTGCTGCCTCATGAACGCATCGAACTCTTCCTTGTCCTTGGCGTGGCGCAGGCGGCCGAGGAAGTCCTTGAACTCCTGCTGCTCTTCCTCGAGGCGCCGCAGCGTCTCGCTGCGGTACTCGTCGAAGGCGCGGTTGCCGCTGGAGGGCGGGCCGAACCCGAAGCCGCTGAAGCCGCCGCGCTCCATGCGGTTCTTCATCCGCTCCATCTTCCACTGCATCCGTTCCATCTTGTTCTGCCAGCGATCCTGGTGGCTCCAGCAACTCATGCGTCTGCTCCCGAGTGTGAAAAAGAGGAGGGCTAGTCCGATCGGCCACCAGATCAGGAAGCCGAGGATGGTCACGGCGATCCAGCCGGGATGCCAGGGCGTCTCCATCATGTGGGGGCGATCGGGTTGGTAGGGTTGTTCCGTGGGACCGCGCCAGCGATTGACATCTGCGGTGTAGGCCATTTCCCTCTCCATACGGCATCACGCCGTTGTGAATGTAAATAACATTTACATAGGTAGCTCAACGGCGATTTTTGTCAAGCCGACCGACAGGGGGTCGCGCCGAATTATTTTTGGAATTTTATTTCGGCTTGCCCCAGGGACCGCCAGGTTTCTCGTCCGCCGGCGCGTTCGCATTGGATCGACGGTCGGTCGGGAAGCCGAGACCGCGCAGATAAATCAGCACTTCGGCTTCCAGCAGTTCATCCGCCGACATCGGCAGCTTGCGCCGTGCCGCATCGCCGCGCGCAAATAGCGACGCCACGCCATGCGACATCGACCAGATGTGCAGCGCCATCATCATCGCGGGCGGGCGCGGCGTGCCGGGCGGCGCCAGCGCAGCGAGGCGCTCGGCGGCGGCGCGGATGATGCCGAATGCGCGCTCGCTTGCAGCCAGCAGCGCGGGGTTGACGTCCGGAGGAAGTCCGAACTCGAACATCGCAGAATAGAACGCGGGCTCCTCGCGCGCGAACGAAAGATACGCCTTGCCGACGCGCTCGAACGCCGTGACGGTGTCCGGCCTGCCGTCATCCCAGGCTGCGGTGAGCGCCGCCTCGAACTGCTCGAAGCCGCGCTGCGCGATCGAGGACAACAGTTCGTCGCGGTCGCGGAAATGGCGATAGGGCGCGGCGGGACTGACGCCCGCCATGCGCGCGGCATCGGCAAAGGTGAAGCCGGCTGCGCCCTTCTGCGCAATCAGGTCGAGCGCCGCCTGCAGCAGCGCTTCCCTGAGATTGCCGTGGTGATAGCCGCGCTCGGCGCGGCGTTGATCCTTGCGCCAGCTCATGTGAAAGACGTTTACATGAGCCGCGCACAAAGGTCACTAGTGCATGTTCCCGCTGGATGCAGCCGCGGCACTCATGTGAATGAGCGCTGCGGCCGCCTCCCGGAATCGTTAACCACCCGGGATCGGCAGCACCGGCATGATCTCCACGGCCTCGCCGGGGAAGATCGCAAAATGCGGATGGTTCTCGAACATTTTCGCGGCCGCCTCGTGGGACGCGGCGCGAACCACGGTGAAGGCGCCGAGTTCGTTGCTGTAGTCCGCAACGCCGCCGGCGCCGACCCGCTTGGTCTTGCCGAGCGGACCGCCCATCTCGGCCAGCGAAGACTGATGTTTCGTCACCCACGCCTTCCAGGCGGCGATGCCTTCCTGCTCCTTGGCCTTGCGATCGGTTTCGGACAGCGCATTCCACGCTGCAAATTTCGCGCTGTTCTTGCTGCCGACGAAAACGGCCAGATAGGTATCGGTCATTGCATTCTCCTTTGTTGACCTGTTGCGGATTAGCTCTTGCGGCCCTGCAGCAGTTCGGCGAACCCGGCCGCGGCCTGTTGAACGTCGGGCGGGAAATCGGCCATCTCCTGCACCTGCCGGATCTCGATGATCTCGTTGTTGGAGGCCGGGCACTTCTTGGCCCACTCGATCGCCTCCTCCTTTGATTTCACGTCGATCATCCAGTAGCCGCCGAGCACCTCCTTGGCCTCGGTGAAGGGGCCGTCGGTGACGACGGGCTTGCCGCCCGCGAACGAGACGCGCGTGCCCATCGACGGCGGATGCAGGCCATCGAGCGTGACCAGCACGCCCGCCAGCTTCAGCGCCTCGTTGTATTTCATCATCGCCGCGACGGCATCCGCCGGCGGCATGGTGCCGGGCGCCGCCGCCTCATAGCCTCTCGGGATCATCAGCATCATGAAACGCATGGGTCTGTCTCCGTTCGATCTCTGGCCAGTTCATCGGCACTCGTCATCTAGACGATTGGACTTTTACGGCGCCGACATGGCCTTTGAAATTATTTGAGAGGTCATGATTCCCGGTCGGATATCACTCCTTGGGGAACATCGCGAAATAAGGCTCGGCCTCTTTCAGCACCCGCGCGAAAGACGGCCGCGCCTTCAGTCGCTCGAAATAGGCGGCGAGCGTCCTGCGTTCCCCGAACGGTTCGATCTGGCTGCAGTAGAACAGTGGCGGCGCCGCTGCGCAGTCGACGAGGCCAAACTCAGGACCCATCGCCCATTCGCTCCCGCCCAATTGCGATTCGAAGATGTCATAGGACTTGCGGATCTGGCCCTTGGCCTGCTCCACGCCATGCGGGTCCTTCGCACCCGCCGGGCGCAAGCGGTCGCCGACGACCTTCTGCATCTGCAGGTGAAGGTAGAGATCGAGGAAGCGATCGCGCAGCCGCGTCTCCTGCGCGGCCTGCGGATCGGCGGGAATGAACCTGATACGGCCGGGATAATGCCGGTCGAGATATTCGATGATCACCGTCGATTCCGGGACGACCTCCTTGCGTGCCGTGTCCTCCAGTACCGGAAAGCGGCCGATCGGCGAGAGTTTCAGCAGCGCCTCGCGTTCGGCCGGATTGCCGAGATCGACCTTGTTGGCGGAAAATGGCGTGTCGTTCTCATAGAGCGCGATCAACGCCTTCCAGCAGAACGACGACAGCGGATGGAGATGCAGGGTCAGCGACATGAAAACTCCCTTTGTGGCCCGTCTCTCTACCAAGACGAACCGCGCCCACCGATTCCGACATCGGGGTTTGCGATCAGGACGCGGTCGTCCAGCGCCGTATGGTCTCGCTCGCGCCTTCCGGGATCTGCTCGAAGATGGGTGAAGCGAGGATCGCATGGACGTACAGCGTGCCGGTTCCGGCATTGCGGAAGCCGTGCAGGCGGCGCGCCGGTACGATCAACGACTGGCCGGCACGGACCATGAGTTCGCGCCTCATCGATCCACATCTCGGCTTCGCCCTCGCGCACGGTCAGGACCTCCTCGACCGGATGCCAATGGGTCGGCGCGCCGTTGCCGGGCGCGACCCACTGCTCGAACACGCAGAGTTGCGTGGCGCCGTTCACCGCCGAGACGACCATGCGGGTCTGCACGCCCTCGCGCCATTGCTCCAGCGGCCTGTCATCGGGATCGCTGATTTGCATGGCTAAAACCTTTCGCTTGTGCCTTGGGCAAGCTAAGCAGACACAGCACCGCCGTGCCAGTATGCGGCGCGATCACAATGGATTGCCGATGCCCGATGTTGCCGTAAAAGTAGTCCTGGTGACGGGTGCCGCGCGCGGCATCGGGCTTGCGACCGCGAAGAAATTCCTGGCCGAGGGATGGCGCGTCGCACTGCTCGATATCGACGGGGCGACTTTGAAAGCCGCGGTCGCATCGCTCGCCAGACCGGATGCGACCCTGATGCTCGTCTGCGACGTGTCGGACGCAAAACAGGTTGCAGCCAGCGTGGAGAGCGTCGCGCGGTCGTTCGGCCGGCTCGACGCGCTCGTCAACAATGCCGGCGTCGCGGTGTTCGCGGCCGTGATGGATACCTCGGATGACGACTGGAGCCGCGTGCTCGCGGTCAACCTCACCGGACCATTCCTGTTCACAAAGGCCGCCGTTCCGCTCATGCGCGAGCATGGCGGCGGCGCCATCGTCAACATCACCTCGATCTCGGCGGTGCGTGCTTCCACGCTGCGCTCGGCCTATGGCACCAGCAAGGCGGGACTGGCGCACCTCACCAAGCAGCTCGCCGTGGAACTGGCGTCATCAGGCATCCGCGTCAACGCGGTGGCGCCGGGCCCGGTCGATACCGCGATGGCCAAGGCAGTCCACACGGCGGAGATCCGCGCCGATTATCACGATGCGATTCCGCTCAATCGCTACGGCCTTGAAGAAGAGTTGGCCGAGGCCATCTTTTTCCTGAGCAGTGAGCGCGCGAGCTATATTACCGGCCAGGTGCTCGCAGTCGACGGCGGCTTCGATGCCGCGGGCATCGGGCTGCCGACCCTGCGCGGCCAGCGGCGAAACGGATGACGGACCGATGAGCGTGATGCGTATCGTCCTTACTTTGCTGCTCGCGGTCGCGCTGTGGGTGTTCGCGACCATGCTGGCGCGCGCCGAGGTCCGTATCCTCGCCAGTCCCGGCGGCCAGGTCGGCCCATTCATCGATATGTTCGAGAAGGTGCGCAATTCCGGCGAGCGCGTGGTGATCGACGGGCCATGCCTGTCGGCCTGCACGCTGGTGCTGAGCATGGTGCCGCGCGATCGAATCTGCGTGACGCGGCGCGCGGTGCTCGGCTTCCATGCCGCGCGCTCGATGGACCGCCGCGGCCGGCTCTATGCCGAGCCGGAGGCCTCCAAACTGGTGCTGCAGGCCTATCCCGGCCCGGTGCGGGACTGGATTATCAGCCGCGGCGGATTGACGTCGCGGCTGCTGTTGCTGCGCGGCCGGGAGCTCAGCGCGATGTACCGGCCATGCCGGTAGCGCATGATCCGGAAAAGTGGGCACCGGTTTTCCCTCGCGACAAACGCGTAGCGTTTGCGCGGAGATCATGCGCCAGAATATAGAGCTTACATGCCTTCCGCCGGACAGTTCACCATCCAGGGGATGTCGAACTGGTCGCGGCACATGCCGAATCCCTTGGCAAAGAACGTCTTGCCGAACGGCATGATCTCGGTGCCGCCTTCTTTCAGCGCCTTGAATTTGCGCTCGGCGTCGGCGAGGTCCGTGACCGTCAGCGACACCGAAAATCCCATCGGCTTGTGGAAGCGCTCGGGCGGCGCATCGGCGCCCATGATGTTGGCGTCGCCGAGCGTCATATGGGCGTGCATGACGAAATTCTTGTGTTCCGGCGGCGCCGCCATCTCCGGCGGCGCGTCCGCGTAGCGCATCATCATGTCGACTTTGCCGCCGAGATGCTTTTCATAATATTTGAACGCAGCTTCGCAATTGCCGCTGAAGTTCAGATAGGGCGTGATCATCGCTTGCTCCTCGCTGGTGTTTGATTATTTCTCGGAAGCGGATTTGATCCTGGCGAGGCCGGTCTCGAAATCCTTGCCGATCATCTTGTCGAAACTCATGAACACCTGCATCACCTTCGACATGAAGGGCGCAGGCCCGCTCATTACCCAGTTCAGATTGGTTGCATTGCCCTGCGGCAGCATTGTGAACTCGGCGATGTTGTGCGCCTCGAATGGCTTCAGGAAGTCGAGCTTGATCTTCACAAGTGACGGAGAATTGGCATCGAGGATTTCCATGCGCCCGGAACCGACATTCTTGTTGCCTTCCCAGGCATAGATCGCACCCTTGCCTCGCTCGGCGCCGTCGTAGGTCCGCTTCAGCTCGGGATCGCGGTCTTCCCAGGGCGACCACTTCCGCCATTCGTGGAAATCCGCGATCAGCGGAAAGACCCTGTCGGCCGGCGCGTTGATGACAGTCGCGCGCTGCACGCTGAAACTGTCCGGCTTGGTGGCCGCAATGATCAGCACAGCGACGATAGCGACCGCGAGCACGATCGCGATGATAATCAGGGTCTCGAACATCGATGGCTCCTTCAGGCCTGGATCATATTGAGATGTGTAACGACGACATTGCCGAGATAGCCCACCCACAGCATCGCGCCTACGATCGAGCTCGGCGGAATGGTCGTGAGCGCGGCGCTGACCGCGCCGAGCGTGCGCGACAACAATAGCGTTCTTATCGGGACAGTTCGCTCCAGCACATAGGTTGACATGATTGGCTCCCCAAGAATCCGATGGTCTGCCCAATAGACGAACGGAGGAGAGCCGACCCGACACCGGCGGTGATTATTTTTGCGAGATCTTTGCAGCCTTGCTGTCGCGCATCAACCGATCGATGTGCATGCGGATATGCGCGGCTTCGGCGGTGGTGTTGGCCAGCGCAATGGCGCGGTCGAAGGCGACACGCGCCTCCTCGTTGCGGCCAAGTTGCATCAGGAACGCACCACGGACGCCGAAGAAATGAAAATAATTCGATAGCCGCGGCGCCAGCGGTTCGATCATGTCGAGCGCGGCTTGCGGCCCCCTCACCTTCGACACCGCCACCGCGCGATTGAGCGTGATCACCGGCGACGGCTGCACCAATTCCAGTGCGCCATAGAGCAGGTCGATCTGCTTCCAGTCGGTGTCCTCAGGCCTGGCCGCGCGGGAATGCAGCGCCGCGATCGCGGCCTGGATCTGATAAGGCCCGCTGGCGCGATGCCGCATCGCCTTGTCGATCAGCGCAAGCCCCTCGGCGATCAGCTTCTGATTCCACTTGGAGCGATCCTGGTCGTCGAGCAGGATCAGCGTGCCGTCCTTGTCGAATCGCGCCTCGCTGCGTGCATGCTGCAGCAGCAACAGCGCCGTCAGTCCCATGATCTCCGGCTCGCTCTGGAACAGCCGCAAGAGCAACCGCGCCAGCCGGATCGCTTCCTCGCACAGGGGTTTGCGGATATCAGCGGTATCGCCGCCCGCCGAATAGCCCTCGTTGAAGATCAGATAGATCATCGCGGCTACTGCCGCGAGCCGCGCGGAACGCTCGACCGCACCCGGCGTCTCGAACGGCACATCGGCATCGGCAACGCGCGCCTTGGCGCGGGTGATGCGCTGCTCCATCGCGGCTTCGCTGACCAGGAAGGCGCGCGCGATCTGCTTCACCGAAAGGCCGGAGACGATGCGGAGCGCCAGCGCGATCTGCTGGGTCGCCGGCAGCTCGGGATGGCAGCAGATGAACAGCAATCGCAGAATATCGTCGCGATAATGCGAGCCGTCCAGCCGTTCGGCGATCTCGCCCTCGGCATCGCCGAGGTCGGAAATGGCGCTGTCGTCCTCCGGGAGCGGCGCCTGCCGCCGGTTGCGGCGCACCTCGTCGATCGCGACATTGCGGCCGACCATGATCAGCCAGGCCGCGGCATCGCGCGGCGGGCCGTTCTGCGGCCAGGTCTTCAGCGCGCGCAGGCAGGCGTTCTGGAACGCTTCCTCGGCGGTATCGAGATTGCGGAAATAACGCAGCAGCGCACCGACCGCCTGGGGACGCGCCGAGGTCAGCGCGCCATCGATCCAGGCGGTGTCGGTCATTTCAAAACGCCCCCGGGCGCGAACAGGCCGACCGGGCGGATCTCATAGGCGCCGCCGGGATTGGCCGCGCCGAGATCGCGCGCGACGTCGACGGCCTCGTCGAGGTTGTTGCAGTCGATCAGGTAGAAGCCGAGCAGTTGCTCCTTGGTCTCGGCATAGGGCCCGTCCAGCACCAGCGGCGGATTCTCCTTGCGCAGCGTCGTCGCGGCGGTGGTCGGCAGCAACCGCGCCACCGGACCGAGCCGGCCCTGCTTGGCGAGCTTGTCCTGCACCACGGCGAGCTTCTTCATGACTTCCTGGTCCTGCTCCTTGCTCCAGGAGCCGACGAGGTCCTCATCGTGGTAGCAAAGTATGGCGTACAGCATTGGCAGGCCCCTATTCATCAGAATGACGAACCGGGTTGTCCCGTGCCGACAGCATGCGGTCAATAAATTTGAGGGCGAGTTCCGCTCACGGACCGAGGATCGTCGCCGGCGCTGGCTGGAAATGCCGGTACGTATGCACGACGGCCTTCGAACAGAGACCGCAGACGCAGACGACAAAGAAGATATTCTTGATCGTTTTCATAGGCGACTCTCCCTTACCGGGGCCTGGATCGCGGCGCGCCAACGCCTCGCCGCGACCCCGAATGTCAGATCACCAGTACACGCCGTAGCGGGCGGCGATCCGGCGGGCCTTCGCTTCATCGCTTTCGTGGCGACCGGCCGAACGCTTGGCAGGCTTGGCGGCAGCAGGCTTCGCCGGCTCGGCGTCGGCTTGCGGCTTCGGCGCATCGGTGGTTGCGGCGGGCGCGGCCGGAGCCGGAGCGGCAGCGGGAGCCGGTGCCGCGGCGGTATCGGTCGCGGCCGGCGTATCGTTCGCGGCAAGAATGAGATCGCGGCTCTGTCCGGCATGGGCGGAGGCGGACGCCAGTAACAGGGCGGTGATCAGAACGAGCTTGCGCATGGGGTGTCTCCTTGTTGATGCAGGAAGACTAGACCGGCTCTGCGATTTGTTATGTGGTGAACGTCACGCAAGGATTTTGGGGCATAAACAATGAGCAAAGGCGCGCTGGCGCTGTTGATTCACGGCGGAACCGACAATTGGTCGCCTGCGCGCTGGAATGCCAGATTTGGCGAGGTCTGCCCCGACCGCCGCGTCGTGCAACTGCCCGGCGCCCGTTTTGACCCGACCGAGGTGCACTATGCCGCGGTCTGGAAGCCGGTCCCCGGAGAGCTCGCCGGTTTTCCGAACCTGAAGGTCATCTTCAATCTCGGCGCCGGCGTCGACGCGCTGATGGCGGACAAGACCTTGCCGGATGTGCCGCTGGTCCGTGTCGCCGTTGCCGACCTCACCGACCGCATGGCCGAATACGTGGTGCTGCATGTGCTGATGCATCACCGGCAGGAGCCTTACTTACGCGAATCGCAACGGGTGAAGCGCTGGGCGCCCAGATATCAGTGGCCCGCGAGCGCGATCTCGGTCGGCATCATGGGGCTCGGCGTGCTCGGCGCCAATGCGGCCGATGTGCTGCGGCGCATCGGCTTCAAAATTGTGGGCTGGAGCCGAAGCCGAAAGCAGATCGACGGCATCGAATGCTTTGCCGGCAGCGCGCAGCTGGACGCATTTCTCGGGCGAACCGACATCCTGGTCTGCCTGCTGCCGCTGACATCAGACACACGGCACATCCTCAATCGCGATCTCTTCGCCAAGCTGAACCGCAACAGCCCGCTCGGCGCTCCCGTGCTGATCAACGCCGGCCGCGGCGGCCTGCAGAACGAGGCCGACATCCTCGCCTGTCTCGACGACGGCACGCTCGGCGCGGCGTCGCTCGACGTCTATGCGCAGGAGCCGCTGCCGCTGGAGAGCCCGTTCTGGACGCATCCGAAGGTGGTGTTGACGCCGCATAATGCGGCCGACACCGATCCCGACGAGATTTCGAAATATGTCGCGCGGCAGATCGAGCGCTTTGAGGCCGGCGGCACGCTCGACAACGTCGTCGACCGCACGCAGGGTTATTAGCCCTTCACTCCCAGCATGACGTCGAGCGCGCCCTTGACGATCGCTTCCAATTCCTCGCGGGGCACGCCGGCACGCGCGCGGATCGCAACGGTATGCAGCGTCGCGGACGCCAGTTGCGCCAGCACGATCGGATCGGCGGTAGTGGCGATCTCGCCCTTTTCCCTGGCCGTGCGGAAGCAGGACGCGAACGCCCTGTCGAGCTCGACGAAACCTTCCAGCACCATGGCGCGGATACCGGGATCGGCGACCGCTTCGGATGCCGCCGTCATCACCGTGAAGCAGCCGCGCGGGCTTTCGCCTTCCAGATAGATGTCGAGCGCGATCGCAAAGATGCGCTGCAGCCGTTTGCGGACCGGCATCTCCTCGCGAAAAATCTCGATCATCGCCGCGCGCGCGTCCTCGCGGTAGCGCTGATAGCTCTTGACATAGAGCTCGCGCTTGTCGCCGAACGCGCCATAGAGGCTCGGACGGTTCATGCCGGTGGCGGCGCTGAGATCGTCCAGCGAGGTCGCGGCGAAGCCGCCTTTGCGGAACAGGTCGAGCGCCTTGCCGAGCGCGACATCGGGCTGATAGGCGCGCGGCCGCCCGCGGCGCTTTGGCTCCGCCGCGGCTTCGTTGGCAGCATGTGGCGGCTTCTTTTTTTGTACCATTTCGCAATAAATTCCTTGACCGGGTTTATATTATGCGAGACAGTATAAAAATCAACCGGGCACGTCGCTCGGGTCAACACCGCCAAGGAGGCACCCATGGATCTCTATTTTTCGCCGCTCGCCTGCTCGATGGCGACCCGGATCGCGCTGTATGAGGCCGGCCACGACGCCGGCTATCTCGAGGTCGATCCCAAGACCAAGGTGGTGCAGAAGGATGGCTCCGATTTCCGGGACGTAAATCCGCTCGGCCTCGTTCCGACCTTGCGTACCGACGACGGCACGGTGCTCACCGAGAACGCCGCGATCCTGCAATATGTCGCCGATCGCTTCCCCAAGGCCGGCATCTCGGCCAGCGACGGCACCGAGCGCAGCCGGCTGCATCAATGGCTCTGCTTCATCGGCACGGAGCTGCACAAGGGCCTGTTCGTGCCGCTTTTGAGCAAGGACGCCCCCGCTGAAGTGAAGTCCTACACGCTGACCAAATATCTCTCGCGGCTCGACTACCTCGACAAATATCTGCAGGGCCGCGAATTCGTGCTCGACCATTTCACCGTCGCCGACGCCTATCTCGCCACCGTGCTGAACTGGAGCATCGCCACCCCGATGATCGACTTCGCGAAATATCCCGCGGTAAAGGACTATCTGGAGCGGATGAAGACGCGTCCCGCGATCGCGAAAGCGCTGGCCGAGGAGTTCGAGCTCTACAAGGCCGAACTCGCGCGTCACAAGAAGGCGGCGTAGCGTCTCGCCACGAATACACTGCCATCCCTCCCAGGGCCCTTGCGGGGAGCGGACGGCCGACGCGAAGCGGAGCGCAGAGCCGGGGTCCATACCGAACAGTCGTTGTCGGTGAACCGCAGGTCCCCGACCCCTTCCCCAAGCGAAGGCCTGTGGAGGGGTCCCGGCATTCGCCGGGACAGCTATCCTAAAGCGGACTCTCCCCCAATCCCGGCACATCCGCCGGACGCGGGCCCGGCGCGGCCCAATGGAAGCGGCGATCCTTCTCGGCAATTGCGATGTCGTTGATCGAGGCCTCGCGCCGGCGCATCAGGCCGTGCGCATCGAACTCCCATTGCTCGTTGCCGTAGGAGCGATGCCACTGGCCTTTTGCATCGTGCCACTCATACTGGAAACGCACCGCGATGCGGTTGTTGTCGAACGCCCAGAGGTCCTTGATCAGGCGATAGTCGAGCTCATTTGCCCATTTGCGTTTGAGGAACGTGACGATCGCCGCGCGGCCTTCAAAGAATTCCGAGCGATTGCGCCAACGGCTGTCCTCGGTGTAGGCGAGCGCCACGCGTTCGGGATCGCGCGAGTTCCAGGCATCTTCCGCCATGCGAGCCTTCTGCGCGGCGGTTTCTCTCGTGAACGGTGGAAATGGCGGACGGGACATGACGGCCTCGGGACTTGAGCGGCACCATTACTCTACTGCCGCGCGCATATCAGTCGATAGCCGAAATCCTATCGCGCGATAGCTAAACCAAATCGCCCTTCATCAGCGCACGGATCGCTCTCGGAATCGGTTGCGCCCGGCCCTCGCTGATGAAGGCGACGCGCACCTCGGCCTTCACCAGCACGTCGTCGCCGCGGCGGACTTCCTGCGCCAGCACGATCGAGGCGCCCTTGACCGCAACCGGCCAGGTCACGACATCGAGCACGTCGTCCATCCGCGCCGGTTTGAGGAAATCGAGCGTCATCGAGCGCACCACGAAGGCAAAGCCCGGCGTCTCGGTCTCGGCCTCCGCGAACAGCGCATGCTGCTCGGCGCCCATCAGCCGCAAATGGTTGGTGCGCCCGCGCTCCATGAAGCGAAGGTAGTTGGCGTGGTAGACGATGCCCGAGAAATCCGTGTCCTCGTAATAGACGCGGATCTGCATATGATGCCGGCCATCACGGATTTCACCGTCGAGGAAAGCAATCATTTCGATATCTCTCGTTCGATATCTCTGCGACCATCAATGACGCGAACGATCACGATGCGCTCTGCCTCCACGATATAGAACGCAATATAGCCGTCTATCAAAAGGCCTCGAAGCGATGGACCAAGTTCGCTTCGATCCCGGCCGAGTAGTGGAAATTCCCGCAATTCGTCGAATTGCTGCGAGAACCGGACTAGCATCCGCTCGGCCGAGGCCGGACTGTGCTCGGAGATGTACAAATGGATGTCGAGAATATCGGAACGGGCGCGGTGCGAAACGTCGACCCTCAAGACGGCCCCTTATCGTTTCGCCTGTGACCGTGCCTGCTTGATGAACTCATCCAGATCCCAAGGCACCACTCGCCCTGCACTCACGTCCGCCAGGCCTTCATCAATCGCGTCCTTGAGGGCGCGAAATTTCTTTGCCTGTGAAAGCAGGTAATCGGCGGCCGATTCCTGCATTTCCTCAGGCAACAATTCCAGGGCCTCAACGGCCTTTTCAACGGCTGTACTCATCTTCGCATCTTACCATGGGTGAAATCGGAAGCACAGCGCGAGGCCGTGTCAAAAACCCGCGCAAGCGCGGTCAGGCGACCGCGGGCGCCGCGCTCAAAGTGACCAGCACGATTTCGGGCGGCACGCCGAAACGGAACGGCATAATGCTGCACCCGAGACCACCCGAGACGATCACGTCGCAATTGAACCTGGCGTGGCCGTACACCAGCCGACTGCCGTAGCGTGTTGCCTTGACCGGCGACCATCCGAGCAGGCGCACCTGACCGCCATGGGTGTGCCCCGACAGTTGCAATGCGACACGCCGCGGCACGCGTCCGGCGATATCGGGCTCGTGCGCAAGCAGGATGATTGGCGCATCGTCGGTGACTTTCGCCAGCGTCGCACCGAGATCGTCGACGCCGATGCGGCGCGACGGCCTGAAGCGCCGCATCGGAAGGTAGGCGAGCTGGTCGCCGAGCCCGGCGAGCCAGAACGGCTGCTTCTCTTTGGTGAGCCGCACGGCGTCATTCTCGTAGACGGGAATGCCGGCCGCCTCGAGCGCGCGGCGCGCCGCCGTGCTGCCGTGCCCGTTCTGCTGCACGGCCGTGTCGTCCCAATAATCGTGATTGCCGAGGATCGCGTGCACCCCGAGCGGCGCCCGCAAGCCGGCAAGCGCTGCCGCCCATTCGTCGGCCGGAACGCGCCGGGTCACATGGCGATGGCCGGCCACATAGTCGCCGAGCAGCACGATGATGTCGGCACCGAGCGCGTTGGTGCGCGCCACGATGTCAGCGATGTGGTCGACCGACATCCAGGGATCGCAGGCGTGAAGGTCGGCGACGGCGGCGATCTTCAGATCAAGGCCGGTGGGCCAGCCCCGGGGCGAGAGGTGATATTGCGCGAGGCGGAGCCGCAGCAGCGGCTCGACGCCGAAACCGTAGGCCGCCGTCGAGGCACCGAAGGCGCCAAGACCGGCCGTGAATCGCAGCAATTGTCGTCGTGAAAGCAGCATATGGACCGTCGTGATGCGCCACGAAGCTGCCTGAGCATTGCAGCGGAATTGGGATGCGGTTTTGCAGAAATCACGCAGTTTTTGCCGAAGCCAGCGGCAGGACGTGGTCGCGCGTCAACGGTGCAAGCGGAATATCGGGAGGCGCGGCCGGATCGATCCAGATCGCCTCATCGATCTCCCGGCCCGGTGCGATCTGGCCGGTCACGTCGATGCGATAGAGACTGGCCTGCACCCGAAAGCCGGGTTCGTGGGCTGCGGCCGCGTTGAACTCGCCAAGCGGCCGGATCGAGGCCTGCACCACGTCACAGCCGAGCTCTTCCACGATTTCGCGCGACAGCGCGGCAATGTCGTCTTCGCCCGTATCGCGCTTGCCGCCCGGCTGCATGAAGGCGAGCGTACCACGTTTGCGTACCAGCAGCACCCGGCCCGCCTCATCGCGGATCAATGCGGCGACGACTTCGATGGTATCCATCATTCGTCCTCGCCGGCGTTGCCGAACAGTCCGAACTGCGCCGGATCGCGCGCCGGCTCGGCGAGGCCAAGGTGCCGGAAGGCGTGCGAGGTCAGGAGCCGCCCGCGCGGCGTACGCTGCAGATAGCCGCACTGGATCAGGAACGGCTCGATGATGTCCTCGATGGCATCGCGCGGCTCCGACAGCGCAGCCGCCATCGTCTCGACGCCAACCGGACCGCCGCCATAGTTCATCGCAATGGTCGTGAGATAACGCCGATCCATCGCATCGAGACCGGCGGCGTCGACCTCCAGCGCGCTCAGCGCATGATCGGCGATCTTGCGGTCGATCGACTCGGCATTCGCGGCAGACGCGAAGTCGCGCACCCGCCGCAGCAGACGACCGGCGATGCGCGGCGTGCCGCGGGCGCGGCGCGCGATCTCGTTGGCGCCGTCAGGGGTCATGCCGATCTTGAGCACGCGGGCGCCGCGCGTGACGATCTTTTCCAGCTCTTCCTCGGTATAGAAATTGAGCCGCACCGGAATGCCGAAGCGGTCGCGCAACGGATTGGTGAGAAGGCCCGCGCGCGTCGTGGCGCCGACCAGGGTGAATTTCGCGAGTTCGATCTTGACCGAGCGCGCCGCCGGCCCTTCGCCGATGATCAGATCGAGCTGGAAATCCTCCATCGCGGGATAGAGCACTTCCTCGACCGCGGGACTGAGCCGATGAATTTCGTCGATGAAGAGCACGTCGCGCTCTTCGAGATTGGTCAACAGCGCCGCAAGATCGCCGGCCTTGGCGATGACGGGTCCCGAAGTCGCGCGAAAACCGACGCCGAGCTCGCGCGCCACGATCTGCGCGAGTGTGGTCTTGCCCAGTCCCGGCGGGCCGACGAACAGCACGTGATCGAGCGCCTCGCCGCGCTTGCGCGCGGCCTCGATGAACACCGAGAGGTTGGCGCGCGCCTGAGCCTGGCCGACGAACTCGGACAAGAGCTGCGGGCGCAGCGCGGTGTCGCCGGCATCCTCGTTGCGGCGCTCCGGCGTGATGATGCGCGGGGAGGTACTCACTTCGCGAGTTCCTTGAGGCCCAGCCGGATCAGTTGCGCGGTTTCGGCCTTCTCGCCGGCGCTGCGCGAAGCGGCAGCAATTGCAGCCGCCGCTTGCGGCTGGCCATAGCCGAGATTGACCAGTGCGGAGATCGCATCGGTCACCGGGCGCGGTGCGCGCGCATCGTCGATCGCGCCGGAGAGGCTGACAACCGCCGGATCGATATTGGCGAAGGCCGGCGCCTTGTCCTTCAGTTCAGTGACGATTCGCTCGGCGACCTTCGGGCCGACGCCGGGCGTGCGCGTCACTGCCGCCTTGTCGCGCAGCGCAATGGCATTGGCCAATTCAGCCGGCGGCAAGGTGCCGAGCACGGCCAGCGCCACCTTGGCGCCGACGCCCTGCACGGTCTGCAGCAGGCGAAACCATTCGCGCTCGATGTCGCTCCTGAAGCCGAACAGCTTGATCTGGTCCTCGCGCACATAGGTCTCGATCGACAGCACCGCGGCTTCGCCGGGCGACGGCAAGGCTTGCAACGTCCGCGTCGAGCAATGCACCTGATAGCCGACGCCGCCGACGTCGAGAATCACGAAATCCTCGCCGTAGGAATCGATCAGGCCCTTCAATTTGCCGATCATGCGCCGACCACTCTCAGCTTGAGCGCCGCGGTGCCACGATGATGGGCATGCGTGATCGCGATCGCGAGCGCGTCGGCAGCATCGGCGGATGCGGGCTCGGCCTTGGGCAACAACAGCTTCAGCATGACCATGATCTGGTGCTTGTCGGCGTGACCGGCGCCGACCACGGTCTTCTTCACCTGGTTCGGCGCATATTCCGAAACCGAAATGCCGAACATCGCGGGCGCGAGCATGGCAACGCCGCGCGCCTGGCCGAGCTTCAGCGTGGCCACGCCGTCCTTGTTGGCGAAGGTCTGTTCGACCGCGGCCTCCGCCGGCTTGAAGTCGTTGAGCACGACCGCGAGCCCCTCATGAATCGCCAGCAGCCGACGCGCAAGCGGCAGATCGTTCGGCGGCTCGACCGAGCCGCAGCCGATGAAGGTCAGGCGATTACCCTCGCTCTCGATCACGCCCCAGCCGGTGCGGCGGAGACCCGGATCGATGCCGAGGATGCGGACGGGAACGCGAATCGCGGGAGATGACATGTCCCAGTGATACCGCCTGCCGACATCGGGTGAAACAGAAACAGAACGCTCTTTCCCCGGGAAATGGCTGCGCCGGCCTAACCGCCCAGCTTCGCCATCAGCGCGTCGGAGACCTCGAAATTGGCAAACACGTTCTGCACGTCGTCATGCTCGTTGAGCATGTCGATCAGCTTCAACAGCTTCTCGCCGGTCTCGTCGTCGACCGCGACGGTGTTCTGCGGCTTCCAGGTCAGCGCCGCCTTGCGCGGCTCGCCGAAGCTGGCTTCCAGCGCCTTGGCCACCTCGCGAAAGCTGTCCTGCGAGGCGTAGATCTCGTGCCCGCTTTCGCTCGAGATCACGTCGTCGGCGCCGGCCTCGATCGCGGCATCCAGCATGGCGTCATCGGAACCGGCGCTCGCATCATATTCGATGACGCCGGTGCGATCGAACATGAAAGCGACCGAGCCGGTCTCGCCGAGATTGCCGCCGGACTTCGAGAAAAAGGAACGGATGTCGGAGGCGGCGCGATTGCGGTTGTCGGTCAGCGCCTCGACGATGACGGCGACCCCACCCGGGCCATAACCCTCGTAGCGGATTTCGTCATAGTTCTCGCTCTCGGAGCCGCTCGCCTTCTTCACTGCGCGCTCGATCGAATCCTTCGACATGTTCTCCTGGCGGGCGGCGATGATGGCCGCGCGCAGCCGGGCATTCATGGTGGGATCGGGCAGGCCCATCTTGGCCGCGACGGTGATTTCGCGCGCCAGCTTGCCGAACAGCTTCGACTTCTGGGCATCCTGCCGCCCCTTGCGGTGCATGATGTTCTTGAACTGGGAATGGCCGGCCATGCGCGTCTCGTTAAGGAATCGTCCATGTGTAGGCGGGGCGCGGCGTTATAGGCCGAGTTCCCGCGAAATCAAAGGTTTGGCTAGATATTCGGGTGCGGGATGCGGGCCGCCTGCCGGAATATCAGGCAATCGTTAACCATGACTTCACGCCTCGGTGCAAGGATGGCGGGCATTATTCCCGCTCCTTCCAGAGAAGCCCATGGCGTTCGGTCTGTTTCGAAAGCGACTGCCAGAACCGGCTGTTTCTGATCCTCCCGTCACGGCGGCGGCCAAGCCCGCCGAATCGCAGTCGCCGAGGCCGATTCGGCCAAGGAGATCCTCGAACTTCTGGAACTCGAACTCGGCGGCATGATCCGCCAACTCGAGCGCGCCGCGAGCGCGGTTGCAGGCGGCGCCGAAGCCTCCGCCACCACCCTTGCTGCGATCCGCGAGCGCACCGGCGCCCTGACCAGCCGCACGACGGCCGCCAAGGACACCGCGACGACGTTTGCGCAGACCGCGGAAAAATTCACCCGCTCGGCGCAAGGCATCGGCGCGCAGGTCCGCGATGCCGGCCAACTCGCCGACCAGGCGAGCGCTGCGGCGCACGAGGCACGCGCCAATGTCGACCGGCTTCGCGAATCCTCCGCCGCGATCGGCAATGTGGTCAATTTGATCGCGCAGATCGCCCGGCAAACCACGCTGCTTGCGCTCAACTCCACCATCGAGGCCGCGCGCGCCGGCGAAGCCGGTCGCGGCTTTGCGGTGGTCGCGACCGAGGTCAAGGCGCTCGCCGTGCAAACCCAGAACGCGACCAAGGAGATCACCGGGAAGATCGAGGCGCTGCAAAAGGACGCGGCGGGCTCGGCGGAAGCCGTGCACCGGATTTCGCAGGCGATCGAGGCGATCCGCCCGGTGTTCGAGAACGTCAACGGCGCGGTCGCCGAGCAGAACCGCACCACCGGCGAGATGTCGGAGAATGCGACCTCCGCCTCGCATTTCATCGTCGAGGTCGGCGACAGTGCGGCCGAGATCGATATGGCCACCAGTGAAGCTGCCGCCCATGGCGAAGAGGTCGCGAGCGCCGGCAAGGCCGTGACGATGTTCGCGCAGAAGCTCAAGACACGCAGCGCCGTGTTGCTGCGCCAGGGCCAAAGCGAGGAGCGGCGAAGAGCGGAACGGCTGCCCTGCAACATCAAGATCGACATCGCCGGCCATGGCGCGGCGCCGGTCTATGAGATTTCTGCCGAGGACATTTTGATCTGCGGTCCCGGCGCTGCGAAACTGCCGCTGCATGCGAGCCTGAACGCCACGCTGGACGGCGTCGGCGCCTGCCGCATCCGCATCGTCGAGCATTCCGCGGCCGGAGCGCGGGCGCGGTTCGAAGCGCCGAGTGCGAAACTCGCCGAGACGATCGACGACAAGCTCTGGGCGATCCGCGAGGAGAATGTCGAGGCGGTGACGCATGCGATCGAGGCCGGGATTGCGCTGACCAAAATCTTCGAGAACGCGGTCGCCTCCGGAGCCATTGCGATCGACGATCTCTTCGACGAGAACTACGTCGAAATCCCCGGCACCAATCCCCTCCAGCACCGCACCAAATTCCTCGACTGGGCCGACCGCGCCCTGCCCGCCATCCAGGAAGCATTCCGCGAAAAAGACCAGCGCATGGCGTTCTGCGCCATGGTCGACCGCAACGGCTATCTGCCCGTTCACAACAAAATCTACTCCCATCCTCAGCGTCCGGGCGACGTCGCCTGGAACACCGCCAATAGCCGCAACCGCCGCATCTTCAACGACACCGCCGGGCTTGCCGCCGGCCGCAACCAGCGCAGCTATCTGATCCAGAGCTACGCCCGCGACATGGGCAACGGCATCACCATCATGATGCGCGAGATCGACGTGCCGATCCGCGTTCAGGGCCGTCACTGGGGCGGCTTCCGCACGGCCTACAAGCTATGACCTCCCTGCCGGCACAGTCCGACTCCATTGCGACCGGCGCTTCCGCAAGCGAGCGGCTGGTCGACCAGCTCTCCAACAAGATCGGTGGCCTCGGCGTCGAGCTCGCCGACGTCGCCGGCAACGTGCAGGAAGTCGCGCAGCGCGTCTCGACGCAGTCCGAACGCTTCGGCCATTTGCAGAAGACCGCCGAGACCATGGTCTCCGCCAATCATGGCATCGCGGACGCCTCGAAATCGGTGCAGACGGCAACCTCTGCCGCGGTCGAGGACATCACCCAGTCGCGCGACGCAGTCGAGACCGCGGTCAGGCACATCGCCGAACTGATCGAGGCGGTCGGCCGCATCGAGAGCCGGCTCGGCGCGGTGTCCTCCGCGCTGTCCCAGGTGGCCAAGGTCTCCGGCTCGATCGAGGCGATCGCCAAACAGACCAATCTTCTGGCGCTGAACGCCACCATCGAGGCCGCCCGCGCCGGCGCGGCCGGCAAGGGATTTGCCGTGGTCGCGAGCGAAGTGAAGAGCCTTGCCGAAGCGACGCGGCAGGCCACGGTGCAGATCGGCGACACCGTGCGGGGGCTCGACGGCCAGGTCGGTTCGTTGATCGGCGAAAGCGGCGAGGCCTCGCTGCGCGCCAAGAATGCCGGCAGTGGTGCCACGCAAATCCAGGGCATCATCGCCCGCGTGCAGAACGGCGTCACCCGTGTCGGCCAGGAGATCGACGGCGTCACCAGGGCTGCGACCTCGAACCTTGCCCATTGCGACGAGGTGATCGAAGAGCTCGCCCACCTCGCCAAGGGCGTCGACCTGTCCTGCAGTCACCTGAAGAATGCCGACGAGCGCGTCGCGCGATTGCTCGAGACCTCCGAAGGCCTGATCGCGCTGATCGCCGACAGCGGGGTCGAGACGTCTGATGCGCCGCTGATCCGCACCGTCGTCAACACGGCCAGGCAGATCGCCGAGATTTTCGAGGCGGGCATCGCGCGCGGCGAGATCACGCTCGATCAGCTGATGGACGAGAAGTACCGGGAGATTTCCGGCACCGATCCCAAGCAGTACATGACCGACTATGTCGCGTTCACCGACCGCGTGCTGCCCGCGATCCAGGACCCGATCCAGAAGTCCGACCCGCGCATCGTGTTCTGCGTCGCCTGGGCCAGGGGCGGTTACCTGCCGACGCACAATCCGAACTATCGCCATCCGCAGGGCAAGGATCCCGTCTGGAACAACGCCAACTGCCGCAACCGCCGCCTGTTCAATGATCGCGCGGTGAAGAAGGTCGCGGCCAACACCAGGCCCTTCCTGCTGCAGACCTACCGGCGCGACATGGGCGGCGGCAATTTCGTGCTGATGAAGGATGCGTCGTCTCCGATTTTCGTGCGCGGCCGCCACTGGGGCGCGTTCCGCATGGGATTCAGGCAGGGCTGACGGCAACCGCGTTATCTCCGTCCCACGAGCCGCTTCGCGGCGTTTACACCTCTGCAGCCCTCTGTAAGACTGCGCCTCATTGGCGCGCGGCACGCGCCTGCGAACAGGAGGCGTTTGTCGTGCAACTGGCCTCGCTCACCTTCAAATCGATCCGCGCCCGGCCCGTGGTGCTGAAACTGAAGCGTCCCGTGGTCGCCAAGATCGCGACCATTCCCGAATGGCCGCTGATCCTGATCGACCTCTTCACCGAAGAGGGCGTCGTCGGGCGCGCCTACCTCGAACCCTACACCATCAAGGCCATGCGCTATCTGGTGCCGGCGCTGCACGACTTCGGCGCGATGTTGAAAGGCCGCCGCGTCGCGCCGACCGAGCTTTACGAGCTCGCGCGCAAATCGCTGCATTTCGTCGGCTACGAGGGGCAGTCGATGATTGCGGTGGCCGGCCTCGACATGGCGGCGTGGGACGCGCTGGCAAGAGCCGCAAACCTGCCGCTTTGCGTGCTGCTCGGCGGCTCGGTCGGGCCGGTGAAGGCCTACAACAGCAATGGCCTGTGGCTGCAGCCGCCGCAGGCACTTGCCGCGGACGCCATCGCGCTGCGTGATGAAGGCGGCTTTGCCGGTTTGAAGATCCGGCTCGGCCGCGACCGCCCGCAGGACGACATCCTTGCGATCGAGACGGTGCGGTCGGCGGTCGGCGACGACATGGCGTTGATGGCCGACTACAATCAGGGGCTCAACTTCGCCGAAGCCTTGCAGCGCTGCCACATGGTCGACGATCTCGGCCTTGCGTGGATCGAGGAGCCGATCGTCTACGACAATCTCAACGGCTATGCCCAGCTCACCGCACAGCTGAAGACGCCGATCCAGATCGGCGAGAACTTTTACGGCCCGCGCGAACTGCACAAGGCGCTGCAACTCAAGGCCTGCGACCTGGTGATGCCCGACTTCATGCGCATCGGCGGCGTCACGGGGTGGATGCGTGCCGCTGGTATCGCGGGCGCGGCGGGCATTCCAATGTCGACCCATCTTTATCCCGAGGTCGGCGCGCATGTGATGCGCGTGACCGAGACCGCGCATTGGCTGGAGTGGCAGGACTGGGCCGATCCGATTCTGCAACGTGCCTACACCATCCGCGACGGCTTGCTTCACATTCCCGATGCGCCCGGCCTCGGGCTCGACTGGAACGAGGATGCGGTGAAAGCGCACGCGTTCGAGGGCTAGCTCCGGCGGCGCGCTACGCATCAGCTTCTCGTAGACAAACTTCGCGTCTCAATCGGGCAGCCCCGCCTCGCGAAGCGCGGCGACGATCCGCTCTCGCTCCTCCGGCAGGCGGACGGGAAATGCCTCGCGCGCCTGGGCTGAGCCAAAACCCGGGTTGAACCGAAGGATCCGCGCGACCGCCTCGCGCGCTTCGGCTGCATGTCCGCCGCCCACGGCATTGGCGGCCAACGCGCTCAGTGAATGCGCATCGGCGCCTTGCTGGACGGCCTTCAGCGCCACCGCGCGGCCTTCCTCGTATCGTTCGAGCGAGAACAGCGCCCATGACTTGCCGCACCATGCGCCTGCTTTCAACGGATCGAGCGGACTGAGCCGGAGCATCCGGTCGAAGCTTTCGACCAACTCCGACCCCTCGACACAGAGCAGCGTGACCCATCCGCGCGAATACCAGGCCGCCGCAAGGTTCGGATTCAAGTCGACCGCCTGCTGCGCCATCGAAGCGCCGAGATCGTATTCATGACCGAGATAGGTGAGCACGTGCCCGGCTCTGGCAAGCGAGAAAGCGTCCTCGTCGGCCAGTCTGGCCGCCACCCTGGCGTGGCGGATGGCTTCATCCCTCGATTCCGCCGACAGCGGTGATCCGCGCACGGCCTGCTGGAGCAGCAGCGACCAGGCTAGCATCGCGTGCGCTGACGCGTAATCGGGATCAAGCCCGATTGCCTTCTTGAAGAGAGCGTAGGCTTCCGGCTGTTGCCGTCCATACAGGGCCGTCATGCCACGCAAATAGTGGTCATAGCTGTCGAGCTTCTCCGTCGGCTTCTGTCTTGCGCGTTCGATCTCCGCCATCTCGAGCCGCGGCGCAATCAGGCCAACTACGGCGGAGGTCACCTTGTCTTGCAGATCGAAGACATCCTCAAGTCCGCCGTCGAACTTGTCGGCCCAAAGATGCCGATTGCTCGCGGCCTCGATGAGCTGGGCCGTGATACGCACGCGATTGCCTGCCTTGCGCACGCTACCTTCCAGAACGTAGCGGACGCCGAGCTCGCGACCGACATTCCTGATGTCGATGGCTTTTCCCTTGTAGGTAAAACTGGAATTGCGCGCGATCACGAACAGCGACTTGAACCGCGACAGGGCGGTGATGATGTCCTCCACCATGCCGTCGGCAAAATATTCCTGCTCGGAATCGCCGCTCATGTTCTGGAACGGCAGCACCGCGATCGACGGCTTCTCGGGCAGCGCGGGAGGTGGGGCCGCCGCAGCCGCCTGTGAGGCGCCCGTTGCGCCATCGACGCGGACTTGCCATGCGTGCACGGGCTCAGCGATGTTCTTCAGTGCCTGCGGTCCGATGTCGTGGAATGCAGCATCGATCTTGCCGCGAACCTGGCGATAAGCGTCGTCGGAGATGCAGATTCGCCCCGGCTCCGCGATCCCTTCCAGCCGCGCGGCGATGTTGACGCCGTCACCGAAGATATCGTTGTCGTCGACGATGATATCGCCGACATGAATGCCGACGCGGTAATCGAGTCTGATGTCCTGCGGCAGATCACCATTCCGGCGGGCCATGCTGGCCTGAACCTCGATCGCGCAACGGACCGCATCGACGGCGCTGGCAAACTCCACGAGGAGGCCGTCGCCGGTGGTCTTGACGATGCGCCCGCGATGCGCGGCAATGGCAGGATCGACCAGCGTACGCCGCGCGCTCTTGAGATCGGTCAGCGTGCGTTCTTCGTTCTGGCCCATCAGGCGGCTATAACCGACGACATCTGCCGCCATGATCGCTGCAAGGCGCCGCTCGATGCGCTCGTCCGTCATTTAGCCCGTCCAGAACTCCGGCAGCGCCGGCGCGAGCCGTCCGCCGATGCGCACCGGCGCGATTTTCACCGCAAGCCCGGTCGCATCGTCGGTCTCGACCGCGACCCCCGACAGCGTCGCCACGCCACCGGCCGGCTCGAATCGTCCGGAGGGAATGCCGGTCGTGAAGCGCCGCATCGGCTCCTCCTTGATCATGCCGATGATGGAATCGTAGTCGCCGGTCATGCCGGCATCGGTCATGTAGGCGGTGCCGCCGGCGAGGATCTGATGATCGGCGGTCGGCACATGGGTGTGCGTGCCGACCACCAGGCTGGCGCGGCCGTCGCAGAAGAAGCCGACCGCCTGCTTCTCGCTGCTGGCCTCGCAATGGAAGTCGACCACGACCGCATCGGCCGCTTCGCCCAACGGACAGGCATCGAGCTCGCGCGCCAGCATTGCAAAGGGATCGTCGAACGGCGTCATGAAGACGCGGCCGAGGCCATTGACGACGAGCGCGCGCTTGCCGTTCTTGGTTTCGATCAGCGCGGCACCGCGCCCCGGCGTGCCCTTCGGCATATTGGCGGGTCGGATCAGCCGCGAGGCGCGCTCGATGAACACCAGCGCCTCGCGCTGGTCCCAGGAATGATTGCCGAGCGTGATGGCGTCGGCGCCGGCATCCAGCAGCTCCTGATAGATCGCCTCGGTGATGCCGAAGCCGCCGGCCGAGTTCTCGCCATTGACGACGACGAGATCGAGCGACCAGTCCCGGATCAATCCCGGCAGGCGGTCCGTGACCGCGACGCGGCCGCTGCGGCCGACGACGTCTCCGATAAACAGGATTCTCAACTAACCACTCCGGAAATCGAACACCCGCTTTTCGGTTAGCACATAATCCAGCGGCACGTCGTGCGATAGCGCGGGGATGCTCTCGATTTCCTGCACGGCAAAGGCGAGCCCGATGCCGGTCACCGCTTTCAACTTTCTCAAGTGCGCAAAGGTGTGGTCGTAATGGCCGGCGCCGTAGCCGATGCGATGGCCCGCGCTGTCGAACGCCGCGAGCGGCACCAGCATGATGTCGGGCACGACTTCGGCGGCCGCCGTCGACGGCTCGGGAATGCCGAGCATGCCCATCATCAACCGATCGCCCGGCGACCATGCGCGAAACGTCAGGGCCTTGCCGCGTGCATTCACGCTCGGCAGCGCGAGCCGCGCGCCCTGCGCCGCGAGCGCCCGCATCAGCGGCTCCGGATCGATCTCGTTCCTGATCGGCGAATAGCCGGAGACGATCAGGCCGTTGCTGATCTCGATCGGCAAACCGCGTTTCGCCAGCGCGCCTGCCGCCGCAGTGCGCTGCTTGTCGGAGAGTTTCTCGCGCGCCGCGAGCGCGGTGGCGCGAAGCTCGGCCTTCGATTTCGGTTCGGCCATCGGTGAGTATGAAGCAAAGAAAAGTGCGAAGCCGCGTACGCCGTTGAAGCACTCGATCCCGGAGTTCCCTACGAAAGTAGGTGGGCACCATATGCCCGGATCCACGGACCCGGCCAGGGACAGTTCCCTAAAGGATCGATAAGGCCCCGGGGATATATGGCTCCTGACGCGCGACACAGCCTCGCAAGGTCCAATGTAGCGACGAAGTGGCGGCAGCGCCAGCGGCGCGAGGACGCGGGATGAGAGATTCACCGTTGTGGTTTCCGCTGTCGTCCCCGCGAACGCGGGGACCCATAACCACAGGACCCAGTTGTGCGAAGATTCGGGGTTTCGGCTTCGCACACGAAATCGCCCTGTGGTTATGGGTCCCGGATCGCGCTCGCTACTTGACGGCGCTGCGCGCCGCAAGGCGCTCGCTTGTCCGGGACGACGTGACTTGGCATTCCCGCGGCGCGATTTGCGTCCGGGTGATGCATCGACATCGGCCCTCCTGAAAGAAGAGGGCGCAGGGAATGCCGGGCGCTGGCCGCACCCGCAGCCTTGTGTGCTGAAAGGGGTAGAGTGCACACAAGTCGTCAGGTAAGGCCGAAACATCCGGCATTCCCTGCGCAATGGTTTTACGGCTGCTCCGCGCTCTCCTCGGTGTACCGGGCTTGTTAGCCACCGTCCCCCCGGGTTCTTGACCCAGGGGTTGATCCCGGCGTCGGGGGATCAGGACCACACGGCTTGACCGTACGCAGCTGTGCCGCACGTCTTGCGACACAACCGCGTCCATCGCATTCCGCCTCACGTTTGGAGACGATAGGCCTAACGCCCCTCTTGCCGAAACGGAACGGGCGTGTTGTATCATTTAATTCTGAAAAACGGAAGTATTATTTTGAAAAACGGAAGAACTACTTTTGCCCTTTGCCGCTGAATGCGGGCAACTCCGTGGGGGCGCTCCGAAATATCGGGTTTCGGCGCAGGATTTTACCTCCGCCGCCCGTCCACATTTTGAAACCCAGGCCACTTCCACCGCGTTGGAACACCATGTCCGACGCCTATGACTATTTCAAAGCCCATGCGCTCGCGGCGACCCAGAAGGCCCGCGCGATGCCGTTCGGCCGCGACAAGAAGAAGCAGCGCGTGGTGGCGCGCGTCTACCATCTGCTCGCCAGGGAAGCGGCGTTTACGCCGAATGTGCATCATCTCGACGAGTTCAGAGCGGCACAGCGGCTGGAACGGCAGATCGAAAGATAGGAATTTATTCGTCATTCCGGGGCGCGCGTCAGCGCGAACCCGGAATCCATCCCACCACCATGGCAGCTGATAAATGGATTCCGGGTCCACGCGCTCTCGCGCGTGTCCCGGAATGACGATGATTGTTGTGGCTTCACCTTACGCTGTCGTTGCGCGCCAGTGTCGTCCTGTGGTCCGGCCATTGCGGCCTGACGCTCGTCAATACATTCGCCGACGGCGTAACCTTCAACTCCGCAACCGTCGTGCCGCCGCCCGTTGCCACGAGCAGCGACATCGATGTGGCTGCCAGCAGCAGCCCGGAAATGATGACGGCGAGAAAGACACGATCCATTCCGAGAGAACGTGACCAACTGCGATCTCGTTCCGGTGAACCGCTTGAGATTTTCGGATAAAATCTCGGTCCAAAAGTGAACAATGGAACGTGGCTCGGAGGCCCACGAGAGCCGACATTGAAATTGAATTTCGTCATGCCCGGCCTTGGGCCGGGCATCCACGTCTTTACGCGCCACCTTCAAGAAAGACGTGGATGGCCGGGTCAAGCCCGGCCATGACGAAGATGAGAGAGTTTGCCCGGCGTCACCTACCCCCTTGCAGCGAGCTTTCGCTTCTTCATCTTCGGCGGCGATGCTTTTGCCGGCGCCGTTATCTTCGACACGATATAAAGCCTTGGCCGCATGAGCGGCGCGCGCTTTTCCTTCAGCCGCTCCTCGACCGTGGGCAGGATCGCAAGCCCACCCATGGCGGTCCATTCGGCGACCTTGGCCGCCAGCTGCATGCGCATTTCCAGCACGCGCACCGCGGCCGCGGTGGAATCCTGGTCGCGGGCGATCTGGTCATGCATCACGGCCTCAGCGCGCTGCATTTCGTCACGCAAGACGTTCATTTCCTTACGAATTTTGTTCAGCCGGTTATCCATCGAAGCCTCCTCCTTGACAGGAGATCAGAATAAGTACAAAACATGAACAAATAGTCAAATAAAAAATCGGGCAAACGATTTTCCATCGACCTCATCTGCGTAATGGACGGGGGGCGCCGATATGGAAGGCTATCAGGCGGTTGCGAAGGATCTGGGCCTGCTCACGCTCGCGCTGTATGGCGCAATCCTCTCCACCATCACCTGGCGACATCAGCTGCGCAGCGACGCGCGACAGATCAAGGTCGTGACGAGGGTGATGCCGGCCTTCGGCTCGCCGCCTGGACCGCCCACCGCCATGGTGGAAGCCATCAATGTCGGCCATCGCAGCGTGGCGATCGAGATCCTGACGCTGGAGCTGCCTTCGGGCGCGCGCCTGTTCACGTCGTACAAGTCAGGCATTGCCGGGCTCGACAGCACAAGATTGCCGGCAAGCCTCGATGACGGAGAGACCGCACAATACGTCGTATCCTGCGAAGATATCGGCCGCGCGCTGCGTTCTCACGGTCTCGGTCGAGGGACCAAACTGACGCCGGTGTGCGTCGATACGGCCGGAAACGTCACCAAGGGCAAGGCGTGGGAGGTCGATCCGGACGAGCTCTTGCGAATGGCAACGTCGCAATAACAGTTCGGCCGCGCTACACTCCGGTGGGGCACCCAGGAGCACCACCATGCAACCGACACGACCTCCCGCACGAACGGCCGCGATGGCTGCTGCCATCATCGGCGCGGCGCTCGCGCTCGCCGCGCCCGCCCGCGCACAGACCTACGATCCGGCCTATCCGGTTTGCCTTCAGATCTATCAGGGCTTCGTCGATTACTATTTCGAATGCGCTTACATGAACATGGCGCAGTGTCAGGCCTCGGCGTCCGGCCGCTCGGCGTCGTGCGTCGTCAATCCCTATTACAAGGGACGCGCTGCGCCGGGCCCGCGCCGCAAGAAGCCGCATTACTAGGGCATGATGGGCTTTGCTGGGGCGATGCTTCCACAGATTCCGATCACCTCTCCCCGGCGGGGAGAGGTATCCTTCGACGCCGCTAGATTAGAAAGAAGACCGCAGAGGAAGAGCCATGCAAATGCGAAAATTCGGACGCACGCCGCTGCAGCTGTCGGTGCTGGGCTTCGGCTGCGGCGCGGTCGGCGGCTTGATGGTGCGCGGCGACCATGCCGATCAGGAGCGCACCGTCGCCCGCGCGCTTGCCGCCGGCGTGAACTATTTCGACACCGCCGTGCAATATGGCGATGGCGAGTCGGAGAAGAACCTCGGGCGCATCCTCGAGAGGTTGAAGCCGGCCAATGCCGTGGTCGGCACCAAGGTGCGGATTCCGCCTGATGCCTTTGGCCGCATCGCCGATACCGTAACGACATCGCTTGAAGAAAGCCTCGCACGGCTGCGGCGCGATCATGTTGACATTTTCCATCTGCACAATCCGGTCACCGAGAAAGGCGGCGGCGCGACGCTGAGCGTCAGCCAGGTGCTCGACGAGGTGGTGCCGGCGTTCGAGCGCCTGCGCGCGCAGGGCAAGACGCGTTTCCTGGGGCTCACCGCGGTCGGCGACACCGTGGCGCTGCACAAGGTGATCGATTCCGGCGCTTTCGACAGCGCGCAGGTGGTCTACAACATGCTCAATCCGTCCGCCGCCGCGGCGATGCCGTCGAACTATCCGGCGCAGGACTACGTACGGCTGTTCGATCACACCATGAAAGCGGGCGTCGGCGTCGTCGGCATCCGCGTGCTGGCCGGCGGCGCGCTGTCCGGCTCGGCCGAGCGCCATCCGATCGCGAGTCCGCCGCCCGAGCCGATCGGCTCGGCCATGGACTACGACGCCGACATCGACCGCGCCCGCCGCCTGCTGCCGCTGGTCAAGGAGGGATTCGCCGGAAGCCTCACCGAAGCCGCGACCCGTTTTGCGATCGCGCATGATGCGATGGGCACGATCCTGGTCGGCATCGCCACGCCGGAACAGTTCGACGGCGCGCTGGCCGCGGTCGAAAAAGGACCGCTGCCGAAGGCGGCGCTGGCGCGGCTGGCGGAGTTGCAGAAGGGATTTGTCGGGGAGAACGAGGTGAAGCGACGCCGATTCATATCGCTGCTCGGCGCGGCCGCCGCGTTGCCATTGGCAACGCGTGGGCAGCAGCAGCGGATGCGGCGAATCGGAATCCTCACCAGTTCCGACGAAGGCGATCCCGAAGCGCAGGCAGGGATTGCCGCGTTCCGGGACGGACTCACCAAGCTCGGATGGGCGGAGGGCCGCAACCTCGCAATCGACATTCGCTGGACGAAGGCCGATGCCGAGTTGATGACACGATCCGCGAAGGAGCTCGCCGCGCTTCAGCCTGACCTGATCCTGACCAGCAGCACTCCCGCGGCCAGGGTCATGCTGCAACAGACGCGGACCATTCCGATCGTTTTCGTGCTGGTCGCCGACCCCGTCGGCAACCGATACGTCGCGAGCCTGCCGCAGCCCGGCGGCAACGCGACCGGCTTCACTCCGATCGTAGGATCACTGGGCGGCAAATGGGCGGAGCTGTTGAAGGAGATTGCCCCGCACCTTGGCCGGATCAATCTGATGTACAACCCGCCCTCGGCGCCCTTCATCGACGCCTTTCTCGGCTCGTTCAAGACCGCGGCCGCTCAGCTCGGCGTGGAGGCGAACGTCGTACCCGTTCAGGACATGCGCGAAGTCGAAGCGCTGGTTGCCGCCAGCGCGGAGAACGGCGGCCTGGTCGTGATCCCGGATGCTTTCACCGTCCTCCACCGGGCGGAGATCGCCGCACTGGCAGATCGCCACCATGTCCCCGCCGTGTTCTGGTCGCGTTCGTTCGCCGAACTCGGCGGCCTGATCGCTTATGGTCCAATCCTCGTCGATGAGTACCGCCGCGCCGCTGTCTATGCCGACCGCATCCTCAAGGGCGAGAAGCCGGCCGAGCTTCCGGTGCAGACGCCCGTCAAGTTCGAGCTGGTGATCAACATGAAGACCGCGAAGGCGTTCGGGTTGACCGTGCCGGAGAAGCTGCGCGCGCTGGCGGATGATGTGATCGAGTAGGGAGGCCGACAACCGCAACGCGCGTTGCGGGCGCGGTCCTGGGCGAAGCCTGCCTTCGGTCGAATTTCAGAGCTCGACGACAACGATCCTGGGGAGTGTGACCGTATGATCAAGCTGATGTCAGCTCCAATCAGGAGGGTTCTGAGATTTCCTCTGCTGCAGTTCGCTGTCGTGATTTTTCTCATTCTCTGGATGGAAGCGGCGGACGACAAGACCGTGCTGGGTCAGGCCTATGGTTCGCTCGACAAGCTGGTCGATTCGTCCATTGCCGTCACGGCGACGATCTTTTCGGTGAAGTCGTTCACCAAGTCGTTTCTGACGTTTGGCTTCATGATCGCCTATGTCTACCTGGTCTGTTGGCTGATCCTTTCGGCGATCCGTATCCTGATGAGACTTTGCGTCGATTTCCTTGCGCGCAGGAACATTCTCTGGCTGCGCAGCACGGTTGCGAAAGAGCGCGGCATCGACGCCTATCGCGCCTGGCTGCCCCTGGAGAAAATCCGTCCCGCTCACGTCCCTCAATCCCTGTGGGAAGAAACCTATGCCTGGCCCCGGGATAACCAGCCGCCCTATCCCCCGATCATTCAACGCGTGTTGCGCGGGATCGTGGTCTATTGCGGCCTGATTGCTCTCGTCGTCGTCCTGCTGCAGGCGTTCAGCCCGCTGCCCGCCTACGATTGGCTCGTCTCCATCGTGAAGCGGATTACCGGCGTTTAGTTCGCCCGATCGCCACGCCCTGCCGCTGTTGACGCCAGATGAGCGCAGCGATCCTGCAGCGCAATTGACCTGGATCAAGGCTGACGACGATCCACGGCGAGCACATTCTCCTTTGGATTTTCGCGGAACTCCCGCTATAGGCTTGGACCACGAGCGTCCGAGTGAGGTTGCGCGCATGCGCGGGGAAGCAGTCAGCGACTTCTTGGCGGGCGGCGGCGAGATGGGCGCTTTGACGCGGGCGTTCGACTGGTCAAAAACCTCGCTCGGCCCTCCCCGGACATGGCCGCAAAGTCTTCGGGTGACGGTACGGCTCGTCCTCACCTCGCGCCACCCGATGTTCATCTGGTGGGGACCGGAGCTCATCCAGTTCTATAACGATGCCTACCGCGAGACGATGGGACCCGAACGGCATCCGAGCGCGCTGGGAGCCCGGGGCCGCGAGTGTTGGGACGAGATATGGGACATCATCGGCCCGCAGATCGACTACGTCATGGCAGGCAAGGGGGCGACCTGGCATGAGGACCAGCTGGTGCCCGTCACGCGTCACGGCCGTCGCGAGGATGTCTGGTGGACGTACGGCTTTGGTCCGATCGATGTCGACGGCAAGGTCGGCGGCGTGCTCGTCGTCTGCAAGGACGTCACGTCCGAACACATGGGACGGGAAGCGCTGCACCTGATCAACGAGGAGCTGAAGCACCGCGTCAAGAACACCCTTGCAGTCCTCGGCGCCGTCGCCACCCAGACCTTTCGCGATGCATCGAGCAAAGCCGATCTTGAAAAGTATCAGGGGCGACTTGCCGCGTTCGCACGGGCGCACGACTTGCTCACCGCGGCAAACTGGGCCGCGGCGCCCCTCGATGAGGTGATCAGCACGGCCCTGATCCCTTACAGAACGGGCGAAGGCCGGTTTTCGATTTCAGGTCCTGCGCTCGTCGTCAAATCCCGACAGGCCCTCGCGCTGTCGCTGGCCATCCACGAGCTTGCGACCAACGCCATGAAGTATGGCGCTTTGACCGCGGCGGGCGGTCACGTGTCGATCACATGGACGTCCGAACAGCAGGAGGGTCAGCCAAAATTCGTTTTCGCGTGGCGGGAGTCCGGCGGGCCGCCCGCGTCGCAACCCGCCAGCGTGGGCTTTGGTTCGCGGCTGATTTCCCGGGTCCTGCAAGACGATTTCAAGGGCACCGTTGAAGTCTCCTATGAATCAACCGGACTGTTCTGTCGCCTGACGGCGCCACTCGAAAATCTGCTCCCCGACAGCGTGTGAAAGTTCTGGATCGGCGCAAGGCGTTCGTCGGCCGCGCGCGCCCGCCGCCTCAGACCTCAACAACGCTTCTTTCGAAAGCACTTTGCGCTCGGGCCGGATCCGACCCATTCTGCGGTTGCGGGAATCCGTCTCTTGCCTTCCACGCCAGCAACGCGCGGGCACGCGCAAGACGCGACATCACCGTGCCGACCGGCACGCATGTGACTTCGGCGATCTCGCGGTAGGACAACTCGTTGAGCTCGCGCAAGATCAGGGTCTCGCGGAATAGCGCCGGCAGCGAATCGATCAGCTGGCGGACGATCGCACCCTGTTCGCGATCCAGCATATCGGAATCCGGCAGCGCCTGCGGCTCCTGCCACAACAGCTCGCCGGACCGGCTTTCGAAATCCGCCAGATCGACCGGCGTCTCCTGCCGGCCGCGCCGGGCAAGCTCGCCGTAACAGACGTTGCGGAGGATCGCGAGCAGCCACGGCTTGATCGCGGGCCCGCGCCAGCTGTCGAAGCTGCGCAGCGCGCGCAAATAGCATTCCTGCACGGCGTCCTCGGCGTCGGCCGGATTGCGCATCAGGAAACGCGCGTATCTGTAGGCGTCATCGAGACATGGCAGCGCGATGTCGCGAAAACGCCGCGCGCGCTCGTCGCCCGCTTTGTCATAGCTGGTCATCGCGTTTCGCTTCGCTGTTTGCTTTACCAGAAACCGATGCAGTGCTATCGCTCCCGGGACGCACCGTCGTGGACTATCGTGCCAAACGATAGGGACTTGCGCGACATGCGCCCGGCAATGCGAGGCCGATTGTTGTTCGCCAAAAATTTTACTCATTCCTTGGGGTGCCGGTGTCATGCAAACGACACAGCTGCCAAGCCGCTTTTCGATCTCGCATCATGGCCGCGCCAAAGGGCCGGCCTATGAAGCCTGGCGCGAGAACATCTGCCGCGGCTTTTGCCGGCTCGACGTCGGACCGGCCGACGACGACACCATCGATTGCCACAACGAGTTCGTGCTGCTGAATACGGTCGCCATCGCCATGCCGAAAGGAAAGTCGGCCCGGTTTGCGCGCACGCGCGACCTCCTGAAGGACGGGTGCGACGACCTCGTCCTGATTTCGGCTACGCGCGGCAGTGTGCGGGTGACGCAGGGACCCAAGGCGATCGATCTGACTGCGGGGCAGATGTGCCTGACCGAAATGAACGTCGCCGGCGCGATCGACCTCAATCAGGCCGGCGGCTTTACAACAACGCGATTCGCGCGGCGCCTGCTGCTGCAGGTCGCGCCATCAGCAGAGACGCAGCTGGCCCGCACGCTCGGGCACGACCGGGCGATGAGCATCATGATCGAGCGCTACTCCGCGCTCTGCAGCGAGGTCGCCGGAGAGCTCGATATGCTTGGCCGGTCAGCCGCGGCCCGGCATCTGACCGACCTGGTCGGTCACTTCATCGGCACCAGCGCCGAGCAGACCAATCCGGGCTGGCGAGGCGGCCTTTCGACCGCGCGATTGAACCTCCTGAAGGCCGACATCCTGAGGAATCTCGACAAGGCCGGTCTCGCGATCGAGACCGTCGCCAGGGCGAACGGCCTGTCGACGCGACAGGTTCAGCGCATGTTTGCCTTGGCGGGGACGACGTTCACCGAATTCGTTCTCGATCAGCGGCTGCAATTCGCCCGCCGCCTGCTCCTCCATGAATCGGCGCGCACGCGCAAGGTCAGCGACATCGCGTTCACGGTCGGCTTCAACGACCTGTCGTATTTCCACCGGTCTTTCAAGAAGCGGTTCGGCGTCACGCCGGCCGATGTGCAGATGGGCGCGTCCGGTTTCAACGGATAAAGCCGCGTTCACCCGATCGCGACCGAAACCCGCCTCATCTGCGATCAGGGCGCAATGAGGACTTCGTGGACTCCCGTTGCACAGCTACCTTGGATGTGAGGTACGTCATAGGTTCCCTGCTGCTCGACCGCTAATCTAGGATAATCAGCGCGCAGGCGAAGGAACATCCAAATGGCGACGACCCTCACGAACTTCTCCGGTCAAAACTGGCTGATGACCCCAGCCAATCCCCTGGCGGGCGACCTCCGCGACCCCGCGGCGTTTTTTGACCAGACGTGGCTGTTGGTCCTGACCGGAATCGTGGAAGCAAATCTGAAAGGCAACAGCACGTCGCTGTGGTTGAACGAAACCGTAAACTTTCTGCCCTCGGGCCTGCTGTACACGAGCGACTTCGACTCCCCGCCGATAGGGCAAGGACCGTTATTCTGGGCGCTCAACAAATACGGCATCAAAAGGCCGCCTCTCCATACATACACGGTGTGTTTTTCGCTCCAGGATGGCGGGTGGGCGCCATTCGTCTCCCTGAGTTCGATCATCGATCAAAATCAATCGGTCAATGCCGGTTTCGCCGTGAACCTCTGGCGTCCGCACCACTTTCAAAAGGGAGTCAACAGCCGGATCGCCGGCGCGACCGACAACGTGTTCAATGTTTTCACCGGCATCGATGCCGATCTAGGCGTCCGAGACACCGACGCTTTCATTCTGAAGCTCAGTTACAACATCACCCTTCTTGGCAAAATTGTCCTGGCGGAACAGAATTCGCTTCACGATTGAGCCGCCAATGACTTGGGCGGCCAAGAGAACGACGGCCCCTCACCCGATCGCCACGCCCCCGCCCACGGTGCGGTTGAGCACCTGCGTGGTCTTCTCGATGCGCTCGGCAGCCGCGTTCAACGCGTTCGCCACCGCCACTTGCGTTGCCCGCGCGCGGTCGGTCGCGGCGACGCGCACGTCGCGCAACGAGGCCAGCTCCTGCTCCAGCTTTTCCATGCGCGCGTTGGCGTCGAGCAGCTCGTCGCAGGCGGTGAGCGCGGCCATCACGGTGAGCCGCTGATCGCCGATCTCGCCGAATTTTCCGCGCAAGTCGTCGACCCGCTGCTGCAGGCTCTCGGCGAGCCGCATCAGCCGGGGCTCCTGCCCCTCCTCGCAGGCCATGCGGTATTGCCGGCCGTTGATGGTGACGTTGATGTGGTTCATGCGGCCTCTCCGCTGTCCTGCGCATCCTCGCCGCTACCGCCGAGCACTTCGCGGATCGCCGCGATCGCCGCATCGAGGCGGTCGCCGAGCTCGCGGTTGGCGCGCTCCAGCCTGCGCGTCTTGACCAGCGAGGTGTCGAGCTCGTCGGCAAGCCGCGAGCGGTCGGTGCCGAGCGCATGAATCCGGGTCGCGAGTTCGTCCTCGTCGCGGTCGGCGTCGCGCCGCCGCTCGACCGCGCTCTCCAACGAATCCAGCGCCGCCATCAGCCGCCGCGTGGCGGTTTCGATGTCGGCGAAAGGCGCCTCGGAGGCAGCGGAACCGTTGACAGGGCGATCGTTCATCGGGGGATACGCAGACTTTAGGTGTAGGTCAGGAGTTGTGCCGCCGCCAACCGCGAATCCGGCGTTTCGGCAAGCGCTTATGAAGGAAAGCTTACGTGGCGGAATTTGGCCGCGCAACGCCGCGGCGAAACTATGCACTACAAAGCAACTTTTCGTGCCTCAAAGGCGTTGGACAGGCGGAACCGGCCTTGTTAAGCACCAAAAACGCCGCAAGCGCCCAGTTCCTCCCCGCGTTGTGCACGCAACCAATTCTCATTCCACACGGATTCTTGTCATGACGCAGGTCGACCATATCAGGATGGCGAACGCGATTCGCGGGCTCGCGATGGACGCCGTCGAGAAGGCGAAATCCGGCCATCCCGGGCTGCCGATGGGCTGCGCCGATATCGCCACCGTGCTGTTCACCCAGTTCCTGAAATACGACGCCGCCAAGCCGGACTGGCCGGACCGCGACCGCTTCGTGCTGTCGGCCGGCCACGGCTCGATGCTGCTCTATTCACTGCTCTATCTGACCGGCAACAGCGAGATGACGCTCGACCAGATCAAGCGCTTCCGCCAGGTCGATTCGCTCACGCCCGGCCACCCCGAGAACTTCCGCACCAAGGGTGTCGAGACCACCACCGGCCCGCTCGGCCAGGGCCTTGCGACCTCGATCGGCATGGCGCTGGCGGAAAAGATGCTCGCCGCGGAATTCTCCAAGAAGATCGTCGATCACCACACCTATGTGCTGTGCTCCGACGGCGACCTGATGGAGGGCGTGTCGCAGGAGGCGATTGCGCTCGCCGGGGTGTGGCGGCTGAACAAGCTGATCGTGCTGTATGACGACAACGGCATCTCGATCGACGGCCCAACCTCGCTGTCCGATTCCGTCGATCAGGTGAAGCGCTTCAAGTCGGCCGGCTGGGCCGCCGAACTGATCGACGGCCAGGACCAGAAGGCCGATTGCTGCCGCCATCGCGCGCGCGCAGAAATCCAGCAAGCCGTCGCTGATCGCCTGCAAGACCACGATCGGTTACGGCGCTCCGACCAAGGCCGGCACCAACAAGGCGCATGGCGAGGCGCTCGGCGCCGACGAATTGAAGGGCGCCAAAGAAAAGCTCGGCATCTCGCAGGAGCCGTTCTCGGTGCCGGACGACGTGCTGAAGGCCTGGCGCGAGGCGGGCGCGCGCGGTGCGGCCGCGCGCAAGGAATGGGAAGAGCGTTATGCCGAGCTCGGTCCGCGCAAGCGCGCCGAGTTCGAGCGGCGGCTGCGGCATGAGCGGCCGGCGTCGCTGGCGAAAGCGCTACGCGATTACAAGAAGAAGCTGCTGGAGAGCCCGCTCAACGTCGCGACCCGCAAATCCTCGGAAGCCGTGATCGAGGCGATTGCGGCTGCGATGCCGATGGAATTTCTGGCGGGCTCGGCCGACCTCACCGGCTCCAACAACAACAAGGCGAAGTCGGCGACCGAGTTCGCCGCGAAGAAGCCGAAGGGCCGTTTCATCCATTACGGCGTGCGCGAGCACGGCATGGCCGCCTGCATGAACGGCATCTTCCTGCACGGCGGATTTGCGCCGAACGGCGCGACCTTCCTCATCTTCAGCGATTACGCGCGCCCCGCGATGCGGCTCGCGGCGCTGATGGGCACCGGCGTGGTCTATGTCATGACCCACGATTCAATCGGCCTCGGCGAAGACGGGCCGACGCACCAGCCGATCGAGCATCTCTCCTCATTGCGCGCCATGCCGAACATGCGGGTGTTCCGGCCCTGCGACGCAGTCGAGACCGCCGAATGCTGGGAGCTGGCGCTCAATCGCACCAAGGGTCCGACCGTGCTGGCGCTGACGCGGCAGAACCTGCCGCAGCTTCGCAACAATGCCCCCAGCGACAATCCGTGCAGCCACGGCGCCTACGAGCTGATGGGCGCGCAGGGCGACGCAAGGGTGTCGCTGTTCGCCTCGGGCTCCGAGGTCGAGATCGCGGTCGCTGCCCAAAAGCAGCTTGCCGAGCGCGGCATTGCCGCCCGCGTCGTCTCGGTGCCGTCGCTGGAGTTGCTGCTGGAGCAGCCGGAGGCACGGCAAAAGGCCGTGATCGGTAACGCGCCGGTGAAGGTCGCGATCGAAGCCGCCGTGCGCTGGGGCTGGGATGCCGTGATCGGCCATGACGGCATCTTCATCGGCATGCATTCTTTCGGCGAAAGCGGCCCGGCCAAGGACCTTTTCAAGCATTTCGGCATTACCGCCGAGGCTGCGGTTAACGCAGTCCTGAAACGCCTGGGCTGACTGTTGAGAAGGAACCCGAAAAGGGCTACTTAACGGTCATCTTTTCCGTTCTCGCCCGGCCGAACCGGGCGACCCGCCGTCAGCATCTCCGAGGGGCGCACACCTCGCGGGGACGCAAACGGCATTTAGAGGAGAAACAGCATGGCTGTCCGCGTCGCAATCAACGGGTTTGGCCGCATCGGCCGCAACATCCTGCGCGCCATCGCCGAGTCCGGCCGCCACGACATCGAGGTGGTCGGCATCAACGATCTCGGCCCGGTCGAGACCAACGCCCACCTGCTGCGCTTCGACAGTGTGCACGGCCGCTTCCCCGGCACGGTCACCGTCGAGGGCGATTCGATCTCGCTCGGCAACGGCAAGATCAAGGTGTCGGCGGAGCGCGATCCGTCAAAACTGCCGTGGAAAGAACTCGGCGTCGACATCGCGCTGGAATGCACCGGCATCTTCACCGCCAGGGACAAGGCCGTCCGCGCATTTGACCGCCGGCGCCAAGCGCGTGCTGGTCTCGGCTCCGGCCGATAATGCCGACGCCACCATCGTCTACGGCGTCAACCACGACACGCTGACCAGGGAGCACCTCGTGGTCTCGAACGGTTCGTGCACCACCAACTGTCTCGCGCCGGTCGCCAAGGTCCTGAACGACACCGTCGGCATCGAGACCGGCTTCATGACCACGATCCACGCCTATACCGGCGACCAGCCGACGCTCGACACCATGCACAAGGATCTCTACCGCGGCCGCGCGGCGGCGATGTCGATGATCCCGACCTCGACCGGTGCGGCCAAGGCGATCGGCCTGGTGCTGCCGGAATTGAAGGGCAAGCTCGACGGCGTCGCGATCCGCGTGCCGGTGCCGAACGTCTCGGTGATCGATCTCAAGATCGTCGCCAAGCGCAACACCGACCCCAAGGAAATCAACGAGGCGATGAAGCGCGCCACGCGAGCAGCAGCTCAAGGGCATTTTGGGCTACACCACCGCGCCCAACGTCTCGATCGACTTCAACCACGACCCGCATTCGTCCACGTTCCACATGGACCAGACCAAGGTGATGAACGGCAATCTGGTGCGCGTGATGAGCTGGTACGACAATGAGTGGGGCTTCTCCAACCGCATGGCCGACACCGCCGTGGCGATGGCGAAGAAGATTTGAAGCTCTCGCGTCCCGGATGCGATGCAGCGCATGAGCGGTGCATCGCTGATCCGGGACCCATTCGCGCGGGACCTGTCGTCACCATGGGTCCCGGTTCTGCAGCGCACCGCTTCGCGCTGCGCAGCGCCCGGGACAAGAGATGACCAAACCATTCCGCACCCTCGACGACGTCGACGTCAAAGGCAAACGCGTGCTGCTGCGCGTCGACCTCAACGTGCCGATGGAAAACGGCCGCGTCACCGACACCACACGGCTGGAGCGCGTCGCGCCGACCATCACCGAAATTTCCGATAAAGGCGGCAAGGTGATCCTGCTGGCGCATTTCGGCCGGCCCAAGGGCCGCGACGAGAAGGAGTCGCTGAAACCCGTCGCCGCCGAGCTCGCGCGCGTGATCAAGCGCCCTGTTGCGTTCGCCACCGACTGCGTCGGCGAGCCAGCGCAAAAGGCCGTCGGCGCGATGAAGGACGGCGACATCCTCTGCCTGGAGAACACGCGCTTCCACAAGGAGGAAGAAAAGAACGATCCGGCGTTCGTCGCTGAAATGGCGAAGCTCGGCGACATCTGGGTCAACGACGCCTTTTCCGCCGCGCACCGCGCGCACGCCTCCACCGAAGGTCTCGGCCACAAGCTGCCGGCCTATGCCGGCCGCACCATGCAGGCCGAGCTCGATGCGCTGGGCAAGGCGCTGGACCACCCGACCAAGCCGGTGATCGCCATCATCGGCGGCGCCAAGGTCTCGACCAAGATCGACCTCCTGGAAAATCTCGTCAGCAAGGTCGATGCGCTCGTCATCGGCGGCGGCATGGCCAACACCTTCCTGCACGCGCAGGGCATCGGCGTCGGCAAGTCGCTGGCCGAGAAGGACCTCGCCGCAACCGCGCTGCGGATCATGGAGAAGGCCGAAAGCGCCAATTGCGCGATCATCCTGCCGGTCGATGCCGTGGTCGCCAACCAGTTCGCCGCCAATGCGCCGTCGCATGCCTATGGGCTGGACGCCATTCCGGCCGACGGCATGATCCTCGACGTCGGCCCGCAATCGACCGCGCGCATCCATTCGGCGATCGACGATGCCGCCACGCTGGTCTGGAACGGGCCGCTCGGCGCCTTCGAGATGACGCCGTTCGACCGCGGCACCATGGTCGCGGCCAGGCATGCCGCCGAACGCACCAAAGCGAAGAAGCTGGTCTCGGTCGCCGGCGGCGGCGACACGGTCGCGGCGCTGAACCAGGCCGGGGTGGCCGGCGATTTCTCCTATGTCTCGACCGCGGGCGGCGCGTTTCTTGAATGGATGGAAGGGAAACCCTTGCCCGGCGTCGAGGTTCTCAAGACACGCTGATTTTATAGGCAAAACGCGGAGACAGGACCGATGGCTCGCATTACGTTGCGGCAATTGCTCGACCACGCGGCGGAGCACGACTACGGCGTGCCGGCCTTCAACATCAACAATATGGAGCAGGCGCTGGCGATCATGGACGCCGCCTCCTCGCTGGACGCGCCCGTGATCATCCAGGCCTCGCGCGGCGCCCGCTCCTACGCCAACGACATCATGCTCAAGCACATGATGGACGCGGTCACCGAGATCTATCCCCAAATTCCGGTCTGCGTGCACCTCGACCATGGCAACGGACCGGACACCTGCATGACCGCGATCCAGGCCGGCTTCACCTCCGTGATGATGGACGGCTCGCTGAAAGCCGACGGCAAAAGCCCGGCCGACTGGACCTACAATGTCGGCGTGACCAAGACGGTGACCGATATGGCGCATCTCGGCGGCATCTCGGTCGAGGGCGAGCTCGGCGTGCTCGGCTCGCTCGAAACGGGCATGGGCGACAAGGAGGACGGTCACGGCGCCGAGGGCAAGCTCTCGCACGACCAGTTGTTGACCAATCCCGACGAAGCCGTGAAGTTCGTCAAGGAAACAAAAGTCGACGCGCTGGCGATCGCGATGGGCACTTCCCACGGCGCCTACAAGTTCACCCGCAAGCCGGACGGCGACATCCTCGCCATGAACGTAATCGAGGAAATCCACCGCAAGCTGCCGAACACGCATCTGGTCATGCACGGCTCTTCCTCGGTCCCGCAGGATTTGCAGGAAATCATCAACGCCAACGGCGGCAAGATGAAAGCAACCTGGGGCGTGCCCGTGTCCGAAATCCAGCGCGGCATCAAGAACGGTGTGCGCAAGATCAATATCGACACCGACAATCGCATGGCGATGACCGGTCAGATCCGGAAGGTGCTGCACGAAAATCCGGAAGAGTTCGACCCGCGCAAATATCTCAAGCCGGCGATGGAGGCGATGGCCAAGCTGTGCAAGCAGCGCCTGCAGGAGTTCAATACGGCAGGGCAAGCCAGCAAGATCAAGAAGGTGTTGACCACGGCCGAGATGGCCAAACGCTACAGCAAGGGCGAGCTCGATCCGCGGGTGGCGTAGGTAGTTCCGCTGATTTTGGCGGAGCGCTCGGTGCGCTCCCTCTCCCCGTTCTTACGGGGAGAGGGTTGGGGTGAGGGGCCTACTTCGCGAGACCGGCGCCAAAGGATAGACCTGTACCCCCTCACCCGCCGCGCAAGGGCGCGGCGACCTCTCCCCGCAGGCGGGGAGAGGTAAAGGAAAGACGGCAAGCCCGTCATATCCCCAGCTGTTCCCACCTCTGCGACCAACGTTAACCTCCTCATTTGCCTGAATACGGTCTATTTTCCGGGCAAACAGACCTTGCGCCGGGAGAACGATCCAATGAACCTCGCCGATCTCAACAAAGTCGCCAATGCCATGGTCACCCCCGGCAAGGGCATCCTTGCCGCCGATGAATCCTCCGGCACCATCAAGAAGCGCTTCGACGCCATCAAGGTGGAGTCGACCGAGGACAACCGCCGCGACTATCGCGAGATGCTGTTCCGTTCGCAGGAGGCGATGAGCAAATACATCTCCGGCGTCATCCTCTATGACGAGACCATCTGGCAGAACGCGAAAGACGGCACGCCGCTGGTCAAGCTGATCGAGCAGTCGGGCGCGATCCCCGGCATCAAGGTCGACGAGGGCACGCAGGCGCTGCCGAACTGCCCCGGCGAGTTGGTGACGGTCGGACTCGACAAGCTCGCCGAGCGGCTGAAGAAATATTACGAGCGCGGCGCGCGCTTTGCGAAATGGCGCGCGGTGATCGATATCGGAAGCGGCATTCCCGCGATGACCGCGATCAGCGTCAACGCGCATGCGCTGGCGCGCTACGCCGCGCTATGCCAGGCCGCGCAGATCGTGCCGATCGTCGAGCCGGAAGTGCTGATGGACGGCGATCACGACATCGATCGCTGCTATGAGGTGACGCAACGCGTGCTCAACAAGACCTTCCAGGAGCTGCGGGTGCAGCGCGTCGCGCTGGAAGGCATGATCCTCAAACCGAACATGGCCATTTCTGGCAAGAAGTGCGCGAAGCAGGCGCAAGTCGCGGAGGTCGCCGAGAAAACCATCCGCATGCTGAAAGCTTGCGTGCCCGCGGCGGTGCCGGGCATCGCCTTCCTGTCCGGCGGCCAGTCGGACGAGGAGGCAACCGCGCATCTCAACGCGATGAACGCGATCGGTCACCTGCCGTGGAAGCTGACCTTCTCCTATGGCCGCGCGCTGCAGGCCGCGCCGCAGAAGGCGTGGTCCGGCAAGTCGGAGAACGTCGCCGCCGGCCAGCGCGCCTTCACCCATCGCGCGCGCATGAACGCGCTGGCGAGCCGGGGCGAGTGGGCGACCGACCTCGAAAAGAAGGCGGCGTAGGGTTTGACCCACAAGCCTACGCCGTCACGCCCGCTGCCGCGGCTCTACCTGGCGACACCCGAGGTCGACGATCCCTCCGCGTTGCTCTCGAGCCTGCCGGAGCTGCTCGCCGGCGCCGACATCGCGGCGGTGCTGTTGCGGCTGAAGCTGGCCGACCAGCGCAGCATGATTTCGCGGGTGAAGACGCTGGCGCCTGCGATCCAGAATGCCGGCGCGGCGCTGCTGCTCGACGGTCATGTCGAGCTCGTGGCACGCGCCGGCGCCGACGGCGCCCATGTGAACGGCATCGCCGCACTCGAAGAGGCGCTGCCGTCGTTGAAGCCGGACCGCATCGCCGGCGTCGGCGGTCTGGCGACGCGCCACGACTCGATGAGTGCGGGTGAGAAAGGCGCGGACTATGTGCTGTTCGGCGAACCCGATTCGACGGGCAAACGTCCGTCGATGGAAGCGGTCGCCGAGCGGCTGGACTGGTGGGCCGAGTTGTTCGAGCCGCCTTGCATCGCCTATGCCGCCTCGCGCGAGGAGGCTCACGCGTTCGTGCTGGCAGGTGCGGATTTCATCCTCCCTGGCGATGCGGTGTGGGCCGACCCGCGCGGCGCCTCAACCGCACTCGCCGAGATCGGCCAGGCGATCCGGCAGGCGCATGCGGCGGCCCGCGAAACCGCCAGGGCGCGGCAGGCCTGAATGAAGCATAACGCGGCCATAGCGCTTCTCGCCGGCGCGTTGTTGTTCGCCACCGGCGCAGCCGCGCAGCAGTCGGTCACGCCGCCGGCCGCGAAATCCGAACCCAACCCGGACTCCAAAGCAGAATCGAAGTCGGAGGCGAAAAAGGCGAAATCGCAACCCGTCACCAAGAAGCCGGCGCTGCCCGACGCCAAGCCGTCTTCCCTGCCCGCCGCAACCGCAACGCCCGCCCCCGCCGATCCCAATGCCGACCTGGTCTACGGCGCCTTCCAGCGCGGCGAATACAAGACCACGCGCGACCTTGCGCTGCCGCGCGCGCAGGCCGGCGATCCCAAGGCGATGACCATGCTGGGCGAGATCTATTCCAACGGGTTCGGCGTCAAGCGCGATTTCGCCAAGGCGGCCGACTGGTACAAGCGCGCGTCGGATGCCGGTGACCGTGAAGGAATGTTCGCACTCGCCATGATGCGTCTCGCCGGCCGCGGCAGCGCAGTCGACAAGCAGGATTCCGTGCGGCTGCTGGCGTCCGCGGCCAAGCTCGGCGAACCCAAGGCCGCCTACAATCTCGCTTTGCTCTATCTCGACGGCCAGACGCTGCCGCAGGACATCAAGCGGTCGGCCGAGCTGCTGCGCCAGGCCGCGGATGCCGGCAATCCCGAGGCGCAATATGCGCTGGCGACCTTCTACAAGGAAGGCACCGGCGTCGAGAAGGACCTCGAGAAGGCGGCAACGCTGCTGCAGGCGGCTGCGCTCGCCGACAATGTCGACGCCGAGGTCGAATACGCCATCGCGCTGTTCAACGGCACCGGCACGCCGCGCAACCAGCCCGCCGCGGTGGCGCTGTTGCGCAAGGCGGCGAGGCAGAACAGCCCGATCGCGCAGAACCGGCTCGCCTTCGTGCTGGTCAAGGGCATGGGCGTGCCGATGGACAAGATCGAGGGTTTCAAGTGGCACCTCGTCGCCAAGACCGCCGGCAAGGGCGATCCCGAGCTGGATGCCGAGTTGGCCAAACTGAGCCCCGAGGATCGCGCCAAGGTCGAGGCGCTGGCGCATCACTGGCTCGGCGATACGCCGCTTGACGCGACTGCGCCCAAAGGGCAACCAATGATCGCGCCTATTCCTCTTGGCGCGCCGCGGACTCGGGTCGCACCGCCCGTTCCGTTCCTCAACACCTTCCCTCCCACGCCCAAGCGCTGAAAAGCCCATGCTCTATTCCGCCCTCATCAATGTCATGGTCAAGGCCGCGCGCCGCGCCGGCCGCAGCCTGAAGCGCGACCTCGGCGAGATCGAGCATCTGCAGGTGTCGCTGAAGGGACCGGCGAATTTCGTCTCGCTCGCCGACAAGCGCGCCGAGGAAATGCTCTACACCGATCTCTCCAAGGCGCGGCCGGGCTACGGCTTCCTCGGCGAGGAAGGCGGCACCCGCGAGGGCGCGGACAAGTCCCACAGCTGGATCGTCGATCCCCTCGACGGCACCACGAATTTCCTGCACGGCATTCCGCAATTCGCGATCTCGATCGGGCTGAAGCGCGAGGACACGATCATTGCAGGCGTGATCTACAATCCCGCCAATGAGGAGCTCTACATCGCCGAGCGCGGCAAGGGCGCCTTCCTCAACGACCAGCGGCTGCGCGTCGCCGGCCGCCGCAAGCTCAATGAATGCGTGATCGCCTGCGGGCTGCCGCATATCGGCCGCGGCGACCACGAACTCGGGCTGAAGGAGATGGCCGCGCTGCAGAACAAGGTGGCGGGCTTCCGCCGCTTCGGCGCCGCCGCGCTCGACCTCGCCTTCGTCGCCGCTGGGCGGCTCGACGGCTATTGGGAGCGCAATTTGCAGCCCTGGGACATCGCGGCCGGCCAGATCATGGTGCGCGAGGCCGGCGGCATCGTCACCGGGGTGGACGGGCACGACAACGCGCTGACGACGGGCCATGTCGTCGCCGGCAATGAGTTCGTGCAGGCGGAATTGGTGGGGGTGTTGAAGGGGGTGTAGGGGGCTGCGGCGAGAAGCAACATTCGCTTAGTGGTTGGACAATTCGGCCATATGATTCGGCCGGCCGTCAGGATAGTCGAGTGACCTGATATGAAGCACCTGATCGTGGGAGCCGGCGCTACATTCGCCGAAGCACTTGCGCTTGGAAATCCGACGGAAAAGTGTCCACCACTGATCCGCGACTTCGCGCGCAAGACGTGGGAAAATTACACACCCCATCCATATCTGGAAGAGTATTTGCAACGGATTGGGTATCCAAATTTTGACCCGCGCGATCCGCGAATTCTCTTCTTTGAATTGGAAGAGAAGGGCGTGACGCACGTCGAGAAATTCATGGAGTTCGTTTGGGAAAATCGCGACGCGAGCTTCCCGGTGAGTGAGACACCGCCAGCTGGCTATATTTCTGGCTTGCACATCAGATTGTCAGCCACATCGTATGGTCCGACAGGAGAGCGGCCAGCCACGTTCTGGGATAATCTTCAGTATCACGGCATTGGAAATGCGCTCGTTCTCTACCTAATTCAGTGCTTCCACGAAAATGGCGTGGGCTTCCGTAATTTGGAACTGACGAAATCGGTTGCGATGAAATATGGAAGCGGCGATCTCGTCCTGAATCTAAACTATGACACCGTCTTCGAGATTGCGTTGAACCAGCTCGCGCTCCCGTTCGTATACGCTCCGAATCAGCCGAAAGAAGGGGAATTGATTGTCTGTAAACCTCATGGCTCAATAAACTTGGTAACAAACAAAACGGCGTTCACGTTTGGCCAACCGGAGTGGTGGGGAACACCTGAAACGCAAGGATTTCGAAGCTTCTCAGGTTTTGTACCTCCAAGGCTAAACAAGAAGTATGATCAGCATCCGATATCAAAGCTGATCCTGAACGCCGCTCGTAATCGACGTCCGCGTCACCTTGCGATGTGGGGTGTTGGCCTGACAGACAGCGATGCAGACCTTATCGAACTTTATACAGCTTGGGTGAAAAGGGCGACGTCAGTGGATATAATCAATCCCTCTTCAGAAGTGGCAGAGAAGGCCGAAAGGATTTTTGGTCGGCCTGTCCGTCACTTCGCGGACGTCGCGGCTTGGAATGCCACCGACCTCTCTTAGTTGCAAACGGCAGTAACTGCTTGCGCGAGCCTGTCCGGGCGACCCCAGACAGAAGACTGCACGCTACGGCCCCCGCCGGCATCAGCCCCGCCTTCACCTTCACCGCATCGGCCTCCGGCGAGTTGAGGAAACGCAGCAGCGCGGTCGCGGCGTCGGCATTCCCGGCCGAGCGCGTCAGCACGCCTGCGAAGGTGAAGCCCGGCTGCAGCTCCGCCGGAATGGTGCCGACATAGTCGACGCCCGCCACGTTCATCAACTCGCTGACCTGCTGGAAGCCGATCTCGGCCTCGCCGCGCGCCACCACGGCGGCGACCGGCTCGCCCGACGGCGGTCCTCGAATCCGGCGGTTCTTCGGCAGCACCTCTTCGGCAATGCCGAGCTTCGCGAACAGCTGCGTCGACAAATATGTGCCGCTGCCGGAGTCCGAGCAAGCGATCGACTTCGCGGCCAGCAGCGTGGCCTTGAACGCCTCGACGCTGCCGATGTCGGGCTTCAGAGCGCCGGCCTGCACCACCATGCCGATCAGCGAGCGCGCCAGCGTGACCTTGCTGTCGGCGCGCAGCAAGCCGGCGCTCGCGAGCTTGTCGGCCGCGCCGCCGTCGAGGATCACGACATCGGCGGCTTCACCATGCGCCAGCCGGGTCGGGATCGACTCCGGCGAGTCACCCATCGAGGGGCCGCGCGTGGTGATCAGATGGTGCCCGCTGGCGCGCTCGAACGCCGGGCCGAGCTCGGCATAGACATGATAGAAGCCCGCCGAGATCATCACGCGCACATCGGCGGCGAAGGCCGCATGCGGCAACGCGATTGCGGCGGCCACGAACAGCAGCCGGGCAAGTCCCCTCACCCGCATCGCTCCGCGATGCGACCTCTCCCCGCCGGGGAGAGGTGGGTGGAGTGCGCGGTCAGATCGAATGAACAAACCCATCCGACCTATCCCTTCTTCGGCTCCCAGCGATACGCCTTGGCGCAGGCGCCGCCCATCAGCATCGCGCGCTCGGACTCGGTAATGCGGTTCGTCGTACGAAAAGGCGCGACGCCCTGCTCGTAATTGACGACGGCGAAAGCGCGCGTCCAGTCGGTGCCCCACAGGCAGCGATCGATGCCCCAGGCGTCGAACACGCGGCACAGCGGATCCCAGATGTCGGGATAAGGATAGGGCTGCTTCGACAGCGTGCAGGCGCCGCTGATCTTGATCACCGCGTTCTTGCGCTTGGCGAGCTCCAGCACCTTCGGAAGGTCGCGCCACGGCTCGGCGGCGCCGGCGGGACGCGCGGCTGCAGGAGGCCGATGTGATCGACGATGAAGCGCGTGTCGGGATTGCGGTCGATCAGCGCGGTGCCGCCATCGAGGTTACCCCAGCAGTGCAGGTTGACCGGCAAATCGTGGCGCACCGCCGCGCGCGCGATGCGGTTGAAGCCGGGGTCATCAGCGCCGCGCCCGGCCTCTGTCCAGAAGATGCGGATGCCGACCGCGCCCGGAATCTTCTTCCACTCGGCGACGACGTCGTCGGTTGCGGGATCGTCGGGGTCGAGCGGCTTGACGATGGCGAGCCGGCCAGGATGGGCGCGCTGCACCTCGACCGCATAGCTCGCGTCATAGCGATACAGCGAAAAAGCCGAGATGAAGATCGCGCCGTCGACGCCGACCTTGTCCATCGCCGCCACCATCTCGTCGCCGGTGACGTGAGGCGGCCAGTTCGGCACGCTGGCCCATGGCCGCTTCGGCGTGTTGGCCTCGTAGGCATGGACCTGGGAATCGATGATGGGCATCGCGGACGCTCCTCCTGCTTTTTGGCGAGTGTGGCCAATGCGAGAGGGTCGTGTCCAGTGCCGAGAGGAGATGGCGGTGCCTCAAACAAAGGAGGCCGCCATGCGGCGGCCTCGAATGTGAAGGCCGCAAGCCGCGGCAATCTATGCCGCTCGCATCCGGTAATGGCTGACGCCCCATTCGCTGCCGCCGGCGTAACCGAACAGGCCGGCGGTGGCGAGGAAGAACCAGCGCCAGCGCCGCATCCACAAACTCGTGTCGCTGCCATAGACCTCGCGCAGCACCGCCTCGATCTCGTCCGCATGCGCATCGAACCTGGCGAGCCAGTCGAGCGCGGTGCGCTGATAATGCGTGCCGCTCCAGCGCCACTCCTTCTCGACCTCGAACAGGTCGGCATATTGCCGGATCAAATGATGGCTCGGCATCACGCCGCCGCTGAAGAAGTGCTGCGCGATCCAGTCCTCGCGGTCGTTGCGATCGAACAGATAGGAGCCGGAACGATGGGTGAAGATGTGCATGAAGAAACGGCCGTCGCCCTTCAGCCATGAGCGCACGCGCGACAGCAGCTCGCGCCAGTTCATCATGTGCTCGAACATCTCGACCGAGACGATGCGGTCGAATTGCGCAGCAGCATCGAACACGTTCATGTCAGCGCTGATCACGCGCAAATTGTTCAACCCGCGCCTGGCCGCCTCGCCCACGATGTAGTCGGCTGCGAAATCGAGTTCGCCACCGCGACAATTCTCGCGTTCGGAAACTGCCGCGCCGCGAACAGCGACAGCGCGCCCCAGCCGCATCCAAGCTCGAGGATATCTTGCCCGTCGGCGAGCTCGGCATGCTCCACGGTCTGGCGTAGCGCTTCCTCTTCGGCCTCCTGCAAGGTCGAATGGCCGTCCCTGTAGAAGAGGCAGGAATATTTGCGGTTCGGACCAAGCACTCTGGCAAAGAACGCCGCCGGCACTTCGTCATGTCGTGCATTGGCGGCATCGGCGTGCTCTGCGATCGCCGCCCGGCCATCTCGCGCGCAAAGGCGGCGTCGCGTTCAGCGCTGCCGTCGCCGAGCCTGACGGCGGTGCGCGAGCAAAGCCGGTGGATCGCCGCGCGGATAGCGGGTCCGGCAACGGCACGCGTTCGGCTGACTTGATAACGCTGGCGACGAAGCTCATGTGACCATCCCCTGTTGGGGCACGATCACCTTGAGGGCGACCATGCTTGCGGCGGAAGCGGACTTGCTGGTACGGGACTGAGTTCCGGCCAATTGA
>CAWCHW010000002.1:0-63630 GCA_963795365.1 uncultured Alphaproteobacteria bacterium
ACTACGCGCAGCTGTGGCATTTGGTTTCGCCCCAAGTGGTCGCAGGAACGCCCCAAACCACGCTTTTTTCCCGCCACCGCTGTGCCATAGTGTGGCTCCAGACCGGTCCCGCCACGGATGTCAGAATGCCCGCCTCGTCTCGCTCCGCCATGGAAGTCGAACTGACCAAGCTGTCCTCGCCCCGGATCTTCCTGGTGCGGATGCTGGTGTTTCTCGTGCTCTGCGCGCTGGTCATGGTCGTGCTCTACAAGCAGATCATCCTGGCCTTCTTCGCCAATCCCGGCCTCAATGGGCTGATCGGCGTGGTGATGCTGGTCGGCATCATCCTGGCCTTCCGGCAGGTGATCCGGCTCTATCCGGAGGTCGCCTGGGTCAACAATTTCCGCATCGCCGATCCCGGCCTGGCGATCGAGCGGCACCCGACGCTTCTCGCCCCCATGGCGGCTATTCTCGGCGGCGAGCGCACCGGGCGGATGACCATCTCGCAGCAGACCATGCGGCACCTGCTCGACTCGATCGCGACCCGCCTCGACGAGGCGCGCGACATCTCGCGCTACATGACCGGACTTCTGGTCTTTCTCGGCCTGCTCGGCACCTTCTGGGGCCTGATCGAGACGGTGGGCTCGGTCGGCAAGGTGATCGACGGATTGAAGGTCGGGGGCGATGCCGGCGCGCTGTTCGACACCTTGAAGGGCGGGCTTGCCGCCCCGCTCGGCGGCATGGGCATTTCGTTCTCGTCCTCGCTGTTCGGCCTCGCGGGATCGCTGATCCTCGGTTTCCTCGATCTGCAATCGAGTCAGGCGCAGAACCGTTTCTACACCGACTTGGAAGACTGGCTCGCCACCACCGTCCGCGAATATGACAGCGACGGCGCGCCCACGGGCGACATGCAGGCCGCGGTCGATCGGCTGCGCAGCGCGGTCGAGGACGGCGGCAGCAACCGCAGCACCACCGCGGCGATGGCCAACCTCGCCGAAGCGATCCAGGGGCTGGTCGCGCATATGCGCACCGAGCAGCAGATGATCCGGGAATGGGCCGACGGCCAGGGCGAACAGAACCGCGAGATCAAGCGGCTGCTCGAGCGCCTCGCGCGCCAGCCGGAGAAGAGTTGACATCGTGCCCCGGACGCTGCGCAGCGCGAAGCGATGCGCTGCTGATCCGGGGCCCACATATAGGTCCCGGATCTGCGTTGCAGCGTGAAGAACGCCGCAACGCGTCCGGGACACGAGAGCGGAGACTTTGAATGGCCCTTGCGCGCGCCCGCCGCAGCAAATCCAGCTTCAACTACTGGCCGGGCTTCGTCGACGCGCTGTCGACGCTGGTGCTGTCGATCGTCTTCCTGCTGTCGGTGTTCCTGGTGGTGCAGTTCTTCCTGTCGCAGGAGGTCACCGGCAAGGACAAGGCGCTGGAAGAGCTCAATGCCAAGATCGCGCAGCTCAACGATCTCCTCTCGGTCGAGAAGCTGGGCAAGCTCGATCTCGCCGATCAACTCACGCAGTTCAAGGCAGGGCTTGCATCCGCCGAGAGCGAGCGCGACCGCGTCAAGGGACTCTATGAGGGCCTCGCCAACGCCGGCAGTGACGCCGCCGGCCGCGCCAACGAATTGAACAAGGCGCTGGATTCGGAGAAGTCCGTCTCGGCGCGCGCGCTGGCGCAGATCGAGGTGCTGAACCAGCAGATCAGCGCGCTGCGGCGTCAGTTGGCCGCACTCGAGGAAGCGCTCGATGCGTCGGAGAAGCGCGACAAGGAATCGCAGAACCGGATCGCCGATCTCGGCACGCGGCTGAACGTGGCACTGGCGCAGCGCGTGCAGGAATTGTCGCGCTATCGCTCCGAGTTCTTCGGGCGCCTGCGCACCATTCTCGGCAACCGGCCCGACATCCGCGTCGTCGGCGACCGCTTCGTGTTCCAGTCCGAAGTGTTCTTCGACACCGGCCAGGCGACGCTATTGCCCGAGGGCATCGCCGAGCTCGACACCGTGGCCAACGCCCTGATCGAGATCGACAAGAAGATCCCGCCAGAGATTGCATGGGTCCTGCGCGTCGACGGCCACACCGACGTGCGGCCAGTCAGCGGTCTGACTTTCAAGTCAAACTGGGAATTGTCATCAGCGCGCGCGATCTCGGTGGTGCAGTATCTGATCTCGCGCGGCATCCCGGCGCAGCGGCTGGTCGCCGCCGGCTTTGCCGAATTCCAGCCGCTCGACACCGCCAACACCGAAGACGCCTACAAGCGCAACCGCCGCATCGAGCTCAAGCTGACGGAGCGGTAGCAGGACGCGGCGCGCCTGTTCCCCGCGAAGCGGCGTCTCGAAGGATGAAGGCCCGACTAGGGCCTCATGGTTCTCCCGGCGATGCGAAGCATCGTCCGGAGACGCGCCAACGGGTCCGCGCGTAGCGCGGCCCGATGATAAACTCAGACGCGCTCCTCACCATGAGGGGTCAGGACGACACCTCGACGAGCTTGCCGATATTGGCGAGAAGCCGTTTCAGGATCGGGCTCTTGTTCGCCTTGTGGTAGGCGATCACCAGATCGAGCCTGGGCGCCTCTCCCTTCACCGGCCGCGTGGTAATCGTCTCGGGCAAATAGCGTTTTGTGTAAGCCGGCAACATCATGACTCCACGCGTCGACGTGATCATCGATATGGCGTGGACGACATTGTGCACCTCATGCTCCGGCTTGGGATCGATGCCGGCGCGGTTGAAGTAGTCCAGGACGACGCGGCGCACCGCAGGCGCGGCTCTGGACGGCAGATAGAAGGTCTCGTTCACGACGTCTTGCGCTGCGACGGCCGCTTGCGACGCGAGATGATGATCGCTCGGAAAAACAAAAACCAGCGGGTCCGTGCGCACGCGCCTGTACGCCAAATCTTCCGCGGTCTCCTCCGGCCGCATGAAAGCCGCGTCGAGCTTGCGCCGCATCAAGGCCTTGGCGAGCACGGGCGAGTAATCGCTGGAAAGGCGGATGTCGATTCCGGGAAACTCGGCACGAAGCACGCGCTCCACCTCGGGGAGCAAGCCGATTTCGGCACCCGACAGGAAGCCAAGGGCGAACGTGGGCTTGGCCGGTTGGGCTGCGCGAAGCGCCGCTTCCTTGGCCGCCTCGGCCTGGACCAGCGCCATCCGCGCGTGCTCGAGAAACGCTTTGCCCGCCGACGTCAGCTCGACGCCGCGCGCACTGCGATTCATCAGCTGAACGCCGACCTCCTGCTCGAGATCCCTGATTTGCCGGCTGAGAGATGGCTGGGACGTATGGAGCTTTTGCTCGGCAGCCACCGTCAAACTGCCGGCATCGGCGACCGCGATGAAGTAGCGGAGATGCCGAAGCTCCATCACAATCTCCCATGTCTCGCAGGCATGGGGCCAGCTTACAAAGTCTTTTTCGCGCTAGCCAGCGGCCTCTATAGCGAAAGGCCAACCTGCGCAGGGTCTGCCCGAAAGGCAGCGCGCATCCGGACTCCGAACAACATGAAGGTGTCGCGCATGAGCAAAGGCATTCGAGCGTCGCTCCTGCTGCTTCTGGCCCTGACCGCCGCAATTGGCAGCACCGCAGCGCAATCTCCCGGCAATCAAGCGAAGGCAGACACCATGGAAACGGACGTCACGAAGATCAAACAGGCGATGCTCGGCGACTGGGTGAGCATCGCCCCCGAGGTGCGGCCGAGCGCTGCCAAAGGCACCGACGGCTCGCTCAAGCCGTTCTATCTCAAGCGCGCTTTCAAATATCTGCCATCCGACCGGTTCGAGCTCGACATCGTCAACTCGGCCGACCCTTACGGCGCCGTGCCGCTGGCACGGATCAGGATCGGCGGGCACGTGGTCTGGCAGGGCGCCCATCCGATTGTATCAGGCGCGCAGAAGGTCGACTTCGTCGCGGATGAAGCCTACGAGGTGACTCCCCTTGCGCAGGGGTTTGCCGACGTTCTCAACAAGGTCGCCTCCGCCGGATACGCGCCCTGGGCGGTGAACGCATCGCAAAGTATTTTCGGAAAGGCCTTCGTTCCCTTTGCGCTCAAGGAAGGCACGAACTTCATGGAGTACGACCTCGTTTACGTCAGGGGCGACCTCTTGTTCTGGGGCGCACGCAACATCGACGGCCGCGGTTTCGATACGGGAGCAGAACCGGCCGACCAATCTGCAGATTCCGCTGGTGAGGAAGTAACGACGGGCTTCGCAGGCGATTGATCTCTTGAGCAAGGGAGCACGGCCGTGGCCACATCCAGCGAAGACAGCCAGGTCCAAATTGTCCTGAAGGCGTTCGACACCCTGTTCAACAAGCGCGACTACGCGTCCGCCGAGCGCTTCTGGTCGCCCCGTTACATCCAGCATAGCGCACATATCCCGCCCGGCCGTGACGGGCTGTTCAGCCTGGTCAAGGGCATGCCCGCGACGCTGCGCTACGAGAACCACCTTGCGGCGGCGACCGGCGATTTCGTCATCCTTCATGGACGGTTCAGCGGATTCGGTCCGGTGGCCTGGGTCGTCGCCGACATCGTGCGAATGGAAAACGGGATTCTTGCGGAGCACTGGGACGTCATTCAGGATGAGGCCACGCGGGAACAGTCGCAGAGCGGCCTGCCGATGTTCGGTGGTACATTTCCCACTTGAGCATTCCGATCCTTGAGCGGGTGAGGTCATGGCTGGTTCTGTACAGACAGAAATTCCCTCGCAACTCGGCCGGTCGGCGGTGGTCACGGGCGCGACCGGCGGCCTCGGCTATGAGACGGCGCTCGCGCTCGCCAGGGCGGGCGCGGAGGTGGTGCTGACCGGCCGCGACGATCGGAAGGGACAAGCCGCGATCGAGCGGATCGGCCGCGAAGCGCTCGGCGCCAGGGTCAGCTACCAGCCGCTCGATCTCGCCAGCCTCGCCTCGATCGCCGATTTCGCGCAGCGGATGCAATCGCGACCATCGCTGGACATGCTGATCAACAATGCGGGCGTGATGGCGCTGCCGCGCCGGCAAACCACGGCTGATGGCTTCGAGATGCAATTCGGAACGAACTACCTCGGTCACTTCGCGCTCACTGCGCGGCTGCTGCCGCTGTTGCGCAAGTCGGCCGCGCCGCGGGTCGTCAGCGTCAGCAGCCTGGCGCACCGGGCGGCCTTCATCGATTTCAACGATCTGCAGGGACAGCGGGTCTATTCGCCGTGGAAGGCCTATGGGCAATCAAAGCTCGCGATGCTGATGTTTGCGCTGGAACTGCAACGGCGCAGCGATGCGGCGGGCTGGAATTTGCAGAGCAATGCGGCGCATCCGGGATTTGCCCGCACCGGCTTGTTCGCGAGCGGCCCCGGCGGCCTGGTCTCGCTTGCGAGCAACTTCGCAGCACCCTTCCTCGGCCATTCCGCGGCGGACGGTGCGCGGCCGATCCTGTTCGCGGCGACAAGCCCGAACGCCAGGCCTGGCGCCTATTATGGTCCCGGCGGACTCGGCGAATTGCGCGGCGCTCCGGCTCAGGCCCTGATCATGCCGCAAGCCCGCAACGCGGCAGCAGCCGCGCGGCTGTGGGACGTGTCCGAAACGTTGACGGGGACGCCCTTCGGTTAGGGTGCGGCAGATGCAACTCGCGAAGAACGTCATCGACGTCGGGCTTTCGACCAACCAGCTGGAGCCGATGCTGCAATTCTGGCGGCAGGACGCCGGGCTTCGCTTCGATCATGTGCTGCCGGTTCGCCGCGGGCAAAAGCAATATCGGCACGATGCGCGAGGTTCCGTCATCAAGCTCAACCACCACCGGGACCCGCTGCCGGATGCGGCGCCGAGCGGCTACCGTGAGCTTGTCATCGCGCGAGAGGGGGTCGAACAGCCCCGCGCCATGATCGATCCGGACGGCAATCGTGTTCGCCTGGTGCCGCCGGGACACGACGGCATCACGCAGATCGCCGTCGCCATGGCCGTCCGCAGTCTCGGCGAGCACCGGAAGTTTTACGGTGACATCCTCGGCTTCGCCGAACAGGATTGGCCGGGCGGAGCGGCCTTCCGCCTCGGAGACAGCCTCGTGCTTCTCAAGGAAGAGCGCACAGCGACTGTCGATCCGCTTCGTCAGGCGCGCGGCTGGCGCTACATCACGTTGCAAGTCGCCGACATCGACGCCGTGCATGGCGAGCTGCGAAGCAAGGGCGTGCGCGAGGGTCTTGCGCCGGTCACGCTTGGGGAGGTCGCGCGGATATCGATGATCCTCGATCCCGACGGCAACTGGATCGAGCTGTCGCGCCGGGCCTCGATCGTCGGCAGCCTCTGAGGGCTGCACAATACGAAAACGCCATAACACGACGACTAAATCCCCTCGAACTGCAGCCGCGCCAGCTTGGCGTAGAGCCCGCCCGCGACGACGAGCTGGGAATGCGTGCCCTGCTCGACGATACAGCCCTGGTCCAGCACCAGGATGCGGTCGCAGGACAGCACGGTGGCCAACCGATGCGCGATCACGATGGTGGTGCGATGGCGCATCAGCTCTTCCAGCGCGGTCTGCACCAGCGTCTCGCTTTCGGCGTCGAGCGACGAGGTTGCCTCGTCGAGCAGCAACAGCGGCGCGTCGCGCAGGATCGCGCGCGCAATCGCGATGCGCTGGCGCTGGCCGCCCGACAGCGTCACGCCGCGCTCGCCGAGCGGCGAGTCGAATCCGCCGGGCAGACGGCGAATGAACTCGGTGGCGTGCGCAAGGTCGGCGGCGCGTTCGACCTCGGCATCGCTGGCTTCGGGACGACCGAAGCGGATGTTGTCGCGCGCGCTCGCGGCGAACACCACCGAGTTCCTGCGGCACCAGCGCGATGTGGCTGCGCACGGCCTGCGGATCGGCCTCGCGGACCGGCACACCGTCGTAGGAGATCACGCCTGACGAAGGATCGTAGAACCGCAGCAGCAGATGGAACAGCGTGCTCTTTCCCGCGCCGGAGGGACCGACGATCGCGACCTTCTCGCCGGCGCGCACCGCGAACGACACCCGCGCGATGGCGGCAATGTCTTTCCGCATCGGATAGGCGAAGCTGACATTGTCGAACGCGACGTCGCCGCGCGCTGGGCTCGGCAGCGCACGAGGCGATGCGGGCGCCGTGATCTCCGGCGTCACGCGCAGGATCTCGAACAGCCGCTCCGCCGCGCCCGACGCGGCCGACACCTCGCCCCAGACTTCGCTGAGCTGGCCGAGGCCGGCGGCGGCGAACGCCGTGTACAGCACGAACTGGCCGAGCCGTCCCGGCGTGATCGCGCCGGTCGAGACGTCGTGCGAGCCGATCCAGAGGATCGCGACCACGCTGGAGAACACGATGAAGATGATGATCGCGGTCAGGATCGCGCGCGCCTGGGTCGAGACGCGCGCCGCTTCATAGGCCTGCTCGACCTCGCCGCCGAAGCGCGCATTGGCGAGCCGTTCGCCGGTATAGGCCTGCACCGTCCTGATGCCGCCGACCAGTTCGGAGGCATAGGCCGTGGCTTCGGCCAGCGTGTCCTGGGCGTTGCGCGACAGCCGCCGCACCCAGCGCCCGAACGCCACCAGCGGGATCACGATCAGCGGAATTGCCAGCAGCACGAAGCCGGACAGCCGCGGGCTCGTCACCACCATCATCGCGACCGCGCCGATGAACAGCATCACATTGCGCAGCGCGATCGAGACGGAGGCGCCGACCGCGGACTTGATCTGCGTGGTGTCGGCGGTCAGCCGCGAGATCAGCTCGCCCGACCGCGCGGAATCGAAAAAGGCCGGCGACAGCGAGATCAGATGCGCAAACACGTCGCGCCTGAGATCGGCGACGATGCGCTCGCCGATGGTCATCACGAGGTAGTAGCGCGAGGCGCTGGCAGCTGCGAGCACCGCCACAACGGCGATCATCACGCTGAAGTAGTTGTTGATCATCGCGATGCCCTGCGGCGTCAGGCCGAAGTCGATCATGCGGCGTACCGCGATCGGCACCACGAGCGTGGTGATGGCAGCGACCGTCAACGAGACCAGCGCGAGCAGCGCACGGCCGCGATAGCGCGCGACATAGGGCGCGAGCGCAAACAGCGGCCGCAGCCGGGCGCGGCTCTTCGCCGGCAGTTCCGCGATTTCGGTTTCAAATCCCCTCGAACTGCAGCCGCGCGAGCTTGGCATAGAGCCCGTTCGCGGCGACGAGCGAAGAATGCGTGCCCTGCTCGACGATGCGGCCCTGGTCCAGCACCAGGATGCGGTCGCAGGACAGCACGGTGCGAGCCGATGCGCGATCACGATGGTGGTGCGGTGACGCATCAGCTCTTCCAGCGCGGTCTGCACCAGCGTCTCGCTTTCGGCATCGAGCGACGAGGTCGCTTCATCGAGCAGCAGCAGCGGCGCGTCGCGCAGGATCGCGCGCGCGATCGCGATGCGCTGGCGCTGGCCGCCGGACAACGTCACGCCGCGCTCGCCGAGCGGCGCGTCGAAGCCGCCGGGCAGACGGCGGATGAACTCGGTGGCATGCGCCAGCTCGGCGGCGCGCTCGACCTCGGCATCGCTTGCTTCAGGCCGGCCGAAGCGGATGTTGTCGCGGGCGCTCGCGGCGAACACCACCGAGTCCTGCGGCACCAGCGCGATGTGGCTGCGCACGGCTTGCGGATCGGCGTCGCGGACCGGCACGCCGTCGAAGGAGATCACGCCTGACGAAGGATCGTAGAAGCGCAGCAGCAGATGAAACAGCGTGCTTTTGCCCGCGCCGGACGGCCCGACGATCGCGACCTTCTCGCCGGCGCGCACCGCAAACGACACGCGCTCGATGGCGGCAATGTCTTTCCGCATCGGATAGGCGAAGCTGACATTGTCGAACGCGACGTCGCCGCGCGAGGGCGCCGGCAGCGCGCGCGGCGACGCCGGCGCGGTGATCTCGGGCTGCACGCGCAAAATCTCGAACAGCCGCTCCGCCGCGCCTGAGGCGGCCGACACCTCGCCCCAGACTTCGCTGAGCTGGCCGAGGCCGGCGGCGGCAAACGCCGTGTACAGCACGAACTGGCCGAGCCGGCCGGGCGTGATCGTGCCGGTCGAGACGTCGTGCGAGCCGATCCAGAGGATCGCGACCACGCTCGAGAACACGATGAAGATGATGATCGCGGTCAGGATCGCGCGCGCCTGGGTCGAGACGCGCGCGGCTTCATAGGCCTGCTCGACCTCGCCGCCGAAGCGTGCATTGGCGAGCCGCTCGCCGGTATAGGCCTGCACGGTCCTGATCGCGCCGACCAGCTCGGAGGCATAGGCGGTGGCCTCGGCAAGCGTGTCCTGGGCGTTGCGCGACAGCCGCCGCACCCAGCGCCCGAACGCCACCAGCGGAATCACGATCAGCGGAATCGCCAGCAGCACGAAGCCGGACAGCCGCGGGCTCGTCACCACCATCATCGCGACCGCGCCGATGAACAGCATCACATTGCGCAGCGCGATCGAGACGGAGGCGCCGACCGCCGACTTGATCTGCGTGGTATCGGCGGTGAGCCGCGAGATCAACTCGCCCGAACGCGCGGAATCGAAGAAAGCCGGCGATAGCGAGATCAGATGCGCAAACACGTCGCGCCGGAGATCGGCGACGATGCGCTCGCCGATGGTCATCACGAGGTAGTAGCGCGAGGCGCTGGCGAGCGCGAGCACCGCGACGACCGCGATCATCACGCTGAAATAGTTGTTGATCATCGCGATGCCCTTCGGCGTCAGGCCGAAGTCGATCATGCGGCGCACCGCGATCGGCACCACCAGCGTGGTGATGGCAGCGACCGTCAACGAGACCAGCGCGAGAAGCGCGCGGCCGCGATAGCGCGCGACATAGGGCGCGAGCGCAAACAGCGGCCGCAGCCGCGCGCGGCTTTTCGCCGGCAGTTCCGCGATCTCGGTTTCGATGGTCTCGGGCACGGCGTCGGGCCGCGGCGGCGTGCCGTCGCTTTGCTGTTCCAGCCCTTCGATTGCGCTCATGGTGCTGAGATAGGCCCCTCACACGAGGCTGGCAAATCGGCCGAGATAGCGAGGTCCCGCGGCTTGTTTTGCCGGGGGCCATGCGTTATAGAGCCGCCCAAATCCGTCATCGCCGTATTTGAAGACAGGCGCGCCCCGCCCATAGGATATGCCATGAAAGCCGAAATTCACCCGAATTATCATACGATTACGGTCGTGATGACCGACGGGACCGAGTACCAGACCCGCTCCACCTGGGGCAAGGAAGGCGACAAGCTGCACCTCGACATCGATCCGAGGTCGCATCCGGCCTGGACCGGCGGCAGCCAGCAGCTCCTGGACCGCGGCGGCCGCGTCTCGCGCTTCCAGAAGAAGTTTTCGGGCTTCCTCAAGAAGGAGTGAGGCTCGCGACATCCGACAGCAAAACGCCCCCGGTTTCGGGGGCGTTTTTGTTTGGGCCGTGGGCGGGACTTACTGCTCGAACGCGGCCTTCAGCCGGTTGAGCTGCGGCACCAGCGGATTGCCGATCGGCGCCCGCTCGGTCGACGGCGTATGCATGGTCACGTCGAGGCGGCGGACACGCGACTGCAGGCTCATCGAACGCGCGATCAGCTCCTGCAGCTGTGCCGGCAATTTCTCCAGCATGTCGGCGGGACTGGGATCGGCGGCCGACAGCTTGACCTTGGTCTTCTCGCGGTTGGCCTGGGTCAGCGTCATCTCGCCTTCCTTCACCGCACGGTGCAGCAACAGCCAGGAGGCGAGCTGCATCAGCCGCGTGGTCAGCCGCATGCTTTCGGTGGCGTAGGTCAGGCTCGCGGCACGGTCGAGCGCCTTGGCCTCGGTGCGGCCGACGCCGTCGAGATAGGCCGCGGTCTCCTCGACCAGGTCCATGCCCTCGCGAAACAACGTGGAGAACGCGGCGGAATTGGTGAGCCGTTCGCTGAAATGAACCAGTGCGCCATCGCTGATGCGAACGATCGGTCATGGTTAACGCCCCTCACGCAACGATTACGGTCCGGCTTCGCGCGCCGGTATGATGAACAAATCATTGCGCGGGAGGGGACGGGAGTCCAGCGACAACCGTTAATATGGTTTCCGACAGATGGGGTGGAACGCGAAGCGGCGAAAACACGCGCGCGCAAAAAAAGAGCCGCCGGAGACCGGCGGCTTTTGAAGTTGATAACAGGGAGGCGTCAAACAGAGTGGACAGGAGCCACTCGGTGTCCAAACGAGGACACTCATAGTCATAAAGGCGAAAGCTTAATCGATCGTAAACGAGCGGAATTTTTTATCCCCGTTAGCCATGTCGGTCATTGGCCGAGGTGGGTGCATCCGTCCCCCGCGCGGAGGGACCCGAACTAACCAGAGGCCAGGGTGGGGGTCCGCAGCACACACTCTCGCCTTCACCCCCACCCGGCCCATCGTTCGCTTCGCTCACGACGTGCCGCGCTCGCCGCAAGGGGGACGCTGGCGAGGGCACCAGTGTGTTAAGTCTTGAAAAAACTGCTCGCCGCATCCTTCGAGGCGCGCTTCTTCGCGGCGGCCTCGCGCAAGCGCTCGGCTTCGGTCGTGAGCAGCGCGATGCGCTCGTTGAGCTCCTCGACCGAAAGCAGCGAGAGGTCCTGTCCGATCTCATGGGTGATCTTCTTGCGCGGCCGGTCGTCGTCTTCGATTGGCATCTCGTCCTCCCACGCCTCATGAGCGGTTGCCACCGGCACGCCCGCTGGCTAAGCAGGTGGCAATTCTCGGCGTTTCGCAAGGACAAATCATGGAAAAACTGCCATCGCAAATGACCGCCGTGGCCATCAGCAAGCCCGGCGGTCCGGAGGTGCTGATCCCGGAACAGCGGCCGGTGCCGCAGCCTGGTCCCGACGAGATCCTGATCAAGGTGCAGGCCGCCGGCGTCAACCGGCCCGATGTCGCGCAGCGCTCCGGCTCCTATCCGCCGCCGCCCGGCGCGAGCGACCTGCCCGGCCTCGAGGTCGCGGGCGTAGTTGCCGCGGTCGGCAGCAATGCGAAGCGCCACAAGGTCGGCGACAAGGTGATGTCGCTGGTCGCAGGCGGCGGCTATGCGCAATACTGCATCGCGCAGGATGCGCAGGCGATGGCGGTGCCGCCGTCGCTCACGATGCAAGAAGCCGGCGCCATTCCGGAAACGCTGATGACGGTCTGGCACAATGTGTTCGAGCGCGGCGCGCTGAAACCCGGCGAAACGCTTCTGGTGCATGGCGGCTCGTCTGGCATCGGCACCATGGCGATCATGCTTGCGAAAGCGCTGGGATCGAAGGTGATCGTCACCGTCGGCTCCAAGGACAAGGCCGACGCCTGCCTGAAGCTCGGCGCCGATCATGCGATCAATTACAAAACTGAAGATTTCGTCGAAGCCACGAAGAAGTTCACCGGGGCAATGGCGCCAATGTCATCCTCGACATGGTCGGCGGCGACTATATCGACCGCAACTATGAGGCCGCCGCCATCGACGGCCGCATCGTGCAGATCGCGTTCCTGTCGAATGCGCCGAAGGCGACCGCCAACTTCATCAAGCTGATGGTGAAGCGCCTCACCCACACCGGCTCGACGCTGCGACCCCGTAGTAATGCGGATAAGGCCGCCATGGTCGCGGCGATCGAGGCCAGGGTGATGCCGCTGCTGCGTGACGGGAAGGTCAAACCAGTGATGGACAGCACGTTCCCGCTGGAAAAGGCGGCGGAGCACAACGGCGGATGGAGACCTCCGAACATATAGGCAAAATTGTGTTGGCGCTTTAACGCTGACGACCAAAGGTTTGCCGGAAACCCTTTGATTCCGCACGCTTTCATGGCAATGATCCGTTAATCACAAAGACTTAGATGGAGGCGAACCAAACGGCGAACGCGGAGACTGAATTTGCGTCTGATCAGGCGCCTGGCAGCATTGATGCTGGGGCTCATGATTGTGGCTGCCGCGCCGGCAGCGCACGCGCTAGACGCTGTCAGCGTCCGCGGCGACGCGCCCGCAATCGACCTCACGCGGTGCTGGAACACCAGCGCAGCGACACCGACCGCATCCAGGTCTCCACCGCGCCCGGCACCGACGGCATCGTCCGCCGCATCGAAGTGCGCGCGCGTGAAGGCGGACAGAACTGGGTGGTATTCGCGCTCGCCAACAACACCGACGATCAGCTCGATCGACTGATCGTCGCGCCGCATTACCGCATCGTCGCATCCGGCCTGCTGTGGCCCGATCTCGGACTGTCGCGTATCGCCACGATAACGCCGTCGACCGGCGATCGGCCCGAACGGCAGGAGAGCCCGACCGCGGACGTGTTCCGCATCACGCTCGATCCCGGTGCGGTCATCACCTTCGTCGCGGAACTGCGTACCGACAAGCTGCCGCAGCTCTATCTGTGGGAGCCCGACGCCTACAAGGACAAGGTCAACTCCTTCACGCTGTACCAGGGCATCGTGATCGGCATCTCGGGCTGCTCGCGCTGGTGCTCACCATACTGTTCGTGGTGAAGGGCTCGATCATGTTCCCGGCTGCCGCGGCGCTGGCCTGGGCGGTGCTGGTCTATATCGGCGTCGACTTAGGCTTCTGGGGCAAGGTGCTCGACATGTCGAACAACGCCGAGCGCGTCTGGCGAGCGGCGGGCGAAGCCATCCTAGCCGCGACCTTGCTGGTGTTATTGTTAGCCTATCTCAATCTCAGCTGCTGGCATGTGCGCTATTCGCACATCACGGTGGGATGGCTGACCTTCCTCGGCGCGCTGGTCGCGCTGGCACTGTTCGATCCGGCGGTCGCCTCCGGCATCGCGCGGATGTCGCTGGTGCTGATCGCCTTCGCGGGCTTCGCGCTGATCGTCTATCTCTCGACGCATGGTTTCGACAGCGCGGTGCTGTTGATCCCGACCTGGTTCCTGCTGGTGGTATGGGTGATCGCGGCCGGCATGACCATAGCAGGAAGCGTCACCAACGACATCGTCGGCCCTGCTTTGCTAGGCGGCCTCGTGCTGATCGTGATGCTGATCGGCTTCACCGTCATGCAGCACGCTTTCGCCGGCGGCGGCGCCACCACCGGCATCGTCTCCGACGTCGAGCGTAGCGCGCTGGCGCTGGCCGGCTCGGGCGATTTGATCTGGGACTGGGACGTTTCCGCCGACAAGGTGTTCACCAGCCCGGAGACCGAAACCTGCTCGGGTAGAAGCGCGGCACGCTGGAAGGCCCGCCGCGAAATGGCTAGAGGTACTGCATCCACTGGACCAGGATCGCTTCCGCGCAGCGCTGGACAGCGTGCTCGACCAGCGCCGCGGCCGACTGGTGCAGGATTTCCGGCTGCGCACGCCCGACGGCCATTTCATGTGGTTTGCGCTGAACGCGCGCCCGGTGGTCGGCTCCGACGGCGAGGTCTCGCGCGTGATCGGCACGCTCACCGACGTCACCGACCTGCGCAACGCCGAAGAGCGCATGCTGCACGACTCCGTGCATGACAATCTCACGGGCTTGCCGAACCGGAAATTGTTCATGGACCGGCTCGGCGCGGTGGCGAATTTAGCCAAGACCATGCCGACCCTGCGGCCGACCTTGATGGTGATAGATCTAGACCGCTACAAGCAGGTCAACGATTTCGTCGGCATCGCTGTCGGCGATTTCTTCCTGCTAAAGCTGGCGAGACGGCTGACGTGTATCCTCAAGCCGCAAGACACCTTGGAGAGACTTGCCGGCGACCAGTTAGGCTTGATCCTGCTGAGAGAGCAGGACTCGGCGCGGATCAAAAATTTAGCGGAAACTATCCGCAAGACCATCAGAGCCCCGATCGCCTTCAACGACCGCGAGAACTACATGACCGCGAGATCGGGCTCGCGTTGAGTGACCCGCAGACACAGCTCTCAGACGAGATCATCAAAGACCTGAGCTTGTGATATATCATTCCAAGCGTATCGACGTCTACCGCATCGATATCTACAAAACAGCTATGCGCGCGCGAAAAACCGATCGCTTGACACTGGAAATAGAGTTATGTCTCGCTATCTAGAGCCAGTATATCACTATTCTATATAAATAGATAGTAAGAATAAAGATTGTAATATCGAAGTTAGATTTATAGTTATGTTAATATTTTAAAATAAAAAAATTTTTTTTTTTTTTTTTTTTTTTTTTGCGGCGTCTCGCGCAAACGCTCGGCTTCGGCATTGAGCAGCGCGATGCGCTCGTTGAGCTCCTCGACCGAGAGCAGCGACAGGTCCTGCCCGATCTCGTGGGTGATCTTCTTGCGCGGGCGGTCGTCGTCTTCGATGGGCATGTGCTCCTCCCGACCTCATCAGCGGTTGCAAGCCAAGCGCCCGCTGGCTAAGCAGGCGGCAACTCTTCGCGTTTCGCAAGGACAAATCATGGAAAAGCTGCCTGCGCAAATGACCGCCGTCGCCATCTCCAAGCCCGGCGGTCCCGAGGTGCTGATCCCGGAAAAGAGGCCGGTGCCGCAGCCCGGCGCGGACGAGATCCTGATCAAGGTGCAGGCCGCCGGCGTCAACCGGCCCGATGTCGCGCAGCGCTCCGGCTCCTATCCGCCGCCGCCCGGCGCGAGCGACCTGCCGGGTCTCGAAGTCGCCGGCGTGGTTGCCGCGGTCGGCAGCAATGCCAAGCGCCACAAGGTCGGCGACAAGGTGATGTCGCTGGTCGCAGGCGGCGGCTATGCGCAGTACTGCATCGCCCAGGATGCGCAGGCGATGGCGGTGCCGCCTGCACTCACAATGCAAGAGGCCGGCGCCCTTCCGGAAACGCTGATGACGGTCTGGCACAATGTGTTCGAGCGCGGCGCGCTCAAGCCCGGCGAAACCTTGCTCGTTCACGGTGGCTCATCGGGCATCGGCACCATGGCGATCATGCTTGCGAAAGCGCTGGGATCGAAGGTGATCGTCACCGTCGGCTCCAAGGACAAGGCCGACGCCTGCCTGAAGCTCGGCGCCGATCATGCGATCAACTACAAAGCTGAGGATTTCGTCGAAGCCGTGAAGAAGTTCACCGTCGGCAACGGCGCCAATGTCATCCTCGACATGGTCGGCGGCGATTACATCGACCGCAACTATGAGGCCGCCGCCATCGACGGCCGCATCGTGCAGATCGCGTTCCTGTCGAATGCGCCGAAGGCGACCGCCAATTTCATCAAGCTGATGGTGAAGCGCCTCATCCACACCGGCTCGACGCTGCGCCCCCGTAGTAATGCGGACAAGGCGGCCATGGTCGCGGCCATCGAGGCGAAAGTGATGCCGCTGTTGCGTGACGGGAAGATCAAGCCGGTGATGGACAGCACATTCCCGCTGGAAAAGGCCGCGGATGCACACCGGCGGATGGAGACCTCCGAACATATTGGCAAAATTGTGTTGTCGCTTTAACGCTGACGACCAAAGGATTGCCGGAAACCCTTTGATTCCGCACGCTTTCATGGCAATGATCGGTTAATCACCAAGCCAATAGCGGCGAACCAAGCGGCGAACGCGGAGACTGAATTTGCGTCTGATCAGGCGCCTGGCAGCATTGATGCTGGGGCTCATGATTGTGGTCGCCGCGCCGGCGGCCCACGCGCTTGACGCCGTCAGCGTCCGCAGCGACGCGCCCGCAATCGATCTCACCGCGGTGCTGGAACATCAGCGCAGCGACAGCGACCGCATCCAGGTCTCCACCGCGCCCGGCACCGACGGCATCGTCCGCCGCATCGAGGTGCGCGCGCGTGAAGGCGGACAGAACTGGGTGGTGTTCGCGCTCGCCAACAACACCGACGACCAGCTCGACCGTCTGATCGTCGCGCCGCATTACCGCATCGTCGCATCGGGCCTGCTGTGGCCCGATCTCGGACTGTCGCGCATCGCAACCATCACCCCGTCGACCGGCGACCGGCCCGACCGCCAGGAGAGCCCGACCGCCGACGTGTTCCGCATCACGCTCGATCCCGGCGCCGTCATCACCTTCGTCGCGGAATTGCGCACCGACAAGCTGCCGCAGCTCTATCTGTGGGAGCCCGACGCCTACAAGGACAAGGTCAACTCGTTCACGCTGTACCAGGGCATCGTGATCGGCATCTCCGGACTTCTTGCCCTCGTGCTCACCATCCTGTTCGTGGTGAAGGGCTCGATCATGTTCCCCGCCGCGGCGGCGCTGGCCTGGGCGGTGCTGGTCTATATCGGCGTCGACTTCGGCTTCTGGGGCAAGGTGCTCGACATGTCGAACAACGCCGAGCGCATCTGGCGCGCGGCAGGCGAAGCCATCCTCGCCGCGACCTTGCTGGTGTTCCTGTTCGCCTATCTCAATCTCAGCCGCTGGCATGTGCGCTATTCCCACATCACGGTGGGCTGGCTCACCTTCCTCGGCGCCCTGGTCGCGCTCGCATTGTTCGATCCGGCGGTGGCCTCCGGCATCGCGCGCATGTCGCTGGTGCTGATCGCCTTCGCGGGCTTCGCGCTGATCGTCTATCTCTCGACCCACGGCTTCGACCGCGCGGTGCTGCTGATCCCGACCTGGTTCCTGCTGGTGGTGTGGGTGATCGCGGCCGGCATGACGATTGCCGGCTCCGTCACCAACGACATCGTCGGCCCTGCCCTGCTCGGCGGCCTCGTGCTGATCGTGATGCTGATCGGATTTACGGTGATGCAGCACGCCTTTGCCGGCGGCGGCGCCACCACAGGCATCGTCTCCGACGTCGAGCGCCGCGCGCTGGCGCTCGCCGGCTCCGGCGATTTGATCTGGGACTGGGATGTCTCCGCCGACAAGGTGTTCACCAGCCCGGAGACCGAGAGCCTGCTCGGGCTGAAGCGCGGCACCCTGGAAGGCCCCGCCGCGAAATGGCTGGAGGTGCTGCACCCGCTCGACCAGGACCGCTTCCGCGCCGCGCTCGACAGCGTGCTCGATCAGCGCCGCGGCCGCCTGGTGCAGGACTTCCGGCTGCGCACGCCCGACGGTCATTTCATGTGGTTTGCGCTCAAGGCGCGGCCCGTGGTCGGCTCCGACGGCGAGGTCTCGCGCGTGATCGGCACGCTCACCGACGTCACCGATCTGCGCAACGCCGAAGAGCGCATGCTGCACGACTCCGTGCACGACAATCTCACGGGCCTGCCGAACCGCAAGCTGTTCATGGACCGGCTCGGCGCGGTCGCCAATTTCGCCAAGACCATGCCGACCCTGCGGCCGACCCTGATGGTGATCGATCTCGACCGCTTCAAGCAGGTCAACGATTCCGTCGGCATCGCGGTCGGCGATTCGATCCTGCTGACCCTGGCGCGGCGGCTGACCCGCATCCTCAAGCCGCAGGACACGCTGGCGCGGCTCGCCGGCGACCAGTTCGGCCTGATCCTGCTCTCGGAGCAGGATCCCGCACGCATCACCAATTTCGCCGAGACCATCCGCAAGACCATCCGCGCGCCGATCGCCTTCAACGACCGCGAGATCTTCCTCACCGCCTCGATTGGCCTCGCGCTATCCGACCCGCAGACGCAGCTTTCCGACGAGATCATCAAGGACGCCGAGCTTGCGATGTATCATTCCAAGCGGATCGGCGGCGACCGCATCGACGTCTACAAGCCGGCGATGCGCGCGCGCAAGACCGACCGCCTGACCCTGGAAAGCGAGTTGCGCCGCGCCATCGAGCGCCAGGAGATCACCATCCTGTACCAGCCGATCATACGGCTGGAAGACCGCTCGATCGCCGGCTTCGAGGCGCTGGCGCGCTGGGACCATCCCAAGCTCGGGCGGATGTCGCCGATGGAGTTCATCACCATCGCCGAGGAGATCGGACTCATCGTCGACCTCGGCACCTTCGTGATGGACCAGACCGCGCGGCAGCTCGCGGTGTGGCAGCGCGCGATGCGCTCGCGCCTGCCGATCTTCGCTTCCGTGAACGTCTCCTCGCGGCAGTTGCTGCGCCACGATCTCCTGCACGACATCCGCACCGTGCTGTCGCGTTCCTCGGTGGCGCGCGGCACGCTGAAACTGGAATTGACCGAGTCGCTGGTCATGGACAATCCCGAGCACGCCGCCCAGATGCTGACCCGCATCAAGGAGCTCGGCGTCGGGCTTTCGATCGACGATTTCGGCACCGGTCATTCCTCGCTCGCCTATCTGCAGCGCTTCCCGTTCGACACGCTGAAGATCGACCAGTCCTTCGTGCGCACCACCAGCCGCGGGGTCCGGCCGGTGATCCTGAAATCGATCATCGCGCTGGCCCACGATCTCGGCATGGACGTGGTCGCGGAAGGCGCGGAGACCGACTCGGACGCGGTCGAGCTCTATCAATTGGGCTGCGAATACGCGCAGGGCTTTGCCTTCGGCGAGCCGATGGACGCGGATGCCGCGATGCGGCTGCTCACCGAAGAGCGGCTCGAAGCGGCGAGCTAGCGGCTCCGCCGCAATGACAGGCTCGGCGAAGCATTCCATTGGATTGCTTCGTGGCTTCGCTCCTCGCCATGACGCGCGCCTCAGAGATTGTAATCGATGAAGAGCTTTTGTGTCGGGGCCTGAGAAGGCCGACGGCAGCGGCCCGGCCGCGGGATTTGGCGGATTGTTGCCGACCGCGACCATATCGCTGCGCGCGACCTGGTTGTTCGCGCGTACCCGCAATTCCGCCAGTAGCGGCCCGCGCGGCACTTCGTTGTAGGCTGGCTCCTGGGTCGAGCACATGCAGACGCAGCCCATGCGCATCGCCATGACCGCATCCCTCGGGGTGGCATTCGCGCTGCCGTGATGACCGACCTTGTAGAAATCGATCTTGTCCAGGATGGTTTTCGCCGCATCGGTCATGGTGGTGTGGCCCGGCATGCCGTAGAGGCCGCCATAGAGGAAATTTTCCCAATTGCCCCATTGCGCGTCGCCCGCGAACAACAGGTTTTTCCCGCCGAAACTGAACAGGATCACCAGACTCTGGTTGTTGAGCGTCTTGTCGGCCGCGACCGCCTGGGCTGCCAGCATGTCGGGCTGCGAGTTGTTGATCCTGCGCACGATCTCGTTGGCGTCGTAGACTTCGAAGGCGCGCGGCGGATAGGCATCGTACTCGGTACAAAACGCCTGCGCGAACGGCCGGGTTTTCTTTTCGTCCTGCTCCTGCTCCATCGTGCCGGAAAGATATTGCTGCGTCTTGTTGGTCATCTGGACCACGAGATCTTCGTCGATCGGAGGACCAAGAATCTGCGCCGTGAGCCCGGCATCGATCAGGTCCTGTGGCAGCTTCGCAGCATCGCCCGCCTGGTAGTAGTCGGGCGTCACGTTCTTGAAACCATGGAGCACTTGCAGGGCTTTGTCGTTGCCGCCGCCGGCCGCACTCATGACGCCCGTGATGTTCTGGGCCATGCTCAGGAGTTGTTCGGCGACCGGATCGGGGCCCGCGGCAAGCCGCGCCTGCAACCCGTTGCCGAGATGATTGGCCATGGCGGCAAGATTGGACTGGAAGCGCTGGGCTTTCGGGTTTGTCGGATTTTCGAACCACGGCATCCAGACCCGTCCCACCTCGATCTGGCTGAACAGCTCGCTGCAGGTGCCGAATCCCGAAATGTGATCGGCATGGCGATGCGTCATGATGACGAGTGAGAGCTTGTTGTTGCATTCCTTCGCCATGTGCGCGACGGCTTCGCGAATGCTGCCGAGATCGCTGTGGTGAACCCCACAGTCGATCAGGATATGGCTTCGCTTGCCGTCCTTGGTCGGAACGCTCAGCAGGAAGAAGTCGCCGAAGCCGACACGATACATGCGCACGCGCACGCCCGTCTTGCCTGCCGGCAACGGCCCGTTCGTTTGTCGCCGGCGCGGAGGCGGCCGGCTCGGGAGGTGCTGTGGAGGCTGTTGCGGCTGGCGTCGCTGCGGTCCCGTTTCACAGGACCCGGCTTGTGCGGCGACTTCGGTTTTGTTGGGGCTTTCATCGTCAAATCCCCGCGTGCAAGAGAGCGAAATCGAGCTGAAAGCGCGCGTCGTTCGCCTCCCCGGGCTGCAAGCTGCTGCCGATCGAGCGTCCGGTGGCGAGATAATAATTGCGCACGCGCTCCTCGCGTTCGGGCGAGTACCATTTCGGAATGACGAAGCGAACACGCGGCCGAGGCCGGTCGCCGCCCTTCACGATCGGGTCCTGCGCAATCAGCAAGGTCACGCCGTTGCGCATCGGGAAGGTATCTTTGCGGTCGTTGGCGAACGGCACTTGCGTCGTCTGCACCAGTTCGACGATCATGTTGACGAACAGCTTGCCGTCCTTGCCGGTGTGGAAGCTCGGATGAAAGGAGGGAGCTTCGATCGCGCCATGGGCGAGATCGAAGCCGAGCAGTTCGGCATTCTCCCCGGCGAAGGCGCGCAGCACGTCGCCGTTGTGGTCCTTCTCCTCCTTGGTCAGGCCGTTCGGATCGCCGAACTCGAGGTGGTCGACGTGCAGCAGGTCCCGGGCCACCTTCGGCCAGTACAGGGCGTCTTCCGAGAACGCGGTTCGCGTCGTCGGGAACAATTCCCCGCAAGCGGAATGCCTGCATGAACGCATAGCGGATGCCGTCCGGATCGTCGGGACAGAAATCGAGATGCGAGGTGAGCAGCGCGCGCAGGAAATCTCCAAAGGTGATGTCCACGGGCGGGCAATAGTCGAGCGCCCTGGCGCAGATCGCGAAGAACTCCTCCGCGGTGCGGCTCGCCTCCATGGCGAGCCGATTGGCGAGCGGCGCCGGAATATCCGACTTGTCGATGCTGCCGCCGCCGGCGCGGAAGATGCGGAACAGATCGAAGGTCCTGCGGCGATAGACAGTGAAATAAGCGTCGAACACCGCGGCGACCAGGATCGAGCCGCGCTCATGCGGCTCGACCTTGGTCGCGATCTCCCTGGCGCCCCTCCGGCGTCACCGGAGTTGTCAGCGCGCTGCGCAGGCTGCTCTGCCGCCCTGCGCCTTCGCCGAATTGCGTTGCGAGCGCGATCAACGGATTTTCCGAGTCGAGCTGCGACTGCATGAACGGCTTTTCGCCGGGCTCGGTCGCTTCATCCGGCTTCAGGCGGAAATCGAACAAGCGGCCGCCGGTCTTCTGCAAGGTGTCGACCAGCACTTCCTTGTGCGAAAAATGCAGAAACAGCGCCGCGAGATCGGCAAAGGCTTCGTGGAAGGCCGCGACATCGACATTAGTCCCTTCCATGAAATATTCGCGAATGCCATCGACAATGGCATGCGTGACCTCATGGGCGATGATGTCATGGGACAGGCAGGTGAAGATCGTCTGGCCGGGAAGGTTCCTGCCGGGGTTGGTGCGGCTCGCCTTGAAATAGCCGAACAGGATGCCATGGGCCTCGGGGCTGTAGAACGCATTGGCCTGGCACATGGCATGCGGAAACAGATTCAGCCGGCGGGAGGCGCCCTTTGGGCTCCTTGTCCTGCTTGCCGGACAAGTGCGACCGCCACTTGACCCGGCGTCCAAGCGCGTATTCGAAGCGCTGCAAGGTCTCGCTCGCCACCGCATACACCATCTGCTGGTGGAAGCGCGGATCGGCCTCCGACGGGGTTAGGCCGTTGCTGATCAAAAGACGCGCATCGTCGAGATCGACGGGCTTGTAGAAAGTCTGCTGCGCGCCGTCATAATCGATGACCGCGAACCTTTCGCCAATCGGGCCGGGGTCGAGCTTCTCGTAGCTCACCTCGGTGGTCATCTGATTGCCGACGAACTTTCCGAGGCTCGGGTCGAACGCGTAGACGTTCAGGCGCCGCAGCGTCGGCACCGGAATATCGGTGGGCGTGAAAATATCGATCGGCTGCTTCGGCCGCGATCGCGCAGACGGCGACGAGGCGACGGGTTTGCTGACGTCCTCGGCAATAAATCGCGGTGGGCGCGCCATGATCGTCCTCCATTTATGTCGCGATCGGACCGAGTATCCGAAAGCTCAATCAGCGTGTAAAATCATTTGCCGCGAAATGACCCAGCATGGCACACGTTGAGGACGATCTTCAAGACAAATACAATCGATCCCCCGAGGTGTCCGATTGTCGCACGGCCGGACATTGCCACAGCGGATGCAGCCCCGATGTCGCAAGCACACCGCGGCGGGGGTAGACGCGGGGCGAGGCGAGTGCGCAGATCGCACGCGCAAACCGGCCGGGAGCCCTTGAGGACCGGACAACATGACGCGGCCCAGCGGGCGTTACACCACTGGGCCGCGTGGGAAACTGTCCCGCTCCTCGCAAGATTCCATCTCCGCCCAAATAACCGCGGCGTACGACAAATCGTTCCGGAGCTTTTGGCTGACCTTTGGTCGACCGGGCGACCTCGTCGTTATGCCGCGGGGCTCAGCGGCTCCGGGAGCTTTGCCGGCTCTGCATCACCGACAGCGGCTGCGATCGCCACGGGCGGCAAATTCCGCGGCGGGCTCAACTGCGCGGCCTTCCGCAAAGCGACTTCCTTGCTGAGCACGGCGATGGAGTTGCCGACCCTGTCGACGAGCTTGTTCAGTTCGGATTCGGAGAGATGCAAGCGCCGCTTGATCACCCGCACCTGAACGCGATCGGCCATGTCGACCCGATTACGGTGCTGGCGGTGTTTGACGCTGCGCATCGGCATTCTCCTCCCAGAGCAATCGAGCGAGGCCGTACTTGTTCCCCGCGGCGCGGCCTTTTTGGAACAGCGTGTGCTCACGCCGTCTTCCTCGTAGCCGTCGGCCTGCCAGCGGCAGCGCGGCTACTTATGGCTCCTGCTCCATCGTCACCGCGACATTGGCGTTCGCCGAGAGCCTGACCTTGTTGCCTTCGACGCCGGCAACCAGGCTCTTGTCGATGAAATGATGATGGCCCTTGTGCGAGCCCTCGCCGCTGTCCTTTTTCGTCAGCTTGATGCGGCCGCCTTCCATCCGATCGACGGTGCCGACATGCACGCCGTCGGCGCCGATCACTTCCATATGCTCCTTGATGTCCATTCCGACCTCCCAAACAAAAGGCCCCCCGCGAAGGGGGGCTTGGTGGAAGCGGCGCATCCGCCCTTCCAATCCTGCGAGAGACAACCTTGCGGGGTGGCGAAGGTTCCAAGGCCCGGCTTCGATCCGCGCCGTTCCTCGGTCGAACGGCGGCAGGAACCAAAGGGCGCGCGTCCACTTTGATTCAAGAGGTTTGCTCATACGACGGAGCCCAGGGAATGTCGCCCGTTCAATGCCGCACGCGCGCCTCGCGCTACCGCCAGCTTGCCCGGATCGATCGCGGCAACGCGGCCCTGCTTCATCGGCTTGCCGAGGAGGCCGAGCGCGGCGTGCTCTGCGTCGTCACGCGGCGAGACCACATCCGTCTCGCCCACACCGTGCAGGCATTGCGAGAACGGATGCTGCTCGACGCCGCCAGATTTCCGGAGCTGGTCCTGTAGAACTTGAGCGATCACGCCTCGAATGAGCCGACCGTCCGCGCCATCAGGCGCGATGCTTTTTGCGATCATGACGACGACGATCACCACGCTTCCGATCTCGATCGATAGCGACGCGCCCCCTTCGGACTCCTCTGGCTCGACCACGGCTTTCCGGCTATCATCGTCGCGCCGGGGGTATCGCAGCCTCCCCGTTAAGTGGTGACCCCATGCAAGCGCTGCTCGCTTTCCTATGGAGCGAGCCATGGATGGGTTACCTTTCGAAATTCCTCTGTTCCTGTTGGCGACTTTTGCCGGTGCCGTCGTCGCCGGGCTCTCGGGCTTTGCCTTCGGCCTCGTGGCCGCGTCGCTGTGGCTCTATATTCTGACGCCGCTGCAAAGCGCGACCCTGATCGTGGCGTTCGGCCTGATCGTGCAGGGATACTCGGTCTGGAAACTGCGGCGTGCGCTCGACTGGCGCAAGCTCTGGCCATTCGTCCTGGGCGCGGCTCTCGGCGTGCCCGTAGGTGTCACGCTTCTCACATGGTCCGATCCGCGCAGCATTCGTGTCGGGGTCGGAATCTTTCTCGTGCTGTACAGCCTCTATGCATTTTTCCGCCCGGCGCTGAAGCCGGTCACCGCGGGCGGCAATGCAGCCGATGCTGCGGTCGGCTTCGCCAACGGCATCCTCGCAGGTCTCACCGGACTTGCCGGAATCCTGGTGACGATCTGGTCCGGCCTCCGGGGCTGGCCCAAGGAGGTCCAGCGCGCCGTGTTCCAGCCGGTTGCCGTGGCGATCTTCCTGATGAGCGCATTGTGGCTTGGCGCAAAGGGAACGGTCACCGCCGAAACCGCCAAGCTGTTCGTGCTGGGGTTGCCCTGCCTGATCGCGGGCACATGGCTTGGCCTCAAGCTGTTCGGACGCATCGACGAAGCGACCTTCCGGAAGATCGTTCTCGCGCTGCTGTTTGTCTCCGGCGTCCTGCTGGTTGTCTGACCCGCGCGCGCGGAATGTTCCATTCGAAACGTTGAAATGCTCGTGATGTTGCACCTCGAACCGCATTGACAGCGCGCGGACCAAGCAGTTTATTCGGAGTACGGGGATAGCGATCTCCCCGCGAGGCGACATGCCCAAGAATCGCGTCCTGATCACCAAGGGCGCAGCATGTCATCATACACATCAATTTCATCCGAAAAACTGTCTCGACTGATCGGCACTGCAAAGGCGCCGACGCTCATTGACGTCCGCATCGACGAAGATTTCGCTGCGGACCCGCGGCTGATCCCCGGCGCAGTGCGCCATTCGCACCGTAACATACAGGACTGGGCGCCAAGCCTTACGGGGCAATCTGTCGTTGTCATCTGCCACAAGGGTGAAAAGCTCAGCCAAGGCACGGCGGCTTTGCTTCGCCACAACAGCGTCGCCGCCGAGACGCTCGAGGGTGGTCAGGTCGGCTGGAAAAAGGCGGAGCTCCCGACCGTTCTCGCCGACAAGGTCCCAAAACGCGATGCGCGCGGGCGCACCATGTGGGTCACGCGGTCGCGGCCGAAGATCGACCGTATCGCCTGTCCTTGGTTGATCCGCCGCTTCATCGATCCGAGCGCTGTATTCCTGTTCGTCGCTCCGGCCGAAGTCGGCTCGGTCGCCGAGCGATTCGAGGCAACCCCGTTCGACGTCGAGAACGTGTTCTGGAGCCATCGCGGCGAGCTCTGCACGTTCGATGTCATGGTGCAGGAGTTCGGCCTGTCGACACCGCCCCTTGAACGGCTCGCCATCATGGTTCGCGCGGCCGACACGAACCGACTCGACCTTTCACCGGAAGCGCCCGGCCTGCTCGCGGCCTCACTGGGCCTGTCGCGCATGTTCGACGACGACCTCGAACAGTTGAGTGCGGGCATGCTGCTCTACGACGCATTCTACCGCTGGTGCCGGGACGCGGCGAAGGAGACCCATAACTGGCCGACCAATAAGGTGAAGCCGTGAAAAGAACGTCGATGATCATTCAGTTTGCCTTGCTGATGCTCGGCTCGGCGCTACAGCCCGCGACACCGGCACGTGCCGAAGCAACCTTGCCCGCCAACACGACGATCGTGTTCGTCTGCCTGCACGGCTCAGTGAAGAGCCAGATGGCCGCGGCTCACTTCAACAAGATCGCAAGCGAGCGGGGCCTTCCCTACACCGCCATCTCGCGCGGCGTCGACGTCGACAGCTCGATCCCCACGCGGATCAGGGATGGCCTCAGTCTCGACGGGCTTGCGCCGCTGGATGACGCGCCGAAGCCCCTGACGCCGAACGAAGCGGCAAGCGCGATCAAGGTGATCGCGTTTGACGCGGTGCCGGACGACAAGAGGGGATTGGCCGAGGTCAACTACTGGACCGATGTCCCACCGGCCACCAGGGATTACGCCGCGGCGCGCGATGCCATCGTGCATCACATCGACACTCTCATCCCGGCGCTGGCGGAGCGTGCTCACCCCCAGGAAACGCTGCAGGGCCTGATCACGGTTGTCGATGAGCGAAACGACCAGATCAGGGTGTGGCTCGACGCCGACGTCAGCCACGATTTCAAGGTTCAGGACGGACTCATTTTCAACGCTGTACATAGCGGCGATCGGGTCGAAATCACCGTCGAGGACATCAAGGGAGCGAAGACGGTCGTCGGTCTCAAGAAACTATAGACGCAAGGGGCAGCCGAAAATCGCGATAGACCAAAAGGAGCAAGATCATGCCAGCGAAATTCCGGACCGCCATTTGCATTCTCGCCGTTGCGTTCGCCACATCGGCGAGCGCCCAGAATGTTGATTGGAGGGTATTCGTCGAGCCTTTCGTTTCGGCCGCGTATGCCCAGAATGTCGACTGGCAGAAAGTCGATGAAACGCTCGGCCGCAAGCCTGCGGTCTCGGACGACGTGCATCGCTATGGTTTTCCCCGCACCGACCTCTCGGTGACGCTGGACGGCGTGACGATCAAGCCGGGGCTGGCGCTCGGCGGCTGGGTCGCGTTCAAGCCCGCGCATGGCGGCGTCATGGTGATGGGCGACCTGGTGTTGCTGGAGACCGAGATCAATCCCGTGATGGCGAAGATGATCGCAGGCGGGCTCGAGATCACCGCCGTGCATAATCATCTGCTGCGGGCCGCGCCTGCAACCTTCTACATGCATGTCGCCGGCCATGGCGACCCTGCGAAGATAGCGGCCGTGATCCACGACGCGCTTGCCGAGAGCAAGACGCCGCTGACCGTTGCTGCGCCGGCCTCGCCGCCGCCGGCGGTTGACCTCGACACAGCGCAGCTCGATTCGATCATGGGCGTCAAAGGTCAGAACAACGGCGGCATCTACGCCTACACCGTGAAACGGCGCGACCCGATCAAGGAAGATGACATGCTGCTGACCCCGGTCGCTCCTATGGGCGTTGCAACCGGGATCAACTTCCAGCCGACCGGCGGCGGCAAGGCCGCCATTACCGGCGATTTCGTGCTCGCCGCGGACGAGGTCAATCCCGTGATCAAAGCGCTGCGGTCGAACGGCATCGAGGTGACGGCGCTGCACAGCCACATGCTGGACGAGCAACCGCGGCTGTTCTTCATGCACTTCTGGGCCAATGACGACGCGATCAAGCTTGCGCGCGGCCTGCGCGCCGCGATCGACAAGACCGCGAGCGCGAAGGGCTGACTTTCAACAAGGAGCCTTGTCATGCGGTTAAGAGAACTCGGCGTTATCAGTTCCCGCGGACCGCAGCCAGGTCGTCCAATCTGCCCGGTTTGCAGATGCGGTGTTTGACCGTCCGTGCGATCGCCGCCGGCGCTTCCTCGGGAATCCCGAAGCATGAACTGGCGTTGATCTCGCAGAGGACGTAGGTATCGGCGCCCTCCGCATCACGCGGGCCGTAGAGGAAATCCGCGTCCCAAATGACCGGCAGCGACACTTCATCGATGTCCAGCGTTTCCATCAACTGCGGCGTCCATTCGTCCTCCATCAACCTTCGCAACGCCTGGAACGGCGAGGCGTCGGGCCCGTGCATGATCCGCGGACCCGGCTGCGCTTGTGGCGAGTCCGGCCCGTCCGGAGGTGGCGGGATCAAGGCCTTGATCAGTTGATGCCCGAAGCCTGCGACCTTCGATCCGCTCATGTAGCAGCGGATCATCCCTTCCGGCAGGCGAGGCTGGAACGCCTGATCGATGACACAGCCACCCCATCCGAAATACGGCTCGCAGCGGGCCATGAAAGCGTCGAGCGGCATCTCCTCGGGTCGACTACCGCGCAGCGCGTGGAGCACCCGGACCTTCGTGCTGGTGCCCGGCAAAGCTTCCACCTTCCAGACGCCCTGGCCGCCGTTGCCGCGGTTTTGTTTGACGACCCGCGGACCTCGGTCGCGAAGGTGCTGAGGGAATTCGGCACGGAAGGCGTCGGCGCTATCGTAACGCTGGGTGTCGGCGCCCCAGCCAAGGTGGCGCGTGCGGTACAGCACTTCCTTGACGCCCATCTTGAGGATCACGTCGGGATGTGCGCTCACCCACGGGCCTTGCGCCGCGACCTTGCGCAGCAACGGATCGAGCGCCGCGCGTGTCTTGTCCTGATGGATCGGGTCGACCCAGACCAGCACGCCATCCAGCGCCAGCAATTCGTCGCGGACCGCCTCGGCGAAGGCTTCGTCGTAGACGACGGGACGGGCCTCGATACCCACGGCGGAAAGCGCTTCGAAGACGCGGACGAAGCGACTGTTTTGCGGGGTCGTGTCCCGACGTGCGGCAGCATCTCCGCGCGAAAGGATAGCAACAGTCTGATGGAGAGGGAGGTTTTCGGTGTCCATGCGCAAGCTCCACGACGGATCGCGTGTCGCGCAGAGCTTGGACGGAGAGGTCTGACGGGGAGTCTGCTTGTCCCCACGAGAATGACTCTACGCGAGATCGTGCGCATGTTTCAAGGCGGCGTTTTCATGGCGCTAGCGCTTTAAGACGGCGGTTATCGTCCGCCGTTTCCGCCAGGACCCAATTCCGGAAGGTTGCAATCTTCGGCACGTTCGATGCGGCTTTGGGGCAGACGATCCAGTAGGTGTTGGCCATTTTCAACGAAACGTCGATTGGCCGCACAAGGCGGCCGTTGATCAAGTCCCAGGCCGCAAGCGCCGTACGCGCCAAGGCGATGCCCTGGCCGTCGATCGCCGCGTCGATCAGCATACTGGCACGGTTCAGGACCGGGCCGGGCTTGACGGTGGCCTTCACGCCTGCGGTCTCAAATAGACGTGTCCAGTTCTTCGCATCCTCGAGACGAAGCAGTGGAAACTTCAGAAGGTCCGCCGCCTTTGTGACACGGTTACGTCCGGCGACAAGCTTTGGGCTGCAAATCGGAAACAGACGCTCTGAATAAAGCCGCTGCACGTCGAGCCCCGGCCAGTTTCCGTCGCCATGCCGGATCGCGATATCGACATCGTCGCGTGCGAAATCGACATAGTGCGTCGTGGCCGAAACGCGCAAATCCATGTCGGGATGTTTCTCGGCGAAGCGGCTCAGACGGTTGACCAGCCATTTCGCGGCGAAATCCGGTGAGGTGCTGACGGTGAGAACGCCGCTCTCCTGACGCTGCAATAGCCGTTCGGTACCGACGGCGATGCGGTCGAACGCATCGCGGACGACGCCCAGGTATTCGCGTCCGGCATCGGTAAGGAACAGCCGTTGACGTTCGCGCTGGAAGAGCTTGAGCCCGAAGGTATCTTCGAGCGCTTTCACCTGATGGCTGACAGCGCCCTGCGTGACACTCAACTCCTCGGCGGCGCGCGTGAAGCTTTCGCTCCGTGCCGCGGCTTCGAAAGCCTTCAGGCCATTAAGCGGTGGGAGGCGACGCGCCATTGGTCCGATTGATCATGAGGAAAGCTAATCAAGAATACAGCGCGCCAGCTATAACTGCAAACCGATCGGCTCATTGCCTATCCAAGTTCATGAAATTTTCTCAGGCACGTCTGAAAAAAGATGCGTTGCGGATCGTTGCAATGCGCCGATAGTTCCTCCCGCTTCCCTCGAAGCGCCCGGGCCTTTATGCAGCCGCCCGGCTCTTGAAGACGGTTCGTCTCAAGCGCTGCTCCAGCCCCGCATGGGGAGGAGCGCCTATGACGGATCCGTCCATTGCCGATCCACCTTCGCCGTATTCTCCAGCGCTCGCTACGCCGGCTCCGCCTGTAGCCCGCCCGGTGGCGGCGCGCACGAAATTGCTGTTGGAAGGGCCCGTTTTCGCCACGCTGTTGCGGCTGGCGGCGCCGAACATTCTCAACCTCATCGCTTTTGTTGCCGTGATCATCTTTGATGGCTTCTTCCTCGGCAGGATCGGAACGGACGCCCTTGCGGGCGCTTCACTGGCGTTTCCATGGATCATGCTGGTTCTGCAGACCACCAACAGCGGCATGGGCGCAGGCGTGTCGTCAGCCGTCGCGCGTGCGCTCGGAGCGGGTAAGCGCGAGCGGGCCGACGAACTGACCTTCCACGCATTTCTGCTGGCGATCGCGCTTGCCGCTATTTTTTCGGCGGTGATGTTGCTGGCCGCTCCTTATCTCTTTGGTTGGATGGGCGGGCGCGACAAGATGCTGATGGATGCGCTCGCATACGCCAATGTCGCCTTTGGCGGTGCCGTCTGCATCACCGTGCTCAACCTGCTCGGTAATGCCGTGCGGGGGACAGGCAACATGAGTCTGCATGCGGGAGTTCTGGTCGGCTGCGTGATCGCGCACGTCGCACTCGCGCCGCTTCTGATGTTTGGCTATGGGCCGTTTCCGGCGTTGGGTCCCGCGGGCGCCGGCTGGGGACTGGTCATCCCGTTTGGCGTCGGTAGCCTCATCATGGTCGGCTATCTGCGCTCGTCCCGCTCGATCATTCGTTTGAATTTCCGCGGACAGGCGCCGCGATGGGCACTGTTCGCCGATATTCTCAAGGTGGGCGTGCCGGGCTTGATCAACACCTCGATTACCAACTTGTCGGTGGTGGTGCTGACGGGCATCGCTGGCCAGTTCGGCCCGGAAACCGCCATCGGCTATGCGATGGGGGCGAGGCTCGAATACATCATGCAGCCCATCGCCTTTGGTTTCGGAACGGCCATTGTTGCGATGGTGGGGACGAACTGGGGCGCGCAGCAGTATGGCCGCGCCCGGCAGATCGCGTGGACGGGGACGGCGACGATCGCGCTGCTATGCGGGACTCTGGGATTGATCGTCGCGCTGCAACCCGGCATTTGGCTCGGCTTGTTCAGTCATGACGCCGAAGTGGCCCGCGTTGGTGCGCTGTATTTGCGGATCGTCGGACCGGTTTATGTCTGTTTCGGTATCGGCCTCGGGCTGTTCTTCGTATGCCAGGGCTACGGCCACGGCTTTGCAGCGATGATCGCAAACGGGGTGCGGTTGGTGGTGAGTGCAGGTGCAGGACTCGCCGCGGTTTACTGGTTCGGCCTCGGCGTAACCGGCTTCTTCACAGCCATTGCCGGCGGCTTCTGCGTCTATGCGGCGCTGACCGCGCTCGCGGTCGTTCGAATTTCAGCTCCGCCAGCACCACCGGCCCAGTAATCTTGGGAGAATTCTACGGCGCGGGATGGTTCAGAAGTCCGCATGGAGAACCCGCGGCAGGAACGATGCGGACTTCTGAACGCCACACCAGTGCAGATTTCGTTTGAGCGGCACCGATGCGGCCGGGCTAACATGCGTCAGCAAAATCGATCTAATCCAGGAAGGGTGCAACATGCGAAGCTTGTTCGTGACGGTACTGATCGCGGCCGGTGCCCTGCTCTATTACTCCGCGACCGCCTCGGCCGGATGCGGCCCCGGCTGCCACGTCTCGGCCCTGGGCGCCTGCGTCGTCGACGGCTGGGGCACCGTGCGCAACGAATGCCCGGTCCCGGCGAGGCCGGTCCCGCCCTGCCCGTTCGGCACACGATGGAAGCACGGCGCCTGCATCGCGGCCTGACGATATCAGGTCCTTCCGTCCCCTCTGACAACCGCTATCGAGGTCCTTCGACCCTACCGGTTCGCGTTGATCCCGTCAGGCTTCAACGCGCCCCTGCGCCCGCCCCGCCTGCGATCGAGCGCGTTTCGTCGCGGTGGCAGCGCGGACATCTGAAGCTCAAGCGGCCCCAGGACACGCCGGTTTCGACGCTCTTGGTCGCCATCGGCCAGGCTCCGCAGTTGGAGCATTGGGCGAGGACTTCTTCGGCTGACAGCTGCATGGCTAAAATCTCCGAACAAAAACCACTTGGCAAACGCCTGACGCGTCCGCGCCGTTCCGCAGCCGTTGAATAGGCTGGAACCCTGTCGCCCCAGGACCATTGTTAGACAGGACAAGTTTGGAGCGAACCAATGACGCGGCACATGACGCGTGCCCGGCTTCGGCGCAGCGTCGCCGGCGCAGTTTCGGCGATGCTGGCGTGCACGGCGGCGATCTTTTCGCTCGCGCATCATCTGGCCGGTTGAGCGAGCGCGCAATGACGATCGAAACCGGCACCGAAGAGCTGTCACCCGACGCCGCCCGCGTCTATCGGGCGGCCCGGGCGATCAACGCCATGAGCGATGACATGGATGCGGAGCTATTCCAGCCCAACCCGTTGCTGGACGCGTTGCGCCTGTTCGCGCGCAAGGCGCCGCTGCGGTCGCTCGCCGTCGCATTCGTGCTTGGCGCGATGTTCGCGCGACGGCGTTAGTGCCGGCGGGAACCAATGCCCGCGACGGCGCGTTAGCGCGCGGTTTCAACAAGCGGTCCTTCATGCGTTATCCCCTGTTCATTGCTTGCAGCCTGATCGCTGCCTTGGCCCTTGGCGGCTGCGGCAAAGGCGATAAGGGCGACAAGGGAGACAAAGGCGATCCCGGTGCGGTCGGTGCGGCCGGCCCGGCGGGGCCGCAGGGGCCGCAAGGCGCACCCGGAAAAGACGGGAGGGATGGCGTCTCTCCGCCGCCGCAATTCCGCGTCGTCAGGTCGGCGACCGACGGTGGCATGTCGAAGCCCGCAATGTGCGACGTCGACGAAATCATGGTGAGCGCGACCTGCCTGACCAAAACAGGCTCGATCAACGAGGCGCCAAAGACGCTCGGCGACAATGGCGCCAGTTGCGACAGCCAGTCGGGACAGACGGAAGCGCCGCAAGCCGTCATTCTCTGCGCCAAGCGATAGCGCAGGGACTTCAGATCGGCGGCACTAGCTCTCTTCCGGCGGCTTGATGTGCCGGAACGACCACAGCAGCGCCAGATCGTAGACGATCTTGAGCGCGCCGCAGAGCACCAGCGGCAGGCCGGAAAACGCCGTCGTCAGCAGCACGCCTGAAATCGCGGGACTGATGGCCGACGCAAGGCTGCGCGGCACGGCGGTGACGCTCGCGGCCGCCGGCCGTTCCGCCGGCGTCACCACCGCCATGACATAGGAGGTGCGCGTCGGCACATCCATCTGCGACAGCGCCGAGCGGAGCAGCAGCAGGCCGAGCGCAAGCGTGAGGTTGGGCGCAAACGCGGCCCCGATCAGGAACACACTGGACGGAATGTGTGTGAACACCATGGTGTTGACCAGCCCGGCGCGTTTGGCGATCCAGGCCGCGACCGGATAGGAAAAGGCGCCAAGCGTGCTCGACCAGAAGAAGAACAATCCGGCCGCCGACAATGACAGGTCGAAGCGCTGGAACAGCCACAGCACCATCAGCGACTGCGCGATGAAGCCGCCGGCGAAGGCATCGATGCAGAACAACGCCGCCAGCTTGTAGACGGTGCGGCGCGAGGGCCCGAGCGGCGCGTGGTGCTGCTCCTCACCTTGCGCGCGCGGCAGGCGCAGGTAAATCAGGCCGCAGATCACGCCGAGCGCGGCATAGGCGTAGAACATCAGCCGGAACGCGGCGAGGTTGGAGATGCCGTACGGGGCGAGAACATCCGGCAGCGATGAGGCCAGCGATCCCGCCGCCATCGACAACGCCCCGATCAGGCTGTAGCGCGCAAAGATGCCGGTGCGGTCGCCGCTCGCAGCACCGCGCGCCAGCATGGCGTGCTCCAGCGGCACCAGCACGCCGAGATCGCCGCCGGACGGATTGACGGTGCCGATGAAGGCGACGGCCGCAATCAGAAGGAATTGCTCGACATTGGGAAAAGCGAGGCCGGTTGCCGCGGTGAGCGCGGCGCCGAACAGCATCAGCGCGCGAATATCGTGGCGTGGCGCGATCAGCCCGACGATCAGCGTAAGCACCGCCGTGCCGAGCAGCGAGGCGGTCGCCACCAGCCCGACCCGCGCGGGACCGTAACCCAGCGCGGTCATGTAGGCCGGCAGGATGATGATGGCGAAACCGTCGCCGAAGCCGCGCAGGCCGCGGGCGACGTAGAGTGTGATGGTGGATGTCTGCCGATGTCCGTCCACGCGCAATCCCTCGATGGCTCGAAGTCGTTGCGCAGCACTTGGACGGCGAGCCGTCTTGATCATCAGGGGAGTTCTGCGTTGTCCCCGAGCGCCGAAGCTAGGCGTGCGGCTGCGGCGAGGCAAGGCCCAAGCAAAAAGGCCCCCTTGCGGGGGCCTTTAGTAAGTCCGCCGGAAAGCCTCAGACGGCGTCCTTGGCAGCCTTGACCGGCCGTGCCCGGACGATCTTGCGGGCGGGCTTGGCCTTGAACATCATCTCTTCGCCCGTGAAGGGATTGGTGCCCTTGCGCGCCTTGGTCGCCGGCTTCTTGACGACGACGAACTTGGCGAAGCCCGGTACGAGGAACAGACCGTTTTTCTTCAGCTCCTTGTGGCCGACATCGACGAGCGTATCCATCACGTTCTTGACGTCGCGCTTGGACAGCGAGGTGCCGGTGGCGAGTCGCTCAATGAGCTGGGACTTGGAAAGTTGGGTAGCCATAGGGTCTCCTTCGATTCGAATCGGTGTGACAATAGACTACTGCGCAGGGAAAGACCTGCGTTCTGCACAGCTTTGTTGGTCCGAGGGCGATTTTGGCCTATAAAAATAGGCAAATTTGGGGGGCGAGGCCGGTTGGTCCCTTAAAAACAGCCTCGGCACGCGCTTGCGCGAACGCGGCGGGAAGATTCGGGAGGGTGCCGGACGATGGCTGAGCGCGCTGGAAGAGGGGTTTCGGGCCGTTATTTCCGCTTCATCCGCCTGAACCGCACGCCCTTGCCGTCGGGCAGACGGGTGGCGACATAGCCGGCCGCCAGGCAGGCCTCGCGCTGCGGCATCTTCTCCTGCGGGCTGCGCAGCGAGTCCCACCAGGAGGCACGATGCGACGCCCGAGGCAGCGCGTGACCGACGATCTCCTCGATCTCCTCCAAGCCCAGCGTCAGCTCGTTCAGGGTTTGCCGCGCGAGATAGTCGCGCAAGGCCTCATAGTCGTTCACCGACAGCGATCTCCGTTCCCGTGCCAGTCAATTTGCTGGCCGCGGCAACGAAGCGTTAACCGATTAAGGCATTGTTGTCTGTATTTAAGCCAGCGGAAATGTTTCCGGCGCATTTCTCGTCCAGGAGTGGATGGAATGCGGATCGGAAAACGCCATGATGCGGCCAGGCCGTGGCGGCTGTCGGCAAAATTGCTGATCGCCTCCTCGGTTGCGACCGTCATCGGCTTCTCCGCCGTCTGCGCCAGCGTGCTGCTCGACATGCGCCGCGGCGAGGAGCAGCTCGCGCGCCAGTCGCTGGAAAACCTCGCCTCCGGCATCGAGGCCGACCTCAGCCGCAACATCGAGCTTTACGACCTGTCGCTGCGCGCGGTCGTCAGCAACATGGTGATGCCCGAACTCGTCGGCGTGCCCAAAACGCTTCGCCATCTGATCCTGTTCGATCACGCCGCAACCGCCAAGCATTTCGGCGCGATCCAGGTGTTCGACCCGAACGGCAATCTGGCGATCGACGCCTCGACGCTCGATCCGCTGCCGGAGAACCGCGCCGACGAGGAATATTTCACCGTCCATCGCGACAACCGCGACCTTGGCCTGTTCATCAGCCGTCCGATGCTGCATCGGGGCGCCTATTCGGTCGTGCTGAGCCGCCGCATCACCGGCGACGACGGCAGTTTTCAGGGCGTGGTGGCCGGCTCGATCCGCTTCAGCTATTTCCACGACCTGTTCGGGCGCCTCAACCTCGACCCCGAGGACGTGATCTCGGTGTTCCGCCACGACGGCACGGTGATCATGCGCACGCCGTTCGATCTCGACGTGATCGGCAAGAACCTCTCGCAGTTGCTTGCGGTGAAGAGCGCGCTCAGCGAGCCCGGTGGATCGCTGTCGGCGCCCGGACGATATGACGGCGTGACGCGGCTGATGGTCTGGCGCGGCGGCTCCCAGCCGCTGGTCGTGCTGGTCGGCAAGCCCTGGACCAGCGTGCTCAATCTCTGGCGCGTGGAGGCGACGCGGATCGGCGCGATCATGCTGGCGCTGATCGTCTTCGTGCTGGCGGTGACGCTATTCCTGGCGCGCGAGATCGGCCGCCGCGCCACAGCCGAGGACAGGCTCGAGGAGATGGCGACCACCAACTCGCTCACCGGTTTGAAGAACCGCCGCCGGTTCGACCTGGCGATCGACGACGAATGGCGGCGCGCGATGCGGCAGCGCACCGCGCTGTCGCTGCTGATGATCGATGCCGATCATTTCAAGGCCTATAACGACACGTTCGGCCACCAGGCCGGCGACCAGGTGCTGGTCGGCATCGCGATCTGCATCTCCGATTCCGTGAAGCGCGCCGGCGACTGCGCGGCGCGCTATGGCGGCGAGGAATTCGCGGTGCTGCTGCCGGGCACCAATGCCGCCGACGCGCACAAGGTGGCCGAGACCATCCGCATCAAGGTGACGGGCTGGTGCGACGATTCGGTGCAATCGACGGTCAGTCAATCGGCATTGCGAGCACGGTCCCCAATGCCGGCGCGGACTGGCCGCAACTGGTCCACGCCGCCGACAAGGCGCTCTATGCCGCCAAGGCCGCGGGCCGCAACCGCTGTGTGCTGGCGGAGGCGCCGGCGCTGTCGCTGGTGGCTTAGGTACGCTATCTCCACTCGTCATTGCGAGCGAAGCGAAGCAATCCATGCTCAAGCCTTAGCACCTTCGCCGTCGGTGGCGGCCTCTCGTGCAGCCATCAGCATTCGCTCCACGATGCCGTCGAACTCCGACTTGGCGATGGGATCGGACGCGGCCATTTCGTCATAAGACTTGCTGTACGGCTTCCACCAGCTGTGTTGGTTTCCCGCCTCATGCAGGACACGCGCCGCCGCTTCAACTTCCTTTGGGCGGGTGCCGCTGGTGCGCGTGCGTATGGCGCGGTCGATGCGTTCGGCAAGATTATCCACGAGATGCGGGGGGAGAGAAACGTTACCCACCTGCTTCCACTTCTCCACGATAAGCCGCGCTTCGTCTATGGCAGTGGGCGTGCCGAGCGCTGCTACCCTGTCAAACTCCAAAGCGACCGGAACGTCCTCATCCGTGCGAAAGCGCCTTCGGGAGCGTGCGCGGTCAAGTTCCACCGAGAAGATGCTGATTACGTCGATCACTTCGCGTGGGAGATGATCCGCGTTCACCACCTTGATAACGTAGGGTGGCTTGAGCGCATTAATTCCACCTCCTATCATAGAGTCGCCGAACGCGATGAAGTTCGAGCCGTGCCAGTCGGGCGCTCCGATTGCGACCTTTAGCGCTTCGATAAAATCCTGTTGCGTTTCCCACGCAGCGGCATCTATCTCTATAGTTCGCATTCGATAGCGGTCCTAATTTGCATCGGAGTGCGGGATGATGACCAGTTCGCGCACGATACCCTTCCAGCCGCACTTCGGGCATACGATGGGAGCCCTTTCAGCGTCATGAGGATCGGCAGCGTCCTGACAGTTGAAACCGGGGTTTTGACACTCCGGACAGGCGCCGACACCGATGCGCTGGACGATCTTTTTCCAAGCCATTCATTCAACTCCGACAATTCGCCTCAGTTGCCGGGTCGGCGCGCTAAGTCTTTATCTCTTCAGTAGCTCTCGTCGCAAATGAAAACTGGCCTGCACAACCCCTCCCGATGATCCGATCTCGTCGGCGCCAACGCTCTCCCGATCGTACGCTTTGTCGTCGGAAATGATCCGGATAATATCTCGAACGTCGTTCGCTTTGAAGCCTGGTTTGCTTCGTCGCTTGCGCTCCTCGCAATGACGACCGGACTTATTTCTCCAGATACTTCTTCATCTCCGCGCGCAAGGCCGTCGCGCAGCTCGGGCCGCGCCATGCCATAGGCGACGTTGGCGCGCAGGAAGCCGGGCTTCGAGCCGCAATCGTGCCGCTCGCCTTCGAACTCCACGCCGTAGAATGCTTGCGACTTCGACAGCCCGATCATGGCGTCGGTGAGCTGGATTTCACCGCCGGCGCCGCGCTCCTGCTTCTCCAGGATCGCTGAAAATCTCCGGCTGCAGAATGTAGCGGCCGGTGATGGAGAAGTTCGACGGCGCCGTGCCCCTGGCCGGCTTCTCCACCATGCCGTCGACCTCGAACATGCCCTTCGCGTGGCGCTTGCCGACGCCGCAGATGCCGTAGTTCTGGGTCTGATCGACAGGTACTTCCTGCACCGCAAGCACGTTGGATTTGCTGCCGAGCTTGTCGGCCGCGGCGATCATCTGCGCGAGGCAGCCCGGCGTGTTGAGCACGAGTTCGTCCGGCAGCAACACCGCGAACGGCTCGTCGCCGACGATGTCGCGCGCGCACCACACCGCATGGCCGAGACCGAGCGGTGCCTGCTGCCGCGTAAAGCTCATCGCGCCGGCTTCGGGCTGGTCGCGTGCGAGGATCTCCTGCTCGGCCTTCTTGCCGCGCGCATCGAGCGTGGTGTCGAGCTCGAACATGCGGTCGAAATGATCCTCGATCACGCCCTTGTTGCGGCCGGTGACGAAGATGAAATGCTCGATGCCGGCCTCCTTCGCCTCGTCGACGACGTACTGGATCAGCGGCTTGTCGACGATGGTCAGCATCTCCTTCGGCATCGCCTTGGTGGCAGGCAGGACGCGGGTGCCGAGGCCGGCGACGGGAAACACAGCTTTGCGAATTTTCATGGGGTCTGGTCGGGCTGGGAAATCAGGTGGTTGTTGGTAGCCGGTTTTGCGGCGGCCTACAAAGGCGGTAAGCAGCAGGCTGACGTTAAAACTTCGAATTTGTTAAACTTCTGGAAACCGCGGACGGGCCTCCTGAATGCCTGAAATTCGACGGCAACGGGTCTGCTATGACAAGGGAACCAAGGGCACCGCGACTGACGGCTGCGGCGCTGCTGCTGGCAGCCGCGCTTTCGGCCACCCCTGTCCTTGCCCAGTCTTCCGGCAACGGCCTGTCCAACCTGTTCGGCGGCATTTTCTCAGGCTCCAAACCCGACGCCCCGACGCAGCAGCCGCAAGCGGCGCCGGGCAGCACCGGTCCGCTTCCCTGGAGCGGCGAGGACGGCGCATCCGGCCATCCCCTGATGACCGCGAGCGCCATCCGGCAGGCGGCGGCGAACTTCGACAATTGCGTCGCCGGCATGTGGCCTGATGCCGCACGGCGCGGCATCAGCGAGGACAATTTCCGCCGCTTCACCACGGGGCTCACGCCCGACCTGCGTCTCATGGACCTGATGGACGCGCAGCCCGAATTCACCAAATCGATCTGGGACTATCTCGACATCCTCGTGAACGACAATCGGCTGGCCAAGGGCAAGGAGATCCTCGCGAAGTACAAGGCGCAGTTCGACGCGACCGAGAAAGCCTATGGCGTCGACCGCTTCATCGTCGCCGCGATCTGGGGCATCGAGTCCAACTATTCGACGCAGATGGGCGACCGCAGCGTGGTGAACTCGACGGCGACGCTTGCTTGCGTCGGGCGACGGCAGGGTTATTTCAAGGATGAATTCCTCACCGCACTGGAGATTCTCAATCGCGGCGATTTGCGCCCCGAGCAGATGCGCGGCTCCTGGGCCGGCGCGTTCGGGCCGACCCAGTTCATGCCGACCGCGTTCAAGCGCTATGCGGTCGATGCCGACGGCGACGGCCGCCGCGACGTGGTCGACGATCCCGCCGACCTGATCGCCTCCACCGCGAACAACCTGAAGAAGGACGGCTGGCAGCCCGGCGCGAGCTGGGGCTACGAGGTCTCGGTGCCGAAAGGCTTCAATTACATGCTGGCCGACCGTGCCAAGCCGCTGACCTTCGCGCAGTGGCAGCAGCTCGGCGTGGTGCGTGCCGCCAACCAGCCGTTCCCGCATCCGAACGACAAGGCCTATCTGCTGGCGCCGGCCGGCGCGGAGGGTCCGGGCTTCCTGATGATGCAGAATTTCCGCGTCATCATGAAATACAACCCGGCCGAGGCCTACGCGCTCGCGATCGGCCACTTCGCCGATCGGCTGCGCGGCGGCGCGCCTTTCGTGCAGCCCTGGCCGCGGCAGGAGCGCGAACTGACCCGGGCCGAACGGCTGGAGCTGCAGCAATTGCTGGCCCGGCGCGGCTTCTATCGCGGCACGCCCGACGGCCAGTTCGGCGGCGAAACGAGACAGGCGCTGCGCAGCTTCCAGGCCTCGATCGGCGCGCCCGCCGATGGATTCGCGACCGCGGGCGTGCTGGAACAGCTGCGGAGCCGCTAAACGGCGCGGTTTTCCCCGCAAAAGTAACCCTTTACGCGTTGAATTCGCTGGTGATGTCGATCAGGGCTGCGGCGGGCCGATTTATCGGGTAGAAACTGCCTGCTTGCGGCCCGATTTCCGTTATATGCCGAGGCCTGTTCAGCACCGTCCGACCGAGCGCAATGTTCAAAGAAACCCGCTTCATCAAACTGATCACCGAACCCGGCCCGTTGATCGTGCTGGGCGTGACGATTGCGCTCCTCGTCGGGATCGTGGCGCCGGCTTACGCGCAGTTCTTCAATTTCGGCGGTCCCCCGCAACGATCACGCGGCGGTGGCGGCGGCGGATGGTTCGGCAGCGACTTCTTTCAGCCCTTCCAGCCCCAGGCGCCCAAGCGCGTTTATCAGGACTTCTCCAAGGCGCCGTCGCCCGAGAAGCGTGAAGGCACGCCCGAGCGCAATGTCATGGTGATGGGCGACGGTATGGCCGACTGGCTCGCCCTGGGTCTCGAAGATGCGTATGTCGAGCAGCCCGACATGGGCGTGATCCGCAAGGCGAAGAACACTTCCGGCCTGATCAAATATCAGCCCAAGGGCGAACCCTCCGACTGGGCCGCAGCCGCCAAGGGCATCCTCGCGACCGAAAAGCCCGACATCATCGTCGTGATGCTCGGCATCAACGACCGCGTCTCGATGCGCGAGCCGGTCGCGGAGAAATCCGACAAGGATAAGGACAAGGATAAAGACAAGGCCGCCGACAAGAAGAGCGACAAGAAGGAGGCGCGCAAGGACAAGCCCGCGCCCGAGAAGCCGAAAGCCGATGGCGACGCCGCCAAGCCCGACGACAAGGCAGATGCAGAGTTGCCGCAGGACGACGCGGAGAACGAGCCGGTGCCGGTTATCACGCCGGAAAAGACCGCACGCTCGCCCAACGGGGTTTATGAATTCCGCGACGAGCGCTGGGTCGAACTCTATTCCAAGAAGATCGAAGAGATGATCGCGGTGGTGAAGTCCAAGGGCGTGCCCGTGATCTGGGTCGGCCTGCCCGCGATCCGCGGCGGCAATGGTCCCAAGGACATGCTGTTCCTCAACTCGCTCTATCGCGAAGCCGCCGGCAAGGCCGGCATCACCTATGTCGACGTCTGGGACGGCTTCGTCGACGAGCGCGGCCTGTTCATGCAGAAGGGCCCCGACTTCGAAGGTCAGCCCCGCCAGTTGCGCGCCTATGACGGCGTCTATTTCACCAAATACGGCGCGCGCAAGCTCGCGCACTATGTCGAGCGCGAGATCACGCGCCTGCTCGCGACGCGATCGGCGCCGATCGCGCTGCCGCAGGAGCCGGCGACGCCCGATGCCAACGCCGTGCCGGGCCAGCCCGCGCCGCGTCCGATGGCCGGGCCGATCATGCCGCTGGTTGCGGCCAGCGTGAACTCGGATCAACTGCTCGGCGGACCCGGCACGCGGCCCGCCGCGGTCGATGCGCTTGCGGCGCGCACACTGGTGAAGGGTGAGGCGCTGACGCCGCCGGCCGGACGGGCCGATGATTTCCTGTGGCCGCGCCGCGAAGTCGGCCGCGAGCAAGCGAAGGGCGACGTGCCGGTGGCCAACGCCGCTCCGGGCACACCGGGCGCGGCTGCTTCCGGTGCGCCGGGTACCGCGCCCAATGCGGCACTCGCGCCGCCGAAGCCGGCCGCTCCGAAGAAGCCGGTGCAGCAGCAGACCAATCCGCTCGGCAATTTCTTCGGCGGTTTTGGCAATTCGCCGCCACCGCGGCAGGCACCGGCGCCACGCGCACCGGCTGCACCGCGTCCGCCCGCACCGGTCGGACGGTCGGCTGCGATACAGTAATCCAAGAGAGAAACGTTTGATCCTCATGGTGAGGAGCGCGTCTTCGCGCGTCTCGAACCATGAGGCCCCCTCGCGGCCTCATCCTTCGAGACGCGGCCAAGAGGCCGCTCCTCAGGATGAGGGATAACTACAAAATCAACCCGCCATCGACGATGATGGTCTGTCCCACGATGTAAGACGCAAGCGGTGAGGCCAGGAACAGCGCCGCACCGGCCATGTCCTGTGGCGTGCCGAGCCGCCGCAACGGAATCCGCGACAGCGCGCCTTCCAGCCGCGTCGGATTCGCTGTCGTCACCTTGGTCATCTTGGTGTCGACCAAACCCGGCGCGATGCCGTTGACGCGAATGCCGTCTTCCGCGAAAGCCTCGCCCAGCGTGCGCGTCAATCCCATGGCGCCGGTCTTCGACGCGTTATAGGCGGGATTGCCCATGGTCGAATGATAGGCGGCGGTCGAACTCACGATGATCAGCGAGCCCTTCGCCTGTTTCAGCATCGCATGAAACCTGGTCGCGCAGGCCATCAGGCTCATCAGGTTGACTTCGAGAACCTTGCGGAAACCTTCCATCTCGAACTCGCCGCGGCGGTAGATCACCGCGCCCTGCGCCAGCACCAGCACATCGAGCTTGTCGAAAGCGGGCTTGAATTTCTCGACCGCGTTGGGGTCGCTGACATCGAGCCTCGCGTAATCGAGTCCGTCGAGATGCGAGCCGTCGTCCGGCGAATAGTCCGACGCCGCGGCGCGCGTGCCGCAGACCGCGACGCGCGCGCCATGCGCACGAAACGCCTGCGCGATGCCGTTGCCGATGCCGGAGGAGCCGCCGACCACCAGAACCTGCTTGTCGCCGAAATCGAGCTCGTTCATCTCCGTCCCTTCCCTCTGTCGTTGCTCCCGTCTTAGGATGATCGAAACGCTTGTCAATCAGATCGGGGAACGCCATGTCGGACTTCAAGCAACTCAGCCGCTCGGTGAAGGGATTGACCGCACTGGTCACCGGCGGCGCAAGCGGCATGGGGCGCGCTACCGCACGCGTGTTCGCCGCGGAAGGAGCCAACGTCGCGGTGACCGATGTCAGCGCCGACGGCATCAAGGCCGTTGCGGATGAGATCGCCGCAAGCGGCGGCCGTGCGAAAACGTGGCGGCTCGACGTCGCCGATGCCAAGGCAATCGACGCTGTGGTCAACGAAGTCGCCGCGCATTTCGGCTCGCTCGACATCATCGTCAACAATGCCGGCATCTCCGTGCGCGTGCCGATCGACGACCCCACCTATGACGAGGCCTGGAGCAAGGCGATCGCGGTGATGCTGACGGCGCATCCGCGCATCATCCGCGCGGCGCTGCCTCACTTACGCAAATCGAAATGTCCCCGCATCGTCAACATCGCCTCGACCGAGGCGCTCGGCGCCACCGCGCTGCACAGCCCATACTCGGCGGCGAAAGGGTGGCGTCGCCAGCCTGACGCGGTCGCTCGCGGTCGAGCTCGGCCGCGAAGGCATCACCGTCAACTGCATCTGTCCGGGTCCGATCCGCACTGCCATCACCGACCGTATCTCCGAAGAGCACAAGACCATTTTCGCCAAACGCCGCACCGCGCTCGGCCGCTACGGCGACCCCGAGGAGGTCGCGCACATGACGTTGAGCCTGTGCCTGCCCGCCGCATCCTACCTGACCGGCGCGGTCATTCCCGTGGACGGCGGGCTGATGGCGCGCAATGCGTAAGGCAGGCATGCCCAGCCGGCGTTGACTTGCGCCGTCGCGGGAGTAGCCTTGGCCTCAAATCAGGCGAAAAGCCGCACCAAACCATCAGGAGAAAACGCCATGGCGATCGCGATCCGGCAGATCCACAAGCACTTTGTGGGCGAAGTCTCGGGCGTGGATTTGCGTCAACCGCTGACCAAGGATGAGGCTGCCGCGATCGAAGCCGGCATGGACAAATACGCCGTGCTGGTTTTTCACGGCCAGGACATATCAGACGACCAGCAGATGGCCTTCGCGCTGAATTTCGGCGCGCGTGAAAATCCGCGCGGCGGCAACATCACCAAGAAGCAGGATTACCGGCTCGGTTCCGCGGGGCTCAACGACGTTTCCAATCTCGACAAGGACGGCAAGCCGTTTCCGAAAGATCACCGCACGCATCTGTTCAACCTCGGCAACTGCCTGTGGCATTCCGACTCGTCGTTCCGCGCGATCCCCGCGAAATTCTCGCTGCTGTCGGCGCGGCTGGTGAACCCGAAGGGTGGCAACACCGAATTCGCCGACATGCGCGCCGGCTATGACGCACTCGACGACGAGACCAAGGCCGAGATCGACGACAAGATCTGCGAGCACTCGCTGATGTATTCGCGCGGCTCGCTCGGCTTCCTCGACTACACCGACGAGGAGAAGGAGTTGTTCAAGCCGGTGCTGCAGCGCCTGGTGCGTACGCACCCGGCGCATCAGCGCAAGTCGCTGTATCTGTCATCGCATGCCGGCAAGGTGCAGGGCATGAGCATGCCGGAAGGCCGGCTCCTGCTGCGCGATCTCACCGAGCACGCAACGCAGCCGGAGTTCGTCTATAGTCCACAAATGGACGCTGCATGATCTCGTGATGTGGGACAACCGCCAGACCATGCATCGCGTGCGCCGCTACGACCAGTCGCAGCCGCGCGACATGCGCCGCGCCACGGTGGCGGGCACGGTGCCGACGGTGCCGCAGGAAGCGGCGGAGCGGCAGCAGGTGGCGGAGCAGGCGGCGGAGTAGCTATCGCGCACATCGTAGGGTCGTCGATGTGTTCAAGCCGGGTCTTGAAGCGAGCGATGTCTTCGCCGGTCTGATCCAGGAAGGTCATCTGATCGGCCAGTTTTGCCAGCCTTGGATCCGGCACAACACCTGAGAGATCGAGCGCCGCCATGCAGGCTGCGATCAGTACCGCGTCCAGCGCATCGTTCTTGGCGCGTCGCAAATGCACCCGGCCAAACGCCTTGACCTGGGACGGCTGCAGCACCTTCACCGTGAAGCCCGCCGTGCGTAGATACTCCACCACGCCGCGCTCGTAACCGCCGGTCGCCTCGATACCGACCCGATCAACCTCGGCCGCGGCCAATCTATCTGCGAGCTCGCGCCAGCCGGCCAGGGTGTTGGCCACTTGCCAACGCTGGCTCAGGCCATGAACCGCTATGTCGAGCTTGTTCTTGGACGTATCGATTCGCGCCGTCGTCATGCTAGTCTGTGTCATCTTCGTCGACCCTGCCTTGTGAAGCGAACCTGATTGTTCCGGCAACCATCCGGGTCCGATGAAGTTGCTGGCGCGATCCTGCTACGAGGCAGCCACAAACTGCTCAGGGTGGGCGCGATCCGATCGCCAGCGGCCTGCCGTGGAGCGAACCGCGGCAGGCCATTCCTCTCGGAACGCTGCGAAGATAACCGATTGCGCTATTACAAGGGTGGGTTAGCGAAGCGTAACCCACCGCTTCTCCAGCTGCGACAACAGAAGAGGTGGGTTACGGCGCTTCGCGCCTAACCCACCCTACAGATCGCGATCGCGAGGACACGCGCTATGCATGCCCCGCATCGTTCGACAGCATGCCGGGATCGATGCCGATCTTGCGCAAGGCACGCACGTATTTGTCGTCGACATCGCCGCCGAACACCAGATCCGGATCGGCGTCGCAATGCAGCCAGCCATTGCCCTGGATCTCGTTCTCGAGCTGGCCCGGGCCCCAGCCGGCATAGCCGAGCGCCAGGATGGCGTGCTTCGGCCCCTTGCCGTTGGCGATCGCCTTGAGGATATCGACGGTCGCGGTCAGGCAAATCTGGTCGTCGATCGGCAGCGTGGCGTTGGCGAGATAGAAATCACTGGAATGCAGCACGAAGCCGCGGCCGGTATCGACCGGGCCGCCGCTCAGGACCTTCATGGTCTCGGCGCTCTCCGGCAGCTTGATCTGGTCGGCCTTCTTGATGATGTTGAGCTGCGCGAGCAGTTCCGGGAAATCGATGCTGCCCGCCGGGCGGTTGACCATGATCCCCATCGCGCCTTCGGAAGAGTGCGCGCACATATAGATCACGGACCGTTCGAAGCGCGGATCGCCCATCACGGGCATCGCGATCAGGAGCTGGCCGTCGAGATAGCTTTCCTTGGCCGAATTGTCGCCGATGCCGGCCTGCTTGCGGCGAACCTTGCCCGGTTTCTTGCCTTCAGGGTCCATCCGCGAAGCACTCTTGAGATCAAGCCATATCCTGATATTGGGCGGCTTTTGTGTCAATCAAGCTTAGACATTAGTGGTCACGACCAATTCAATGGTTCGGCTTGGCGGCCGCCTGTAAAGACGTATCATGGTCCCGATTGTTCCACTCCGCGCCGCGCTCGCCGCCGTGCTCATCTTCGCGCTGTCGGCTGCGGCCCGTGCCGAGGATGCCTCGCCCTGGCAGAAGGACAGCCATTCCCAGCTGCGGCTGCTCGCGGGCTCGCGCAGCGGCGCCAAGCTGCTCGGCGGCATTGCCGTCCAGCTGCAGCCGGGATGGCACACCTACTGGCGCAACCCCGGCGATTCCGGCGTGCCGCCGCGGTTTGATTTCTCCAAGTCGGACAATGTCGAGGCGGTGACGGTTTTGTGGCCGGCGCCGCAACAGTTCGACGATGGCGCAGGCGGCGTCTCGCTCGGCTATCACGACCAGCTCGTGCTGCCCTTGCGTATCGTCGCCAGCAGCGCCGACAAGCCGGTGACGCTGCGCGCTGTCATCGACTATGCGGTGTGCGAGAAGATCTGCATTCCCGTGCAAGCCAATGCGGAGCTCACCTTCTCCAGCGTCGCCAGCACCGAGGACAGCGCGCTGTTCGCGGCGCTCGACACGGTTCCGAAGCCCGCCAATGTCGGCGATGCCAACCCGCTCACCATCCGTGACGTCAAGCGCGAGGGCAAATCCGAGGTGGTGGTGGACGTGGTGACGCCGGATGCGCGCAACGTGAGTCTCTTTGTGGAAGGGCCGACGCCGGACTGGGGCTTGCCGGTGCCGAAGCCCGTCACGCACAGCCCGCCCGGGGTCACGCGCTTCTCGTTCCAGCTCGACGGCGTGCCGCCGGGCGTCAATCCGGACGGCGCGGCGCTGAAGCTGACCCTGGTTGGCGGCGACCGGTCGTATGAGTTCAATATAAACTTGAATTGACCGCTTCGGCGTGCTCGCGCGCGCGATGCGCTTTACACCCTTCCGGCGTGTATGAGAGGCTGCGCACCAAAAGGGGGCGGACGATGGATGGCGGGCGATTGACAACGGTTGTTGTGCGGCGTGCCGTTCTGGACGGTGCCGAGCATCCCGACAAGGCCTACGACTTGGTTTACGCCATCGTCGACTACGTCAACGACATGATGCGCGAAGGCGTCTACCACCCCTGCGAACTGCAGCCCGAGGCGATGCAGGTCTACCACGCCGACTACTATCGCGGCCAGGTGGAGAATGGCGGCCACAGCCAGTTCATCTACAACGCCGGAGTCAACTTTCCGGCGATGTCGGCCGATGCGCTGGCGGGGCTTGAGGCCATGGGCCTGTCGGAGCAACACCGGATTCTCAGCGAGATGATCGCATGGGCGAACGCCAATCCGGAGGAAGCAGCGGCGCAAAATGGCTTCTCCACATGCGCGACGGTGCTCGACGAACTCGACACGCGTTTCTGTGCCGCCGACGATCAAACGCCAATGATTCAGCGTTCCGCGGAATGGATCACAACCTGGCCTAATTTGCGTTTGGTCGAGGACGACCGCTACGCCGCCGAGATACAAGCGCTCGCGCAACTGAATCCGCATCTCGCGGCGCGCAAGATCTGGCAGAGCGTGCAGGCACTGCTTTATCAAATGACGGATCGGCTCCAGCTCACCGTCGCCGTGGCCTGCGGCGCGGTGACGCCCGATCCGGAAATCAAGCTTGCCGTCACTGGTGGAAGCCACATCGAGATCGAAGGACAGATGTCCTTGGCGTTTAGCGTCGATACCGACAAGGGCGACCGGCTCTGCGTTTCCGAGGATACCGGCGGGCGCCTTTACGAATTCATCAAGAGCCCGCCGCTATCGGCGACGGCGGAGCAGCGAAAAGCCCACCGCCCAATGGGCGCGGGGGCGCGCCTGTCGGCTGTATCAGAGACCACAGTGCGCAGCTTCTACGAGATGGCGGAACGCACGCTTGCCTGCGAAGCGATCGATCTCCTGTTGCGCAAAGCCCCGCTTGCGCCAGGCTCCGCGGTAACGGCGTGGAAACTGCAAGACACCAGCGCAGTCTGGATCGTCGTCTCCGGGCAAAACCATGTCGTGGCCACGACTTCACCCGATCGCGCGACGCTGACGCAGCGGGACGGCACGCCGCTCGCCACGGTTACTCGGGCCGAGATCGAGCGGCACGCCGCACAGGCAGCAGCCGGCGGGGCCCCGATGCAGCAATCGGGCTGAGCACAGCGCTCGCACCCAACCAAATCTTAACGAATGGTTGATAGATCGAAGCATCGCCGCCCTCAGCGGCATCGCATCCGGATTTCGTTGTGGCTTCCATCGACGCCGAACCCGCACACGCTCTGCCGGCCGCCCTGTTCACGCGGCTGAAATCCAGACTTCTGGGCGGCAGCAACGAGGCGTCGCTGACGCGCAAGCTCGCCGGCACCATCTTCATCATCCGCGTGCTCAGCGCGGGCCTCGCCTATCTTTCCCAGATCCTGCTGGCGCGGTGGATGGGCGGCTCCGACTACGGCGTCTATGTCTATGTCTGGACCTGGGTGCTGCTGCTCGGCAGCATGATGGATTTCGGCATCTCGGCTTCCGCCCAAAAAATCATTCCGGAATATCGCACGCGCGGCGAGCACGCGCTGCTGCGCGGTTTCCTCTCCGGCAGCCGCTGGATGACCTTTGCTGTTTCGGCGGCGGTGTCGCTCGCACTCGCAGGCCTCGTCAAGCTGCTATCGCCATTCATCGAGGCCGGCGCCGTCGTGCCGCTGTACATCGGCTGCGCGACACTGCCGCCGTTCGTCGTCGCCAACACCCAGGACGGCATTGCCCGCTCGCATGACTGGATGCGGCTCGGACTGATGCCGCAATTCATCGTGCGCCAGGCGCTGATCATCGGTTTCACCTTCGGCCTGTTCGCGCTCGGCTTCAATCTCGGCGCCACCGCCGCGATGGCCGCGAGCGCAGGCGCGGTGTGGTTCGCCATGATCGGGCAGATGATCGTGCTCAATCGCCGCCTCGCCGCGCATGTCGAGGCCGGCCCGAAGGCCTATGACATCAGAGGCTGGCTTGCGATCTCGCTGCCGATCCTGCTGGTGGAAAGCTTCTATCTGCTGTTGTCCTACACCGACGTGCTGGTGCTGCAGCAATTCCGTTCCTCGGAGGAGGTCGGCATCTATTTTGCGGTGGTGAAGACGCTGGCGCTGGTATCATTCATCCACTATGCGATGTCGGCGACGACGGCGCATCGCTTCGCCGAATACAATGCGCTCGGCGACAAGGCGCGGCTGTCGGCCTATGTCGCCCACGCGATCAACTGGACGTTCTGGCCCTCGCTCGCTGCCACCGTCGTCCTGCTCGCGCTGGGCAAGCCGCTGCTGTGGCTCTTTGGACCGCAATTTACCGCTGGCTACGACATCATGTTCGTCGCCGCGGTCGGCCTCGTGGTGCGCGCGGCGATCGGACCGGTCGAGCGTCTGCTCAACATGCTCGGCCACCAGCATATCTGCGCGCTGGCCTACGCGGCTGCCTTCGTGATGAACCTCGTGCTCTGCGTCGCGCTGGTGCCGCGCTTCGGCGGCCATGGCGCGGCGGCCGCAACCTCGCTGTCGCTCACCTTCGAAACGGTGCTGCTGTTCTGGATCGTGCGCCGCCGGCTCGGCCTGCACGTGCTGGCTTTCGGGAAGTAACGGCGCACCTCCAAACTTCTCCGCGGCTTGACTGCCCAAAAACGGGCACATGATTGTGACTATTTCTTACTCAAATCGAAGAGAACATCAATTCTTCCGCCGGCGCGATGGGGGAGCAAATTCTCCACCCAGCCCTTCCGCGCGGCTGAAACATTCTTATTTCTGAGAGTGCATTGCAGCGGAAACTGCGGCGTCATTAGATAGCCGCAGAAGTACAACTGCAAATCGTGTGCACATGATCGATCCGCTTTCCGCCACCTGGTTGAACGAGGCTGCAGATGCCTCCAATTGATACCGGCCTGATCGTTCTCGCAGGCATTGCCTTGTCTGCGGCTTTGGTGAACGGCGCACTTGGCTACGGGTTTTCATCCCTCACCGTCCCGGTCGCGCTGGTTTTCTATGCCAATCGCGTGCTCAACCCCGCTTTGGTTCTGATCGAAGTCTTCGTCAATCTGTACGTTCTCTTCATCAATCGGAGCGGCGTTCCGGCGGTCTGGAGGCGGGTGTTTCCCATTCTCATCGGGTTGCTGCCTGGCATCGGGCTCGGAGCTTATCTCCTGGCTTCGCTTCAGCCGGTCTGGATCAAGTTGGCGACTTACGCAGTCATCCTGCCACTCATCCTGTTGCAGGCAGCAGGTTGGCGGCGGCCCATACAGTCGCGGTGGGCGGTTGGCCTGCCCTTTGGATCGATGTTGGGGGTGCTGTATTCGGTGACGACGATCTCGGGCCCGCCGTTGGCGCTGTTGTTCAACAATCAGGGCCTGGTCAAGGATCAGTTTCGCGCCGGCCTGGCGCTGGTTCGCGTCGCCGAGTCCTGCTTGACCGCAATCGTGTACTACAACCTCGGCCTCTTTGTTGCCGAAAGCACCAGCCTGTTGTGGGTGCTGGCTCCCTGCGCGGCAGTTGGCATCCCGCTCGGGGCGTATCTGCTCCGACGGATGGATGCCGAGACTTTTCGCCGGATCTGCATGAGCTTCGATGCGTGGGTCGTGGGCTTTGGTCTTTCCCGCGTGTTGATCGAGCTGAACCTGTTGGCAAGCCCGTCCGCCTACAGCGTGATGGCGGCCGCGGTCTTGATAGATGCGTGCCTGTTGTATGTGTTTTTCAGCGCACGAAGAGCGGGTCCAAGAGATTCGCAAGTGCTGGCGCGCTGACGGCCTGTCACGGCCTCCGACCGCCAAGACTTCTCGTCATGCCCGGCCTTGTGCCGGGCATCCACGTCTTTGGGTGCCGCTATCAAAAAAGTCGTGGATGGCCGGGTCAAGCCCGGCCATGACGACATCGATTACTCCGCGGTCCAGCCGCCGTCGATCGAGAGGTTGGCGCCGGTGATCTGCGCCGCGTCGTCGCCGCACAGGAACAGCGCGAGTGCCGCCACCTGCTCCGAGGTGACGAACTCTTTCGTCGGCTGCGCCGCCAGCAGCACGTCCTTGATGACCTGCTCCTTGGTCATGTTGCGCGCCTTCATGGTGTCGGGAATCTGGTGCTCGACCAGCGGCGTCCAGACATAGCCCGGCGAGATGCAGTTGCAGGTGATCTTGTGTTGGGCAACCTCCAGCGCCACGGTCTTGGTGAGGCCGGCGATGCCGTGCTTGGCCGAGACATAAGCCGACTTGAAGGGGGAAGCGACCAGCGAGTGCGCGGATGCGGTGTTGATGATGCGGCCCCAGCCGCGCTTCTTCATGCCGGGCACCGCGGCGCGGATGCCGTGGAAGGCCGACGACAGATTGATGGCAATGATCGCGTCCCATTTCTCGACCGGGAATTCCTCGATCGGGGAGACGAACTGGATGCCGGCATTGTTGACGAGGATGTCGACCGACCCGAAAGTCTTCTCGCCGGTTGCGATCATGTCGGCGATCTCGGCAGGCTTGGTCATATCAGCGGACGAATAGATCGCCTTGACCTTGTAGTCGGTCTCGATCGCCGAGCGCTCCTTCTCGATGTCGGCGGGCGCGCCGAAGCCGTTGATCACGACGTTGGCGCCCTCTTTCGCGAAGGCGCGCGCATAGGCGAGCCCGATGCCGCTGGTCGAGCCGGTCACCACGGCGTTCTTGCCTGTCAAAGTACCCATATCGTCTTCACTCCTGCTTTAGCTGTTTGCCTGGGCATGATCTCCGCACAAACGCCAGGCGTTTGTCGCGAAGGAAAACCCGCTTCACACTTTGCGCCAACGCGGCCTTTTTGGGGTCCGTGTCATGCCTTGGGGATTTCGCCGTCGTCCCCCGTGAGGTCGTAGGTCACCATGGTTTCGCCGGACTGCGGCTTCTCTAGCCACTCTTTGTGACGCATCGACAAATGCACGTCGCGCACGCCGGCATTCCAGTGCTCGACCATGCCGACATGGGAAAAATCGTAGTCCTTGGAATTGGTCTCGTAGTTCTTGCTCTTGTAGATCAGGTGCACGACGGTGACCGTGTTCTCCTTCGCCACCTTGCGCAAATATTCGACGGACGGGTCGTGCTGCAGATTGTCCGGCAGCTTGCCGATGAGATCGAGCACCGCCTTGCGGGCGTTGTGGACCTGCCGGTTCTTGTCGGTGTTCATCCGGGTGCGGCTGGAGAAGCGGATGTCCTTTTCGCGCTCGGCCGCTTCCAGCAGCGTCTCCGGAAGTCGGCCGCGCGCGCTGAACAGGTCGACCTGAAAGATCAGGAGATCGCGATCGGTCTCCGCATCCAGCACAAAATCGAGCGGCGTGTTGGATGCGATGCCGCCGTCCCAGTAATATTCGCCGTCGATCAGCACGGCGGGGAAACCGGGCGGCAGCGCGCCTGAGGCCATGATGTGCTCGGGCCCGATCCTTTTTCCCTCCCGCTTGAACTCGACATTGTCGAAGTAGCGGAAGTTGCCCGAGGTGATGCCGACTGCGCCGACGCTGAGCCGGCATTTCAGGTCGTTGATGCGATCGAAGTCGACCAGCCGCTCCAGGGTCTTCTTCAAAGGCGCGGTGTCGTAATAGCTCAGCGCCTGCGGACTGCCCTGCGGCCATAGCGGCGCCGGCGGAATCCGCGGGGTGAAGAAACCGGGCACGCCGAAGGTCGCGATAAGGGCGGCGCTGGTCTCGTTGAACAGCGAGCGGCTGCGGTCGCCGTTCAGCATCGGATTCCACGACACCGAAGCCGACACCATCTCCCAGAATTCCTTCAGCCGCTCGACGCGGTGGCGGGCTTCGTTGCCGGCGATGATCGCGGCGTTGATGGCACCGATCGAGATGCCGGCGACCCATTCCGGCTCGAAACTGGCAGCACACAGCGCCTGAAACGCGCCGGCCTGATAGGAGCCGAGCGCGCCGCCGCCCTGCAGCACCAGCACGCGCCGCGCCTGCGCAGGCGTCGTTGAGTGATCGGGATGCGTGTCGTCCATCATGAGCTTGTTCGGATATGTCGGCGCGGGCGTGACGTCAGTTCACGATAGCGTCAACGGATGCGGCGGGAGTGCGAATAGAACAGGGCTACCGATCAGTAGACGCCAAAATCAGCGTCCAGAACACCTTGTATTTCGTATTCGGAGCGTAGCTTGCGGCAATGCCCAATTTTGTGACACCGCTTTTGAGCATATTGGCCTTGTGCGGCGGCGAGTCGCGCCAGCCGGAAAAGGCTTCCGCCAGCGTGTGATAGCCGGCCGAGACGTTCTCGACCGCAACCGTGGCCGGGTAACCGGCGCCGGCCAGCCGCTTGGCCAGCGGGGCGCGCACGTCATGGTCGAGCTTGTTCTTGTCCGCCATCGCCTGCGACTGGGCTTCCGCAAGGCGCATCAGCTCGGGGTCCACGGCCACAGCGCCGAGGCCGTTATTGGCACGGTATTGCGAGATCATCGAGGCGGCGGCGATGGGGTCAAGATGCGCGCCGGGCGTCGCCATGTCGGCATACATCGCAGGCGTCTCGACCGGCGCCTCCGTTGCACAAGCTGCAAGCAATAATGTTGCTGTTATCGCCGCCGCCGCGCGCAAAGACATTATAAGCCCCAGAATTCAGGGGCCGTTGTTGCATACCAACCGTGGCTGAAAGGTGAATTTTCCGGCAGCGGCAACGCGAAAGTCCGGCCGATTACGCCGTCTGCATCGTATGGATGCCGCATTCGGTCTTGGGGCGGCCGCGCCAGCGGCCGGCGCGCTCGTCCTCGTCAGGCGAGGTTCGGCTGGTGCAGGGCATGCAGCCGACCGAGAGATAGCCGGAAGCGGAAAGCGGATGCGGCGGCAAATCGGCATTCGCAAAGATCGCCTCGATCTCTTCGCGGGAGGCGTTGGCGAAGGGATTGAATTTCAGCCGCGCGCCGTCCTGCTCGACCACGGCGATCTCGGTGCGCAAGCCGCCCTGGAAACGCTTGCGGCCGTTGATCCAGGCGTCGAACGGTTGCAGCGCGCGCTGCAACGGCTCCACTTTGCGGATGCGGCAGCAGGCGTCGGGGTTGTTGAACCAGAGATCGCGCTCGGGATCCTCGCGCGACAGCGTCCCGTCCGACGGCTTGATCGAGCGCGCATCGCGCAAGCCCAGCTTCTCGACCAACGTGTCGCGATAGGCCAGCGTCTCCTCGAACAGCCAGCCGGTGTCGAGAAAGATGACCGGGATTGCCGGGTCGACATCCGCCATCACTTTCAGGAGCGCCGCCGATTGCGTACCGAAGGACGACACCAGCGCGAGCTTGTCGCGGCCGACGGTTGCAAGCGCTGCCGCGATCACGTCCTGCGGCGAGGCATCGCGAAGCGCGCGGTCGAGCGTGTCAGCCGGCGGCAAGACGTCGCGCTCGGACGAAATATGCGGCGCGAGCGCGTTCACAGGCCGGTGCTCCCGGAATGGCGCAACTGCATGCGCCGGTGCAATGCGGTGAGCTTGCCGTCGCCGGTCGGCTGATAGAACACCGAATAGCGGTGCACGGTCTGCGCGAAGGCTTCCGCGTCGGCCTGCTTCTTCACGTCGAAGGAATCGAAGCCGGCACGCAGCATGAACACGAACTGGTCGCGCAGCACCTGGCCGGTGGCGCGCAACTCGCCGCGATAGCTGTAACGTTCGCGCAACAGGCGCGCCTGGCTGTAGGCACGGCCGTCGCGGAAGGTCGGAAACACCAGCGCGACCGCGGCGAGGCGATCGAGATACGGCACGAGATCGTCGACGTCGCGGCTGTTCGGCCAGATCACGCCGACCTTGCCGCGCTTCAACAGCGCGTCGGGATCCTCGAGAAAGCGCGCGGCCGATACCAGCACGCAACCTTGCGGCAGCTCGGCCCCGTCGGCGACGTGCGCAAAGGGATCGGCAGCGATCTTTCCGCCCCTAACGAGTGGCATAGACGCGCTCCCTGAACGGTTCGACGCCGAGCCGCTTCACCGTGTCGACGAAAAGCTCCTCGGGCGTGGCGCGCACCGCGAGATAGGCTTCGACGATGTCCTCGATCACGTCGGCGACCTCGTCGAACTTCACGCCCGGTCCGATCAGCGTGCCCAGCTCCGCCTTCTCGTCGGCGCGGCCGCCGATGGTGATCTGGTAAACCTCCTCGCCGTTCTTCTCGACGCCGAGAATGCCGATATGGCCGACATGGTGATGGCCGCAGGCATTGATGCAACCGGAGATATTGATGTGCAGCCGGCCGATCAGCTCGGCGGTGTCGTGATTGGCAAAGCGCCGCGTCAGCTCCTGCGCGATCGGAATCGAGCGGGCGTTTGCCAGCGAGCAGTAATCCAGCCCCGGGCAGGCGATGATGTCGGAGACGAGGTTCACGTTCGGCGTGGCGAGGGCGAGCTTGTCCAGCGCCTTCCACAGCGCAGGCAGGTCATGCTTGGCGACATGCGGCAGCGCCAGGTTCTGCTCATGCCCGACCCGGATTTCGCCAAAGGAATATTTATCGGCGAGATCGGCCAGCGCATCCATCTGGTCGGCGGTGGCGTCGCCGGGCGGCCCACCGATCGGCTTCAGCGAGATCGTGACGATGGAATAGCCCTGAACCTTGTGGGTGGCGACCGAGTTCTTGCGCCAGCGCTCGAACGAGGGATCGGCGGACGCCTGTTTCAGCTCGTCGGGCATGTGCGGCAGCTTCGCGTATTTCGGATAGGAGAAGCGGGCGCGAATGTCCTCGACTACCTCCTCGTCGAGCTTCAGCGCGCCGTCGCGCATCTGCTGCCACTCTTCCTCGACTTCGGCGGCGAATTTCTCGATGCCGAGCTCGTGCACCAGGATCTTGATGCGCGCCTTGTAGATGTTGTCGCGGCGGCCGTACTGGTTGTAGACGCGCATGATCGCTTCGACATAGCTGAGGAGATCGCGGCCATGCACGAACGGCTTGATGGTCTTGCCGATGAACGGCGTGCGGCCGAGGCCGCCGCCGACCAGCACCTCGAAGCCGGTCTCGCTCTGCGCGTTCTTGTGCAGCCGCAACCCGATGTCGTGGATCTTGATCGCGGAGCGGTCATGCGCCGAGGCCGTGATCGCGAACTTGAACTTGCGCGGCAGGAAGGAAAATTCCGGATGCAGCGTGGTGTATTGGCGAAGGATTTCCGACCAGATGCGGGGATCCTCGATCTCGCCGGGCGCGACGCCCGCCCATTGATCGGAGGTGACGTTGCGGGTGTTGTTGCCCGAGGTCTGCATCGCGTGGATGCCGACCTCGGCGAGGTCGGCGAGCGCATCGGGCAATTCCGCGAGCTTGATCCAGTTGAACTGGATGTTCTGCCGCGTGGTGAAATGGCCGTAACCGCGGTCGTAGCGGCGGGCGACATACGCCAGCCGCCGCAACTGATTCGATGACAGCGTGCCATAGGGAATCGCGACGCGGAACATGTAGGCGTGAAGCTGCAGATAGACGCCGTTCTGCAGCCGCAGCATCTTGAATTCGTCTTCGGTGAGCTCGCCGGAAAGGCGTCGCTTCACCTGGTCGCGGAATTCGGCGACGCGCTCGTTGACCAGCGTGCGGTCGATCTCGTCATAGGCGTACATGGCAAAATGCCCTTAGACCTGCACCGGCAGACCGATCGCCTGCGCCGGCAGGCCGATGGTGACGCCGGAGCGGCGGATCTGCTCGCGCAGATTGCCGGGCTCGACCTTGCCGCTGTCGCTGACGAGGACCGGCGCGATATAGGGGCCGACCGCGCCGACATCGTCGGCGGCGGATTCGGCGAGAAGCGCGCGAGCGTCATCACTGGTGCGGACGACGGCGGCATCGCCGAGCTCGGCCGACCAGCCTTGCTGCGCGGTGCGATAGATCACGGCGCCGTCCCAGGTGCGGTTGGCGGTGACGATCGAGGGGCCCGTGATCTTGATCTTCTTCTGTTCGAGCGGGGAGGTCATTCGGCTGCTTCCAACAAGTTTGAGATGAGAGAGGTGACGTTTTGGCGGCGCCAAGGTTCGCGACTCCAAGCCGTGGAATGCGCGACGACGTCGCCGATGATGAGAATGGCGGGCCCGCCCTGAACCTGTTCGACCAGTGCGGGCAATTGATCCAGCGTACCGACCGCGGCTTTGGCATCGTCGCGGGTGACACGCGCGAACACGCCGGCGGGCGTTTCGGGTGAACGGCCGGCGGCGAGCAGGCCCTCGCGCACCGACGGCGCGGAGGTCAGGCCCATGTAAACCACGAGGGTGGCCTTCGGGTCGTTCAGCGTCGACCAGTCGATGCTGCCGGTGTCATCGGCCTGATGCGCGGTGACGAAGGTGATGCGTCGCGCCTCGTCGCGGTAGGTCAGCGGGACCTCGAAATCGGCGCCGGCGCCCAATGCGGCGGTGATTCCCGGCACGATCGTGTAGGCGACACCCGCCTTGCGAAGCGCTTCGACCTCTTCGCCGCCGCGGCCGAACACGAAGGCATCGCCGCCCTTCAGCCGCACCACACGCTTGCCGCTCTGCGCCGCTTCGATCAGCAGCCTGTTGATGGCATCCTGGCCGATGCCGGGCTTGCCGGCGCGGCGGCCGACCGGCACGCGTGTCGCGTCGCGACGGATGCGGTCGAGAATTTCAGGCGAGACCAGCTCGTCGTAAAAGACGACATCGGCATCGCCGAGCGCGCGCAGCGCCTTCAGCGTGAGCAAATCGGGATCGCCGGGACCGGCGCCGACAATGCTGACGCGGCCCTCGCCGCCGGCATAGGCGGCGGGATCGGCGATCCTCTTCAACGCTGCCTCGGCATCATCCCTGTGACCGGACAGCACGAGCGCGCCGATCGGGCCATCGATCAGCCGTTCCCAGAACCGGCGGCGCTGCGAGGTCTCGGGAATGCGAGCGTGGACGGATTTGCGGAAGCGGCCGATGAATTTGGCGAGATCGCCGATGCGCGCCGGCAACACTGCCTCGATCTTCTCGCGCAGGCGCCGCGCCACCACCGGCGAGGTGCCGCCGGTGCCGATCGCGACCACGACGTCGCCGCGGTCGACGATCGCCGGGAAAATGAAAGTGGAATGCGCGATGTCGTCCATCACATTGACGGGCAGACCGAGCGACTTTGCGCGCAGCGCCATCGCGACGCCGACATCGCCTGCGCCCGCGCAGAAGATCGCGACCACGCCTGAGAGATCAGCGGTGAGCGGATCGCCCTTGGCAAAGTCGATGCGCGCAAGCTGCGCCGGTTCCAGACCGTGCGTGTCATGCGCGCCTGACGTCGCGTACCAGCGGATGCGTGCGCCGGCTGCCGCGAGAACGCGCAGCTTCGCCAGCGCAAGCTCGCCGGCGCCGACCAGGACGACCGGACCGGTTTGCAAATCGAGGAAGACCGGCAGATAGCGCATTCGGAACTCACTTTCCCGCTTCGGGGTTGACTGAAATTATTTTCTCTCTAAGTGTCTTGCAAGCCTCTGAAAGAGAAAATTATTTCTTCTCTTTTGCTGATGGCAGATGGAATTTTCGCCTCCGAAGGCCAAGGTCGACGCCATGCATGTTCTCACCAACCAAAACGCCAGCGATCGGTTGCGCGACGCGCCATCGTTCCAAGCAGCTTCCGTGCCGCAAATTCTCTCCGATCCACCTTCGATGGATCACCTCGACGCGCTGGAGGCGCAGAGCATCTACATCCTGCGCGAGGCGTTCGCGCGGCTGAAGAAGCTCGCGCTGCTGTGGTCGCTCGGCAAAGATTCGAACGTGATGATCTGGCTCGCGCGCAAGGCCTTCTTCGGCCGCGTGCCGTTCCCGGCGATGCATGTCGACACCGGCAAGAAGTTTCCGGAGATGTACGCGTTCCGCGACACTTACGGAAAGCAATGGGGACTCGATCTGCGCATCGAGCCCTGCCCGCCGATCGATGCCGTCGATCCGACCTTGCCGCCGGCGGCGCGCTCGGCCGCGCGCAAGACCGAAGGCCTGAAGATGGCGCTGGCCAAACACGGCTTCGACGGCTTGATCGCCGGCATCCGCCGCGACGAAGAAGCGACGCGCGCGAAAGAACGCGTGTTCTCGCCGCGCGGGCTCGAGGGCGGATGGGACGTGCGCGACCAGCCGCCGGAGTTCTGGGACCAGTTCAACGCCTCGCCACCGCCGGGCGCGCATCTGCGCATCCACCCGATCCTGCATTGGACCGAGGCCGACATCTGGGCCTACACTCGGCGCGAGAACATTCCGATCATCCCGCTTTATCTGGCGAAAGACGGCAAGCGCTACCGCTCGCTGGGCGATGCCGACATCACCTTCCCGGTCGCCTCCCACGCCTCAAACATCGACGAGATCCTTGCCGAGCTCGAACAGACCAAGGTGCCGGAGCGCGCGGGCCGCGCACTCGACCACGAGACCGAAGACGCCTTCGAGCGGCTCCGTGTCGCCGGCTATCTCTGAGGAGGCGGCGCCATGAACATGATCGTCACCAATCCGGTTTCCGCCACGCCCAACGGCACGACACGGCCGCAAGTGCGCATCGTCATCGTCGGCCATGTCGATCACGGCAAGTCGACCCTGGTCGGCCGTCTCCTGCACGAGACCGGCAGCCTGCCCGAAGGCAAGCTGGAGATGCTGAAAGCGGTGAGCGCGCGGCGCGGCATGCCGTTCGAATGGTCGTTCCTGCTCGATGCGCTGCAGACCGAGCGCGACCAGGGCATCACCATCGACACCACGCAGATCCGCTTCCGCACGGGCTCGCGCGACATCGTGCTGATCGACGCGCCCGGCCACGCGGAATTCCTGCGCAACATGATCACCGGCGCCTCGCAGGCCGACGGCGCCGTGCTGATCATCGACGCGCTGGAAGGCGTGCGCGACCAGACCCGCCGCCATGGCTATCTCCTGCATCTGCTGGGCATCAAGCAGGTCGCGGTCGTCGTCAACAAGATGGACCGCGTCGATTTCTCGGCTGCGCGCTTCCAGGAGATCAGCGACGAGATTTCCGCGCATCTGACCGGCCTCGGCGTGACGCCATCGGCAATCGTTCCGATTTCCGCGCGCGATGGCGACGGTGTTGCCGAGCACACGCCGCGCATCGGCTGGTACGAGGGCCCGACGGTGGTCGAGGCGCTGGATGCGCTGGAGCCGGCGCGACCGCTGGAAGCGCTGGCGCTGCGTCTGCCGGTGCAGGCGATCTACAAGTTCGATGACCGCCGCATCGTCGCAGGCCGCATCGAATCCGGTCATCTCGCCGCGGACGACGAGATCGTGATCATGCCCGCCGGCAAGATCGCGAAGATCAAGTCGGTCGAGGGCTGGCCGGTCACGCCGCTGGCCGGCAGGCAGGGCGCCGGCCGTTCGGTCGGCATCACGCTCGACCGCGAGCTCTTCATCGAGCGCGGCGACATCATCGCGCATGTCGGACAAAGCCCGCGCGATACCCGCCGGCTGCGCGCGCGGATTTTCTGGCTGCACGACAAGCCGCTTGAGAAGGCCGACCAGATCCTGATTCGCCTCGGCACGCGCGAGGCGCGCGCCAGCGTGGTCGCCATCGAGAAAGCGATCGATCCCGGCGCGCTGTCGAACGCGGAAAACACCGCGATCGCGCGCAACCATGTCGGCGAGATCGAGATCGCGCTGGCGCAACCGATCGCCGCCGACGCCTATGCCGATAATCCGCGCACGGGACGGCTGGTGATCGAGGTCAACGGCCGCATCGCCGGCGGCGGATTGGTGCTGTCGGTCGATGGTGGCCAGCGTGCTGCAATCGATATCGTGCCGGTGGAATCCGCGCTACGTCCGGACGAGCGCTCGGCGCGCTACCGCCACAACGGCGCGGTGGTCTGGCTCACGGGTCTCCCCGGCGCCGGCAAGTCGACGCTGGCGCGCGCGCTGGAGCGGCGGCTGTTTTCCCGCGGCGGCTCGCCGATCCTGCTCGACGGCGACACCTTGCGCGCGGGTCTCAATGGCGACCTCGGCTTCTCCGCGGAGGATCGGGCCGAAAATATCCGCCGCCTTGCAGAGATCGCGACGCATCTTGCGAAGAACGGGCATATCGCGATCGTTGCCGCCGTCTCGCCCTCGCGCGAGGACCGTGCGGCGGCGCGCCGCATCGCGGGCGGTCAGTTCCGCGAAGTCTATGTCGCCACACCCGCCGAGGTCTGCGAGCAGCGCGATCCCAAGGGGCACTATGCCAAGGCGCGTGCCGGCACGCTTGCCTCGTTCACGGGCGTCGGCAGCGATTATCAGCCGCCGATCGAGAGCGAGCTCGCGCTCGATACCTCCGCGCGCTCGGTCAGCGACGCCACCGACGAGATCGAGCGGATGCTGACAGGCCGCGGCATTCTCATCGAGGAATTGTGGTCGATATAGCCGCGAATATCTGATCACTGCCGCTTGGGCTGCGGATCGGCGATCGTCGAGCCGAGCCATTCGGCAAGCGGCTCGCCGAGCGCAACGAACGATCCAAGGCGATTTAGCATCCGTCCCATCTCGTCCCTGGTCCGCCTGACGAACTTGGTGGGCATCGGATCCAAAACCTCGTTCCGATCGCGCCTGACGAAGAACGTCTGGTCGCGGCCCTCGACGCCTGGCGCCACGGTCGCACGGCCCCGTTGGGCCTTGATGGCGAATTCGCGGCGGGACTTGACGACAAAGTGGTCGACGCGAAGTCTCTCCCAACTCCTGGCTTTCAGGGAAGCGGCGTGCGCTCCCACTGTGCCGCAGTTCCGCGATCGTCGACATATTCGCCCGCGGCCAGCCGAAAGACATGAGGATTGACGATCCCGGCAAATCGCTCGGGCCGCACCAGCGACTTGACGAGTTGATGCAGCGGATCGTCGTCGGGCGCACGATTGACGAAGCGCTCGGTGACCAGACCCTCGCCCGGCTGATCGCGGCCACCGCTGCCATAGATAGCCCAATTCAGCGCCGCGGCCGAAACCTCGGGCCGGGCGAATATCTCGGAGACGGCGGACGGAATATCATCTCGGCCGCCCATCGGCCGAGCAACTCGTCGACATCCACGAGCGCGCAGACGTCGGCTACGCCACACAGCCGCTCGATTGCGGCAACGCTGAAGCCGAAGGAAAGGCGACCTCTGCACGCCAATCGAGCCGGACGATGAGGCCGGCTGCATCGAGGGCCAGCAGCAATTCGCTGGTGAGATCGCTGCCACCATTGTCGCCGATCACGAAGTGCTCGACCCCGAGGGCACGATGGTAGGCGATCCATTCGAGCAAGATATGGCGCCTCCTGCTTGGCTGGAGCGATGACCGCGACGCGCGGCCGCCAGTGCGGATCGGCGGTCCGGCACACGACGCCAGACACTGGCTGCCCCGTCGTGCCGTGGATGATCTCGAGGCGATCGCCGGGATCGAGGTCGATGGGGAGACGAAGCGAAAATCCGCCGCGGCGCAGGCTTACACCGCGCTGCCATATCGGCCACTGCCATTGTGGCCTGATGACCTTCGCCTCGACCCCATTGATCCTGACGACACCGGAAGCGGCTTCGCCATTCTCCTTCGTCAACCAGCCGATCAACCGGCCGTCTGCAAACAGTTCGAAACATCCGGAGGGGTGGCCGTGTGTCGTGGACGGCGTCCGGTCGCTAGCAGACGGCAGGACGATGTCGGGGCTATCAGCAGATTGATTGGCAAAGGGCCGTTTTGAAACACGCGACTGATATCCGCTTCAAAAGCTTCGGGTGGCGGCAAGCTCGGGCAAAATTTGCAAAGCAGTGAAGTATGGGACGAGACCGGGTGGCTCCTGGCGGGATTGCCACACCTCTCGCGGGAGCGCCAGACCTCCGATTTTCGTCCATTCGAACCGTTTTCGGGCGTTTCTCGGGCCTTCTCAGACGGTCGCCCAGTGGCTAAAAGGCCCCTAATAATGCCCCTCACAGGGGCATTTTATCGTTTATTCCCTGAAAAC
>CAWCHW010000003.1:0-44317 GCA_963795365.1 uncultured Alphaproteobacteria bacterium
GCCGATCAGCCCGAACGGGACTGGCGATCTCTTCGCCGCGCTGTTCACCGCCGCGCGCGTTCTCGGTCAGGACACACCGGAGGCGCTGGCGCATGCGTCGTCCGGGATATCAGCCGTGCTTGAGCGCACGCGAGTTGCCGGCACCGAGGAAATGCGCATCGTCGAAAGCGCGGACGAACTCGTGAATCCGAAGCGCCAATTCGAGGCGGTCGCGGTGTCGTAGGTCGTAGCCCGGATGAGCGAAGCGTAATCCGCCGTCGCGGGTTACGGCCGTCGGCCGGACCCGCCATACGGTTTCGAATTGCCGTAACAAAAAAGCGGCCCTGGAGCCGCTCTTTCGTTTCAAATCACTCACCCCTCAATACGGATCGTACGCATACGGACTGAAGGTCGGCGCGGTCACATCAGGCGCGTAGCCGTAGCCATAGGCTGGCACGGCGACATGGCCGACATAGACCCGCGGGGTGCGGCCGGTCCAGCTCGGCGGCGTGTGCACACCCCAGCCGCCGGTCATGTAGTGCGAATTGGGATAGTTGAACCCGATCGCGCCGGGCTCCTGCGTCGCCTCCTGGGCCATCACGGGCGTGGCGATCACGGTCGCGAGCGCGGCGGCCGCCCCAACAGTCTAAGCTTCGTCATGGTCTCCTCCGTTTCTGCCCTCCTGTTGCAACGGCGGCGTGGCCCGTGCCGTTCCGGAACCGCATTCAAGCCAGCGTGAATGCGGAATGCGCGCATTGCCGCAGGTTCCCGCAACACGGAACTAACTTTTGCCGGCTAGCCTCGCTCCGGCTTTTGCCGCGCTTACGCGCGATTAACTTTGGTGCCGAGGAGCAGAATGTTCCGTTCAGTGATTGTCGCCGCAGCCCTGCTGCTCTCTGCAACGCAAGTGCTCGCGCATGGCAGCGAGGCCGCCGCCCCGCCGCCGCCAAAGGACGTGCCGCCGCCGGTGACCACGGGCAAAACCAAAAAGGGCACCGTGCTTGCCGACTCCAAGGGCATGACGCTGTATTATTTCGACCGCGACGACAGCGGCAACAAGTCGAACTGCGACGGCAAGTGCGCCGAGAAATGGCTGCCGCTTGCCGCCGACAAGACCGCGCAGGCCTCCGGCGATTTCACCGTGATCGTGCGCAGCGATGGCAGCAGGATGTGGGCCTATCGCTATCGCCCGCTCTACACCTCCAACGACGACAAGGCGCCCGGCGACGCCAACGGCTTCGATCCGCAGAATTTGTGGCACGTCGCAAGGCCGGCGAATTAGCCCTCGTCATTCCGGGCGCGCCGTCGAGACAAAATTGACGCCCAGCGTCAATTTTGCTCGGTAGGCGCGAGCTATGATGCGCAATTGCGCATCTGAGAATCGATAACCACCGCTGTTCAGAGTTCGCGAGCCCTACAAATGACTGTGGTTATGGATTCCGGGTTCGCCGCTTCCGTCTTCGCGCTACGCGCTTCGGCGGAAAGTCGCGGCGCCCCGGAATGACGAACCACAATGAAAAAAGCCCGGCATCGCTGCCGGGCCTTCTCGTTTCACGTCTCAGTGATGGCGTCCCGCGCCTCCCGCCAACCGCCACCGCGATATGCGCGACAAAGCGGTCGCGAATGTAGGCGGCCTCGGGGCGTTCATCGCGCGTTCATTCGGGAACGCCCACGCCATCGCGGCATTGAAATCTCGGGGCTGAAGCGACACGGAGAGACGCATGGGCCTCGAGATCGTCTATTTTCTGGGCGCATTCCTGCTCCTGGCCGGCCTGATCTATGGCACGCTGAGCTGGCACACTCGCAACCGCGCCGCCGTCCGCGCGGCGGACGAGATCACACGGAGACGTTATCAGCAGGAAGATCGGCTTGCGGATGCCTGGCCGGTCGACTCCGCACCGCCGGACGCTGCGCCGGTCGAGTCCGCGCCGGCAGATTACTCTCCACGATTGCGCGAGCCTGTCGGCATCGAGCCTGACTTTACCGAGGACGACATCCAGCGCGCGCGGTTCGGCCCGCGCGGCGTGCCCGGTGCTGCGGATCCCGCGCGGATGACGCCGCAGCGCGCGAAGAAAACGCCCGGTCATATCGACCAGGGGCATGTGTCGTAGGCGTTGCGCTTGGACACTCTCGTGCCCCGGATGCAGCGCAGCGCGTTTTGCGATGCGCTGCTGATCCGGGGCCCACGAAATACCGACGACGAATGTGGGTCCCGGGTCTGCGGCGCAACGCTTCGCATTGCGCAGCGCCCGGGACACGATAGGTGTGTTCTTTGCACGACGGACCACCAAAACCCCGCCGCCTGTTTTGCCCGACGCGTCAAGTTCATCCCGCAAAAATATAGTTCTTTCCGAAAGACAGAACTTATGATTAAACGAAGCCGTCCCGCGCTCACCAAAGAGGGCGTATCGCGATCGTCACGACACGTGGCGCGGGATGCGATGGACGCGTCGGGTCCGCAGGCGAGCGGGCACGATGCGTACGGTCAAGCCGTGTGGTCCTGATTCCCCGATGCTGGAATCAAGCCCCGCGGCCGAAAGGCCGGGGCAACGGTGGCTAAAAAGCCCGGCACCCCAAGGAGAGCACGGAGCAGCCGTAAGGCCATCGCGCAGGGAATGCCGGAGCGTTTCGGCGAACCTGTAGTGACTACCTGCTCGTAGGCTGCCTACCTTTTCTGCCTGCGAGGCTGCGGGTGCGGAAAAACACCCGGCATTCCCTGCGCCCTCTTCTCATCGAGGGTGACACAGCATGCACAACTCGGGTGGATTTCCACCGCGAGAATGTTGTTCGACGCCCGCTCCCCTGTCATGCTCCGCGCAAAGCATTTTGCTTCCCCGGACGCCTGCAAATGGACATGCTCGTCAAGCTCTACGACCTGCCGGACAGCCGCGAGCTATTCGCCGCCCTGTCCAAGGACGGCATCGCCATGCGCCGCGCGATGGCCCCGGACAAGCACAAGGTCGTGGCGTTCGTCAGGAAGGAATTCTCCGAGGCGTGGGCGAGCGAGACCGAAGTGGCCTTTGCCCGCGCGCCCATCACCTGCTTCATCGCCGCGCGCGGCCGCGACCTGATCGGCTTCGCCAATCACGACGCGACCTGCCCGAATTTCTTCGGACCGACCGGCGTGCTCGCCAGCGCGCGCAACAAGGGCGTCGGCAAGGCGCTGCTGTTGGCGTGCCTCGAGGACATGCGCGCGCAAGGCTTCGCTTACGCCATCATCGGCGGCGTCGGGCCGGCCGAGTTCTACGCGAAAAGCGTCGGCGCGGTTGCGATCGAGGGCTCCGCGCCCGGCATTTATCGCGGGTTGTTGTGACGATTGAGGCAAATGTCCCTCCGCTCGTCATGCCCGGCCTTGAGCCGGGCATCCACGTCTTCCTTTTTCGTGGTCAAGACGTGGATGGCCGGGACAAGCCCGGCCATGACGAGCTCAGGTTATCCTGCCGCAATGCTGCCACGGATATGAATCCGAAAGGCGGATTCCCGCGCTGTCGATTAATGTCGGCGGCACAATTATCGGCTAAAACCAGCCATAATTTGCCACGTCTTAAATCCTAACTTGGGCGGAGTTGATTCACCACGCGGCGGCGGCCGCATCGATCGGGACGGAGCAGCCCATGCGCGCCGCGGTGATATGTCTATTCGTTCTGGTGGCGGCTTCGCCATCGCACGCCTCGAAGTCATGCATGACCATGGCGGAGGCGCGCACGCAATTTGCGACCTCGCACCTCTACTGGCACGGACCCGGTCATTGCTGGGATGCGACGGCGCCGGCGCATCGCATGGTCCGACGCGCCAAGCCGACGGAGCCGCAACAGGCCCGGGAGGACGCCTCGGACGACAGCGTCAGGCCGGATCCTGTCGCGCCCGACGACGGCGCCGTGCCTGCCAAACGCGAGCCGAAATGGCGCAACGCCATGTCCGAAATGTTGCCGGCCGATACACCCAGCCTTGCAGCGGCGGTGCCGTCCCTGCCGGCGATCGCGACAACCGGCATGAGCTGGCTCGACCGCTGGGTCGATGTCGCGCAGGTCGCCCCGCCCTCCTTCCTTCGCCGCAATACGGAAGCCGCCGCAGCCGATGTCGCGACGGCTGCGGTTCAACAGGCCGATCCCATGGTGACGCCGATCCGGTTGATCCTGGTGTTCCTGAGCATCGTCGTGATCCTCGCGGTGATCGAGCTCCTGTTCCGCAACACCATCCATGAGCGGCTGGATTGAGGACCATCGCTCGTTGTGGGTTCCATGCGGTTCCCGTTGACCGCCCCAACCTCTCCACGGCCTCGCCTTGCTTTGGTCAAACCCGGCTGAAGTCTGGGGCATGGGCAAGGGACCCAGTGCCCCCATTCGCAACCCGAGCAAGCACGTTTCGATGTTGGAATGAAAGGACCACGGCAAATTAGCGACATTACGGATGGGGATAGCCAATGCAATCCACGCTGACCGCTAGAGAAACCGATCCGCACGACATGTTCGTGATCGAACCCGATGTCGTGCTCGCCGCGCGGATCGATCCGCAGGAGGGTCGCGCGCGCGAGCCGAATTTGCGCGCGCTGGTGTCGGAGATTTCCGCAGGCGTGGCCGCGCATGCCACCGCGCCGAAGGTCGACACCAGTTTCCGCTCCGTCACCGCCGACAACAGGCGCGGCAGATGGGCGGGCCGCTTTGTCGTCGTATTCCTGTTTGCGCTGCTGAGCGCGGTCGGCGCCGCCGCCTGGCAGCGCTATGGCGACCGGGCGCAGGCCACTATCGCGATGGCGACGTCGTTGCTCGGTCTCTCGTCTTTGCAGGCGACATCGGCGCCGGCGAGCCCGCCTGCAGTTGCGGACGCAACCCCGGAGCAGGCAGCCGCGCCGGCCGAGGCAGCGACGCCGGCGACCGACACTGCGGTCGCGAGCGCGCCGGCCTCGACCGATCAGACACAATCGATCCAGTCGCTGTCGCGCGATCTCGCCGCGATGGGACAGCAGGTCCAGCAGCTCAAGGCCAGCCTCGCGGAGCTGAAGGCTAGCCAGGAGCAGGTGGCGCACGATGCGAAGGCGGCCGAGGCCAAAGCCGTCGAGGCAAAAGCCTTCGAGCAGACCATGCGCGCAAAGGTCTCCGCCTTGCCGCCACGACCGCCAGTGGCGCCGGCGAGGAAACCGAAACCCTATGTACCGCCGGTGCAGGCCGCGGCCGCACCGCTGCTGCCGCCGCCTGGCGCGCCCGGCTCCGCACCGGTGCAGATCGCGCCCGCGGCGCCAGCCCCGCCCGTATCAGTTGCGCCTCAGGATGATCTCGTCCCGCGGCCGCCGATGCCGGTGCGGTAGATGCGTAACGACATCCGGAGGAAGCAAGCGTGACCGACTATAGCTCACTGTCCGACGCCGAGCTCGCCGACCGGATTGCGATCCTGCGCGACAATATTCGCCAGCTCACCGAGCAGGCAGCGGGGCTGTCGGGCGCCGCCAACGAGGAAAGGACCGCCGATCGCCTGTTCGCCCAGAACGAGGAGCTCGACGGCCTCTTGAAGGAGCAGACGCGTCGCGAACGCTAGCGCATGTGAAATACCAGCGCCCGCAGCTCGATGCTCTCACGCGGGGCGGCATCGACAGGCGTGGTGGGATCGGTGAAAGCCGTGTGAGGTCCAAAGCGCGTGCGGCCGTCGTCGGCAGAGTCGTAGCATTTCAGCAGCAGCGCTTCGTCGGCGGTCATACTCGGGAAATAGAACCAGCGGTGGTTCGGATTGTATTTCACCGAATAGGTCTCGCCGCTGCGGTTCGGATAGATCAGGTCGGAGGCCACGAGATCGCCCTTCGCAACGCTCGCGCCGTCGCACATCGCAAGCGGCGCGTCGCGCACGGGACCGCGGATCGGCCGCCACAGATTGATCACCTGCACGCGACCCTTCAGCAATTGATCGGCCTCGTCGGGACAATGCTCGCGCACGCGATTTGGGCCGGAGGCTTCGGTCTGATCGACATGGACGCGGGTCGCCGGCTGGCGCGGACCGGCGCCGCGGATGTCGGCCGCGCCATCGACGCGCCGCCGCACCGTGTGATCGAACAGGACGACGCGGTCGGCACCGAGGGTGGCGCGCAGAAAGGCTTCCGCAGCGGGATAGTAGACCCGCCGGATCTCGCTCTCGTCGTAGAAATTGCGCACGATGGTCGGGTGCTTCACCAGCGCAAAACCCTCGCGGTCGAGCGAGAAGCTGTTCGCGATCGGACGTCCGTTGAAAATCGGGACGTCATGCGGCTCCGGCAGATTGGTGGATTTCGGCTCGCCCGGCGGCGGATCGTAGGCGTAGGTGCGCGGCTTGCCCGGCGTGGGCGCCAGATAGTTCAGCTCGGCGGTGACGAAGGGAAGCGATTCGATTCTTGCTTGTTGCAGGCCCATGTGCCTTCTCCCGGCAAACGACGACTGCCTCTCAATGTTTGCGGCGGCGCGGCCGACGGCAAGCACACTCGCAAAATAGCAAGGATGCTGCCGCCGCATGGCTCAAGCGAAGAAAAATACTGTCGCCGCCGGCCGGCGCTGCGGACGGCTGTTCTCGCCCACAACACCGTCGCGGGGTCAGCCGACCACGACCTCGCTGATCTGGATCACGGGCGCGATATCGGTGTAATTCGCGATGTCGCCCAAGATCTCCTTGCCATGCTTGGCCATGCCGGCCTGGAACGCCTCCACCGTGTCGGAAAAGATGTGGCACATGCCGACATAGGTCGCGGGCGCGCCGGGTGCACCGCCTGCGAGGCCCTTGTCCACCGTGTAGGACTTGCAGCCATCGCCAAGCTTGGCCTTCACCAGCGGCATGTGCTTGTCGCGATAATAGTCGTGGTCGAAGCGCGCGCCGGGCTTGTTCGGATACATGACGCTGACCTTGATCATGGCGATCTTCCTTCCGAGGTTAGCCGGTTGAACTCCGGCCTGGACGGGAGATTGCGTCAGCTTGGCCGATCGTGCAACACCCGAGACGATGCGACGATCAGCTCTGATGCGGACCCCGCATCGCCTTCATGGCGCTCTCGATATGACGCCACTCCTTCGCATCCTCGCCCTCGCCGCGGCTCTCGCAGGCTTGCGCCCTCTGCGCGGCCTGGGCGATCGCCCCGGCGCCGTGCTGTTCGAGCATTTGCCGCGCGACCGTGTGAACCTGAGTTTCCGACATCATGTCGCTCTCCTCACAATCTGTTGGATCTCGGCCGCGGCGATGGGTTCCCTGACCGCGCGCCGGGCTGACACCAACCGATGATGTGGTGGTCTGGTTCCTCGCCCTCAGGCGACGTTGGCCTTCACATTAGCCTTGGCGCCCTGTTCCTCGGCCGCGAGCGCATCGAGGTCGATCAGCGCGGCATCGTCGGGCAAATCATGCGCGCCGCTGCCATGCACATGCATCAGCGTCTGCACGCGGCGAGCATTGAGATTATCGACATGCTGGTGCCGCAATGCGATGGCCAGCAATGCCTTGGGCAAGCCGACCATGGTGAAAGCGGGCGCCTTGCATACCTCGCTGCCCTCGCGCCACAGCAGCGGATTGAGGGTGTAGATCCGCTGCCGTTCGATCTCGACCGGCGCGGTGTGTTCAGCCTCGGCCGGCGCGGCCGGTGTCGCATTGGCATTGCCGGCGCGCGTGCGCATCGCGATCGTCCGCAGCTCCCAGCAGATCAGATCGGTTGCCGACATGACCTCGCGGCGGATCGCATCGACGCTGGCGGCGAACTTCGTCGCCTCCGTCACAGCGGTCTTGTTCCTGGTCACAGCTTCCACCAGCGCGGTCGCGCCCGCGCCAAATCCAGGTCCGGCGCGCTCGATCGCCGCGGCGAGCGCCTCGATCTGGTCGGCGGCAAATTCGCGGTCGCGCTGAGCCATGGCGTCCGTCAGTGCGCGCTCGGTGGCGGCAATCTGCGCATCGAGATCGGCAAGTTCCGCGCGTAGCGTCCGTGTACGCTCCTCGACCTCGCGCATCTTCGCTTCCGCGCGTTCGAGTCTTGCGGCCGTGGCGCCGGCGACCGCAAGCTTCTCGGCGTCGGTGCGCTTCTCCACGAGGAGTTTCTCGGCGAGATCGAGGCGGGCTGCCAGCTTCCGCCGCTCGTCCTGCTTGGCCGAAAGCGCGCTCTCGAAGCGCTCGACCGGGCTGAGCTCACGCTTGAAGAATGCCATGCAAATACCCTCGCGGGGGCGCGCGCCCCGCCGAATCAGTCGGACCGCATTTTGCAAAGCCTAGTCGGAAAACTGCGATGACAATACGGCCGGTCATCGTTGCGGGATCGGCGCCGGTGGACGGAGCGAGCCGCCCGCGAGCCCGGCGCCATGAGGCGACTTATTCGCCGCCGCCCGAGCCGGCCGGCCGCGCGGCGCTTCGTCGACGGATTCGAGATAGGAGGAAAGCGCCCAGGCGGCGCTGGAGTTGCTGGCGTAATGCTCCTGGAGGAACAGATAGAGCGAAAGACGAAATCGGCCCTTGGCCAGCCCCTTCGCGCGATGGTGGCAGGTCACGCAGCTCTCCGCAAACAGCCGCGCGCCCGATTTGCCCTCATCGAGATTTTGCGCGCGCGCCGGCGCCAGAATCAGCAACGCAGCGGCACCAAGTGCGAGCAGGATGCCCCCGCACCAAATCGCTCTCAGCATGTTCTGCAAGATCCGCTCGTCCCACTCACCCGCTCACCTTGTCGCGGACAAGCCTGTCAAAAAGAGGGCGCGGACTACAATTCCGGCGGATCGAACCAATTGGTCAATGCGAGGCCGCCATCGACCGTGATCGCCGCTCCCGTAACATAGCCCGAGACCTTGTTGGAGAGCACCGCCAGCGCCATCGGTGCCAGATCGTTGGCCTCGCCGAGGCGGCCGAGCGGGATGTGTTTTGCCAGCGCGGGATTGGCGACGAAGCCACCGGCTGCGATCGCGCCGGGCACCAGCGCGTTGACGCGGATGGAATGTTGCCCGAGAGATTTCGCGAGCTCCTTCACCAGCATCGCCATCGCCGCTTTCGCCGACGAGTAATGCGGCAGGTTGCGCGGCGTGCCGGCATGGAGCGAGGTCAGGAACAGGAAAGAGCCGGCCGTCTTGGCGGCAATCAGCTTGCGCGACAGCTCCCGCGCCAGATGAAAGCCCGCGTCGATATTGACCGCATGCATCTGCCGCCACGTCTCATCGCTCACGGCGAGGATGTGATCGGCTTCGCGCCGCGGAGGGGAAGCGCTGTGCACAAAATGCGTGACGCGGCCGACCTTTGCTTCGGCGTGCGCAAGCAGCGCATCGCGTGCGGCGGGTTGTCCGAGATCGCCGACAAAAGGCACCGCAAGCTCGGGCCGCGCCGCAGCCTTGATCGCCGCGTCCACCCTCTCCTTGCTGATATCGGCGAATACGGTTTTCACGCCCTCGCCGACCATCGCCAGCGCAATCGCACGGCCGATGCCGTTGCCCGCGCCGGTCACCATCGCCGCCTCGCGTTCGGGATCGAAGGGTTCGCTTAACAGACTCATGGCTCACAACTCCCTCAAGCTTTCGGCCCGCACAATGAACCTTTGCCCGGCCTCCAACGTCAAACGCATTAACTCCAGTCATTTCACACGCAACGATCATGTTCACAAGCCGTTCGCGCCGCATTGCCGGCGCACTGACCCTTCTCGCCGCCGCCCTCGCGACACCTGCCGCTCTCGCCGCGCCGATCGGCAAGCCCGTCGCCGGCCAGCAGGTGCACTTTCCCAACGGCACTTGGAGCGGACTGCCGCAGACCGGCCCTGATGGCAAGGTACGGCAATGCGTGATGGTGGCGCTGCGCCAGCGCGTTGGCCGCAACGGTCCGATCGATACGCGCTTCTCCGTCAATATCAGCCGCGGCACCGGGCTCGCGATCATGATCGAGGACGACGGCCTGCCGAGCGAGCAGGTGCTGGACGACCAGGCCGAGCTGTCGATCGAAAACCACGCATTCCCCGCGGTGTACTTTCCGATCGGAAATGCTCAGGTCTTCCACCCCGGCGATGCTGCCGGTGCGCTCGCAGCGCTCGGCAAGGCGACGCAGCTGAAGTTGCGATCGGAAGGAGCCGGTCTCAACTCCGGCGAAATCAAGATCAATTTGCCACCGGAGGCGCTGAACTGGCTCAAGCAGTGCGGCAAGATTTTTGACATCGCCATCGACAGGCCGACCGATCCGAACGCGCCTGATATGCCGACCCCACGACCCCGCTCACCGAAAATCGCATTCGTCCCGGCGACGCCCGCGGGCCCGCCCGGCATGTCGGACAAGCAGAAGATCGAAGGCTGGGACGCCTCGGAACTGCGCAACAATGACGGCAGCATCATCGTCTGTATCATTCGTCAGCATTATTTCGTGACGGCTGCGGAGGGGGAACGACGAGAGCTCGCGACCTTTTTCATGGCAAGCCGTGCCAAGGGGCTCACCATGATGCTGAAGGACTCCATCCGTCACGGCAACGAAGGCGACGCCGTCGAAGCCTCCCTGGAAATCGACGGCAAGCCCTTTCCGCCCTTTGCCGCCGCGGTGCTCGGGCCGGATGAAGTCGGCATCGATCCGCAACACGGCGCTGCCCTTGCGGCCGCGCTCGAGAGCGGCGGCCGCGGCACCTTCAAGACGGGCGCCGGCTACAAACTTGAATTTCCTGTTCAGGCCGGCGTGATCCCGTGGCTGCGCGCCTGCGCCCGCCGCAATGGCATTCCGATCGAGCCCGGCGGGCAATAGCGCATGATCCGGAAAAGCCTGCAGCGGTTTTCCCTCGCGACAAACGCGGGACGCGTTTGCGCGGAGATCATGCGCAAACAAAAGGGTTAACCGCGGCGGTCATTTTGGTACCCGCCCGCTGCCGCATTTGGACTCTCTTGCCGCCGCATTCCGAGGCTACCCCTCGCAAGGATCAAGGGGACTCGGCATGAAGTGGAAAATCACGTTCTCGATTTTGGCGCTGTTACTTGCCACCCACGCCTCGGCAGACGAGCACCGCGGCGGCGACGCCGCGCTTGGCGCGCTGTCTGGCGCGGTCGTGCTTGGCCCGATCGGCGCGGTCGCAGGTGCGGTCGTCGGCTATACCGCCGGCCCGTCGATCGCCCATGCCTGGGGATTCCGTCGCGGACACTCAGCGCATTACCGTGCGCGTCAGGTTAGGCAGGAAGCGCAGGTGTCGCCTGCTCAGGTCACGCCGACCGCTGCCACGGTCCCGGCAACATCGCAGCCGCACCCGGCGGCATCCGTCCGATCCGCCTCGAAGACGCCTCCGGTGCAGACGCTGGAGTGAGCGGCACTACTTCAGGCCCGCGAGCCGAAAACCCTCGACATAGGCCTGACGCTCGGCCTCGTGCTTGAACGGCATCTCCTGGGCGATCCATTCGAGCGAAAGTTCGGGCTGCACGCGCTTCAATTCCTTCAGCGCCTCCTCCGCGATCTCCTCGAAGCCGCCGCACGCAGCCGCCGCCGTCAGCACGCGATGGCCGCCGACGAAATCGGCGCGCAACCGCACCGATTGCCGCGCAAAACGCATGGCTTCCTCATAGTTGCGGCCGACGAATTGGCAATATGAGGCGACGCCGCAATAGATCGCAGCGAAGGGATCGCGCGGGCTCAGCCGCAACGCGTGGCGCGCATGGCGATCGCCCTCCTCCCATCGCCCGCAATAGGCCAGCGCCACGCCGTAATAACCGCGCGCCAGCGAGAAGTTCGGGTTGAGGCGCAGCGCGAGTTCGAACTCCGAGAGGCTGTCGTCGAAGCGGCGATTGAACAGATAGACGGATGCGAGCGCCAGATGGGCCCACGGGTCCTCGCTGTCGGCATGAATGGCCGAGAGGGCCGCGCGCTCGGCGATCGGCATCGCCTGCGCCATCGTCTCCCATCCCATGTGGGCACCGAAGCTGTGGCTGGCGGCCAGCGCGCCCAGCGCCTGACCATAGGTCGGATCGATCTTGATCGCCTTCTCCAGCAGCGCCTGGGCCACCACATTGTCCTGCCGGGTCACGCGCCAGTAATGCGACAGCCCGCGCATCACCAGATCCCAGGCGTCCATGCTGTCGGGCGCCTTGCGCTGCGCGCGAAAATTCTCGGCGGCATAGAGCTGCGGCTCGATTGCGGCGACAATCGACTGGGTGATCTCGTCCTGTACGGCGAACACGTCGGCGATGCTGCGGTCGTAGCGCTCCGCCCAGATGTGGCTGCCGGTCACGACGTCGTTGAGCTGCGCGGTGATGCGCACGCGATCGCCGTCCTTGCGCACGCCGCCCTCGACGACGTAACCGACGCCCAGTTCCTCGCCGATCTGCTTCAGGTGCACCGGCTTGTCCTTGTAGACAAAGGACGAGTTGCGCGCGATCACGTAGAACCAGCGCAGCTTCGACAGCGCAGTGATGATGTCTTCGCTGATCCCGTCGGAGAAATATTCCTGTTCGGTCTCGCCGCTCATGTTGACGAACGGCAGCACGGCGATCGCGGTGCGGTCGAGCACCGGCAACGCGAGCCGCGGATGATCCGCCTCGTGCGCGATCGGCATCGCCGCAGGCACAGGCTTTAATTCGGCCGCTTGGGCCTGCACCTCACCGACGAAGCGGAAGCCCTTGCGCGCCACGGTGCGCACGAGCTGCTGGTCGCGGCCGTTATCGTTGACGGCCTTGCGCACGGCATTGATCCGGCTGGTCAGCGTCGATTCGGAGACGATGCGGCCGTCCCAGACCTTGTCGAACAGCTCGTCCTTGCTGACCACCCGGTCGCTGTTCTGCACGAGATAGAGCAGAACGTCGAACACCTGCGGCTCGAGTGCGACCCTTTGGCCGGCGCAGCTCAGCTCCCGCCGATCGATGTCAAGCACATGATTTGTAAAGAGAAATTTCACCCGTTGAAATCCTGCCACTGATCGTCCTCAAGAAAAATCAAGCTCGCCTGAAGGCAAAATCAAGCTGGCCTCAGAGTCTTTAAGTCCTCGCCGGGGCACGTTTCGGTTCACCGCGGCATAACCGCGATGCATCCGCACAGGAGACACCCATGGCGAGCACCACGGCCGCAAAACAGACCTCCAAGAGTACCATATCGCCCGATCTTTCGGCGTTGAAGATCAGGCAGCAGGCGGCGTGGTCGTCCGGCAATTACGCCGTCGTCGGCACCACCCTGCAGATCGTCGGCGAGCAACTCTGCGAGACGCTGGACCTGCGTCCGGGCTCCAGGGTGCTGGATGTCGCAGCCGGCAACGGCATGGTGACGCTGGCGGCCGCGCGGCGCTGGTGCGACGTCACGTCGACTGACTATGTGCCCGCCTTGCTCGAACAGGGCCGTGCCCGCGCCGCAGCGGAGGGGCTACCGGTCGATTTCATGGAAGCCGATGCCGAACAGCTTCCATTCGAGAACGGCTCGTTTGACGTGATCGTCTCCACCTTCGGCGTGATGTTCACGCCGAACCAGCCGCAGGCGGCAAGCGAATTGCTGCGCGTCTGCAGGAGCGGCGGCAGGATCGGGCTCGCCAACTGGACGCCCGACGGATTCATCGGCCAGGTCTTCAAGACGCTCGGCAAATATCTCCCGCCGCCATCAGGCGCGAAGTCGCCCGCACTGTGGGGCACACGGACGCGCCTCGACGAACTGTTCGGCAACCAGGCCACGATCAAGGCGGAGCCGCGCATGTTCAATTTCCGCTACCGCTCGCCCGATCATTTCCTCGACGTCTTCAAGACCTTTTACGGCCCGGTGCTGAAGGCGTTTGCGGCATTGGACGCACCAACCCGCGAAAACCTCCGCAACGACCTGCATGCGCTGATCGTGCGCATGAACAAGTCCGGCGACGCCACCATGGTGGTGCCAAGCGAATACCTCGAGGTCGTGATCACCAGACGGTGACGGCCGCAAGATCTTTCAAACCAGGAGTACTTCCATGAGCAGATTGATTGCACTTGTGTATGGAATGGTGTGCTACGCGTTTTTCTTCGTCACCTTCCTCTACGCGATCGCCTTCGTCGAGGACTTCCCCGTGCCGCGCACGATCGACGCTGGCCTTCGCGCGCCGATGACGGAAGCGCTGATCATCAACATGCTGCTGATGGCATTGTTTGCGATCCAGCACAGCGTAATGGCGCGTCCGCAATTCAAGGCGTGGTGGACGCAGTTCGTGCCGAAGTCGGTCGAGCGCTCGACCTATGTGCTGTTTGCCACGGCGCTACTGGCGCTGTTGTGCTGGCAGTGGCGGCCGATCCCGGCTGTTCTTTGGCATGTCGGCGACCCCCTGGCCGCGGCCATGCTGACCGGCGTGTCTCTGCTCGGCTTCCTGATCGTGCTGTCCAGTTCGTTCCTGATCAACCACTTCGAGCTGTTCGGCGTGCACCAGGTGGTGAACAACCTGACGGGACGCCAGATGCCGGCGCCGCAATTCTACACACCGCTGTTCTACAAGTTCGTGCGCCATCCGCTCTATCTCGGCTTCATCATCGCATTCTGGGTGGCACCGACGATGACCGCCGGTCATCTGCTCTTTGCCGCGGTCACGACCGCCTACATCTTCATCGGGATGCTGCTCGAGGAGCGCGACCTGGTCGACCTCTTCGGCGACGACTACCGCCGCTACCGTCAGCGCGTGGCAATGATCGTGCCCTGGCGCCGCGCGTCATAACCGCCTCTCAAGCAACGACCAAAACGCGATCCGGGCCCATGCCCGGATCGCACCATCAATCAACAGAGTTGGTGCGATGACAATTTCAGACATTTCCTTTGCGCGAGAGCAGAAGAGTTGCGTGATCGCGTTGCATTGCTCGCTCGGTTCGGGCCGGCAGTGGACAAAATTGACCGAAGCACTCGGCCCCACCTATCAGGTCATCGCCCCCGATATTGCCGGTTATGGCGACAATCGGGGCGCCCTGGACCTGCCGCTGACACTTGCAGACGAAGTCGCGTTCCTGCTCGACCGCGTCGATGCGGCAGGACCGATCCACCTCGTCGGCCACTCCTATGGCGGCGCCATCGCCTTCAAGATGGCGACGGCCTCGCCTTTCGCGGGCCGTGTGCGCAGCCTGACCTTGATCGAACCGGTGCTGCCGACGCTTCTAAAGGAGAATGCCGCAGACCGTCGGCTGCATGAGCTGTTCGCGGAGCTGGCACGCAATGTCTCCGTCGAGCTGTCGCGAGGCATGTCGATGGAAGCCATCGACCGCTTCATGTCGTATTGGAACGGCTCGGGGCCCGCCGAGCCATTGCCGGCCGAAGCGAAACTGCGCATGATCCCGCATATCGACAAGCTCGCCTATGATTTTGCCGCCGCCTTGTCGGAGGAGAACGTCACGACGGCCGCGGCTGGCATCAAGGTGCCGACCCTGTTGTTCTCCGGCGGGCTGTCGCCCTACATGACCCAGCGCATCGTCGGGCGGCTGGCCTCCATCATCGAGGGGGCCGAGGCGCATCATCTTCCGGCGGCGGGCCACATGCTGCCGCTCACCCATCCACGGCAGATCAACCCGCAAATCGTCGCGCATATCGCGCGCGCCGACGATCTGGCGATGGTTTCGCTGGCGGCCGCACTCGGCGCGGATCGCTGGGCCGCCGATCAACAGCTCGGGCCTGCGCCGAAATAGCGCAGACTGCCTGAACCGGCCGGCAGACAAACAGACAAACCTACGACTGCCATCACGCAACGAAGCGGAGAGATCATGCCGACTGAGAGCAAGAATGCGGAAACCATCGTGCTGCACGGCGGCAGCTATCGCGCAGATCCGGCCACCAAAGCGGTGGCCGTGCCGATCTACCAAACGACATCGTACCAGTTCGATTCGGCCGAACACGCAAGCAACCTGTTTGCGCTGAAAGAGCTCGGCAACATCTACACCCGCATCATGAACCCGACGCAGGCGGTGCTGGAAGAGCGCGTGGCGGCGCTCGAGGGCGGCGTTGCCGCGCTTGCGCTGGCATCGGGGCAAGCCGCTTCGCTGTTCGCGGTGCAGAACATCTGCCACGCCGGCGATAATTTCGTCTGCTCCACCGATATCTATGGCGGTACCTGGAACCTGTTCCAGAATACGCTCGGCACCATGGGTATCGAGTGCCGCTTCGTGGATCCCGCCGATCCCGACAACTTCCGCCGCGCCACCGATGCGAAAACGCGTTGTTACTACGGCGAAACGCTGCCGAATCCGAAGCTCGCAGTGTTCCCGATTGCCGAGGTCGCCGACATCGGCAACGAGTTCGGCGTGCCCCTGATCATGGACAACACCGCCTGTCCCGTGCTGTGCCAGCCGATCCGGCACGGCGCCGCCATCACCATGCATTCGACCACCAAATATATCGGCGGTCATGGCACCTCGATCGGCGGCATCATCGTCGACAGCGGCAGGTTCGACTGGGAGAAGCACGCAGCGCGCTTTCCCATGCTGAACACGCCCGACCCGAGCTATCACGGCGCGGTGTGGACCCAGGCGGTGAAGCCGCTCGGCCCAATCGCCTATATTCTCAAAGCGCGCGTGACGTTGCTGCGCGACATCGGCGCGGCGATGTCGCCGTTCAATGCCTTCATGTTCATCCAGGGGCTGGAGACGCTGGCGCTGCGCATGCGCCAGCATTGCGCCAATGCAAGCGCGGTGGCCGACCACCTCTCAAAACATTCGAAGGTCGCCAAGGTGATCTTCCCGGGCAAGATGAGCGGCGAAGCCAGGCGCCGTGCCGACAGCTATCTCAAGGGCGGCTACGGCGCCCTGCTCGGCTTCGAGCTGAAGGGCGGACGCGAGGCCGGCCGCAGATTCATCGATGCGCTGAAAATGTTCTATCACGTCGCCAATATCGGCGATGCGCGTTCACTCGCCATCCATCCGGCCAGCACGACGCATTCGCAATTGACGGCAGAGGAGCAGCTTCAAACCGGCGTGACCGAGGGCTATATCAGGCTGTCGCTGGGCATCGAGCATATCGACGACATCATCGCCGACCTCGATCAGGCGCTCGCAGCCGCCTAGCGGTTATCATGCGCTAGAGAATCTTGGCCCTGACGAACAACGAGCGCACGGCGTTGGTCGCCGGCACCGTCATCATGGCGTTGCCGGCGGCGCGCTCGAGCAGATCGATGGCATCGCTGTGCAAGCCGCGGAATTCCATCCATTCGACGGAGCTGAGATTGGTGAGGAACTGATAGGCCTGGCCAACGGTGGCGATACACACGCTCTTCCCGTTCAGCCGAATCCTGAACGTCGTCCGCAGCGGCGTTTCGGAAAGGGATGTCGCGCGCATGTCCGGAGCAAAGAACGTCACGATTGCGAGGTCGCGCGCGCCGCAGTCGCCGGGGCCGCCGTCATGGTCGGCACCACGACGAGGCGGTTGATTTCGCCGTCATCATAGGCCTTGCGGAAGCGGACATAGTCTCGGATCGACACGCAGCCGTTCGAATCGCCCTCGGGACCCAGCATGAAGCTGTGCACCAGCAATCCGGCGCGTCCGAGCGTGTCGCTGCCGTCGGAGGGAATCATCCGCAGCGCGCGCACGCCATGAAACAGTTTTTCGCGCGGTCGCAGGTCGTAGACCGCAGGCGGCGTCGCGCCGGCATTGCGGGCCTGAACGGTTTCGGGATTGTCCTTCAGCATGCCGAGGCCCGAATGCGCCTCCAGCGTCAGGCCGTTCGGCAAATAGACCGCGCGCGCGGAGATGTCATAGACGGCGGTCTGGTTGTCGTAGCCGAGCGCCTGCAAGTCGGGATGCGAACGGAAAAGGCCATCGCCCGGCGTCAGCGAGGCCAGCGTGAGACGGCCGGGCAGCAGGTCCGACAGCTTCTGCATCCATGTGCGATCGGTCCTGGCCGGAGCGTCCGGCCGCGGCGTCGTATCGACTGCCGCTGTGACGGCAACGTCGGCAGCAGCAGGTCGCGATCGCGGCAATGGCACATCGGACGCGCCCGCCTGTTGCGGCACATCGGCCGCACTCGACTGCGACGGCGCATAGAGCAAGGCGGTGCGCCACTCGCCGAGCTGCAGCTTCTGCGCAAGCAGACCTTTGGCGTCCTGCACCTTGGCTTCGAGTGCTGCCACGGTTGGGCGGTCGAGAGGGGTCAAGGCGCTACCGCGCAGCGATTGCGACACGGCCACTTGGGCAAACCGCTCCTCGAAAGAGAGCAGCTGCTGCGCGACAGGAGAAGCGCCGGGCGGCGCGAATGAGAGGGATTCGTTGATCCAGGCGGCAACGCCAAACGCGCAGGCAAGCGCGCCGCACAGCAGCGCAGCCTTGTCCGACAATCCGATGCGGCGACGAGGCGGCAAACGACCAGCCATCGCTGTTTCGAACGTCATTCCATCCCCAATTCCACCTTCCGCGGGGTGCCCATCCCCTCAAGAAGGTCTCTCGACCAGCCGAAGCAGTATACCAGCGCCGGAACTGCGGCATATTCTAGACGCTTCGGCGCGTCCAGCACAGGGATATCGACTTTGGTAGCAGCCGGCGGGGGCTTTTTTCGAAAGATTAAGCAAGCCGCATTACCTATTGGCCGCTTTCAAGTTTTCACCACAATTGATTGCCGGAAATGGCTCGCTTTCGCTGAAGGGGAAATCTCATGCGGATCGCAAAGCTCACGCTCATCAGCTCCATTGCGGCGGCGCTGGCGCTTGCCGCCGCGCCTGCGGCTGCAAAGAACGCTACGCCAGCCCAGAAGACCGAGGAACAGTCGATCTCGGCCACCTGCCACTCCTATCAGATGGCCGCGGACGGAACGTGGACCGTGCTGCCTTGCCATGAGGCCGGCCAGACCGAGCACAAGCCTGCTCCGAAGACCGGCGAGCAAGAGTTGCGCTAACGGGCCCGATTTGGAGCGCTACTCGGCAAAGCCGATATACCGGACGAATTCGTCGCTCGATTTCCTGTCCGACCGCACGCCATTGGCGGGGAAGGAGTCGTCAGGATAGCCCAGGGCGACGCAGGTCATGATCACCTGGTCGTCGGGAATGCGCGCCACCTCGCGCACGATGTCCGAGCGCATGATGCCCTGCCCGTTGATGACGCTGCCGAGCCCGCGGTCCCACGCGGCGAGCACGATGCCGTAGCAGAGCGCGCCGAGGTCGAAATGGCAGACCGCGCCGGGATCGAGCACGCGGTCATAGGTCAGGACCAGCGACACCGGTGCGTCGAACTGGCGGAAGCCGCGCAGCACCCAGTCCTGCCGCATCGGCTTGTCGTCGCGTTCAATGCCCATCGCCCCGAACAGTTTCTTGGCGATGTCGACCTGACGCTGGCGATGCACGCCCTGATATTCGCCGTGGCTGACGATGTCGCGTTTCGCCTTGGCGCCCGCCACCATCTCTTCCATGTTGCGACGGCGAACCTCGTCGAGCGGCGCGCCGGTCAGGACATGGACATGCCAGGGCTGGGTGTTCATCGATGACGGCGCGCGCTTGGCGACCTCGATGATCTCGGCGACGACCGCGCGCGGCACAGGCTGCTTCTTGAATCCGCGCACGCTGCGGCGCGAGTGGACCAGCTCCTCGAAATCCATTTCTCTTATTCCCCAAATCCGAACGGCGCCGCCTTGTAGCGTACCGCGCAGCTGTCGTCATTGGCGGATTTGCACAGGCCGGGGGGCCAATGGCCTAGTGCAGGCGGGCTCTTGCCAGCGTTTCCGAGGGCGTCTCGCCGAACTGTAAACGATAGCTCGCCGAGAAGTCGCCGAGGTGCCAGAAACCAAACGCAAGGGCGCAGGCCTTGATGCTTTCCGCGCCCCCAAGCAGCGCCCTGCGCACGAGCCATAGCCGCCGTAACCGCAGATAGCGATGCAAACTCATGCCGCGATACCGCCGAACCGCATCGTGCACGGAGCGAACCGAGACTCCAACCTGTCGCGCAAGCTCCTCGCTGTAGATCGGTTTGCCGAGATTGCTCGACAGCACCCCTTCGATGTCCTTGAAGATTTTGAAATGCCTGGCGGAGTTGGCGTAGCTGGTCCATCGGACCGGAATGACGTCGGCAAATACCGCATCGACACCGGCGAGCAGCGATTCCCTGATTGCCGCGGATGCCTCGGCCGCGCTGATGCTGTCAGCAAGCCGTGGTGCAACCATCAAGACCTGCACCACCAACTCGCGGAGACGCTGTTGAGCCGCGAGGCTGGTCTCGAATATCTGAAAGTTCACCCCCGTTCGCGGCCAGCCGCGATTCTCCACCGTCGGCCGGAATACAATGCCGGCGTATTTCCTCTCCGTCCGTTCGACTGCGCTAAAGGCTGCCCCATCGTTTCCGATCACGATCGCCGCATGATCTCTTTCCGCTCCGTTGAAACGGATAGGAACACCCTCATCCATCGTGAAGCCGACGGTGGTGCAGTTTGGCGCCAACCTTGCATCGATGATCCGCGGAAACGACCGCGTGAAATTCACATCGCAGCCAGCAAGATTGAGGACGGTTTGTTCGGCAGAGATCGTCCGCGCCAGTGGCGTGAAATCCACTTCGAGGCTGCGTACCGAGCTCCGGAACTCGTCGATATCCGTAAAACGAAACGTTTTCGGAGTGAGGTCCGGTGTCGTTCCCTCTGTGCCCATGGTGCCATCCCGTTTGGAGCACGGTGGCCAATTAGCCAATTACAAGTCGATACGAATCAAATGCTGCATCGGACTGCAACCCCTACCTGTCGGCGAGATGCTGTGACTGCGGCGAGACGACGCGGCGACCAGATGCCTGCCAAATTTCGATATCGTTTCAGCGTCCGGCAAAGGTACCACGACACCAAGTTAAATGACAGGTGCAACACATATTAATGACTAAGCGCGAAATTACGCCTTTGAAACAAAGAGTTTCATGGGTGGAATTTCGTAACCATGAGCGCCACTGCTTCCGCGGAGCTGATCGACGAGCTGGAGGGCGTGCTGAGGGAGCGCTCGGCCGAGGGACGCGCTCGCACGCTCCAGCGCCTGTCCGAACTCCTGCTGTCATGCGCTGAACGGCTAAACCCATCCCAAATCAGCATTTTCGATGACGTGCTGGTCCGCCTTCTGGACTGCGTGGGGGCCGCCGCACTTGTGGAACTCAGCAACGCGTTGGCTGATTCTGCCGCCTCACCCAAGCAGACTGTCCGAAAGCTCGCGCGTCACCAGGATTCGGCGGTAGCCGCCCCGCTGTTGTCCAGATCCCCGGTCCTCGTGGATGCGGACCTGATCGAGATCGTCAAAAACCGCAGTCAGCAGCATCTGGCCGCGGTTGCCGCCCGACAAAACCTCAACGACGCACTCACGGACGTCATCCTGAAGCTGGCCGGCCGGGACGCCTCGCGCGCGCTGGCGAACAATTCGTCCGCCCGTTTTTCCGGGCGCGGCTTTGCAGTCCTGCTGGCCTCAGCCAGGCGCGATGCAACAATCGCAGAATCGCTCGGCCTTCGGCCGGACCTCCCCGCCGCGACTTTGCAGGCGCTGCTCTCCGACGCCACCGAGACCGTTCGCGCCCGGTTGCTCAAGGCGGCTCCGGCTGAATTGAAGGAGAAGATTCGGGCGGAGCTGGACGGCATCGACGCGCAGCCCAAACCGCAGCCGCAGGCCCCGGAGGATGATTCCGACGCGCACGCTGCTGTTGCCGTCCTCAGCCGCACCGGAAAGCTCAACGACTCTACGGTCAACCGCTTCGCGATCCGACGTGAATACGCCAACGTCATCGCGGCGCTGTCGCTGCTGTCGGGCGCCGCGGTCGAAACCATCGCGCCGCTGATGGATGAGAGCGGCGGCGAAGGCCTGATCATCGCCTGCCGTGCCTCCCGCCTGAACTGGCAAACAACACAGGCCGTTCTCAACAACCGGCGCGTCCCGCCGCTTTCGATGCAGCAACTTGAGCAGGCCAAAGGCATGTTCGAGATGCTCTTCGTGTCCACGGCTCAATACACGATCCGTTTTGAGCCTCCGAGCGTGGGCGCCGGATCAAATGGCGATGCACCTGTCGCTGCCGGAGCGCGCGCATGAGAGGCGAAAACCGAAGGGCAAGCCGCGTTCGATTTGACCACACGCATCGCGTCAACCTGATGGGCGTGGACGGCACGTGGCGGCGCACCTGCTTCCTGCTCGATGTCTCCGCTACCGGCGCAAAGCTCGAGATCGAAGGACCGGCAGACGTACTGCAGTCAAAGGAGTTTTTTCTGGTGTTGTCGTCCACCGGCCTCGCCTTCCGGCGTTGTGAAATGATCTGGGTCGATGGATCGCAAATTGGAGTCAAATTCATCGAGAACGACAGGGGCAAGAAGCCGAAAAGCTTCGCCAATTCGCATGACTAGACCCTTTCAAACCACACGTCCGCAACGAAAGCGATCTGACATGCATCTCATTTCGTCGCGGACGATACCATTCATCGACAGCCAGTCTCTCGCGCCGGGCTTGGCCCGCGAAGCCTTGTTTCGCACCCATGGTGACCGCTTCGTGCTCTATCTCGCGGATGGCAAGCCTTCGTCCAGCGGCGAAGAGCGCGTTGTCTTTCTCGACCTGAGAGAAGCGCTGATCTGGCTCAACGAACCGCCGGAACAATGCGGGTCGTTCTGGACATGAGCCAAGACCGCAGCCAGAAGGCGTAGCGTACCAATGCTTGTTCACATCGTTTCCGACAATTCGACCAAGCTGGCCGGCATACGGTCCCTGCTCGAGAAGAGGTATGACGTCACGTCGGAATTGCTGAATGGCATGGGCGTCCAGCGCAGCGAGATGCACGCGCTGGTCGTCAAGGCCGACCTGCGAGTCCTTCAGAACATTTCTGCCCTCCGGAAAGTCCTCGAAAGCCTGCCGAACGTCGACAAGCGCATTTTTCTGATCGACGACGCGGCCCACCTCTCGACGTCACAGGCCTACGCATTGGGCGCCAGCTGCGTGTTGCAGGGCCAGCTCAATCAGGCGAAGCTTCTGAAAGAGTTGGCCAACTGTTTGCCGGCCGAGCCGTCTCCCGTCGATGCGCGGAGCAGTCAGGCCGCGGCAAACGCCGGCGAGGTCGCGCTCGCCTCAATGTTCGCGGCGGTGGCGAGCGGTACGCCAATTGACGTTTCCGGCGCGAGCAAGGCTGGCGGCAAAATCTCGGACGCCATCGAGGAACATGGATTATCGAAGTGGCTGGCGACCGTCCGGAAGCACCACGAGGGAACCTATCAGCATTGTCTGCTGGTGACAGGGTTGGCCGTCGATTTTGGATTGAGCCTCGGCTTTCCGAAGAAAGATATAGAGCGACTGCATTCTGCGGCGATGTTTCATGACATCGGCAAGGCGACGATTCCGCTTGCCGTTCTCGACAAACCGGGCCGGCTGGACGACGGCGAACGCGCACTGATCGAGACCCATCCGGGCGCCGGTTACGACATCCTGAAGGGCAACGATTCGATCTCACCGGAAATCCTGGATGGGGTTCGCCACCATCACGAATATCTCGATGGAAGCGGATACCCCGACAAGCTGTGTGCAGAAAACATAAGCGACCTCGTCCGGGTGTTGACCATCTCGGACATCTTTGCAGCCTTGATCGAAGACCGGCGCTACCGGCCGCCGATGCCCCGCGCTGATGCCTACAACATCCTTTGCGGCATGAACGGCAAGCTGGAGAAGCCGCTCGTGGCTGCGTTCAAGGAAGTCGCGCTGAGCCGCTAGTCGCTCACTGCAATCCGTCATGCCTGCTGATGCATGCTTCGCGCCGCCGATGATTGCGGGCCTCGCGCGCGGCCTCTATGCTTGAAGCATAACAGGAACGCCTCCAGGGAAGTTGAAATGCCCGCCCCTCTCGACCCCGTCGTCGCCCAGATCATCCCGCTGCTGCCGTTGCGCGATCCCGCAACCATGACGCCGCAAAGCGCCCGCGACGCGTTGCGCGCGCTCGCGGCCTCACGTGCGGGGGTGCCGCCGCCCCCCGTCGCCGACGTCAGGGACATCAAGGTCCAGGGCGGCGCCGGTCCGCTGGCAGCCCGGGTCTACCGTCCCGCGCCCGGCAAATCGCCGACGGTCGTGTTCTTCCACGGCGGCGGCTGGGTTGCGGGCGACCTGGAGACCCACGACCGGCAGGCGCGGTGGCTTGCGATCGAGACCGGCGCGGTGGTGGTCTCGGTCGACTACCGCCGCCCGCCGGAGACGCGCTTTCCCGGCGCCTTCGAGGACGCGTTCGCGGCGGTCAAGGACGTCGCGAACCGCATTGCGGAATTTGGCGGCGACGCGGATCGCCTCGGGGTCGCCGGTGACAGCGCGGGCGGCAATCTCGCGGCGACGACGGCGATCGCCTGCCGCGATGCCGGCATCAAGCTCGCCGCGCAATTACTGGTCTATCCCGTCACCGATGTGCACGGCAGTTATGCCGATGCGACCGAGAACGCGCGTTACCCGTCGCGCGCCGCCAATGCGGAGGGTTACTTCCTGTCGCGCGCGGTGATGGAATGGTTCTGCGGCCATTATCTCGCCGACAAGGCGCACGGGGACGACTGGCGCGTCTCGCCGCTGCGGGCGAAGGACCATGCGGGGCTGGCACCTGCAATCGTCTGCACCGCCTGGTACGATCCGTTGCGCGACGAGGGTATCGCCTATGCCGCGGCGCTCGAAACGGCCGATGTCCCGACCCGGCATTATGGCGGCGAAGGCCTGATCCACGGCTATTTCGGGCTGGGCGAGGCCTCCGAGGTTGCGCGAGCGGAGGCGCAACGTGCGCGGGCCGATTTCAAGGCGCTGCTGCAGCGCTGATCCTGACTGGAAGATGAACGCGCCAACCCGTCTGCCCGAATATATTCCATCGGTCCGGCCTGCGGGAGCTTGATCGCGGCCGGATTCCAAGTTCCAATCCGCGGACTTTTCTTCGTCCAGGGAGACATCACGATGAAGCGGATTTTATTGGCTGCCGTTATCGCCACGTTCGCGGCCGGCTCGGCCTTCGCACAGGACGCGTCCTGCGATAGCCAAGGCCATGGGCAAGGACGGCAAGCCGCTCGCGGGCGCGGCCAAAACCTCGTTCATGAAGAAGTGCATGCACGATTCCTGCGAGGCCAAAGCTGTCAGCGCTGACGGCAAGAAGCTCTCTGGCGCCGCCAAGACCGCCTCCATGAAGAAGTGCGAAGCCGGCGAGCTAGTCCGATTCCCACAAGACATCCAATGCAAAAGGGCGGCCGCGAGGGCCGCCCTTTGTTTGCCGTCGACAAAAGTTCAGGTCTTGCCGGTGTGGCCCCAGGCCTCGTCCCAATCCTGACCGTTGGCATCGATGACGCGGCCGTCGGCCTCGAAGAATTTGTTCGGCACCTGGAAGATCGCGAGCATCAAGCCGCCTTCAGGGCACCAGGCGACGTGCCGGCTGTTGGCCTCACGCCAGATGAACTCCCCGGCCTTGCACACGATTCCCTTCGCAGGGCCTTCCTTGTCGACCAGCGAGCCTTCGAGCACATAGGTCTGCTCGATATTGACGTGCTCATGGTCGGGAAGCACCGCGCCGGGTGCAAAGCGCATCAGCGCGGTCATCAATCCGGTTGCGCGATCGAACAGCAGCGTCTTGGCCTCGCAGCCGGGAAAGCGGGTCTTTTGCCATTCCATATGCTGCGGCTGGACGAGATGGGAATGAGTCTCGGCGGTCTCGTGGCCTTTCGGCGTCACGGCATCCATGGCGTTTCTCCCGATGTATTTGGCGCAACGATAGCAGATTTGCCGTCCTGCGTCAGGTCCCCACGCGCAACGGTGCGTTGAGCTTGCGCAGGCAGGCAATCACGCTCAGGGCGGTGATCAGCCCGGTCTTGGGATTTTCCGACGGGATGTTCTCGATGGTCATGGAAAAGCGCGCGGAATCCAAATCGACCTCGATCCGGTGGGTGTTGCGCGTCACCGTGGGGTCGGCCCAGATTTCCACCCTGGTGCGGTCGGCGCCGATCCCCGCCAGCGACAGCGCCACGGCGACGTTGAGATTGGCCGGAAAGCCCCTGGCGGCCTCGCGCGCCGTGCCGTCGAAGATTTTCAGCGGCTCGGTGATGTCCTGAAGATCGATCTTGTGCTCGACCAGGTAGGGCGCGCCTTCCAACCCCTTCAGCGGCTTGCGGGTGACCATCTGCACCGAGTGGATGGTACCGACCGCGGCCGCCGTCATGGCGTCCAGCCCGATCAACGCGCCGGTCGGCACCACGATCTGGCCGCCCTTCTCTTTCGCAAGCGCGATCAGGTCCTCGTTCTCGAGCAGCGCGCCGACGCTCAGCACGACCGCGGTCTTGCCGCGCGACACCACAGGCGCGACGATGGCGCGGACCAGTCTGCTCGGCGCGCATTCGACGACGATGTCGGCGGCATCCGCGAGCGCCTCGATCGGCAGCGCCGCCGGCCGTTTGCCGAGCTTGTCGAGCCAGCCGCGGTGTTTCTCGATATTGGCGGAGGAGACCGCCGCAAGCGTGAGCCCGTCGATCCCGTCATCGAGGGCTTTGGCGAGGCGCGTCCCGATCGGACCGAGACCGGCGATCGCCACGCGTGAGACGGTCTTGCCCACCCGCTAATCCCGCTTGAACTTGTAGTCGAAGGCGTTGCCGTGTGGCTTGATGAAGCCGACCGTCGGACGCGGGAAATGGATCGGCAGGATCAGCGTGTCCGTATCGGCGACGGAGGCAAAGAATTTCCGCCGCGACACCGCGGACAATTTCGGGTCCCAGTCCGGCCGCGCCGACCAGTCGATTTCGCGGCACTGGACCTGGTGATGCACGAGATCGCCGATGACAGAGGCACGCTGTCCCTTCGAGAAGATGTTGACGCAACAGTGGCAGGGCGAATGGCCCGGCGTCGGCGTCAGCGTGACCGTGTCGTCGAGCGCATAGTCGTCGTCGACCAAGAGCGCCTGGCCGGCTTCCACGATCGGCAGGCAGTTGTCGCGGAACACCGTGCCGGGCGGATTATTACCCTTCTTGTTCTCCTCCTCCCAAACCGCATATTCGCGCTTGTGGAAGACGTATTTGGCGTTCGGGAAGGTCGGCACCCAGCGGCCATCGCGCAGCGTGGTGTTCCAGCCGGTGTGGTCGATGTGGAGATGCGTGCAGAAGACGTAGTCGATCTGTGTCGAAGGAAATGCCGAGCGCGAACAGTTCGTTGCGCCAGCGCTCCTTGCCCGGAAAGTCGAAGGGCGGCGGGTGGCCCTTGTCCTCGCCGGTGCAGGTGTCGACCAGGATGGTGTATTTCGGCGTCCGCACCACGAAGGTCTGGTAGGTGATATTCATCAAGCCGAGCGCGGTGTCATAACACTCCGGCTCCATTGTCTTGAGGTGCTGCTTGAAGACGGCGTCGTCATACGCGGGAAAGAAGTCCTGCGGTCGGCGCCACGGCCCTTCGCGCTCGATCACCGCATCGATGGTGACGTCTCCGATTCGAAGCTGCTTCATCGTTCTCTCCCCGTTTTTGGAGAGCGTAACGAGCGAGCACCCGATCGTTCAAGCGGTGGGCTGATATGCGGGTCTCGCCGCCTAGCTCCGCAAACCCGGCGCTTCCTGGCCGGTGCGCGCGACATATTCGGTATAGCCGCCGCCATATTGGTGCACGCCCTCCGGCGTCAGCTCCAGCACGCGATTTGAAAGCGCCGCCAGGAAGTGCCGGTCGTGCGACACGAACAGCATGGTCCCCTCGAACTCCGACAGCGCCCCAATCAGCATTTCCTTGGTCGCGAGGTCGAGATGGTTCGTCGGCTCGTCCAGCACCAGGAAGTTCGGCGGATCGAACAGCATCTTCGCCATCACCAGCCGCGCCTTCTCGCCGCCCGACAGCACGCGGCACCGCTTCTCGATGTCGTCGCCGGAGAAGCCGAAGCAGCCGGCAAGCGTGCGCAGCGACCCCTGCCCTGCCTGCGGAAAGGAATCCTCCAGCGACTCGAACACGGTTTGCTCGCCATCGAGCAGATCCATGGCGTGCTGGGCGAAATAGCCCATCTTGACGCTGGCCCCGACCGTCACACTGCCGTCGTCGGGCTCGGCATCGCCCGCGACCAGCTTCAGCAGGGTCGACTTGCCCGCGCCGTTGACGCCCATCACGCACCAGCGCTCCCTGCGGCGGATGGTGAAATCGAAGCCGTCATAGATGCTGCGGTTGCCGTAGCCCTTGTGGACGTTCTTCAGGCTCGCGACATCTTCGCCCGAGCGCGGGGCGGGAAGAAAGTCGAACACCACCGTCTGGCGCCGTCGCGGCGGCTCGACCCGCTCGATCTTCTCGAGTTTCTTCACCCGGCTCTGCACCTGCGCCGCGTGCGAGGCGCGCGCCTTGAAGCGCTCGATGAACTTGATCTCCTTGGCGAGCATGGCCTGCTGGCGCTCGAACTGCGCCTGTTGCTGTCTCTGGTTCAGCGCGCGCTGCTGTTCGTAGAACTCGTAATCGCCGGAATAGGTCGTGAGCGTGCCGCCGTCGATCTCGACGATCTTGTTGACGATGCGGTTGATGAACTCGCGGTCGTGCGAGGTCATCATCAGCGCCCCCTCGTAGCCTTTCAGGAACTGTTCCAGCCAGATCAGGCTTTCGAGATCGAGATGGTTGCTCGGCTCGTCCAGCAGCATCACGTCGGGCCGCATCAGCAGGATGCGCGCCAGCGCCACCCGCATCTTCCATCCACCCGACAGCGCACCGACGTCGCCGTCCATCATCTCCTGGCTGAAACTCAGGCCGGCGAGCACTTCGCGCGCGCGGGTCTCGAGGGCATAGCCGTCCAGCTCCTCGAAGCGCGCCTGCACCTCGCCATAACGCGCGATGATCTCGTCCATCTCATTGGCGCGATCAGGATCGGCCATCGCCTCCTCCAGCGCCTTCAGCTCGATGGCCACCGCGCTGACGGCGCCGGCGCCGTCCATCACCTCGGCGACCGCGCTGCGGCCCGACATTTCGCCGACATCCTGGCTGAAATAGCCGATGCTGACGCCGCGATCGACCGCGACTGCCCCCTCATCGGGTTGCTCCTGTCCGGTGATCATCCGAAACAGCGTGGTCTTGCCGGCGCCGTTCGGGCCGACCAGGCCGGCCTTCTCTCCTTTCTGAAGCGACGCGGAGGCTTCGATGAAGAGGATCTGGTGGCCTTGTTGCTTGCTGATATTGTCGAGGCGGATCATGGGCACGCGGAAGGAGAGGAATCGTCGCGGCCGCTCTTATGCTATCGACAGCGCCAGTGGAAGTGTTTTCGCTGGCCTAATGCCGCTTGAAATATTGCACGGCGCGCTCGTGCTTTTCAGCCGCCGTACGCGACTTGAACGTGCCGAGATTGCGGCGCTTGCCGGTCTTCGGATTGACCTTGCGGGAATAGAGCCGGTATTGGCCGGATTGCAGTTTGCGGATCATCGAAGCGCTCCGTGACAGTTCCATGAAAACACCGGTCCCGGCCGCGTGTTCCCTGCCTGCCATGCTTCGAACTGCAAGCGCGCGTAGATCACTCACTAGAAGCAGAGATCGGTCACCAGCTTGCCGCGCTTGTCCTTGATCGCGATCGGGCAGTCGAGCCGCTTCAGCGCCGCCTTGGCCTGCTCGTCGCCGAGATCGGCGGCGCGCTTGTAATAGGCCTTCGCCGCGTCGCGATCTTTCGGACCACCGCGCCCCTCCTGCGCGAAGACGCCCATCTCAACCAGCGCGCCCGGATGATTTTGCGCGGCCGCCTTTCTCGAACAGCGCGCGGGCGCCGGCGTCGTCCTTTGGGCCGCCGGTGCCCTCGGCCAGCATCAGGCCGAGCTGGTATTGCGCCTCGGCATTGGTCTCGGCTGCCTTTGCCAGCAGCTCGCGCGCGCGCGCAGGGTCCTGCGTCGAGGCGGCGCCGCCAAGGGCGGCAAGATTGGTGACACCGCGAGGGTTGCCGGCATTCGCCGCGCGCTCGAACAGTTGTCGCGCCTGCTCCTCGTCCTTAGGCACGCCGGCACCGGTGCCGTAGAGCACGCCAAGCTCGACCATTGCCGCGCTGGAGCCCTTGTCGGCCGCCTTGCGCCAGGCGGCGACGGCTTCCGCCGTTTGCCGGTTGGCGGCATAGGCGCGCCCGAGCTGATACATCGCGCGGCGTGAGCTGCCGGCTGGCTTCTTGCAGAACTTGATTGCGGTCGGGACGTCGGCGGACGCGATGTCGGAGACGCCTTTGATATCGGCCGGCTTGTCCGGATCGGTCGGATCGGCGGCGATGCGGTCGCACAGCACGAGATCGGCGGATTGCGCATGCGCCAGCGCGGGCGTGAAAACGGCCAAGACCACCGCACAGGCGAATGTGTGACATGACTTCATCGATGCGAGGTTGCGTCGCCGCGCCGGCAAATTCAAGGCCGCTCCAACCCGGTTTCAAGCAGTACGGGAGCCACTTCCGGCGAGGCGAGAAATTGCAATAGCGCGTCGGCCTGCGCGGCGTTCTCCGATTCCGCCATCCGTCCGGCCGAGAACACCGCCGGTGTCTGCAGCGATAGCGGGATCGGTCCGACGACCTCGATGCCGTCGACCTGTTTGAGTTCGCTGATCTGCTGCACGGCGAGGTCGGCTTCGCCGCTGATCAGCCGCTCGGCGGTGAAGCCGGATGTGATGGTCGCCTGCGCGTTGATCGCGGCGGCAACGCCAAGCCGTTCGATCAGGCCGGCGAAATAGATGCCGCTCGCGCCGATCTTCGAATAGGCCACCGAGCGCGCCGCCAACAGGCTCGCGCGAAACGCGTCTTCGGTCGCGATGTCCGGATGCGGCGCTCCGGCTTTCACGGCGATGCCGACGTAAGACCGCGCGAGGTCGACCACGCTTGCCGCGACGACAGCGCCTTCGGCGGCAAGCTCATCGAGCCCTTCGCGGGTCAGGATCACGATGTCGGCCCTCTCGCCGCCGCGCAGCCGCGGCAACAGCCCGACCGTCGGCGCAAAATCAGCGTCGATCTGCACGCCGGTTGCCGCCTCGTAGTGTCCCGCAAGGCGCATGACCGCGCCCTTCAGGGCGAGGGTCGAGAGCACACGAACCGTCTGCATCGCTACGCCCGCCGCATCAGCTTCAGCACTGCGGCCAATCGCAGGCTGCGCTTGCCCGCCAGCGCCGTCGCCTCGATCGAGGCGCCCTCTTCGTCGCAGGTGCCGGCAAAGCCGATGCCGACCTCATGGCCGCCGAACACGGGGTTTTCGCCCCTGGACGGCGTGTGCTCCTGGTTGAGGATCTGGCCCTTCCAGCGGCCGTTCGCGCTGGTGTAGGTCCCGAGATAATAGAAGAAGGCGTCGCCGCCCAGAATGCGGCCGTCGCTGAGCAGCATCACGCCGGTCAATCCGCCATCGATGCCGTCGAGGGTGCGCAGATGGATGGAGTAGAGTCCGTTGACGGCGCCGCCCTCGCCGACGCCGCCCGCGATGGGAATCGGCTGCTCCTCCACCGGCGTCATCACCGACTGGAAGGGAACGTTGGGCAATTCCCGCAACCGGCCCTGGAAGCGATAGAGCTCACCATCCGCTCTGCCGCGCGCAAACAAAGTGGCGTCGTCGGTCCCCGCCATCGCCCTGTAGTTTGGATCGGGATTGTGCCGCACGGTGCTGACCTCGATGGCGATCTCATCGCCAACGGGCTCGTAGATGCCGATGTGGGCAAAGGCGGAGTTGCCGCCCAAAAGCTTGCCGGCATGGGCGTACATCACACTGCGCCCGACCCCTTCGCCGAGCTGAAACCTGACTGTGTAGAAACCCCCGAACACGGCGCGTCCCCATGCGAGCCGCTATCTAGCGCCGTTCAGGCGGCAGGGGAAACCATTCGGATTGCATGTCATAAAACAATGATCCGCCGGAGCGGCATGCTCCGGCGGATCACTTGAGCACCCGGGAGCCCCAACCCGGGTTGCCTGCCTCTTGGAGTTAGGCGGCAGCCGATTTGGCGACGGTCGGTACCTCGGAGATCGTCTTCAGGATCTGCGAAGCGATCTGGTAGGGGTCGCCTTGCGAATTCGGACGGCGGTCTTCCAGATAGCCCTTGTAGCCGTTGTTCATGAAGCAGTGCGGCACGCGAATGGAAGCGCCGCGGTCGGCCAGGCCGTAGCTGAACTTGTTCCAGGGCGCGGTCTCGTGCTTGCCGGTCAGACGCTTGTCGTTGTCGGGACCGTAGACGGCGATGTGGTCCATGATGTTCTTCTCGAAGGCCGCCATCAGCTTCTCGAAATACTCCTTGCCACCGACTTCGCGCATGTAGTTGGTCGAGAAGTTGGCGTGCATGCCCGAGCCGTTCCAGTCGGTGTCACCGAGCGGCTTGCAGTGGAACTCGATGTCGACGCCGTACTTCTCGCACAGACGCAGCATCAGATAGCGCGCCATCCACATCTGGTCGGCGGCGGTCTTGGAGCCCTTGCCGAAGATCTGGAATTCCCACTGGCCCTTCGCGACTTCGGCGTTGATGCCTTCGTGGTTGATGCCGGCCGCGAGGCAGAGGTCGAGATGCTCTTCCACCAGCTTGCGGGCGACGTCGCCGACATTGCTGTAGCCGACGCCGGTGTAATACGGGCCCTGCGGCGCCGGATAACCCGTGGTCGGGAAGCCGAGCGGACGGCCGTCCTTGTAGAAGAAGTACTCCTGTTCGAAGCCGAACCAGGCGCCTTCGTCGTCGAGAATGGTCGCGCGCTTGTTGGTGGAATGCGGAGTCTTGCCGTCGGGCATCATGACTTCGCACATGACCAGCACGCCGTTGGTACGCGCCGCGTCCGGAAACACCGCGACCGGCTTCAGCACGCAATCGGAACTGTGGCCTTCGGCCTGCATGGTCGAGGAGCCGTCGAAGCCCCACAGCGGAAGCTGCTCCAGCGTCGGGAATGACGCGAATTCCTTGATCTGGGTCTTGCCGCGCAGGTTCGGGGTCGGCGTATACCCGTCGAGCCAAATGTACTCGAGCCTGTATTTCGTCATTGAGCCTCTCTGTTGATCTTCTTTGGAAAGGGACGCCCGGAAATCGCGGGCCACCCCGTTGTTACCCGGCCATAATCAGCCGTCTGCCACGAAGCATTTAGCGTGCCAGCCGCCGCAGTACGGGAAGGGCCGAGCGAGTTGGCGGGAACCCTGACCGCCTCGGCCAGCCACAAATTAGGGGTGCGACAGAACAGCGCACCGGAGGGCCGACGATGAGGGGGAAACGACAGCCTTATTGCCGGATTTCCGCTTGTTTCGGCGGCAGGCCCTGTTCGCGAGGGCCCATGCGCCTAAGGGAACGCCAGCGCCGTGGCACGTGCGGGGATCCCAACCAGCCCCGGGCGCAACCTTGTCGGCAGCCCACGCATTAGCCCCCGCGACGATGCCTCTGCAGAGGCAATGCCGCAAATGCCTACGAAATAGACGGCAGATGACGTTCCTTTGATCAGTTTGCATCGGCACGAGCACCACCGATATCGGTTTTCGTAACCACTGGAGAACGAGTCGGGCGCAGCATGAAGCAAAGCGCATCGGCCAAGGAGAAGATCGATGAGTGCAAGTCTGAATCAGGGGTCCGCCAGGATCTATCAATTCCCGGTCGGGGGCCGCGCGGCTCTCGGCGGCCGGAGCACCCGGGAGGCCAAATCCGTGACCGAGACGCCCCGCGTCAACGAGGCGACCTGCAGCGGCAGCTGGTACCACGAAGAAGCTATCCGGGACGCCCAGTCCCAGACCAAGCCGTGGGAACGCTGATGCCAGGCCTCACCAGGCAGACACATCGCGCTCGGCAGACCGCCGGGACCACGAACTGAAAAAGGGTCGAAACGAAATCGTTTCGGCCTTTTTTATTGCTGCCTGAGATCGGGATTACAGGCCGTAACCGGCCTTTTGGCGTGCTTGAGCGTCATCGTTCCGGCCTTGTCGATCCGCAACGTCACGCCATGACCGGCATAGCGCGTCCCTGAAAACGAGATCCGCTTGAGCAGCGTCACCTCTCCACCATCGATCTGCAGATGCGCGCGCTTGTCGTACGGGAAAAAGCCGACGATGAAATTGGCGCCATCGGCGCAATGATAAGTCTGGATGGTCGTGCCCTGCGCGAAAACCGGCGTGAGACGCCAAGGTTCCAGCGAACGCTGTCCCCAAAACAATCATTCGATAGCATTGCATGCGGCTTTGCCCCACGGAACCGCTAGTATAGAGCAGAGCCGCGGCGCGGACAGTGCCGCGATACTTCAATCAACGCCATTTCTCTGCCGCACGGCTTGGCTTAAACTCCTGACATGCAAGACACCCCCCTCCGCCACTACAACCTCCAGGGTGCGAGCAATTTCCGCGACCTCGGCGGCTATGCGACAGCCGATGGCCGCAGCGTCCGATGGCGGCACATTTTTCGTTCTAACCATCTGGGCCATCTGAGCGAGACCGACATCGGCGTTGTGCGCGAACTCGGCGTCAAGCATGCCTTCGATTTTCGCGGCACCGATGAACGCGTGGCCGCCGCCTGCGTGGTCAAGGAGATCGCGGTCCATTCGCTGCCGATCGAGCCGACCGTCGTTGCGGCGTTGCGCGCGCGGCTGCAGGCCCGGGCCTTATCGTCCGCCGATGCACTCGAGATCATGCGCGAATCCTATCGCGGCTATGTCCGGCTCAACACCCACAGTTTTCGCGAGCTGTTCGCGCACCTCGTCGATGGCGAGGGCCCGCTGGTCATCCACTGCACGGCCGGCAAGGACCGCACCGGCTTCGCCTGCGCACTGATCCTGCACGCGCTCGGCGTGCCCGAGAAGACAATCTCGGAAGATTATCTCCTGACCAATCAATTCTACCGACGCGATCCGGCCTCTGCCCCGGACTTGCCTGATGAGGTCCGACAGGCCATCGGCTCGGTCAACGCGTCATTTCTGGCGGCCGGCCTCGAGACCATCAGCGAACGCTACGGCGATCTCGAAGGCTATTTCAGGGATGGCTTGGGGCTTGGTACGCGAGAGCGCTCGGAATTGAAAAAGCGCTATTTGCAGTCCTGAGCGCGCAGTCGAGCTATTGTTTGCGCATGATCTCCGCGCAAACGCCTTCCGCGTTTGTCGCGAGGGAAAACCGCTGCACACTTTTCCGGATCATGCGCTAGGCCGCCGCTTCCATCTCGGCTTCCGCGTCGAGGTCGGCAATCACCTCCTCGAAGGCGGAGATCGCCTGCTGGACGGCAGCGATCTGCATCAATTCCCAACTGCTGATCGGGCCGCTGCGATTCTGCAGGGCGACGACGAGATCGCGGCGTTGTTCCTTCAGCTGAATCAGCGGAAGGCCGTGATCAGGCAAATATCCCACCATTGGTAAATCCCCGTTCTGGTCACCCTGACCATAGCAGCGCTGTTCTGCCATCGGCTTACGGAAGTCCCGACAATTTTACCGATGCCCGCTCAAGCCATCGCCTGAAACGACTTTGTGTCGTTCTTAATCCTTTCCCGCCGTCGACGACGTCGACCCGATCGCCACGATGCGCACCGGCCCATTGTGATGAAGCGTCTTCAAGAAATGCGGGAGCCAAACGCTGCGCCATTGCAAGTCATTTTCGTATGACGATAGTGTGCGCTTGCTGCCCATCCGGAGACGCTCATATGAATGGAAAAGTCATTGTCATCACCGGGGCGCTCGGCGCGCTCGGCCGGGTGGTCGCGGACACGGCAGTCGCGCGCGGCGCGCGTGTCGCCGGCATCGATCATGCGGCCTCGCAAGCGGCCGCCACGCCTGACAGGATCGAGATCGGGGGCGTCGACCTGTCCGACAGCGGACAGGCCAAGAAGGCGATCGACGCCGCGGCAGCGCATTTCGGCAGGCTCGATGCGCTGGTCAACATCGCCGGCGGCTTCACCTATGAGATGGTGGCCGATGGCGAGATCAAGAGCTGGCAGCGCATGCACGCGCTCAACCTCCTGACCGCGCTTTGCGCCTCGCAGGCGGCGCTGCCGCATCTTCTGAGGTCGCCGGCGGCGCGCATCGTCAATATCGGCGCGATGGGAGCGCTGCAGGCCGGCGCCGGCATGGGCCCGTATGCGGCATCGAAGGCCGGTGTGCACCGTCTCACGGAGGCGCTCGCCGCCGAGCACAAGGGAAAGATCACGGTGAATGCGGTGCTGCCCTCGACCATCGACACCGCGGCCAACCGCGAGAGCATGCCGAAGTCCGACTTCTCGAAATGGGTAAGGCCGCAGGAACTCGCCGAAGTGATCCTGTTTCTGGTCAGCGACGCCGCAAGCGCCGTCACCGGCGCGCTGATCCCGGTCATGGGACGGGTTTAGGCTTCAACCAGTTTCCTGAGCACCGCCTTGAAGCGGATGCTGCGCTTGCCGGCAAGCGCAGTGGCGTCACCTTCAGCGCCTTCACTGTCATAGGTGCCGGAGAAGCCGATGCCGACTTCATGACCGCCGAACAGCGGGCGCTCGCCACGGCTCTGCGTGTGCTCGCGGTTGACGATCTCGCCTTTCCATTTGCCGTTTTCGGCGTTGTAAGCGCCGAGATAATCGAAATAGGCATCGCCGCCGCGGATGCGGCCGTCCTGCAGCATCATCACGCCGGTGTTGCCGCCGTCGATGCCGTCGAGCATGCGGATGTGGATGGAATAGAGCCCGTTGCGGATGCCGTTGGCGCCGACGCGGCCGGCCGGTGGCGCGTCGGTATCGTTGATCGGCGTCAGCACGCTCTCGAAGACCACACCCGGCAATGCCGCGGTGCCGCCGTTCGAGTGCAGTTCATCGCCCTGCCAGTGGCTGCGGAAGGTCATGACGACGTTGTCGACGGGATACAGCGGCGCATAGGCGGGATCATGGTTGTGCCGGGACATCATCATCTCGGAGACGATCTCCTCACCCTCGACCTTGTAACTGCCGATAAAAGAGGAACCCGAATTGCCGCCGTAGAGCTTGCCATCCTCGGTCGCGAACATGACGCCGCAGCCGGTGCCGCGCGCCGTCTTGAACGCGAACTTGTAAAGTCCCTTCAGTAACAATTGGGCCACCCTGCCCTCGAAACGCAAAACGCACCCGCCAAATCGCCTCCGGCAGGTTCTCCTCGCAATAGACTTTCGCTTTGTCCCGGCAGCAAGATTACGCCGCGGGCGCGACCCGATCAAACGCTTTGCAGGATTTCAGCTAAACTCAGGACATTGAGTCGCGGCCTCTCGCCGCCGCAAGAGGCCACTCGCTTGGAAACCGCGCTTTACCTGCCCGTCAAACGCTTCCTGGAAAAGCTCGGCTTTACCGTCAAGGGCGAGGTCGGCGGCTGTGACCTGGTCGCACTGTCCGATGGCGATCCGCCTGTCGTGGTCATCGGCGAGCTGAAGCTGTCGTTCAATCTGGAACTGATCCTGCAGGCGGTCGATCGCGCCGGAGCTTGCGATGAGGTCTGGCTCGCCGCGAAAATGTCGGCGCAGGGCAAGGGGCGCGAGAGCGACGCGCGTTACCGCAATCTCTGCCGGCGGCTCGGCTTCGGCATGCTGGGTGTCACCGGCCGCGGCGAGGTCGAGGTGCTGGTCAAGCCGCCGACCACGGCGCCGCGGCGCGATCCCAGGAAGCGCTCGCGGCTGGTCGCCGAGCATCGGCGACGCATCGGCGATCCCGCCATGGGCGGCTCGACGCGAGCGCCGATCATGACGGCCTACCGCCAGCAGGCGCTCGCCTGCGCCTCCGCGATGTCCGCAGGACCGCAGCGCGTGAAGGATCTGCGCAAGCACTTTCCCGACGCCGGCAAAATCCTGCTGCACAACGTGTATGGCTGGTTCGATCGCGCCGAGCGCGGCGTCTATGTCCTGACGGACGCGGGGCGTGCAGCGCTCAAGCGCTGGCCGCAGCATGTACCGGAGTTCGTGAGCGCCACAGAAGCGGCGCCCGCCGGCCAGGCCTAAGGGGAATGAGCATGATCGTTGTGACCGGTAGCGTGACGACACGGCAGGAGGCGTTCGAAGAAGCTCGCCGCCTGAGCCTCGAACACGTGCATCGCTCGCGCACCGAACCCGGATGCATCTCCCATTCCGTCCATATCGATTGCGAGAACCCTTTGCGGCTCGTGTTCATCGAGCAATGGGCCGATCGCTCCGTATTGGCGGCGCATTTCGCGGTCCCCGCGTCGCGCAACTTCGTGCGCGCGCTTGGTGCTCTGGTCACCGCTCCACCGACGATCGAAATTTATGACGCTGCGAAGCTGGAAGGGCTTTGAGATTGATTTGGCGCATAGCTGGATTGCCACATCAATTTCATATTGCAATGCAACATCACAGTTCCTAGGTATTCGGGATCAGAATCGAGGCCTCGGATGAGCGAAGACTGGAATACCAAGTACGGACCGCGGCGCGTCCGGCGGGATCCGCCGACGTTGGAAGAGGCCATCTTCGCCGCCGTCGGCATCACCGACGATCAGGAGCAGCAGGCCGAGATCGCCTCGGCACTGATGGGGTTGCCCTATGACGAGGTCCTCGTCGAGGTGAAGAAGCAGGGCCGCGCAATGGCGCGTGCGGCGACCCGCGTGATTACGGGCGAACAGGGCGCGCAGCGCTCGGTCGTGGTCGAGCGCCGCGTCGTCAGACGTTTCGGCAACGACAAGCGCACCGGCACCTGAGCGCTTACGCGCCTGGCATCGTAAATCGGTTTATCGAGCTTTCGGAGGCCGCGTCAAAAGCGCGGCCTTCGTCACGCCGCGCGTCCGCTCCCATAGGCTTTGACGAGCAGCTTCCACCAGGCGCGATTGAAATTCATCACCGCGCGCGCTGCGCCCAACGGCGCGTCGATCGCGAGCCTTGCAAGTTCGGCCTGCGGCGCCTCGCCGACTTCGATCGTCCCGGTCGACTCGCCATGGCGGAACACGAGATGCGCGCCAAACTTGCTGGCAAGCGCCCGCATCGCCTCATTGCCGGCATCGGTCGTGACGCGCAGCCGCCGATAACCTTTCCAGCGCGCTTCTGACAGCAGTCGCTTGAACAGGATGCTGCCGACGCCCTGCCGCCGCACGCAAGTCTCCACGCTGAAGGCGATCTCGGGCACGCCGTCGTCGGATTGACCCGGCGGATGCAGTTCGGCCGCGCCGCGCACGACGCCGTTTTCCATGTAGGCGATGATAACAGTGCCATCGTCCGCACATTTGGCGGCGTAGCGCTCGATGAAATCCTCATCCAGGAAACCGTGGAAGCGGTCGCGGCGGCTTTGGGTGTCGAGCCTGAGCAGATGGTCCCGCAACAGCGGCAGTTCTTCCTGCTGGCTCAAGGTTCGCACATAGCCGAAGCCGGGCCGCGCGTGGTGTGTCGTGTCGTCTGACATTGCGAATACTCCTCAGAGGTCCCCCGAGGAGGCGTCGAATCCCTAGACCTTCAATATTGTGCATCGCAACATATAATTCAAGGCTGTTTAAAGCTTGAAATATCAACAGAATTTGTAATGCGCCGAGGGAACTCGTCCCGGCTCAAAGCACCATCTGGGTCTGGGTCACGATCGCGACAAGCTTGCCCTCCTCGGTCTCGAGCCGGGTGGTCCAGACCTGGGTGCGGCGGCCGCGATGCACCGGGGTCGCGGTCGCAATCAGCGTGATCCCCTCCTTTGCGCCGCCGATGAAATTGGTCTTGCTCTCAAGCGTCGTCGTGCCCTTGGCGTCCTCAGGCAGATTGATGACGGTCGCGGCCGCTCCGACAAAGTCCGCAAAGGCCATCACCGCGCCGCCATGAATGGTGTTGTTGGCGGTGCAGAGATCCGGCCGCACCGTCATGCGCGCGACGACGCGATCCCTATCGGCCTCGACAAAGGTCACACCCTTCAGGTCTGCGAAGGGCATCTTCATCGAGCGAATTTTCTCAAGCGGCGTCATAGGCACTCCCGGCTTCCTTCAAGCGATTTCTGAGAACGCAGGATGGAACGTCCGGGTAAATGACGCAATGACCTCTGAGGTAATCGTCGTACGTCCACGATATGCTGACGCCATGCAGCACTTCCCTCCCCACCGCATTGTCTGTCTCACCGAGGAAACTGTGGAGACCCTGTACCTGCTCGGCGAGCAGGACCGCATCGTCGGCGTCTCCGGCTATGCGGTGCGGCCGCCGCAGGTCCGGCGCGAGAAGAAAAGGGTTTCCGCCTTCATCACCGCCGACATCCCGAAAATCCTGGCGCTCGAGCCCGACCTCGTGCTCGCCTTCTCCGACCTGCAGGCCGATATCGCGGCCGAACTGGTGCGCGCGGGCGTTGCCGTCCACGTCTTCAACCAGCGCGACGTCGCCGGCATTCTGGCGATGATCCGCACGCTGGGAGCGATGATCGGCGCCGCCGATCGCGCCGATCAGCTCGCGAACGATTACAAGAAGCGTCTCGCGGACATTGCGGCGATCCCGCGTGCCGTTCGTCCAACAGTGTATTTTGAGGAATGGGACAATCCCCTGATCAGCGGCATCGGATGGGTCTCCGAGCTGATCGAAATCGCGGGCGGCGTCGACATCCTTCCCGATCTGCGCGCGCGCAAGTCCGCCAGGGAACGAATCGTCGCGCCGGAGACGGTGCGCGACCTCGCGCCCGACGTGATCCTCGCCTCCTGGTGCGGGAAGAAAGTCAATATCGATGGGATCAAGGGCCGACCGGGCTGGGAAACGATCCCCGCGGTTCGCAATGGACGCATCGTCGAGATCAAGTCGCCGCTGATCCTGCAGCCGGGGCCGGCGGCGCTGACCGATGGGCTGGACGCGATTGTCGCGGCGCTGTGGCCGCAGTGACGTCGGCTATTTCTGCGACTTGCCGGCGTCCTTGACGTCTTTGAAGGTTTCGAACTCGACATTGTAGAGTTCGCCGTTCACCTTCTCGACTTTCCGTATGTAGATGTTCTGAACGATGTCGCGCGTCTCCGGGTCGATCGAGATCGGCCCGCGCGGACTTTCCCAGGCCATCCCCTTCATTGCCGCAAGCAGCGAGTCGCCGTCGGTTTTGCCGCCGGTTTTCTTGAGCGCTTCATACACGAGATGAATACCGTCGTAACCGCCGACCGCGACGAACCCAGGCCGTGAATTGAAGGCCTTTTGATAGGCCGCCACGAACTGCTTGTTCAACGCGGACGGATGCGCGGCTGAATACATGTGCGCGGTGACGGCGCCCAATGCGGAATCTCCCATGCCGTTGAGCAGATCGTCATCCATGACGTCGCCCGGCCCGATGATCCTGATGCCTGACTTGTCGAGGCCGCGCTCGGAAAACTGCTTCATGAAGTTGCCGCCCTGGCCGCCCGGCACGAAGACGAACATGGCGTCGGGCTTCGCCTCCTTCATGCGCTGTAGAAACGGCGCGAAATCGGGGTTCATCAGGGGCACCTTGACTTCCTCGACGATCTCGCCGCCCGCCGCGGTGAAATGCGCCTTGAAGAATTGCAGCGCGTCGTGGCCCGGAGCGTAATCGGTGGTCAGCGTAGCGACTTTCTTGATGCCGTTCTTGGGCGCCCAGTCGCCGATGATCACGGCAGACTGCGCCAATGTGAAACTGGTGCGGACGATGTAGGGCGACCGTTCGGTCACGACAGAGGCGCCGGCAAGCATCACGATCTCCGGAATTTTTGCCTGCGTCGCCAGAGGTGCTGCGGCGAGCGCGGCCGGCGTGATGCCGAATCCGGCGATGACCTGTACCTTGTCGTTGACGATCAATTCCTGCGCGATGCGCTTGGTGTTGTCGGGAATGGCCCCGTCGTCCCTGACGATCACCTCGATCTTCTTGCCGGCGACGGTGTCGCCATGCTGCTGCATGTAGAGCTTGACTGCGTTGTCGAGCTGCTTGCCCGTCGAGGCTTGACCGCCGGTCAACGGCACGATCAGGCCGACCTTCACGGTCTCCTGGGCATCAGCAGCGCAATTTGCCAATCCCAAACCGACCGCGGCGAACAGACAGTTCAGGATGTGCTTTCGCATGGCTCGTTCCCCCCTGGAATTTCGCCGTTACTCCGCGGCAAACGAGATCGTGGATCGATCGTATTCGCCCGCCCCCATGCGGCCTTCCGCAAATATCTCATGCTCCGCGATCCACTCGAACGATTCTTCGAACACTTCGCGCGTGTAGGTCTCGAACACGATCCGCTCGCCCGGTCCCCAACTGCGCGTGTCCATCATGCCATGGAAGCGCTCGGGGAATTCGTTCTTGTAGTAGTGGGTGTAACGCTCCGGCCGAAGGTCGATATCGCGCTGAGCTTTGCGCAAGGCGCGGAAGTAGCGCCGGATATCTTCCGGCTCCACTTCCCCCTTGATCATCGCCGCAATCATGAAGCTGGTATCGATCACCTTGCGGAATCCGAGTTGCTCGGCGAGGTAATAGGGCCCGCTGAACAATGCGGCCGCCGGGCTCTTGCCTTCGATCAACTGCGACATCCTGTGAAACAGCATGCCGTCTTCGAAGGTCAGTTTGATCTTGCCCCGTTCCATGAACTGCTCGAGCGCCTGGATGGTCGAGTAGTGGCTGCCCGACTGATAACCGACTGAAATCGGTATGCCGGCAAGATCGGCTGGCGTGCGGATTTTGGAGTCCGCGGAGACGAAGATTCCGGACGGCGCCACCGAATAGACGTCGGCGTAGAGCTTGGCGTGGCCATTGGAGGCCGCCACGTTCACAGTCCAGTGGCAGGCGCAGCTGACATTGGCTTCGCGGCCCTTCTCGATGCTCTGGAAGGCGCCCTGATTGGCCTTGTTATGATGCTGTCCGTCCGTCGAGCGGATCAGCTCGCGGAATTCATAATCGAGGCCTTCGGCGTCGAAATAGCCTTTCTCCCTGGCAACCCATTCCTGCAGGCGAAAATGCGGCTCGATGATGAATTTGCCCATCGCGGTTCTCCCTGATGCGCCTTCGGCGGCTTTTGATTTGACAGGAGCCTATCCGATCGGTGTCAATCGCGCCATGCCACAACGGGAATAGATGATATGGCCAGTCTTGCATCATCCGAGCTGAGCATGCGGGAGCTGCGGGTGCTCCACGCCCTGCTGCATGAGCGCAGCATTACGCGAACGGCGGAATTGCTGGCGACCACGCAGCCCGGCATCAGCAAGATACTGCGCCATCTGCGCACGCAGTTCGCCGATCCGCTGTTTGTGCGCAACGGGCATGCGATGCAACCGACGGCCAGGGCGCTCGAGATCGCCGATACGTTGCGCACGCTGCTTGGTGCGGCCGACAGCCTGCGCGCATCTGCTGCCGCCTTCGACCCCGTTCACTCGGATCGGACCTTCAGCCTGCTGTTGACCGACGTTGGAATGACCCATTTCCTGCCGCCCCTGATTGCCCGGGTTGCAGCCATCGCACCGAACGTCAACATCCGCGCGACACCGCTGGATGCACGGCAATTCGAACCCAAGCTGGAAGCCGGCGACGCCGACCTGGCGCTTGGCGCCTTTCCGAAGGCGGCGCGCCACCTTCGCCGTCAGCGGCTGTATTTCGACAGCTTCGTCACGGTCGCCCGAAAGGGGCATTCGCGGCTCGCGGCGTCACGGTCACGCGCCGGATTCCTCGCCCAGCGCCATATCCTCGTGACTGCGTCGGAGACCGGTCATGCCGCACATATGAACGCGCAGCGCGTGCTGACGTCGCAGATAACGCCGGCGAACATCATGCTGCGGGTGCCAAGCTTCATCGCCGGCGCCATCGTCGCGGCCGAAACTGACGGCCTCGCCACGCTGCCGGCGAATCTGGCGAAGCGCCTCGCCGAGCCGCTCGGGCTTGTCGCGTTCGAAACTCCTATCGCACTGCCGCGCATCGAAATTTCGCAATACTGGCACGAACGCTATCATCGGGATGCGGCGCACCGTTGGTTCAGGTCGGTAACGTTCGACCTGTTCGGCGCGACGGCAACGCGCTCGCGGGCCTAGACCCCCTCCACCCCGCACCACTCCGCGATGAACAGCGCGGTGGCCTTGGTCGATTTCCGCAGCGACTCCAGATCGACATATTCGTTGAAGCCGTGCATCGCCGCACCACTGGCGCCGAAGCAGAGACTCGGGATGTTGTAGTTCAGCCCGTAGAAGCGCGTATCCGTCAGCGCGGTGAACACGAGGTCCTGAACCTCGCCACCGTAGACGGCGGTGAAGGCCTTGCCGAACGCCGCCTCGGCTTCCGCGGAATCTCTTCAGCTCATAACCTTCCGACAGAAAGCCCGACCATTCCACATCAGGCGGATTGTTGGAGAGAAAGCGATGGTCGCGCGCCGCACCGGACACGCAGGCCAATATCTCCCTCTGGCAATCGGCGATCGACCAGCCCGGCAGCACCGCGATCCGGCAATCGACGTCGCACCAGGCCGGCACGCTGGAGGCCCAGTCGCCGCCCTTGATGATGCCGGGGTTGAAGTTGATGGGATGGACCAGCGCCTTGAAATGGCGATCGGCTTTGGCGCGCTCGTTCCACTCGGTCTCGAGCTTTTGCAGCGCATGGATCAGGTGATAGGCCGCCGTGATCGCGTTGGCGCCGGCGCCGGCCTCGAACACATGCACGGGAAAGCCGCGCACCTTCAGGCGAAACCAGATCACGCCGACTTGCGAGCGCACCATCTTGCCGCCGGTCGGCTCGGGGATGAAACAGGCATCGGCGCGATAGCCGCGCTGCAGGGTCGAGAGCGCGCCGACCCCGGTGCTCTCCTCCTCGATGA
>CAWCHW010000004.1:0-31275 GCA_963795365.1 uncultured Alphaproteobacteria bacterium
GTTCGCCAATGGAGGATTGAGCATCTCCCCGCATGTCGTGACGCGGATCAGGACGCTGGACGGCAAGGTGCTGTACCAGCGCCAGCCTGACGACGCCAATCAGGCGATCGAACCGCGCAATGTCGCTGCCATGAACCAGATGATGGAGCAGACGCTGATCTCGGGCACCGCGCGCAAGGCGGAGATTCCGGGGTGGCAGGCCGCCGGCAAGACCGGCACCAGCCAGGATTTCCGCGACGCCTGGTTCATCGGCTACACCGCCAGTCTCGTCACCGGCGTCTGGCTCGGCAATGACGACAATTCGCCGACCAAGCACGCGACCGGCGGCGGCTTGCCGGTGGAAGTGTGGACGCGCTTCATGCGCGCGGCGCATCAGGGCGTGCCGGTCGCTTACCTGCCGAACGCGCCGGCATCGAGCGGTGGCTTGACGACGCTCGCCCAGATCGCCTCGCAGATCACCGGGCCGACGCCGCCGGCCGCGGTGCAGGCCGGTCCAGGCCGGCAGCCCTCACGCGCGCCGGTGCGGCCCGAACCGGCGGCGGGTCTCGACGGCTGGCTGATGGACCGGCTGTTTGGCGGGAGCAGGTAGCGCACGTCGGCGCCACAAATATCACTGTCGTCCCCGCCTAGTGCGCGATTGCGCACGGGCGCGGGGACCCATAACCACAGGCCGTTATTGTTCAAGAGATGCTGGACTTCTATCGAGCGTAACCACGCAAGCCTGTGGTTATGGGTCCCGGCTCGCGCTCGCACTTGACGGCGCTTCGCGCCGCAAGGAGTTCGCTTGGCCGGGACGACAGCAGAAAACTAATCCTCGATCCCATAGCGATGCAGATCGTTGCCGGATGAATCCAGCCACTTCTTGGCGCGCTCCATCGACGGGCAAACCCGCCCGACCACGCGCCAGAAGCGCGGCGAGTGGTTCATCTCGACGAGATGGGCGACCTCATGGGCGGCGAGATAGTCGAGCACGAACGGCGGCGCGAGGATCAGTCGCCATGAGAATGACAGCGAGCCTGCCGATGTGCAGGAGCCCCAGCGGCTCGACTGGTCGCGGATCGAAATCCTTCTCACGCGCACGCCGAGCGCTTGCGCATACTCCTGCGCCGATTTCTGCAGATCGCGCCGTGCCTCGCGCTTGAGGAAATCGTGCACGCGGCGGTCGGTGAAATCGGGGTCGCCTGTGACGCAAATGATCTTCTCGCCGCTGTCGCGCGTCTCCGTCCACACCGTGCCGCGCTCACCTGAGCGATGCACGATCCGGTGCGGCGTGCCGCGCAACGGCACGACCGTGCCGGGCTGGAACGGCGCGGCCTTGGGCAGGCGGCCGAGACGGGCGGCAATCCACCCGCCATGGACCTCGGCGAACTCGCGTGCATCCTTCAACGTGCCGCGCGGCGGCATGGTGAGGATCGCCTCGCGGTCGGTCGGATGGATGCGGAGCGTGTATCGTCTCGCGCGCCGGTGCCGTCTCAGCCGGATCGCAAACACCTGCGAGCCGTGCCTGACCAGGAAAGTCGCGGGTTCGGCTGGGCGCCGATAGAGGAGCGCACGAGTGGTCATGTCAGTCAGTCCGGGGAGGAGCAATTGCCCCGGACTCTGCCACAACCGTCGCCAGTCAAATCGCTCGGCGCAGAAACAAATCATTTGCCCAATATACAGGGCTTGGGCTGCGATCAGACCCTACAGAATGGGCCCGAAACCGGAATATTCTCAGGGAACCGAGGGCCTGGAGACCGTCAAAGGATTGAGGTCACAATCACTCCTTCCAAGGGGCGAATCTGATTCAAAGCGGCCGGATTTCCGGCCCGCCGGCGGGGTCAATTCCCCCGCCTTTTCGCGGGTTTTTGGCCCGGGAAACCCGCTCGCCCAGGCGCCTCCGCGTGCTTATTCGGCCGCCAGCGCAAGCAACGATTTCGGGTTCGCCGATGACATCATGAAGTCGTTGATGCGCGGCACGATCTCGGAACGGAAGCGGGAACCGTTGAACACGCCGTAATGGCCGACGCCCTTCTGCACATAGTGCACACGGCGATGATTCGGGATCGAGGTACAGAGCTCGTGCGTCGCTTCGGTCTGGCCGAGGCCGGAAATGTCGTCGTTCTCGCCCTCGACCGTCATCAGCGCGACGCGCATGATCCGGGACGGATCGACCGGCTTGCCGCGATGGGTCATCTCACCCTTCGGCAGCGCGTGGCGCACGAACACGGTCTCGACGGTCTGCAGGTAATATTCGGCGGTGAGGTCCATCACCGCCAGATACTCGTCGTAGAATTCGCGGTGCTTGTCGACGAGATCGCCGTCACCCTTCACCAGGTTGGCAAACAACGCCTTGTGCGCGTCGGTGTGACGGTCGAGATTCATGGTGATGAAGCCCGAGAGCTGCAGGAAGCCCGGATAGACGTCGCGCATCACGCCGGGATGCGGGAACGGCACCTTGGTGATGACGTTGTTGCGGAACCAGTCGATGCCGCGCTCGGCGGCGAGATCGTTGACCCCGGTCGGGTTGCGGCGGGTGTCGATCGGGCCGCCCATCAGGGTCATCGACAGCGGCACGTAGGGATCGCGGCTGGCTTCCATGATGGAGACCGCGGCCACCACCGGCACCGAGGGCTGGCACACCGCGATGATATGCATGTTGCCGCCGAGTGCGTGCAGCATCTCGATGACGTAATCGATGTAGTCGTCGAGATCGAAACGGCCCTGGGCGAGCGGCACCATCCGCGCATCCGTCCAGTCGGTGATGTAGACTTCATGCGAGGGCAGGAAGGCCTGCACCGTGCCGCGCAGCAGCGTGGCGTAGTGGCCGGACATCGGCGCCACGATCAGCACCCGCGGCTGCGGGACGCGCAACGGGCGCGTCAGCTTGCGGTCGAAGTGCAGCAGGCGGCAGAACGGCTTCTCCCACACGCTCTTGATCTCGACCGGCGTGCGGACGCCGTTGACCTCGGTGTCGTGGATGCCCCATTCCGGCTTGCCGTAGCGGCGCGTGGTGCGCTCGAACAATTCGCAGCCCGCGGCGACCGACTTGCCGAACTCGGTGTGCGACCACGGGTTCAGCGGGTTTTGGAACAGGATCTTGGTCGCGTCCGTCACGGCGCGCGCCGGATTGAGCGAGGCCTGCGCCATCTCGTACATCCAGTACATCGGCGTCGTCAGTGCCGGACTACCTGCGGACGCTAATGGCGGTGCTTTGCCAAACTCACCAATCGGCATTGATTTCAGACCCCTGTTTTGCGCCGCAGCATACTGTCGAATGGGTAATAATGCGTCAATCCAGAGATCGTTCTTTCCACCCCCGTTGGGTAGGGAAGCGCTGGAGATTCCACGGGAAAGTGACTTATTCGCCACCCCCGAGCAGCGATCCATGCCGTTTGGCGCTGCGTAAAAGGGCCAGAAATGCCGCAAAAGACGCCACCAGCAGGACGGCGTTCAGGGCGAGCGCCGTCAACATCAGGTCGGTACGGAATACGCCCTCGATCAAGAGGGTGCGCATGCCCTCGAACACGTAAGTCGGCGGCAGCGACCAGGAGACATGCTGCAGCCAGTGCGGCAGCACGCGGACCGGATAATAGACGCAGGCGAGCGGCATCAGCGCGAACATCAGCGTCCAGACGATGCCCTCGGCGCCGAGGCCGTTGCGGAGCACAAGGCCAGAGACGAAGATCCCGACCGCCCAGCTTGTGAAGATCAAATTGCAGAAGAACGCGATCAGCGGCAGGCCGAGGTCGAAGATGTTGAAGTGGAACAGCAGCAGCGCCAGCACGACCATCGGGATCACGCCGATCGCAAGACGAATGATGCTCATCACCATCAGCGCGATCAGGAATTCGATCGGCTTCAGCGGGCTCATCATCAGGTTGCCCATGTTGCGCGCCCACATCTCCTCCAGGAAGGAGATGGAGAAGCCGAGCTGGCCGCGGAACAGGATATCCCAGAGGATCACGGCGCCGATCAGGGTGCCGCCGGCGCGCGCGAAGAAATTCGCGTTCTGCGCGATGTAACTCTGCAGAAAGCCCCAGGTGACGACCTGCAGCACCGGCCAGTACGCAAGCTCCAGCAGCCGCGGCCACGACGACATCAGCAAGTACCAGTAGCGCAGGATCATCGCGCCGATGCGGCGCGGCGAGATGCCATGGACGGCGAGATCACTCATGGCAGTGTCTCATGGCAGCGTCTCCCGCGCGGCGCTCTGCTGCTTGCCTGTCATCGCATCGGATGAGCCCGCATCAGCGCTGCCCTGGCCGCGGCCGCGCGCGACGTCGAGGAACACCTGCTCCAGCGTGTCGCGGCTGTAGCGCGCCATGATCGCCTCCGGGCTGTCGTCCTCCTCGATGCGGCCGCGCTTGAGGATGATGACGCGGTCGCAGAGCCGCTCGACTTCGAACATATTGTGCGAGGCGAGCAGGATCGTCGCGCGCCGCGTCTTGCGATAGGTCTCGAGATGCTCGCGCACCCAGTCGGCCGTATCGGGATCGAGCGATGCCGTCGGCTCGTCGAGCAACAGCAGCTCCGGCTGGTTGATCAGCGCCTTGGCCAGCGCGACGCGCGTCTTCTGGCCGGCGGAGAGCTTGCCGTTGGGGCGGTCGAGGAAATCGTTGAGATCGAGGTCGGAGGCCAGTTGCGCGATGCGATCCTTCAGATGGTCGACCGCATAGAGGCGGCCGAACACCGTGAGGTTCTGCCGCACCGTGAGCCGCATCGGCATGTCGACATAGGGACTTTCGAAATTCATCCGCCCGAGCACGTCGGCGCTCTCCGCCGGCATCGGATGGCCCAGCACCTCGACGGTGCCTGAGGTCGGCAGCACCAGCCCCATGATCATGGCGATCGTGGTGGTCTTGCCGGCGCCATTGCCGCCGAGCAGACCCGTGATACTGCCGCGTGCGACGGCGAACGAGATGTCGTCGACGGCGCGCGCCGTCTTGTACTGCTTGACCAGGCGCACGACCTCGATCGCGGCGGAGCCTGCGGGATCCGTTGCGTTGGAAGCCATCGAGCTTGCGTCACTTTGCGCCATGCGGGCCGTTCATTGAGGCATTACGTGACCAAGTGCAACCTCCGCAACACAGAGCCGGCAATTTGTGATCGCTGGCCCACACCGGTAAGCTCGACCCATGACTGACATCGCCGAATCCGACTTCCGCCATCCGCAACGTCATGTCCGCCTGGACACCATCCTGCGGCTGCGCTGGCTTGCCGTGCTGGGACAACTTGCGGCGATCTTCATCGTGGTGCAGGGCCTCGAATTCGACCTGCCGATCACGCCCTGCCTCGTCATCGTCAGCCTGTCGGCGCTGGTCAATCTCGCGCTTCAGATCGCCTTCAACCCGATGGCGCGCATGGAGCCGGTCCATGCCGCCGCCCTGCTCGCACTCAACATCGTCGAGCTTGCGGCACTCTTGTACTTCACCGGCGGGCTGCAGAACCCGTTCTCCTTCCTGTTCCTCGCGCCCGTCCTGATCGCGGCGACCGCGTTGCCGGTGCGATTCACGATCGCGCTCGGCCTGCTCGCGGTCGCCTGCGCCTCGGCGCTCGGCTTTTTCTACCTGCCGCTGCCCTGGGATGCCGAGGAGCCGCTGGTGCTGCCGCCGATCTATCTGCTCGGCGTCTGGCTCTCGATCGTGCTCGCAATCGTGGTGACCAGCCTCTATGCCTTCCAGGTCACCGAGGAATCGCGAAAATTGTCCGACGCACTCGCTGCCACCGAGCTGGTGCTGGCGCGCGAGCAGCATCTGACCCAGCTCGATGGGCTCGCGGCCGCCGCTGCGCACGAGCTCGGCACGCCCCTGTCGACCATCGTGCTGATCTCGCGCGAGCTGGAACGCACGCCCGCCGGCAATGGCGCTGCGGCTGCCGACATCAAGACCCTGCGCGAGCAGGCGCAGCGCTGCCGCGATATCCTGGCGAAGATCACCCAGCTGTCGTCGACCGGCGCGCCGTTCGACCACATGAAGCTCTCGACCCTGATCGAGGAAACGGTGGCGCCGCATCGCGACTTCGGCGTCGCCATCAAGGTGCGGATCGCGGTGGCCGCCACCAAAGAGCCGGTCGGCACCCGCAATCCGGCGATCCTCTATGGCGTCGGCAACATCCTGGAGAACGCGGTCGACTTCGCGCGCGGCGAGGTCGAGGTCAATGCATGGTGGAATGCCGACACCATCGAGATCGTGGTTTCCGACGACGGGCCGGGCTTTGCGCCTGAAATCATCAAGCGGATCGGCGAGCCCTATCTGTCGCGCCGGCCGCAGACCGGGGAATCCCAAAGCGAGCATGGCGGGCTCGGACTTGGCGTGTTCATCGCCCGGACTCTGCTCGAGCGCACCGGCGCCACGGTCTCCTTCACCAACCGTATTTTCCCCGATCATGGCGCGGTGGTGCAGATCGTATGGCCGCGGCGACGCTTCGAGGCGAGCGAAAGTCGCCGTCTGAGTACGTGACCAAGCCGACTTCAAGATGAACGGCGCTAGTCTCACCAAAGAGCGGCGTTCCGCCGCAGGACTTTTGTTTGAGGCGCACCGGCCTTGGCAGCGCCACCATGTCGCGCCATATGTTGATGGACAGCAGGCATTTCGAGGCCCAATTTGAGCATCACCACCGAACTGACCGGGACGCCCGACCGCTCGCTCCTGATCGTCGAGGACGACAAGGCGTTTCTGGAACGGCTGGCGCGCGCCATGGAAACGCGCGGCTTTGCCGTCACCTCATGCGAAAGCGTCAGCGATGGGCTGGCGCAGATCGGCAAGAGCGCGCCCGCCTTTGCGGTGGTCGACTTGCGGCTCGGCGACGGCAACGGGCTCGACGTGGTCTCGGCGCTGAAGCGCAAGCGGCCGGATGCGCGCGCCATCGTGCTCACCGGCTATGGCAACATCGCGACCGCCGTGACCGCGGTGAAGATGGGCGCGGTCGACTATCTCGCCAAGCCCGCCGACGCTGACGACGTGGTGTCTGCGCTGCTCTCCACCAGCACGGAGAAATCCGAGCCGCCGCTGAACCCGATGTCGGCGGATCGGGTGCGTTGGGAACACATCCAGCGCATCTACGAGATGTGCAACCGCAATGTCTCCGAGACCGCGCGGCGGCTCAACATGCACCGCCGCACGCTGCAGCGGATTCTCGCCAAGCGCGCGCCGCGCTGAAGCTGCGTCACTCGTATCGATCCAGCATCGTAGCCCGCATGAGCGCATCGACATGCGGGATTTTCCCCGGGTATCGCTCCGCTCACCCGGGCTACGAAGTCAAGCGCCTGTTTCCGGCGTCGCATATCACAAAGATCGCTTCAGATCTCCGCATGGCCCTGCGGATCGGCCAGCCGGCTCATCCGCTGCGCCGAGGTCAGCGCAAAGCGCACCATCATCAGCTTGCGGGTCGGCGCCGGCAAGCGGTGCTCGGGCGCGTCGCACACCATATGCGCGCCATAGGCGTCGGCGACGATCAGGCCGGTATCCTTCGGAAATAGTTCACAGGGCATCTCCTGCGTGAAGGCGAAGAACAGCCGGTCGCAATGGGCGCGGTAATCCTCCCATTTGTGGTCGGCGCGCAAATCCTCGACCGACGACTTGATCTCGACGATCCAGATCTCGCCGCGCTCGTTGAGCGCCACCAGATCGGCGCGACGGCCCGACGGCAGCGCCAGTTCACTGACGCAGGCAAAGCCGAGCGCGCGCAACAGCCGCGCGGTGCCGCGTGCAATCGCAAGCGCGGTGTCCGATTGGCGGCCGTCGGCCGGGGGAACCAGGTTGATCTGTCGGAGAGGCGATTCCATGCGCCGATCCTAGTCGATCCCGTCGGCACCGCATATCCGAAAGGTTCAGCTCGGCTGTCGGAGGTTTCGGCTTGGGAAAGCCGGCCGGCCGCGCTATATCCTGTCGCGGGGAACAGTTCTTTGGCCGAGTTCAGTTTTTTCTCAGCGACGGAGGGGTTGAGCGTGGCGGACATCGCCGCGCTGACCGGCGCGAAGCCATACGCCGGCGCCGATCTCGGCCGTCGCCTGACCGGCATTGCGCCCATCGATGAGGCCGAGCCCGGCGACCTCGCCTTCCTCAAGGACACCAAGTTCGCGGACGCGCTTGCCTCGACCAAAGCGGGCGCCGTGCTGACCAGCGAACGCTTTGCCCGCCACGCGCCCGCTCACGTTGCCGTGCTGTGCGTGGACAAACCTTATGACGCCTTCGTCATGGTTGCCCGCCAGCTCTATCGTCCGGCGCTGCGTCCGACCTCGGCGTTCGGCACCATCGGCATAGCGCCCAACGCAGCGGTGCATCCGACTGCCGAAATCGGTGATGGCGTGACCATCGATCCCTTTGCGGTGATCGGACCGTCGGCCAAAGTCGGAAGCGGCAGCCTGATCGGTGCTCACGCGGTCATTGGTGAAGGGGTCCGGATCGGCCGGGATTGCGCGATCGGCGCCCATTGCACCATCACGCACGCCAGCCTCAGCGACCGCGTCATCATCCATCCCGGCTGTCACATCGGCCAGGACGGTTTCGGCTACATCTCGAGCGCCGCCGGGCATGTCAAGATTCCGCAGGTCGGCAGCGTCGTCATTCACGACGATGTCGAGATCGGATCGGGCACACGGATCGATCGCGGAGGCATGCGCGATACGGTCATCGGCGAAGGCACCAAGATCGACAATCTCTGTCAGATCGGACACAATTGTATCATCGGCAAGCATTGCATCATCGTTGCGCAGTCCGGCCTCAGCGGCAGCGTCACGATCGAGGATTTTGTCGTGCTCGGACCACGCACCGGCATCATTCCGCACATCACCGTCGGCAAGGGCGCCATCACCGCCTCGCGCTCGACCATCTACGACAACGTGCCGGCGGGCGCGGTCTGGGGCGGTTTTCCGGCAAAGCCAAAAATGCAATGGATGCGCGAAGTGCTGGCGCTGCAGCGCCTCGCCGGCCGCGGCGCGGCGAAACCACCAGGGAACCCGTCGAAGTCCTGATCGCGGTGGCGCGACTCCCCCATCGCGCCGCACGAATCTTTCACTTGGCGGCCCGGCAAAAATCGGCATTGTTCGGCCATGGCAAACGAAACCGAAACCCAGGCGAAAGCCGGCGCGATGATCGTGCCGGTGACGCTGTTCGAGCAGAACTGCACGCTTCTTTGGCATGAGCCGAGCAAGAAGGCCGTCGTCATCGATCCCGGCGGCGACGTGCCGAAGATTGCGGCCGCGATCAAGCAGACCGGCATCACCGTGGAAAAGATCTGGCTGACCCATGGCCATATCGACCATGTCGGTGGTGCGGCGGAATTGCGCGATGCGTTGAAGGTGCCGATCTGGGGACCGCACAAGGCGGACGCCACCATGCTGGAGCATGTGGTGGAGAGCGGCGCGCGCTTCGGCATGACCGGCGTGCGCAACTTCAGCTCGGATCGCTATCTGGAGGAAGGCGAACAGGTCACGATCGGCGACCTCGCCTTCGACATCCTGCATTGTCCGGGCCATTCGCCGGGCAGCGTGGTGTTCTTCAACAAGGAGCTGCGCTTCGCCCATGTCGGCGACGTCCTGTTCAACGGCTCGGTCGGCCGCACCGACCTGCCCGGCGGCAGTCACGCCACGCTGATCAAGTCGATCATCGAGAAGCTGTTGCCGCTCGGCGACGATGTCAGCTTCATCTGCGGGCACGGCGCCGGCTCCAGCATCGGCCAGGAGCGGATGACCAATCCGTTCATCACCGGCGAGTTCTAATTCAACAGCGTGCCGAACTGCTTCCCTCCCTCTCCTCGTTCTTGCGGGGAGAGGTGAACTGAGTTCGTGGAAACAGGATTCCTACTCCGCCGCCTCGGCGATCACCGCCTGTTCGGCGAGATGCCGATGCCCCCAGTCGCGAATGGTGGCGATGACGGGCACGAAACTCTTGCCCTTGCGGGTCAGGCGATACTCCACCTTGGGCGGCACCACCCCGTAATCCTTGCGGTCGATCAGCCCGCTTTCGGTCAGCGCCTTCAATTCGCGGCTCAGCACGCGCGGGGTGACTTCCGCGCTGCGCTCCATGCCGCGCAACAGGCCGCTCCTGATCTCGCCATAGCGGCGCGGACCGTCCTTCAGATCCCAGACGATCCTGAGCTTGTACTTGCCGCTGATCAGCTTCTGGAATGCCGCGACCGGGCAGGCTCCCTCGCGCTTCGCCATTGGACGCCTCCGTGAATATTCTCACGGTAGATACACTCGCGAAAAAGTCCATACTATCATTTTTGTCCATACTTGCTTTGGTGCACCCAAAGGCCAGATGATCGCGCAGAACATGCAAGGGAGCGCCCCGATGAAATACAACATGATCAGATATCAGTTCGCCAACGGCACGCCCGAAGACTGGCATCGCGAGGTCGCGGCCTTCATCGCCGCGCTCGACGGCGATCCGGAGCTGAAGGGCAGGATCGGCTACCGCGTCATGAAGAACCGCGACAATTCCAGCTACTTCCATCTCGCGTCGGTGGCCGACGACCAGGCGGTGAAGACGCTGCAGTCGCGCGAGTTCTTCAAGGCGTATCAGGCCAGGACCCGCAGCGTCGCCGCCAATGGCCAAGTCACGGTGACGCCGATCGAGCTGATCGCGGAGACGGCGGGTTGATTGTCGGCAGGTGCCGCTTGCGAAGTCTTCCCCCTCCCCGCAAGGGGGAGGGTTAAGAACTCGGCCGCGCTACTTCATCAGGCCCGCGGCGGTGAGCGCGCGGGTAATGATCGCACCGACGTCGACGCCAGGGCGCCGTGGCTGGCTCTCCGGCCGTGGCTTGCGCTCCGCCGGCGCGGGGCGCGGCTGCAAAGTCGTCAGCGGCCACAGCACTTTGGAAAGATCGGGCATCGGGATGGAGTCAGGCGCCGGCATCGGCACCACCTTCGGGATCAGCTTGCGCGCTCGGCGAGTCCACAGGCGCCGTCTTCGACGCGGCCGCCTTGCGCTCCCTGATCCAGGTGGTGAGGCCGAAGAATTTCGCGATCAGCCATGACGAGGAAATGCCCGCCTCGATCAGAAACGCGCCCGCGGTGCCGTAGCGATTGTCGTTGTCGGCGAGACCGAGCGGCGTGCCATGCGCCATGTTGGTAATGGTGTAGGACTCAACCACCGTTTCGCCATCGGCATTCCACCAGACCCGGTGCGGATGACCATTGACGATACCTTCCGACATCGGCGCCGCAGGCAGGCCATGCACGTCCAGCCATTGCTTGACGATCTCGTCGGCATTCGCTGGATTGACCACCCGGTCGACGCTGCCGTGCCACACCGACAGCTTCGGCCATTTGCCCTTGTGATGCGAAGCTTTGCGCACGAGTTCCCCGAGGTCGTGCGGGGAATGCGCGCGCGAACCATGCATCCCGGTCAGTGCTTCCCGCACATTGGAGGCGACGCCATATGGCAGGCCGGCGATGATGGCGCCGGCCGCGAAAACTTCCGGATACGTCGCGAGCATCACCGAGGTCATCGCGCCGCCGGCCGACAATCCGGTGACGAAGATGCGGCCCGGATCGATGCCATGATCGGCGCTCATGCGCGCGATCATCTGCCGGATCGAGGCCGCCTCGCCCTGCCCGCGCGCGATGTCATCGGGGTTGAACCAGTTGAAGCAGCCGTTGGCGTTGTTGGCGAGTTGCTGCTCCGGCATCAGCAGCGCGAAGCCGCAATGTTTGGCGAGCGTCGACCACCCGGCGCCGAGATCATAACCGGCGGCGTTCTGGCCGCAGCCATGGAGCACGACGACGAGTGCGGGCGGCTTTTGCAGCGATGCCGGCACGAAGGCGAACATGCGCAAGCCCCCGGGATTGGTTCCGAACTGGGTCACTTCGACCAGCGGGCTGCCCGCAGGCAAGCGGGCGCGCGCATAGTCGGCCATACCGCCGAGCCGGCCGGCTTTCGGCAAACGCTTGAGAAACTCGATATTGTCGGCGAGTGACATGGCAGCTCCTGCAGCGGACTCACTCAATTCAAATCCGAGCATGGACAAATAGTTGCTGCACTGCAAAATAAAAAGACCGTGTGCTGTCGATCCCCAAAAAATACCGGTCTGCGCAACAAATGAAATGCGCGATGTGGCTTTGGCGCAATGTGCGAGACGGAACGCCCAAACTTCAGGCAGCGGCGCGTCGCATCCATGACAACAATGCGACGCAAGCGCGCGATCGAGGCCGCGAACGTCGTTAACGCAACGAACATCGCGAGTTGCGGCGAGGTTTGCGCTTCGATCGCAAAATAGACGGCGCCGATGGCGGCGACGCCCGCGGCATTGGCGATCTGCGCGGTGGTGCCGTAGAGGCCCGAGCCGGCGCCGGCCGCGGCCGGCTTCACGCTCGAGAGCACGACACTCGACAGCGGCGCCATCACCAGTCCCTGGCCGAAGCCGAAGATCGCGAGCACCAGCGCGATCGACAACGCGCCCGGCGCTTCGACGATGGCGATGGTGAGCCCAAGCGCCGCAAGTCCTGCGATCTGGATGGCGCAGCCTTCGATCAGCACCAGCGTGCCGCGATGTTTCGCGCGCGCACCGGCATAGCGCGAGGCGCACATGAAGGTCAGCGTCAGCGGGATGAACACCATGCCGGCATCGAGCGGAGGGATGCCAAGCGCCTTCTGCATGAAGATGGTCATGATCAGATAGAAGGAGAGATTGGCAAAGAAGAAGCAGAACGCTGCCGCAAGGCCGCGCATGAAAATCCGGTCGGCAAGCAAGTCGAGATCGACCAGCGGCATGCCGCCCTTATGCGCAACGGCGCGTTCGAGCCGCAGGAAGCCCGCGATGATGCCAACGCCCGTCGCCATCACCAGCCACAGCCAGGGCGCCCAATGCGCGTCATGGCCGAACAGCAGCGGCCCGATCAGGCACAGCAATCCCGCAAACAGTACGATCGCGCCTGACATGTCGAGCCGCGTGCCGGCCCGACGCGGCACCGACGGCATGATGGCCGCGGCCGCCGCGATGATGAGAAGCCCGAACGGCACGTTGACGAGAAATACGACGCGCCAGCCGAGGCCGGCGATGTCGAGCGTCACCAGCGCGCCGCCAAGCAGGAAGCCGGCAGCACCCGCGAGTCCCAGCACGATGCCGTAGATCGCAAACGCACGGTTGCGCGAGTGATCGGAGAACAGGAGATGCAGTGTTGCCAGCACCTGCGGCACCATCAGTGCCGCGGTCGCACCCTGCGCCAGCCGCGCCGCGATCAACTCGGGGCCGGACTGCGCCAGCGCGCACCACAGCGAGGTCAGGGTGAAACCGAATACGCCTGAGAGAAATACCGGCTTGGTGCCAAAAATGTCGCCGAGCCGGCCGCCGGTCACGATCAAGGTCGCGTAAGCGATCAGGTAAATCGCGATGACCGACTCGACCTGCGCCGGGCTGGCGTGCAGCTCCGACGCGATGGTCGGGATCGCGACATTGACGATGAAGGCGTCGACGCCGAACATGAATTGCGCTGACACCACGATCGCCAGCACCCACCAGCGCCGCGACGTCTGCAGATTGGCCGAGACCATCTGATGCATGGGACCATCCTCCCGGATTCCGATGCATCGGATATGTCAGGCCGGGGTCATCTCCGCGATTACCTCGGAGGTAATACTTCGTCATTGCGAGCGGAGCGAAGCAATCCATGAATCCGCTTGCGGCGCTATGGATTGCTTCGTCGCTGGCGCTCCTCGCAATGACGATGCCGCGAGCGATCAAATCGCCTTCAGCTTGCGATAGGCGAACCAGACCATCTTCAGCAACAGCCAGCCGTCGCGGAAGCGCGAGATCTGGGTCTCGCCGAAGGTGCGCGCCTTGTAATGGATCGGCGTCTCGATGATCTTCAAATTCTGCTTGGCCGCGCCGAAGATCAGGTCGAAATCGCCGAACGGATCGAAATTGCCGAAATAGTCGCGCTCGCGCGCCAGCACCTCGTAATCCCGGCGCATCAACACCTTGGTGCCGCACAGCGTGTCGGTGAGGCGGGTGTTGACGAGATAGCTGAAGAGATATGCGAACACGCGGTTGGCGATGAGGTTGAGCGGCCGCATCGCCTCGTTTTCCATCGGGATACACCAGCCGCGTGCCGTTGACGAAGTCGGCCTTCCCGCTCTCGATCACGGCGTGATATTTCGGCAGCGCCTCGGGCGGCATGGTGAGGTCGGCATCGAGAATCATCAGCACGTCGTGCTTGGCGGCGGCAAAGCCCTTGCGCACGGCATCGCCCTTGCCCTTGCCCTCCTGCTTCAACACCGTGATGTCCCACTGGTCCTTGTAGACGTCGCGGACGCGCTCGCATTCCTCGAAAGTGCCGTCGCTCGAATTGCCTTCGACGAACAGGATTTCCTGCGCGCTGCCGAAACGCGGCATGCGCTTGATCGCGTCCTCGATATTGCCGCGCTCGTTACGGCAGGGGATCAGCACGCTTGCCGAGAATTTCCGTTCGGGAAACAGTTTGACGGGCCGGCCGACCAGATAGGTGCGCAGGCACAGCGCGCGGATGCCCGGCAGCGGCGCGATGTATTTGTTGACGAACGTGCCGAGCCCGAACAGGCGCAATGGCAGGAGTTGCCGCTGCTCGCGGTTGATCACTTCGAAATCGGCGAGGTCCATCAAGTTCAGAAAGTCGGCGGTGGCGATGTAGTTGATGGTCGGCTGCTTGCGGCGCAGGCCGAGCGCTTCCGCCGTCTTCAGCACCGGCTCCCACAGGTGCGAGTAGTAGGCGATCACGATGCGGGTCGACGGCGTGCAGCGCTGATAGATCAGCCGCAGCGTGGCGTCGATGTCCTGCCACATGCCGATGGTGTCGGCGATCACGATGTAGTCGAACGGTCCCTCGATTTGCTCGAGCGTCGTCTGATCCTCGGCATCGCCGAGCAGGAAGGCGAGATGCGGATAGCGCGCCCTGGCGCGATCGAGCGGCGCCTGCGCGAAGTCGATGCCGACGCCATGCGACGGCGCAAGCGATGCCAGCAGTTCGCCGGTGCCGCAGCCGAGCTCGAGCACGCGCTTGCCCGGCGGGATCAGGAAGCGCATGAATTTGAGATCGTCGGCGTGATAGGCCTCGTTGGTCTTGCGCCAGCGCTCGGCCTCATCGAGGCCAGCCTCGATCTCCGCCCGCAACTGTTCCTTGCGGGGATTTCCGAGTGGCTGACCTGACAGCGCCGTATCCATAAAGCCTCGTGACGACACGTCCGCCTTTTAGACGGAAAACGGCCGCAGACAACACCGGATTTGACGGCTTTTCGCGTCTGGACGGGTATCGCCGCGGGCGCGATCCATCGCCTCCACGCATGGCCGCATTCCGCTAGCCCGCGCGACCGCGCCGACGATTGCGCTCGTGCCTGCCAGCACGTAGCCTTCCACCCAAGAGCAAACACAAATTCCGCTTGGGAGAAAACCTCATGGGTCGCCTGAAATTCGGAGCCTTCCTCGCCCCGCATCACCCGATCGGCGAGCATCCGACCTTGCAGTTCCGTCGCGATCTCGATTTCGTGCAGCAGCTCGACGAACTCGGCTATGACGAGTTCTGGTGCGGCGAACATCACTCCTCGGGCTGGGAGATGATCGCCTCCCCCGAGATGTTCCTCGCCGCCGCCGGCGAGCGCACCAAGCGCATCAAGCTCGGCACCGGCGTGGTCTCGCTGCCCTATCATCATCCCTACAACGTCGCGCAACGCATGGTGCAGCTCGACCACATGACCGGCGGCCGCGCCATCTTCGGCTCCGGCCCCGGCGCGCTCGCTTCCGACGCCCACACGCTCGGCATCGATCCGATGACCCAGCGCGACCGCCAGGACGAGGCGATCGCGATCATCCGCCGCCTGTTCAAGGGCGAGCGCGTCACGGCGAAAAGCAACTGGTTCGAGATGCACGACGCCGCGCTGCAGATTCTCCCACTGCAGGAGGACATGCCGTTCGTGGTGGCCTCGCAGATTTCGCCGTCGGGCATGACGCTTGCCGGCAAATACGGCATCGGCATCATCTCGCTCGGCTCGATGTCGACGCAGGGGCTGATGGCGCTGCCGCAGCAATGGCAGTTCGCCGAGGACGCGGCGAAGAAGCACGGCACCACGGTGAGCCGCGACAACTGGCGCGTGCTCTTGAGCTGGCACATCGCCGAGACCCGCGAGCAGGCTCATCGCGAGGCAGGTGCCGGCCTGATGCGCTGGCACAATGAATATGTCGTCGGCACCTTGATGCGGCCCGGGCTCGAGCCGTTCAAGTCGCCGGAGGACGCGATCGAGAAGACCGCGGGCGGGCCGGCGGCGGCCTCCACGATCGGCACGCCCGACGACCTCATCGCCACCATCAGGAACCTGGTGAAGGTGTCGGGTGGCGTCGGCACCATCGTCGGCTTCGCGCACGACTGGGCCAACCCGGAGAATACGCGCCGCAGCTGGGACCTGGTGGCGCGCTATGTCATCCCGGAAATCCAGGGCTTGATCCAGCCGCTGCGCGCGTCGCGGCAATTCGTGATCGACAATCGCGAAGTGTTCGAGCGCGCAGGCCAGGCCGTGATGGCCAAGATCATGGAGAACGAAAAGGCCGCTGCCGCGCTCCAGCATACCGGGCCCGGCCGCGTCGCCATTCCGACGATCAACGCGCCGGACCTGCAGAAGGAAGCGGCGAAGCGAAAGAAGGCGTGAGTATTTGGAGGCACGCGGATCGCGTGCCTACTCGATGACCTCGTCGGCGCGCGCGAGCAATGATGGCGAAAGCTCGAGGCCGATTGCCTTTGCGGCCTTCGCGTTGATGACCAGATAGAATTTGGTCGGCTGCTCGACCGGGATATCGGCGGGCTTGGCGCCGCGCAGCACCTTGTCGACCTGCTCGGCGGCGTGCCGGAACAGCTCGGTCCAGTACGGTCCGTACGACATCAATGCCCCGGTCTCGGGATATTCCCGGCCGGCATAGATGGTTGCGAGGTGCTGGGCCTGCGTCATGGCGCTGATCCTGACGCGATTGTTGAAGATCAGCGGATCGGTCGCGACATAGAGCGCGTCCGCGCGGTCTTTCAGCGACTCGATCGCGGCAAAAATCTCGTTCGCTTGCTTGATCTCGAGCGGGATCGCTTCCAGCCCGAGCCCGCGCGCGGTCGTCACCACCTCGCGCATTTCAAGCACTGCGCCGGCAGCGCCGGCATTCGCCATGACGGCAAGCCTTGCAAGCCGCGGCACGGCCTCCCGCAATAGTTCGATGCGCTTGCCGGCGGTGTCGGTCTGCTGGATCGACATTCCCGTGATGTTGCCGCCGGGACGGGCCAGGCTCGCAACGACGCCGGTGCCGACCGGGTCCATCTGCGCCGCAAAGACGATCGGGATCGTCGCCGTCGTGCGCTTGGCCGCAAGCACCGGCGCGGACGCCCAGGTGACGATGATGTCGACGTTGCGGCTCGCAAGCTCGGAAGCTATCTCGCCATAGCGCTCGCTGCGCCCGTCCGCCCAGCGATATTCGATCGTGACGTTCTTGCCGTCAGTCCAGCCGAGCTCGCCAAGCCGCTTGACGAAGGCTGCAATCCAGGGGCCAGCTGTTTCGGCCGTCGATGCGCCGAGAAGTCCAATGACTGGCGACTTTGCGGATCGTTGGGCGCGCGCAGTTACCGGCAGGGCCGAGATCATTCCGAGGCCTACGATAAAGTCGCGCCGTCTCATCTGGATAGTTCTCGCACGAAGCACACCCGATCGTTATTTTCCGTAATACGCCTGCACCGTCTCCCAGGCGACCTGCTGCAGGAATTTCGCCGTCGGCTCGTCGATTCCTGCGTGATAGGAGTTGCCGACCGGCGAGCGGCCGGTCAAAGCGGCGAATGTCGCGCAGGCAGCGAGATAAGTGCCGGCGAGACTCGGATGCCGCTTGTCCGGCACATAGAGATTGAGCTCGGGCTGCATCGAACGGGCACGCGCAAAGGCGAGGCCCGCCGGGATCACCAGCGCATCATTGGCGTTGCCAGCGACCGTGTAAGCCTCGGCGAGCTGCGCGGTCATCTCCGGCTTGTCGGCATAGGCCCATGACATGAAGAAGATCGGGCGCGTGCCGTGGCTGCGGACGATGTCGGCGTCCTTCTTGGCATATTCGGTGAACACCGAGTTGAGTTTCGGATGGATCGGGCACTGGCTGCAATCCATCATCACGGCCGCATCGAACAGTTTGTCGCGCTTGCTGAACACAATGTTGTTGTTCTCGTCGAAGCGATAGCTGCCGATCGCGTTGGGGCGGAAATAGCTCTCGACGTCATGCCAGTCGAAACCGGAGCCTCCGATGGTCACCATGGTGTTGCCGTAGTCACCTCCGTGCTCGGGATCGGCGGCCTTCTCCAGCAGGGTGACATGGCCGGGCAGGCCGTTGTTGTAATAGAAGAAGCTGTTGCCGATGAAGATCGTCACCTTCGGATAATCGGGCCCGAGGCCGGTCACGGCAGGCCTGGTTTGCGCCTGCGCCGTCGACGCACAAGCGGCAAGCACCAGCGCCGCCAGCAATGCCCTGATCATGTGATCTCTCCCTGCCATGTTTTTTCTCAATCTAGCACAGCTTGCGGCGTTGGAGCCGCCGGGAGCAGCGTATTTTCGCCGCATGAAATCTGCTAGCCTTTGCCGCGAGCGGACATCAGGCTATACCGCTGCCCATCTGAATTCCGGAGCCATCGCCATGTCGATGCAGCATGCGGCCTCTCCCGCCATCGGCTTCACGCCGCCGAAGCGCAACTCGCTCACGCATATTCCGGGCGACGAAGGCTGGCCGATCATCGGTCAGACGCTGAAGGTGCTCGCCGATCCCAAGGGCCATGCCGAACGACACGCCAGGAAATATGGTCTCGTCTATCGCACCCACACATTCGGTGAGACCAACATCGTGCTGCTCGGGCCGGAGGCCAATGAGCTGGTGCTGTTCGACCAGGCCAAGATCTTCTCGTCCACCCATGGCTGGAATCCGATTCTCGGGCGGCTGTTTCCGCGCGGGCTGATGCTGCTCGATTTCGACGAGCACAGGCTGCATCGCCGCGCGCTGTCGGTCGCCTTCAAGGCCGGACCGATGAAGTCCTATCTCGCCGACCTCGACAAGGGTATTGCCCGGCGTGTCGCGCAGTGGCGGCAAAAACCCGGCGAGATGCTGCTGTACCCAGCGATGAAGCAGCTCACGCTCGACCTCGCTGCGACTTCGTTTCTCGGCACCGATATCGGGCCCGAGGTCGGCGAGATCAACCGCGCCTTTGTCGATCTGGTGGCCGCCTCGATCGCTCCGATCCGGCGGCCGCTGCCGGGCACGCAGATGGCGCGCGGCGTGGCCGGCCGCAAGCGCATCGTCGCCTATTTCCGCGAGCGGATACCGGAACGCCGCGCCAAGGGCGGCGGCAATGATCTGTTCTCGCAGCTCTGCCACGCCAGCCACGAGGACGGCGCGCTGTTGTCGGAACAGGACATCATCGACCATATGAGCTTCATGATGCTGGCCGCGCACGACACGCTGACGTCGTCGTTGAGCGCGTTCGTCGGCGAGCTCGCCGCGCATCCGGAGTGGCAGAGGAAATTGCGCGACGAAGTCGCCGGGCTCGGCCTTGCCCGGGACGCGCCGACCGGCTTCGACGATCTCGAGAAACTGCCGCTGTCGGAGATGGCGTTCAAGGAGGCGTTGCGGATGAAGCCGCCGGTGCCGTCGATTCCGCGGCGCGCGGTGCGTGACTTCACCTTCAAGGGCTTTGCGATTCCCGCCGGCACCGCGGTCGGCGTCAATCCGCTGTTCACGCATCATATGCCGGAGATATGGCCCGAGCCCGAGACGTTCGATCCCTCGCGCTTCACCGAGGAGGCGCAGCGCAACCGCCATCGCTTCGCCTGGGTGCCGTTCAGCGGCGGCGCGCATATGTGCCTCGGCCTGCACTTTGCCTACATGCAGGCGAAATGCTTCGCGCGGCATTTCCTCGGCAATCTCGAAGTGTCGCTGCCGCCGGGCTACAAGGCCGACTGGCAGATGTGGCCGATTCCGAAGCCGCGCGACGGATTGCGGGTGATGGTGAAGCCGGCGTGAGATCGTAGGGTGGGCAAAGGCGCGTTTGCGCCGTGCCCACCATTCGTCGGCCTGGGAGCTAGCGAAGGTGGGCACGCTCATAGTTCGTGCGTTGAGATACCGTTGGCGGGATCGCTTTGCCCACCCTACGGCAGCGCCCTCAATCCAGAAACGTCGTCAGCTGCGCGCCTTCGTCGGCGACGAACACCGCGATCAGCTCCGCGGGCTCGGTGCTGGACGCATTGGCCGAGATCATGTGCGTCGCGCCCGGCGGTTCGAAGAACGCCTGGCCGACCTTGAACACCTCGACCGGCCCGCCGCCGAGCTGCGAGCGAATCTCGCCCTTGGTGATGGTGGCCGTCACCGACCCGGCATGGCGGTGCGGCCGCGTAAAGCCGCCCGGCCCGTAGAACACCCGCACGATGGTGACGCGCTTGCCCGGCACGTTCGGCAGCGCGTAGGAGGCGATCGGCTCGACCTTGTCGAGCGCTGAGCCGGCCGGGTCGGCCGAGGCGCAGAGCGGCTCGATCGCGTTCGAGATCGCATCGAATGTCACCGGAAGCACGCGCGCCAGTGCCAGCGCGCAGGCGAGGCCGGCGACGACGGCGAGAAGAAGCTGACGCGCGTCGATGCGTGATGGAAGTGAAATAGATGTTGCGAACATTTATGCCTCCTCTCGTCATTGCGAGCCAACGGGTCCGGCCCGCTTGGGCCGGCCCGATGACAGGCTCCGCGAAGCAATCCATCTTTCAGCTTGCGGACCTATGGATTGCTTCGTCGCTTCGCTCCTCGCAATGACGAAAAATCAACCCGAGTGCTGATCGAACGCCTTGCGCAGCGCGACATAACCCTGCTGTTGCTGAGTCCAGTTGCGGCCGCCGGTGATCGCGCCATCGACCACGAGGTCGTGACCATTGATGAAAGACGACTCGTCGCTGGCGAGGAACACCGCGGCATGCGCGATGTCGTCGGGCAGGCCGGCGCGGGGGATCGGCTGCGCGCTCTTGTAGACCTCGCGCATCACCGCCGGCGTCTTCTCGGCGGCCTCGGTCGTGAGCCCCAGCGCCTTGCCGAAAATGCCGGTCGCGATCGCGCCGGGCGAGATCGAGTTGACGCGGACGCCGGCTTCGCCGAGCTCCATCGCCACGCATTTGGTGAGGTGAATCACCGCGGCCTTGGCCCCGCCATAGACCATCGACGAGGAGAAGCCGGCAAGGCGGCCGGCGATCGAGCCATTGTTGATGATGCTGCCGCTTCGCTGTTTGCGCATATAGGGCGCGGCATGCTTCATGCCGAGCATCACGCTGCGCACCAGGGTTGCCATTGCCGCGTCGAAACGCGCGACCTCGAGCCCCTCGATGCCGCCGGTCTGCGCCGGGCCGCCGGCATTGTTGAACAGGCAATCGATCTTGCCGAATTTTTCCACCGCGAGCGCAATCAGCGCCTGCATCTGCGCTTCTTCGGTGACGTCCGTCTGCCGGAAGGCACAGTTCGCACCGAGCTTCTTCGCCAGCGCCTCGCCTTCGGCGACACGGCGGCCGGCGATGACGATTTTCGCGCCCTCGGCCACGAAAATCTCCGCCGTGCGCAGCCCGATGCCGCTGGTGGCGCCGGTGATCACTGCGACCTTGCCGTCAAGCCTTCCCATTTCGTTGTCCTTCCCCAACACACCCCGGCAATTTTCGAGGCGGGCCAAACTCCGGGCATTGGAACCGATATTGGCTGCCGGCTCAAGCCAGGGGAGCTATGCTTGGCGCGTCCAAGCGCCTATTTTCGAATAAGCGGCCTTATTTTGGGGCCGCTGGTCGGGCTCAACTTAAGGCATGAAAAAGCTGATCGAAGAATTCCGGCACGGCTGGCAGGGGATTTCCCAGCCGTCGACGGCGTTCTGCGTCGGATTTTGCGCCTTCTGCCTCCTGCTCGCGACCCTCGCGCGCTGGGGGCTGGCGCAAATCCGGCCCGATGTTTTTTTCACGCCCTATTTCCCGGCGGTGTTCTTTGCCGCCGCCGTCTGCGGGCTTCGGGTCGGCGCCCTGACGGCGCTGGCAGGCGGCGCACTCGGGGTCGCCCTCAATTTCAGCGCCGCCACGCCCGATGCCGCGCGTTTCGTGCTGCTCGTGATCTACTGGCTGGTGGCCGCGCTCACGATCTGGGGCGTCACGCATTATCGCAGCATGGTCAGCCAGCAGCGCGAAGTGTCACAGCGGCTGATCCAGGAAGAAGGCTACCGCAAGCTCGTGGTCGAGGAGCTGCAGCACCGGGCCAAGAACAAGCTGTCGACCATTCATGCCGTGCTGCATCAGGTGCTGCACAATCAACCGCAGGTCTGGTCCGTGATCGACCACCGGTTGCGGGCGCTATCGGCCACCGACGATCTGATCCTGCGGGCCGACGGCGCTGGCTGCGATATCGGCGATCTGCTGCGCTCCGAGCTCGGGCCCTACGGCCATGTCCGCTTCACGCTGAACGGCGAGCCGCTGTTCCTGCCGGCGAAGCTCGCGGTCAGCCTCGCGCTGATTTTCCACGAACTCGCCACCAATGCCGGAAAATATGGCGCGTTTTCCTCGCCACGCGGTCTCTTGCACGTGTCATGGACGCGCGCCGATGATCGCCTCAACATCACCTGGGACGAGACCGAGGGGCCGCCGGTGCAGGATGTCGGCGCCGCCGGCTTCGGCACCCGCCTTTTGAAGTCGGCGCTGACGCCGTTCGACGGCAGGACCGAGATCGCTTATCTCAAGCACCGGCGTTCATTGCACCATGCAGTGCCGGATTCCAAAGAGCTGATCGCCGGATCAGCCCGCCGGCAAATCCCGTTGATAGTCTGTTAATGACGTCGCGCGGCGTAATGCGACAGCAAGCCTCACATGCGCGGCACCGGCCTGCTTTACGCGCGACGCTTAACCAAAATGAAGAGGGAACTGAGCACAATCCGCGCCATGCAAGGAAGTGCCCACCACCAGTTGCGGACGGACGCGGCGGAAGCCGGCGACCATGACGCGCGCGAAGCGGAGCTCAACTTTTTCAAGGACGTGCTGAAGCATCTGCCGGCCGGTGTCACGGTCCAGGACGCGCACGGCCGCCTGTTGCTGGTCAACGATGCCGCCGCGAGCCAGCTCGGCATGAACGGGGCTGCGACGCCCGCCTCGCCGTTGCTCGAGCAGCGCAGCGAAAGCGCCATCGAGCTGCTGCAAACGGGGCACGAAGCGGTCACGGAGGAATGCGTCAGCGACGGCGAGAAGCGGCAAGTCCTGCTGACAAACCATCGGCCGGTCCGCATCGGCGGCCGCGATCTGTTGCTGTCGTCGTCGGCCGACATCAGCGAGCAGAAGGCGTTCGAGGACCAGCTGTTCCGCTCGGCCTTCTATGACGAGCTGACCGGCTTGCCGGCGCGGCGGGTGATCGAGCATCGCGCCAACAAGCTGGCGCAGCATGGCGACGGCGACAAGTTCGCGCTCGCCTTCCTCGACATCGACAACTTCAAGCAGATCAACGACTATTACGGCCACGGCATCGGCGACCAGCTGTTGAGCGAGCTTGCCAAACGCCTCGGGCGCGAGCTGCGCGACACCGACATGCTGTCGCGCATCTCCGGCGACGAATTCCTGCTGCTGCTGGCGCCGGTGCAGAGCATGGCCGAGGTGGCCGAGTTCTTCGAATCGGCGCTGCAACGCCTCAGCGCGCCGTTCTTCATCGACGGCTCCGAGATCTTCGCCTCGACCTCGGTCGGTGTCAGCCTCTATCCCGACCATGGCGAGAGCTACGACGCGTTGTGCCAGAACGCCGACCTCGCGATGTACCGCGTCAAGAACGACGGCAAGGGCAAGGCCGCCTTCTTCGACGTCAGCATGGAGCACGAGGCCTCCGCCCGCATGAAGGTGGAGCAGTCGCTGCGGCTGGCCATCCTGGAAAAGCGGTTCTGCTGCGCCTTCCAGGCCAAGGTCGATATCCGCACCCAGCAGATCGAAGGCATCGAGGCGCTGGTGCGGCTGCGCGACCATGAGGGCGTGATCCAGGCGCCCGGCACCTTCATCAATCTCGCGGTCGAACTCGGGCTGATCGACGAACTCACCCATCTGGTGCTGGCCGAGATCGTGAAATCGATCGACCTGATCAACGAGACTTTCGGCCCGACCGCGACCATCAGCATCAATGTCGCGGCCAAGCAGGCGGGAAATGTCGAGTTCATGCGCTCCTTTGCCAGCGCGATCGAGGCAACCGGCTTTCCCACCCGTTTCATGATCGAGGTGACCGAAGACGCCTTCGTCACCAAGACCCATTTCCAGGACGAGATCCTGCCGATCTTCCGCCAGCTCGGCGTCGGCATTTCCATCGACGATTTCGGCACCGGCTATTCGTCGCTGTCGGCGCTTGCCGACATCACCGCGGACGAGATCAAGATCGACCGCTCCTTCATCACCGACATCCACAAACGGCCGCGCAGCCAGGGCATTCTGCGCGCGATCGAATCCCTCAGCGAAGCGCTCGGCATGACCGTGATCGCCGAAGGGCTGGAGTCCTATGAGGAACTCGCCTATTTGCAGGCGGCGACCCGGATCCGCTATGCGCAGGGCTATTACTTCTCGCGGCCGATCTTCCTCGAGGAATTGAAGCTCGCGACGCCGGTTGCGAGCGAAGCGCGCGTCAGCATGATGAGCCGCCCCGCGCAGGAAAGCCGTCCGGCGACCGCACGCGGCGACCGCTACCGGCGCTAGCGATTTCGGCTGTTAAGATCGTATTAACCACGCGCGCTGCGCATATCGTTCGCACGCCGTGAACCATAGTCTTGCAACCTGCGCACACATCAGTCGTCCACTATCGATTAAATCGAAAGTAACCTGATTTCCTAACGGGTTATCTCCTTTCCGCATTGTATGCATTCGCCTCTTGGGAGTGGGGGAATGCACGGTTTGATCTCCAGCATTCGGGACGGGATATCCAGGCGCCAGCCGGCGAGCGCGCGATGGCGCGACCCGATCGTCTGGCTGATTCTCTGCGGTTGTTTCCTGGTTGCGGCGATCTTCGCCGGCACCAGCATGATGGTCGGCGAATTCCGCGAGCGCGCCATCGCCAACAGCGAGCGCGAGCTGGAAAACACCGTGCGGCTTCTGACCCGCCATTTCGACCAGCAGTTCGACGACACCGAAGTCATCGCCGCCGACGTGATCCGCGAGATGCAGGTCTCCCGCATCGAAACGGCGGACGCTTTCCGCGAGAAAATGTCGACCTTCGACGCCCATGAGATGCTCAAGTCGAAGGTTGCCGTGCTGTCCTATGTCGGCGAAGTCACCATCTTCGACGCGGACGGCCAACTGATCAACTCGTCCGGACTGTGGCCGCTGCCCGACATCAATGTCTCCCAGCGCGCCTACTTCCAGACCTTCAAGACCGATCCGCAGTCCGATGCCGTGCTGGCCGAGCCGCTGCGCAGCTTCATCACCGGCGGCTGGACCACCGTGATCGCCCACCGCCTGACCGCGGCGGACGGCACCTTCCTCGGCGTGATGTCGCGCCGGATCGATCCGGGCAGCTACGAGAAATTCTTTGCCTCCGTCGCGCTTGGCCCGAGCGCCGCGATCGCCCTGTTCCACGCCGACGGCACCATGCTGGCGCGTTACCCGCATATCGACGAATTGATCGGAAAGAAATTCAAGTCGGCGCCGCTGATGAAAAGCGTGGCGGGCCAGGGCGGCCTGCAGACGCTGCGGGTGAAGAGCCCGGTCGACGGTCAGGACCGGCTCGGCGCGGCCGCGCCGCTGACGCATTTCCCGTTCGTGGTGGTCGCGACCAACACGGTGGAGGCCGCACTTTCCGACTGGCGCGAGCAAACCCGTTTCATGGTGTCGGCGGCGACGCTGTCGGCCGTCGTGGTCGCCTTCATCCTGTTCCTCATCGTCAGGACGATCATGCGACAGAACCGCGACGTGCAGCAGCGGCTGGCCGCGGAGAAAGAGCGGCTGGACACCGCGCTGAACAACATGACGCAGGGACTGGTGCTGTATGACGCCTCGGCGCGGATCGTCACCTTCAACCAGCGCTACATCGACATGTACAACCTGTCGACCGATGTGGTGAAGCCGGGCCTGCATTATTACGACCTGATCCAGCACCGCAAGGACACCGGATCGTTCGACGGCGACATCCGCGGCTTCTGCGATCCGATCATGCGCAACGTCTCGCAGGGCAAGATCAACAGCACCATCATGGAGACCGGCGACGGGCGCTCCCATCTGGTCGTCAACAAGCCGCTGGCGAAGGGCGGCTGGGTCGCGACCATCGAGGACATCACCGATCGCCGCAAGCTCGAGCAGGAGCGTGACCGCAACCACGCCTTCCTGCGCGAGATCATCGACCATATCCCGACGCAGATCACGGTGAAGGACGCAAGCGACCGCCGCTATGTGCTGGTCAATGCGGTGGCCGAGGAGCAGTTCGGCGCCTCCAGCGAGGACATTGTCGGCAAGACGCCGCTCGAACTGTTCTCGAAGGAGATCGCCGCGCAGATCAACGCCGACGACGACCGCGCGCTGCAATCCCGCGAGACGCTGTTCATCGACGAGCATCGCTGGGAAAGCCGCAAGCAGGGCACGCTTTACGTCACCTCCAAGCGGCTCGCGATCCGCGATGCCGCCGGAGAGCCGCGCTACCTCATCAACGTCGTCGAGGACGTCACCGAGCGCCGCCGCGCCGACGAGAAGATCGAGCACATGGCGCATTACGATGCGCTGACCGACCTGCCGAACCGGGTGCTGTTCCGCGAGCAGATCGAGCGCGAGCTGAAGAAGGCGGCCTCCGGCGAGCAGTTCGCCCTGCTCTATATCGATATCGACGAGTTCAAGGGCATCAACGACTCGCTCGGCCATCATGTCGGCGACGAGCTGTTGAAGACGGTCGCCAACCGCATCCGCGGCTGCATCAAGCAGACCGACCTGATCGCTCGTCTCGGCGGCGACGAATTCGCGGTGATCCAGACTGCGGTCGGCTCGGTCGCCGACGTTGAAAGCTTTGTCGGCAATATCTACGAAGCGATCCGGCAGCCCTACGAGTGCCTCGGCCATCAGCTGTCGACCGATGCCTCGATCGGCATTGCGCTGGCGCCGCAGGATGGCACCGAGCTCGACCAGCTCATCAAGAATGCCGACCTTGCGATGTATGCCGCCAAGTCCGGCGGACGCCGCATCCACCGTTTCTTCGAGCCGGCCATGGACGCGAGCGCCAAGGCGCGCCTCACCATGGAGCAGGATTTGCGCCAGGCGCTGGCCAATGGCGGCTTCGAGATCCATTACCAGCCGCTGCTCAATCTCGGCAGCAGTGAGATTTCCGGTTGCGAGGCGCTGTTGCGCTGGCGCCATCCCGAGCGCGGCATGATCTCGCCCGCGGAATTCATCCCCGTAGCCGAGGACACCGGCCTGATCAACGAGCTCGGCGATTGGGTGTTGCGCACCGCCTGCGCCGAGGCCGCGACCTGGCCCGAGCACATCCGCATTGCGGTCAACGTCTCGCCGGTGCAGCTGAAGTGCCAGACGCTGGCACTGCGGATCGCCGGCGCGCTTGCGGCCTCCGGCCTGAAACCGGGCCGGCTCGAGCTCGAAATCACCGAAGCCGTGCTGATCCGCGACGACGAGGCCGCGCTCGCCATCCTGCACCAGCTGCGCGCCATCGGCGTGCGGATCGCGCTCGACGATTTCGGCACCGGCTATTCCTCGCTCAGCTATCTGAAGCAATTCCCGTTCGACAAGATCAAGATCGACCGCTGCTTCGTCACCGACATCGAGGAAGCCGACGGCTCGGCCTCGATCGTGCAGGCGGTGGTCAACATCGCCGCCACGCTCGACATGACGACCACGGCGGAAGGTGTCGAGACCGAGGCGCAGCGCGACATGCTGCGCAAGCTCGGTTGCACCGAAATGCAGGGCTATTTGTTCAGCGCACCGAAACCGGGCGCGGACGTGAAGAGATTGTTCAAGACGGCCGGCGAAGCAATCGCCGTGGCGTAAATATTGGAAAGGCGCGGCGGGCCGAAGAAAACGGACCGCGGCACGGGCAACGCCGCAAACGGATATTTCGCGGCGCCGGGGGATACGATGAGGAAGACCAAGCCGAGGAGTTCGGAGCTCGCACATTCCTATGCCGTGCGGCTGATGCAGCATCTGGTGGTGCCGACCTTCGTGATCGACCCGAAGCGCCGCGTCGTGATCTGGAACCGCGCCTGCGAGCGGCTGACCGGCGTTTCCGCTGCCGAAGTCATCGGCACCAGCCAGCACTGGCGCGCCTTCTACGAGCACCGCCGCTATTGCCTGGCCGATCTCGTGGCGCTGGCGCGTCCCGACAAGCTCGGCGAGCTCTATTCGCAACACGCCGTGCACAGCGATCACGGCACCGGCTTTTCCGCCGAGAACTGGTGCGTGATGCCCAAGCTCGGCAATCATCTCTATCTCGCGATCGACGCCGGCCCGATCCATGACGAAGCCGGCAATCTGGTCGCCGTGGTCGAGACCTTGCGCGACATGACCGACCAGAAGCGCGCGGAGATGGCATTGAAGACGCTGGCCGCCAAGGACGGCCTGACCGGGCTTGCCAACCGTCGCGCCTTCGACCAGGCGCTGGACAGCGAATGGCTGCGCGGGCAGCGCAGCCGCAAGCCGCTGTCGCTGCTATTCGTCGATGTCGATCATTTCAAGCTGTTCAACGACAAGCATGGCCATCAGAGCGGCGACGAATGTTTGCGGGCGGTTGCGGCCATCGTCGGCGCGCAGGCGCTGCGGCCGACCGATCTCGCCGCGCGCTATGGCGGCGAGGAATTTTCCATCATCCTGCCCGAGACCGACGGCGACGGTGCCATCGAGGTCGCCGAGCGCATCCGGAAAGCGGTGATAGAACTGCGGATCGCCCATGGCGCGGCGCGCGCCGGCGCCCACGTCACGCTCAGCGTTGGCGTCGCAACGCAGGTGCCGAGCCTCGACATCGGGCCGGACTGCCTGCTCGGGCAGGCCGACCAGGCGCTCTATGCCGCCAAGCGCCTGGGGCGCAATCGCGTGATCTCGGCCGAGACCATGCTGGCCGAGATTGCCCGGCTCAATGGCGGCAAATTGGCCGGATCGCGCCCGCGACGCAGCGGGACGCGCTAACGGCAACTTCCGCCGGCGCTCTCCAGCGCCTATATTGACGGTCTCGTCATCCCGCGCGAGGCTGTCATGCAACCCGTTTCCATCCTGCTCAACGTGCTCTGGATTTTGATCGGCGGCGCCTGGATGGCGTTCGGCTGGCTGGTCGCGGCCATCATCATGGCCATCACCATCATCGGCATCCCCTGGGCACGCGCGGCTTTCAATATCGCCGTCTACACGTTGTTGCCGTTCGGCTCGAGGGCAGTGTCTCGCTACGAGCTCACCGGAATGGAAGATACCGGCACCGGGCCGCTCGGCGTCATCGGCAACATCATATGGTTCGTGCTGGCCGGCTGGTGGCTCGCACTGGCGCATCTCGTCACCGCGCTGATTCTGGCGGTGACCATCATCGGCCTGCCGTTTGCCTGGGCGCATCTGAAGCTCGCCGGTCTTGCGCTGTGGCCGATCGGCAAAGTCATCGTGCCGGCGTAACCTTTTCTCGCGGAGAGCTCCATCGTGGGTGCATTGTTTCTTGTCGTCTCGACGCCGCGGCCGGAGCGTCCGTCCGAGCAGGCCGCGCGCCGCCAGGGCTTTTGGCCATGGATCGGCAAATATCAGGCATCCGGCATTTGCAAGCACATCTATCCCCGCGTCGGCCGCGGCGCGGTCGCGGTGTTCGAGGTCGAGAGCAACGAGGTGCTTCACCGCATTCTCAACGAATGGGCCGACATCATCCCGGCCGAATTCGACGTCTATCCGCTGGTCGATCATCGAAGCGACGCACAAGATGCTCGCGGCGCAGGTCGCGGCGAGATCGTAGGGTGGGCAAAGGCGCGCTTGCGCCGTGCCCACCTTCCCGAACTCGATATCGATGGTGGGCACGCTGTCAGTATCGCGTGTTGAACCACCGCCGATGTGAACCGCTTTGCCCACCCTACAAATCCTCCGCTCCTCACGCCGCCAATCGCCCGCGATTGTTTTCCGCAAGGATCGGCCGCACCAGCCGGCCGAAGCGCTCGGCCTCCTCGTCATGGAGATAGCCGGACAGGCAGAAGGAGTGGCAGCCGGCATCGATGAATTGCTGCAGCTGGGCTGCGCATTGCGCGGGATTGCCGACCACGGCGATGCCGGCGCCCGGCCGGACCTTGGTGATGCCGGTCCATAGATGCGGCAGCAACAGATCGCCATGTTCGCGCGCCAGCTGCTGCACGCGCTTGTTGGCCTCCGAATTGTTGTAGAGCGTGGCGCGCTCCTGCTTCAGCCGCTCGGTGGCGTGACGCACCAGTTGGTCCGCGGCCTCCCACGCCTCGCTCTCGTCCTCGCGGCAGATGATCTGCAGCCGCATGCCGAAACCGATCTCGTGCTCCCTGCCATGCGCGGCGGCCAGCTTCCTGATCTCGACGATGTTTTCCGCGATCCTCGCAGGCAGGTCGCCCCAGAACAGATGCACGTCGGAATGTTTCGCCGACATCTCCCAGGCCTGTCGCGAGCCGCCGCCGAGATAGAATTTCGGATGCGGCGCTTGCTGCGGCCTGGGGCGGATCTGCGCGCCGGTGATGGTGTGGAACTTGCCGGCGAAGTGCAGCGGCCCGCGCGTGGTCCACAGCGCCTTGAGGATCGAGACCTCCTCCTCCATCAGCGCGTAACGCTCCTCCTTGGCATGGCGCACGCCTTCGGACTCCACCTCGCTTTCATTTTGCCCAGCGATCAGGTTGATGCAGATACGCCCGCCCGACATCTGGTCGAAGGTCGAGATCATCTTGGCCATCAGCACCGGATTGATGTAGCCGGGGCGCGCCGCGATCAGCGGCTTGATGTTCTTCGAGCGTGCCGCCATGAACGCGCCCGAGATCCACGCCTCCCAGCAGGTCGCGCCGACCGGGATCAGGAGATATTCGAAGCCGGCCTCTTCGGCGGCATTGACCACGCGTTCGCAGAGTTCCGGCGAGCCGGGAATCTGCGCCTCCATCAACCCATAGGCCGTGGTGTCGCCATGGGTCGGCAGGTACCAGCCGAATTCGAGCGGACGCATGGAGGTCTCCTGAGGCGGGCGTTGCGGTTTCGCAGTCTACAGACTGCGTGACGGCGGACAATCCGGTGAGGCCGGATGTTGCCGTGACCTGGCCAATCGGCTAAAGGGTGACGCATCCGCGCCCGTAGCTCAGCTGGATAGAGCGTTGCCCTCCGAAGGCAAAGGTCACACGTTCGAATCGTGTCG
>CAWCHW010000005.1:0-124015 GCA_963795365.1 uncultured Alphaproteobacteria bacterium
CCCGATTTTCGGCTCCGTCCATGGCGAGGATATCTTGACGGCGCAGGCCTGCCATGGTGTCTACGTCGGCCATGAGCACCGTGAACCCATCCCGAAATTGGTGGCGCACCTCTTAAACAGAGGTGGCCGGTGCGATTTGCTAATGTTTTCATCGTTCAGGGGCCGCCATCGCAGGCGGCTTTCGTTTGTCCTGTGTGGCGTTCCCTCCGCAAGTTTCGTAAGAGGAACACATGAACAGGACGGTTTTCTCACTCCCGGAACGCAGCGAGTTCACGACAAGCAGCGGGCTTGCGATCCTGCGCACGGTCGAGCATTTCCAGGGCAATGCCAACCGGTTGGACGCGCTGATCGACCTGCTGGATCGCCGCCGCGGCGTGGTGCTGTCCTCGGGCACCACGGTGCCCGGCCGCTATGAAAGCTTCGATCTCGGCTTTTCCGATCCGCCGCTGGTGCTGGAAACCAACGGCGTCGACTTCGCGCTGTCGGCGCTGAATGCGCGGGGCGAAGTCCTGATCGCCTTCCTCGGCGAGACCTTGCGCGAACCCTGCGTTGTCATCTCGGAGAAAAACGCGACGCGTCTCGCTGGCCATGTCGTGCGCGGCGAGGCGCCGGTCGAGGAAGACCAGCGCACGCGCCGCGCCAGCGTGATGTCGCTGGTGCGCGATCTCGTGCGGGTGTTCGCGTCCAGCGACGACGGGATGCTCGGCCTGTTCGGCGCCTTCGCCTACGATCTCGTGTTTCAGATCGAGGATCTCGTGAGAAGCGGCCGCGCGAGCAAGACCAGCGCGACATCGTGCTCTACGTGCCGGATCGCCTGCTGGCCTATGACCGCGCCACCTCGCGCGGCGCCGAGTTGAGCTATGACTTCACCTGGAAGGGCAAATCGACCGCGGGGCTGCCGCGCGACACTGCTGAAAGCCGTTACGCCAAGACGCCGCGGCAGGGCTTTGCCGATCACGCGCCCGGCGAATATCAGGCCACGGTGGAGACCGCGCGCGCGGCGTTCGCCCGCGGCGATCTGTTCGAGGCGGTGCCGGGCCAGCTGTTTGCCGAGCCCTGCGAGCGGCACCTGCGGAAGTGTTCCAGCGGCTCTGCCGCATCAATCCGTCGCCCTATGGCGCGCTGATGAATTTCGGCGACGGCGAGTTTCTGGTGTCGGCCTCGCCGGAAATGTTCGTGCGGTCCGACGGCAGGCGCGTCGAGACCTGCCCGATCTCGGGCACGATCGCGCGCGGGCGCGACGCCATCGGCGACGCCGAGCAGATCCGGCAGCTGTTGAACTCGGAGAAGGACGAGTTCGAGCTCAACATGTGCACCGACGTCGACCGTAACGACAAGGCGCGGGTCTGCGTGCCCGGCACCATCAAGGTGCTGGCGCGGCGGCAGATCGAGACCTATTCGAAATTGTTTCACACCGTCGACCATGTCGAGGGCATGTTGCGCCCGGGTTACGATGCGCTGGATGCGTTCCTCACCCATGCCTGGGCGGTGACGGTGACCGGTGCGCCGAAACTCTGGGCGATGCAGTTCGTCGAGGATCACGAACGCTCGCCGCGGCGCTGGTATGCCGGCGCGATCGGCTGCGTCAATTTCGACGGCAGCATCAACACCGGGCTGACCATCCGCACCATCCGCATGAAGGACGGTCTCGCCGAAGTACGTGTCGGCGCGACCTGTCTCTTCGACTCTGATCCCGCCGCCGAAGATCGCGAATGCCAGGTCAAGGCCGCGGCGCTGTTCCAGGCGCTGCGCGGCGATCCGCCGAAGCCGCTGTCGGCGTTCGCGCCCGACGCCACCGGAAGCGGCAAGCAGGTGCTCCTGATCGATCATGACGACAGTTTCGTGCATATGCTGGCGGATTATTTCCGCCAGGTCGGCGCCAGCGTCACCGTGGTGCGCTATGTGCACGCGCTGTCGATGCTGAAGCAGCGGAAATGGGATTTGCTGGTGCTCTCGCCCGGTCCGGGCCGGCCGGAAGATTTCAAGATCGCGTCCACCATCGATGCCGCGCTGGAAAAGAAGCTGCCGATCTTCGGCGTCTGCCTCGGCGTGCAGGCGATCGGCGAATATTTCGGCGGCCAGCTCGGCCAGCTCGGCCATCCCGCGCATGGCCGGCCCTCGCGGGTGCAGGTCAGGGGCGGGCGGCTGATGAAGAGCCTGCCCAACGAGATCGTGATCGGCCGCTATCACTCGCTCTATGTCGAGCGCGATTCCATGCCCGACGTGCTCGACGTCACCGCCTCGACCGAGGACGGTGTCGCGATGGCGATCGAGCACAAGACGCTGCCGGTGGGCGGCGTGCAGTTTCACCCGGAGTCGCTGATGTCGCTCACGGGCGAAGTCGGTTTGCGGATCGTCGAGAACGCGTTCCGGCTGAAGGTCAATTGAGAGATTCGTCATTGCGAGGAGCGTCAGCGACGAAGCAATCCACACCGCAGTTTCGGAACTATGGATTGCTTCGCTGCGCTCGCAATGACGATGTGGAGATAGCGGGGGACAAATGACTTTCGATCACGATTTGAAGGCAAGCGTTCGCACCATCCCGGATTATCCCAAGAAGGGCATCCTGTTTCGCGACATCACCACGCTGTTGTCGGATGCGCGCTCATTCCGCCGCGCGGTCGACGAGCTGGTGCATCCCTGGGCCGGATCGAAGATCGACAAGGTCGCCGGCATCGAGGCGCGCGGCTTTATCCTCGGCGGCGCGGTGGCGCATCAGGTCTCCGCCGGCTTCGTGCCGATCCGCAAGAAGGGCAAGCTGCCGCACACCACCGTGCGCATCGCCTATTCGCTGGAATACGGCCTCGACGAGATGGAAATGCATGCCGACGCCGTGCAGGTGGGCGAGAAGGTGATCCTGGTCGACGATCTCATCGCGACCGGCGGCACCGCGGAAGGCGCGGTCAAGCTCTTACGCCAGATCGGCGCCAATGTGGTCGCCGCCTGCTTCATCATCGATCTGCCGGACCTCGGCGGCGCTGACAAGCTGCGCGCCATGGACGTCCAGGTGCGCACGCTGATGGCGTTCGAGGGGCACTAGCGTCAGCAATCTCACTCGTCATGCCCGGCCTTGTGCCGGGCATCCACGTCTTTGGCGCCGTGTGAAAGAAAGACGTGGATGGCCGGGACAAGCCCGGCCATGACGAAAAAAGAAAGGACTACCGCGGCGGCGCGTTGCGGGGATCGTCGGCCTTGTCGACATAGGTGATCTCGGCCGGCCCCATGCCATGGATCTGGATCACCGACGGGCTGGTCGCGATCGCGTAGTGGTTCATCTTCGGCGGCGCTTCGGCGTAACCGCCGGCAGTCAGCACCGTGCCCTTCTTCGGATCGAGCTTGTCGCCCATCCCGAGCAGCAGCTTGCCGGACAGCACAGTGATGGCCTCGGTGGTCGGATGGCTGTGCGCCGGGATTTGGTAGCCGGCCGGCAGCCGCAGGCGGATCGTAAAGGGACCGTCCTTGGAGGGATCGCCTGACAGCACGAACCACTGTGCCCCCGGCGGCAGCATGTTCGGCGCGCCGGTGAATTTGATCTGCGAAGTGTTGATGGGCTCCTTCATGTCCTCGGCAAGCGCCATCGATCCGGTGGCGAGAAGCACGGCGAGGCCTAATATTTTCAAACGCATGGGTCCCTCCTGAATAATTGGCTCTTTCATAGTGAGCCGGTGGAGGTGCCGTCAAGGAGACCTCGGAGACAGATTGAAAAAGCGGTCGAAATTATCAGCGCCTTGCTACAATTTTTCGTCATGGCCGGGCTTGTCCCGGCCATCCACGTCTTCCTTGCTCTAGCGAAGTAAAGACGTGGATGCCCGGCACAAGCCCGCGCATGACAAGTTTCACAAGGCCACGGCTTCCCGCTCCTCTGGGACCGCGATCACGACATCGCCGTCCGTCACGGCCACCTTGATCTTGCGCAGGCGCGCCCTGGGGTTACCCGGATGCACCCCGGTGCGGATATCGAATTCGAAGCCGTGCCAGGGGCAGACGATGTGCAGCTTCGTCTTGGAGAACGCCATGCCCTTGCTGGTCTTGTCCTCGGCGATGATCTCCTCGACCTTGGCGATCATCTTGCCCTGACAGACCGGTCCGCCCATGTGCGGACACAGGTTGAGATACGCATAGAACTCGCCGTCGAGCTTGAACACGCCGACCTCGAAATTGCCGAAGCCGACGATCTTGCGGCCGGGATCGGAGAACTCCGAAGCCGCGCCGATATTGACCTCACGCATACTCGGCCCCTATCGCTTTTCCCGGTTGAACCACATCGAGACGTCCCAGAGATTGAGGCCCACCGCGCGGATCAGCGCGCTCACGGTCACCACGATGTCGGTCGGCGTGACCTGCTCGGGCGCGACCACCGGCGGCGGCGTGTCGCCTTCGGCCTTGGCCGCATAGAGCCGTACCGCCGCCGTCATCACCCGTTCGAGCTCGACATCGGAGACGCCGTCGAGCTTGCCGGAGGCAAGCGCGTGCTCGGCCGCTTCGACAAAATCGCCGCCGAGCGTGGTCGTGCGGGTATCGAGCTCCACTGCCATCAGGACAGGCCCGGCCGCGCCGCCAGCACGTCCTTTGCCTTCGGCCGTATGCGCTTGACCTCGAGATTGAAGGCGCGCGCGGCGTTCAGCCCGAGGATGTTGCGCTTGGCTTGCTCGCTCAAGAACGGCAGCGTGGTGATCGTGCTCGGCGCGTCGAAATCCCAGTGCGGCCAGTCCGAGGCATAGAGCAGCTGCGTCTCGGCGTTGAAGGATTCCATGGTCGCCTGCAGCAGCTTCGGATTGGTCTTCTCCATCGGCTGGCTGGTGTAGAACATGTCGCGCATGTAGTCGCTCGGCAGGCGCTTGAGCAGCGGCGCCTCGCAGGAGCGCATCTGGTACTCGTGATCGAGCCGCTGCATCAGGTAGGGAATCCAGGCGAGCCCGCTCTCCACCCACATCACCTTCAGCTTCGGGAAGCGCTCCGGAATGCCGTTGATGATCCAGTTGGTCATGTGGATCAAATTGTAATGCACGAACGACAGCGCGTGCATGGAGATGAAGCGATTGAGCTGCAGGAACGACGGGTCGTTCCAGTTGAAGCCGGAGTGGAACGCGAACGGCTTGCCGGTCTCCTCCATCAGCGCGTAGAGCTTCATGTAGCTGTTGTGATGCACCGGCTTGTTGCGGGTCGAGCAGACGGTGTAGCCGATCACGTTGCTGTCGCCGGCGTAACGCTCGACCTGCTCGACGCAGGCCTCCGGCGTGTTGAACGGCAGATAGAGCAGGCCCTTCAGCCGGTCGTCCTCGGGCAGGATGCGCTCGACCAGCCATTTGTTGTAGGCGCCGCCGAGCGCGACCTCGAGCTCGTCCTGCGGATGCATGCCGAGCGTGAGCATCGGCGTCGGAAACACGATCTGGTAGTCGAGGCCGAGCGCGTCCATGGCGCGGCGCGCCAGCTCGACGAAGCGGTGCGAGCCGTTCTTGTCGACGGCCTCGAGCAGCCCCTGCTGATGCGGCACGCGGCCATAGAGATGCTGGTGCAGGATGCCCGGCTGGTGATTGAGCAGCGAATGGTTCTCGTTGCCGGGCCGCGCCGCGTTGGCCTGACCCATCTGGCGGATCACGTCGTTGTCGATCAGCGCCAGGATTTCCGGCCAGAACGAGGTCTCCGAGACATGCGCGTCCATGTCGACCAGGAAGTAATCCTCGTGGTTTTCGGCCTGCCGCGTGGCATGCGCGAGAATATCGCGCGTGTCCGTCTGCATGGTGATTTCGGACAATTCGCGGAACTGTTGCGGCGTTCGCTCAAGCATCGCGTGTCTCCTTTTATTCGGCGGCGTGCAGTCGCGGCGGGTGTTTGCCCGCGGCGAGCTGTCGCGTGTAAACGTCCTGCCAATCGCCCTTGTCGTCGCTGACGAAGTAACCCGAACGCGCGCCGCGATAGATGCCGGCGTCGTCGGCGCCCGGCGGCAGCGTGCCCTGGTCGCGCAGCGCGCGGGCCGCCATCAGCAGCCGGCGGCGGGTGCGGGTGATCATCTGGTCGGACGGGGCGAGATGCTCCCATTCATGATCGACGATCGGCCCCATGCTTTCGGTGATGGCCTGGTCCTGCAGGTGAATGCCGTCGATGCCGCTGTAGATCGCGCCGTTGTGCTGCGCCTCGCGGTCGATGTTCCAGTCGTTCGACGGGTTGGCTTCCATCCGGAAGCGGCCGAGCCAGTCCGACGTGTTGGGCAAGAGCTTGTTGCCGCGCCCGGTGCCGCCGACGGGCGTGCCGTCCTTGTAGGCCGGCTGCGGCAGCGACATCGCCGCAACCGCCTTCTTCCACCAGATGAAGACGTACATGGTGTGGGTGTCGTCGAGCGGCACCCAGCCGCGCGCATGCATGTGGCTGGCAAATTCGCCGTTCGGCGCCTGGGTCCAGAACGGAAACAGGAAGTTGCCGACGCGGTAGTAGGTGCTGTCGGGGCCGGCCGGGCGGTAGCCGGCATATTGCGTGCCCCAGGGCACTTCGCGATGGTGATAGCGCGGCGCGCGGTCGGTGATGGTGTAGCGCAGCGGCTCGTCATCGGCGAGCTCGTCGGGGTCGACGTGGCCCGCATGCAGGAAACCGAAATGCGAGGTGTCGATCTCGCCTTCCAGCGCCTGCAGGAAATTGCATTCGCGCTGGATGAAGCTGACCTGGATTTCGCCCGCGGGCATGTCGAGGATTTCGAAGCCCGGCAGCGGCGGCGCCTCGGCACGCGCGCCCATATAGACCCAGACCACGCCGGCGCGCTCGACCGTGCGGTACGCCTTGGCCTTGACCTTCTGCTTGAAGTCCGGCGGCGGCACGCTCGGCATGTCCACGCAATTGCCCGACACGTCGAACTTCCAGCCGTGATAGATGCAGCGCAGGCCGCTTTCTTCGTTACGCCCCAAAAACAGCGACGCGCAGCGGTGCGGGCAGCGGTGGTCCATCACGCCGACGCGGCCCTCGCTGTCGCGGAAGGCGATCAGCTTCTCGCCGAGCAGCATCAGGCGGATCGGCGGTCCGTCGGCGATCAACTCCGACGACTTCAATGCAGGAAGCCAGTAGCAGCGCATCAACTCGCCCATGACCGTGCCTTGGCCGACGCGCGTCAGTTCCATCCCATCCTTGGCCGTCGTCATGTCATTCTCTCCCGTGACGGGGACCAGACGCCGCGACTGTGCTTATGCGGGGAAAGTGCCATATCAGGTCGATATTGTCGACGGTCCCGGCGGGTGGGACGCCGGCAGCCGTGCCGCTTTCGCGGCCGTGAAACCTGGGGGCTCTCAACCCGATCGCCTTCGACCGGCAAGCCCTGCAAAGATGGAGAAGAACAGCACGTTGTAGAGAATGCCAAACAGGATTTGCATACAGACGACAAGCTTCGCCCATCCCGACTTCGGCAATATGTCTCCATAACCCGTCGTCGACATGGTCACGATGCTGAAATAGAGCGCATCGCCCAGACCGAGATCGGCCGAGAAGGCGTCGGGGATGTGGCGCGCGATGGAGACGTACACGACCGAGAAACAGAATGCGGCCAGGACATAGGCGGCCGAGACGTCCAGCAGGATTCTCCAGACCGGCGTGCGCTCCAGATATTGGCTGCTGTCGCGGCCGTAGATGCCCCGGACCGAGATCGAGATGCGCCAGATCAGGTAGAACCAGATGACGAAAACACCGGTCCTGGCGGAGTCGCCGATATACGCCGTCAGCGCAGTGTCGGGAAAAACGTGGGGAACGCCCGCCTCGACCAACAGGCCGGCCAGGCTGTAGACGACCACGATCGGTCCGATGATCCCGAACCAGTACCGCAGTCGAATATGGGGGTCGTCTGGCATGATCTGTCCGCGAAGCGTGGTTTATGCCGGGCCGTGCACCCCCGGCGGCATCACATAGAGGGTCATTGCGAATATCGCGTAGATCAACAGCAGCAAGACACCGATGAACCATGCCGAGCGTCCGCCGTTCGTGATGAATCCCGCGGTGATCGCGGCAATCATCATCATGACGATGGCGCCCGGCCAGAACTGCAGATCCATCGGCTTCGGACCGACCGCATAGCTGAGCAGCACGAGGACCGGCGCGACGAACAGCGCGATTTGGGAAGCGCTGCCGAGGGCAATGCTGACGCTCATGTCGAGGCGGTTCCTGCGCGCGGCGGAAAAGGCCACAGCCATCTCGGCGGCTGCGCCGACCAGCGCCACGACGATGAAGCCGACGAAGGCGGGACTCATGCCGAGCGTCTCGGCTGCTTTCTGCACCGACTCGACGAATATCTCGCTCACCAGCGCAACCAGGATCGTAACGACAATCAGGGTCGCCACGGCGACTCCGATCGGCAAGGCGACCCCGCCCGCTTCGCCATGACCGGCGCTCGCGAACAATTCCTTGTGCGTCCTCAGCGAAAACATCAGGCCGAGGCCGTATGCGGCGATCAGCAGGATGGAGAGGCCCATGCTGACCTTCTGCGCCGTCGTATCGGCTCCCGCCATGTCCAGGTCAGCGATCGCAGCAGGCGAGATCAGGGCGATGGTTGCCATCAACAACAGCGCCGAATACAGCCTCGCCCCCAACCGGTTGAATTCCTGGACATGGTGCCGGAGCCCGCCGAGCAGAAACGACGCCCCAAGCATGAACAGGGTATTGGTGACGATTGCGCCGGCGATCGATGCCTTGACGAGCATGTATTGTCCGGCGTGAAGCGCGGTCACGGCGATGATCAGTTCGGTGAGATTGCCGAGCGTGGCATTGAGGAGCCCGCCGATGGCATCGCCTGTTCTTTCGGCCACCGACTCGGTCGCATGACTGAGGAGCGCGGCAAGCGGCACGATAGCCACGACCGCCATTGCAAACAGCAACGTGTGTGCATCGGGGGCGATCCTCTCGGCCGCGATCACCGCCGGCACGAAAACCAGCAGCCAGAGCAGGGGGTTTTGCCGGACTTCCTTCAGCAAAAGGTTCATGGCCGGCGCCTCGGGTGATGTGATCCGATTGCAGGGATTATTCTCCGCTTCAAATGCGGAGAACAGACCCTTATTCGCCCTTGTATCCTTTTCTGCACACAAGGCTGCGGGTGTGGCTGGCGCCCGGCACCCGGCACTTCCAGCAAGTAGGTCGTCCGGCCGACGGAGGCCTTGATAGCCGGAAACCTTCCGGCGATTGCCCGGTTAACCTGCGGTGAGACGGTGAGAATTTGGAGATGACTTTGCGTATTTTGGTGGTCGAGGACGATCGGCTCATCCGCGAGACGGTCGCCGATATTCTGGAGAGTGAAGGCTTCGACGTCCTCGAGGCGGAAAGCGGCGAAGAGGCGGCGCATTTCTGTGGCGAGCACTGTGCCGATCTCATCTTCACCGACATCCGTCTGGCCGGTCCGCTGACGGGATGGGACGTTGCCGAACGCTGCCGGGCGGAAAACCCCGGCATCCCCGTCATCTATGCGACCGGGTTTTCCGACGTGCGGCCACGGCCTGTCCCGGGCAGCCTGTTTTTCCACAAACCGTACCGTCCCGAGCAAATCCTCGCCGCGATCCATTCGTTCGAGCCGCCCGGCTGACAAGCCGACGGGGGCGGCGAGACAGCGACCTGCTACGGCTTTGCGATGAGCATGGCGGAAATCCAGCAGCGAACGCCTTCGGGAGCGAATTCGAGCCGCGTCTGTCCCTCAAGGTCACGGGACAGCGCATTCTCGATCAGCCGGCTGCCGAACCCCCGGCGCGCCGGGGCAACGACCGGTGGGCCGCCGCTTTCAAGCCAGCTCAGCTCGAGCCGACCATTCCCGACTTTCCAGTGAAGCTCGACCCGGCCCTCGGGGCGCGACAGCGCCCCGTATTTCGCCGCGTTGGTCGCGAGCTCATGCACGGCCAGCGAGAGCGCGAGCGCCTGGCTCGGCGAGATATCCTGGGAGGGGCCATCGACAATGATCTGACGCGCCACGAACGGCGCCACAGCGCGCGCAACCAGATCGGCAATGTCGGCGCCGGCCCAACTGCGGTCGGTGAGCAGATCGTGAGCTTCGGCGAGCGCGACGATACGCGCATTCACCGCCGTCCGCGCCTGCTCGACATCGGATGCGCCCCGCAGCGTCTGGTTGACGATCGACTGCACGGTCGCGAGCGTGTTCTTGACCCGATGGTTCAACTCGTTGGCCAGCAGCCGCTGCAATTCCTCGATCTGCTTTCGCTCGGAGAGATCGCGGCTTGCGCCGGCGATGGCCACCGGCTTGCGTTGGGCGCCCTGGCCTTCGAACTCGACGAGGCCCCAGGCGCTGAGCCAGCGCCAGCTTCCGTCGAGCTGCTTCACGCGGTACTCGACGTCATAGCGGCCGTCGCCGGCGGGATCGAGCGCCTTGGCGACACGCTCCCACATCGGGCCCATGTCGTCGGGATGGAATTTGGCTTCGACGCCGGCCTGGTCGTGGAGAAAGCGCGCCTCGGTCAGTCCATAGAGCCGCTGCGCGTTGTCGTCATAGATGCAGATGTTGTCGGCAAGGGTATAGCGCCAGGTGCCCATCCGGGAGGCGATCATGGCGAGGTCGAACGTGCGTTGCTGGCGCTCCAGCGTGAGCCGCATGTCGTGCTCGCGCGTGACATCCTGGAAGCAGTTGATGGCGCCGATCACCGTGCCATCCGTATCGCGCAGCGGCGCCACGTTGACGCGCGCCACCCAGCGTCTGCCGTCCGGGTTTTGCACCACGGCCTCCGCGCCCTCGAAGCTTTGCCCCGTCAGCACGGCACGGGCCATCGGCGTCTCGCCGGGTGGGATGAAATGGCCGTCGAGGCTCTCGAGGTGGAACGAGCCGCAGAACCGTTGCGCAGGATCGTGCAGCCGTGGCGCGCGGCCCCAGAGATCGATCGCCCGCTGGTTGACCCGCAGGATCCGGCCATCGGCATCGCAGGCGTAGATGCCTGCGGGCAGCGCATCGAGGATCGCCTGGTCCAGATCGAGAAACAATTCCAGCAGCGGCGTCGGGACAGGGATGTCGAGCTTCAGCAGGGACATGCGCGCCTCACGGGGGATGCGTCAGCCTACCAGAGCGGACGTTGCGGGAACAACACCCACGATGGGACAGAAAAAGCGAAACGCGGTGGAGGAACTTTTGTTCCGGTCGGGCGTTCCGCGCGGTTCGCTCATCCAGATGCGCCGGTCAAGCGCGAGGTGGGTTACCGCAGGCGCAAGTATGAGGCAATGAGCTTCGCTTGATGTTCAAGAGGCCGCCTCAGTGGGCGGCCTCTTTCAATCATCATCGCATGCTGAGCGGGTCGCCTATTTCTCGGGATGGCCGGTGCCCGGCTTGGTCGTTTTCGGCGCCTTGCCGTCTTCGACCCTGCCCTCGTTTCGCAAATTGCGACCTTCCTGCGCTTTGCGTTGGCTCTCCGGCGACTTGCCGTGCTCGTTCATCTCTTCCTTGAGGAAGCCTGCGCCTTCCTTGATTTCACCCTTGACGCTCATGTCCTTCTCCTTTTGTGGTCGGCACGTGCAACGTGTCATTATGGCAATGCGCGGCCAGCGCTTTTGCTCCCTCTCGAACTCGTAATTATGTGTTGGCTGAAGCCTTGAGTGCCCGCCACGGGTGGGCCGCCCGGCCTGCTGCCGACGATGAAAACCCCGCCGCGCTGAGCGCACGGCGGGGTGGGGCAACGTCGAAGGATGGAGGGATCCTTCGAACGGCAGTCTAGCGTCCGTTGGCGCCGTTCTTCACCGCGCCGGGTTCGGTTTGTGATCCCATATTGTTCGGACCGGCCGCAGTCGGCGCGCCCGAGTTGCTGGGATTGCCGGCGGAGGGCGAAGTGCCGCTCATGCCGGTGGTTCCCATGCTGCCGCTAGAGCCGTTATGCATGGAGCCTTTCTCCATGTTGTTCATGCCGGGCTTTTGCATATTGTCGGACTGCGGCGCCGGCCCGGTGCTGCTCTGTGCGAAAGCCGCGCTGGACATCAACAGGGCGGCGGACACGATCAAAATTTTTCTCATGGACATTTCCTTAGGTGTATTGAGATTGGTATGTCGACAATCCCGCCGGCGTTGATCTCGTTCCTCCGCAGCGACAGGTGAGCGGAAAAGAAATCTGAAACTGTTTTGATGGTTGTTCGTAACCGGGCGCGCTATGCGTCGCCTTCCTTGGAAACTTGACATTTGTTAAGACGAGACTGTCTGTGATTGGTGGTCTGGCGGTGCTGCTCCTGCTTGCGACCTGGTTTGTCCTTCACTAGTTGGTTGTTCCAGATATCCTTTGCCCGACGGGCAAAACATTTACGCGTTTTTTTGTGCGATTGTTGGGATGCCGCCGCCTTTCGAAGTGCGAGCGATCACCAAGATCACGTGTGCGGAAAAATTAATTTCGCACGACGATTCAACATCTTCGAATCCGCCACCCGCCCCGCGTCAAAAATTCTTCTTCCGTTTTTCGGAAACATGTGTTTATCATCGCGCCGTCCCGCCTCGACAAGAGGGGCGTTAGGCCTATCGTCACCGAACGTGAGGCGGGATGCGATGGACGCGGTAGCTGCGCAAGACGTGCGCGGCCGACGCGGACGGTCAAGCCGTGTGGTCCTGTCCCCCCGACGCTGGGGTCAAGTTGCGCAAACGAAATGCGCAGCGACGGAGGCTAACAAGCCCGGTACTCCGGGGAGATCACGGAGCAGCCGTAAAACCATTGCGCAGGGAGTGCCGGATGTTTCGGCCTACCTGTACTGACTTGTGGGCACCTTTCCTTTTCAGCCCACAAGGCCTGCGGGTGCGGCCAGCGCCCGGCATTCCCTGCGCCCTCTTCTTTCACGAGGGACGAGAATGACGCATCACCCGGACGCAAATCGCGCCGCGGGAATGCCGAGTCTCGTGCGACTGTAGGGTGGGTTAGCGAAGCGTAACCCACCATCTATCAGCGGAAAGAAAAGCGGGGGTTACGCCTTCCATCTTCACTCGTTGCGCAACCACGGACGTGACCCGGCTAACCCACCCTACGCAGTCTTCGCAATGAGAGCCCTTTCACCCCCGCTGCAGGATGAAGCTCAGCTCGAGATCGCGGAACACCGTGTAATTCCGCCGGATCCATTGATGCAGCTCGGTCGAGGAATCCTTCTCCTGCCGCAGATAATCGGTGAAGGAAAACGTCAGCCGGTCGATATAGGTCTTCAGGAACGTCGGCAGCGCCGGGATGCGCAGCACGCGGCCGCGCTCCATCGCCTCCGGCAACTCGCCGCGCACGACATGCTCGTTGTCGACGACGACGAGATTTTGCGGCGGGATCTGCCGGCGCAACGTCTCATGGCCGCGCGCGGAGAGGCGGTCGGTATCGGCCATGAACAGGATGACCGGCGCGACGTTGCGCCGCGCGGCCTCCTTCAGGAGGCCGATCTGTTCGGTCATTTTGAAGAACTCGTCGAAGGCGTGGAAGCCGAGGTCGATCAGCTTGGCCACGCCGTCGTCGACGATGACGCGATCCATCAGCTGCATCTTGCCGTAGGTGTCGATGACATCGGCAGTCTCCGTCACGGCCGGCAGGTAGTCGAGCAGCGACGGCTCTTTCAGGTTGATGTCGAACGCCTGGAGCCGCCCGTTCTTGAGCAGCAGGAATTCGCCGAGCAGCCGCGCGGTCAGCGTCTTGCCGACCTGCGGCCGGGGCGAGCAGATGATGTAGACCGGCGTCGCGGGCATGATCCCGCTATATCAGGAGAAATGCCCCGGCGATCCAGCCGGATTGCACCGGCGTCCAAAAATTATTTTTCGCTGCCGCGCACCGGTTTGCCGGCGCCGACGATGTCGGTCAGCTTGATGCGGTCGAACTCGCTCCAGACGTTGGCCAGCCAGTGCCGGACATAGCCGCGCAGCACGAAGGAGTAGTTGGCGGCCTCGTCATGAATGCCCTTGTTGGCGACGAATTTCAGGAACGGGACCGAGGCGATCTCGACCTGCTCATAGGCCATTTCATTGAGCTTCGGAATCGTGACGTCGGTGGCGTCCTTGATGCGGTGGAAATAGGAGTTGTAGGTGGCCTGGTCCCACTGGAAGAACTGGGTGTCGTTGATGAAGTTCTTGACCAGGAAGTATTTCGCCCCGGACATGAAGCCCGCGGTCTCGGCGATCTCGTCGAGCGAGGCGATCGAGGGGCCGAGGATGTGGAACACCGCGAAGGTGATCTGGCCGCTCTTGGCGGCGTCGAGGAAGCCGATGTCGCGCAGCGAGGCCAGCGCGCGCGACAGGAGGCCGGCGCGGACGTCGATCACCGTGACCGAGGGGGCGGCCGTGTTCAGCGTATCGAAGATCTTCATCTGGTCGGAGGTCGTCGTCATGTCGACGATCTCGGTGAAGTCGGGGTGGAAGCGCTTCAGGGTGCCGCGCGGGGATTCGGTGTCGAACGCCCGCGTCGGCACGTTGTTGGCGCTGAAATAATCGAGCAAGGTGCGCGACACCGTGGTCTTGCCGACCCCGCCCTTGTCCGCGCCCACCACAATCACTGCCGGCTTCGCTGCTGCCATGTCCGTCCCTGTCGCGCCCCGACCCAGACCGGCCGGCTGATCCCGATTGCCTTGTTTGGGCGCGAACATGGCAGAAACAAGGGGGAATTCAAATCATTAGACCGCCGGGAAGCCGCCATTCCGCGAAATTCCTTAATGGCGAACGGGCTTCGCGCAGTCTCAATGCCGGCCCCACGGACCGGGCTGATTTCCCCAAGGGCCCGAACCGGGGGGAAGAGCAGGAGGCTGCGACGGCGGAGCGCTCTGGCCATCGCTCCACGGACCCTGCGGCAGCGGCGGTGGAAGCTGTCCGCTGTCGGGTTGGTCCGGCTGGCCATCCGGCTGCTCGGGTTGCTTCGGCAGCGGCAGAGGGCCCTCGTAATGGCCGCCGGCATATTTCACCAGCGCGGCGACCCTCGACTCGACCGACGGGTGGGTCGCGAAAATGTCGGCAAAGCCTTCGCGGGGGTTGTCGACGCAGAGCTCCATCACCGCCGAGGTGGCGTCGGGCAATTCGCCGCGGCCCTCGATCTTGCGCAGCGCCGAGATCATGGCGTCGGGATTCTTGGTCAGCTCGACCGAGCCGGCATCGGCCAAAAATTCGCGCGAGCGCGACAGCGCGAGCTTGACCAGTTGCGACAGCGCCCAGGCGACGATGATCAGCACCACCGCCAGCACGATGACGAGGATGGCCGCGCCGCCCCCGCCCTTGCGATCGCTGCTGCCAGAGTCCGACGACGAAGAAGAGGACGAGGACGACCGATAGGAGCCGCCGCCCCAGCCCCAGCCGTAACCGCCGAAATTGCCAAAGCCGCGGAACAGCAACTCGGCGAAGAAGCCGACCGCGCCTGCGATGATCACCGCGATCACCATCATCTGCACGTCGCCGTTGCGGATATGGGTCAGCTCGTGGCCGAGCACGGCCTCCATCTCCTGGTCGTCGAGCGCGTTGAGCAGGCCTGTGGTGACGGTGACGGAATATTGCCGCGGGTTGAGCCCGGTCGCGAACGCGTTCAGCGCGTCGCTGTCCATGATTTTCAACTTCGGCATCGGAATGCCGCGGGAGATGCAGAGATTTTCCAGCAGATTATAGAGCCGCGGCTGCTCCTGCCGCGTCACGTCACGCCCGCCGGTGACGGCATCGATGATCGACTGGTGGAAGAAATAGGCGATCACGATCCACAGGAGCGCCGCGCCCGTCGAGTACGGCAGGGTGCGGATCACATCGGAGAGCGCGGCCCTGAGATAATCAGTGAACGGCGCGTCACCGACGTTGAGCACCTCGATGATCAGCGCGCCGGCATAGACGATGACATAGACCAGCAGGAACAGGCCGGCGAGCAGCAGCATCGACTTGGTCTTGTTCGATGCAATGTGGGTGTAGAGACCGTAGGCGGCCATGGTGACCTAAATTCTATCCGTCGTCATTCCGGGATGCCGCGAAGCGGCAGGCCGGAATCCATAACCACCATCGTGAGTATGGATTCTGGTGCGCAATTGCGCACCGTAGCTCGCGCCTCCGGCGCGCCCCGGAATGACGAAGAGTTCATCTAGAACTTCACGCTCGGCGCGGCCTCGACCTCGGTGCGGCTGGCGCCGAGATCGAAGAAGTCCTTGCGGGTGAAGCCGAACATGCCGGCGAACAGCGCGGCGGGCATCTGCTGGATGCCGGTGTTGTATTCCTGGACCGCGTTGTTGAAGAAGCGGCGGCTCGCCGCGATCTTGTTCTCGAGATCGGACAATTCGCTCGCCAGCTGCTGGAAGTTGGCGTTGGCCTTCAGGTCCGGATAGGCCTCCGACAACGCGATCAGGCGGCCGAGCGCGCCGGAGAGCTGGTTCTCGGCGGCGGAGACCTGCGAGGGGCCCTGCGCGGAGATCGCGGAGGTGCGCGCCTTGATGACATCGTCGAGCGTGCCGCGCTCATGCGCCGCATAGCCCTTCACCGTCTCGACCAGGTTCGGGATCAAATCGTGGCGCTGCTTGAGCTGCACGTCGATGTCGGCAAAGGACTGGTCGACGCGCTGGCGCAGCGCGACCAGCCGGTTGTAGGCGCCGAAGGCGAAGATGACGAGGACGACGATGACGCCGAGAACGATCCAGCCGGTCGACATGGGATGCTCCTGAGAGATGGGAAACGGGTCAAGAAAGGCGAGCGTGCACAGGCCGCCACGAGGTGGGTATCTCCTTGGTCGGCCGCAAGGTGGGATAAGTTCAAGGGTAAGCCGTGGAGTTCGTTAACTTTTCTCAATGACGGCGTCGCCCCAGCGCCAGCGCCGGGCACTTGCATAGGCCGGCTTGTCGCGCCGGGGGACCTTGGTAATCGCGAGGCCGTCGGGCGTGCAGAGCTTGGCCGTGATCTCCGCCTTGCCGACAACAGGCGGCGCCAGCACACGGGAGGGACGCTGCGCGAGCGGCGTGCGCGTCAGCACGACATAGGAGAACTTTTCGTCCTCGAACGGCACCTCGGCGTCCTTCATCTGCATATGCGCGCGCGAGCGCGGGAGCCTCTGGGCAAAATGGCACCAATCGGGAGATTGCAAGGGACACGCGCGCTCATGCGGGCAGGGCGCGGCGACATGCGCGCCGGAGGCAATCAGCTGCGCACGCGCTGCGATGATGCGGGCATAACCGGCGGGCGTGCCGGGTTCGATGATGACGAGTGTATCGTGCGTCTTCGTCCACATCGCATTTACGAGATCGCGGCGTTCGCGCTCGCCGAGTTCGCCGATCATGTAACTTGCGATCACGAGGTCGGCTTCGCCAGCCTTGCCGAGCAGAGTGTGCGCCGGCCCAAGCTGATAGTTCGCCGCGCCAAGGCGCGAACTGCCGGTCGCGAATTCCAGCGCCAGCGCGCGCAGCGCCGGATTGGCATCGAGCAGCGTGAAGCTTGCGAGCGTGGGAAACGCCTCGGCCGCCGCCCAGCTCGCCGTGCCCGGTCCGGCGCCGACATCGAGCAGCGATTGCGGCGCGAAGTCCGGCCTGATCGCCTGCAGCGCGTTGAGGCTTGCCGCAACCGCCGCATGGGTCGCCGGCATCCGCGCCAGCGCATAAGCGAGCGCGTCGGTCCCGGATGCGATCGTGCCGGAGTTGCCGCCCTCGCGATAGGCTTTCGAGATGGCGGCGGCACGTGCCACGACATCCTGCCGCGACAACCCTTCGAGCTTCGTATCGAGCGCGCCTCTCAGTTCGGCGGGCAGGGTGGGCGGGATCACGCCACGTCTTGGTCGAGGATTTTCACGGCCTCAGCGAGCGCGACCGAGACCAGCTGCGAGACGCCGCGTTCGGCCATGGTGACGCCGAACAGCCGGTTCATCCGCGCCATGGTGATCGGGTTGTGCGTGATGATGATGAAGCGCGTCTCGGTCGAGGCGGTCATCTCGTGCAGCAGGGTGCAGAAGCGCTCGACATTGTGGTCGTCGAGGGGCGCATCGACCTCGTCCAGCACGCAGATCGGCGAGGGGTTGGTGAGGAACACCGCGAAGATCAGCGCCAGCGCGGTCAGCGCCTGCTCGCCGCCCGACAGCAGCGACAGCGTCTGCGGCTTCTTGCCCGGGGGCTTGGCAATGATCTCGAGGCCGGCTTCCAGCGGATCGTCGCTTTCGATCAGATGCAGCGCCGCCTCGCCACCGCCGAACAGTTCGGTGAACAGCCGCTTGAAGTGGTTGTTGACGATCTCGAACGAGGTCAGCAGGCGCTCGCGCGCCTCGCGGTTGAGGCTCTGGATGCCCTGGCGCAGCCGCTTGATCGCCTCGACCAGATCATCGCGCTCGGTGGTGAGCGTGGTGTGCTGGGCCTCGACCTCGCGCAGCTCTTCCTCGGCCCGCAGATTGACGGCGCCCAGCCGCTCGCGGTCGCGGCGCAGCTTCTCCAGATTCTCCTCGATCTCGGCGAGCGGCGGCAGCTCGGCGCCCGGTTCGATCTCGGCCAGCGCCGCGACGCCCTGCGGTTCGATCTCCAGCATGTCGTGGATTTCGCGCTCGACGTCGGTCAACCGACGCTTCGCACCTTCCATGCGTTCCTCGGCGCGGGCGGTTGCCTCGCGCGAGGCCGAGAGGGCTTCGAGCGAAGCCTTGGCGGCGCGATCGGTTTCCGCCATCGCGGTCTCGGCGGCGGCGAGCGCGTCGGCGGCGATGCGGCGATCGTCCTCGGCATGGGTAATCTCGGAGATCAGCGCGCTGCGCTTCTCCGCGAACACCGCCGGAGCATTTTCAAGCTCGGTGCGCTCGGCCGTCACCTCGGCGATGCGGGACTCGACGGTCGCGATCTGCGACGCCGCGCTGGTCTTGCGGACCTGCCACTCGTTGCGCTCGGCCAGGATCGCCTGCACGCGGCGGTCGGCGAGTTCGGCCTCGCGCGCCAGTGCCTGCGCCTCGGCGCGCACCTGCGCGGCGTTCTTGCGATGGCCGTCGATGTCGGAGCGGACGGCGGCGAGCTTGGTCTCGGTCTCGAGGCCCGGCGGAAGTTCGGCGAGCGAAGCGGCCGCGTCCTGGTGAGCGGCCTCGACCTCGGTGCGGTCGATGGAGAGGCGGCTATAGGCCTCGAACAGCGCCGACTTGCGCGCGGTGTGGCGGTTGATCTCGCGCTCGGCCGCGGCATGGTGCTCGCGTGCGGCATCCGCCTCGCGCTGCGCCGCGCGCCACGCCTCGCGGGCCGCGCTCTCGGCCAAAGCGGCCGCCTTCACCTCGGCGTCGGCCGTCTCCAACGCTTGCCGCTTGGCGGCGGCATCGCTGCGCGCCTGTTCCAGCTCGTGTTCGATGTCGATCAGCCGCGCGCGTTCGGCCAGACGACGTGCCGCGCCGGTCGGCGCGTGCGCAGTCGTGACAAAGCCGTCCCAGCGCCAGACGTCGCCTTCGGGCGACACCAGCCGCTGTCCGGTCTTGAGCTGCGACACCAGCTCGGTGCCGCGCTCCTTTGCCACCACGCCGATCTGCTTCAGGCGGCGGGTCAGTTCCGGCGGCGCCTGCACATGGGCGGCCAGCGGCTCGATACCCGATGGCAGCGACGGGTCGGCGCCATCGTGGCCGGCGACGGTCCAGCGCATTGGCGCGGAGGGATCGACCGGCGCGTCGAGATCGTCGCCGAGCGCTGCGCCCAGCGCCTTCTCGTAACCCTTGGAGACCGTGATGCCGTCGATGATCGGCGGCCACAGATTCTTGGTCTCGCCGTTGACGATCTTGGAGATGGTGCGCGCCTCGGTTTCGAGCCGCTGCACGCGCTTGTCGGCTTCCGTGAGCGGCCCGCGCGAGGCTTCGAGCGTCTGCCGCGCGGCCGCATGTGCGGCTTCACTCGCTTGTGCCGCGGCTTCCGACTGCGTGAGATGGTGCTGCGCGTTCTCGATCCCCGCGGCAAGGGTCGCCAGATCGCCGTGGCCGCCGCTCTCCTGCGCCAGCTTCCGCTCCTCGGCCTGGACATTGGCGATGTCCTGGTCGAGCCGCGCCAGCCGGTCGCGATGGCTGCGCACGCTGGCTTCAAGCTGGTTGCGCTTGGCCGTGAGATCGGCAAGCGCCGTGGTCAATTCCGCGAACAATCGCTCGGCATCCGCCAGCGTGGCCTCTGCCGCCGCGACGCGCTCGTCGACGCCACTGCGCTTCTCGACCCGCGACTTGATCTCGTCCTTCAACTCGGCATCTTCGGCATCGAGCCGCCCCAGCGCGACGTCGGCGTCGGAGGCCTGCTGCTGCTCGCGGGCGATGTCGGCGGCGAACTGCGTCAGCCGCCGATCGAGCTCGGCGACGCGCTCCTTGGCGCGCTCTTCCTCGCGGTCGAGCAGGTCGCGCGCATTGGTGAGCCGTTGCAGGCCTGCGGCGGCGCGCGCTTCGGCTTCGCGCAGTGCCGGCAGTTCGGCGGCGCGCAGCGCCTGGATGCGCGCGGCTTCCGCCTGCTCGCGGGTGCGCTCGGCCATCTCGCGCACGGCAAGGTCGTGGGTGTGCGCGGAGTCCGTCACATCAGCGTTGGCTTCCATCCAGCGCAGATGGAACAGCATGGCCTCGGCCTTGCGCACCTTGGCGGCCACTTCGCGATAGCGGATCGCCTGGCGCGCCTGCTTCTTCAGCCCGTCGATCTGACCGGCGAGCTGGCCGATCACATCCTCGACGCGGGTGAGGTTGGTTTCGGCCGCCTTCAGCCGCAGCTCGGCTTCGTGGCGGCGCGCATGCAGGCCGGCGACGCCGGCGGCATCTTCCAGCACGCGGCGGCGCTGCTCGGGCTTGGCCTGGATGATCTCGCCGATCTTGCCCTGGTGCACCAGCGCCGGCGAACGCGCGCCGGTCGCGGCGTCCGCAAACAAAATCTGCACGTCGCGGGCGCGCACGTCGCGGCCGTTGATGCGATAGACCGAGCCGGCCTCGCGCTCGATGCGGCGGGAGATTTCCAAGAGCTGGCTGTCGTTGACGGCGGCTGGCGCCGAGCGATCGGAATTGTCGATCGTCATCACGACTTCGGCGTGGTTGCGCGCCGGGCGATTGCCGGAGCCCGCAAAGATCACGGCATCCATGTCGGCGGCACGCAGCGATTTGTGCGAGGTCTCGCCCATCGCCCAGCGCAACGCCTCGACCAGGTTCGATTTGCCGCAGCCGTTCGGACCGACCACGCCGGTCAGGCCGGGCTCGATCATGAAGTCGGTGGGTTCAACGAACGACTTGAAACCATGGAGGCGAAGACGCGTCAGCTTCATAAGCACGATTCTCTGTTGGCAGGGCGCGAATCTCCCTGCCGGGACAATACCATAGAAGGCAATGTCGGTGTGGCCGGGACAGCAGTGAGTCGCTTCCTCCGCCCCGGATCGCTCGGGACAATGGCTTTGCCATGGCCACAGGGCAACCGGCGGAGCCGCCTTTTCCCAAGGCTTTTGCTGGGGTTATCCGTCAAAATGAATCTTGACGGCGAGAGACTTGCGAATCAGGTCTTAAGAAGCGGCTTGAGCCTGCTGTCGAATCGCCCGAGCAGCGTTTGACGCCTCAGCCTGCGCGCAATCAACCCTGCAACAGCGGATTGATTCGCTTCTGGAACTCCTCGAACGGAGATTCGCCCTTCATCTTCTCGCCATTGATGAAGAAGGTCGGCGTCGAATCCACCTTCAGCACCTCGCTTGCGTATTTCTGGTCGGCGACGAGCTTGTCGAGCAGCGCCTTGTCATTCAGGCAGGTCTCGACCTGCTGCTGGCTGAGGCCGGCCTGCTTGCCGATCCGCGCCAGCGACTCCGTGGTGTTCTTCATCACCCAGTCGCTCTGCGAGCGGAACAGCAGGTCGGTGACGGCAAAATATTTTCCGGCGTCGCCGTTGGCGATGCAGCGCGACAGCATCGAACCCGCCGCCGCCTTGATGTCGAGCGGGAACTCGCGGAAGACGTAGCGGACCTTGCCGGTATCGATGAACTCCGCCTTGATTTTCGGGAACACCTCGGCATTGAAGGCCGCGCAATGCGGGCAGGTCATCGAGGCATATTCGGTGATGGTGACCTTGGCGTCCGCGGGGCCGATGGCCATGTCCGGCAACGACACGGGCTTGGCCACATCGGCGGCGCTTTGAGCCAGCGCTTCGGTGATCAGCCGCAGTGGCGTGAACGCGCCCAGCGCGGCAAGGCCGGTCAAGGACAGGGCGGCGGTGGTGAAGGCGCGGCGCGTGATTGTGATCAACGGTCTGCTCCGGACTTGGCGCGGTTCGCGCCGGAAACACACAAAAGATGGATGTTCGCTAGCTTGAAATGGCTGTGGAGGCAATGCCCGGTTGCACGCGGCGATCGCCGCGAAAGCGTCAATTTCGCTTGATTGCAGCACCGAGTTTCGCCAGCGCCGTGCGCAAGTCATCGTCCTCGATGGAGGTCAGGGTTTTGGCGACGCTTTCGACCGCTTGCGGGTCGAGGGGGCTTGGCGGTGAGGGCCGCTCGCGCCGCGACAGCGGCGCCTGCCGCAGCGCCAGCCGGCCGACCGCGCTCCAGCCGAGGAAGCGGTTGACGCGTTCCAGGATCACGTCGGATTTGTGCTGGATCTCCAGCGCCATCGGGCCGTCGACGCGCAAGATCAGCGTGGCCGGTTCCTGCGGCTGGCCCTCCACCGGCCGCGGCCATTGCAGTTTTAGCGGCTCCGAATGAGCGGCGACGTCCCGGCCGGCGATCTCGGCCCAGCGCGTCACCAGTTCGCGGGCGGCAAAGCCCTGCTTGGCATAGGCGTCCTTGAAGACGTCGCTGAGCAACAGGGATAACGGCTTGGCGTAGGTTCGACCGGGCTTGGACATGGGCGCGAGGCTTTGCGTAGATACGCGGATGAGTTTAGCAGGCGCGGCCATCAAGCAAAAGAAAGCTTCTTCGCGGAACGACGCGAACGATCGCCCCGCGTTGCTGCTCGCCTGGTACGACCGGCACCGGCGCAAGTTGCCGTGGCGGGCGCTGCCCGGCGAACGCGCCGACCCGTATCGCGTCTGGCTGTCGGAGATCATGCTGCAGCAGACCACGGTGAAGGCGGTCGGTCCTTACTTCGGGAAATTCGTCACGCGCTGGCCCGACGTGAGCGCGCTGGCGCGCGCCTCGCTCGACGACGTCTTAAGGATGTGGGCGGGGCTCGGCTATTACTCGCGCGCCCGCAATCTGCATGCCTGCGCAGCCGCGGTGGCACGCGACTGCGCAGGCGTATTTCCGGACAGCGAAGAGGGGTTGCGCGCACTGCCGGGGATCGGGCCGTATACGGCGGCGGCGATTGCGGCGATCGCCTTCGATCGCCGCACCATGCCGGTCGACGGCAATATCGAGCGCGTGGTGTCGCGGCTGTTTGCCGTCGAGGAGGAACTGCCGCAGGCCAAGCCGCGCATCCAGCAACTCGCCGCCACGCTGCTCGGCGCATCCCGCGCCGGCGACGAGAAGTCTCGCGCCGGCGACAGCGCGCAGGCGCTGATGGATCTCGGTGCCTCGATCTGCACGCCGAAGAAGCCGGCCTGTGTGCTGTGTCCGCTCAGCGAGGATTGCGCCGCGCGTGCCCGTGGTGACCAGGAGACGTTTCCGCGCAAGCTCGCGAAAAAGACCGGCGCGTTGCGCCGCGGCGCGGCCTTCGTCGTCACCCGTGGCGAAGAGCTGCTGGTGCGCTCGCGCCCGGAGAAAGGCCTGCTCGGCGGCATGACCGAAGTGCCGGGCTCCGACTGGCTCGCCGAACAGGATGACAAGGCGGCGCTGAAGCAGGCGCCCGCATTGAAGGGCGCATCACGCTGGCATCGCAAGACCGGCGTCGTCACCCATGTCTTCACGCATTTCCCGCTGGAGCTGGTGGTCTATACCGCCGAGGTCCCGGCGCGTACGCGTGCGCCTGAGGGAATGCGCTGGGTGCCGATCGCGACGCTCGCGGGTGAGGCGCTGCCGAATGTGATGCGGAAGGTCGTCGCGCACGGGCTCGGGCTCTAATTTTTGCGCATGATCTCCGCGCAAACGCAACGCGTTTGTCGCGAGGGAAAACCGCTGCACACTTTTCCGGATCATGCGCGCCTGCTGACAGCAGGTTGGCAGCAGGCCTAGGCTAGCAAAGCGCCGACCCCCGGAGGCTCCCATGATCAAGACCGCACTCGACCAGATGACGCCGCCGCCGTCGGCGCAACTGCTGGGCTGGCACATGCTGGACGCGCGGCCTGCCGAGGGCTGGCTCAAGGTCGGCTTCGACGGCAAGCGCGAATTCTGCAATCCGGCCGGCTTCGTGCAGGGCGGTATTCTCACGGCGATGCTCGACGACACCATGGGACCCGCCGTCATGGTGATGACGGAGGGCAAGTTCTACACCACCACGATCAGCCTGACCGTGAACTTCATGGCCTCGGCCAGGCCGGGGAAGATCATCGCGGAAGCGAAGGTCACCCAGCTCGGCAAGACCATCGCCTTCATGGAAGGCAAGCTCACCGCCGAAGACGGCACCTTGCTTGCGACGGCAACAACGACCGCGCGGCTTCTGGAGGCGGCGCGGGCGTTGCGCTAAGCTGAAATCAAGCGGTTCGGGAGGCAAGCATGGGAAAGCTGATTGCGGGATCGGTCGCCTTGATTGTCCTACTCGCCGCCGGCGTTTGCGGCGCCCAGGCCATCGTCAAGCAGGAGCCGCTCGATGCGCGAAACGGGGCGACGGTGTATGTCGATGACGGCAGTTGCCCAAAGGGGTCGATCAAGCAAGTGACCTATACCCACGGCAACGCCATGTCCGGTGCGCCGCTGCGCGCCGCCACGTGCGTTCGGCGAGCAGCGGTCAAATGAAAAGTGCCGCCCCATTATAGGGCGGCACCATCTCGTTCGTGTTTTCCGTTCGGCTTTGGGACCGGCGACTACTTCGCGAAGCCGGGGAAGGCCGGCAATTTGTCGACGTCGCGCGCGTCGTGCTGGATGATGACCGTCGCCTTCAGGTTCGCTGCGATCTTCTTGATGCGCTCGATCGATGCCACGGTCTGGGCACGATCGAAGTTGAACCAGGGCACGCCGTCGGAATCATAGTTCTCGTGGAAGTGCACGGCGTCGCCGGTGATGATGACGGGGCCCATCTGCGCCAGCTTGACGAGCAGGCTCTGATGGCCCGGCGTGTGGCCGGGCGTGCGCAGCACGATCACCGAGCCGTCGCCGAACACGTCCTTGTCGACAGGCTGCGGCTCGACCTTGCTGTCGCCTTTAATCCAGCTCTCGAACGGCTTGAAGTTCACGCCTTGGGCCGGGTTTGGCGCAGTAATGGCCTCCCATTCCTTGGCGCCGATCAGCAGCGTTGCCTTTGGAAACGAGTTGACTTGGCCGGTGTGATCGGCGTGATAATGGCTGATGCCGACATATTTGATCTGGTCGGGCTTGACGTCGACCTTCGCCAGCTGATCGACCAGGCTCACCTTTGGCGCGACGTTGGGCGCCGTCATGGAATGGCCGGTATCCCACAGCATGTATTCGTCGCCGTGCTTGATCAGATAGCAGCTGAAGACGAACTGTATCTTCAGGTCGCCAAAGGCATAGGTGTCCGAGAAGCGCTGATTGACTGATGTGGGCGCCTGCGGCGTGCCGCAGTCGGCAAGCCGCAGCAGCGATACGTCCGCGGCTTGCGCCGACGTCGCGAGGCCTGCGAGCACGCAGGCACCGGCAGCGAGGATGGTGAGTGTTCTCTTCATCGTTTCTTCCCTGATTTGGTTGTTATCTCACAGCATCTTTAACCCGGTGCGGCGCAAGGTATTCCGAGCTAGTGTGGCGGTTCAGAAGTCCGCATCATTTCTGCCGCAAGTTCTCCATGCGGACTTCTGAACCAAAGCCACACTAGATCAATAATTTGCTAGTGTCCTTCGATTCCGAAGTTCGCAAAGGGGGCGCCGCGAATGATGCGAACTTCGGAATCGGGACACTAGCTCGCCTTTGCCTTCGGCGCCTGCACGATCGGCGGCTTGGCGTTGAGCGCCTCGACCTGGAAGCCCGCAACGCGCTTGTAGTTCGCGGCGATGTCTTCCAGTTCCTGCTGCGAGAGCACGTCGGTGACCACCCTGTAGCCGTCGGGCGCGCGCTCCTCGACCAGCTGCATCACCTGCTCCGGGCCGTTGCGGCGGTTGAGCATCACGAGGTCTGATGTCGCCGGTCGCCGCTCCGCTTCATAAGCGAGTAGCGCCGCATTGGTCGGACCGAGCGCGAGGATCTCGCGCGTCAGCGTGCGGGCGTCGAGGATCGCCTGCGAGGCGCCGTTGGAGCCGACCGGATACATCGGATGCGCGGCATCTCCAAGCAGCGTCACCGGACCGAAGGTCCAGCGCGCCAGCGGGTCGCGATCGACCAGCGGATATTCGTACGCATGTGCGCAGTTCTTGATCAGGCCGGGCACGTCGAGCCAGTCGAAGCGCCAGTTCTCGAACAAGGGCAGGAATTCGTCGAGCTTGGCGGTGCGGTTATAGTCCTCGCGCCGCCATTGATAGGTCGGCGGCATGTGTCGCTCGGCGATCCAGTTGATCTGGTACTTGCCCGATGCATCCGGCGCTTTCGAGATCGGATAGCAGACGAATTTCAGCATCTCATGGCCGGCCATGATCATGGTGCGGCTGGTGAGGAAGGCATCGGCAGCGGTCACGCCGCGCCAGAGGATACGGCCGTTCCAGATCGGCGGACCTTCGTCCGGATAAAGTTTCTCGCGGACCGCCGAGTGAATGCCGTCGGCGGCAATCAGAATGTCGCCTTCGTAAGCACCCGCCGGCTTTCCAGTTGCGCGGTCGATGAAGGTGGCGCGAACGCCGCTTGGCGTCTCGGTCCAATCCGACAGATGATGGCTGGTGAGGATGTTGTCTGCGCCCAGCCGTTCGGTCGCGGTATCGAGCAGGATCTGCTGCAGCGTGCCGCGATGGATCGAGAACTGCGGCCATTTGTAGCCGGCATCGAGCCCGCGCGGCTCGCTCCAGATCGGCTGGCCGCGCTTGGAGAAATAGGCGAGTTCCCTGGTGCGCACGCCCGATGCATCGAGCTGCTCCATCAGCCCGAGCTCGACCAATTCGCGCACGGCATGCGGCAGCACGTTGATGCCGACCCCGAGCGGTCTTAGCTGCGGCACGCTCTCGAACACACGGACGGGAACGCCGATCTGGTGCAGGCTCAGCGCCAGGGTCAGTCCGCCGATGCCGCCGCCCGCGATCAATACCGTCATGATACGCCCTCACTCCTTGTCTATCTCATGACATGGGAGCGTGGCGGTGGGCAACCGCGAAAGCCGTCGCTATGGACGGCGGAACGCCGCGCCGGTAACTTCCGGCGGATCCTTGGGAGGACACAAAAATGTACAAGCTCTATTACGCCCCCGGCACCTGCGCGCTCGCCTCGCATATCGCGCTGGAAGAAGCCGGCGCCGACTACAGCGCGACGCGGCTCGACTTCAAGGCCAACCAGCAGCAGAGCCCCGACTATCTCGGGATCAATCCGAAGGGCCGCGTGCCGGCGCTGGTGACCGACAAGGGCGTCATTACCGAGAACCCGGCGATCCTCGCCTACATCGCGCAGACCTTCCCGAAGGCGATGCTGGCGCCGCTTGACGATCCCTTCGCGTTTGCGCAGGTGCAGTCGTTCAACAGCTATCTCTGCGGCTCCGTGCATGTCGCGCATGCGCACAAGGGCCGCGGCTATCGCTGGGCGACGCAGGAGTCGTCGTTTGCCGACATGAAGGCCACTGTGCCGAAGAGCATGGGCGCCTGTTTCGACCTGATCGAGAAGAGCATGCTGAAGGGGCCGTGGGTGATGGGCGAGCAGTACACGATCTGCGATCCCTATCTCTACACCATCTCGCTCTGGCTCGAGGGCGACAGCGTCGATCTCAAGGACTTACCGAAGGTCGCCGATCACATGAAGCGCATGGCCGATCGCCCGGCGGTGAAGAAGGTGATGGGCGAGCAGCAGGCGAAAGCGGCGTAGCCATGAGCAAGGACATTTTCAATCCGCCGAACATGATGAAGCCGGCGGGCTATTCGCATGTCGCAAAGGTCACCGGCGGTTCGCTGGTCTATATCGCGGGCCAGGTGCCGGTCGACGTGTCGGGCAATCTGGTCGGCGAGGGTAACCTGGAAGTGCAGGCCGAGCAGGTGTTCAAGAACCTCAAGACTGCGGTCGAGGCGGCCGGCGGCACCATGGCCGACATCATCAAGATGAACGTCTATCTCGTCGCCGAGGTCGGCTACGATGAACTGCCGAAATATCCGTGCCGCGCGCGACCGCTATGTCAACGTCGCAAAGCCTCCGGCCTCGACGCTGGTGGTCGTGACGCGGCTGGCGCGGCCGGGCTGGCTGATCGAGATCGAGGCGGTCGCCGCGATCGGGTAGCCCAAAATGAAGATGGGTGCCGGTTTGACACCGGCACCCGCCTCATATTGCGCAAGACGAAATCACGCCGCCTTGGTCTTGAGGTGGCCGAACATGTGGTTGCGCGCCTCGTCGTCCATGTCGGCCTTGAAGGTGAACTTGTCCTTCAGTGCGATCGCCTTGGCGGCCGCCGGACGCGCGGTGATCTCGTCGACCAGCCGCTTCACGTTCTTGTACTTCGCCGCGCCCTCTTCGCCGAGCACGAACGGCGCCATGCGCGCCCAACCCCACAGCGCCATGTCGACGATGCTGTAGGTGTCGCCGACCATGTACTTCTTGCCGGCGAGGTGATCGTCGAGGATCTTGTAGTGGCGGTTCGCCTCGTAGGCGTAACGATTGACCGCGTAGTCGGTGTCCTTTGGCGCGAAATGCTTGAAATGCACGGCCTGCCCGGAATAGGGACCGAGGCCGGTCGCGATGAACATCAGCCAGGACAGCATCTCGGCGCGGTTCTTGGGCGTGTTCGGCGGCAGGAACTTGCCGGTCTTTTCGGCGAGGTAGAGCAGGATGGCGTTCGAGTCGAACACGAAGGTGCCGTTGTCGTCGATCGCCGGGACCTTGCCGTTCGGATTGACCTTCAGGAATTCCGGCTTGAACTGCTCGCCCTTGCGGGTGTCGACCGGCACCAGCTCGCAAGGCAGGCCGGACTCTTCCAGGAACAGCGCGACCTTGTTCGGGTTCGGCGCGCCATTGAAGTAGAATTTGAGCATCGAAACATCTCCCAGGACATGTGAAGAACTGATGTCACGCGACCTCGGCAAGAGGCCGTGTCGTCTTCATCAACCGTTGGTTACCGGAACCGTGGAAAATTTCAATTCCTCACGGTCTTCACGTTCACGTTTCTGCTTTAATCGCAGGTTGCAAGGTCTCTCGCGCTCTATCCTTGAAGCCATTGGGGGCAATATGTCGTCTCGCGCAACGCTGATGTCGGATGCCGCTCGTCTCCTCGCGCCCGGTCTCCTGCTCGCGTGGCTGGTAGAGCCATGCTTCGCGCAACAGCCGCAACCGTCGCCCGCGCCGCCCCAGGTCGTGATGTCGCCAGGCTCTCAGCTCCTGCTGTCGCGGCTGCAGACCGGTCAAACGCCGGAGCGCTATTTCGACGTTTTGCGCATGGAGTTTTCGCTGCTCGACGCGGATTCCGACGGCAAGATCACGCAGAGGGACATCGATCTTCATGGACTGATGGAGACAATCCAGGCTCGCGCGCTCGGCGTGACCATGGTGCTGCGTTACGATCTCGATGGCGACAGTTTCGTGACGGAAGAAGAGATTCGCCGGGCGATGCGATACGAGATGCGATCGCAACGGGCGCAGGCGGCGGTCACGCCCGCCGGCAACGGGCCGGGCCCGCTGGAATTGCTGGAAAAGCAGATCGACAGCCTGGTTCAAACGATCATGGCGCTCGACACCGACAAGGACGGCAGGGTCAGCATCGCCGAGGCGGCAAAATTTTCGTTAGGCGGCGACGGCGTACAGCGAGCGATGATGCAACATGGTCTGACGGCGCAGACACGTCAGGCGCTGACACTGGATACGGCGTCGAAAGGCGAATTAAGCTTGGCCGACTTTCAGGCCGCCGGCGAAGCGCTGTTCCGCAAGGTCGATGCCGACAATGACGGCAAGCTTTCGCAGCAGGAATTGCGCGACTACCGGAAACAACCGAGCGCGCCAAATGCCGGCAACATGTACATCACCTCGAAGCCGCCGCAAGCGCGACCCAACGCCGAAGTTGAAACCCCGCGCGCCAACGTGGAGGCCGCGCAGGCGGCCAAGGCGGCATGCGTAATGCCTGCGCCGTCGCCCAACGCCAGGGTCGTGCTGTTCAGCAGCTACAAGGCCGAGTCGCTGTCGAGCGTGACGATCGGCTCGCAGGAGGTCGTGGTTTTTGCCGGCCGTGTCGTGATCGAACCCGGCGCCGAGCCGCTTTATATCGTCATCCCGACGTCCTCTCCGGTGATCTGGCAGTTCAGCGGGGCCGTCGATCGCGTCGAGCGGCTGGTGCTGAGCAGCGGGCAAACGCTGCCCGGCAAGACCAGATACGACCCCAACCTGCCCGGGCTGGCCGGAGCGACCGGCCTGCCTCAGGATAAGGTGTCCTTCCCGGCGAGAGTGGGCTGTCTCAATTATTTCTCGGAAGTTCCCTCCGGCGGGTCGATCGGTGCCGTCAACGCCTTGCGCGAGATGATCGGCCGTGAGCCGTTCAAGGTCGCCGGCGCCTATTCCGTGCACGGTGTGAGCCTGCCTTCCGGGACCATCGAATCCCTCGACAAAATGGGCAAGAAGCTCATCATCGAGAAGGGCTCGGGGACGCTGCGGATCGACGGCGATGCTTCCAATATCATCTTGCGCTCGGGCCCGAGCCAGGCACGCGACGAGCTCTACCGCTTCAACCCGGGCGGCCTTGTCGAGATCGATCCGAAGTACGTTGTGTCCAACCTGCCGGCGCAGGCTTACGAAGTTCTTCCAGAAGAGGCTGGGCTGGTTCAGCTTCTGCAGTCGGGCGCGCTGACCCAAAATCGCGGCGGCGAATACATCGTCCAGAAGAAGATGCGATTCCCTACAGGACTTGCGGGTGCGCATTCGGTGAAATTTCTGGTGCTTCGCGGCACACCTGTGCCGGACGGCGACCCCGGTCATTCCTGTGTCTCAACGGAAGAGCCGTATCCGGAACGCAAGTTCGAGGCGTGCCGGTGAAACGACAGAGCTAGCTCAGCCCACGGCCATGCTGGCGCGGATTTCGGCGCGCAGCTCGTCGATCAGCTTGAGACCCTGCTTGGTCTCGACATGCCAGAAGGTCCAGCCGTTGCAGGCTTCCGAGCCCTGTGCCACCGCGCCCATGCGGTGGATCGAGCCGACCTTGTCGCCGAGCATGATGGCGCCGTCGGCGCGCACCAGCGCGCCGTGCTTCTTCCTGGCGTCGACCAGTTTGGTGCCGGGCAGGATCATGCCGCGCTCGATCAGCTCGGAAAACGCCACGCGAGGCGCGTCGCGCGCGGTCATGAACGGCGCGAGCGTTGCTTCCGGCAGCGGCTCGATCGCCGCGATGCGCGCTTCCGCGGCTTTGGCATAGGTCTCGTCGCGCTCGAAGCCGACATAGCGGCGGCCGAGGCGCTTGGCGACGGCGCCGGTGGTGCCGGTGCCGTTGAAGGGATCGATCACGAGGTCGCCGGGCTTCGACGACGACAACAATACGCGCGCGAGCAGGCCTTCCGGCTTCTGGGTCGGATGCACTTTCTTGCCGCTGTTGTCCTTCAGCCGCTCGTCGCCGGTGCAGAGCGGGATCAGCCAGTCGGAGCGGGCCTGCACGTCCTCATTGGCCGCCTTCAGCGCTTCGTAATTGAACGTATAGCCCTTGGCCTTCTCGTCGCGCGCGGCCCAGATCATGGTCTCGTGCGCATTGGTGAAGCGGCGGCCGCGGAAATTCGGCATCGGATTGGACTTGCGCCAGACGATGTCGTTCAAGACCCAGAAGCCGAGGTCCTGCATGATGGCGCCGACCCGGAAGATGTTGTGATAGGAGCCGATCACCCAGAGCGTTGCCGACGGCTTCATCAGGCGGCGGCACGCGATCAGCCAGGCGCGGGTGAAATCGTCATAGGCGGCGAATGAGGAGAACTTGTCCCAGTCGTCGTTGACGGCGTCGACATGGGATTCGTCGGGGCGCTTCAGCTCGCCCTTGAGCTGCAGATTGTAGGGCGGGTCGGCGAACACCAGGTCGACCGAGCCGGCCGGCAATTTCGACATCTCGGCGACGCAGTCGCCGACGATGATACGAGTCTCTTTCGGAGACTCAAAATTTGTGCGGGGCGCCTTTGCAGACGCCCCGCGACGCGACACAACCATGACTCAAGAACTCTGACTCAGGCGACGCTGTCGGCGACGCGGGACCAACAAACCGACTGGGCTCACAATGACGTGTCTGGGTAAACGCGAAGTTTATTGCTCGGCAATTTTGGCCGCGCTGTTGCGGCGTTTCGAAAAAATCGAGAGCAATGTACACGCTGTCGCACCGGTGGTCCGATTCTGACGTTCGCACACGTTTGCGGCGGGCACTTTGCGAACGTCAAAATCAATGGACCACCGGCAAAGTATTGTTTCTAGTGGCGCTTTGGATTTGACGTTCGCGTCCGGAAATCACGGCGGGCAGATCGCGAACGTCAAATCCGCGCCACTAGGCAATTTTTGCCGGGCGGGTTATTGCTTAATGGAATGGAAATTTTTCGCGTCGGGGCGGTTATCAAGCCACGACACGACAGAACCGAGGAAGCCGCCATGCAGTACGACGATTTCCGCCGCAGCAGCGATATCGAGGACCGCCGCGACAACTCTGGTGGCGGCATTGGCGGGGGCGGCGGCATCGGTCTGCCGATGGGCGGCGGCGGGCTCGGCATCGGCACCATCATTGTGCTCGGTCTGGTCTCCTACGCCTTCGGCATCGATCCACGCATCCTGATCGGCGGCGCGGAAGTTCTCACCGGCGGGAGCAGCTCGTCGACCTACCAGTCCGATCGAACCTCCAGTTCCGGCAAAACAGGCGCGCCAACCGACGAGATGGGCAGCATGATCGCCGGCATCCTCGGCGAGATCGACGACCGCTGGAGCGAGGAGTTCAGCGCGCGCGGGCAGAGCTACACCGGGCCGAAGATCGTGCTTTTCAAGAATGTCACCAATGGCGGGCGCTGCGGCAGGGCGCAGTCGGCGATGGGACCGTTCTATTGCCCGCCCGAACGCAAGATCTTCCTCGACACCGGTTTCTTCCGCGAGGTCGAGAACCGCTTCCATGGCTGCTCGGGCGGCGCCTGCAAGTTCACCGCGGCCTATATCATCGCCCACGAGGCCGGCCATCACATTCAGAACCTGACCGGCGTGCTCCCGCGGGTGACACAACAGCAGCAGGCCGCCGGCAGCAAGGCGGATGCCAATGCGCTGCAGGTGAGGGTGGAACTGCAGGCCGACTGCCTGTCCGGCGTCTGGGTCAACCGCGAGCAGAAGAAGCGGCCGAACTTCCTCGAGGCCGGCGACATCGACGCGGCGCTGACCACGGCGTCCGCCATCGGCGACGACACCCTGCAGCGCCAGGCCACCGGGCGCGTGGTGCCCGACTCCTTCACCCACGGCTCGGCCGCGCAGCGCAAGCAGTGGTTCATGACCGGCTACCAGCAGGGCACGCTGGAAGCCTGCAACACCTTTGCATCAGGGGCATCGGTGCGATAGCCGTTCCCCGGATGCTGCGCAGCATGAAATGCTGCGCTGCTGATCCGGGGTCCATGACCGAGATCTCTTTTCCCATGGGTCCCGGCTCTGCGGCGCACCGCTAAACGCGCGCTGCACCGCGTCCGGGACACGAGGTAACGGCTAGATGTCGAGTGATCAAACCAAACCCTTCATCCCGCTCAACATCGCGGTGTTGACCATTTCCGACACGCGCGCGCTGGCCGACGACAAATCCGGCACCACGCTCGCCGACCGCCTGACAGCCGCGGGGCACAAGCTTGCGGCCCGCGAGATCGTCACCGACGACGTCGAGGCGATCCGCGGCGTGATCCGCAAATGGATCGCGGACGACGGCGTCGACGCCGTCATCACGACAGGCGGCACCGGCTTTACCGGCCGCGACGTGACGCCGGAAGCGGTCGAGCCGCTGTTCGAGAAGCGGATGGACGGCTTCTCCATCGCCTTCCACATGCTGAGCCACGCCAAGATCGGCGCGTCCACCATCCAGAGCCGCGCCACCGCGGGCATGGCTGGCGCGACCTTCATCTTCTGCCTGCCCGGCTCGCCCGGCGCCTGCCGCGACGGCTGGGACGGCATTCTGGCGGCGCAGCTCGACTACCGCACGAAACCCTGCAACTTCGTCGAGATCATGCCGCGGCTCGACGAGCATCTGCGGCGGCCAAAAGCCAAGGGCGCGTCGGCGTAATCGGACGAGACAATGAAAGCAGCCTACATCGAACGGCACGGCGGACCGGAGGTCCTCAAATACGGCGACATGCCGGATCCTGTGGCCGCACCCGGCCAGGTCGTGGTCGACATCGTTGCCGCCAGCGTCAACGGCGCGGACTGGAAGGTGCGCGACGGCAAATCGGGTCAACTGTCGCGCTTTCCCTATATTCTCGGCCGGGATTTCTCCGGCGTCGTCTCGGCGGTCGGCGATGGCGTCACGGATTTGCGCGTCGGCGACGAGGTGTTCGCGGTCTGCGACGTCGGCCAGGAGGGCGCCTATGCCGAGAAGATCGCGATCAAGGCGGCGATCGTCGCAAAGAAAACCGGCGCGCTGTCGCATGTCGATGCCGCAGCGCTGGCGCTGGCCGGCCTGACGGCGATCTGCACCGTCGAGGACACGCTGAAACTCAGGAAGGGCGAGACGATCCTGATCCAGGGCGGGGCGGGCGGTGTCGCGGCCTTTGCCATTCAGCTGGCAAAACATCTCGGCGCGCGCGTGATCACCACCGCGAGCGCGGCCAACCATGATTATGTGCGCTCACTCGGCGCCGACGAGATCATCGATTACAACAAAACCGATTTCACCAAGGTGGTGAAGAACTGCGACGCGGTGTTCGACACCGTCGGCGGCGAGGTCGCGCAGCGCTGCTTTGCGGTGCTCAAGCCCGGCGGCCGCGCCGCCTTCATCGCCTCGGGCCCGCAGGCGCCGAAGCCGGATCGCTGCGATGTCACGGCACTGCGGCCGGCTGTGGGGCGCGACCGGCCGCATCTCGAACGTATCGTCGAGCTGGTGAAAATCGGCGCCGTCCGTCCGCCAGAGGTGACGCGCTACAAACTCAGCGACGCCGTCGCCGCGCATGAGGTGAGCCAGTCGCGCCACTTCCGCGGCAAGCTGGTGTTTGTGGTCCGTTAGAAGCTGGTTAGGGGACTGCCTTGGCATTCAAGTCTTCTGCTTGTGCGTTGGCGCTGTGTTGTCTGGCCTTGTCCGCCAACGCCGCGGGCATTCAGCTTCTCAGTTCCGATCCGCAGCTGGCGGGCACCATCTGGTATCCCTGCGCAGGCGAGCCGAAGGACTTTCCGCTCGGCGACCTTGCTGTGAACGCGGACTTTGAACTCAAGGCCGTGAAGGATTGTCCCGTCACGGGGTCAAGGCTGCCGCTGATCGTTTTCTCACATGGCCGAGGCGGGTGGTTCGGTCAGAATCATGACACTGTGGAAGCGTTGGCCGATGCCGGCTTTGTCGTGGCGGCGATCAATCATCCCGGCGACAATGGCAACGACTCGTCGGGGCGAGACACTCTGTCTGTGCTGGCGTCGCGGCCCAGAGATATCGTTCGTTTGCTCGATTTCATGTTGCACGATTGGAAAGACAAGGCGGCGATCGATCCCGCAAGGATCGGCTTCTTCGGTTTCTCCAACGGAGGTTATACGGGCCTTGTGCTGATGGGAGTCACGCCGGACTTCGGGGGGGTCGCAAGTCTTTGCAAGGAGACGACGGGCGCCTGTGCGCAACTTCACAACGGGGAAACTCCGCCGGGCTCGCTGCATGACGCACGTATCCGGGCCGCGATCATTATCGATCCGCCGCCTGCGACCTTTACGCGGGACAACCTGGCCGCCATCGAGATTCCCCTGCAGTTCTGGCGGTCGGAACGGGGAGGTCCGGGCGTGGGTGATGGTTTGGGCGATGCGCGCGTTGCAGATAGTCTGCCGGCCGGGGCTGACGTTCATGTCGTGCCGGCCGGCCACTTTGCATTCATGGCGCCGTGCTCGCCGCAACTCGCGACTGCGGTACCGCAAATCTGCACCGACAATCCGGCGGATTTCGACAGGGCGGCCTTTCACCGCGACTTCAACGCGCGCGTGGTGCGATTTTTCCGCGAGCATCTCGACGGCGCCCGTTGACGGCGTTCATCGTTCTCGATGTCAGTTGCCGAAATCGGCGCTCATCATGTCATAGGCCAAAAGCTCGGCGCCGGTCTCCGTCGCGTCCATGATCCGCTTGCCGATGAGATCGCGCAGCGTCTCCGTGGTGCCGCCGCCGAGCGTGCCGTAACGCGCGCCGCGATAGAGCCGCGACACCGCGTATTCGTCGGTGAAGCCGAAGCCGCCGTGCAGCTGGATCGCCTCGCTGGTGACGCGGTTGGCCATCTCGTTGCAGGTGATCTTGGCGACCGCGGCCATGAAGGGATCGGGGAACGGGTTCGCCGTGATGCAGGCGCGGTAGAGGATGCTGCGCGCGGTCTCGATCTCGCGATACATCTCGGCGAGCTTCCAGCGCACGCCCTGAAAATTCCCGATGGCCTTGCCGAACACCGTGCGGTCCCTGACATAGTTGCGCGCTTCGTCGAACGCGCCTTCGGCGAGCCCCAACGAGATGCTCGGATTGAGGCAGCGCTGGGTGTTGAAGGCGGTCAAGAGCTTGCGAAAGCCGTCATCGCGGATCACCAGATTCTCGAGCGGCAATTCGCAATTGTTGAACTGGATCTCGTGCAGGTTCTCGCCGCCCATGGTGTGATAGGTCCCGGTCACCTCGAAGCCTGATGTGTCGGGTTCGAGCAGCACGCAGCCGATGCCTTCGCGGCCGGGCCTGCCGTCGATCCGCGTGAAGATCACGAACATGCCGGCTTCCTTCGCGCGGCTGATCAGCGTCTTGGTGCCATTGAGGATGACGCGGTCGCCCTTGATGACGGCATTGGTGCGGTAATTCGCGACATCGGTGCCGGCATGCGGCTCGGTCATGCAGACCGCGAGCATGCAATCGCCGGAGACGACTTTGGGCAGGATCCGCTTGCGGATGCTCTCGGGCGCGTAGGTCGCGATCACCCGGGTCTGCACGCCGGCCTCGCCGAGCGTCGCCATCGCCGTCACGTAGCAGGTCTTGGCGATCTCCTCGAGCAGCAGCGCGGTGTCGAATACCGGCAAGCCGAGCCCGCCATAGTCCTCCGGCACCGACATGCCGAGCACGCCGATCTCGGCGAGCTTCTTCATGTTCTCCCAGGGAAACGTGCCGTCCATGTATTTCTGCGCGTTCGCCTTGAACTCGCCTTGCGCAAGCTCGCGCACCGCGGCCACCATGCGCCGCTGCTGTCCGGTCAGCTGGAAGTCCATTGCTTGTCCCTGAAAATGCCTGTGATACGGAAAAGCCTGTCGCGGTGAGGGCGATTATAGGTCATTTTCTTCCCGCGTATCGCCACGCCATCATGCGGCGGGAGAAACCTGTCATGATCAGGATTGCAGCCTTGCTCGTCGCGATGCTTGCGTTGCCCGGCTCGCCGGCGTGCGCGCAAAGCTGGCCGTCGCGGTCCATCACCCTGATCATTCCGTTCGCGGCCGGCGGCTCCAACGACGTGGTCGGCCGCGCCATCGGCAAGAAGCTGACCGAGGCATGGGGCCAGCCGGTGGTGATCGAAAACCGGGCCGGCGCCGGCGCCTTGATCGGCACCGCGGCGGTCGCCAAGGCGGCGCCGGACGGCTACACGCTGCTCCTGGTGTCGCCGACCTTCACGATCGGCCCGGCGGTCCGGAAGAACATGCCGTTCGACCCGGTCAGGGATTTTACGCCGGTCGCCTTCATCGGCCGTTCACCGCTATTGGTCGCCGCGTCGAACAAATTCCCGGCGCAATCGGCCAAAGAGTTGTTCGCCCTCGCCAGGACGTGAGCCGGGCCGGATCACCTACGCTTCGGCCGGTGTCGGCAGCATCAACCAGATTTCGACCGAGCTCATTGCCCGTTCGGCCGGCGTCCAACTCATGCACGTGCCCTACAAGGGCGGTGCGCCCGCGGTCAACGATCTCGCCGGCGGCCATGTCGACATCTTCGTGTCGAGCCTGCCGCAGGTGCTGCCGCTCGCCAAAAGCGGCCAGGTCAAGGCGCTTGCGGTGACCGGCAACAAGCGCACCCCGCTGTTTCCCGATGTGCCGACGCTGGAGGAATCGGGCGTATCGGGCGCCGAACAACTCGGGACGTGGTGGGGCATTGCCGGACCTGCCGGGTTGCCCACGGATATCGTCAATGCGCTCAATGCGGAGATCGGCAAGATGCTGACCTCGCCCGAGCTCGTTGCGTTCCTCAACAATGAGGGCGCCGAGGCCGAAGCCATGACGCCGAAACAATTTGCAGACATGATGCGCATGGAGACGGAGCGCTGGATCAAGGTCGCGCGCGAGGCGAATATTTCGATCGATTAGTGCAGGATCGCGCGCGGCGCGATACCATGCCATCGCGCACTCCAGGGAAAGGCTGCCATGTTCGTTTCACGGCGACGGCTGCTGCAGGGCTCGCTGCTGTCTGCCGCGACAATGGCGCAGGGGTCATGGCCGGCGCCGGCCGCAGTGCCGGCTGCGTCGCCGACGCCGGATGAGCGCAAGCGCATGGCCGCGCTCGCCACCGACTTCATGAACGCCAACAGGATTCCCGGGCTTTCGATCGCGATCGCGATCAAGGGCAAGCCCGTCTATGTCGAGGCTTTCGGCGTCGCCGATCGGGAGACCGGCGAAGCGGTGACGCCGCAACATCGCTTTCGGATCGCAAGCATCAGCAAGACCATCACCGCGACCGGGATTTTCACCCTGATCGAGCAGGGCAAGCTCAAGCTCGACAGCTACGTGTTCGGGCCGGACTCGGTTCTCGGCGCCGATTATCCGACGCCGCCGAGTTTGCAAAGCCTGATGAAGGCTGACGCGCCGCGCGCGTTCAACGAGCAGATCACCATCGAGCATCTGTTGACCCACACGGCCGGCGTCTGGGAGCACGGGTCCAACGATCCCTTGCGCAAGAACAAGGACATGACGCATCGGCAGCTGATCGGCTGGACGCTGGAGCACATGCCGCTGACGGCGCCACCGGGCGAGAGGTTTGCCTACTCCAATTTCGGCTATTGCATCCTCGGCCGCGTCATCGAGAAGCTGACCGGTCAACGCTACGAGCAATACATCAGGGACAACATCCTGAAGCGTTGCGGCATCACCGGCATGCAGATTGCCAAAAACACGCTGGCGGAGCGGGCGGCGAACGAGGTCAAATATTACGGCTCTTACGATCCCTACAAGCGCGACGTCGTGCGGCTGGATTCCTGCGGCGGCTGGCTCGGGACGCCCAGCGATCTGACGAACTTCTTCGTTCATATCGACGGCTTCAAGGATACGGACCAGCTGCTGTCCGACGGTACGCTTCGTGCGATGACGACACCGAGCGCGGTGAACCCGCGCTACGCCAAGGGCCTGTTCATCGATCGACGCGATGGACGCGACAACTGGTGGCATGACGGCCTGCTGGATGGCACGACGACCGTTTCCATGCGCACAGGCGGCGATTTCTGCTGGTCGGTGTTCACCAACGCCGGGGGAGTGAACAACTTCACTCGTGAGCTGGGGCAACTGATGTGGACCATGGTGCGCTCTGTGGCCGATTGGCATCCGGAACGCGTCTGAACCGGCTGCAAGCCTCAGCACATTGGCCCACCAGCCCCGATTTGCCTCGCTATTTGCGGGCGAAGCTGCTACATCTCGGGCATTATCGCGCACTCCTGGGCGTTGTCCGGTAATGAGGATCGTGCGCGCTCGGCGGAAAGCGACGCCGGATCCTCGGAAAAGCAAGCCGTTTCGCAAGAGCTGAACAGGGCGGAAGCGACAGGCCGCAGGTCGCATAGCGTCATCATCAAATTCGAGGAGACTGGCATGGCCAAGGGAGAGCAAAAGGGAAATCGGGAAGCCAAGAAACCCAAGAAAGAGAAGATCAAGACCATTGCGGCCGCGCCAAGCCAGAAGGCCGCGGGATGGCAGCCGAGCTTCGGATCCGGCAAGAAGAAATAACAGTGCCGAGGCGATCCCCGTCGTGGACCGGGTTTGGTTGATCGCGGATATCCGGCAGCATGTCACCCCCAAGAGGAAGATGAGATGAAGATGATTCTCGCAGCGCTAGCGCTCTGCGCATGCGCGCAAAGCGCGCTCGCCGCCGGGCCGGATTGCCGCGCCATCGACAGCACGACCGGAAGACTCGCCTGTTACGACGCGGCGTATCCTCGTCCGAAAATGGACAAGCCGGCGGCCGCTGAAGGCGACCGAACGGCCTACACGGACCCGTTCCTTGCCGAGGACGCCCGAACGCGCACCAAGCTGAACAACATCTGTCGCGGTTGCTGAGAGGTGCAGAACAGCATTGATCCTACGCCTGCCGCCCGCGCGCTCGCGAAGCTGCTCAGCAGTTATCGCGAGCCGGACAGCGTGCGCGGCGGTTTCGAACTGGCGGTCACTGCGGTGCCGTTCGTCGTCATCTGGACATTGATGTGGGTGTCCCTTTACTTCGGTTACTGGATCGGCCTCGTGGGGGTGATACCCGCCGCAGGGCTGCTCGTCCGTCTCTTCATGATCCAGCACGATTGCGGCCACGGCTCATTTTTCCGCGGCCGTCTCGCCAACGATTGGGTCGGCCGGGTGATCGGCGTCATGACGCTGACCCCGTATGGCTACTGGCGGCACAACCATGCGCTCCATCACGCGAGTTCGGGAAATCTCGATCAAAGGGGTTTTGGCGACATCGATACGTTGACCGTGCGTGAGTTCTTCGCGCGCTCCGGATGGAGCCGGATGCTCTATCGCCTGTACCGGCATCCAATCGTGATGTTCGGCGTCGGTCCGATCTATCTTTTCATCCTGCGGCATCGGTTGCCGATCGGAATGATGCGCGACGGCTGGAAACCCTGGCTCAGCACGATGGGCACCAACGCCGCCGTCGCGATCCTGGTCGCCGGCATGATGAGCCTGGTCGGGGTCGGACCATTCCTGCTGGTGCACCTGCCGATCACCATTCTGGCGTCGTCGATCGGCGTCTGGCTGTTCTATGTCCAGCACCAGTTCGAGCACACCTCCTGGTCCCATGACGAGGCCTGGAGTTTTCACGAGGCGGCGCTGCACGGCAGTTCCTACTATCACCTGCCGGTCGTCTTGCGCTGGTTCACGGCAAACATCGGCGTCCACCACATCCATCATCTCAGCAGTCGAATTCCCTGCTATAGGTTATCCGATGTGTTGCGGGATCATCCGCAACTCGCTGCCGTCGGGCGAATCACCATGCTTCAAAGCCTGTGGTGCGTACGGCTGACGTTGTGGGATGAGGACAGGCGGCGACTGGTTTCGTTCCGGCGAGCCGCCATGGACTCGGCAAGGGCCGCTGCAATTTAGAGGGTTGCTACATGTCGCATACATACAAGCTCAATGAAGATGTTCAGCACTCGCCGCAGGGGCCGCAAGGTCGTGTCGAGGTCGAGCCGCCGATGATCTACACCATCGTCAAGCGCATGCCGATCGAGGCGGACGGACGTCTGCGATATCGCATCAAGAGCAAATCGGACAATGTCGAGCGCGTGGTGACCGAAGACCAGCTGTCGTATTACTGGCGCAATTGACGACTCGAACGCAGTTCGCGCCGCGAGAATACTGAGTCGTTTTTTCTCAACTGTCGTCCCGGACAAGCGAGCGCCTTGCGGCGCGCAGCGCCGTCAAGTAGCGAGCGCGATCCGGGACCCATAACCACAGGCCTCGCGGTTATCAAGGCTGACAGTCCTTTGTTTGGCGCAGCGACTCCGGCTTGTGGTTATGGGTCCCCGCGCCCCGCGCGCAATTGCGCGCTAGGCGGGGACGACAGTAGTGGTTCACAACTCCATCTCCCAGGTCTCGCCGACGAGATCGACACCGAAACTGTGATGCTTCTCCTCCGCGACCTTGCGGAAGCCGGCCTGCTGATAGATGCCGCGCGCGGCGGAGAGGCAGCTCTGCGTCCACAGCGTCATCTTCGCATAACCCTTCTCGCGGGCGGCACGGATGCATTGCTCGACCAGCGCGCGGCCGACGCCGAGCCCGCGCGCCTTCTTCTCGACCATCAGCAGCCGAAGCTTGGCGACCTTGTCGGACGCCTTCACCAAAAACACCGAGCCGACCGGTTCGCCATGAACCTCGGCGATCCAGCAATGTTCGCGGGAGGGATCGTAGCTCTTGATGAACTGCGCGCAGATCTCGGCGACCAGCGCCTCGTAGCTGATGTCCCAGCCATATTCCTCGGCGTACGCAATGCCCTGTCGCGAGGTCACCCAGCCCATGTCGCCGACGCGATGGCTGCGCAAGAGGAACGGCGCGCGCGCAGCGCTCGGCTCGAGCAGGTGCGCGATGGTGGCCATGGCTCCCGTCAGCCGCCTGCCGTCGTCGTTCGAGAGCCGCGCCAGCATCGCGGCGACGTCGTCCTGGGAGGCCTTGTTGAGTTTGGCGAAAGCCTGGCGGCCCCTGGCGGTGAGGCTGAGGCGGAATTGCCGGCGGTCGGCGGCGAGCGGTTTCCGCGTGATCAGCCCGCTTTCCTCGAAGCTCTGCACGATGCGGCTGAGGTATCCGGGGTCGAGCCCGAGTTCGGTGCCGATCTCTTTTGCCGCAAGCTCGTCGCGATGGGCGAGCTCGTACAGCACGCGTGCTTCGGAGAGCGAGTACGGGCTCTTGGAGAGGTGCTGATCGAGCACTCCGAGCTTGCGGGTATAGAAGCGGTTGAAGGCGCGGACGGCGGCGATCTGGCCACCGGAATCGGCAAGGGAATCGACACGGGACATGGCGGCACCTCGATAGTTGCCATTGTCAATCAATTGATTGACTTTGGCAAGTATCTGGCTAGGCGCTCATCATCATGATCCGGCTGCGCAGCATGATGCGGGAGGAGCGGCCGAGCTGGCGCAGCAGCTTCGCTTCGGAACGGCGCGCGTCGGGGGCGTGGCCGCCGAGCCGGAAATAATGGTCGCGCGCGATCACCAGCCCCTGGTCGGTGCGCACCCCCGTAACCAGCCGGGTCAGCGAGCCAAGGCGGTCGCGCAGCCGCATGTCGGCATAGGGCGAACGCGCATAGCGGAAGATGCCGGCGCGCTGCGAGCCGCTTAAGCCCACGCCCTGGATGAATTGGGTGGTCTCCTCGATCCAGCCGGTGTCCAGCACCGCGCCGGCGCGCAGGAACATCAGCCAGGGCGCGCGCGCCTGACGGGCGCCCGCGGCGAGCGCCGCGGCATGCGAGCCTTCGAAGGGCAGGAAGCGGCATCCGGCGACGTCGGCGACGCGCTCGATCACCCCGTTGCCGGCGCGGTCGACCAGCAGCACCTCGCGGACCAGGCCGCTGGCCGCGCCCGGGACCAGTGCGGCGAGCGTCGCAACCGCGGTCCGCTCCACGCCTTCGGTCGGGATGATCACGCTCAGCATGAGGCTTCGTTGGTTCGGTCGTTGAAAAACGCCGCTGTGTTATCACCTTGTCATATTGAAAACAGCAGTGTCCGCTGCGGGAATTTCGAGCAACCTCACCGGCATTACGCACAGCCTCTCGCGACATTGTTCTTGATTTGTTCTCATGACGTGTTATCTATGAGCCATGAGCCGAGCATCCTCTCATGCCCTCAAGCACCCGCCGGTCACGGCGCCCTCCGAGCCGGCGGGTGCGACTTCTTTTCCCGAGCTTGCGGTCGCCATCGACCGCGAGCGGCGGCGCGGCCGCGGCGCGCAATCCAATGCCAGCGGCCGCTTTGAGGCGGAGGCGCGGGTCGCTTTCGACGACGGCTGGCAGAGCCTCGAAGAGCTGCCGCCGTTCAAGACCACTGTCACGCTCGATACCGCGCGAAAAGTGATCACGCGCAACGACTCGCCCGACATCGGGTTCGACCGCTCGATCAATCCCTATCGCGGCTGCGAGCATGGCTGCGTCTACTGCTTCGCGCGACCGACCCATGCCTATATGGGCCTGTCGCCGGGGCTGGATTTCGAATCGAAGCTCTATGCCAAGCCGGACGCGCCGGAACTGCTGGAGAAGGAGCTCGCCGCGGCGGATTACGAGCCGCGCATGATCGCGATCGGCACCAACACCGATCCCTATCAGCCGATCGAGCGCGAGCGCAAAATCATGCGCGGCATCCTCGAAGTGCTGGAGCGCGCCGGCCATCCCGTCGGCATCGTCACCAAGTCGGCGCTGGTGGTGCGCGATATCGACATCCTCGCGCGGATGGCGAAGCGCAATCTCGCCAAGGTCGGCATCTCCGTGACGACGCTCGATCCGAAACTGGCGCGGACCATGGAGCCGCGTGCCTCGACGCCGCCGCGGCGGCTCGATGCGATCAGGCAATTGTCGGAGGCGGGCATTCCGACCATCGGCATGGTGGCGCCGGTGATCCCTGCGCTGAACGATTCCGAGATCGAGCGCATCCTCGATGCGGTCGCCCATGCCGGCGCCAGGGAGGCAAGCTACGTGTTGCTGCGCCTGCCGCTCGAGGTGCGTGATCTCTTCCGCGAGTGGCTGATGGCGAATTACCCGGATCGCTACCGCCACGTCTTCACCCTGATCCGCGACATGCGGGGCGGGCGCGACTACGACTCGCAATGGGGCACGCGGATGAAGGGCACGGGACCGATGGCCTGGATGATCGGCCGCCGTTTCGAGATCGCCTGCGAGAAGCTCGGCCTCAACAAGCGCCGCACCAAGCTGACGACGGATCATTTCGCCAAGCCCAAGGGCAGGCAGCTGAGCTTGTTTTGACAGATCGTCAGGTTGCGTCATGGCCGCGCAAGTCGACGAAGCAATCCACGTCTTGCCGCAAGCGGAGGTAAGACGTGGATGGCTCGCGTCAAGCTCGGCAATGACGAGAACTGAGATGTGTCGATTGGAGTATGTGAGATGAGCGCCCGCCAATCCCGCGTTTCACCTTCATCACGCTCGGCGTTGCCGACATGCGCGTCAGCATCGCCTTCTATGAGGCGCTTGGTTTTGCGCGAAAGTTTCGCGCCACCGGCGAGACGGTCGCCTTCTTCGATACCGGCGCTACCGCGATCGGACTGTTCCCGTGGGATGAACTGGCAAAGGACGCGACATTGCCGGCAAATCCGCGCACCGACAGCTTTCGCGGCGTGACCTTGGCATGGAACTGCAACTCGCCCGAGGAGGTCGACAAGGTCCTGGAATTTGCGATCTCGAAGGGCGCGACCCCGCTGAAAGCCGCCCACGACACCGATTATGGCGGCTATTCCGGATATTTTTGCGATCCCGACGGCCATCCCTGGGAGGTCGTGGTCGCGCCCAATATCACAGTCGGCGACGATCGCCGGGTGCGGTTACCCGATTAGGGTAAGTCAAGGCACCGAATGATCGTGTGTTGAGAGCGGTGAAAGCCGATTTTGGTGCCGGAGTTCCCGGTTGCGCCGCGGGCAACGCTTGCGCACTGTCGCCTGATGATTCGGGACGCGAAGAAAAAGACCGACCAAAAGAGCGACAAGCCCGCACTGCCGAAAGGCGTGATCGCGGTGGCGCCGCCGAGCTTCCGGCGCGAGCGCGCGCTGATCAAGCGCGGCGTCTGGCCGGTGGCGGGCTGCGACGAAGCCGGCCGCGGTCCGCTGGCGGGACCGGTGGTGGCGGCGGCCGTGATCCTCGATCCCGATCGCATTCCGAAGGGCATCGACGATTCCAAGCGGCTCTCCGCCGAAGAGCGCGAGGAGCTGTTCGAGAAGATTTGCGCGACCGCGTCGTTCGCGGTGGCGTTCGCCTCGCCGGCGCGGATCGATCGCGACAACATCTTGCGTGCATCGCTGTGGGCGCTGGCGCGGGCGGTGCAGGCGCTGCCCGAGGCCCCGAAGCATGTGTTCGTCGATGGTCGCGACCGGCTCGCCGTCCCCTGCGAGTGCGAGGCCGTGATCGGTGGCGACGGACTGGTCAAGTCGATCGCGGCCGCGTCCATCATCGCCAAGGTGACGCGCGACCGGCTGATGTGCGCGCTGGCGCAGGAATGTCCGGGCTACGGTTTCGAGCAGCACAAGGGCTACAGCGTGCCCGAACATCTCGCGGCGCTGGACCGGCTCGGCCCCTCCATCCATCACCGCAGGTTCTTCGCCCCCGTGGTTGCCGCGCGCGAGAAGCACCAGCCCTGGACCATCAAGCGCGAACCCGATCTGTTCACGGTCGATACCTCGCTCGAGGTCGCCGTTTCCGTTCCGAACTAACGATTCCGGACGGGAGTTGCGCCGCAGCGCGGCGCGCTTTATCAAACGTCGGGGACCGGTCGTCGCACCGGCAGGGGATTTCCAGGCGTTTCATGCGTTTCACGTCGCTTGTCGTCGAATTGATCCGGGCCCGGCCGCGGCTGGTGGTCTGGATCGTGGTGCTGCTGCAGGCGGCGCTGTGGCTTTTTGTCCCGCTCGTCTTCTATTCCAGCCCGCCCGGCGACCTCGCGACCGTGCTCGCCTATGGACGGGAGTATCAGGTCGGCACCGATCTCGGGCCGCCGCTGGCATTCTGGCTCGCCGACATCGCTTATCGTGCCGCGGGCAACCATCTGATCGGCGTCTACTTCCTGTCGCAGCTCTGTTCGGCTGCGACGCTCTGGTTTCTGTTTCTGCTGGGACGCGCCATCGTCGGCGGCCAGCAGGCGGTGCTCGCCGTGCTGCTCACCTTGACGGTGTCGGCCTTTGCCTCCTCGAGCCTCGAATTCGGCCCACTGGTGCTGGCGCGGCCGCTCTGGGCGCTGCTGCTGCTCGATACCTGGCTCTTGGTCGGCCAGAACCGGCGCAACGTCTGGTTCGCATGGTCGATCGAAGCCGGGCTGTTGCTGCTCACGACGCCGGCGGCGATCGGCCTGTTGGTTCTGGTCGTCGGCTTCATGGTGGCGACCGAGCGCGGCCGCCGCACGCTGATGTCGTTCGATCCGCTGTTCGCGCTGCTTGCCATTGCCGTGTTGGCGCTGCCCTATTTGATCTGGCTGGTCCGCGCCGGTGTGCTGGGCGTTCCCGCGTTGCCACCGGTCGCCGAGCTGTCCGACAGAGCCATGCACTGGGTCTGGCTCGTTGGCGGCCTCGTGCTCGCGATGAGCGCGATCCTGATCCTGGTGCTGCTCAATCTGCGCCTTTTCAGCCGCACGGAGGAAGCGCCGATCATCTACCGGCCGCCGGTCGATCCCTTGGCGCGCAACTTCGTCTATGTCTTCGCCATTGCGCCGGCGCTTGCCGGCAGCCTGATCTCCGGCGTCTTCAATCTCGACAATGTGGTCGGCGGGCCAGGCGTTGCATTGCTGATGTCCGGCCTCGCAGTGATCGTTGCGACCGGCGACCTCGTGCATCTGCGGCGCCAGCGCCTGCTGCGCTCGGTCTGGGTGGTCGCCATCGTCGCACCAGCCTTCGCCGCGATTGCAGCCACGCTGTTCCTGCCCTGGACCGGCGGCAGCGAGGTCGCGACATCCTTGCCGGCGCGCTCGATCGCGCAATTCTTCGGCGACAGCTTCGAGCGCCGCACCAATCAGCGGCTGCGCGCGGTGGCGGGCGATGCCTCAATCGCGAGCCTGGTCGCGCTCGACCGCGGCCGCCCGCATCTGTTCCTCGACGCGACGCCCGAGCGTACGCCGTGGCTCAATTCGCAGAAGTTTGCCGAAAGCGGCGGCGTGGTGGTCTGGCGTGCCTCCGATACCGCGGGAACGCCGCCACCGGAACTCGCCAAACGCTTCCCGGGTCTCGTCCCCGAAGTGCCGCGCGCGTTCGACTGGCTGGTGAGCGGGCGTCAGCCGCTCTTGCGCATCGGCTGGGCCATCGTGCGGCCGAAGGGGCCGTAGCGCTCTTAAGCCGCCAGCGCCTTGGCGATCGCACGCAGATCCTGCCACGACATCCGCTTGTAGGACGGCGAGCGCAACAGATAGGCGGGATGGAAAGTCGGCAGCGCGCGGATCATCCGCGTGCCGGTATCGTAGTCGACCCATTTGCCGCGACTGCGCATGATGCCTTCGCGCGTACTGAGCAGCGTCTGTGTCGAGGGATTGCCGAGTGTGACCAGCACGTCCGGATTCACCAGCTCGATCTGGCGCTGGATGAAGGGCAGGCAGATCTGCGTCTCCTGCGGCGTCGGCGTGCGGTTGCCGGGCGGCCGCCACGGAATGACATTGGCGATATAGGCCTTGCTGCGATCGAGCCCGATGGCCGCGATCATGCGATCCAGCAGCTTGCCGGAGCGGCCGACGAACGGCAGGCCCTCGATGTCCTCGTCGCGGCCGGGCGCTTCGCCGACGAACATCACCCGTGCCTTGGGATTGCCGTCGGCGAACACCAGTTGGGTCGCGGTGGATCGCAGCGCGCAGCCGTCGAATTTGTCGAGCAGCGCGCGCAACGCCTCCAATGTCGGCGCGGTGCGCGCGGCTTCGCGCGCGGAAACAATCGCCGCATCGGGCGCCGGCGGCGGCTCGGCGAGACCCGTGAGGACAGGTGCGGCGAGGGCGGGCCTTGCGGGTTGCGCAGGCGCACGCGGCGGCGGGACCGCCTCGGGGTCGGCAAGCCGGTTGACCGGCTCCTCGCCGAGCGCGCAATCGACGCCGGCCTCGACGTAAAAGGCCAGCAATTGCTGAAGCGTAGGTGGGGGTTCGGGCATCATCGCCATAGTCGCAATCTAGAATGTCCTGGCGGGTGGCGAAACGCCCGAAACGGCATTTCGCCAGTTGTCCTCCCCGTAAAAATCGGAAAGAACGGAGTTTGGAAGCGTTCTGAAGAGGCCGGGTGAAATCATGAGCAGCGAAGAATTACCCCCGCGCGAGTCCATGGAATTCGATGTCGTGATCGTCGGCGCCGGCCCTTCCGGCCTGTCGGCCGCAATCCGGCTGAAGCAGCTCAATGCCGATCTCAACATCGTCGTGGTGGAGAAGGGTTCCGAGGTCGGCGCGCATATTCTCTCCGGCATGGTGATGGACCCGATCGGGCTCGACAAGCTCATTCCGGACTGGCGCGAGGATTCCGACTGTCCGCTGAAGACGGAAATGAAGGACGATCGCTTCTACTGGATGACGGCGAGCGGCGCGATCCGGCTGCCGAACTTCATGATGCCGCCCTTGATGAGCAATCATCACAATTACATCGGTTCGCTCGGCCAGGTTTGCCGCTGGCTCGCGCGCAAGGCCGAGGCGTTGGGCGTCGAGATTTATCCGGGCTTTGCCGCCGCCGAAGTTCTCTATGACGACAAGGGCGCCGTGCGCGGCATCGCCACCGGCGACATGGGCATCGCCAAGGACGGCACCCACAAGGATTCCTTCACCCGCGGGATGGAGCTCTGCGGCAAGTACACGCTGTTCGCCGAAGGCGCGCGCGGCAGCCTGACCAAACAGCTGGTCGCGAAATATTCGCTCGATGCCAAGAGCGAGCCGTCGAAATTCGGCATCGGCCTGAAAGAAGTCTGGCAGATCGATCCGGCCAAGCATCAGAAAGGCCTGATCCAGCATTCCTTCGGCTGGCCGCTCGACACGAAAACCGGCGGCGGCTCGTTCCTCTATCACTACGACGACAACCTCGTCGCGGTCGGCTTCGTCATGCATCTCAACTACGACGATCCGTATCTTTCTCCGTTCGACGAATTCCAGCGCTTCAAGACCCATCCCTCGATCCGCGGCGTGTTCGAAGGCGGCAAGCGGCTCGCCTATGGCGCGCGCGCCATCACCGAAGGCGGCTATCAGTCTGTGCCGCGCTTGTGCTTTCCGGGCGGTGCGCTGATCGGCTGCGCGGCGGGCTTCGTCAATTTGCCGCGCATCAAGGGCGTGCACAATGCGATCGGCAGCGGCATGCTCGCCGCCGAGCACGTTGCAACCGCGCTCGGCGCAGGTCGCGCCAATGACGAGCTTGTCGACTATGAGAATGCCTGGCGCGATTCCACCGTGGGCCAAGACCTCTACAGGGTCCGCAACGCCAAGCCGCTGTGGTCGAGGTTCGGCACCGTCATCGGTGTAGCGCTGCTCGGCTTCGACATGTGGTGCAATACGCTCGGCTTCTCGCTGTTCGGTACGCTGTCGCATGCCAAGCCCGACCGTAAGACGCTGGATCCAGCCAAGGGCCACACGCCGATCGCCTATCCGAAACCGGACGGCAAGATTTCCTTCGACAAGCTGTCGTCGGTATTCCTCTCCAACACCAATCATGAAGAAGACCAGCCGGTGCATCTCAAGGTCGCCGACATGAACCTGCAGAAGACGTCGGAGCATGACGTCTATGCCGGCCCGTCGAATCGCTATTGCCCGGCCGGCGTCTATGAGTGGGTGGAGGAGTCCGCAGGGCCGCGTTTTCAGATCAATGCGCAGAACTGCGTCCATTGCAAAACCTGCGACGTGAAGGACCCGAATGGCAACATCACCTGGGTTCCACCGGAGGGCGGTGGCGGACCGAATTACGAGGCGATGTAATGACGAATGCGTGAGCCGGTTTGCACACGTCTGCGACAAGCCGTCACGATAAGGCCACACTGCAGCGGTTTTGAAGGGTGAGTAGGGTTGCCGGAAGGGTCGGAGTCGTCCAAATTATCGGGCAAATCCTTGCGGTTAGACGCCAAACACGGCATTGTCACACGCCTTGATGCGCCGCGCCGGTCGGGACTCGCATTCGAGACGATCCGTAAATTCCTCAAATAGCCAGAGCGAACCGTGATGTTTTCCATTCGTTGCACTCGCTGGACCGTTGCTGCCGTCGCGCTGACCGCCGTGCTCGCGCCCATTTCGGTCCTTGCGCAGACGCCCGACCGTCCCCAGGACAGCGCGGCGCAGTTTCCCACCCGCAGCGACCTGAAGGCGCTGACGACGTCGGGCAGCTATCTCGCCGCGCGCCACGCCGGTGTCGAGCGCGACGCGACGTCCGCCGCGGCGTTCTATCGCTCCGCGCTACGCACCGATCCCAAGAACAGCGAGCTGCTCGATCGCGCCTTCATCTCCTCGGTTGCCGACGGCGACGTCGACGAGGCGGTCAAGCTCGCCGAGAAGATCCTCACTGTCGACAAGACCAACCGCGTCGCGCGTCTGGTGGTCGGCGTGCAGGATTTGAAGCAGAAGAAATACGGCCCGGCGCAGCTCAACATCAATCAGTCGATCCGCGGCCCCATCACCGACCTCGTCGCGACGTTGCTGTCGGCCTGGGCAAGCTATGGCGCGGGCGACGCCAAGACGGCGGTCGCCAATATCGACAAGCTGACCGGGCCCGAATGGTATCCGCTGTTCAAGGATCTGCATGCCGGCATGATCCTCGAACTGTCCGGCAAGGACAAGGACGCGGGCGTTCGCTTCGAGCGCGCCTACAAGCTCGACAATTCCATGCTGCGCATCTCGGAGGCCTATGCGCACTGGCTGTCGCGCAACAAGGGCGACGACCAGGCGATCGCGATCTACGAGGCCTTCGACAAGAAGCTCGCGCGTCATCCGCTGGTGCAGGAAGGCCTGCGTGAAACCCGCGCCGGCAAGAAGCTGCCGCCGCTGGTCGACTCGGCACAGGCCGGTGCCGCCGAAGCGCTCTACGGGATCGGCGCCACGCTGGTCCGCCGCGGCGGCGAGGATCTCGCGCTGGTCTATCTGCAGCTCGCGCTTTATCTGCAGCCCAACCATCCGATGGCGCTGCTCTCGCTCGCCGATCTCTATGAATCGGTGAAGAAGCCGCAGATGGCGATCAAGGTCTATGAGCGCGTGCCGGCGTCTTCGCCGCTGAAGCGCAATGCGCAGATCCAGCTCGCCACCGATCTCGACAGCGCCGACCGCGGCGACGAGGCGATCAAGATCCTCAAGAGCGTCATTGCCGAGGATTCCAAGGACCTCGAAGCGATCATGGCGCTCGGCAATATCGAGCGCGGCCGCAAGAAGTTCGCCGATTGCGTCGGTACCTATTCGCAAGGCGTCGACGCGCTGACGCCCGGCAACGACAAGGCCAACAGTGTCTGGTACTATTATCGCGGCATCTGCGAGGAACGCTCCAAGCAGTGGAGCAAGGCGGAAGCCGATATGCGCAAGGCGCTCGAGCTGCAGCCCGACCAGCCGCACGTGCTGAACTATCTGGGCTATTCCTGGATCGACCAGGGCGTCAATCTCGACGAGGGCATGAAGATGATCAAGCGCGCCGTCGAGCAGCGTCCCGACGACGGCTACATCGTCGACTCGCTCGGCTGGGCCTATTTCCGCCTCGGCAATTACGAGGAGGCGGTGAAGAACCTCGAGCGCGCCATCGACCTCAAGCCCGAAGATCCGACCATCAACGATCATCTCGGTGACGCCTATTGGCGCGTCGGCCGCACACTGGAGGCCAAATTCCAGTGGTCGCACGCGCGCGACCTCAAGCCGGAGCCCGACGATCTGCCGAAGATCGAGGCCAAGATCGAGAATGGTCTGCCGGAAGATCAGCCTCCGGCCGCCGCTGCCGCCAATGACAAGAAGAAGGACGGCGACGGCAAGGACGAAGGCAAGGGCGGCTGACGAGCATCTCGCCGATGTTGAGCGAAGAGGGACGCGCCAAGGTCAATCTGAGCCTGCGCGTGTTCGGACGCCGCGTCGACGGCTATCATGATCTCGAAAGCGTGGTGGCGTTCGCCGATTGCGCCGATCGGCTGACGCTGGTGCCGGGCTCCGAGCTCAGCCTCAAGACCATGGGTCCGCTGGCGCAAGCCTGCGGCGAAGCCAGCGACAATCTGGTGCTGAAGGCGGCGATGCTGCTGGCGGCGCGCGTGCCTGATCTGAAGGTCGGCGCTTTCACCCTCGACAAGGTTCTGCCCGTTGCAGCCGGTATCGGCGGCGGCTCGGCGGATGCCGCCGCGGCGCTGCGGCTGCTGGCGAGGCTCAACGATCTCGCCCTCGACGATCCCCGCCTGCTGGAAGTGGCGCTTCAGACCGGCGCCGACGTGCCGGTGTGTCTCGCCTCGCGAGCCTGCGACATGACCGGCGTCGGCGACAAGCTGCTGCCGCTGAACTTGCCGAAGATACCTTGCGTGCTGGTCAACCCCTGCGTTCCAGTCGCGACCAGGGACGTGTTCCAGGCATTGGGCTTGCGCAACGGGCAGCTTCTGGTCGGCGCCACCGACATTCTCCGGGGCACGGACTGGCCCGAGCCCGGCGCCTCGGTTGAAGACTGGGTGGAGGTGCTTGCGGCAAGCTCCAACGATCTGGAAGAGCCGGCCATGCGCATCCAGCCCGTCATCGGCGAGGTGATCTCGGCGCTGCTGGCGACCAATGGAGCCTGGCTCGCCCGCATGTCGGGTTCGGGCGCGACCTGTTTTGCGATCTACGAAAACACCGCCGAAGCGGGCCGCGCGGCGGAGAAAATCCGCGGCGCGCGTCCGCAGTGGTGGGTGCATTCGGGGGTGATGAGTTAGTGCAAACCCTCATGGTGAGGAGCGCGGGCGCCCGAGCAGGCCGAGCGATAGCGAGGCCGTCGCGAACGGCGCAAAGCAAAACGCGCGTCTCCGGACGATGCTTCGCATCGCCGGGAGAACCATGAGGCCCCACCTCGGCCTCATCCTTCGAGACGCCGCTTTGCGGCTCCTCAGGATGAGGAGATCAGTGCGACCTTGCGAGGCAGAACGCCACCACCTGCTCCAGCGCGCGCTTCATCGGCGAGGCCGGAAACAGCGCCAGCGCGTCGACCGCCATCGCGCCGTAATGCTGGGCGCGGTTGATGGTGTCTTCCAGCGCGCGATGCTTGGTCATCAGTCCGATGGCGTGATCGAGATCGCTGTCGGAAATCTCGCCGCGCTCCAGCGCCCTGACCCAGAACGCGCGCTCGGTGTCGTTGCCGCGGCGGAAGGCCAGCACAACGGGCAGCGTGATCTTGCCTTCGCGGAAATCGTCGCCGATGTTCTTGCCGAGCTTGGCGGCCTTGCCGCCATAGTCGAGCACGTCGTCGACCAGCTGGAATGCGATGCCGAGATTCATGCCGACCGAACGGCAGGCGGTCTGCTCGGCTTTGGGCCGGTTGGCGATCGTCGGACCCACTTCGCAAGCCGCCGCGAACAGCTCGGCGGTCTTGCCGCGGATCACGGCGAGATATTCGTCCTCGGTGGTCGCGGTGTTCTTGGCGGCGGCAAGCTGCATCACCTCGCCCTCGGCGATCACGGCGGCGGCGGAGGAGAGGATGTCGAGCGCGCGCAGCGAGCCGACCTCGACCATCATCCGGAATGCCTGGCCGAGCAGGAAGTCGCCGACCAGCACGCTCGCCTCGTTGCCCCACAGCATCCGCGCCGACAATTTGCCGCGCCGAAGCTCACTCTCATCGACCACGTCGTCATGCAGCAGCGTCGCGGTGTGCATGAACTCGACCGCGGCGGCGAGCTTGATATGGCCGTCGCCGGAATAGCCGGAGAGATGCGCCATGGCGAGCGTCAGCATCGGCCGCAGCCGCTTGCCGCCCGAGGAGATCAGGTGATTGGCGACCTCCGGAATCATGGTCACTTCGGAGCCGGTGCGCGAGATGATGGTGGCGTTGACCCGCTCCATGTCGGCGGCGACCAGCGCGACCAGCGGCTCGATCGACGCGTCCTGGGGGCTCTCGAAGGGTACAATAACCGCCACGCCACGCTCCACATTTGCTATCGTAAAGATAGAACATAGGAACCGTCATGCGGCAAGTACAGGCCTGCCCTTGACTTGGATGCCTATGACCAAGAGGAGCGCAGCAAGTTGCGGGAATTGGTGCGGACCAACGATATCGTGCTGGTGTCGGCGATCGGGGCGCTGCTCGACGGCGCCAACATCCATCATCTGGTGCTGGATCAGAACATGAGCATCATCGAGGGCTCGCTCGGTATTTTGCCGCGGCGGATTCTGGTGCACGAGGAGGACAACCGCGCGGCGCGGCAGATCCTCACCGAGGCCGGGCTGTCGCATGAATTGCGGCCCGATGAGTGAGGCCCTCGCCGACACCACCGAGGACGCTTTCCTCGACGGGCAATTGCGTCTGCGCCAGCCGAAGTCCGGCCATCGCGCCGGCCACGATGCCATGCTGCTCGCGGCCGCGACTGCGGTTAAGGCCGGCGATCGCGTGGTGGAATTCGGCGCCGGGATCGGCGCCGCCGGACTTGCGTTGGCCAGGCGCGTCGACGGCATCGATCTGGTGCTGGTGGAGATCGATGCAGAACTCGCTCAGCTTGCGCGGGAGAATGCCGGCCGCAACGCGATTGCAGCCGATGTTGTTGCGCTCGACGTGACCGCGCAGGCAGACATGTTCGCGAGCGCGGGGCTTGCGCCAGATTCCGTCGATGCCGTCCTGATGAATCCGCCGTTCAACGACGCTGCGCGGCATCGCGCCTCGCCCGATCCTGTCCGTGCGTCGGCGCATGTCGCGGATGGCGCGACACTGGAGAGTTGGGTTCATGCTGCGCGCCGGCTTCTGAAATCGGGCGGCTCGCTCACGCTGATCTGGCGGGCCGATGGCATCGCCGAGGTGCTGGCTGCGCTCAGCAAAGGTTTTGGCAGCCTCGCCATCATGCCGGTGCACGCCGATGCCGTACGGCCGGCGATTCGCGTTTTGATTCGCGGCGTGAAGGGCGGCAAAGCGCCGGCGCGGGTCTTGAGCAGCCTCGTGCTCAATGATGAGTCAGGCCTGCCCAATAAAAAGGTCGCGGAAATGTTATCGGGGAAGCGGGTTCTGCCGTTGGCGAACCCATGAAGGAACGGGCGGAACTATTGCGGCAGCGACTTCGAGCCCTGTTCACGGGTGGAAGTGAAGTGGGTGGCGGCCAGGAGGGCGCCGATCAGCAGCATCAGCAGATAGATTTTCATGTCATTCTCCGCTGCATCGTTGCAGCCTGCAACGAAACCAATGCAAGCCGCGTTCCAGTCCTAGCAGTGACAGTGACGTGATAAAAAATGGTTAAATCGAGGTAACGGCATGACGGCACAATTTAAGTGATCGCGAGGGATGGCGGGGCGCGGTCGACCGCGGCATGGCCTGGTTGCCGGCCCGGCTTCGGCGCGGGGCCGCCGTGGTGCCGGTGGTGCGGTTGTCGGGTGTGATCGGCGCGGTGACGCCGCTTCGGCCGGGCATGACATTGGCGGGTGTCGCGAAAACGCTGGAAAAGGCATTCGCGACCAAGAACGCGCGGGCGGTCGCGCTGGTCATCAATTCGCCCGGCGGCTCGCCGGTGCAGTCGCGGCAAATCTATCTGCGCATCCGCCAGCTCGCCCACGAAAAGAACATGCAGGTGATGGTGTTCGTCGAGGACGTCGCGGCCTCCGGCGGCTACATGATCGCCTGCGCCGGCGATGAGATCTATTGCGACCCGTCGTCGATCCTCGGATCGATCGGCGTGGTCGGCGGCTCCTTCGGCATGACCGAGCTGATCAGGAAGATTGGCGTCGAGCGCCGGCTCTACACCGCAGGCGAGCACAAGGCGATGCTCGATCCGTTCCTGCCCGAGGACCCTGACGATGTCGCACGGCTGAAGGCGATCCAGCGCGAGATCCACGCGATCTTCATCGACCTCGTCAAGCAGAGCCGCGGCGCGCGGTTGAAGGGCGCCGACGATTTGCTGTTCACCGGCGAATATTGGGCCGGCGAGACCGCGGTCTCGCTTGGTCTCGCCGACGGCATCGGCGATCTGCGCTCGACCTTGCGCGCACGCTTCGGCGAGAAGGTGCAAACGCCGGTGATCGCGCCGTCGAGCGGGATGCTGTCGAGCCTGTTCGGCCGCCGCGCGCCGGGCGCCGGATCGCTGGAGGCGGTGGGGAGCATAACCGGCCTGCCCGACGAGCTGATTTCGGCACTGGAAACGCGCGCGATCTGGTCGCGATTCGGCTTTTGACAGTTCCGTGAGCGCGCCATTTTGCCTCAGGACGCCGATTGCGACGCGCCGGTGGTTCGGCGAGAATGCTTGCGGGGGCTGAGCATGGACAGGAATAGACCGATGCCGATCGTTGCTTTCGCGGGCATGTTGGGTGGCTTGGCCGTCGTCCGTTGGGCCTACAAGACGGCGATGCGGGTCAATCAGGAACTCGAGGAGGCACGGCGCGCGCGCGTTGCCGAGTCCTCCCGCGCCGGCGACATCAAGACGCTGCGCCGCGACCCCGTCACCGGCGCCTATCGGCCGGGTTAAACCATGCGATCCCTCATCCTGAGGAGCGGGCACAGCCCGCGTCTCGAAGGATGAGGCCGCGACCGGGCCTCATGGTTCGAGACGCCGCTTTGCGGCTCCTCACCATGAGGGATTTAGCCCCGCCATTGCCTTGATTCCCTCTGCTCACGCCGATACGGTCCCGCGCAATTCCCGCCCCCGCAGGACTGACGATGGATTCGCTGCCCGACCATATGCGCCCGGAACGCTCGTTCCAGGGCTTCATCCTCGCGCTCCAGCGCTTTTGGGCCGAGCAGGGCTGCGTGATCCTGCAACCCTACGACATGGAGATGGGCGCCGGCACCTTCCATCCGGCGACGACCTTGCGCGCGCTCGGGCCCAAGCGCTGGAACGCGGCCTATGTGCAGCCGTCGCGGCGGCCCAAGGACGGCCGCTATGGCGAGAACCCGAACCGGCTGCAGCACTATTACCAGTTCCAGGTGATCATGAAGCCGTCGCCGCCGAACCTGCAGGAGCTGTACCTGAAGTCGCTTGCCGCGATCGGCATCGATTCCTCGCTGCATGACATTCGCTTTCGTCGAGGATGACTGGGAGAGCCCGACGCTCGGCGCCTGGGGTCTGGGCTGGGAATGCTGGTGCGACGGCATGGAAGTGTCGCAGTTCACCTACTTCCAGCAGGTCGCTGGCGTCGAATGCGCCCCGGTCGCGGGCGAGCTCACTTACGGTCTCGAGCGGCTCGCGATGTATGTGCAGGGCGTCGACCGCGTCTACGATCTCAACTTCAACGGCCGCGACGGCGATGACCGCGTCACCTATGGCGACGTGTTCCTGCAGGCCGAGCAGGAATATTCGCGGCACAATTTCGAGGTCGCCGACACCGCGATGCTGTTCGAGCAATTCCGGATGGCGGAGGAGGCCTGCAAGAAATATCTCGCCGCGGGCTGGCGCGAGGCCGGTAACCGGAAGGAGCATCTGCTGGCGCTGCCGGCCTATGACCAGTGCATCAAGGCGAGCCACGTTTTCAACCTGCTCGATGCGCGCGGCGTGATTTCGGTGACGGAGCGGCAGAGCTATATCCTGCGCGTGCGCGAGCTCGCGAAGGCCTGCGGCGAAGCCTGGGTGCACACCGAAGCGGGCAGGGCGGCTTGATGCCCGATCTTCTGCTCGAACTGTTTTCCGAGGAAATCCCCGCGCGCATGCAGGCAAAGGCGGCGGACGATCTGCGCCGCATGGTCACCGACAAGCTGGTGGCGGAAGGTCTCGTCTATGAAGGCGCGAAGGCGTTCGCGACGCCGCGGCGGCTCACGCTTACCGTGCATGGCATTCCCGCGCGCCAGCCGGATTTGAAGGAAGAGCGCGCCGGTCCGCGCGTCGGCGGGCCCGATGCGGCGATCCAGGGTTTTCTCAAGGCGACGGGTCTTACCTCAATCAGCGAAGCCAAGATCCAGTCCGACAAGAAGGGCGACCGCTACATCGCGCTGATCGAGAAGCCCGGCCGCGCCGCCATCGACGTGCTTGCCGAGATGCTGCCGGTCATCATCCGCACCTTCCCCTGGCCGAAATCGATGCGCTGGGGCGCACGCTCGGCGAAACCGGGCTCGCTTGTGTGGGTGCGGCCGCTGCAGGCGATCACGGCGACCTTCGGTCTCGAAACCGAAGAGCCGGATGTGGTGAAATTCTCGATCGACGGCATCGAGGCCGGCCAGACCACCTACGGCCATCGCTTCATGGCGCCCGCCGCCATCAGCGTGCGCCGCTTCGAGGATTACGAGGCGAAGCTGCTCGCGGCCAAGGTCGTGCTCGACCCCGCGCGGCGCAAGGACGTGATCCTGACCGACGCGAAGCAACTCGCCTTCGCGCAAGGCTTTGAACTCGTCGAGGACCAGGGGTTGCTCGACGAAGTTGCAGGCCTTGTCGAATGGCCGGTCGTGATGATGGGCACGTTCGAGGAGCGCTTTCTGTCCATCCCGGGCGAGGTGATCCGCGCCACCATCCGCAACAACATGAAATGCTTTGTGGTCAACGATCCCAAGACGGGAAAGCTGACCAACCGTTTCGTGCTCACCGCCAATATCGAGGCGAGCGACGGCGGCAAGACGATCGTCGCCGGCAATGAGCGCGTGATCCGCGCGCGATTGTCGGATGCGAAATTCTTCTATGACACCGACCTCAAGACGAAGCTCGAAGACCGACTGCCGAAGTTCGACAACATCGTGTTTCACGAGAAGCTGGGCACGCAGGGCGCAGCGTATCGAGCGGATCGAGCGGCTTGCCGCCGAGATCGCACGGGTCCTCTGGAAACAGCGCGAGACATTCTTCCACGGCAAGTTTCTGAATAGCGACGAGTTCAGGGACGAGCAAACCTACATCCACAAAGTCAAACGTGCCGCCCAGCTTTGCAAGGCGGACTTGTTGACTGAAGTCGTAGGCGAGTTCCCCGAGCTTCAGGGCCTGATGGGAAAATACTACGCGCTGGCGCAGGGCGAGGATACTTCCGTCGCTGCGGCCAGTGAGGAGCATTACAAGCCACAGGGACCGAACGATCGTGTCCCGACCGATCCGGTCAGCGTGGCGGTGGCGCTCGCCGACAAGATCGACACGCTGGTCGGCTTCTGGGCGATCGACGAGAAGCCAACGGGATCGAAGGACCCGTATGCGTTGCGGCGCGCGGCGTTGGGACTTAATCAGAATTGGTAATATCGAATAGCTTGCGCGTTCGGATTTGGGCGAAGTTTTGAGGTCATGCGATCGCTGGCTACATGGAGCAGAACAACGCCATTGTACGCAAGGGTGTGGAGGCATAAGCTACTGAACCCACTGTTCGATCTGCCTACGACGCATGGACAGCGGGTGGCATCTGGCCTTCTTCGCCGACCGCCTGAAGGTGCAACTTCGCGATCAAGGCGCGCGGCACGATCTGGTCGATGCCGTGTTCTCGTTGGGCGGTCAGGACGACCTGTTGATGGTCGTGCGCCGCGTCGAAGCGCTCGGAAAATTCCTCGACACTGATGACGGAAAAAACCTGGTTGCGGGCACCAAGCGCGCCAGCAATATCCTCGCCATCGAGGAGAAAAAGGACAAGCGGAGCTTCGACGGCGCGCCTGATCCCGAAGCTTTACAGCCTCAATGAAGAGAAGGCATTGGCGAAGGTGATCGGCGAGGCGAAGACAGAAGCCGGCGCGGCAATCGCGAAAGAGGATTTCGCCGCGGCCATGAGCGCAATGGCGAAGCTGCGGCCGGCGGTCGATGCGTTCTTCGACAAGGTCAAGGTCAACGACGACGACCGAGGCGTGCGCGAGAATCGCCTGAAGCTGCTCAACGAAATCCGCAGCGCCACGCGCGCGGTGGCGGATTTCTCGAAGATCGAGGGCTAGCGTGGACCGAACGACGCTCGCCGCCTATGACAAGGATGCGAGGGCGTTTGCGAAAGACTGGCACGAGCAGCCGCCGCCGGTCGATCTATACGACGTCGTTATGCGCTTCTTCGTCAAGGGCGGCACCACCGCCGATATCGGCTGCGGCGGTGGCCGCGAAGTGGCCTGGCTGAACACCAACGGGTATCCCGCGACGGGGTTTGACGCCTCGGATGGCCTGTTGGCCGAAGCGCGCTCGCGTTATCCGGCGCTGCCGTTCATCCATGCGGAGTTGCCGGAGCTGAGCGGCATCGCCGCCAATTCCTTCGACAACGTGCTCTGCGAAACCGTAATCATGCATCTGGCTCCGTCGGCCGTAGCCCCTTCGGTGGCGCGCATGTTCGACATCGCAAAGCCCGGCGGCCTCTTTTATCTGAGCTGGCGCGTTACCGACGGCGCCGATCTGCGCGATGCGCATGGGCGGCTCTATGCCGCGTTCGATACATCGATCGTGCGTGGGCAATTATCGACCGCGACACTGCTACTTGATGAGGAAGTCGTCAGTGCGTCCTCTGGCAAGAAGATTTATCGGCTGGTTGCGAAGAAAGGCGAATAAAAAAGCCCCACCCGGCGGGGGAGACCGGGCGGGGCCTTGAAATGTCCGGACGGCCGCTGCGGTTCGCCGGACATTCAGCCGAAGGCTTAGCGTTACTCGACCACTTGCACGATGCGGCGCGAGCGCGGTTCGACAAGCACGGTCGAGCCGTTCACCACCGTGTAGCGATAGGGCGTCGCGCCGTAGGTTTGCGGCACGTCGTAATAGGTCACGCCGGTCTCCGGCAGCACGCCACCGACCACGACGCGATCCGGAATGGTGTAGTTCGGGATGCGCTCGCGGACGACGTATTCGCGGAACGCCGGCCGCTGATCGATCGCGATGCCTTCCGATTCAGTGACGGCGACGCCCGGTCCCGGCGCCACGCCGACGGTCACGCCCTGCGCCTGGGCTGCGATCGGCGCGCCGATCGCAGCGGCAAGCGCTGCAATGGCAAAAATCCTGGTCCGCATGGGCAACTCCTGTCCGTTGCTTGAACTCCGCGAGCCAATGCGTCGCGCGGACGATCGTTCCCCCATTGCGCCAATCACATAGGCGGAATTTTCGGGCAATTTTTGTGGTTGAGGGAACCCATTGAGACGCCAAGCGTCTCCTATTCCGGAACCCGCTCCACTAATATGCCGGCCTTGGATCGATTCCCCAAAATCACTCTGAAGCATCACTTGGAGAATGAGATGGTCGTCACCGCTGCGCATATTCCTGCCATCGTCGCCCTGATCGCCGGCATATTGATCCTGATCATGCCGCGACTTTTGAACTTCATCGTCGCGATCTACCTGATCCTGATCGGTCTGGTCGGCCTCGGGCTGCTGCGGTGGCTGCACATGTAGCGGGAGCTCGGGTTCCGCGCCTTGCGCTGGCGGCCCCAAAGTGGTGTAAGCGCGCAAAATCCTCACCCCCACAGGATGTTTTCAAGCCATGGCCAAAGCCGTCGCGAAGTCAAAAAAAGTCGCAGCGAAATCAAAGCCATCCGCGAAGCCCGCGGCGACGGCGAGAAAACCGCTGAAAAAGGCCGCAGCCAAGCCGGTGGCCAAGGCCGCGCCACGTCCGGCGGCGGAAGCGCCGAAGGCGGGAAAATGGGTGTTCACCTTCGGCGACGGCAAGGCGGAGGGCCGCGCCGACATGCGCAATCTCCTCGGCGGCAAGGGCGCCAACCTCGCCGAGATGGCCAATCTCGGCCTGCCGGTGCCGCCTGGCTTCACGATTCCGACCTCGGTCTGCACCTATTTCTACGCGCATGACAAAACCTACCCGAAGGAGCTGAAATCGCAGGTCGAGAAGGCGCTCGATTACGTCGGCAAGCTGACCGGCAAAACCTTCGGCGATCCCGACAATCCGTTGCTGGTGTCGGTGCGCTCGGGCGGGCGCGCCTCGATGCCGGGCATGATGGACACCGTGCTCAATCTCGGCCTCAACGACCGGACGGTCGAGGCGCTGTCGGAAATGTCGGGCGACCGCCGCTTTGCCTATGACAGCTATCGCCGCTTCATCACCATGTATTCCGACGTGGTGCTCGGCTTCGACCATTCGCATTTCGAGGACATCCTCGACACCTTCAAGGACAGCCAGGGCTATACCCTCGACACCGACCTCAGCGCCGACGACTGGATCGATCTGGTCGGCAAGTACAAGGATGCGGTCGCGCGCGAGACCGGCAAGGATTTCCCGCAGGATCCGCACGACCAGCTCTGGGGCGCGATCGGCGCGGTGTTTTCATCCTGGATGAACGCGCGCGCGGTGACCTACCGCAAGCTGCACGACATCCCGGAATCCTGGGGCACCGCGGTCAATGTGCAGGCCATGGTGTTCGGCAACATGGGCGAGACCTCGGCGACCGGCGTCGCCTTCACCCGCAATCCCTCGACCGGCGAGAGCAGGCTCTATGGCGAGTTTCTGATCAACGCGCAGGGCGAGGACGTCGTCGCCGGCATCCGCACGCCGCAGGACATCACCGAGTATGCGCGGAAGGATTCCGGCTCCGACAAGACGTCGATGGAAACCGCGATGCCCGATGCGTTCGCGGAACTGACGCGCATCTACACCATGCTCGAGAAGCACTACCGCGACATGCAGGACATGGAGTTCACGGTCGAGCGCGGCAAATTGTGGATGCTGCAGACCCGTGGCGGCAAGCGCACCGCCAAGGCCGCGCTGAAGATCGCGGTCGAACTCGCCAATGAGGGCCTGATCAGCAAGAAGGATGCGGTGTCGCGCATCGATCCCGCTTCGCTCGATCAGCTGCTGCACCCGACCATCGATCCCCAGGCCAAGCGTGACGTGATCGCAACGGGCTTGCCGGCTTCGCCCGGTGCTGCCTCGGGCGAGATCGTGTTCTCCTCCGATGAAGCCGCCAAGCTGCAGGCCGACGGCCGCAAGGTCATTCTGGTCCGCATCGAGACCTCGCCGGAAGACATTCACGGCATGCACGCGGCCGAGGGCATCCTGACCACGCGCGGCGGCATGACCTCGCACGCCGCGGTGGTGGCGCGCGGCATGGGCAAGCCCTGCGTCTCCGGTTGCGGCTCGATCCGCATCGACTATGGCCGCGGCACCATGAGTTTGGGTTCGCGCACCTTCAAGACCGGCGACGTCATCACCATCGACGGCTCGCTCGGCCAGGTGCTGGCGGGCCGCATGCCGATGATCGAGCCGGAGATGTCCGGCGAATTCGGCACGCTGATGAGCTGGGCCGATCAGGTGCGCAAGACCGGCGTGCGGGTGAATGCCGATACGCCGGAGGATGCGCGCACCGCGATCAAGTTCGGCGCCGAAGGCATCGGGCTTTGCCGCACCGAGCACATGTTCTTCGAGGAGACCCGCATCCGCACCGTGCGCGAGATGATCCTCTCCGAGGACGAGCAGTCGCGCCGCGCCGCGTTGTCGAAGCTGCTGCCGATGCAGCGCGCCGATTTCGTCGAGCTGTTCGAGATCATGAAAGGCCTGCCGGTCACCATCCGGTTGCTCGATCCGCCGCTTCACGAATTCCTGCCGCACACCCATGCCGAGATCGAGGAAGTCGCGCGCGCGATGAACACCGATCCGCGGCGCCTCGCCGACCGCGCCCGCGAGCTTGCCGAGTTCAATCCGATGCTCGGCTTCCGCGGCTGCCGTCTTGCGATCGCCTATCCGGAAATCGCCGAGATGCAGGCGCGCGCGATCTTCGAGGCCGCGGTGGAAGCGCAGAAGCGCACCGGCAAGGCGGTCGGCCTCGAGGTGATGGTGCCGTTGATCGCGACCAAGGCCGAGTTCGACCTGGTGAAGGCGCGCATCGATGCGACTGCGCAGTCGGTGATGAAGGAGACCGGCACCAAGCTCGCCTATCAGGTCGGCACCATGATCGAGCTGCCGCGCGCCTGCCTGATGGCCGGCGAGGTGGCGGAGACCGCGGAGTTCTTCTCCTTCGGCACCAACGATTTGACGCAGACCACTTACGGCATCAGCCGCGACGATGCCGCGAGCTTCCTTGGGCTCTATGTCAACAAGGGCATCCTCGAGATCGATCCGTTCGTCTCGATCGATCGCGAGGGCGTCGGCGAACTGGTGAAGATCGGCGTGGAGCGCGGCCGCAAGACGCGACCGAACCTGAAGGTCGGCATCTGCGGCGAGCATGGCGGCGATCCCGCCTCCGTCGCGTTCTGTCACGACATCGGGCTCGATTACGTCTCCTGCTCGCCCTATCGCGTGCCGATCGCGCGGCTTGCGGCAGCGCAAGCCGCGATCGGCAAGGCGGTCGCGAGCCAGGCCTGACCCCTCGTCATTGCGAGGAGCGAAGCGACGAAGCAATCCATAGTGCCGCAAGTAGCGAGATGGATTGCTTCGCTTCTCTCGCAATGACGAATGCTGCGGTTCTGCTCTGACAGGCGCCGCACGGTTCCTTCATCAGTTTTGTTGACGGGATATTTACCACTTCCATCCAGTCGGCATTTACCAAGACCTTCGCGGTGAAAGCGCAAACATACGCGATTGCTTGCCTGTGTCGTGCGGGCAACGCCGATTAACGCCCCGGCAACCTAAATTCGATAACACCAAAAAAGATCGAATTGCACGGATGTACTGCGTTCGACCTTGAACTGCGTTGCGTTGCGTGAGCGTACCATGTCTGACGAGTGTAAAAAGCCGAAGGGCGCACGGTTTGCGTCCTTCGGTCTCGTGCTCTGCGTCTTCGCATTGACGCCGAACGAGACCGGCTACCAGGACATCGCGTCGCTGCTTGCGCGCCAGCCCGGGGTCGCCGAACGCTGGCAGAAGCGCGTATTCTCCGCCGCTGCCAATGTGCAACTTGCGACCTACACCCTCGGTCGTCCGATCGGCACATCCGCGCCGGAGAGCGCGAGCTATCGGCTAGCCAACATCGAGGCGCAGGACCTCGACGTCGTCACCGGCTCGATCCCGCGCAATCCGATCATGCAGGCGCCGCCGCGCTACCAGGCCGCCGACTTTCCCAAGGTCGATCGCACGCTGAAGGGCGATCGGCTCGTCGTGGCAACGCCGCCCGCGATCGAGCCGGAGACCGGACTTCCCGATGAAGTCCCCTCGACGCTGGAAAATCCCGCGGCGTCGAATGCATCCGTGAAGGGGATGAAGACCGCCGCCGCTTCGGAGCGTCCGCCGCTCGATCCGGAACTGCAGGCTGCGCTGAGCGAGCCGCCGCTCCCGCAATACGACATTTCCCTGTCGCTGGAATCAAAACCGCTCGACGATCTGAAGACGCAGCCCGAAACGCGCTCGGTGACGATCGCCACGGCGCCGCAGCGCGACGGCTTCAACATCAAGGCATCGAGCCTGTTCTTCGGCAATTCCTCGCTCGGCGGATCGCTGGAGAACATCGAGCGCTGGAACCCCGGCGAAGAGCCGGTCGTCATGCTGCCCGATCCCGACATGAAGGTGATGGCGTCGCTGCCGCCGGTTGGCAATAGCGCGGGAGAGACTGCAAGCGGCGAGACCATTGCGCCGAAGGGCGAGGTCAACGCCGACGACCAGCGCACCAGGACGCCGGCCGAGCGGCTCGGCCTGTTCAGTGCGAACGAGCGCGGCAAGCAGGAGAAGTGCCTCGCCGAAGCCGTCTATTTCGAGGCGCGCGGCGAAGCCGTGCGAGGGCAAATCGCAGTCGCGCAAGTCGTGATGAACCGCGCCTTCTCCGGCTACTATCCGAACACGGTGTGCGGCGTGGTCTATCAGAACAAGCACCGCCACTTCGCCTGCCAGTTCTCATTTGCCTGCGACGGCAGCCCGGACGTGATCCGCGAGCCCGACATGTGGGAGCGCGCGCAGAAGATCGCGAAGGCGATGTTCGACGGCCAGATCTGGCTGCCTGAAGTCGGCAAGTCGACGCACTACCATGCCTACTACGTACACCCGTCATGGGTCGCCGAGATGAAGAAGCTCTACACGTTCGGGGTGCACAAGTTCTATCGGCCGAAGGCGTGGGGCGACGGCAGCGAGGCGCCCGCCTGGGGCACGCCGGCGCAGACCGCGGCGCTGTCCGAGCAGCTTGCGGCGGCAGCCAAGAGCGAGGCCGAGATGTATCCGAACTCGGTGAGGCGGTAACGGTTCGCTCTTTTTCACCTCTCCCCGCGTGCGGGGAAAGGTCGCATCGCGAAGCGATGCGGGTGAGGGGACTCTCCACGGACTGTGATTGCCCCTCACCCCAACCCTCTCAGAGCGACCTTCTCGTCAAGACCCGAGGACGAGGGAGAGGAGCGAGCGGAGTTAGACCTCGATATCCAGCGCGCAGTCGAAATTCGGCGCGGAATGCGTCAGCGTGCCCGAAGACGCGTAATCGACGCCGGTCGCGGCAATAGTCGCAATCGAGTTCTGCGTCACGCCGCCTGACGCTTCCAGCACCACGCGGCCATTTGCGAGTTTCACGGCTTCGGTCAGTGTCGGAATATCCATATTGTCGAGCAGCACGACGTCGGCCAGGCCGGTGTCGAGAACCTCGCGCAGCTGCGCGAGTGTATCGACCTCGATCTCGATCTTGACGAGATGGCCGGCATGCTTGCGGGCGCGCTCCAGCACCGGGCGCACGCCGCCGGCGACCGCGATGTGGTTGTCCTTGATCAGGATCGCGTCATCCAGTCCGAAGCGGTGGTTGAAACCGCCGCCGCAGCGGATCGCGTATTTCTCCAGCGCGCGCAGACCCGGCGTGGTCTTGCGGGTGCAGCAGATGCGCAGCTTGGTGCCGGCGGTGTGACGAACATAGTCGGCGGTCATCGTTGCGACGCCGGAGAGACGGCCGACGAAGTTGAGCGCGGTGCGTTCGCCCGCCAGCACCGCGCGCGCAGGACCGTTGATGGCAAGCACCTGCAGACCCTTGGCGACGACGGCGCCGTCGCGTGCGTGCGCCTCGATCCGGATGTCGGACGAGAGTTTTTGGAAGATCGCGACCGCAAGCGGCAGGCCCGCGATCACGCCCGCCTGCCGCGCGACCAGGATCGCGCGCGCCGGTGTGTCTTCCGGGATGGTGGCAATCGAAGTGACATCGCCGGCGCGGCCGAGATCCTCGTCAAGCGCACGGTGAACCGCCTCGTCGATCGCAAGCGGCGACAGGAAGGCTTCCGGATGCTGCAGCGAGGCGGGGGTCATGTCAGGCCATCATTGCTTGCGTGGTGCGCGGCGCATGCGCGCCGAGCTTTTCCGCGATCTCGCGCGCCGCGGCCAGCGTGGTCATGGTGCGATGTGCGGACGCAGCGGATTCGTTCGGATAGTCCGAGCGACAATGCGCGCCGCGGCTCTCGCGCCGCGACCACGCGGAGGCGGTGACGAGCAGCGCCGTGGTCGCCATGTTGCGCAGCGCGATGTTGCCGGTGTCGCGTTCGATCGCGGCAAAGGCGCGGACCGCGTCTTCCAGGCTTTCGCCGTCCCTGATCACGCCGACATGGGACGTCATCATTGCGCGGAGATTCTTTTCCGCCAGCGCAGGCAGGGCGCAGTTGCGGGGGACCACGAGCACGGGAGGCAGGTTCGCGGGAGCTTCGATCTGTTGGCCCGCGATATCCTCGGCGATGCGCGCGGCATAGACCACGGCTTCCAGCAGCGAGTTCGAAGCGAGGCGGTTGGCGCCATGCGCACCGGTCGACGACACCTCGCCGCCGGCCCACAAGCCCCTGAGCGAGGTCCGGCCATGTGCGTCCACGGCGACGCCGCCCATGTGGTAATGCGCGGCGGGCGCGACGGGAATCGGCTGTGTCGCCGGATCGATGCCGGCGGCAAGGCAGCTTGCGTAGACGGTCGGAAATTTCTCGGCAAAGCGCGTGCCCAACGCTTCGCGCGCGTCCAGGAACGCGCCGCGGCCGGCCGCTATCTCGGCGAATACGCCACGGGCGACGATGTCGCGCGGCGCGAGCTCGGCCAGCGCATGCCGCGCCTGCATGAAGCGTTCGCCGCGATCGTTGATCAGCGTTGCGCCTTCGCCGCGGAGTGCCTCCGTGGCAAGCGGCGCCGGATCCCGGCCGACCATGATCGCGGTCGGGTGGAATTGCACGAATTCGGGATCGGCAATCACGGCGCCGGCGCGGGCCGCGATTGCGAGTCCAAGTCCGCTGGCCTCAAGCGGATTGGTGGTCACGGCATAGAGATGTCCGATGCCGCCGGTCGCCAGCACTACCGCGCGCGAAGCAATCATCAGCGGCCGCGCGGTGAGGTCGTCGGCCTTGCGCAGCTGCAAGCCGGTAACCGCGCCGTCGGCGGTCAGCAGCGCTTCGGCAACAAAGCCTTCGATCACGCGGATCGACGGCGTGTTGCGCACAGCTTCGGTTAGCGCGGACATGATCGCCTTGCCGGCCATGTCGCCGCGGACATGCACGATGCGTCGCGCGGAATGCGCGGCCTCGCGGCCGACCGCGAGCTTGCCTTCGAGGTCGCGGTCGAACGGCACTCCGTAATGCAGGAGGTCGTGAATGCGCGCCGGCGCTTCGCGAGCCAGCGCTAGTGCAACGCCCTCGTCGACGATGCCGCCGCCGACCGCAATCGTATCGGCGGCGTGCGCCTCGGCGCTGTCGCCTTCCGCGACGGCGGCTGCGATGCCGCCCTGCGCCCAGGCGCTGGAGGCGCCCTGGCCGAGCGGTGCGGCCGAAATCAAGGTGACCGGACGCGGCGCCAGCTTCAGCGCGCAGAACAATCCGGCTAGTCCCCCGCCGACGATGACGACATCGTCGGTCCGGCGGGTGAGATCATGGACATTGTCTGACATGGCATTTCTCTATCCAGTCGTCCCCGCCAGGCGCAATTGCGCGCGGGAGCGGGGACCATAACCACAGGCGGAAGTGGTCTTCCGAAGCCCTGCGTTATCTTTCTCCGCAATCACGCTAATCAGTGGTTATGGGTCCCGGCTCGCGCTTCGCTTGGCCGGGACCACACTAGTTCTTCAGGTTGATCATCCGCTCGACCGAACGCCGCGCCTTGTCCGCGATCAGGGGATCGACGGTGACCTCCTCCCGCAGATAGACCAGGCTGTCCAGGATCTTCGGCAGCGTGATCCGCTTCATGTGCGGGCAGAGATTGCACGGGCGCACCATCTCGACGTCGGGCAATTCAGCCTGCACGTTGTCGGCCATCGAGCATTCGGTGATCATCACCACGCGCTTGCTCTGGTTCTTGCGCACCCAGTTGATCATGTGCGCGGTCGAACCGGTGAAATCGGCCTCCGCCAGCACGTCGGGCGGGCACTCCGGATGCGCGATGATCTGCACTGACGGGTCCGCTTCGCGATAGGCGCGCAGCTCGTCGCCGGTGAAGCGCTCATGCACCTCGCAGGCGCCCTTCCAGGCGATGATCTTCACAGAGGTTTTCGACGCGACGTACTTCGCCAGATACTGATCCGGCAGGAAGATCACGGTCGGCGCATTCAGGCTCTCGACCACTTCCACCGCGTTCGAGGAGGTGCAGCAGATGTCGACCTCGGCCTTCACGTCCGCGGATGTGTTGACGTAGGCGACCACAGGCACGCCCGGAAAACGCTCGCGCAGCAGCCGCACGTCGTCGCCGGTGATGCTGGAAGCCAGCGAACAGCCGGCGCGCGAATCCGGGATCAGCACGGTCTTGTGCGGATTGAGGATCTTGGAGGTCTCCGCCATGAAGTGCACGCCGCATTGAACGATCGTGCTTTCCTTCACCTTGGTCGCCTCGATGGCGAGCTGCAGCGAGTCGCCGACGATGTCGGCGACGCAATGGAAGATTTCCGGCGTCTGGTAATTGTGCGCGAGGATCACGGCGTCGCGCGTGGCCTTCAGTTCGTTGATGGCCTTGATGTAGGGCGCCATGAACGGCCACTCGACCGGCGTGATGACGTTCTTGACGCGCTCATAGAGGTGCGCGGTGGCGCGCTCGACCTCGGGCGTCCATTCCAGCGAGGGCATCGGCAGCGCACGGGCGCGCTCGGCCGGGCTGAGGGGGCGGCGCATGGCCGCCGGATGGGCCCGGCCGGACTTTGCGAAATCATCGGGACCGTAGATTCCAGCGATCGGCATGATGGCCTCCTTCGCAAGTCTTTCCCCTAGACCATATATACTCAGTTTGAGCATATATGGCGTCTGAGAAATCCGGCCGCAACGGGCCGGCAGTTTTCCTTGGTTGCTGCATCGACACCGAACCAACCCGCAGCTTTGCGAAGGTCCGGCTCGCGCTGAGGAAGCAGACTTATCCTCATAACGAGCAAATCGAATATAGCATGGCAATCTGGGCTCCGCTAGATGGCTCGAAAATTAATTGAGCAGTCCTGTACTCATCGATTTGCAACGCTGCATTGCGAAGCAGGCTTTCGACGGCCGCCGAGGTTGGGATTTCCATGCGCATGCATTAATTCCCTGTAACAAACGCGGCGAGCCTTGCGGAGCCCCGCGGACAGAAAATGGGGAATGCAAATGTCGGCCACCACAGGCGACCTTCGTCCGGGCTCGTCTCTCACGGGCTGGCGCACGCCACTTGTGATCATCATCTGCGGTTGCGCGATCGCGCTGCTCAGCTTTGGTCCGCGTTCGACGCTCGGCTTCTTCATCCAGCCGATGAGCCGCGAATTCTCCTGGGGCCGCGACGTGTTCGGCCTCGCGCTGGCGGTGCAGAATTTGCTGTGGGGACTCGGCCAGCCCCTTGCCGGCGCGATCGCCGATCGCTTCGGCATCCTGCGTGTGATGTTCGTCGGCGCGCTGCTCTATGCCGCGGGCTTGTTGATGATGCGCTACGCCACGACGCCGCTGTCGCTCGAGTTGGGGGCAGGCGTGTTGATCGGCTTCGGGCTGTCCGGCTGCTCCTTCAACCTCGTGCTATCGGCCTTCTCGAAGCTGCTGCCGCCGGAACGCCGCGGGCTGGCGCTGGGCGCGGGCACCGCGGCCGGCTCGTTCGGCCAATTCCTGTTCGCGCCGACCGGCGTCGCGCTGCTCGGCACCATCGGCTGGCAGGGGACCTTGACGGTGTTCGCCGCGCTGATGCTTCTGATCCTGCCACTGTCGCTGGCGCTGGCCGCACCGCCCGCCGCGTCCGCAAACGTGCCGGCCGCGGATCAGCAATCGTTCAAGACCGCGCTCGCGGAAGCCTTCGGTCATCGCTCCTTTGTGCTGCTGGTGCTGGGCTTCTTCACCTGCGGTTTCCAGCTCGCCTTCATCACCGTTCATCTGCCGGCCTATCTGGTCGATCGCGGCATCACCGCGCAGACCGGCGGCTGGGTCGTCGCCGCCATCGGCCTGTTCAACATCATCGGCTCGCTCAGCGTCGGCTGGCTGCAGAACCGCATGCCGAAGCGCTACATCCTTTCCACCATCTATTTCATTCGCGCGGTCTCGATCGTCGCCTTCATTTCGCTGCCGATCACGCCGGCCTCCGCGATCCTGTTCGGCGCCGTCACCGGGCTGACCTGGCTCTCGACGGTGCCGCCGACCTCGGGGCTGATCGCGTTGATGTTCGGCACGCGCTGGTTCTCGACCCTCTATGGCTTCGCTTTCGTCAGCCATCAGGTCGGCGGCTTCCTCGGCGTCTGGCTCGGCGGCATCGTGTTCGAAAAGTTCGGTTCTTACACGCCGATCTGGTGGCTTTCGGTGCTGTTCGGCGTGCTCTCCGCGCTGATCAATCTGCCGATCGTGGAGGAGCCCGTTGTCCGAAGGGCAGTGCCGGCGGTTGCGCAGCCCGCTTGATCCGCTAAACATCCCCTGAAACCAGAATTTCAGGGAGCCTGCCGTGGCGACGTTCAAGGCGATCAGGATCGACAAGGCCGAGAAGGGCACCACAGCGGCGCTCGCGCAGTTCGACGAAGCCGAATTGATGGACGGTGACGTCACCGTCCGCGTCGAGTGGTCGACGGTCAATTACAAGGACGGCCTTGCCGTCACCGGCAAGGCGCCGGTGGTGCGGCGTTTCCCGATGATCGCCGGCATCGATTTCGCCGGCACTGTCGAGCAATCCTCGCATCCCCAGTGGAAGGCCGGCGACAAGGTGGTCTCTACCGGCTGGGGCTTGGGTGAGACGCATCTCGGCGCGTATGCCGAGAGGGCGCGGGTCAAGGGCGACTGGCTGGTACGCCTGCCCGATGGCCTGTCGGCGCGCGAGGCGATGGCGATCGGTACCGCCGGCTTCACTGCCATGCTCGCGATCCTCGCGCTGGAGAAACACGGTGTGACGCCGAAGAGCGGGCCCGTGGTCGTCACGGGCGCGGCGGGCGGTGTCGGCTCGGTTGCGACCGCCGTGCTCGGCAAGCTCGGTTATCACGTGATCGCCTCGACGGGCCGGATGTCGGAAGCGCCTTACCTGAAGGGCCTTGGTGCTGCCGAGGTGATCGACCGCAATGAGCTGTCAGCCGCTCCCAAGCCGCTCGCCAAGGAGCGCTGGGCCGGCGGCGTCGACAGCGTCGGCTCGACGACGCTCGCCAATCTCCTCTCCATGACGAAGTACGGCGGGGCGATCGCGGCCTGCGGCCTCGCTGCCGGCATGGACCTGCCGTCCTCGGTCGCACCATTCATTTTGCGGGGGGTGTGCCTTCTCGGCATCGACTCCGTGATGTGCCCGTTGGAGCCGCGGAAGGCCGCCTGGGAACGCCTCGCCCGCGATTTGGATCGGGAAAAACTATCTGAAATCACTCACGAAATTTCGCTTGACCAGGTCATCGCCACGGCCCCGACAATCCTCAGCGGTCAGGTCCGCGGTCGAATCGTGGTAAAAATTCCCTAATCCTGTTCAGACTTTGCCAACGTTCCTGCTCCAATGTTGCCACGGTTGGTATGGTAAGCAGCGGGTAAAGACAGGCGTCAGCCCGCGGCTGGGTAAGGTCGGAGTTTGGAAATGCTTGCGCGTTTGGTTTTGGGAACCATCACGGCCGGAGCAATCATCACACCGGCATTGGCCGGGATGATGACCGCGGAAGAAGCGCGCAGGTTCGTGGCCGGCAAGGTCTTCGCGTTCACCTGCTTCGACGGCACCCGCGGGTCGGGCCGCATCCTCGAGGACATGGGCGCCGTGGGTGCGGTGCAGTTCTCCGGCGCCGGCCCGATCAAGCGTCTGCGTCTGCCCGGCAACACCCTGCAGGTCCGCGGCCAGGCCGTCTGCGCCTCGCTGCGCGGCATGCCGTTCGAGCCCTGCTTCAACCTTGACAAGAAGGACGATCGCAGCTTCCGCGGCTCCGTGTCGGGCATGGGCTTTGCCTATTGCGATTTCCACCATCAGGGCGGCGGTCAGCAGATGCTGATGGCGCGTGCCGTGGCGCGGCCGCGCGCGCTGCCGTCCGGAAGTGACGGGCTCGACAGAGGCGCCGCGCAATGAGGTTACGGCGCGGGTCGAGACGCCTGCGGTCGAAAGCGGCAAGCTCGAGCCGGTCAAATCCGAGCCGGCACCGGCGAAGACCGAGAGCACGCCCGAGCTTCGCCACTCGACCGACTGACGGGATTGTCACGGTTGAGTGCCACTAACACTCGTGCTGGCAGGCACGCGCGTCGGTTGCTTGCCGGATTTCGGCTTGGACGCTAAAGTTGCACGAACCATGGGAATTTTGGGGATATCGTGATGACATCTGTGAATTCGCGGATCGTGACCGTCGGCGCCGGGCTGGCATCATCGCTCTTGCTTGGAATCGTGCCGGCCTTGGCCGGAGTCGGAGCGCCAGCACCGCTCGTTGGCGTCACCGGACCTTACGGGATCGTGGCCGCAATTCTCGGATATGGCGGATATCTGCTCGTCAGGCAGTTTCGCAATCGCGGCTAGCCAATCCGAGTTTGTGCGCTGTCCGCCTTGGCTGCTTGTGGCGCTTTTCCCTGGACGCTAGAGTTTGCCGACTCATGACGGAAACGGTGGGGCTACTTATATGAAATCGGCCAGTTGGCGGATTTTGACCGCAGGTGCCGGGTTGGCGTCCCTGATTGTGCTCGGCAGCGGGCCGAGCTCGGCGGGAGCGCCGGTGCCCGCGCCGCTTGTCGGCGTGACCGGACCGGTCGGGATCGTAGCCGCAGGCGTCGCCTATGGCGGCTATTTGCTGTTCCGACGCTATCGCAATCGCGGCTAGCGGGTGCCGGTCCATCGGCCGGCCTGACGCTTGATCGGGGGATCACTGTTGAGCGAGATCTCCACCAGAGCTGCGCCATCATCGACGGACGCTGCAGCGCCGATCGGCCGTCGTGAATTGCTGTTCTGGATCGTCCTTTGCCTGTTCGCCAATCAGGCGCTGCTCCTGCTCGATGTCGGATCGTTCGACGCATTCGCGACGAGCCTCCTGACCCAGAACGACATCTACTGGCTCGCCTGCGCGGTCACCCTGTATCGGTTGTGGCTGAGCGATCCCGGCGTCCAGGCCGACCGGCGCGATTTTGCGCTCGCGTTAGCACTCGGCGCGCTGATCCTGTTCAGCAGTTTCCTGCCTTATCGTTTCGGCATCGGCCTGCTTGCCACGGTTGTCGCCATTTATCTGCTCATGTTCGATCACGGCGATCGAAATCTGAAAGCTGCCGGCGCCGTGCTGCTGGCGGTGTCGACGCAATTGGTCTGGGGGCCGATCTTCTTCCAGCTCTTCACGCCGGAACTGCTCAAGGCCGATGCCGCGCTGGTCGGAAGGCTACTGATGGTGATGCGGCCTGATATTGTCTGGTCCAGCACGACCTTCTTTGCGCCCGGACGGTCATGCCGTTTCGCTTATCGCCGGTTGCTCTTCCTTCAACAACGTGTCCAGCGCAGTGCTGGCTTGTGTGGCGATCGCCATGTTGAGGCGAAACGAGTGGTTTCGCCGAGACCTCGCCACCATCATCATCGCCGGCGCTGCGATGATCCTCGTGAACTCGGTACGGATCTGTCTGTTTGTCTGGAGCCGGGACTATCATTTGTTCTGGCACGACGGCGCGGGCGCGCAAATCCTGGCAATCGCGCAGACGCTTGTCGTGCTTGCGATCGCCTGGTGGGGCGCTGCGCCATCGCGGCGGGCGCCATGAGCAGGGCGGTCGTGCGAAGCATAGCGGCTCTCGTCTTGGTGCTCACCGTGGCTGTTCGATTCCAGGCGGACCGCACGCGGCAGACGATCATGTCGGAGTTTGACGCGGGCACTGCGATTGCGCAGGTGCTGCGCAGCCACGGGCTCCAGCTGCGCGAAAATCCGGTGAAGCCGCCTGGCGTGCTTTCCGTCGTGGTCTACTTCCAGCGGCCGGAATGCAAACGCGCTTCGCTGGTGCTGCCTTATTTCATCAACGCCGAGGTCGAGCCCCTGCTGGCCCGTGTCACCGAGCCGGGCTTTGATCGACGCTTCTATTACATGGACTCGATCCTGGCCCGAGCAGCATCGCGCGGCGATGTTCCTGGCCTGGGCTGAAATATGCAGTGCTCGACCTGCTCGGCGCGTCACCCTTTATCCCCGTCAAGAAGGCGATCGTCCTCGCCGATCCGCCGGATTGCCATCCCGCTGATGTCATCGACTGGCGAATGCTGTGGGAAAGCGGTCGCCCGCGCAACCCGGTGAATGCTGGCACTACGGCCTCCAAAGCGGCGCGGAGTTGAAGTCGTGGAAAGCTTCGTGCGCGAGCACTCACTGTTTTTGGCATTCTGGGCCGCGGTTATCCTGCTCGGCGCTATCGAATCTCTTGCGCCGCAACTTCCCGGCGATGCGGATCGCAGGCGACGTTGGTTCACCAATTTCGGGCTAGGCCTCCTCAACGGCTTGATCGTGTCCGCGATCCCGGCGGCAACGGTGACTGCGGCGTTGTGGGCACAGGAATCGAATTTCGGCATGCTGAATTTATTTGGTGTGCCGTGGTGGCCCGCGCTGGTCGCGACCGTCCTGGCCAGAAGTCTTGCGCAGTATGTCTTTCACTTTCTCAACCACAAAGTGCCGCTGCTGTGGCGGTTGCACCGGGTGCACCACAGTGACGTTCACCTCGATGTTTCGTCGGCTTTTCGTAATCATCCGCTGGAAGTCATTCTCCACGCCGCTTTCATGGTACTGGTGGCTGCGACCTGCGGATTGTCGCCCGTCGTGCTGGCGGCCTACGAGATCGTCGAGCTTTTTGCCAACATCTTCGCTCATGCAAACCTGAAGATATCGAGACGGATCGAAGGTCTTCTCCGCCTGCTGTTTGTGACGCCCAGTCTGCATCGCCTGCATCATTCTCCGGTCCAGATCGAGACCGACAGCAACTATGGGACCATACTTTCCATCTGGGATCGTGCGTGCGGCACTTATTTGCGGCGAAACCATCCAGCCCGGTCCGGAGTTTCGCTTCGGGCTCGACGAGGTCAGCAGGGACCGCGCCTCGGACTTGCAGGCGCAATTGGCGTTGCCCTGGCGCCGTTAGGCGGCTGGTTGAACGGGCATCGGCGGCGGCGATTGCCGCCGGAACAGGATGCGCTGGTACAGCCAGCCGATGGCGACCAGCACCAGCCCCAGGCAGATGAACGACAGCGCGCGGTAGACGCCGGTCAGGGTCGACATGTCGATCAGGAATGCCTTGGCGATCGTCAGTGCGATCACCGCGGCGGAGGCGAGCCGCGCGCGCTGCGAATTGACCACGATGCCAATTCCCAGCAGCACCACGCCGAAAGTGAGCCAGGCGATCGAGTAGGTGTATTGCTCGGCGCTGCCGGTCGGACCCGCAAAGATGTTCGGCCCGTGATAGAGCCTGCGGATTTCGAGCCAGATGTAGCTGAGCGCGAAGATCAGCGCGCCCGCCGCGATGGTGTTGGCGTAGCGTACGCTGCGCTGCCCGGCCACGGCATAGGAGAGCAGCAGCATCAACAGCGCAGGAAGGGCGTAGGCCAGCAGCAGCAGGTTGATGAAGCCGCCCTCGAGATAGACCGTGGTGATCATCGGGTTCTCGAGCAGCAATATTCCGAAAATGCCGATGAGTCCGGCAAGCACCGTGAGCAGCACGGCGCCGACATTGTGCACGATGCTGCCGGTGCGGATGCGCAGCCGCTCCAGTCCGATCGCCATGGCAAGCATCGCGCAGGCTTCGAGCGCGAACTCCGCAAGCGAAGGAATCGCGCGGGTGATGTCGCCGCCATAGACGGCGTGGCGGATCTCCATGAAGGCGAGCAGGACGGTGAACAGGATCGCGGCCAATTCCACGGTGCGCAGCGGCGCGTCGTCGGCGCGTTGGCGGAGGAAATAGCTCCCAACCCAGAACGACAGCGCGGGAATGCCGTAACCCCACAACAGCCAGTTGAAGATCGGCGTGGTGCCGACGGCGTTGCCCGCGATGCGCGGCTCATAGCCGATCCGCAACACCACGATCCCTGCGAGGATTGCGGCAAGCGTGCGCAGGAACGGGATCGGCCGCTGCAGTGAAATCCAGGCCGTGCCGGCCGACATCATCGCGAGCGCGATGGTGAGCCAGCCTTTCTCCAGCGCAAAGGTCAACGCCAGGGCCAGCGCGCCCAGCGTGCCGGTCGCAAATAGCGCGGTCGCAATCACGACGCCGGTGCGGTTGTCACGCCGGGCAAGGCTTTCGGTGGCAGCGCCAAAGGCGGCCGCGAGAATCACGGCGAGAATGGCAAAGGGAATCGAGCGATCGAGATGGGCGATGCGCGCATAGAGCGCGATCAATAGCGCCAGCGGCACGAACACGGCCGTGGCCGCCCAGGTTACGGTGATCCGGGCCGCGCCGAACCGCGCCTGCGCCATGAAGCCTGCGACGCCGAAGGCGAGGGCGAAGATCGCCGCAGTGATCATGTGCAGCGACACCGATCCGTCCGTCGCCGACGGTCCGATCCCCGGCAGCGCGCCACCGGGCAACACCAGCATGTCGGGGTTGCCGCGGACCATCCATTCGGCGAATACAATGAAGATGCAGGCGGCGGCCGCGCCGAGCGCGCCGACCGCGGCCGGCGCCCACCACGCCACGAACATTGTACTGGCGACCAGCACGGCGAAGGTGATGAGCGCCGCATCCGCATGTCCGCTCATCAGCACGATCAGCATGGCGCCGAACAGATAGGCGGCGAGCGATGTGGACGAGATCGGTTCGACCTGATTGCGCTCGATCTCGGGACCGAATGCGAAGCCGCACACCACCAGCAGGCTGGCGACGATGAAACCCGCGATGACATGGAAATTGTGCGGCGCGACCATCGACGGGCCGCACTGCAGGCAGGGCAGCGTCCACAACACAGCGAAGGCGATCGTCGTGATCGCGAGCCAGCGCCACAGGCGGATGCGCGCCAGCGTCAGTGCAGCCGCGGTGACGATCGCGAGATAGACATAGAGCGCCCAGAAGTCGGGTTGGTTGGACGACACCAAAAGAGGCGTGACAAAGCCCGCGGCGACACCGAGGCCGGCCAGCGCCGGTCCATGCAGCAGCGCTGCCGCGAGCGTGCCGAGCCCGACGATGCCGAGCAGGATGAAAGCAGTGGCCGGTGCAAGGAAGCCGTAGAGCGCGTAGGCGGCGTAGACGGTGGCGAACGCCACGGCCGTGCCGGCCGCAGTGAGAATCGCCGGAATATTGGCGATCGGAAGGGCCGCAATGTCGGAAATGCTCTCCTTGCGCCGTGTCCATTCGCCGGCGCCAAGCAGTGCGAGTGCAAACAGGCCGCCGAGTGCGACGCGGACCCCCGGACCAAGCAGGCCCGCCTCGATCGAGTACCGCACCAGGAAGAAGCCGCCCATCGCAAGCGTGAGACCACCGATCCAGACCACCCAGCGGGTGCCGATCCGCTCCTCGAAGCCAGCCTCGGCAGGCGGTAAGGACGGCGGCGCGGCACTTGCCGCAGTTTCCACCTCCGGCGTTGCCGTTTCCGGCTCCGCCGTCGCTGGCGCCGGTTCGGGTGCGGCGGTCGGTGCAGATGGCGGCGCCTGTTCGAATCGCTGCAGTGGCGGAGGCGCCGACCGTACCGCCGGCGTCACGCCCGTTGCCTCCAACGCATCGAGCCGTTCGCGCAGCCGCGCGGCCTGCTCCTGCGCCTTGCGGGCAAAGGCGAACGCGGCGATCGCGACCACCAGCGTAATCAGGTCGATTGGCGAATCGAACATGGCGCTTCCGAGGTTAACCGAAAAAATCTTCAGCGCCGGCCGCGGACCCGCAAGCCCGGCGCGGGACGCTCCTGCAGCACCTCGCGGCGGAAGCGAAACAGCGCGGCGGGACGTCCGCCAGTCTGTGTCGACATCACGCCGGTCGGTTCGACGAGGGTGCCGGCTTCGACCAGCCTGCGGAAATTCTGCTTGTGGAGGTGACGCCCCGAGATTGCCTCGACGGTCCGCTGCAATTCAGTGAGTGTGAACTCCGGCGGCAAAAGTTCAAATACGACGGGACGATATTTCAGTTTTGCGCGCAGCCGGGCAATCGCGGTCGCGAGGATGCGCCGGTGATCGAAGCGCATGGAGACCCCAAGCGACGGAAGCGACCTGCGCGCCAATGCCGCAGGCCGTCCGTCGCGGCGGGCTTCCTCGACCAGTCCTGCTTCGTACAGCAGCTCGTAGCGGTCGAGCACGCGCTCCTCGTCCCAATGCGCGCCCTCGATGCCGAAATTGAGCCGGACGCGATCCATGCGCGGCAGGGCCCGCGCGGTTTCCGGCGCCTCGCCCTGTTCGGCCCATTTGGTCAGTTCGGGAAGGATGTCGTGCTCGATGATCTCGGGCCGCGCCTCGCGCCAGTCCTCCCAGGGGAAGAAGCGGTACCAGGGTTCGAAGGTCGCGCCGGGCGCGCGCGAGGCATTGTTGTCGGCGGCGCGCGTCAGCGCGAGATAACCGATGGAAGCGACATGCATCTCGGTGTCGCTGGCTTGCGTGTGCCGTCCGCGATCGCCGAACGTGTACAGCTGCTCGACATAGCCGAGCCGCAGTCCCGTCTGCTCCTCCACCCAGGCACGCAGGCCGATTTCGAAGGTGCGGTGCGAGACCGCATCGAACGGGCCGAACGGAAGACCCTCGAGCTTGTCGCCGCCGGTGCCGGATGCGGTGAGGATCAGGGGTTCATTGCCCTCGATGGCGACGATGGCCGCGGTGAGGCCGATCTCGATCGGCGTCAGAAGCTTCTCGCTCATGTGGCGCCGGCTGCCTGCATGAGAATCAGTCGAGCTCGAGCAGGAACGGCTTGCCTTCCACCATCATGCTGGCCGGGCCGATCTCCTCCAGCGCGCGCACCATGCGTCCCTCGCGCCCCAGCGCCTTGTCCGCGAGCGCGACGATGAGCCGGTTGGGCGAAGCGATCGGCGAGGCCGCGCGAAGCTTCCTGGCGATCTCGATCTCGTCGCGATGCGGATTGAGCGCGCAGGCCGCCGCAAACGCGCTCGCCGTGGAGCGGCTGACGCCGGCCCAGCAATGGATCACCATTGGCGCGCCGCGATCCCAGCCGCGAATAAAGCCGAGCACCTGCGCAACATGGGTTTCCGAGGGCATGACATAGCCGTCCATCGGCTCGGTGATATCGTCGAACGCCACCTTGAGATGGTTGGCGGGAAGCACCGAGACCGGCCGCTGCACCTGGTCGACATTGCCCATCACCGTCAGGACATGGCTCGCGCGGGTCATGCGGACAGTTTCGGGCAGGGCGGCGAGTGAGCAGACGTGTATCATGGCGGTCCTTGTTGGCGCGCCGAATATAGGCGGGCGCACGGGGCGGTGAAAGCAACTTCCTCGCTTTCGTTCAAGCCTGTAACGCCTTGAATCTCGCGAGGAACCGTTTCTCGGCCTTGGCCGCGCTCCAAGGCGTCAGATAGTCGTCGCGCACGCTGGCGGGCAGGCCGGGATCCCGGCCGAACAAGCGCTTTGCCTCGGCCTCGCGAAAACCCGCGAGCATGGTTGCTTCCAGATAGGCCGCGCCGCGGTCGGCATTCTTGATTTGGCGGGTGATCTCGTCGTCCAACACCGCAGGCAGGCCGAAGCGGATGTGAATGGCTGATAGCAACCGCTTCTCCACCAGCTTGTAGTCGCCGCCGAGCACGGCCTTGAACGGCGAGATCATGTCGCCGATGACATATTCCGGGGCGTCATGCAGCAGCGCTGCGAGCCGCAGCCGCGCGTCGATCCGCGGGCTCTGCACGCGCATCACCGCCTCGACCAGCAGCGTGTGCTGCGCGACGGAGAAAATATGCGCGCCGTTGGTCTGCCCGTTCCAGCGCGCGACTCGCGCCAGGCCATGGGCGATGTCGGCAATCTCGATATCGAGCGGCGAGGGGTCGATCAGGTCGAGCCGCCGTCCCGACAGCATCCGCTGCCAGACGCGGGTGTCGGCAGGCGGTTTCTTCGCCGTCATTTGGCTTTCAGGCGCGGGGCGCGGCGCTTGGCGCTGCACGCCTCGTGGCAGAAACAGGTGACGAGGTGGTCGTTCACCATGCCGGTCGCCTGCATGAAGGCATAGACGATGGTGGGCCCGACGAATTTGAAGCCGCGCGACGACAGCTCCTTTGATATCTTGATCGAGAGCGGTGTCGAGGCCGGCACGCTTGCGGTGGTCTTGAACCGATTGACCTTCGGCTGGCCATCGACGAAGCCCCAGAGCAACTTCGAGAAGCCCGCGCCGTCCTCCATGATCTTCAGATACGACTTGGCGCTCTCGATCGTGCCATCGATCTTGGCGCGGTTGCGAACGATGCCGACGTCATTCATCAGCGCGTGGACCTTCTTCGCGTTGTAGCGCGCGATCTTCTCCGGCTGGAAGTCGTCGAACGCGCGACGAAAATTGTCGCGTTTGCGCAGGATGGTGATCCAGGAGAGCCCGGCCTGGAAGCCGTCGAGGATCAGCTTCTCATAGAGCGCGCGGTCGTCATATTCCGGCACGCCCCATTCGGTGTCGTGATAGGCGACGTAAACCGGATCCTCACCCGGCCAGGGGCAGCGCGTCTTGCCGTCGGGATGCAGTCGCGCGGTGCGGCTCATGCAACGGTCTGCTTTGGCTCTGATCGAACGGAGGCGGGATCGGCGAGCCGCAGCGCGAGACCGCCGGAGGTGAGGCTCAGGCCGGCATCGAGGGCGTCGGCGACGCGATCAATACGGACCAGCGCCAGGCCGTTCTGCCCTGCAGCCGAGCCCATGGTGCCGACCTGCTTCTCGCCGGCGAGAATCGGCCTGCCGGCCTCGGATGCGAAATCGTCGAAGACGATCTTCACTGTCCGTGTCCGCGCGGTGCCGCGATGCTGCATCCGCGACACCACCTCCTGGCCGACGTAGCAGCCCTTGTCGAAATCGACGCCGTGCAGGCGATCCATGTTGGTCTCGTGCGGAAAGGCGTCGCCATACATGAAGTCCAGCCCGCCGCGCGGCGCGCCGCGGGCGATCCGGTGCGCCTCGTAAGCGGTGTCGCCAACGAGCTCGGCGCCGATCAGGGCTGCCACCTTTTGCGTCAGCTCCTGTGGCGCCAGAATGCGCCAGCCGAGCGCTGCGTCTCGGGGGTCGGCGAAGGCGAGATCAGGCTTCATCGCGGGCTCGCCGTCCCAGACCGCGATCACACCCATGTTCTCGGAGAGGTTCTCGACCGTGACCTTGGCACGCAGCTTGTAGAAGCCGAGCTTGTTGGTGAGGTCCTGTGCCAGCGCCCGCGGGCAATCGATCAGGAAGCCGCCGCCATGGCCGGCCGGCGCTTCCGTGATCAGGAAGTCGACGACGATCTTGCCCTGTGGCGTCAGCAGCGCGCCGAACCGCCCCTGTCCGGCCGCAAGCTGCGTCATGTCGGTTGTGACGAGGCCGTTGAGAAAGTCTCGCGCATCCTCGCCGGATACCTTGACCACGCCCCGATCGGGAAGAAACGCTGCCTTCATGTCGCGAAATTTCTCTTCAAGTTCTTGTTGAAAGCCAGTTAGCTGATGTTGAAGCGGAACGTAAGCCGCTAAGGTCCGCCTCACAAGGCCTGTGCACCATCCAGTTCCGATCGAGAACCATGAATCAACGTTTTGATACCATTCTAAAATCCGGCACCGTGGTCAATCAGGACGGCGAGGGCGTCCGCGACATCGGGATCAGGAATGGCCGCATCGCCGAGATCGACGGATTGGGGCAGGCCGACGCCGCCGAGGTGATCGATTGCAAGGGCCTGCACATCCTGCCCGGCGTGATGGACACGCAGGTGCATTTCCGCGAGCCCGGACTGACCCACAAGGAGGATCTGGAGACGGGGTCGCGCAGTGCGGTCATGGGCGGCGTCACGGCCGTGTTCGAGATGCCGAACACCGATCCCTTGACCATCACCGAAGCCGCCTTCACGGACAAGATCAAGCGCGGCCGCCATCGCATGCATTGCGACTTCGCCTTCTTCATCGGCGGCACGCGGGAGAATGTTCAGGATTTGCCTGAACTGGAGCGCGCGCCCGGGTGTGCGGGGGTCAAGGTCTTCATCGGCTCATCGACCGGCGCGCTGCTTGGTCGAGGATGATGCAAGCCTGCGGCGCATCTTCCAGGTGATCCACCGCCGCGCCGCGTTCCATGCCGAGGATGAGTACCGCCTCAATGAGCGCAAGCCGCTTCGCGTCGAGGGCGATCCGCGCTCTCACCCGGTGTGGCGCGACGAGACCGCGGCGCTGATGGCGACCGAGCGACTGGTCAATCTCGCCCGCGAGACCGGCAAGCGCATCCATGTGCTGCACATCTCGACCAAGCAGGAGATCGAGTACCTGCGCGACCACAAGGACGTCGCCTCCTGCGAGGCAACGCCGCATCACCTGACCATGGCCGCGCCGGAATGCTACGAGCGGCTCGGCACCCGCGCGCAGATGAACCCGCCGGTGCGCTCGGCCGATCATCGCGAGGGCATCTGGCGCGGCATCGCGCAGGGCATCGTCGACGTGCTCGGGTCCGATCACGCGCCGCATACGCTGGAAGAGAAGGCGAAGACCTATCCGGCGTCGCCCTCGGGCATGACGGGCGTGCAGACGCTGGTGCCCTTGATGCTGGATCACGTCAATGCAGGCCGGCTGTCGCTGGCGCGCTTTGTCGATCTCACCAGCGCCGGCCCCGCGCGCCTGTTCAACATCGCCTGCAAGGGCCGCATCGCCGCGGGCTACGACGCCGACTTCACCGTGGTGGACCTGAAGCGCAGCGAGACCATCACCAACAAGTGGGTCGCCTCGAAGGCCGCCTGGACGCCCTATGACGGGATGCGCGTCACCGGCTGGCCGGTCGGCACCTTCGTGCGCGGCAAGCGCGTGATGTGGCAGGGCGAACTGGTGACGCCGTCTTTGGGCGAGCCGGTGCGGTTTCTGGAGACGTTGAGGCCGAGCGCATGATCCGGAAAAGTGGGTACCGGTTTTCCGAAGAGATCATGCGCAAATGAAAGGGTCTTACTGCTTCGCCAGCGCGACGGAGAACTCGCCGTTGCGCACGCGCGCGCCCAGGCCTTCGACGAATTTCGCGACGGCGTCCTCGCCATAGGTGCCGACAAGTTCTGCGAGTGCAGCAAACAGGCTCGCCTGCGCCAGGCAATCGCCGTCGACGCCGTCATGGCGCGCATCGGCCCAGGCCTCGGTGAGATAGGAGAGCGCGGCCCGCTTCTGCTCGTTGTCGGGCAGGGGATCGCTGACGGGGCTGAGGGGATGGGAATGGGGCATGAACTCTACAGGCAAACTTGCGCGCTTCCGGGAGCGGAAACGCGGCGGACGAGTGAGGTGTAGCATGGGCCGCGCGCACGCCTAGGCCAGTTCTTTAGGAAAGGTTAACGCGACTCTCTGAATTTGAAGTGTTCATCCGGACCCGTTGATATGACCGAGGATGGCGCGGGGCGTGGCGCAGATATGGCTGGCGCCGGCCGCGATCAGTTCCTCAGGGCTGCCGTAGCCATAGGCGACGCCGATCGCATCCATCCCGTTATGCTTCGCGCCCACGATATCGTGGCTGCGGTCGCCGATCATGATCGACCGCGCAGGATCGGTGCGGGCGATCTCGATGGCGTAGGCGAGCAGCTCGTCCTTGTGGACGCGTGTGCCGTCCAGTTCGGAGCCGAATACGGTCTCGAAGTGCCGCGCCAGGTTGAAATGCTCGACGATGCGCTTGGCATAGACCGCGGGCTTGCTGGTTGCGACGAACAGGCGGCGGCCGGGCCGCGCCAGCTCGGCCAGCACCTGCTCGATATCGGGATAGACCGCGTTCTCGTAGAGGCCGATATCGGCGAACCGTTCGCGATAAAGCGCAACTCCGCGATCGGCCAGGCTGTCGTCACCGAGCAGCGTGGCGAAGCTTGCCCGCAAGGGTGGGCCGATGCACCAGGTCAGCTCGTCCTCGGAGGGAACCGGGCGATCGAGCTTGCGCAGCGCGTACTGGATCGAGCGGGTGATGCCGGGCTTCGGATCGGTCAGCGTGCCGTCGAGATCGAAATAGATGTTGTCCATCTTGCGCTTGCGTCCGCGACGCTAGTTCGCGTAGCGCGCCGTGAGGTCGCGCGAGATCTTCGAACCCTCGTCGATGTAGCGGCGGATTGCGACCAGCGCGGCCGGCGTGCAGGTCCGGTAGGTCTGCTGGAAGCCGTTATAGCCGCGGTTGAAGCCGGCGATCATGCGCGAGCGGCGGTCGCCGGCCGGCGTCTCCGCGTCGATCAGCGCCTGCATCTGGTTGCGCCATTTGGCGCCTTCATTGCTGCCGCAGATGCCGCGCAGATAATGCAGGGTGCCGAGGATTTCGGCGAGCCGCTGCAGGTCGCCGTCGAACGGCGCGGCCGCGTCTTCGGCCCGCGCGGCGCAGGTCAAACAGACGGTCAACAGCAGGGCGGCGATCAGGCGTTTCGGCATCAACAGGTCCGGATATGGCGAGCCGTGATAGCCTCTTAAATACGCTGGAAGCAAGGCCGCGAAAGCCCGGTGAAATGAGCCTAAATCAGGCGGCGCGCGGCCTCGACCACCTCGGGCAGCCCGCCGGTCAGTTTCAGGTCGCCGAATTGCCCCGGCTCGACCCATTTGAAATCGTCATGTTCCTCGTTCAGCCGCGGCTCGCCGGCGGCCCAGCGCGCCGCGAACGACATGATGAGATAGTGGCCGCCGCTGCCGCCCGCGGCAGGCAGGACCTCGCGCCAGCCGGCCAGCGCGACGATATCGATGGTCAGGCCGGCTTCCTCGTCGACCTCGCGCGCGAGTGCCGTGTGCAGGGACTCGCCGAATTCGACGCGGCCGCCCGGCAGCGACCAGAAGCCGTGGCCCGGCGACTTCGTGCGCTTGAGCAGCAGCACCTTGCCGTCGCGGAAGATCACGGCACTGACGGCGAGTTGCGGACGCTGGGGAGGAGATGCATCCGGCATCGGCCCTCACAGGCTCATGATGGAATCGACGTCGGCTTCCGAGCCGCCATTGATCACGCCGCCGGCGACCGAGACCAGCGGCTTGAGCCAGCCGATCGCCTGCTCGGCGAGCTTGGCGCGCGTCTTGTCCTGGTTGGCCTCGCGCATCCCGGTGCCGACGGCCGTGAGAATCGACGTCATGGTGTCGGTGATCTGCTCGAACTCGGTGCGGATATCGGGGTCGACGAACTCGTAGGCCGAGATCGCAAGATCCTTTGCCTTGAAATTCGACGCCATGAAATGCTCGCAATAGGACAGCGGCGACCACGCCAGAAAATCCTCGGCGCATTCGGGTATATCCGGGATCATCTCGAGCAGCATGACGGCTTCGTTGAAATGGTTGAGATAGTCGGTGGCAAGCCCGGTGCGCGGATTGATGTTGGCGGCCACAAGCTCCGCCGCGCGTGCCTCGTCCGGATCGGGGCACGCGGAGAGCGATGTCGGGAAAACGGCGAGGGCAGCCTGTGACGTCATCTGCGACAGTGTTAACAGTGGGGGTTAAAAGGTACTGAACAACCACCATCTTTAGCCTCAGAATGTGCGGACGCTTCGTCATCACCTCGCCACCGGCGGCAATCCGGCAGGTTTTCGGCTATCCCGAGCAGCCGAATTTCCCGCCGAGGCACAATATCGCGCCGACGCAACCTGTGCCGGTCGTCACTCTCGAAAACGGAACCCGGCATTTCCGGCTGATGCGTTGGGGGCTGATCCCGTCCTGGGTCAAGGATCCCCGTAAAATCACGCTGATGATCAACGCTCGCTCGGAGACCGTGACGCACAAGCCGGCCTTCAAGAACGCGATCCGCCGGCGGCGCTGCCTCATTCCGGCCGACGGCTATTACGAATGGCAGGTGGTGGCGGGGCGCAAGCGGCCGCTGTTCATCTATCGCCGCGACGGGGGCTTGTTCGGCCTGGCGGGACTTGCCGAGACCTGGATCGGACCGAATGGCGAGGAACTCGACACGGTCGCGGTGGTGACCGCGCCTGCGAGCCCCGACCTCGCCGTGCTGCATCCCCGCGTGCCGGTGACGATCAGGCCCGATGATTTCGCGCGTTGGCTCGATTGCTCCAGCGACGATGCGGCGGATGCGATGGACCTGATGGTGGCGCCCGAGGAAGGCGAGTTCATCTGGCACGAAGTGTCGATGCGCGTGAACCATGCCGACAATGACGATGCGCAACTGATCCTGCCGATCACCGACGCGCAGCGCGAAGCGGAAGCGGCGCCGAAGCAGCCGAAGCGCGCCGCGCCGCGCAAGGTCGCGACGACTGCGGGCGACGACGGGCAGGGGAGTTTGTTTTAGCAACGAAAACCGGCCATTCGTCAGGGTGGCAAAGGCTTGTCCCGGCCATGCGCGTCTTTCGTGCCTACCTGAAACAAGATGTTGATGCTCGGCAAGGGCCGGGCACGACTCGCTCTATTGCCGATCTCCTATCTGTGACGCTCATCCGAAAATATGCATCGCTCGCCTATTGCAGCAGCATGATCGTCTTCGCGTCCATGATGCGCCCGTCTGATATCATCGCCAGCGCCTCGTCGATCGCAAGCTCCAGCACCTCGATATCCTCGCCCTCGTCGGGATTGCCGCCGCCGTCGCCGATCTTCATGTCGGGCTGGTATTCCCCAACGAAGAAGTGCAGTTTCTCCGTCACCGAGCCCGGGCTCATATAGGCCTCGAAGATCTTCCTGATGTCGTGCAGGCGATAGCCGATCTCCTCTTCGGCCTCGGCGCGGATCCGCTTCTCCGGCGACTCGTTGTCGAGCAGGCCGGCGGCCGCCTCGATCATGAGATCGTCGCAGCCGTTGACATAGGCGGGATAGCGGAACTGCTTGACCAGCATCACCGTGCGCCGCGCGAGATTGTAGGGCAGCAGCGCCGCGCCATTGCCGCGATCGTAGGTCTCGCGATGCTGGGTCTGCCATTCGCCGTCGGCGCGGCGCCATTCGAGAGTCGTGGTCTTCAGCGTGTAATGATTGTCGGAGAGCAGGCGGACGTTCTTGACGCGAATGCGATCGGAGATGGTCATGCTTTGCCTTAGGGAGTCGGATCGCGGCCGTCGAGCCATTTGGCGAAGGTGACGCGCTGCTGGTCGTAATAGCCGAGCGACTGGTAGAAAGCGTGGACCTTCGCGTTGTCGCCGCGCACCATCAGTTGCAGCTTCATGATGCCGCGCGCGCGAAGCCAATCCTCCGCCGCCGTCATGATCTGCCGGCCATAATCCTTGAGACGATGGTCGGGATCGACGCTGACGTAATAGACCCAGCCGCGGTGGCCGTCATGCCCCACCAGCACCGACGCCACCGGGATGCCATCGCCGTCGCGGCCGAGCAGCACCGTCGCGTTGCCGTCTTTCCGCGCCAGCGCAATGTCGCCCGTCGGATCGTTCCATTCGCGGACCAGACCGGCGCGCTTCCAGAGGTGGACGACCTCCGGAACGTCACGGTCTTCGATCGATGTGATCGTGAGCGCGCGGCCCTTCGATTGCGTGTTCACAGCACCTTGCCGGGATTCATGATGCCGTTGGGATCGAGCATCGCCTTGAACGCGCGCATCAGCTCGATCGCGGTCTTGTCCTTCACGTCGGGCAATTCGTCGCGCTTGAGCACGCCGATGCCGTGCTCGGCCGAGATCGAGCCGCCCATCTTCATGACGATGTCGAACACCACCTTGTTGACCTCGTGCCAGCGCGCGAGGAAATCCGCGGCGTCCGTGCCGACCGGCTGGCTGACATTATAATGGATGTTGCCGTCGCCGAGATGGCCGAACGGCACCGGACGCGAGCCCGGGATCAGCCTCACCACGGCGGCGTCGGCCTGCGCGAGGAAGTCCGGCACGGCGACGACAGGCACGGAGATGTCGTGCTTGATCGAGCCGCCTTCCGGCTTCTGCGCCGCCGACATCTCGTCGCGCAGCTTCCAGAACGCCTGGCGCTGGCTCAGATTCGCCGCGATCACGGCGTCGTCGACGATGCCGTCCTCCATCGCCTTGGCGAGGATCGCCTCCAGCGTGGGGCGGGCGTCGTCGCGCGGCGACGACAGCTCCATCAGCACGTACCAGCGGTGCTTGCTGACAAGCGGATCGCGGACGTCGATGCCGTGGCGGATCGAGAAGTCGACGGCGACATCGGACAGCAGCTCGAAACTGGTCAGCGTGCCCGCGGCCTCGGCTTGCGAGATCGACAGCAGCTTCAGCGCGGCTGCCGGCGATTTCAGCCCGACATAGGCGGTCTCGATCGCGCGCGGCTTCGGAAACAGCTTTGAGCGTCGCCGCGGTGATGATGCCGAGCGTGCCCTCGGCGCCGATGAAGAGGTTGCGCAGATCGTAGCCGGTGTTGTCCTTTTTCAATTTCGACAGCAGGTTCATCACGCGCCCGTCGGCGAGCACGACCTCGACGCCGAGCGCCATCTCGCGCGCCACGCCATAGGCGAGTGCGGTGGTGCCGCCGGCATTGGTCGAGAGATTGCCGCCGATGGTGCAGCTGCCTTCCGCACCCAGCGACAACGGAAACAGCCGGTCGACCTCGGCGGCGCGCTGCTGCGCGACCTGCAGGATGACGCCGGCCTCGCAGGTCATGGTGTTCGACGCGGTGTCGACGTCGCGGATTTTGTCGATGCGACGCATCGAGATCACGACCTCGCCATTGTGCGGGGTCTGGCCGCCGACGAGGCCGGTGTTGCCGCCCTGCGGCACCAGCGCGATTCCGTGCGCGTTGGCGAGCTTGCAGATCGCGGCCACCTCGGCGGTCGAACCCGGGCGCAGCACCAGCGGCGAGCGGCCGTGGAACAGATCGCGCTCCTCGGTGGTGTAGGGCGCGATGTCGGCAGGATCGGTCACCGCATATTTGTCGCCGACGATCGCGCGGAATTTCGCGATCAGCTCTGGCGACAGCGGCGGCGTGTTGGATTGCGCGACATTCATTTCGATATCCCAATCAGCGTCCGACGGCCGCGCGGCGCAGGCGGTCGTTGATGGCTTCGCCCAATCCTTCCTCGGGAATGGCCATCACCGCAATACACGTCGCGCGCGTCGCGTCGAGCGCGCGAAGATAGCCGAAAAGATTGGCGGCGGCTTCATTGAGATCGCCACGTGGCGACAGATTGATGACGGCGGCAGCGCTGTCATCGCCTTGCACGGGCGCGCCGAAGGCGAGCAGCGCTTCGCCGGGCTCGACGCTGGTCGCATTCAGCCGCACCCGGGTGCGCGGTGCGTAATGCGAGGCGAGCATGCCCGGCGCGAGCGGCTGGGCGCTGTCGCTCTCCGCATCGGCCGGCGGCTGCGCCAGCGCGCGGCCGAGCACGCGCTCGATGGCTTCGCGCGGCAGCCCGCCGGGACGCAGCAGCATCGGTTCCTCGAAGCAGCCGACGATGGTGGATTCGACGCCGACCTCGACCGGCCCGCCGTCGACGATCAGATCGATGCGGCCTTCGAGATCGCTTTGCACATGCGCCGCATTTGTCGGCGAGACATGGCCGGAGAGATTGGCCGACGGCGCCACCACGGGGCGACCGAACGCGCTCAGGATCGCGCGCGCGACAGGATGCGAGGGAATGCGGATCGCGATGGTCTCGAGCCCCGCGGTCGCGAGTTCCGCCACCGGGCAACCGGCAGCCCGCGGCAGCACCAGGGTCAGCGGTCCCGGCCAGAACGCTTCGGCGAGCGCAAGCGCGGTCGCATCGAAGCGGCCGATCGCACGGGCGGAGGCGAGATCGCCGACATGGGAGATCAGCGGGTTGAAAGCGGGCCGTCCCTTGGCCTGATAGAGGCGGGCGATGGCAAAGGCATTGGTGGCGTCGGCGCCGAGCCCGTAGACGGTCTCGGTCGGGAACGCGACCAGCCCGCCATCGACGAGCGCGCGCGCGGCCGCCGCCACCGCGGCCTCGCCGGCGGTCAAAATCGCTGTGGTCAGGCCGGTTTGCACGGGTCCAATTCCTTACGTCGGGCTTCTTGCGGTGCGGGGAAGGCGACGCTATAAGCCGCGGTCTTAGTCGGAGTGTGGCTCAGCCCGGTAGAGCACTGCGTTCGGGACGCAGGGGTCGCAGGTTCGAATCCTGCCACTCCGACCAAGTAATCATTAGGCTTTTTCTTCTGATTGGTGCCGGCGTCTGAGTCAACCACCAATTCAGCCACCGAAACAAACCGGCCTTTTTGGCCAATTGCGGCCGCGGCGCCCTGGAAATGGTCGGGGTGGTGATGACCTGGACCCGCTGGAGCACCTCGGGCGGAACCCCGAGGCTTCCCAAGTCGGTACGGCACGCTGCATCAGCCAAGTCGCGGTCGTGTGGCGCAGGGTGTGAGGTGTCACGTTGCCCGATAGGCCAGCCAGCCTGACGGCGCTCCGGCAACGTCCGCTTTCGGTCACCCGACACCGATACGCTCTCTCAGGTCTGGTCTCTGCACGAGGACATCAACCAGCCAGGGAACACATCGCTCGGCCGCTTCCAGTGCATCGGTTGGGGACACATAGGCGATGCCGGAATAGTACTGGACGGGTGTCCATTGCCCAGCGTCCTCAATGTCCCGTCGAAATTCTTCGAACCCGTAACTGCCGTCCGGTCGCGAAAACATATCCACGCATCTGTCGTGCTCGAAATTTTCAACGCTGACGAAAACAGTCCATGACTTATCGATGCGCTTCGACATGCGACTTTAGCTTCCTCTTGCGCTCCGCAACGATGCAACCAGCCGAACGCCATCAATGATAACGCGTTTCGGTGAAGGCGTGCGCGCATCAGGCATGTCAGGTCTCTAATGTGTTGATTTTTCCGCGATAATCCTTGAAATTGACTTCCAAAGCTCTGGCACGGGACACGGCGCTGGAGACACAAAAACGGCGGATGCCTTTGATGCGCATCGGCGGTTTAAAGAAAAAAGACGGGAGAATCGCTTGGTTGAGGCGACGACACTGCGTAGCCTGCTGCGCAAGGACGGTTGTCTGACGCTTCCCGGCGTCTACGATGGCATTTCAGCGCGAGTGGCGGCGAGTGTCGGTTTCGACGCGCTTTACATGACCGGATATGGTGTCGTTGCCTCTGCCCTTGGCGTCGCTGACGCCGGCACCGCGACATTCACCGAGATGCTTGACCGCGTGCGCTGTGTCGCGGGCGCCACCGGCATTCCTTTCATTGCCGACGGCGATACCGGCTATGGCGGATTGCTGAATGTCGATCGCACCGTGCGCGGCTATGCGGCCGCCGGCGCATCCGGCATCCAGCTGGAAGATCAGGAATTCCCCAAGAAATGCGGTCACACCGAATTCCGCCGCGTCATCCCGGCCGATGACGCCGTCGCCAAGATCCGTGTTGCGGTCGATGCCCGGCCAAGTGACGACTTTCTCATCGTGGCGCGCACCGACGCGCGCTACGCTGAAGGGTTGGATGCGGCGTTGCGGCGGGCTGAGGGTTTCCTCAAGGCCGGCGCCGATGTGCTGTTCGTCGAGTCACCCGAGAGCCTCGAGGAATTGCGGCGCGTCGCCGAAACCTTCAAGGGCGCGACACTGCTGGCGAACATGGTCGAGGGCGGCCGCACTCCGTATTTGTCGGCGAGTGAGCTGGCGGCAATGGGCTTCAAGATTGCGATCTATCCCGCCTCCGGCTTCCTGACGGCGGCCGGCGCCCTCAGGCTTGTCTACGGCAACCTGAGAACAGCCGGAATAGGGACAGGCAGCGGGGCGCCGATGTTGCCGTTCGCGGACATGAACAACTTGATGGGCTTTCCCGCCGTGCATGCTTTCGAAAAGCGCCATGGCCTGGCCGACAGCCACCGGGAGTAGCAGCGATTCCAATTCTGCGGCTCAACGCCGATCGAAGAAATGCAAAGACGGATCAAACGAGAAGGAAAAACATCATGGCAAAAGGGAAAGCGCTCGCACGGATTGGCCTTATCGCAGGCCTCGCCGCTTCCATCGCTGCCTGGAGCGCACCGGCCGCGCGAGCCGAGACCATCACCGTGACCCATTGGGGCGGGCAATTCTACGGCGTGCCATACGCAGTCGCCATGGACAAAGGTCTTTTCAAGAAGAACGGCGTCGATGTCACGGGCATCCTGACGGCGGCGGGCGGAGGCACCGCGGTCCGTAACACCCTGGCCGGCGGCATTCCCTTCGGCGAGGTTTCGCTGGCGGCGGCGGTTCAGGCCATCAATTCCGGCCAGAAGCTCATCATCATCGGCGCCGGCGCGCAAACCGTGTCCGACCAGATGTGGGTGGTGAAGAAGGATTCCGCGCTCACGGGCATCAAGGATCTCATCGGCAAACAGATCGCCTATACCGCGCCGGGATCGGTGAGCAACATGGTGATCCTGATGGCGCTGAAGGCCAACGGAATCACCGCCCAGCAGGTCAAGCTGGTGCCGGCCGGCGATCTCGGCGCCAACCTGTCCGCCGTCGGCAGCGGTGCGGTCGACGCCGGCTTCTCCGACGAGTTGGTCTTCGCGCAGAACAAGGAACTGGTGAAGCCGCTGTTCATGGTGCGCGACACGATGGATCCGCGCATGATGCAGACCGTGATGATCACGACCCCGGAATATGCCAAGGCGCATCCCGATATCATCAAGGGCCTGATCGTCGCCCGCCGCGAGGGGCTGGCCTATGCGATGGAACACCCGGACGAAGCCGCCGACATCACGGCGAAGGCCTACAACAACCCGAACGTGGACCTGTTCCGGGCGCACTTACGCAATCTCATCAAGGAAAATTACTGGAGCGACGGCCGGCTCGACTACACCGCCATGAACCACATGGTCGAGGGGTTGCAGATCACCGGACAGATCAAGGGCGATGTCGACTGGCCGAAATACGTCGATACGTCCTACCTGCCGCCCGATCTTCGCCCCACACAATGAGCGAGGGGGCCGTGAGCGAGCCTTCGCATGTCGCGCTGGATGGCGTGGTCCGCGATTACGAGGGACCGCCCGCGGTGCATGCGCTCGGTCCGATCGACCTGACGATACGCCGCGGCGAGTTCTTCTCCGTCGTCGGGCCGTCGGGTTGCGGCAAGTCGACCCTGCTCGACGTGCTCTGCGGCCTGGCGCGCCCGACCAGCGGCAGCGTGCGGTTCGAAGGCAAGGAATTGCACGGCGAGGTTCCGGACGGCATCGGCGTCGTGTTCCAGGAAGATGCGAGCATGCCCTGGCTGAGCGTACGCCAGAACGTCGCCTTTGGCCTGCGCACCTCCAGCCTGCCGCAAAAGCGAAGCCGCTGATACGGGTTGATCATGCCGTGAGCTTCATGGGGCTGGCCCAGTTTGCCGATCATTATCCGGCCCAGCTCTCCGGCGGCATGCGCCAGCGGGTCTGCATCGCGCGGACCCTGGTGCTGCGGCCCCGCCTGATCCTGCTCGACGAGCCGTTCGGCGCGCTGGATCAGCAGACGCGGCTCTTGATGGGCGACGAATTGCTGCGGCTTTGGCGCGAAACCGGCGCCACCGTGGTGTTGATCACCCATGCCCTGGACGAGGCGGCGATGCTGTCCGATCGCGTCGGCGTCATGAGCGCGCGCCCGGGCCGCTTCATCGACATGGTGGAGACCGGATGGCCGCGCGATCGCGACAGCCGTATCGTCTCGGATCCGGAATTCGGCGCGGTGACGGCGCGCTTGTGGTCTTCGCTCCGCGAGGAGTCGCTGAAGACGATGGGGCGGGCGGCGTGACGCGGCGGCGCGCGGTTCTCCTGGTCCGGATCGCGGTATTGGCGGGGCTGGTGGCGGCGCTCGAAATCTGCTGCCGCACCGGCGTCATCGATCCCCTGACCGTCATCCCTCCCAGCGAGATGGTCGCTTCGATGATCGATCGCATCGGCTCCGGCGAACTTGACGAGAGCATCGTCAACACCTTCTCGACCATCGCGCTCGCCTTCGTGCTGGCGATCGGGTGTGGCACCCTGGCCGGCGCCCTGATCCACCGTTCGTCGCGGCTGCGCGACGTCGCCGATCCCCTGTTGGCATCGTACTACTCGGTGCCGACCTTCATCTTCTATCCCTTGCTGGTGGCGCTGCTTGGCCTCGGCAAGGCTCCGCTCGTGGTGTTGGGGGTACTCTCCGCCGCGCCCGCCGTGATGATCAGCACGCTGTCGGGGCTCGACGCCGTCTCGCCCGTATTGCTGAAACTTGCGCGCGTCCATCGGTTGAGCCCGGCGCGGACGCTGTGGTGGATCGTATTGCCGGCCGCTCTGCCGCGCCTGTTCAGCGGTTTCAAGCTGGCGCTGAGCTATGCGCTGATCGGCGTCATCGCCGGCGAATTCATCCTCTCGGGGACCGGACTCGGTTACGCGATTTCCTTTGCGTACCAGAGCTTCGACAACCGCGCCATGTACGGCCTGATGCTGTTCGTGTTGCTGGTTGCGGTCATCGCCAACGGGATTCTGTATGCCTGGGAGGGGCGGCTGGCGCGCCGCCGTTCGTCGGGATGAGTGACCTCGCGATCGAGGAGGCCCTGTCCAGGCGACCGTCGCGCGGGCGCATCCGCGCGTTCGATGCTGCCGTCCTGGTTGTGCTGATGCTGGCGATCTGGCAGGCGATCGGCAGCTGGACCCATGGCGTTGCGGTTTCTCCGCCGCTGCAGACCTTGGTGTATCTCTTTGGTCTCCTGCGCACGTGGATGTTCTGGGAACATGCCGCCGCGACATTGGCCGCCTTCCTGCTGGCCTTCGTGCTCTCGGCGCTGATCGGTCTCGCGCTCGGCCTGGCCTTCGGCGTGCGTCGCTTCGCCGGAGAGGTTGCCGAACCCATCCTGGCGGGCTTCTACACCATCCCGAAAGTCACGCTTTATCCGGTCGTGCTGCTGATCTTCGGCCTCGGCATGTCTGCCAAGGTCGCCTTCGGCGTCATGCACGGGCTGGTGCCGATGACCCTGTTCACCCTCGGCGCGGTGCGTAATTTGCCGCCCGTGCTGATCCGAACGGCGAAGGTGCTGCGGCTTTCACCGGGGCGTACGATGCTGTGGGTGCTGGTGCCGGCGTGCCTGCCCGATATCGTCAATGGCTTACGGATCAGCTTCTCGCTGAGCATGCTCGGCGTCTTGATCGGCGAGATGTTCTCGTCGCAACGAGGTCTTGGGTTCCTGCTGGTGAGCGGGATGGCGCAGAACAACGTGCCGCTGTCGACCGCCGTGGTCACGGTGATCGTCCTGATTGCGATTGCAGCCAACACGCTGATGTTGCGTCTCGGCAAACGAGCCGCGCACCGTCTGAGCTAATCGGGAATGCAGAAGGGCACCGGGCGACACGAATGCCAGATGATCTGAAATTCACCGTTCAACGCCCGCCGTCATACGGCGAATTGACGGACGTGCTGCCCGGACTGTTCTGGGTGCGATTGCCGGTTCCGTTGACGCTCAATCACGTCAATTGCTGGCTGCTCGACAACGGTCCCGGCTGGACGCTGGTCGACTGCGGCATGAATACCGACGAGATTTTCGAGATTTGGGACAAGCTGTGGCGAGGGTTGCTGCGCAGTCGTCCATTGCAGAACCTCACCTTGACGCACGCGCATATCGACCACGCCGGTTTCGCCGGATATCTGGTGAAGGAATCGAAATGCGCAGTGCGCCTGCCGCTTGCCGAATGGCTCAGCGGCTGGATGATGTGGCATGAGCGGGAGGAGGGGCTCAACGAGCAGTTTGCCTCCTTTATAACGCGCAATGGCGCGTCGGACGACGATGCCGCGGCGATCGTGGGCGCGCAACGCAAGCCAAAGTACCTTGGCTTGCGGCCACCGCGCGAATTCACGCGCATACGCGATGGCGACGTCGTCACCATGGGGCAGCGCGAGTGGCGGGTGATCACGTCAGGAGGACATTCGCCCGAGCACGCGTCGTTCTATTGCGAGAAGGACGGGATTTTGATCGCAGGCGATCAGATCTTGTCACACATCACGCCGTCGGTGATCGTGCCGATGGCGCAACCGGGCGCCAATCCGATGAAGGAATATCTGGATTCGCTTGATCGGTTCGAGTCGCTTCCGCCCGATACGCTGGTGCTGCCGTCGCACGGAGTGCCGTTTCGCGCATTGCATACGCGGCTTGCGCAGCTGCGCGAACACCACCAGATGCGGCTCGACGATGTCGCATCCATCGTCACCGGCAAGACCAGCGCCTTTGCGATCGCGCAGGAAGTGTTCCCGCGCGTGCTGTACGACAATCCTCGCCAGGCGTTCGGCGAGTTGCTCGCCCATCTCAACATGCTTGCGTCGATGGGCAGGCTGACCCGCGATGTCAGTGCCACCGGCGCGATCAGCTTTACGCCAGTGTAACGCCCGTCTTGCGCCCGTGTGACCGGGCGATGATGGACTGATCATCGGCGTTGACCGCGGCCGCTAGATCACGCCCTCGTCGCGCATTTGCCGGAGGTCGGCATCCTTCAAGCCGAGGAGGTCGCGAAATATCTCCTCGTTCTGCGCGCCCAGACCTTCGCCGAGCCAGCGTATTTCGCCGGGGGTTGCAGACAGCTTTGGCACGACGTCGGGAACAGCAATCGTGCCGGCGCGGGAGTCCGTCATCTTGATATTGCCGCGCGCGCGGTATTGCGGATCCTCGAAGATGTCGGCGATGCTGAAGATCAGGCTGGCCGGCACGCCGCCTGTCGTGCATCGCGCCAGTACCGTGTCGAGATCGAGCGAGGCAACCCATCTGGCGACGATGGCATTGACCTCGTCGCGCGCGCCGAGCCGCAAATCCTTCGGGCCATATCGGTCTGCCGAGGCCAACTGCGGCTGCTCCATGACTTCCGCCAGCCGCGCGAACATCGCGTCGCTGGTGCAGGCGATCGCGATCCACTTGCCGTCTTTGGTCTCGTAATGGCTGTGCGGGCAGACATTCACCGTGTCGGCGCCCATGCGTTCGCGCACATAGCCGAACTTCTGGAACGCCGGCGCGATCTCGTCGAGCACGCGAAACACCAATTCATAGAGCGCGAGATCGATGCACTGACCTTCGCCGGTGGCCTGCCGCGCCTGCAGCGCCACCAGCGCGCCGATCGCGCCATACATGCCCGACATGTAGTCGGCAAGCGACGTCGAGCCGGGCACCACCGGCACGCCGCCGGGCAAGCCCGCCAGATAGGTCAGGCCGGAGAACGCATGTGCGATCCGCGCGAAGCCTGGTTGGGAGCGCATCGGCCCGTCCTGGCCGTAGGCGGAGATGCGCACCAGGATCGCGCCGCGATTGAGCTTCTTCAACTCGTCGTAGCCGAGGCCCCATTTCTCCAGGGTGCCCGGCCGAAAATTCTCGACGATGATGTCGCATTTCGCCGCCAATTGCCGCAGCATGTCCCGGCCGCGTTCGCTGGACAGGTTGAGCGTGACGCACTTCTTGTTGCGCGCCTCCGACAGCCACACCAGCGTGTCGCCGCATTCGGTGTTGGTGCCGAGCCGCCGCAGCGAATCGCCGGTCGTGGGCGGCTCGACCTTGATCACCTCGGCGCCGAACTCACCCAGGATGGTGGCGCAGTGCGGACCTGCGATGAAGGTCCCGAGATCGAGGACGCGGATTCCCTTGAGCGCGCTCATGAGCGGTCTCCGATGCGTGTGGCGCGTTCGAGCAGCTTGTTGGCGACCTTGATATGCATGAGGTCGATCATCTCGCCGTTCTTGTCCTTGACCGCGCCGCGGCCTTCGCGTGCTGCCGCCTCCATCGCTTCCAGCACCTCCTTCGCCCAGGCGATCTGGTCGGCCGACGGGGTCATCACCTCATGAATGATGTCGATCTGCGAGGGATGGATCGCCATCTTGCATTCGAAGCCGAGCACGCGCGCGCGCTTGGCGGCCGCGCGCAAGCCCTCGGTGTCGGGAATGCCGGAGAACGGGCCGTCGATCGGCATCACCCCGAAAGCACGGCAGGCATTGGCGATCCGCGCGGTGGCGAAATGCCAGAGGTCGTTCCAGTGGCTTTGCCGCGCGCCTTGGCCGCCGTCATCGGTCAGCACCACATAGTCGGCGGCAGGCGCCCCGACCGCGCGCTGAAAGCTGCCGAGATCGAGCTGATAGTCGCCGCCGCCGAACACCAATGCGCGCAACCGGCCGCCGGCCTGCGCGATCGCCTCGACATTGGCGACGCCGCGCGGCGTCTCGATCAGCCCCATGATGCCGACCTTGCGCTCGCGCGGGGCGGCCGCTTCCGCCGCGGCGATCATGACGTCGACCGCATGCACATCGGCCGGCGTTTCGCATTTCGGCAGCAGGATATAATCAAGCCGCGGGCAGGCCTCGACCACCTCGATGATGTCGCGGCAACCCCATGCAGTGCCGAAGCCGTTGACACGGACGGCGACGCCGCGCCGGCCCCAGTCCAGCCCGTTCAGGGCAGCAATCGCGTCCTGACGCGCCTTTGGTTTGAGCGAAGCGATCACCGCATCTTCAAGGTCGAGGAAGATTGCATCGGCCGGGCCCTGCGTGGCTTTCTCCATGAAGCGCGGAGAGGAGGCGGGAACGGCGAGCAGCGACCGGTATGTCGGATGGGGCGTCATGAATATCTCATATTCGGGTTGGTGGCGGCGAGTTCGGTGACCGACTTGCGGGTGGCGCCGTTCCCGCGGTGGCTCTGGGGATCGATGCCGAGCAGTGTGGCGATCTCCCGCGACAGCGCGACCGTCCGCTCGGGATCGATCCCGGTCTCGATGCCCATCTCGGCGAGCATGGAGACCAGATCCTCGGTCGGAAAATTGCCGACGGAGCCGATTTTGCCAGGCATCGCGATCCCGCCGCCGATGCCGCAGATTGCGCTCTCCAGCCACGCGGCACCGGCATCCAGCGCCGCCAGGATATTGGCGGTGGCCATGCCCGAGAGATTGTGGATGTGGAATCCAAACGACGCATTCGGGAACAGATTTGCGAGCCGCAGGAACAGGCGGTTGACGTGAGCGGGATCTTCCATGCCGAGCGAGCCGGCGAGGTAGAAGCGGCTGAATGCCGCCAGCATGAAATTGACGGACCACCGCGACAACATTCTCTTCGGGAATCTGGCCTTCATAAGCGCACCAGAAAGACATGCCGAGCGCCATGACGAAGGCGGTCGAATGCTTCTCGGCGATACGAAACAACTCCAGATTCTCTGCGATTGCCTCGTCGATCGTCATGTTCTGGTTCTTGCGGGTATAGGTGGCGCTGATCGTGATCAACCCGAGCATCTCATCGACACGTGCAGAGGCGGCCCGTTCGGCGCCGCGCGCGTTCGGCACCAATCCACGATAAACCGTTCCCGGTCTGCGCTTGATGCGTTCGAAGACCTCTTCGGCGTCGCGCAGATGAGGGATGACCTTCGGATGGGCGAAATTCGAGACTTCAATCACGGGCAGGCCGAGATCGGACAGCCGGTCGACGATGGCGACCTTGGTGGCCGTATCGATCCAGCGCGGAAAGCTTTGCAGGCCGTCGCGTGGGCCGACCTCGGCAACGATGATCTTGTTCGGCAGGCTGAGCGTCATTGCCTACAAACCCTCGAAGCTTGCAAAATCGCCGAGCGGAGCGCGCGCGGTGACGAGCTGGTTGATCGGCGCATCAGGATCGATGTGACCGAGCGCCATGCCGCAGATGATGACTTCTTTGTCGGGAATGTTGAGCAGCGGCCGGATGATCTTGTGAAAATCGGCAAATGCCGCTTGCGGACAGGTGTGCAGCCCGTGGCCGCGCGCGGCGACCATCAGCGTGCCCAGATAGATCCCGAGATCGAGCCAGCTCCCGATCTCGAGGTCTTCGTCGAGTGTGAAGATCATGCCGACCGGCGCGCCGAAGAATTCGTAATTGCGCATGCGTGCGCGTTGCGTGCCCTCGAAATCGCCCTTGGCGACGCCGAGCAGGCTGTACATGTCCCAGCCGATCTTGCGGCGGCGGGCGAGAAACGGCTCGCGCCAGTTGACGGGATAGTAATTCCATTCGCGCTGATAGGGCTCGAAGCCGTCGCGATCGACGGCGTCGAAGATTGCCTTGGTCAGGCGGTCCTTGATCGCGCCGGCGATCACCCGGACCCGCCAGGGCTGGATGTTGCTGCCGCTCGCGCTGCGGCTGGCAAGCTCGAGCAGCCGCTCGACCGTAGCGCGGTCGACCGGCGTCGGCAGGAACGCGCGCACGGATTGGCGGGTCGTGATCGCGTCATCGACGGCCGCGGCTGCGTGGGGGGATTTCTCAGGCATCGGACAAACTCAGGGACTTCATGCTTTCAGGGATTTCGCCGAGGAACAGCCGCTTGACGTCCTCGTTGCCAAGCAAATCATGTGCAGCGCCTTCGATGGCGACCTGACCGAGATGCATGACATAGCCGCGATCGGAGATGGAGAGCGCATGCGAGGCCTTTTGCTCGACCATGACGACCGTCAGGCCTTCGTTCCGCAGCGACAGCAGCTTCTCGAACACGACGTCGACGAATTTGGGCGCCAGGCCAAGCGACGGCTCGTCCAGCATGATGATCTCGGGACTTGTCATCAGCGCGCGGCCGATCGCGAGCATCTGCTGCTCGCCGCCGCTCATGGTGTCGGCCTGCTGTTTCATGCGCGACTTCAGCACCGGAAACAGCTGCAACACCCGTTCGGTGGCGGCTTCGACCGCAGCGCGGTCGTTGCCGAGGATATGCGCGCCGATCAACAGATTGTCGCGCACCGACATGTCAGGCACGACGATGCGGCCCTGCGGTACATAGGCGATGCCGCGGCGGACCCGCCGGTCGGCGGGCTCGCGGGTGATGTCGATGCCATGCACGAAAACGCCGCCCTTCCAGGCCCGCAGCAACCCGGCGGCCACCTTGATTGCCGTCGACTTACCGGCGCCGTTGGAGCCGACGATGGTCGTGATGACCCCCTTGGGGAAGGTCATGTCGACATGGCGGATCGCGGCGACGTCGCCGTAACCCGACGTCACGTCCTTCAGTTCGAGCGGTGCCACTTCGCCTGCCATGCCGCTTCAGCGCTTGTCCCAGGCCGGGATCGGCAGTTTCGGCTCGGCGGTCCTGTATTCCTCCGGCCAGACCACCTGGCGCTTGCCGTCCTGGACCTGGACCACCAGGCCGCGCACGCCGATCTGCATGTAGGTGGCGGGGTCGACCTCGTGCTTGCCCATGACGCTGCCGATCTTGAGCGTGGTCAGAACCTCGCGCACCTTCTCGTTATCGATCGAGCCGGCTTTCTTCACGGCGGCCTCGAGCACGGTCCCGGCGACAAAGCCGAAGGCGGCGTAATAGCCGGGATCGGCGTTATACTTGTCGTGATAGGTTTTCACGAACTCCTTGTTGCCTTCGCTTGGCAGCGACGGCTCGTACAAGGACATGCCGAGCGCGTATTCGGCATCCTTGCCGGCCGCGGTGATGAAGTCGTCCTGCGACACGCCGTTGGCGATGAAGAATTTCGGCATGTAGTTCATGGAATGGAATTGACGCACCGTCTCGATCGCCTCGCTCGGATAGAGCAGGCCGATCCACAGGTCGGGCTGCAATTGCTGCCCCTTGGCGATTTGGGAGGAGAAGTCGGCGGTGCCGGCCGGGAAATACTCGTCCATCACGACCTTGACGTCCTTGTCCTTGATCTGCTCCTTGATCGCCTTGCTGATGTCGCGGGCGGCGGCGTAGTCGCGCGAGACGAGCGCGACCGACTTGATCTTGTACTTTTCGATCATCGGCACGATACCGTCGGCGTAGGAAGAGATGCGCGCGGCGGTCTGGAATACGTATTTGAAGCCACGCTGCTGAATCGCTTCAGCCGCACCGCCGCCATTGATCATGACGATCTTGTGCTTCTCGGCGACCGCCGAGCCGGTCGCAGCGGTCGCCGAACCCAGCGACGAGATCACCAGATTGACCTTGTCGTCGGTGATCAACTTCTCATAAAGACGCGCGGCGGTCGCCGGGTCGGAGCGGTCGTCATAGACGACGAACTCGATTGGACGGCCAGCCAGTCCGCCGCGGGCGTTGGCCTGTTCGCGCCAGAGGTCGAGCCCCTTGAAATAGGGAGCGGCCGAGTCGGCAAGGTTGCCGGTCTGGGACAGTGCCACGCCGATCCGCACCGGATCGGCGGCACTCGCCGGTACCGACGGCGTGACCATGGCGACGGCCATCGCTGCGGCCAGAATGAATTTTCTCATCGTCTTACCTCCCTCGCGAATTCGATTGGTCCTGATTCAGAAATAGGCCTGCAGCACCTTTGCGTCGTTGCGGACGGATTGCGGGTCGCCGCGTGCGATCAATTGGCCTTCGGCGAGCACATAGACCAGATCGCATTCCCCGAGCACGATGCGCATCTCATGATCGATGAAGAAGACGGTGATGCCTCTGGCACACAGCGTCCGCAAATGCTCGACAATGCGGTTTTGCAGCCGTGGGTTGACGCCCGCGAACGGTTCGTCGAGCAGCATGATTTTCGGTTGCAGCATCAGCGCGCGGGCGATCTCGACCAGCTTGCGCTGGCCATACGAAAGCTCCGAGCCCCAGCGGTCGGCGATATCGGCGATCTCCAGGAATTCGAGCAATTCCAGCGCCAGGGCGATCGCGGCGCGATCGTCGCGGCCGCGCGCGACCGCGACCAGATTTTCCAGCACCGTCATCTCCGCAAACAGCCGGCTGATCTGGAAGGTGCGCGCAACGCCGAGGCCGCAAATCTCGGCCGCCGACGCCGAGCCGATGTTTTGTCCGCGAACCAGCACGCGGCCTGCGTCCGGGCGCAGCGTGCCGGCGATGATGTTGAACAGCGTCGACTTGCCCGAACCGTTCGGGCCGATCATGCCGGTGATCGATCCCGGCGCGACATCGATGCTGACGGAATCCAGCGCAATGCGGCCGGCGAAGCGCTTGGAGACGTTTTCGACGGCAAGGATGCTCTCACTCATGACGGCGCCCGTCCTGCGTCCGCGGCCAACCGGCGAAACAACGGCCGTCCGACGCCGAGCCATCCGCTTTTCATGCCGAGACTGACAATTCCGCGTGGCATGAACAGCACGGCGAGAAGGACGATGACACCGACGCAGGCGAGATAGATTTGCGGATAGTTCGCCCACAGCACCTCGTTGACGATCGAAAGCACAAGTGCGCCTGCGAGCGGGCCGAGCACGGTCCCCATGCCGCCAAGCAGCACCATCGCAATGGTGGTCAGCTCGATATTGGGGGCGAAGGCAGTGGGTGGGTCGATGAAGCCGAGATAGACCGCATAGAGCGATCCCATTGCCGCCGGTGCGACGGCGGAAGCAACGAAGGTGGCAATCTTCAGCCGCGTCGTCGGAATGCCCAACAACTCCGCGGCGTCTTCGTCTTCGCGGATCGACAGCAATTTGAGGCCGAGGCGTGAATTGTCGAGCTTCCAGGTCAGGAGCAGCATGATCATGGCGACGGTGGCGACGACATAATAAATCGGCCGAAGGTCGCTGATGGGCTTCAGGTAGATGCCGGTGCCGCCGCCGGTGATGGAATCGAATCCGAGCGCGAATGCTTCGAGCACGCGCGCCAGGCCGAACATGCCGATCGCGAAGAACGGTCCTTTCAGACGCAGCATGGCGCCGCCGAGCGGAACGGCGGTCGCGGCGCCCGCAAGCGCGGCGGCGATCGCGGCAAGATACCACGGCACGCCCCAATGGAAATTCAGCAGCGAGCCGACATAGGCGCCGATCCCGAAAAAGCCGACCTGGCCGAAATGGGTGTAGCCGGTGTAGCCGCCGATCCAGTTCCAGGAATAAGCCAGCACCAGGAAGATCAGGAGCTGGATGGAAAAGGAAACCGCATAGTCCGAGCCGACCAACGGCACAGCAATCGCGGCGATGCCCGCGACCACTGCGACGGCGAGCGGGTTGATCCCCTTCATGCGCGAACACCCGCGCCCAAGAGCCCGCGCGGCCGCACCAGCAGCACCGCGAGCATCAGAAGAAACAGGAAGGCCGAACCGATCACCGCGCCGACAAAATAGCTGCCGACGACTTCGATGACGCCAAGCAGCAGGGCGGCGAGGATGGCGCCGGGATAGCTGCCCATGCCGCCGACAATGATGACGGCGAAGGCCTTGATGATGAAACGCGACCCGAGTTGCGGGTCGATGGCAAACGCCGGCGCGACCAGTACGCCGGCAAAGCCGGCCATTCCGGTGCCGAGCGCAAAGGTCGCGAGCCGCACCCGATCGATCGCGATGCCGGAAATGCTGGCGAGCTCCGGCGCCGCCGATACCGATCGCACCGCGCGGCCAAACCGGGTGAATTCGAGAATCCACCAAACCGCGAGGCTGATGCCGATCGCGCAGACAAACGAAACCAGCCGGGAGAGCGAGACATTGACGCCGAAAACGCGAAGCGAGCCGCTGAGCACGCCGGGCAGGCCGCTATAGCCGCCACCCCAGATCAGGATCGCGATATTCACGAGGATGGTGGAGAGCGCATAGGTCGCCAGCAACGACATGATCATCGGCCCATCTTCGATGCGTCGAAGAATCACGACCTGGATCAGCGCCCCGAGGGCGGCGCAGCCGATCGGAACCGCGACGATGGCCACCCAGAACGGCAGCTTGAGGCCGACCGCAATCGAGACCGTGGAGAGCGCCGCAATCGCGAGAATGTCGCCGTGTGCGAAATTGATGACGCGCATCACGCCGAAAATCAGATTGAGGCCGCAAGCCATCAGCGCGTAGACGCCGCCGAGCAGAATGCCGCCGATCAGCAGATCCGCTACCGGCATGAGATGACTGCCGTCCGCCGTGAGGCCGCGCCCCGCACGCGGTCCGCCTCGCAACGCCTTAGGCCAGCGCCCGGCATGGTTCCTCCCTGGAACGCAGGATCGATTTTGTCCAGACAACTACTGGGGACTTTACTTGGCGTCAAGGCTGGCGATATACACACCTTCGGATAAGGGCGACAAACTTGTCCGTACAAATTTGGAGGACGCCTCATGACCCAGCTGCTGCTGGATTCGCCCGTGGGCGCGGACGACGACGGCCAGATCCTGGACATGATCGATCGCTGGGTGGCGCGCGAACTCAAGCCGATCGTGAAGGAATACGATCACGCCGATCGTTACCCGCATGAGATCGTCGAACAGATGAAGGAACTCGGGCTGTTCGGCGCGACGATCGCGCCGGAATATGGCGGCCTCGGGCTGCCGTCGGTGACCTACGCCAGGATCGTGATGAGCATCTCGTCGGTCTGGATGTCGATCACCGGCATCGTCAATTCGCATCTGATGCTGGCGCTGGCGATCCAGAAGTTCGGCACGCCCCAGCAGAAGACACGATGGCTGCCGAAACTGGCCACCGGTGAGATCCGCGGGGGACTTGCTCTGACCGAGCCGGACGCCGGCACGGATTTGCAGGGCATCCGCATGACCGCCAAACGCGACGGCGATCACTACGTCATCAACGGGACCAAGACCTGGATCACCAATGGCGCCGAGGGATCGTGCCTGGCGCTGTTGGTCAAGACCAATCCGGATGCGCAGCCGCGGCATAACGGCATGAGCCTGTTCATCGCGCCGAAGCAGGAAGGATTTTCGGTCGGCCGCCGGCTGCCCAAGCTTGGCTACAAGGCGATCGATACTGCCGAACTGATATTCGAGAACTACCGTCTGCCGGCCGACAACCTGATAGGCGGCATCGAAGGCCGCGGCTTCTTCCAGGTGGCCGGCGGACTCGAGCTCGGCCGCATCAATGTCGCCTCGCGCGGCGTCGGCATTGCCGAGGGGGCCCTGAAGCTTGCCTCGGAATACGCGCAGCTCCGCAAGACGTTCGGCAAGCCGATCTGCGAGCACCAGGCGATCCAGCTGAAGCTTGGCGAAATGGCGACGCGCGCCCGGGCGGCGCGCCTGCTGACTCTCGATGCGGCGCAGGCCTTCGACCGCGGCGAACGCTGCGACATGGAAGCCGGCATGGCCAAATATTTCGCCAGCGAGGCCGCGCTGGAAAATTCGATCGAGGGGATGCGCATCCACGGCGCCAACGGCTATTCCACGGAGTTCGACATCGAGCGGCTTTACCGCGACGCGCCGCTGACCTGCATCGGCGAGGGCACCAACGAGATGCAGCGCATCATCATCTCGAAGCAATTCATCAAGAGGAATCCCGCGGCATGAAGCCACTTCAGGGCGTGCGTATCGTTTCGGTCGAGCAGTTCGGTGCCGCACCTTACGGCACGATGCTGCTCGCGGATCTGGGCGCCGAGGTCATCAAGATCGAGAATGCCGCGATCGGCGGCGACCCCGCGCGCAAGACCGGACCGTATCTGCTGGGAGCGAACGACAGTGAATATTACCAGGCGTTCAACATCAACAAGAAGAGCGTCGCCATCGATCTGCGTTCGGCCGAGGGCAAGGCGGCGCTGACAAGGCTTGTCGCCACCGCCGATGCGCTGGTGAACAATTTGCGTGGCGACCTGCCGGCAAAAATGGGTCTCGACTACAAGAGCCTTGCAAAGGTCAATCCAAAACTGGTTTGCGTGCATGTCTCGGCGTATGGCCGCGACAACGAGCGCGCGTCGTGGCCGGGCTATGATTATCTGATGCAGGCGGAATCCGGCCTGATGCACCTGACCGGTGAGCCCGACGGTCCGCCGTCCCGGCTCGGCGCTCCCTCGATCATTGACCAGACCACCGGTCTGACCGCCGCCGTCGGCCTGTTGTCCGCGGTGATCCAGGCGCGGACCACCGGCAAGGGCTGCGACGTCGATACCTGCCTGCTCGATGTGGCGCTGCATCAGCTCGGCTATGTCGCGACCTGGTATCTCAATGAAGGCCACGCTTCGATGCGGCAGCCGCGCAGCGCGCATTATTCAGTGGCGCCGGTCCAGACCTTCCCGACCTCGGACGGCTGGATCTTCATCATGTGCATGACGGACAAATTCTGGGGTGAATTGCTGACGGCGATCAAGCGGACCGATATCGCCTCCGATCCGCGCTTTGCGACGCAGCCGCTGCGGCAGGCCAATCGCGAAGCTCTGATGGGTATCATCGACGGCGAATTGCAGCGCGAATCGACGGCATTCTGGCTCGGCAAACTGAACGGTGTGCTGCCGATCGCTCCCGTGCTTGATCTGGCGCAGGCGCTGGACAGTCCGTTTCTGCGGACGACGGAGATGATCCACACCGTCGGTCATCCCGACAAGCCCGGGATGCGTGTGCTCGCCAATCCGATCAAAATCGACGGCGAGCGGCTCGCGCAGACACCGTGCTCGCCCTTTGGCGCGGACACCGATTCCTATGTCGGCGAGACGCGTGCCACCGAGCGCGCCGGTTCGCGATGAAGCTCGAGGGCATCCGCGTCATCGATCTCTCGGTGTTCCTGCCGGGACCGTATTTGACGCTCGCGATGGCCGATCACGGCGCCGAAGTGATCAAGGTCGAGCCGCCCGGTGAGGGCGATCCGGGCCGTCATATCGGGCTTTCGGACGGGCCGAGCACGGTGTTCTTCCGAAATCTCAATCGCGGCAAAAAAAGCGTCGTGCTCGATCTAAAGGATCCTGCGCAGCGCGAGGCGCTGCTGTCGTTGTGCGAGACCGCCGACGTGTTCGTGGAATCCTACCGCCCCGGCGCGGTCGACCGGCTCGGCGTCGGATATGAAGCGGTGCGCGCGCGCAACCCGCGCATTGTCTATTGCTCGATCAGCGCCTTCGGGCAGGACAGCGAATGGCGTGGCCGACCGGCACACGATCTTGCGCTGCAAGCCGAGAGCGGATTGGTCAGCATGACACTCGGCAATGACGGCAAGCCGGCAATGCCGGGCATACCCGTCGCCGACGTGCTGGCGGGATTGCAGGGCCTTTCGGGCGTGCTGATGGCGTTGCTCCGACGGGAAAAGACCGGCGTCGGCGACTACATCGACATCAGCATGCATGATGTGACCGTCGGCGGCATGCTCAACATCCTGGGTCCTGCCTTCGCCGAGGACCGCCAGCCGATTGCGGCGCATGAACGAACGACCGGCGGCGCGGCTTTCTATCGACCCTATGAGACGCAGGACGGACGTCATCTCGTGCTTGCCGGGCAGGAGCCGAAATTCATCCACAACCTGCTGCGCGCGTTTGGCCGCCCCGAATTGGCCGAATTGTGCCTGCGCGGTCCCGGTCCCCACCAACAGCCGGTGATGGATTTCCTGAGCGCCGAGTTCCGCAAGAGGCCGCTCGCGGAATGGCAGGATTACCTCGCGACCCTTGATGTCTGCTACGGGCGCGTCAACACGCTGCCCGAAGCGTTTGCGCATCCGAACCTGCTTGCACGCGGCATGATCCGGCGCGACGAAACAGGCCGGCGCCATGTCGGGCCGCCGATCCGATTTCGCAACGAACCGGCTGAGCCCGTGCTGCGCGAGCCTGCGCTCGGCGAACACAATTCATCCATCCTCGACAGAAGCTTCGGAGTAGGGCGATGCAAGGCCACGACCAGATTGGTCCCCAACGCTACCGGGAAAGTTTTGGCAGGTACTATGATGATTTCACCGTCGGCGACGTCTACGAACACCGTCCGGGCCGCACCATCACCGAGAGCGACAACACCTGGTTCACGCTGATCACGATGAACACGCATCCGCTGCATTTCGATAAAGAATACGCAGCGAAGTCGGAGTTCAAGCGTCCGCTGGTCAATAGCTGTCTCACGCTCTCGATGGTGGTCGGCATGAGTGTCAGCGACATCAGCCAGAAGGCTATCGGCAATCTCGGCTGGAACGACATCAAGCTGACCGCGCCGGTATTTGTCGGCGACACCATCTATGCCGAATCGGAAGTGCTGGCGAAGCGCGAGTCCGCGTCGCGGCCCGGGCAAGGCCTGGTCACCGTGCGGACGATCGGCAAGAAGGCGGACGGCACGCAGTTCATGAGCTTTGAGCGTACCGCGCTGATCGCCAAGAGAGGGCATGGGATTGAAGACTGACGTCAAGCCGCGCCGCCCGGGCTCGCGACAGGTGAGAGCGCCGGCGCGCCCACCCGCCGTCAAGGCTGACGATCCGCTTTATCTTCAGGTCGTGCGCGCGCTGAAGGACGAAATCGTCAGCGGTGTCTTTCCCGTTGGCTCGCAATTGCCGACCGAGGAAGAACTGTGTGTGCGGTTTTCTGTCAGCCGCTACACGGTGCGCGAAGCCTTGCGACGGCTGCGCGAGGACAGCCTGGTTTCCTCGCGCCAGGGTGCGGGTACGACGGTCGTTCCGCCGCGCCCGGCCAACTCCTTCGTGCATGAGGTGATGTCGATCAACGACCTCGTGGCGTTCGCGACCGGCGTGCGGTTTGCGATCGATACTATCGAGATGATCGAGATCGACGACAATCTGTCGGCGCGCACCGGAATTGCGAGGGGCGAGCAGTGGCTCGCAGTGCGCGGCTTCCGCCACACCGAGGGCAGCGAATTGCCGGTCTGCTGGACCGAGGTTTATATCAACCGCGAATTCGCGGCTGTCGGCCGGCTGTTACAGCGTCACCGCGGGCCGATCTTTCATCTGATCGAAGACCTGTTCGGCCAGAGTATCGTGGAAGTCCACCAGGAGATCGCCGCCGCGTTGATTTCGCCCGCGCTCGCTGGTGGGCTCAAGGCCAAGGCTGGCACGACGGCGCTGGAGGTGCAGCGTACCTACAAGCTGACGAAGGGGAAGGTGGCGCAGGTTGCGATCAACACCCACCCCGCATCGCGCTTTCGCCATTCGATGACGATGCGGCGCGTGAGGGGCTGATCGCGCGTGCGTCACCCGCGCAGGCGTTTGCGCTTGGACAGGCGAGACCCTGCGCGTCAGGTCGCGCACGCAACAAGTTCTTTGCGTCCGGATTGACCCGCGGTGGCGTCGCTCGTCAGGCCTGACCCTTCGGAATGTATTTGCCCAGCACGCATTTGTAGCCTTGCAAGGTCCAGCTGCGGTACGGGCCCTGCTGGAGCCACTCGGCGATGCCTGCCTGAGCATGGACCGCGCAATCCGTCATCGAGATATTGGATTGATCGCTGTTGGTGACGACTTTTTCCAGGCAGAGTTGACTGTTGCAGAGCACTGCGACGAGGGTAACGAGCATGGCCTCTCCATGAGACGGGACGATCCGGCCCATTTTACCATGCAGTGTTCGTGCCAGCGGCTGGGGCACCCGGCCGTGTGACGACGGGAGAGCCCGAAAACCGAAAGCCCACAGGACCTTACTTCGTAGAACGGCGAACGGCTGTGCCGCGCGCGAGGCCACCGTTTTCACTCAGGGAGGAAGGCTGGATTCGAAACCAGCCTTTATTATTGTCGGTGCGGGGGACGACCGGGGTTATTGCCGGTGCGGGGACGACCGGTTTGGTTCGACCGCCGGTCGCCGCCCCGGGGTGACCGCGCGGCAGTCGAACCGCCGCGCGTTTTGATGACCCGAACCGTCGTGGCTCAGGCGGCCTTCGATTTGGAGACGTGGGTGGCGATCGCGTCCATCAGCGCCGGCGACAGGCAGTCATAGGGCTCGAGACCGAGCTCCTTGAGCCGGTGCCTGATGCCGTCCATCTGCTCGGGCTTGACGCCCGCTTCGATCACCGAGGACACGAAGGCCGCAAAGCCCGGCGCCGCCGACCCGGATTCCTGGAACAGCTCGGGGTGAATGAAGTCGAGTCCGTAGAACGGATGGCCCTTGTTCTCGATGCGGCCATACATATGCGTGCCGCACACCTTGCAGGCGTAGCGCTGGATGGTCTTCGAGGCGTCGACGACGTGCAGCTTGTCGCCGTTTTCGAGCACGGTGACATTCTGTCGCGGCACCACGGCAACGACCGAGAATGTTGCGCCGTCCGGCTTCCAGCACTGGGTGCACCCGCAGGCGTGGTTGTGGGCGACGTCGCCCTTGATGCCGACCTTGACCGGCTTGTCCTTGCACTTGCAGACCAAGGTGCCGCCGGCAAAGCTGCCTGAGCCCTTCTTCACGCCGCTGTCGATCGACGGATGGATGTGAACACTCATAGCCAATCCTCCCTTGTGTTTGACGTTTATGATCCCGACCCGCGGACCGAAACTCCAGCTAGTAGACGACGACCGAACGGATCGATTTGCCCTCGTGCATCAGATCGAAGCCCTTGTTGATGTCCTCGAGCTTCAGCGTGTGAGTAATCATCGGATCGATCTGAATCTTTCCATCCATGTACCAATCGACGATCTTCGGAACGTCGGTGCGGCCACGCGCGCCGCCGAACGCGGTGCCCTTCCAGACACGGCCGGTGACGAGCTGGAACGGCCGGGTGGCGATTTCCTTGCCGGACTCGGCGACGCCGATCACGACCGAGACGCCCCAGCCGCGATGGCAGGCTTCCAGCGCCTGACGCATCACGGTGGTGTTGCCGGTGCAGTCGAAGGTGTAGTCGGCGCCGCCGTCGGTCAGCGTGACGAGATGTGCGACGATGTCGCCGCAGACCTTCTTGGGATTGACGAAGTCGGTCATGCCGAACTTGCGGCCCCATTGATCCTTCGAGTCGTTGATATCGACGCCGATGATCTTGTTGGCGCCGACCATCTTGGCGCCCTGGATGACATTGAGTCCGATCCCGCCGAGACCGAACACGACGACATTGGCTCCCGGCGTGACCTTGGCGGTGTTGACCACGGCGCCGACGCCGGTGGTGACGCCGCAGCCGATATAGCAGCTCTTGTCGAAGGGAGCGTCCTGGCGGATCTTCGCCACCGCAATTTCCGGCAATACCGTGAAATTGGAGAACGTCGAGCAGCCCATGTAGTGATAGATCGGCTTGCCCTTGTGGCTGAAGCGCGAGGTGCCGTCCGGCATCAGGCCCTTGCCCTGGGTGGCGCGGATCGCCGTGCAGAGATTGGTCTTCTGGCTGAGACAGCTTTTGCACTGGCGGCATTCGGGCGTGTAGAGCGGAATGACATGGTCACCCGGTTTGACCGAGGTGACGCCGGCGCCGATCTCGCGGACGATGCCCGCGCCTTCATGCCCGAGGATCGAAGGAAAGATGCCCTCGCTGTCGAAGCCATCCAGGGTGTAGGCGTCGGTATGGCAAATGCCGGTGGCCTTGATCTCCACCAGGACTTCACCGGCTTTCGGTCCTTCCAGATCGAGCTCGACGATTTCCAGCGGTTTCTTGGCCTCGAAAGCGACGGCGGCGCGTGTCTTCATGATCCTGTCTCGCTTCTCTCTCGGCTCCGCTAGTTTTTGGTGCCCATACAGGAGTTTTCAGCCTGGGTATAGGCAGGAGACTTGTCCTCGTGCTTCGCAGGCCGCACCCGTGCCAGCGCGTCGTTGGCGCGCGCGCGCAAGTAGACATAGAGGTCGTCCATGTAGCAGGCCACGTTCGGATTGGCGCCGAACGCCGGCATCACGTTCTCCTGGGCCGTGCTGATGTTCTTGCGGCCGCTCGCAACGACGCCGAGGAAGTCGCCGTAGCTCATCGTCTTCAGGGAATCCTTCAGCGCGGGCGCATAGCTCGATCCCATGCCGTCGGGTCCGTGGCAGACGTGGCACTCCGAGTGATAGCGGCGGTATCCTGAGTAGGTGTACCAGTCGACGGTGCCGTCCGCCTGAATCTTGTAGGTCGGGTTGCCCTGCTTATCGAGATATTTGCCGTCTTCGGATTTCACCGCGGCCGGATCGCCGGAGCCGTCGGCGAAGGCGGCTCCGCCGGCAGCGATCAGCATGACCGCCGCTGTCACCAGAAAAATGAAACGCAAGAGCTTGTCCTCGGATGTCGATGCCGCGTCTTCCGGCGCGTGAGCGAACTCACGCGCCGGAACGAGGTCTGTCAGCTCATTGCTGCGGCAGAGCAAACACCGTCAGGCTGCCTCCGAGCGAGGTGTAGTTGGTCAGCGCCGCGTAACCACCGACCGCGCCGAGACCTGCGGTCGGATCGGTCAGGCCGGCTGCGAGACCGATACCTGCCCAGCCGCCGACGCCGGAGAGTATGGCAATGTACTGCTTGCCATTGTGCTCGTAGGTCGTGACGTTGCCGATGATGCCGGACGGAGTCTTGAACTTGTAGAGCTCCTTGCCCGTCTTGGCATCGACGGCCTTCAGGTAGCCTTCCAGCGTGCCGTAGAACACGACGCCGCCGGCCGTTGCGAGCGCGCCCGACCAGACCGAGAACTGCTCCTTGTTCGACCAGACGATCTTGCCCGTCTTGCCGTCCCAGGCGACGAAGTTGCCCATATGGGTTTCGCCGGGGGGCGGATACATCGACAGCGTCGCACCCACATAGGGCTGACCTGCGGTGTAGCTCACCTTGAACGGTTCATAATCCATGCAGACGTGGTTGGTGGGAACGTAGAACAACTGCGTATCCGGCGAGTAGGCTGCCGGCTGTTCGTCCTTGGAGCCGAGCGCGGCCGGGCAGATGCCCTTGTTGTTGTGGTCCTCGCCCTGCTTGTCGGTCGAATATTCATCGATGACTTTGGGCCGGCCGTAGGTCGGCGAGCTCTTGTTCATGTCGACGCCGCTGGTCCAGTTGACCTTCGGGTCGAACTTCTGGGCGACCAGCAATTCGCCGGTGACACGGTCGAGCGTATAGCCGAGGCCGTTACGATCGAAATGGGTCAACAGCTTGCGGGGTTTTCCTTCGATCGATTGATCGGTGAGGATCATCTCGTTGACGCCGTCATAGTCCCACTCGTCATGCGGGGTCATCTGGTAGACCCACTTCGCCATGCCGTCACTGGAATTGCGGGCGAAGATGGTCATCGACCACTTGTTGTCGCCGGGACGCTGCTTCGGATTCCAGGTCGAGGGGTTGCCCGAGCCGTAATAGACGAGGTCGAGCGCAGGATCGTAGGCGAGCCAGCCCCATGTGCAGCCTCCGCCGATCTTCCATTGATCGCCTTCCCAGGTCTTGGTGCTGGAGTCCTTGCCGACGGGTTTGCCGAGCGCCGTCGTCTTCTCGGGATCGACCAGGATCTGATCGTCCGGTCCTTCCGAATAGGCTTTCCAGACCTGCTTGCCGTCCTTGAGGCTGTAGGCGGTCAGGCTGCACTGCACGCCGAATTCGCCGCCGGACGTTCCGACCAGGACCTTGTCCTTGACGACCATCGGCGCGGAGGTTCCCGTCTGTCCCTTGCTGGGATCGCCGTTGACGGCGGTCCATTCGACATTGCCGTTCTTCGCATTGAGCGCGACGAGCTTGTCGTCGGCCTGATGCAGGAAGATCTTGCCGTCGGCGTAGGCGAGGCCGCGGTTCACGGTATCGCAGCACATCACCGGAATGACGTTCGGATCCTGCTTCGGCTCGTAGCTCCAGATGATCTTGCTCTCGTTAGATAGGTCAAGAGCATAGACCTTGTTGGGGAACGGCGTATGGACGTACATCGTGTTCCCGATGATCAGCGGTCCGCCTTCGTGGCCGCGCAGCACACCGGTCGAAAACGTCCAGGCAACCTGAAGCTTGCCGACATTGGAGGCGTTGATCTGCTTGAGCTTGGAGTAGCGCGTGTTGGCGTAGTCGCCCGTCGGCATCGCCCACTCGGCCGGATTCTGCGACATCCGGTTCAGTTCGTCGTTGGCTGCGGCGCTTCCTGCGGCGAACGCCGCCAAGGCGCCGAGACCAGTCGCGAGTAACAGCTTTCGCATCGTGGTTCCTCCCGGTTTTAACTCGGGTTCCGCGCATGCGGCCCCGATTTTCGAATTCTCGTTAAGCGCTATTGGTATCTGCTTCGAAACACTGAAACTTGCCCAAGAGCGAAGCCCGTTTGCTCGACAGGGAAGCACAGCTAACTTTTTCCTCGGCGACGCGAGCCTCGGCGTTGCATGCCAGCCGGATAGGGGATTGCCGAGGGACGCTGCCCACCGATGTTTTCCTTGACGGGGCCTGAACTTAGACAGAAGATCATCAACTTAAACGAGAGCGGGACGCTCGGTAAATTCAGTTCGACCGGCCTCAACTTGGCCTCAAGTTGAATGTCGTCTACCGTGATGGGCCGCGAGCGCCTGCGGTTGATCTCAAATCGGTGGCAGGGAATGCCCGACACTGTTCACTCGCTCAGCACTGCCGGATTGGGGCCGAAGAGGCAGATCCAGTGTTGGTCAGATGCGCTGACGGATCTCTGCGGCCAGTTTACCGTCGATCCGTTCGAGGCTTCGACCCTGGAAGGGCGCATCAACTACACCACGGTTTCGAAACTGAAGCTGTGCCAGATCGAGGCGAGTCAGCACCGGATCGCTCACGTCGCTTCGCCGAGCCACAACAGCGAACACCCCTACGTCAAGATCCTGTTCCAGACCTACGGCATCTCCTACTTCGAGCAGAACGGCTGCCAGATCGAGGTGAAGCCGGGCGACTGTCTCGCCTATGACGTTTCCTGTCCGCACACGATCATCAGTCCTTCCCTGACGCGACACGAGGTCGTCATCGTGCCGAAGGAATTGTTGCGGGAACGCGGGTTCAACTTTGGCAAGATGTCGGCCTGCAAGCTGTCGGCGCTGACCGGAACCGGGCGAATTGCGCATGATTTCGTGCATGCGGCCTTCGACGAAGCGACCAAGCTGTCGGCAAACAGCGCGGTCGGAGTTGCCGATTCGCTGATCGATCTGTTGTTGCTGCCGCTGCGCGAGGCCGACACGGCTTTCGATCGCGCCGGTCCGGAGGCGATGTATGTGCGGGCGCAGGCCTTTATCCGCGAGCATTTGCGCGATCCGGAGCTGTGCATCGACCAGATTTCGACGGCGCTCGGCTGCACCAAACGCTATTTGCACATGCTGTTCAGCGAAAGAGGCATGACCGTCAGCGATTATATCTGGCGGGCGCGGCTGCAGCATTGCCGGCAGGAGCTGGAGGCGCATGGCGGCAAGACCATCACGGATGTCGCATTCTCCTGGGGGTTCTCGAGTTCTTCGCACTTCAGCCGTGTGTTCCGGAAATGCTTTGGCGTCTCGCCCTCTGCCATTCACAAGGGACATGGCGACGCGTCATCGGACGTCGGCTGACGCGGCTACTCAGCTCGAGGGAGTATTCGCGCAGGCGCTGGGCCGCGGCTTGATGCCGCGCTTGTCGACGGGAACATTGCAATTGTCGATGCGCTGCTCGTCCGACCATTTCGGGCCAAGCCGCTCCTTGCCCGTGCGCACCTGGGCCCGCGTTTGCGCCGGCGCCGCAGTTGCTCTGCCGCGAGCGGGCTGTCCATCCTCGGCCTGTGCACAACCCACGATCAGCAGCAATGCGCAGGCGATTCCCGGATGTAACCTCATGCGCGCCTCCTCGAATGTCGTGTTCTGGCAAGCGCTGGATAGCAGGCCCACAATCGCCGCCGCCACCCGGAACCCGACGACGCACCATCGATTTCAATTCACATGAGACACAGGAGATCAACGATGCCGACACGCCGGTCTATCCTTTTGATATCAGCCGCATTCCTGGCAGCAGGGGCCGATGCGGAAGCAGCTGCGGGCGATCCGATCAAGATGTTCGACACAGACGCGGACGGCACGCTCGACCTCGCCGAGGTGAAGAAGGCCGCAGCCGCCCTGTTCGCAAAGCTCGACCCCGACCACGACGGTACGCTCGACAGGCGCGAATTGGCGGGCCGGCTGAGCGCGCGCGAGCTCGCGGCCGCCGATCCCGATCATGACGGCACGCTCACCCTGGATGAATATCTCGCGGTGGTCGAGCAGCGCTTCCATGCAGCAAACCCGGATGGCGACGGAACGCTCGATGCGAAGGAGCTGCGCACGCCGGCAGGACGCGCGTTGTTGCGTCTGTTGAGATGAGAGCCGATTTTTCGTGAGGCCTTGCATCGCGCACGCGACGGTTTTACGTTCCCGCCCGGTGCGACTGTCGCACCAGACTGCTTGGGAGACCCACATGACCTGGAAAACTCCGAAGATCGTCGAAGTGCCGGTGGGCATGGAAATCAACATGTACGCCTGCGCTGCGCGCAAATGACGGCGCTCTGCCCGGCTCCGGCATTCGCTGCCGGACGCCGGGCAGACGTCGCATGACGTCCGCGGATTTCTGTCGCCGGTCGCACCGGCTTTTCCCTTGATCCGGCCAAACTCGGCAATATCAGCGCCTCGGCCTGTGCTAGGCTGGGGCCAGCGGACCTGTCGATTTGCGCCGGAACGGGAATGAGCATTCTTGTCAGATCATGCTGTGCTGCGATGCTGTGCGTTGTGCTGCAGCCCGGCCTTGGCCGCGCCGAAGGCATCGACACCGAGCACATCTACGCCTTCATGATCGGCACCGACGTCGGCGAGCTTGGCGAACGCGAATTCCAGAGCGAGACCGCCGGACGGTTCGGCAAACAGGCCGGGACATACCAGGCCGTCGGCCAGCAAATGGAGCTGGAGTTCGTACCGATCAAGAATTTTCGCATCGAGGTCGGAACGACGCTGGCCGCTCACAACATCGAATCCGTCCCGAATTTTGTCGATCGCACGCAAGCCAATTGGCAGGGCGCCTCGCTCGATTTGCGCTACCGGTTTCTCGATCGCGAGACCGCGCCGTTCGGCCTGACGCTTGCCTTGGAAAGTCACGGCAACCGCATCGACGAGACCAGCGCGGCGCGCGCGCAAAATTACGGCACCGAACTGACATTGGCGCTGGAGCGCGAGTTGATCCCGGGACGTGCAGTCGCCACCCTCAACCTTGGCTATCAGCCGGAATGGACCCGCTTCGCGGGCGTACCGACCGAGGAGCAGGACTCCACGCTCGCGGTTGCGTTCGGCGTGATGGCACAACTCCGTCCGGGATTCCTGTTGGGTGGGGAGGTGCGTTATTTCCGCAGGTATGACGGAATCGGGCTCGACGAGTTGGCCGGACAGGCGCTGTTCGTCGGACCAACCGCCTATTTCCAGCTCTCGGAGCGCGCGCGCCTCACGGCGAACTGGAGCGTTCAGGCCTGGGGCCGGCCTGCGGGATCGAATGCCGCGCTCGATCTCGTCAATTTCGAACGACACCAGGCGAAGCTTGTATTTGGTGTCAATTTCTAAGAGTCTTCACGTGCTAGTGAAACTTCGCTCCGGCTGCTCTCGTAGCTCGGCGTGCTATCGATAGGCTGGAACTGCGCCGGAGGATGTCGGCATGGATGCGATAAACCTGGTCATCACGGTTTGCGCCGTGCTCGCGCCGGCCAATTGCGAGGAGAAGAACCTGGTGTTCTCCTCGACCTTCTCGCTGCAGCAATGCCTGATGGCTGCTCCGCCCTATATCGCGCAATGGATCGGCCAACACCCGCAATATCAGGCGGTGAAGTGGCGCTGCGAATATCCGCACAGCCGCGAGAAGATCTGACCGCGACCCGCCCAAGGCACGCGACGGTCCCTATTTGTTGCAGTCTTTCAAATCCTTGTCGGCGATCGAAAACACCGCGTCGGCCTTGATCTCGATGTCGCGCACGAAGCACTGCCGGGAGTCGCGATAGCTGACCCTGGCGTCGTAACGTCCCGGCTCGACGCCGGTGATGCGCAGCCGCTCGTCGTGATCGACCTCCTTGTCGCGGTCGTTCAGCGTCTGGTTCGGTCCCCACTCGTTCTTGCCGGCGGGCGAGAGCTGGAACCCGGAGATGGTCGCGGTCGTCAGGTTCCACAGCCGGATGCCTTTGCCCTGCGCCATCACTGCGCCCGGCAGCATCATCGCCACCAGGCAGATGACAATCGGTGTTCGCGGCATGATGACCTCCTTCGACCCGCCTTCATGACATCGTGAGCCGATTGGCGGCTTTCCAGCACGAGATCGATAGCATAGGTTTTGCTCCCGGGAGAAACGTCAATGACACGCGCCGGACGGGTTGGACCGATTGTCGCTGCGCTCTGCGGCCTCGTGGCGAGCGCTGCGATCGCGCACGCCGCCGATGTCAACGACTATCCGACCTCGGCGCGCGCCGAATACGTGTTTGGCTGCATGAAGGCCAACAGCGAGACCCGGCAATCGATCGAGCAGTGTTCCTGTTCGATCGACGTCATTGCGTCGCTGTTGCCCTATGACCGCTATGTCAGCGCGGAGACGGTGCTGAGCATGTCGCAGGTTCGCGGCAATCTCGGCACGCAGTTTCGATCGTCGGAGCAGGCCAAAGGTGCGCTCGACGATCTGCGCCGCGCGCAGGCGGAAGCCGAAGTGCGGTGTTTCTGATCAGGTCCCGGAACCGTCGACCTTCCATTCCTTCTGGAAGACGTGACCAGAAGTGTCCTTGGCTTCGGCGCGGAACGTGCTGGCGCCGTTCGAGACGTAGGTGAAGCGGATATTGGGATCTTCCGAGATGGAAATCCCGCCCTCCATCGAGAGCACGGGGCTGTTGTCCTGCCACAGGTGCAGCTCGTCGACGAAGAAGGCGGGAATGTAGAGATGGGTGATCTGATCCATCTGCAGCCCGGAATTATTGGGATGACCGATCATGATCTGGGCTTCGCGCTTGCCGCTGGTCGGACCTTGGTCGGCCTCGGTGAATTGCCGGTACTTCATCTGACCGAGGCGGTTCTTCGCCTCTTCGGCATTCTTGGCTGCGGGCGCCGAACAGCCGCCGGATGCCTTCACATAAGTCTTGACCATGTAGAGCTTGCCGTCGCTGAGCTCGGCCACCGCATGGACATTGGTGTAGTTGTTGACGCGAACCCGGGTCGAGATTTCCGACACCCGGGCGTCCGCGCCAAGCTCGAACTTCGCCGCCATCGGCGCCGGATTCTGGTCGATCACCAGCGTGATCTTCCGCAATTGCCTGCTGTCGTCGGGCGCAAGCTTCGAACGCAAGGTCACGGGGACAATGGCCGCATCCTCGGCGCGATAGGGCATCTCGATGGCGATCACGTTGCTGCCATCGTTCATGGGACGATTGTTGAAGATGTCCTGGACCAGACCCGGCCAGGGATCGTAGGGCTCGGCCGCAATCGACGGCGCGACCGGCATTCCCAATGCGGCGCCAAGCAACGTCAATGAGCAGAGCAGGCGAAGACGATGTTCGAGCATGGTCGCGCTCCTCGTAGGGATTGAAGCAGCAACGCTTTGATCGGTTTACTGCAATATAGGCTAGTTCGCACGCTATTCCCACTCAATCTCGGAAAATGCTGCGGTTGCGTTGCGGGCGTTGTAATCGTCGAACAATTGCCATCGCGGCCGTTCGGAGGCGGCCGCCATATCGGCTGCGGCCTTGATCGACGCGCCGCGCTTGACCAGCGCGCGCACATCGGCTGCGAGCGTTTGCAGATAACGGCGCTCGTCGGCGAGTGCTGCGGGCCATTCACTCACGGGACCGTGACCGGGGACCACGCGCTGCGCGGGCTGTTCACTCAGCTTGCCCATGATGTTGCAGCCAGCCGCGGATACTGCCGTCCATCACGGGAATATGGTCGAGAAAGACGAGATCGCCGGCAAACAGCGTTTTGGTCGTCTCGTCGATCACGGTGAGGTCGCTATCGCTGTGCGCAACAGGCCAGGCGTCCAGCACGAGGGAGCGGCCGCCGAGTTCCAGCCGCAGCGTGCCGTCGACCAGCAGCGTCGGCGGGATGATCCGCACCTCATCGATCAAATCGTCGCCCATGATCCGGCGAAAATTGTCGAGATAGAATTGCCCGCGCGTGCTCAGTGCCTGCGGCAAATTCTTGTGGCCGACAAAAATGGCGCCGTTGTCCGAAAAGGCAGCGTTGCCAAACACGTGATCCGGATGGCCGTGGGTGTTGATGACATAGCGGATCGGCTTGTCGGTCCGCGCGCGGACCGCCGCGAGAAGCTGCCGTCCTTCCCGCACGCTGCCGCCGGTATCGATCACGGCCACCGCATCCTGGCCCACGACGAAGCCGACATTGGCGATGGCGCCTTCGTTCTCGCGCGTCATCAATGCGATCGCGCCGATATGGACGAAAACGCCGGGGGCGATTTCGGTGACGGACAGGGCCTTCTGCTGCGCGCAGGCAAGCGGCGCGGCAGCGAATGCGACGAGCAGCGCAAGACAACGCAACATCTTTTTGCCTGATCTCGTCACGCCGTCACATGCGAGGTTCCGATTTGCGTCGCAGCACGCATCGTGAATTCGTCTCAAGGGAATATCCTGTTGCACGCCCGGATTGGGAAGCATAGCATTTTGGCGGGCGAAGTGATGCAAACCGAACACGGCAAAAAATGACTCATGATCTACCAAGTCGCCGCCTGACGATCGCGCTGCTCGCGATCGTCGCAGTGTTTGTCGGTCAGGGTCGCGCACACGCGCAATCCGACAATGAAGGTCTCGATCTCTCGATCGAGCTCGTCGATCCCAAGGTGCTGAGGGTCTGCGCCGATCCGCGCAACCTGCCTTTTTCAAACGAGAAGGGTGAGGGGTTCGAGAACAAGCTCGCCGAGCTGTTTGCCGCCAAGCTGCAGAAACGGCTCGACTACATGTATTTCCCGCAGGCGACCGGCTTCGTCCGCGTCACGCTCGGCGCGCATCGCTGCGACGTGATCATGGGCTTTCCGCAGGGCGACGATCTCGTGCAGGGAACCAATCCGTATTACCGCACGGCCTACGCGTTGATTTCGAAACCGGGCTCCGGTCTCGAAGAGGTCACGGCGCTGAACGACGCGCGTCTGAAGGGCAAGCACATCGGCATCGTTGCCGGCACGCCGCCCGGCACCAACATGGCGGCCAACGGATTGATGGCGAACGCAAAGCCCTATCCTTTGATGGTCGACACCCGTGTCGATTCGTCGGCGGAGGCCATGATCAACGATCTCACCAAAGGCGACATCGATGCCGGCGTTCTCTGGGGGCCGATGGCGGGCTTTTACGCCAAGAAGTCCAATCCGCCGCTTCACGTCACGCCGCTGGTGAACGAGAAGACAGGACCGCAACTGATCTATCGCATCGGCATGGGTGTCCGGCGCGCCGACCAGAACTGGAAGCGGCTGCTCAATCGGCTGATCCAGGAGAGCCAGCCGGAGATCAACAGGATCCTGCCGACTATGGCGTTCCCTTGCTCGACGAGAACAACCAGCCCATCGCTGCGGAGACCGCGACCAAGTCGCCATGATTCGCACCGTCGCCAGCGCGTGCTCGCGATCGCCGCGTTCGCGGCGGCGGTGCGCGCGCAGGAGCCCGTGCCTGAGCCCGAGGGCTATCGCACCGAAGACTATCGCGCGCCGGTCCGGATGACGCTCGCCGGCGGACGCGTGCTCACGACAGCGGAAACCGAGGCGATCTGGCGTGCCAAAAGCGGCGTCTTCATCGATGTGCTGCCGCGCCCGCCGAAGCCGTCGAACCTGCCGGCAGGCACGGTCTGGCGCGACAAGCCGCGCTTCGACATTCCCGGCAGCGTCTGGCTGCCGGACACCGGGTACGGCGAACTCGCGGACGCGACGGAAAATTATCTGCGCCAAGGTGTGGTGCGCGCATCCGGCGGCAATCGCGTGCGCTGCTCGTGGTGTATTGCCAGGCCAATTGCTGGATGTCGTGGAATGCCGCCAAGCGCGATCCTGTCTTACGGCTATTCCAACGTGGCCTGGTATCCCGAAGGCACCGACGGCTGGGAGCGCGCCAACCTGCCGATGGTCGAATCGCAGCCGGAGCCGCGCCCGGACGAGAAAAGCGGGAAGTAGCGGCTATTCGATTTCCTGCTGGATGGTGCGGCCGA
>CAWCHW010000006.1:0-38474 GCA_963795365.1 uncultured Alphaproteobacteria bacterium
TGGTGGGCGCACAAGGGATCGAACCTTGGACCTCTCCCGTGTGAAGGGAACGCTCTCCCGCTGAGCTATGCGCCCGGAAAATGGACCTGACGGATCAGTTGCTCCAGAGCCCGCGATTTACGAAGCGCGGGCCCAAGGTGTCAACCTAAAACGACCGATTTATACGCCCTGTTGCCGCGCGCGCGAGGCGTGCGACTGCAGCGCCCGGATGCGCTCGGCCAGCGTGCCGCCCGCTGACGGCGCGCCTGCAGAACCGGGGTCATTGGCCGGCGTGGTCGTGCCGTTGGCGGCCTTGACCGGCCTTGGGGTCGCGGAATCGGCGGCGAGCAGCGCCTCGATCGGCGAGTTCGGCCCTTCCAGCTGCATCGCGAGCTTGGCGACCTCGGCGGCGATGTCGTTGATGCGCTCGCGCAACAGCGCATTTTCCATGCGCTCGGTCGCCCAGTTGCTCTCGGCCTGCTGCTGGATCGCGTTGATGTCGCGTTGCAGTTTCGAACGCTCGTCGCGGGTGACGCGGAGCTGCTCCTCGAGCGCGGCCTTCTCGGTCTTGAGCTTCTCCAGCGCCGGCAGCTTGCCGCTGTCGCCCTGGGCGATCTGCTCGCGCAATTGCTGCGTCGTGCGGTCGGCTGCGGCGTTGGCCTGACGCAGCTGATTGTTCTCGAACTCGCGCTCGGCGAGCAGCTTGCCTTGCGTCGCCAGCCGCGCTTCCAGATCGTTGACGCGGTTGCCGAGCATCTCGGCTTCCTTGACCTGCACGATCAGCTGGCGGTCGAGATCGGTGACGCGCTGGCTCAGATTCTCCACCCGCGCGCGCGCATCGCCGAGCTCGCGCGTCGCGGTCTCGGAGTCGCGCTGTTCCTGCGTCAACCGCGCCTGGGTGGCCGAAAATTCCTTCTCGGCGTCGCCGACCCGGTTCTTCAATTCCGCGATCTGGGCATGCACGGTGACCAGCTCGACCTGGCGGCTGTCGGCCATCATCGAGCGATCGTTGAGCTCGCTGTTGATCTTGGCAAGCTGGCCCTGCTTGTCGGTCAGCGCCTGCTCGGCGCCGCGCAGCGCCTCGGTCTTGGCCGCGAATTCCTCTTCGGTGGCGCGAAGCTGCTCCTTCACCGCCTTCTCGCGCGCTTCCAGCCCGAAGATGGTGGCGTTCTTCTCGCCAAGCTCGACCTTCATGCGGTTGATCGCGTCGCTCTTCTTGCCGAGCTCGGCCAGCTGGCTGGTGGTCTTGTTCTTGAGCTGCTCGACATTCATCTCGAGCCGGCGTGCCGACATCGCGAATTCCGCGCGAAGTTGGTCCTTGTCGGCCTGGATTTCCGCCATCGACAGCGGGGTGGCCGCTTCGAGCCGGCGCGTGGTCAGCCGCACGGCGCGGTTATGCACCAGCGGCACGATCATCAGCCCGCACAGCATCGAGACCAGGAAACCGATCGCCAGATACATGATCGGTTCGATCATGGGGTACTCCGCACAATTCAGAAAACGTTAACGAACAATGCCACGGAGCGCGGGCATAAGGCCAGCCCAATGCCGCGTTAACGTGAATCCGGCTGATGCCCGCGCGCGGCTGCCACACCTTTGCCGGTCAGAACGGGTTCCAGGTCGCGCGCGGGGTGTATTTCAGGTAGCCGATATTGGCGCCCAGCCGCAGTCCGATGCCGGAGCGGATCGGCACCAGCACGATATTGTTGGCCGTGAGCGCCGTCATGCCGAAGCCGCCGACAATATAGGCAGAGCCGTCGATGCCGACGAAACGCTGGTAGATCGCGTTGGTGGCCGGCAGGTTGTAGATCAGCGTCATGGTGCGCGCACCGTCGCCGCCCCAGTCGAAGCCGACCGACGGCCCCTGCCAGTAGACCCGCAAATCCCCGGCGTTCTTGGTGTAGAGCGTGCCTTCGCCATATCTCAGGCCAGCGACAAAGGCGCCCGAGCCTTCCTCACCGAGCACATAGCCGTTCGGCAGGCCCCATTGGCTGACCGCGCGCTCGATGACCGAGGCGAGTCCGCGCGAGACATTGCCGAAGAAGCGATGGCCGGCGTTGACCAGTTCGTCCGGTCCGTAGGTGTTGGGACCGGGAGCCCGCTGCGGCGGCGGCAGGTTCTGCGCCGGTGGCGGCGGCGCCGATTGCGCCGAGGCGGAAGCCGACCAGCACAGCAGTGCCGCGACCGTCACCGCGGCAAGGCGCGAAGCGATATTCATGAAACTACCCCTGATATCGAAATCCCGGCCGCCGCCTTTAACCTGACGCCAACATGCAGGGCAGTAGGTTGCAGCCGAGTGTCCCCTCGACTCGATTGTTATCGGCATCAACTATGACGGCACAACGGCAGACGGCACAATGGCACGAAAGTTACCGCCGGCGCTTTCCGGCGGTCTTTTTAGCCCTTTTGGCCGGCATTTGCATGGTTTGGACCGGTTTTGCCGCCCGTGCCACCACCACCGAACGGGTGGTGGTCAACCGCTTCTCGGGGCTTGCGATCGAAGGTTTCGATCCCGTCGCCTATTTCGTCGACCGCCATCCGGTGCTCGGGCTGCCCGACTTCGAGGCGGCGGAAGCCGGAGCGGTCTGGCGTTTCCACAATGAGGGCAACCGCGCCTCCTTTGTCGCCCATCCCGACGTCTATGGCCCGCAATTCGGCGGTTATGACCCGATCGACGTGGCGCGCGGCGTGACTTTTGCCGGCAACCCCCGGTTCTGGGTCGTCACCGGCGAACGGCTCTATCTGTTCGGCCTCGAGGCCAACCGCGACGCCTTTGCCGCGGACCCACAGGCGTATTTGCGCCAGGCCACGACGCGCTGGCCGCAGCTTGAGCAGGGGCTGGCGCAGTAGGGTTCTCGTCATTGCGAGGAGCGTAGCGACGAAGCAATCATAGTGCCGCAAGCGGAAGGGTCGGGATTGCTTCGCTTCGCTCGCAATGACGAGGTTAGCGCGTTCGGATCGCCCCACGCAATAAACGCCGGCACGATGAAGCCTTCGGTGCGTTCGCCAAATCGTAAGGGGCGTCCATCGGCGTCGGTGATCTTGCCGCCGGCGGCGGTGACGATTGCGCAACCGGCCGCGACGTCCCATTCCGAGGTCGGCCCGAGCCGCGGATAGATGTCGGCCGCGCCTTCGGCGAGCCTGCCGAACTTGACTGCCGAGCCGAGTTTTGTGCGCACCGCGCCGGGCCGCGCATCGATGAACGCTTCGGTCCTGGCGTCCCCATGCGAGCGGCTGACCGCCGCGATCCAGGGCTCGCCGCGCCCGGGCGAGCGACGGGTGTGGATCGGCTCAGGCGCGCCCAGACCCGTCTCGGACAGTTTCAGCCGCTCGGCGCCGCGGCCGACCAGCCCGCGCCACAGCCAGCCCAGGGCAGGTGCGCCGATGATGCCGAGCAGCGGTATTCCCTCCGTCACCAGCGCGACGTTGACGGTGTACTCGGTGCGCCCCGCGACGAACTCCTTGGTCCCGTCGAGTGGATCGATGAGAAAGAAGCTCTCGCGAAACGGCGGCTTTGCCGCCTGCGCGCGCTCTTCCGACAGCGTCGGCACGTCGGGCGCGATCTGCGCGAGCCCGTCGGCAATGATGCGGTCGGCGGCAAGATCGGCCTCGGTCACCGGCGAGCCGTCGTCCTTGCCATGAACCTTCATGGCGCGGCGGTTGACCGCGCCAATGGCCTCTCCCGCTTTCACGACGAGATCCGTCAACGGCTCCATCAATGCGGCGGCTTCGTCGCGGCCGATGATGCGGGTCTTTGCAGCGGGCTTGTTCATTGTCGCATCAAAGCTGCCGATTCCAGCACGATCAAGGCCGACGATCTCGCTGTTTGCAAATCGTTCTAGCCAATAGCCCTTGAGCTAGCCCCAGTGTATCAAGCGTGCAACGCAAAATGTGATTCGCGGATTCTTGGAAATCGCTCATGTCCGGCACATCGTCCGCTCCCGATCAGCTCGAACTCGCGGCGCTGCTGTGCTCGCGCGTCTGCCACGATCTCATCAGCCCGGTGGGCGCCATCGTCAACGGCCTCGAGGTCATGGACGACAATCCCAAGCCGGAAGACCGCGATTTCGCGCTCGATCTGATCCGCAAGAGCGCGAAGACCGCTTCCGCCCGGCTGCAGTTCTGCCGGCTGGCGTTCGGCGCCGCCGGTTCCGCCGGCGCCCAGATCGATCTCGGCGACGCCCAGGCGATGGCGCGCGGCCATATCGAGGACGCCAAGACCACGATCGCCTGGAACCTGCCGCGCCTGTTGTTGCCCAAGAACCGGGTCAAGCTGCTGCTGAACATGCTGGTCATTGCGCAGCAGACGATTCCGCGCGGCGGCACGCTGACGGTCGACCCGATCGGCGAGGGCGAGACCATGAGCTTCCGCGTCACCGCGACGGGCCTGAATGGCCGGGTGCCGCAGAATATCGCCGACATGCTCGCCGGCCAGTCGCATGCCGCCGATGCGCACGCGGTGCAGCCTTATTATACGCGCCTGCTTGCGGAGGCCTGCGGCTTGAAGGTGAAGCTCGCCGCCGAAGGCGAAGCGGTGGTTGCGACCGCTTCGTAAACGCGCGCTTAAGGAACATGCTTAACGAAAGGTTGAAACGCGTCGTCGCGTAATTCCACGGGACGCGTTATCTCCTTGTTCAGACCGTTCATTTCCGTTTCCGCAACTAAACTTAAACGCTTTGCAGGGAAGCTGGCCAGACTTTGAGAGGCGCGTTTCGCGCGCCCGGTGTCGAAGGCCGTTTTATGGACGATCTGTTGCGGGAGTTCCTGACGGAGACGGGTGAAAGCCTCGACACCGTCGATAATCAGCTTGTTCGCTTCGAGCAGGAGCCGAACAACGCCAAGATTTTGGACAACATCTTCCGCCTGGTTCACACCATCAAGGGCACTTGCGGTTTCCTCGGCCTGCCGCGGCTCGAAGCGCTGGCGCATGCCGGCGAAACGCTGATGGGCAAATTCCGCGACGGCATGCCGGTGACGGCCGACGCGGTGACGCTGATCCTGTCCTCGATCGACCGCATCAAGGAAATTCTCGGCGGACTGGAAGCGACCGAAGCCGAACCGGAAGGCAATGATCGCGATCTGATCGATCAGCTACACGCCATGGTCGAGCGTGGCATGGCCGCCATGGCCGCAGCCGCTGCGGCCAACGACGAGGCCAAGGTCACGCAAGGCAGCCTGGTCGCCCAAACCCTGGAGCGGCCGCTGCGTCCCGGCGAAGTGTCGCTGGACGAACTGGAGCGCGCTTTCCGCGAGACCGCGATCGAGGTCGCGCCTGCGGCCCCTGTCGCCGAGAAACCGGAAGTCAAGGCGAAGCCGGCGAAACTCAGCAAACTCGCGGCTGAAGGCGAGATGCAGGAGACCGACAAGGTCGCCAACCAGTCGATCCGCGTCAATGTCGACACGCTGGAACACCTCATGACCATGGTCTCCGAGCTGGTGCTGACCCGCAACCAGCTGCTCGAGATCAGCCGGCGCAACGAGGACACCGAATTCAAGGTGCCGCTGCAGCGCCTCTCCAACGTCACCGCCGAGCTGCAGGAAGGCGTCATGAAGACGCGCATGCAGCCGATCGGCAATGCCTGGCAGAAGCTGCCGCGCATCGTGCGCGATCTCTCAGGCGAACTCGGCAAGCAGATCGAACTGGAGATGCACGGCGCCGACACCGAGCTCGACCGCCAGGTGCTCGACCTGATCAAGGACCCGCTCACCCACATGGTGCGCAACTCCGCCGATCACGGGCTTGAGACGCCGGCCGAGCGCGCCGCCGCCGGCAAGGGCGAGCAGGGCACCATCCGTCTCTCCGCCTATCACGAGGGCGGCCACATCATCATCTGCATCGCCGACAACGGTCGCGGCCTCAACACCGAGCGGATCAAGGCCAAGGCGCTCTCCAACGGTCTCGTCACCGAGGCCGAGCTGGAGAAGATGACGGAAGCGCAGATCCACAAATTCGTCTTCGCACCCGGCTTCTCCACCGCGGCTGCCGTCACCAGCGTGTCCGGCCGCGGCGTCGGCATGGACGTGGTGCGCACCAACATCGACCAGATCGGCGGCGCCATCGACATCAAGTCGGTGGCCGGCGAGGGCGCTTCCGTCACCGTCAAGATTCCGCTGACGCTCGCCATCGTCTCGGCGCTGATCGTCGAGGCCGGCGGCGACCGCTTCGCCATTCCGCAGCTCGCGGTGGTCGAGCTGGTGCGTGCGCGCGCCAACTCCGAGCACCGCATCGAGCGCATCAAGGACACTGCGGTGCTCCGCCTGCGCAACAAGCTGTTGCCGCTGATGCATCTGAAGAAGCTGCTCAAGATCGACGACGGTTCTTCGAGCGATCCCGAGAACGGCTTCATCGTGGTGACCCAGGTCGGCAGCCAGACCTTCGGCATCGTGGTTGACGGCGTCTTCCACACCGAGGAAATCGTGGTCAAGCCGATGTCGACCAAGCTGCGCCACATCGACATGTTCTCCGGCAACACCATTCTCGGCGACGGCGCGGTGATCATGATCATCGACCCGAACGGCATTGCCAAGGCGCTCGGCGCCTCCGGCTCGTCCGCGCACGAGATAGCGGAAGAGAATGCCGCGCATCACATCGGTTCGGGCGAGCAGTTGACCTCGCTGCTGGTGTTCCGCGCCGGCACCAATCAGCCCAAGGCGGTGCCGCTCGGCCTCGTCACCCGTCTGGAAGAGATCGCCGTCGAGAAGATCGAGCTCTCCAACGGCCGTCACATGGTGCAATACCGCGAGCAGCTGATGCCGCTGGTGCAGATGAACGGCGTCGAGATTCGCGCCGCCGGCGCGCAGCCGATCCTGGTGTTCGCCGACGACGGCCGCTCGATGGGGCTCGTGGTCGACGAGATCGTCGACATCGTCGAGGAACGCCTCAACATCGAGGTCGCAGGCGCGCAGGACGGCATTCTCGGCTCCGCCGTGATCAAGGGCCAGGCCACCGAAGTGATCGACATCGGCCACTTCCTGCCGATGGCGTTCGCCGACTGGTTCAGCCGCAAGGAGATGCGCCCCTCGGCCGGCTCGCAATCCGTGCTGCTGGTCGACAACTCCGCCTTCTTCCGCAACATGCTGGCGCCGGTGCTCAAGGCCGCCGGCTACCGCGTGCGGGTCGCGCCCAACGCGCAGGAAGGCCTTGCCGCGCTGCGCTCGGGCCAGTCCTTCGACGTGGTGCTGACCGACATCGAAATGCCCGACATGAACGGCTTCGAGTTTGCCGAGAGCATCCGTTCCGACGCGCATCTCAGCCAGATGCCGATCATCGGCCTCTCCGCGCTGGTGTCGCCGGCGGCGATCGAGCGCGGCCGGCAGGCCGGCTTCCACGACTATGTCGCCAAGTTCGACCGTCCCGGCCTGATCGCGGCGCTCAAGGAGCAGACCGCCGAGATGGCGCGTGCGGCCTAGCGCAAAACGTTAGAGAGAGTTCGATGAGTTCGACGACCAGCAAGACCCAGAGCAGCGAAGGCCTGGTTGCCGAATACGTCACCGCCGTGATCGGCGGGCAGTTGTTCGGCCTGCCGATTTCCCGCGTGCAGGATGTGTTCATGCCGGAGCGGCTGACCCGCGTGCCGTTGTCCTCCCACGAGATCGCGGGCGTGCTCAATCTGCGCGGCCGCATCGTCACCGTGGTCAACATGCGCGCTCGGCTCGGCCTGCCCAAGGTCGAGGACGGCAGGCCGCCGATGGCGGTCGGTGTCGACCTGCGCGGCGAGTCCTATGGCCTGCTGATCGACCAGATCGGCGAGGTGCTGCGGCTGGCCGACGACAGCCGCGAGGAAAATCCGGTCAATCTCGATCCGCGCATGGCCAAGCTCGCCGGGGGCGTCCATCGCCTCGAGGGCCAGCTGATGGTGGTGCTCGATGTCGATCGCGTGCTTGAAATCGCGCCCGAGCTGAAGGCGGCCTAGGCAGTATCGCAGCAAGACTAGTTGGAATGAAAATCTCCCGGAACGGGAACTGTATCGAGGTGCTGAAATGAGAACATGTCTGGTCGTCGATGACTCCAGCGTCATCCGTAAAGTCGCGCGCCGTATCCTGGAAGGACTGGATTTCCAGATCATCGAGGCCGAGGACGGCGAGAAGGCCTTGGACGCCTGCAAGCGCGGGCTGCCCGATGCGATCCTGCTCGACTGGAACATGCCCGTGATGGACGGCTACGAGTTCCTCGGCAATCTGCGTCGCATGCCCGGCGGCGACGTGCCGAAAGTGGTGTTCTGCACCACCGAGAACGACGTCGCGCATATCGCGCGCGCGCTGCATGCCGGCGCCAACGAATACATCATGAAGCCGTTCGACAAGGACATCGTCACGGCCAAGTTCCAGGAAGTCGGCCTGATCTGATCCGCCTATCCGGCGGTTTTAGGCCATCGGCGTTGTTGTGTCCTGAGTCATGCCGCCGGTCGGCATCTGGTGATGTATGAGTGTTGCGTTGGCGAGTTCCGCGACGCCGTCCGCCCGGGAGTCAAAGCTCCGGGTGATGGTGGTCGACGATTCCGTGGTCATCCGTGGGCTGATCTCGCGCTGGGTGAACGCGGAGGCGGACATGGAGGTCGTGGCGTCGCTGCGCACCGGGCTCGACGCCGTCAACCAGCTCGACCGCATCAAACCTGACGTCGCCGTGCTCGACATCGAAATGCCCGAACTCGACGGCATTTCCGCGCTGCCGCAGCTGCTGGCGAAAAAGCGCGATCTCATCATCATCATGGCCTCCACGCTGACTCGCCGCAATGCGGAGATCAGCTTCAAGGCGCTGTCGCTCGGCGCCTCCGACTACATTCCGAAGCCCGAGAGCACGCGCGAGGCGGCCGCCGCCGAGATCTTCCATCACGACCTGATCCAGAAAATCCGCGCCTTCGGCGCCAAGGTCCGCCGCGCCACGCCGGTGGTTGCGAGCCCCTCGCTTGCGCCTGCGTTGCCTGCCGGGAAGCCGGCGCCACGTCCCGCCGTGCCGCATCCTGCGCTGATGAAGCGCGCCTTCGGCACGCTGATCCCGCGCGTGCTTGTCATCGGCTCGTCCACCGGCGGGCCGCAGGCGCTGATGACGCTGGTCACCGAACTGGGGTCCGCGATCGACCGCTGTCCGGTGCTGATCACCCAGCATATGCCGCCGACCTTCACCACGATCCTTGCCGAGCATCTGGCGCGTTCGAGCCGCCGGCCCGCGCATGAGGGCATCGACGGCGAACCGGTCAAGCCCGGCACGATTTATCTCGCGCCCGGCGGACGCCACATGCGCGTCGTGCGCCGCGGCGCGGAGGCCGCGATCGCGCTCGACGACGGCCCATCCGTGAATTTCTGCAAGCCCGCGGTCGATCCGCTGTTCACCTCGGCGATCGATGTGTGGCAGGGCGCCGTGCTCGCCGTGATCCTGACCGGCATGGGCTCCGACGGCATGCGCGGCGGCAAGGAGATCGTCGCCGCCGGCGGCAGCGTGATCGCCCAGGACGAGGCGACCAGCGTCGTCTGGGGCATGCCGGGTGCCGCGGCCAATGCCGGCATCTGCGCCGCCATCCTGCCGCTCAACCAGATCGCACCGAAAGTCGTTCGCGTGTTCGCAGGAGACCGTTCGTGACGCCCCAGGACTACGAGTATCTGCGCAAGATCCTGAAGGAGCGTTCGGGTCTCGACCTCTCCGCCGACAAGCAATATCTGGTGGAAAGCCGGCTGATCCCGCTCGCCCGCAAGGCGGGTCTTGCCGGCATCCCCGAGCTCGTCGCCAGGATGAAGAGCGGCGCCGAGGCTCTGACCTCGGACGTCGTCGAAGCGATGACCACCAACGAGACCTTCTTCTTCCGCGACAAGATTCCCTTTGATCATCTGCGGGATACCGTGCTGCCCGCGCTGACCCAGGCGCGCGCGGGCCGCAAATCGATCCGCATCTGGTCGGCGGCGTCCTCGACCGGACAGGAGCCGTATTCGATCGCGATGTGCCTGAAGGAAAAGGCGGCGCAGCTGGCCGGCTGGCGCATCGAGATCGTCGCGACCGACTTGTCGCAGGAGGTATTGGAAAAGTCGAAAGCCGGTATCTACAGCCAGTTCGAGGTGCAGCGTGGGCTGCCGATCCAGCTGCTGGTGAAGTATTTTTCGCAGACCGGCGAGCTCTGGCAGATCAATGCCGACATCCGCGGCATGGTCCAGCATCGCCAGCTCAACCTGCTGCAGGACTTCGCCCATCTCGGCAAGTTCGACGTGATCTTCTGCCGCAACGTCCTGATCTATTTCGACCAGGAGACCAAGGTCAGCATCTTCGAGCGGATGGGCAAGATGGTCGAGCCCGACGGCATGCTGATGCTGGGTGCGGCCGAATCCGTGGTCGGCATCACCGATGCGTTCCGGCCGTATCCGGACCGGCGCGGGCTCTATCAGCCGAACCCGTCGCGTGGCGCGCGCGGCAATGGCGGTGCGATGCTGCAGGGCCTGAAGGTGGTCGCCGCGCGTTAGCGCGCCTAGATGATCGCGTGCGGCAGGAAGCGCGAATTGTTGCCGGTGATCGGACCCTCATCCTCGCGGATCGACAGCCCGCACGGCGTGTGATCGACCAGCCAGCTGCCGAGCACCGGATATTGGCCTTCGAAATTGCGCAACGGCGCGAAGGCCTGGCGGATGAATCCTTCGTCGCCATACGGCCCGTGCTGCTCGGCCAACGCCACGCCCTGGCTGATCAGCGCGACATTGGCGCCTTCGCGCGAATAAAGCGGCTTGCGCACATAGGACGTCCCGAGCGTCGCGAGAGCGTGGGTCGTCCTCGAAGAAAGCGGGCAGCAGATTGGGGTGGCCGGGAAACATTTCCCACAACAGCGGCAGGATGCCCTTGTTGGAGAGCACGGCTTTCCACGGCGGCTCGATCCAGCGTGTCGGCGTCTCCGCAAGCCTGGCGCCGAAGGCATCGCGGAACATCCACTCCCAGGGATAGAGCTTGAAGGCGAAAGCGATATCGCGATTGTCGAGATCGACGAAGCCGCCGCCGTCGCGCCAGCCGATGTCCTCGATGTCGATCAGCGTCGTCGATAAGCCCGCCTGGGTCGCGGTGTCCTCGAGATAGGCGAGCGTGCCGAGATCTTCGCTGTTGTCGGTGGTGCCGGTGAGATGCAAGTGCCGGCCTGACCCGAGCTTCTTCCAGCCTTCGATCAGTCGTTCGTGGATCGAGTTGAACTGGTCGGCGTCCTTCAGGAATGATGCGACGTTCGATCGACTGTTCGAGCCAGCCCCATTGAAACACCGCGGCCTCGAAGATCGAGGTCGGCGTGTCGGCGTTGTATTCAAGCAGCTTGGCCGGTCCCTGTCCGTCGAACGACAGGTCGAGCCGGCCGTAGAGGCTGCCTTCGTCACGCTCCCAGCTGTCCGAGATCAGCGGCCAGAAGGTTTGCGGGATCTTCAGCCGTTTCAGATATTCCTCGTCGTCGATCGCCTTGGCGACGAGCGCAAGGCACATCTCGTCGATCTCGCCGGTCGGCGCCTCGATATGGCGCTCGATCTCATCGAGCGTGAAGGCGTAGTAGCCGCGCTCGTCCCAGTAACGTTCGCCGTCGATGGTGTGGAAATCGAAGCCGCTCGTCTCGGCAGTCGCACGCCAGTCATCGCGCTCGGGGCAGACGATGCGCTGCATAAGGGAAAGTTAGCCGCCGCCGCCGGCGTGTCCGTGGCCGCCCCCGCCGTGGCCATGCCCGTGGACGTGATGCAGCGTGCCGCCGAAACCGCCGTACCAGGTCGCGCCGCGGCAATAGAGCCGGCCGTCGCCGCCGGGCACCGCGCTCTCGCCGGGACCGCAGCCACGGCGCGGGACAAAGCCCATCGAGACCGCGCCAACCGCTGCGGTTCCCATCATCGTCAGCACGACCCGGCGCGAGCGTTTCATGGTGCGGCCCTTCTTTGAAGTGCGCGATCCTTGCCCAAGGACCGCCGGGCACGCAAGCAGAACGCGTCACCTCACGGCAACTTGCTTGTTCATCACAGCGTTTTCAAGCGAAATGGGCACCGGTTCGCGTGAAGAAAACGCGTCAAAACAAAAAGTTTATCCGCCGCCAAAGCCGAATGCGCGGCCGGCGCAGCCGTCCCGGGCGGCGTCGGCGCGCAAATCAGTCCTGCTTCTCATTTGACGTTAGCCCGATTGTTGAACCTTCCACGGGTTGATGAGCGCAACTCCGGTTGATGCGAAATCGGCCTCGTTGCGCGTGACCACACTCAGACCATGAACCAATGCCGTCGCTGCGATCAAGGCGTCGCGATCGGATCGCGGATTTGGGACATGAAGTCGCGCGCATCGTTGTGCGACAGTCGCGTCGATTGCCAAGACACGTCCTTCGAATCGTGGCAGGATCTGATGGTCGATCCACGCACGCAGTACGTCGCCTTGCGCATGATCCTTCCGTGCGATCAGCAACGCTCCAAGCTCGATCTCGAAAATGGAGATTGCGGAGATGAAGAAGCTCGTCGCGGAATGAGCGTTTGCCCAAGTGGCGACATTGCGATCAGCTTTGTCCCGCCGCCTCAATTCCGAAATGATATTGGTATCGAGCAAAAACATCAGCCGAGATCGGCCGGTTTGAATATCTTGCGGCTTGCTTTCGGTGGGTCGAAATCAAAGTCGGCGCCTTGCTGCGCGAGCGCTTCTGCAAGGCTCATGTGACCGCCGGTCAGTCGTTGGTACTCCTCAATGGTCAGCAGGACATGGGCGGGGCGGCCGCGGTCTGTAATGAAGACTGGCCCACGCGAGGCTGCCTTTTTTGCGCCGCTGGTATCCTGATTAAATTCCCGGCTGGTGAGCGTAGTGGCCATTTGCGTTCTCCGGACCAACCCCATCAGTATAGTAGAAACGTTGCTACATTCAAGGCGTGCCACCGCCGCGTCCCCCCAAAAACAAAAACCCCGCCATTTGCGGCGGGGTCCAGTCTGGGAGGAGCGAGCGTACGGCTCGCGGGTAAACCAGATTTAAGCGGGAATGCGCTCTTCGATGTCGTGCGGCTCGCGCAGCACATAGCCGCGGCCCCAGACGGTCTCGATGAAGTTGCGGCCTTCGGAGGCGTTGGCGAGCTTCTTGCGCAGCTTGCAGATGAAGACGTCGATGATCTTCAGCTCGGGCTCGTCCATGCCGCCGTAGAGATGGTTGAGGAACATCTCCTTGGTCAGCGTGGTGCCCTTGCGGAGCGAAAGCAGCTCCAGCATCTGATATTCCTTGCCGGTCAGATGCACGCGCTGACCGCCGACCTCGACCGTCTTGGTGTCGAGATTGACCACGAGATCGCCGGTCTGGATCACCGACTGGGCGTGGCCCTTGGAGCGGCGCACGATCGCGTGGATGCGGGCGACGAGTTCGTCCTTGTGGAAGGGCTTGGTCATGTAGTCGTCGGCGCCGACGCCGAGACCCTTGACCTTGTCCTCGATGCCGGCGAGGCCGGAAAGGATCAGGATCGGTGTCTTGATCTTGGAGACCCGCAGCTGCTTCAGCACGTCGTAGCCGGACATGTCGGGCAGGTTCAGGTCGAGAAGGATAATGTCGTAGTCGTAGAGCTTGCCGAGATCGACGCCTTCTTCGCCAAGGTCTGTCGTGTAAACGTTGAAGCTCTCGGATTTGAGCATCAATTCGATCGACTGCGCGACGGCGCTGTCATCTTCAATCAGCAAAACGCGCATGCCAGTTCCCCATAGTCGCCTCTCCGGGCGTCAGGTCGGGCCGCAACCGCGGCAACACAACAAACGCCTTTGAACAACTGATTCGGACCCTGACGAGATATGGTTAACAAACTCTGATTCTCTAGCGCAAGGTCTCCCAGTGCAATTTTTGTCGAATCGCCCTAAGATATTGCGTCAAACCAGCTTTTTGTACCCGTAGCCGTTCAAGTTCCACATGAAGAGCCGGGACTAACCGACTCTTGCGACTCGCGGTTCCCTCGAACAGCAAGGCGCCCAGCCATCAAAGACAGTGACGCAATGATTAACGATGCGGGTAAACACGAGGTTAAGCGGACGGCGGAAATGCGTGAAAACTTAAGGTTTTCGCAATGAAGGCGCTCGCCGAGCAGATCGGCGACATCGACGGCGTCAATATCTATGGCCGCGTCGTGGGCGTGCGCGGCCTGATGGTCGAGGTCGCAGGCCCCATCCATGCCATGTCGGTCGGCGCGCGCATCGTGATCGAGACCGGTGGCGCGCGTCCGATCCCCTGCGAGGTGATCGGCTTCTCCGGCAACAACGCAGTGGTGATGCCGTTCGCCGGCCTCGAAGGCGTACGGCGCGGTTGCCGCGCGGTGATTGCCAATGCAGCGAACCAGGTTCGTCCGTCGGAGGCCTGGCTCGGACGCGTGCTCAACGCGATGGGGGAACCGATCGACGGCAAAGGGCCGCTGCCGCAGGGCGCTTCTCCCATGCCGTTCCGTAACACGCCGCCGCCGGCGCATGCGCGCAAGCGCGTCGGTGCGCCGCTCGATCTCGGCGTGCGCGCGCTCAACACGTTCCTCACCTGCTGCCGCGGCCAGCGGCTCGGCATTTTCGCGGGCTCCGGCGTCGGCAAGTCGGTGCTGCTGTCGATGCTGGCGCGCAATGTCGACGCGGCGATCTCGGTGATCGGCCTCGTCGGCGAGCGCGGCCGCGAGGTGCAGGAGTTCCTGCAGGACGATCTCGGCGAGGAGGGGCTCGCGCGCTCGGTCGTGGTGGTCGCGACCTCGGACGAGCCTGCGCTGATGCGGCGGCAGGCCGCCTATCTGACGCTCGCGATCGCCGAATACTTCCGCGACGAAGGCAAGGACGTGCTGTGCCTGATGGACTCGGTGACGCGCTTTGCCATGTCCCAGCGCGAGATCGGCCTGTCCGCGGGCGAGCCGCCGACCGCCAAGGGCTACACGCCGACCGTCTTCACCGAGCTGCCGAAGCTGCTGGAGCGCGCCGGCCCCGGCACCAACGACGGCACCATCACCGGCATCTTCACGGTGCTGGTCGACGGCGACGACCACAACGAGCCGATTGCCGATGCCGTGCGCGGCATCCTCGACGGCCATGTGGTGATGGAGCGCGCGATCGCCGAGCGCGGCCGCTACCCCGCGATCAACGTCCTCAAGTCGGTGTCCCGCACCATGCCGAAATCGGCCGACCCGGCCTACCTGCCCGTCATCACCGAGGCCAAGCGGGTGATGGCGACCTATGCCGATATGGAGGAACTGATCCGGCTCGGCGCCTATCGCCCCGGTTCCAGCGACGAGGTTGACGCCGCCATCAAGCTGCATGAACCGCTGGAGGCCTTCCTGCGCCAGGCCAAGGACGAGGTCACCCAACTTGGTGAGGGTTACGAGCGACTTGCACGAATCCTCAAGGGTTTGGAAACGGAACGCTAACTTTGTCAGGCCATGATCCCCGGACGATTTTAGTTGCTGCCGGTGGGGTCCCGCGGGGAGCCGGCCTTGTCCCGCGTCTTAAGGGACTTCTGGGGAGTATGAGTCGATGAAGTCACGCGAAACGCTGATCCGCCTGAAGAAGTTTCAGGTCGACGAGAAGCGCCGAAGGGTCGCCCAGATCGAGGGCATGATCGCCGACTTCCAGCGCATGTCGGTCGATCTCGAGCGCGAGATCCTCGCCGAGCAGGAGCGCGCCGGGATCAACGATCCCTCGCACTTCGCCTATCCGACCTATGCCAAGGCCGCGATCCAGCGCCGGGAAAACCTGACGCGTTCGGCTGACGAGCTGCGCATCCAGCTCGAGGACGCCAAGAGCCTGCTCGCCGAAGCCTATGAGGAGCTCAAGAAGGTCGAGCTGCTGGACGAGCGCGACCAGGCCCGCGAGCGCGCCGAGGAGAGCGCCCGCGAGCAGGCCGACCTCGACAGTATCGGCCTGATGCGCGCCCGCCTCGGCGTCGCCTAAGCCCTTTCAAGCCATCTCAGCACCGTCAGAGCCCGGGCCCGAAAGGGTCCGGGTTTTGTTCGTCAGCGCCCGCCCGCCCATGGGCGGTCTTGGGCCTGCGACTTTTGACGGTGCAGGGACTGGACCGATCCACCGCAAAATATGCTACCAGTGTCCTGAACTACTCCCGGTTGGAGCGCGATCCGCGAAAGATCGTGCTCGATCAAGAAAGCGATGGGGGATCGCGATTTTTGGGGATCTGAATGCTGACGCCGGCTGAGCTGGTCTGGCTGATTGCCGCGGTTGCGAAGGGTGACGAGGCCGCTTTCGAGCGCCTCTATGCCGCCACGCGCGCGAAACTCTACGGCGTCGTGCTGCGTATCTTGCGCAGACAGGATCTCGCCGAGGAGGTTATTCAGGAGACATACGTCAAGATCTGGAACAGCGCCGGGCAGTTCAATCCCGGCTTGTCGTCGCCGATCACCTGGATGGCGTCGATCGCGCGCAACCGGGCCATCGATGTCGTGCGAAAGCGCACCGAAGGCTCGATCGAGGAAGAGCCGGCAGCGATGGAAGTCGCAGCCGACAGCCCGGATCCGCTGGCTCGCCGCGAAATGACGGAAGAATTGAAGCGCTTGCTGGAGTGCGTGGGACGGCTCGAGCCGGACCGCCAGAAGCTGGTGCTGCTCGCCTACTACAACGGCTGGAGCAGGGAGCAGCTGGCGGCGAAGTTCGAGGCGCCGGTGAATACGGTGAAGACGTGGCTGCGTCGGAGCATGATGGATATCAGGGAGTGCCTTGGTCTGTGAAAGACCGGACTTGAGAGTGATGGAATACAGCGAAGACCATATCGCAATCGCGGCGGAATATGCGCTCGGCACGCTCGATGCCGACGAGCGCGCGCAGGTCGAGACCATGATGGCGGTGGACCCCGAGTTCACCGCGATGGTGCAGTCCTGGGAGTTTCGCCTCGGCGTGCTGAATCAGATGGTCGGATCGGTCGAGCCGCGTCCCGAACTGTGGGAGCGCGTGCGCGCTGCGGTCGGGCATTCGCCGCAGCAACAAGCGCCGTTGATGTTGCCGGAGGCGCCGCCGCCTCCGATGGAAATGCAGGAGCTGCAGGCGCCGCAGCAGCCGCAGGCCTTTGAGCCGATCGCTCCAACGGATTCGTTCACGCCGCCGGATTCTTTTGCGCCGTTCGCGCCCCCTGCACCTGCCACGCCCGCCGCCGACAGCTCCAACGTCGTCCGCCTGTCCTCGCAGGCCAGGCGCTGGCGTGGCGTCGCCTCTGTCATGACCGCGCTTGCAGCCGTATTGGTGGCGATGATTGGCGTGCAGCTGTTCTCGCCTGATCTGCTGCCGGCAGGCCTGCGCCCCAAGCCGCGCACGCAGGTGGTCGAGGTCAAGACGCCGGCGCCGCCGACTGCGCCTTCGGCGCAATATGTCGCGCTGTTGCAGGGCTCGGCCGGCGGACCGGCCTTCATCCTCACCGTCGACGGCGCCACCAGGAATTTTACGGTGCGCAAGGTCGGCGCGCCGCCGGTCGAGGTCGGCAAGAGCTACGAGCTCTGGCTGATCTCCGACAAGCTGGGCGGGCGGCCGCGCTCGCTCGGCGTGATCGGGGCTAACGATTTCACCGCGCGTACGGTGCTGACGGGCTTCGATTCCGACGTCATCAACGGCGGCGTCTACGCCGTGACGGTAGAGCAGGCCGGCGGCTCGCCCGACGGCGCGCCGCACTCGACGCCGGTGTTTGCCGGCAAGCTGATCGAGACCGTACCTGCGAAGTAGCGCGTCTAATCCGCAATCTCTTTTGTGTCGAATATCCGATGCATGCCGCGTGCACCGCTCGGCTCTCTCCCCCGCGTGCGGGGGAGAGGTGGAGAGGGGGCATCACCACCGCACCGTCGATACTGTTTGCCCCCACCCTAGCCCTCCCCCGCAGGCGGGGGAGGGGACGCACCGCATGTACGGCTGAATCAATCCGCATCGACGCAGGCGAACACACCCCACAAAAAGAAAACGCCCGTGGGGAGCGGGCGTTTTCCTCAGTCAACTTGGGGTAGTTGGGGTCTTCTACATATCCACGTGGCGACTTTGGGGGGCTGGTAAAGAGCCGCGTGAATTCCTTAAATTCCTTTTGTTAGCGCACCACCGATGCGTTGCTGGTGACCGCCAGCGGCTTGCCGGCCTTGATCACGTGCGCGGTCTGCGCGTAGCCGTCGTCCGAGGTTGCGCGAGCCGAGATGCCGAGGCCGGCAACCACGATGCCTGCAACGAGCGCCACGACCACGATCTTGAGGTGGGTCGAGCGATCTGCGCTGTAGATCGAGTGGTTCATGGAGACTCCTGCCCGGCGTTCTCTGCTCGTATGTGTCGCTGCCGTCTCGCGACGGGTTCAACGTCACGCTATCCAACGTAGGGATTGGCGGTTTGGTTGCGAAGTGGCGATCACAACTCGGTGAAAAGACTTGAAAGGCCGCGATTGGCGGCCGCGCGGATGCGCGGAATACCGTTGATCGTACAGGTGGTTACGCCATACCGGCTCGCCGCACCGCAACAGCTCGCGGCATGAACGGAAATTAAGAAATCGATTGCCTGTGGCGGAAAAGCACAGCCGGAACCGGCTGTTTGGTTTGGCGCATGATCTCCGCGCAAACGCTACGCGTTTGTCGCGAGGGAAAACCGGTGCCCACCCCGCATCAAGTGCGGGGCAGGCTTTTTCCGGATCATGCGCGCCTAAACGCTGCCGACCGTCTTCAGCCGGGCGCGCGGATGGATTTCCGCCTGCGACAAGACAGTCGTTTGCGAGCGGAATCGTTCCACCAGCGAGCGCACGAAGGGCCGGATGCCGGCCGAGGTCACCAGCACCGGCGCCTCGCCCTCGCGCGCGGCGCGCTCGAAGGCATCACGCACCGCCGCCATGAACTCCGACAGCTTTGACGGCTGCATTGCCAGGCTGCGCTCCTCACCGGTGCCGACCAACGACTCCGCGAAGGCCTGCTCCCATCTCGCCGACAATGCGATCAGCGGCAGGTAGCCGCTGTGCGAGGTGTTTTGGGCGCAAATCTGCCGCGCCAGGCGGGCGCGGACGTGCTCGACCATGGTCGCGGGATTACGAGAAAAGGCGAGCGCGTCGGCGATGCCTTCCAGGATGGTCGAGAGGTCACGAATGGAAATGCGCTCGGCCAGCAAAAGCTGCAGCACGCGCTGGATGCCTGATATCGTGACCTGGCTCGGCACGATGTCCTTGACCAGCTCGCTCTGCTCTTTCGGCAGTTCCTTGAGCAGCTTCTGCACCTCGCCATAGGACAACAGGTCGCTCATGTTGTTCTTCAACAGCTCGGTGAGGTGGGTCGACAGCACGGTCGCAGCATCGACCACGGTGTAGCCCTTCAATGAGGCTTCTTCCTTCAGCGAGGCGTCGACCCAGGTGGCGGGCAGGCCGAAGGTCGGCTCGGTGGTGTGGATGCCGGGCACCCCGACCTGGTTGCCGGCGGGGTCCATCACCATGAACTGGTTCGGCCAGATCTTGCCGGTGCCGGCGTCGACCTCCTTGATCTTGATGACATAGGTGTTGGCCTCGAGCTGCACGTTGTCGAGGATGCGCACCGCCGGCATCACGAAACCCATCTCGATCGCAAGCTGGCGGCGCAGCGCCTTGATCTGGTCGGTGAGGCGGTCCTGGCCGTCGGGGCCGTTGACCAGCGGCAGCAGTGCGTAGCCGAGCTCGATCTTGAGATCGTCGATCTTGAGCGCACTGGCGATCGGCTCTTCCGCAGCCGCGGCGGCCGCGGCCGCTGCCGCAGGCTGAGCCGCGGCCTTGGCGTCGGCGAAACCTTTGTCGCGCTTTTGCTTGTGGGCTTTCCAGGCCAACCCGCCGGCACCGCCGGCCAGTGCGAGGAACGGGAGCATGGGAATGCCGGGCAGCAGCGCCAGCACGAACATCACCGCCGAGGCCATGCCGAGCGCCTGCGGATAGCCGGAGAATTGCCTCATCAGCGCCTTGTCGGCCGCGCCGGAGACGCCGGCCTTCGACACCAGCAGGCCCGCCGCGGTCGAGACGATCAGCGCCGGCACCTGCGTGACGAGGCCGTCGCCGACGGTCAGCACCGTGTAGGTGCGCGCGGCCTCGCCGAACGACAGGCTCTGCTGCGCGACGCCGATGATGATGCCGCCGATGATGTTGATGAAGACGACCAGCAGGCCCGCGATGGCGTCGCCGCGCACGAATTTCGAGGCGCCGTCCATCGCGCCGAAGAAGCCGCTTTCGTCTTCCAGCGCCTTGCGGCGCTCGCGCGCCGCCTTCTCGTCGATCAGGCCGGCGTTGAGGTCGGCGTCGATCGCCATCTGCTTGCCGGGCATCGCGTCGAGGTGAAAGCGCGCCGCGACTTCGGCGATGCGGCCCGAACCCTTGGTGATGACCACGAAGTTGACGATGACCAGGATCGCGAACACGATGATGCCGATCACGAAGTTGCCGCTCATCACGAAGTTGCCGAAGGCCTCGATGACATGGCCGGCGGCGTCGGTGCCCTCATGGCCGTGGGCGAGGATCAACCGCGTCGAGGCGAGGTTGAGCGACAGCCGCAGCATGGTCGAGATCAGCAGGATGGTCGGGAACGAGGAGAATTCCAGCGGCGCCTGGATGAACAGCGAGGTCATCAGGATCAGGATCGACAGCGTGATCGAGATCGCCAGGAACAGGTCCAGCACCACCGAGGGCAGCGGCAGGATCAGGACGACGAGGATGGTGAGGATGCCGAGCGCGAGCGCGATGTCGCCGCGCTTTACGAAATCCACGATGTCGCTGAGCGAAAGATTTCCGCTGCTGGCGCCCGCGCCTTGACCCGCCGTGACGTCGACCATGGTAGCTGCGTCCCCCCGCGTATGCCGTTCACGCGCCCCAAGCGTCTGCGCGGCGGCCGTTGGGCCACCGGTTCGAAAGTGAGGCACCGCACTGGCGTCCACGGAGGTTCCCCCGTTCTACGCAATCGACGACACTCGACTTCACCCGGCAATTCTTGCCTAGTTTATGGTTAGGAAAGGGTTAAGGTTTTCTCGATGGTCATTCCGGGCTCGCGCCCCAAGGGCGCGCCCCCGAACGACGGTCTTCGCGGAGGGCAAGGCGGGAATGCAATAACCGCCATGGCACGGCGAGCCGGCCAACTGTATAAGCCGGTAGCTTCTTCAACTATTTCGAAGAGGCTGACATGAACGACCTCCATTCCTGGCTTTCGCAGCAGCATCACGGCCTGCGAACCTTCCGCAACCTTCAGAACAAGCTCGAGCTCTTGAGCGCGCACCAACCGGCGCAACGCGGTCTGTATGCGCTGTTGAACGGTCTCGTCGGCGGCTATGTCGAGGCCTTCGACGAAGAGCCGCTGCCGGTCGCCGTCGCCGACCGCGCCTACGGCCGCCTGCTTGATCTCATCGCAAGCCTCGATCTCGAGGCCGATGCCGACCGGCGGCTGGCGGACATCAATCGCGTCGCGGCCTGCGATCTCTTGCATTGAGGTTCGAGGCTCGGCGCGCTGCTGACGGCTGCTGCCGTCCGGCCTACGCATGCCTAATATCGCGGCAATGTGGGTTGACCGCGCCGGCCTCAGCGAGGAAGTTGCGCGCCCGTGCACGCCCCCGCGAAATCCCCCGATCCCCACGCCTTCGTTCCCGACTCCGGTCAGGCCTGGGTGCGGCTCGTCGTGGCCTTGTTGATCGCCTCGATCGGCGCGGTCGGCATGTGGTCGGTCGTGGTGGTGATGCCGACGGTGCAGGCGGAGTTCGGCACAACCCGCGGTGCGATTTCGTTCTCCGTCACCATGATCTTCCTGGGCTTCGGTCTCGGTGGCGTGATCATGGGCAGGATCACCGACAAGGTCGGCATCGTCACGGCGATGGCCGTCAGCATCGCGTTGCTCACGGTCGCCTATGTGCTCGCCGGTCTTTCCAATGCGCTCTGGCAATTCATCGCGGTATCTTTCCTGATCGGACTCGGCGCCTCGGCGACCTTCGCGCCATTGATGGCGGAAGCTTCGCACTGGTTCGAGCGCTATCGCGGGCTCGCGGTGACCATCGTCGCCAGCGGCAACTACGTCGCCGGCACGATATGGCCGCCGATCGTGAACTGGGGCACGCAGACCTATGGCTGGCGCGCCACCCATATCGCGATAGGCCTGTTCTGCGGCGTCTCGATGATGATCCTGCTGCTGGTGCTGCGGGCGATCATCGGCCGTGGCGCCGCGCGCGATCATGCCAATGCGCCGCCGCCGCGGGTCGACTTCCAGCTCTCCACGAATACGCTGACCGTGCTGCTCTGCATCGCCAGCATCTCCTGCTGCGTGGCGATGGCGATGCCGCAGGTCCATATCGTCGCCTATTGCGGCGACCTCGGCTATGGCGTGGCGCGCGGCGCCGAGATGCTGTCGATGATGATGTTCTTCGGCATCGTCAGCCGCATCGGGTCCGGCTTTATCGCCGACAGGTTCGGCGGGCTCGTGACGCTGATGATCGGATCGTCGGCGCAGGCTTTTGCGCTGCTGTTCTATCTGTTCTTCGACAGCCTGACCTCGCTCTATCTGATCTCCGCGATGTTCGGCCTGTTCCAGGGCGGCATCGTGCCGAGTTACGCCATCATCGTGCGCGATACGATGCCGGCGCGCGAGGCCGCGACACGTGTCGGCATCGTGATCTTCGCCTCGGTGTTCGGCATGTCGTTCGGGGGTTGGGTGTCGGGCGTCATCTTCGACGCCACCGGCTCCTATGCTGCCGCCTTCGCCAACGGCTTCGCCTGGAACGTCGTCAACATGGCGATCGTGCTGGGCCTGTTGTTGCGCGCGCGAGGCCGAGGCCGGCTCGCGGTGGCGTAGCGTGCGTACCCCCACGCTCGACTATCGCGACGGCGCCGCGACCCTCAAAGGCGTCATCATTGACGATGATCGACGTGCCGGCCAGCGGCCCGGTATTGTGCTGTTTCCGGACGCGCGTGGCATCGGAAATCACGCCATTGCGTGCGCGGAGCGTCTCGCAGCGCTCGGCCTCGTGGTGCTGGTTGCCGATCTCTATGGAGACGGCGCGACGGCGCGCGATATTCCTCATGCTCGCGAGCTGATGGGGCAGTTGCGTTCGGACCTGTTACGCTGGCGCGCACGGGCCGAGGCGGCACGCCTCGCGCTTGTGCAGCAAAGCAACGTCGACGCCGCGAAGATCGCCGCGATCGGCTACTGCTTCGGCGGCACGACAGCGCTTGAGCTGGCGCGAAGCGGCGCGTCCTTGAGCGCCGTTGTCACCTTTCACGGCGGACTCGCCAGCGAGCGGCCTGAGGATGCGCGCAAAATCAAGGCGAAGGTTCTGGTTTGTCACGGCGCAGCCGACACGCTCGTGCCGATGTCGCAGCTTGCAGCTTTTGAAGAGGAGATGAGCCGCACCAGTGTGGACTGGCAGGTTCACGTTTATGCCGGCGCGAAGCACGGTTTCACTAACCCGGACGCCGACAATGCCGGAGTCCCGGAACTCGGCTACGACGCGGCCGCGGACAGGCAATCATGGGCGGCCATGCTCCGCCTGTTCGAGGAAGTCTTCACCGCGATCGCCTAAGCCGACTGCCCGACGAACAGTCGGCGTCAAACCGCCGCCAGGCCGGTCACGCCGCCGACTGTTTGGCCTTGCGGTTCGCGTCCAGCCGCCGATCCACGCGTGCCACGATCAGGTCCAGCATGGCATGTCGCATGCCGTTCTGGCTTGCGACAAGCTGGACCAGCTTGTCGGCGCGCTCGATGTTGACGGCACCGTTGGTGAGCGCACGCGCCGCGGAGGCCGGCCGCGACAGGTCGTTGGCGGCGGCCGCATATTTCTCGAACGGCACCAGTTCGTCCTTTGACGCGCCGATTTTGGTGCACACCTCGATCACGAAATCGTAGATCGAGCGCGATGCCTCCAGATCCGTATGAACGGCTTCCTTTGCCGTGCGCATCCCGTCTTCGGTGATACACCGGTAGTTCCCCGCCATCAGCATCGCCCACTTCGCGAGCGGTACGAACACCGAATCGTAGTATCGCAGCTTGACCGGCAGTTCGATTTTGCCGTCCGCAACCTCGAAGCGGATGGCATCGATCTCTTGCTCCAGCTGCCGAAGGATCATGTTGCCGCGCTCGTCGTCGAAGCGCGCGGCCTTGAAATTCGTGGGCAGCGTCACCTGCAGCACGTTCACCTTCTCGCCTGGCGGCCGTATCGCTTGCGGATCGGGACTGCAGAGCGTGATCAGGCCGGGGGTGAAGTGATCCCAGACTTCCGGCGCGGTGTAGGCCGGTTTGAGCTTCTCCGCATCGAGACCCGGAATCCGTCGCATGTAGGCCAGCGGCGGCATGTTCATGATCGACATGCACGGCACATGCGACTTTGCGACCGCGTCGAGCAATCCGCGGACGCCCGGTGAGCCATATTGCGGCTCCTGCATGGCGAGCCCGATCAGATCATAGTCGCGCGGATCGACATCGTTGGCGCCCGCTGCCGAAACCTTGCCGGGCAATTTGCGGGAATCGATTTCGACCGGCTCGGCGCGGCCGCGAACCGGCAAGCGAACGCGAAAGCCTTCGGAATTGATCAGGTTCGCTTCCTCGGGCAAGCAGACAAGCTTCACGGAATGCCCACCGAACAGGATTTTCGATGCGAGAAGCGAACCGTAGGACGCACCAAGAATGAGAATGTTGAATTTCGACATCGGATGTTTCCCCCCTTGTTCGTTGTTGTTCGTTGCATTGCCGCCGTCTTGACTTGATCGGCGCGAGCTACGCTGCAGCGCGCAAAACGGTGCAATTGTAAAAGTTGTACGCGTAACTGTAAAAATTGTAAAAGAGAATACGGAGGTCAATCCGGCGCTGTCAAACGGGTCAGTCATTGCGACTGCGAAGTGCTGCCGATCGAATCGTTCGCAAGCGCGAACGACAGTCGCGGAGACTTATCCTTTAGACGGACTGTCCGGCCTTCAAGAGCGAGCAGCCGGTGATCCTAAAGCTGCCGTCGGCTTGCTGCTCCAGCGTGTAGATCGCTTCCCAGGCCTCGCCGTCCTGGTCGACGATGTGGACGCGCTGCGCCACCCAGTTGCCTTCGACGCGCCCCTCGCCGAACTCGAAACTCTTGTGGCGCCAGACCGGCGCGTAGGAGTTCTGGACCATGGACATGAAGGTGTCGGCTTGCGGGAACAGCTTCTTGATGGCGGGCGAGGCGTAGGACCAGGCGGCGGCGGCATCGTTGCGCACGAACGCCTGCTCCTGCGCGCGGATCACGCTCTGCGCATTGGCGATGTCATCGGCGCACGCGGGGGCGGCGAAGGCGAGCAAAGCAAGGAAGAGCAGGGCGGCGATACGCATGCAGATGCCGGCGGCTGTTGGCAACGTTTGCAAGTTACGAAGCTACAACGCGACGGTTTCAGCGACAACACCAGGCGAAGCCTCAAGCGGCCTCTCAACCTTCCGCCACAGCCTCGGACCAGGGCTGGAAGGTGTCGGTCGCGCCATGGTTGGTCGCGCCGTCGCGCAGCACCGCGCTCGGATAGGCATATTTGCCCGGGAAGGTCTGAATGCGCGCGTCCTCATAGTCGAAGCGGGAACGCAGGCTGTCGCGCACGGCCTTGTCCATGCGCACATCGCCGATCACGATCGGGCCTTCGCTGGCGTCGAGCCGCGGCTGATGCATCGCGGTGTCGAGGTCCATGCCGTAATCCATCACGAAAGACAGCAGCTGCATCACCGCCGGCATGATGCGGCGGCCGCCGGAGGCGCCGACCGCCAGCCGCTGACCGTTTGCGGCGTGCGCCACCACGGGCGTGTAGTTGCACAGGCAGCGCTTGCCGGGCGCCAGCGAGTTCGACACGCCCTGGGTCGGGTCGAACCACATGATGCCGTTGTTCATGGTGATGCCGCTTTGCGGCGTGACGAAGCGCGAGCCGAAGCCCGACAGCAGCGTCTGCGTCACCGCCGCCATGTTGCCGTCGCGGTCGACCACGGAATAATGCGTGGTGCAGGCCGGCGCGAGATGCTCGGCGCCAAGCGAGCGCCGCCCGTCGGCGTCGCCCATGTCCTTCAGCCGCTCGCGATAGGCGGTCTGCACCGCATTGGCATAGCTCGCATAGGCCGCCGCATCGGGTTCGCCGCGCGACGGCTTCAAATCCTGCTGCAACAGCCGCAGCGCGTTGGCGAGCGTCGGCCCGGCGGTCAATTCCGGCGTCGCATAGACCGTGCCGCCGCGATAGGGAATGTTCAGCGGCTCGCGCAGATGCGCGCGATAGGCGGCGAGATCGCCGGCCGACAGCGCGCCGCCCGCGCCCTGGATGTCGGCCGCGATGCTTTTGGCGAGATCGCCCCGATAGAAATCGTCAGCGCCCTGCTCGGCGAGATAGGACAGCGACGCCTTGAACTTGTCCTGCGGCAGGCGGACATGCGCGCGGACCGCCCATTGCGGCGCCGGCGGCAGGCCGTCGACCAGATAGGCCGCGGCACTCGAGGGATAGCGCCGCAAATCGATCGCGCAGCTTGCGATCATCAGGGTCGTCCACCAGTCGACCAGCAGTCCTTCGCCGGCGAATTTCACCGCTGGCGCGAGCAACTCCTTCCAGGACATCCGGCCGTGGCGGCGATGGCCCTCGCTCATGCCGGCGACCATGCCGGGCACCGCGATCGAGCCGGGGCCATGAATGTTGCGGTCGTCCTTGACCCGCGGCCAGGGGAAGATGTCGGACGCAGCTCCCCCGGTCAGCGGATAATCCTCGACGCGCAAACTGTCCGGCGCGCGCATGCCATAGTCGATCACCTCATAGCGGTCCTCGCGCGCGCGATAGAGCACCATCGCGCCGCCGCCGCCGGGACCATTCATCCAGGGCTCGACCACGCCCAGCGCAAAGCCGGTGGCGACCACCGCGTCCATACAATCGCCGCCGGCGGCAAGCACGGCCGCGCCGACTTCGGCTGCTTTCCGCGATTGCGCCGCAACAATGCCGCCCTTGCTGGCGACGGCGGGTTTGCGGATGATCTGGCTGTTGGAGAACTGGTCTTGCATGGGAGCTGTCACTTATCTGTTCTTTTGCGAGGCGCTCATACTGAAGGCATATTTGTCGAAAACATCAAGGGAGCGCGGTGGTGCCTTGGCACATCGCATGCCTGACTTTCGATTTCGACGCCATAAACATCAAAGCCGGTCTCGAACCGGCATCACAGCAGGGAGGCGACAATGAGCATGTCACGTCGAGATATTCTTGCCGGCGCCGGTGCGCTTGCAGCGAGCGCGGCGAGCGGCAGCGCGATGGCGCAATCCTTCGCGTTCAGGCCGAACCAGCGCTATCCGGAGCCTTCGCTCGAAATCCTCGACCCGAGCTTCCTGAAATACCGCATCTACAGCAGCACGGTCGAACAGATCGCCAGCGGCATGCGCTGGGCGGAAGGGCCCGCCTATTTCCCCGATGGCGGATATCTGTTGTGGAGCGATATCCCCAACAACCGGATCATGAAGTACGACGAGAAAGACGGCAGCGTCTCGGTGTTCCGCGGCCCGTCCAATTTCGCCAACGGCAACACCCGCGACCGGCAGGGCCGCCTCGTTACCTGCGAACATTCGGTGACGCGCCGCATCACGCGCACCGAGAAGGACGGCAAGATCACCGTGCTCGCCGACAGTTTCGAGGGCAAGCGTCTCAATGCGCCGAACGACATCGTGGTGAAGTCGGACGACACGATCTGGTTCAGCGATCCACCATTCGGCATCCTCGGCGACTGGGAAGGGTTCAAGGCGACGCCCGAGCAGGCCAACACCAACGTGTTCCGGATCGGCACCGACGGCAAGCTGACCGCCGTTCTCACCGACATCGGCAATCCCAACGGGCTCGCCTTCTCGCCGGACGAGAAGAAATTCTATGTGGTCGAGGCCAAGGCGCAGCCGTACCGCTGCATCTGGAGCTACGACGTCAACGCCGACGGCAGCCTCGGCAGCAGAAAGAAGCTGATCGAGGCGTCCGATGACGGCGCGCCCGACGGCTTCCGCGTCGACAACGATGGCAATCTCTGGTGCGGCTGGGGCAGCAACGGTCTCCTGCAATCCGAGCCGACCGACGTCAACGGCCGCAAGGTCTATCAGCTCCGCGGCAAGTCGGAGGATCTCGACGGCGTCAAGGTGTTCAGCCCGGAGGGCAAGCCGCTCGCCCACATCCATCTGCCCGAGCGCTGCGCCAATTTGACCTTCGGCGGCCCGAAGCGGAACCGGCTCTACATGACGGCGTCACATTCGGTCTATGCGTATTATGTGGAGTCGCACGGCGCGACCTGAGCCGAGTGACCTGTCCGCAGCCACCGGCACGAAGGACCACCTTCCGTTGGAGGGGAATTGCATATGGTTGACAAGTTGGCAAAGACGAAGCCAAAACCTCGTGCCAAACCGGGCAACAGGAGGGCCGCATGACCCGCTGCCTTTCGTCGTCCAGCGGGCTACTGCACGGCGTCTACGCCGCTCGCGGAAGAGAGAAGGACCTCCTGCTCACCCTGACGAGCGCAAGCAAAGACAAGGTCGACGTTTATAGAATTCGTCGCGACGGGACGCTCGTGACGGCGGTCAGTTTGGACGCGAAGCGCCAGTTCATCGAGCGCGATCGGGCCGAGACGCAAAAGGGACTTGACGCAGAATTGGTCTATTGGAGCACGGTAAAGGCATCAGAATAACCTGGTGCCTGTCACACATATAATTTCAGGTCCCGAAGAACAGCGGTTCAATGACCGCTTGAACACGCCGCCACGATTTCCTCGACGCGTTCCATGGAAATGCCCTGCCGCTGCTCGTTCGCGAGCGGATGGTCGAGGGGCAACAGCTCGATCGCCGGTCGCAGTTTGCCGGGACGCAGATGCACATAAGCCTGCAGGTTGATCGTGTCCGGATAGGTGGAAATGTTGTTGCCGATCAATCCGCCCAGCGGGGGCTCGTCTTCGATAACCTCGGCTGTCCATAATTCGAGCGCGCGCCTGAAACCTTTCTCTGTGACCGCCACCCATGCTCCCCAGCGGAAGTTCTCGTTCAGGCCGATGATCGGGATCTCGATCACGCCCCGAAGAAAGATGTCCATGCCGTCGTTATGGTGGAGGAAGCAGACGTCGTCGTCGATCTGGCCCTTCCGTTCGGCTTCGGGAATGGCGACCCAGTGATCCGGCGCATAGTACATAATATCGAGCTGAAGCGTGTTGAACTGCTTGCCGCAACAGCGACAGGTCCAGGCGTGATCCATTCGGCGTCCCGTCTTAGGTGACCTTGACCTCGACCGAACCGAGCCCATCCATATCGAACTTGAAATGCGCAGGCTCGGTCGGAAACACCGTCTTCATCACGCTGCCGGTCATGACGATGTCGCCCTTGCGTAAAGCCCCGCCGCGCGAGGCAAGCTGCGCGTTGAGCCAGGCCACCGAATTGAAGGGATGGCCGAGGATGTCGCGGCCATAACCTTCACCGGCGGGCGCGCCGTTCTGGGTGGCCTTGCCGAGCAGCGGCTCCAGCTCCGGCCAGTTGGCGACGAACGGCGCGAGCACGATGCCGGCATTCCAGGAATTGTCCGCGACCAGCGATTTCACGTCGAGATTGCCGTAATCGGCGGCGCGATCGTCGACGATCTCGATCGCCGCCGCGACACCGTCGACATAGGCTGCGACTGCCTCGGGCGTGCTCGCGCTATCAGGCATGTCCGACCTCATGCGCACCGCGATCTCGAATTCGAGGCCGATCCGGCCATAGTCGGCGCGGCGCACGCTGGCGCCGGACTGGTGCACGCGGCGCGCCAGCACCACGCCCGCAATCGGATGATCGATGCCGCAGAAGGTCTGCATCGCCTTCGACGTCAGCCCGACCTTGTAGCCGACCGGCTCGCCGTGGACGACGCGCAGCAGCGGCACGTATTTGTCCTGGATGTCGTAGGCATCGCGCATCGCGGCGAGGCCGGGTAATGCCTTGAACTTCGTGCCGGCCTTGTGCTCGGCCACCAGCGCCTCGGCGGCGCTGCGCGCTGCGGTGTCCTCCATCGCGATCTCCCTTTTGAGGGATCATAACGCGCGATCAAGGGTGGTCAAATCCGCTTGAACGGCGGTTTCGAGCCACTTTGTGTGAACTGCCACACATTCCGGCGCGGGCGACTCACCCTATCTTATGGGGGCCGTCTCATGGCGGCGTTTCCTCCCTAACACTTGGGCCCGCCGTCAACGGCGGGCTTTCTTTATGCGGGTGCAGGTTATTGCCTGCCGCGACCTTCCGGTTAGTCTGTCAACACACCGGCGGTAACAGCCGGAGCAAGGCAGGCAAGTCAGATGGGCGCGAGCTACCAACCGAACCTCCATTCTCCGCTTCAATTCCACACTCACGTCGCCGCGTTCGAGGCGGGTCGCGACACGCCGCGCGCCTTTCTCGAGCGTTGTCTCGAGACCATCGCGGCGCGCGAGAAGGTGGTCCAGGCCTGGGTGGTGCTGAACGAAAGCGGCGCGCGGGCGCAGGCCGACGCCAGCTCCGAGCGTTGGCGCAACGGCCGTCCATTGTCAGAGATCGACGGCATGCCCATCGGCATCAAGGACCTGCTCGAGACAAAGGACATGCCGACGCAGCTCGGTTGCGCCGCATTCGCCGGAAATTTTCCGAAGCGCGACAATGCCGCGGTCTGGGCACTGCGCGAGGCAGGCGCCGTGATCCTTGGCAAGACCGTGACGTCGGAGCTCGGCGGCGCGCATCCGGGACCGACCACCAACCCGTTCGAGCGTGCGCACACGCCGGGCGGCTCGTCGTCGGGCTCGGCCGCCGCCGTCGGCGCCTGCATGGTGCCGGCCGCGATCGGCACGCAGGTCGGCGGATCGATCATCCGACCGGCGAGCTATTGCGGCAATTACGCGCTGAAGCCGACGCAGGGCGCGATCAACCGCGGCGAACGCCAGGCGACCTCCATGAGCACGCATGGGCCGCATGCCGGATGCCTGGAGGACATGTGGGCGGTCGCGATCGAGATCGCCACGCGCGCCGGCGGCGATCCCGGCCGCGAGGCGCTTCCGGGCCGATCGCGCTGCCGGGCGCGCACAAGCCGGCGGTCCTGGCCGTGATGGAAACGGAAGGGTGGCCCGAGCTCGATGAGGACGCCCGCGGGGCCTTCGAGCAAATCGTCGCGCAGCTCGGAAGCGCGGGTGTGCAAATCCTCAGGCGCAAGGATCATCCCGAGCTCGAGCGTTTCGAGCGCACGCTGGTCGGCGCGCGTCCGCTGGCCGCCGAGATCACGGCGTGGGAAAATCACTGGCTGACGCGCAATCTGGTCGCGCAGAATCCGGACGGCGTCAGCGCGCGGGGCCGGCGGGTGATCGAGGTGGCGGAGCGCGTCGGCGTCGGCGGCTATCGCGAGCGGATTTCAGAAACGCGCGCTGCTTCGCGACCACTATGGCGCTCTCGCCGATCGCGTCGACGCCATGATTGCGCCGGCCTCTCCGGGACCTGCGCCGCTATGGCCGGGCGATATCCCGGGCCGCCCGCTCGCGCCGCGGCCGACCGGCGATCCCGTGTTCAACTATCCGAGCTCGCTGCTCGGCGCGCCCGTCGTCACCTCGCCGCTGGCGGCGGTGCGCGGCTTGCCGATGGGCATCCAGCTGATGGGGCAGCCGGGCGCCGATGCGCGCATCACCGCGATCGCACGCTGGCTGCGCGATGCGGTGCGTCCGGTCGTCGGTGTGATGAGGCGGAGTGTTGCTGCGGCGACACGACGGGCAAAACACTTCCGCCTTTCAAGTGAGTCCGCCGTCCAGCCTTCCTCGCAAAAATATTTGTCTTTCCGAAAAACGGAAGATATGGTTTAATGAGCCCGTCCCGCGCTCGCTACCGAGGGCGTTTCGCGATCGTCACGACACGTGGCGCGGGATGTGATGGACGCGGTCGTGCCGCAAGACGTGCGGCAGGGTCGCGTACGGTCAAGCCGTGTGGTCCTGATCCCCCGACGCTGGGGTCAAGTCGTGCCGATGATGAGTTGGAAGGCGACGGGGGCTAACAAGCCCGGTACCCCGAGGAGAGCGCGGAGTAAGCCGTAAAGCCATTGCGCAGGGAGTGCCGGATGTCTTCGGCTTTACCTGTCTATCTTGTGTGCATTCTATCCTTTTCAGCACACAAGGCTGCGGGTGCGGCCAGCACCCGGCATTCCCTGCACCCTCTGTTTTTTGGAGGGTGACATTTGCAAGACTCGGGCGTGTCAGCGCCGCGGGAATGCGAAGTTGCGACTGTCACGGGTTGTTTGACAAGTTGAGCGAGAGCCGCGCCAGGAACTCCATGAGGATCTCCTTGCCTCGGGTTGGCGGAATCGTGGGACGGCCAAGGTCTGCACGATGGCCGACCGCGCAGAGAATCTCGATGAAGGCCGATCCCGTCGCGGCCAGCGCAGCCGCCAAGGCCTGCTCGAGCTCCGCAGCAGAGGTCACGCGGCGCACGACTTTATAGCCAAAGGTTCGTGCCACGAGAGAAAGGTCCAAACCGCAAGCCGCGCTCGGATGGCCTCCAACGGACTCGTGGGCTTCATTGTTCATCACGATATGGATCAGGTTGGGTACGCCGGCGCAAACGGCCATGCTCCCCATATGCATGAGCAGGGCCCCGTCGCCGTCGATGCAGGCCACCCTGGAATTCGGGATGCCGAGGGCAATGCCTGCTGCGACCTGCGAAGCAAGCCCCATCGCTCCAATGCAAAGGAAATCCCGATGGTGGCCTTGTTGCGATTGGGCGCGCAGCTCGAACACTTCGCGTGCTGCCATGCCGGTCGTTGCAACGACCGGGACCGTTTCCGGCAAACTCTTCAGGCAACACGATATGGCCTCTTCGCGGTTCAACCGTGCGGCGCCGGCCTCGGCCGATTTGGGCAGCGCGACCTTGCTGAAGGTGTCCTTCCTGACGACAAGCGCGGCCGGTCCATTGTCGGTGCGCAGGCGGTCGATCATCCGGTCGACTGATTTCCGCCACTCCTGCCGGCCTGCGTCGAGCACCTCGTATGGAATATCCATCAATTCGAGCTGCCCTAAAGTGATGCGTCCCTGGACGTGATGCTGCGGTTCGTCCGGGAGCTGCGCGGTCGTGCCGTCTTCTTCGTACATTTCGCCGCGCCACCCGATGATCAACAGCATCGGCATGCCGTAGACGCCGGGGGAGACCAGGGAGACGACCGGATTTACGATGTTTCCGAGCCCGGCATTCTGCAGATAGATCACGGGAGGCGTGCCGGTCGCGAGATAATGCCCGGCGCCCAGTGCGATCGCGGCTCCTTCATTCGGCGCGACGACATGATCGGTCGCCGGCAAGCGATTGTTGATGCCGGCGCACAATCCACTCAGCACCGAATCCGGAACTCCGGAGAAGAAGCGCAGCCCACGCGCAGTCAAATGGTCAAGGAATTGATACGAGTCGATCATTGTGCCCCGAACGGAAAGATCGGCGGTTGCCGCTATCCGACCATCTTATGCGAGGAGGATGACAATGTCGGCAGGTATCGATGTTCGGCCTCGTCGCGTTCGCCGTACTGCAGAAGACCGAAAATCGCCGGGGTGGCGCTCGATATCATCTATCGAGGCAAGGGGGTAATTCACACACCGATTCGAGCACTGTGCAGAGCGGCCGCCGGCGTCGTTGGCCGACCGATTTTATCGGGTCAGTCGGTCTTTGAATCAGCAGTCTCTCTGGCCAATCGTTCGGCCTTCAGGCGCGCCAGATTTCGACGCAGCGCGACTTGCTCCTTCTCGTATTCAGTCAGCGGCCTGTCCGACGGACGGGAGATGTTGTTGGCATTATTTTCGCGCTTGCTCATGACGTGACCCTTTCGAATTGCCCGGCATAGCGCGCTCGGTCTGCAATTCGCTGCATAAATGAGGCGCCGCGGAGCGCCTGGCTTGCTAGGCTAGCGAAACAGCCCCTGCGCCGACGGTTCGCTCGCTATCTCCGAGATGAAGCACGGCCTTTTGCTCTTCCAGGTCGGCTATGACCTGCCTTGCCCTTTCGACAGTCAACTGATCGCTGATCGAACGCTTGATTTGGCGAAATCGCTCGATGGTGTTGTTGATCGTCGAGCACTTCTCGCACATGACATACTCCCTCGTTCGGCGGGAGCGCAAAACTCTCGGTCACCGTCAGTGCCTGGAAAGCGAAGCGGCGATTTCACCACAATGCGCCCCGGGCAGCTCAAAAGCCAGTCAATTTTCGAGGGCGGGGGTTAAGTTTGGTTGTGGCGACTGAGCGGGCTGGAATGTTGACGGTCAAGGTCGCATATTGAGAGGATGAACGATCCTCCCGCCATTCGCTTGCTGCAGGTAGACGTGACGCCGCTCGAGCCCACGCTGTGGAAATGGCATATTTCCGAAGCAAACCTCGAGGTCGCCCACGGTTATGCCACCAGCCGCGAAACGGCTCAGATCCACGGCGATAACGCTTTGTTCGCAATGCTGTCTGTCAGGCTTCCCTGACCCTCAACGCGCGCCTTGGGATCGAGCGCGGTTCTTCGAGAAGCCTCTCCAAAGAAATGCACCGGAATTGAATTTAATTGGCGCGTGACCTTGCTTTCCTGTTGATCAACCTCTAAGTCGTGCTTATTCGATTAGCCGCTGGCCTTTTTGAATGCGCCCGCGGGCCTTCCCGAAGACATCGACAAGTTGAACTGATATCGCGTGATCGTCACGCGACTTAATGTCTTTGGAAGGACAAAAAATGTCGACAGGTACTGTCAAGTGGTTCAATGGCCAGAAGGGGTTCGGCTTCATCCAACCCAGCGATGGCGGGAACGATGTATTCGTTCATGTGAGCGCCGTCGAGCGCGCCGGTTTGCCCGGCCTCGCCGAAGGTCAGAAGGTCAACTTCGAGCTCAAGACCGACAAGATGCGGGGCAAGACAAGCGCGGAAAATCTGTCGCTTGCTTGAGCCGTCAACGCCGTTTCACGGATGTACTGAAATGGCGATGTGCCCGCTCGATCGCAGGATTGAGCGGGTTGCTCACCCGACGGCCTGGATCCGGAAAAGATGGTAAGCAGGAAATCGGCTGAACCATCTCCCGTAAGCGTCGGGCGCGCCAACCGGCAAAGGCTGGCCCAGGAAGAAGGCGCGCGAGCGATGGTGGATGTCGAGCAAAGTGCCACCGCGATCCGCAAGAACATGGAGCGTCTTCGCGCGCTGAGGAAAGCCAGGGAAGCGGAAGAAGCTATGGCTCGACCCGCGCTCCCCGAAGTTTCAAAGAAGAAGCGCAGAAGACCGCTGTCGAGATAGGTCCGGCCATCCCGCGGTGCCGGCCAGCGCTACCGAACGCGCTGCGATAACGCGGATCGGCCGGCATTTGATCCGACGGCGGCGCATCTCCCGGAACACACCTTCACGCTGCATCCTCTTCTTCAGGACGCGAAGTGCCTGTTCGACGTCGTTGTCTCGGACGAATACCTGCACTGGAATTGTTCTCCGGAAGTTTGCCCGGACTCGGCTACCGAAGTCGGCCTTTTGCCGGCGGCGGATTGATTTCCGCGATCCTGCGAAGGCAATCGGCCTCGGTATCGTGCGGCCCGGAGACGAACGTGCCGCTCACTTTTGTGCTGTACCATCCGGACTCGACGCCAAGCCGAAGCGACTCGTCGATCTGGACGTGGCGCGGCGATAGATGTTGCATGGAAGATCGCTTTCTCATAGGCGTTCGACCATCGAACGCTGTCAGGGTTTCGGCTGTTGGGTGATCACGACTTTTGTTCAGCTGTCGTGGAACGTTGCTGGAATTGACGTCGGTTCGTTCTCAATTATGCCCTGCCGCTCGCGCAGGACTCGCGCGTAGCTCTCCGCCTCGGCCAGCGCCCGTCTGATGTCGGTTGCTTTCTGCGCGACCTTGCCGCGGTGCCTGTCGAGATCGAGTGGCTGGTCATTCATTGGGCGTCGCGAGCGCGTGGTCATGCCCAGACGCATTCCGGAGACAGCTCCGGACCGGCTCGATTGTGAGACATCACGCGACCGTGCGCTCTCTTGATCCGATTAGCCAGCGTTTTCTCGGGATTTGGCGGCGCGGGTGAGAATAATCGTCGCGTTGCATTGTATACGCTGTTTCGTCGCCATTTTCGCCATCCGATGCGCGATTTGGCGCGTCGCCGCTCGGATCGCCACTAGCGTCGGCTCCGATTGTCTCGCGACGCCTTGTCGCTGTCGGCTTCGGAACGTCGCACCCGATGACACCTCGCTTCGATCACGCGGCGAGGAACTTATTTAGCAGTGGCAACTTGGACTTGTTTGGCAGGAGTGCGCGGTTGAAAATTCTTCTCGTCGAGGACGAGCCATTCATATTGATGGACATTGAACTGCAGTTGCAGCAGGAATCTCATTTGGTCGTTTCGGCTTCAAATGCCGACAAAGCCATCGTGGTTTTGCGGCGTCAAACAGTGGACCTCGTCTTGACCGATATCGATATGCCCGGCTCGATGGATGGCCTCGGATTGGCGGCTGCCGTGCGGGATCGATGGCCATCTGTGCGAATCGTCGTCATGTCAGGCAAGCAGCGTCCAACTGCGGACGAACTACCGTCGGAGGCCCGGTTTGTCTCGAAACCGTTCAATAAATCGCAACTGCTGCAGGCAGTCGGTGCGTGACAAGTTGGGTAAGTTGGACTGTCAAATCGACCGAAGCCGGTCATATGTCGTTTTTCTCAGGCGGCCATTCCGTTTCCTTCTAAGCTCGAAAGCTGGCCAAAGTCGGCATGTTTGGTGGAAAGGCGAGTTGTGGGCGTAATCGAACGAAATAATGTCCATGTGCGAGGATCGGGCGAACGAGCCATGATGTTCGCCCATGGATTCGGCTGCGATCAGAACATGTGGCGGTTCGTCGAACCTGCCTTTGAAAGCGATTTCAGGACCGTGCTGTTTGACCATGTCGGTGCTGGCGGGTCCGATCTGAAAGCTTACAGCGCGTCGAAGTATTCGACGCTGGGCGGATATGCCGACGACGTGGTCGAGATTGGCCGCGAGATTGGTCTGAAGGATGCGGTCTTCGTCGGCCATTCGGTCAGCTGCATGATCGGGGCGTTGGCCGTCCAGAGGGCTCCAGGAATGTTCGGGAGAATGGTGATGGTCGGGCCGTCAGCGCGATACATTGATGATGGCGACTACGTCGGCGGCTTTAGTGAGGTTCAGATCGAGGAGCTCTTGCAGTTTCTCGAAGCGAACCACATGGGCTGGTCGACCCAAATGGCGCCGGCAATCATGGGTAATCCGGACCGGCCCGAACTCGGTGAGGAGTTGACCAACAGCTTCTGCAGGACCGACCCGGAAATCGCAAAAGCGTTTGCGCGCGTCACCTTCAAGTCCGACAATCGCGCGGACCTGGCCAGGGTCGATGTTCCAACGCTCGTGCTGCAATGTGACGAGGACATCATTGCCTCAAAGGCGGTCGGCGAATTTGTTCACCGCGGCATACCCAACAGCGAAATGGTGATACTGGAGGCGACCGGCCATTGCCCGAACCTGAGCGCTCCTGGTGAAGTTATTTCCGCCATGCGCGCGTTCGTCTGAGCTTGCCGTGCGCGATCCCCGGATCGACGATTTCCAGGACATGATCGAGAATTCGCCGTGCGGCTACCTCACGCTGCAGGCGAATGGTCGCATCGAGCTTGTGAACAAGACGCTGCTCGGATGGGTCGGCCGCACCCCGGATGAGATGATCGGCAAGCGATTGAGCGACTTTCTCAACATGGCGGGCCGCATCTACTACGAAACCCATCTGGCCCCGCTGCTGAGGATGCAGGGTTATTTCAACGAATTCGCCATCGAAATGGTCAAGGCTGATGGCGGGCCGGTCCAATTGATATGCAATGCGCTGGAAGCGCGCGATGCCGAGGGCCGGCCCGCGTTCATCCGATTGGCGTTGTTCAAGGCGACAGATCGTCGTCGTTACGAACAGGAATTATTGCAGGCTCGCGAAGCCGCAACGAGCAGTCTGGCGAGCGAGCGCGAGACGTCGGAATTACGCGAACAGTTTATCGCAGTTCTGGGTCACGACCTGCGCAATCCGCTCGCGTCGATAAGTGCCGGGGCGCGAATAATCGGGCGCGATGCGAAGACGGAGAAGGAGCATCAAGTCGTAGCGATGATGCAGACGACCGTCATGCGAATGGCCGGCCTGATCGACAACGTGCTCGATTTTGCGCGCGGACGACTTGGCGGCGGGATTACTCTTGATCGGAACGACCGCGTCCCGCTCGAGCCTGTGCTGCATCAAGTCATCGATGAACTGCGGTTGTCTTCACCGGGCCGAAACATCGATGCCGACTACGCGATCGAAGCACCGGTAGACTGCGACAGGTCCCGAATCGGGCAGTTGGTTTCCAATCTCGTCGGCAATGCCATCAGTCACGGGTCGGCCAACGAGCCTGTCCGTGTGCGTGCGGAAACAATCGATGGATTGTTCAGATTTTCGGTTGCGAACGGCGGTGAACCCATTCCCGAAGCCGCGATGGAAAAGTTGTTCGAACCGTTCTTCCGGGGCGAAGTGCGCGCCAGCCGACAGGGCCTCGGACTTGGATTGCACATTGCCTCGCAAATCGCGAAAGCTCACAACGGCGTGCTGTCGGTCACCTCGACCCCCGAGGAAACGAAATTCACCTTCGAGATGCCGCTTCGGTAATGGGCGGCTGTTGC
>CAWCHW010000007.1:0-118752 GCA_963795365.1 uncultured Alphaproteobacteria bacterium
TTTCGAATTGCCCGGCATAGCGCGCTCGGTCTGCAATTCGCTGCATAAATGAGGCGCCGTGGAGCGCCTGGCTTGCTAGGCTAGCGAAACAGCCCCTGCGCCGACGGTTCGCTCGCTATCTCCGAGATGAAGCACGGCCTTTTGCTCTTCCAGGTCGGCTATGACCTGCCTTGCCCTTTCGACAGTCAACTGATCGCTGATCGAACGCCTGATTTGGCGAAATCGCTCGATGGTGTTGTTGATCGTCGAGCACTTCTCGCACATGACATACTCCCTCGTTCGGCGGGAGCGCAAAACTCTCGGTCACCGTCAGTGCCTGGAAAGCGAAGCGGCGATTTCACCACAATGCGCCCCGGGCAGCTCAAAAGCCAGTCAATTCTCGAGGGCGGGGGTTAAGTTTGGTTGTGGCGACCGAGCGGGCTGGAATGTTGACGGTCAAGGTCGCATATTGAGAGGATGAACGATCCTCCCGCCATTCGCTTGCTGCAGGTAGACGTGACGCCGCTCGAGCCCACGCTGTGGAAATGGCATATTTCCGAAGCAAACCTCGAGGTCGCCCACGGTTATGCCACCAGCCGCGAAACGGCTCAGATCCATGGCGATAACGCTTTGTTCGCAATGCTGTCTGTCAGGCTTCCCTGACCCTCAACGCGCGCCTTGGGATCGAGCGCGGTTCTTCGAGAAGCCTCTCCAAAGAAATGCACCGGAATTGAATTTAATTGGCGCGTGACCTTGCTTTCCCGTTGATCAACCTCTAAGTCGTGCTTATTCGATTAGCCGCTGGCCTTTTTGAATGCGCCCGCGGGCCTTCCCGAAGACATCGACAAGTTGAACTGATATCGCGTGATCGTCACGCGACTTAATGTCTTTGGAAGGACAAAAAATGTCGACAGGTACTGTCAAGTGGTTCAATGGCCAGAAGGGGTTCGGCTTCATCCAACCCAGCGATGGCGGGAACGATGTATTCGTTCATGTGAGCGCCGTCGAGCGCGCCGGTTTGCCCGGCCTCGCCGAAGGTCAGAAGGTCAACTTCGAGCTCAAGACCGACAAGATGCGGGGCAAGACAAGCGCGGAAAATCTGTCGCTTGCTTGAGCCGTCAACGCCGTTTCACGGATGTACTGAAATGGCGATGTGCCCGCTCGATCGCAGGATTGAGCGGGTTGCTCACCCGACGGCCTGGATCCGGAAAAGATGGTAAGCAGGAAATCGGCTGAACCATCTCCCGTAAGCGTCGGGCGCGCCAACCGGCAAAGGCTGGCCCAGGAAGAAGGCGCGCGAGCGATGGTGGATGTCGAGCAAAGTGCCACCGCGATTCGCAAGAACATGGAGCGTCTTCGCGCGCTGAGGAAAGCCAGGGAAGCGGAAGAAGCTATGGCTCGACCCGCGCTCCCCGAAGTTTCAAAGAAGAAGCGCAGAAGACCGCTGTCGAGATAGGTCCGGCCATCCCGCGGTGCCGGCCAGCGCTACCGAACGCGCTGCGATAACGCGGATCGGCCGGCATTTGATCCGGCAACACTGACGGGCGAGTTCGGTTGGCGCTTGCCGTCAGGAGGTACCTTCCTGACGGGAGCCGCGATCAGTCCGTCCCGGATCGCCTGTTTGCGCGCCAGCTTGCGCGATCGTCTCACCGCTTCAGCCTTCTTTCTCGTTATCCTGTCCGAGGGCTTCTCGTAAAAGCGACGGCGGCGCATCTCCCGGAACACACCTTCACGCTGCATCCTCTTCTTCAGGACGCGAAGTGCCTGTTCGACGTCGTTGTCTCGGACGAATACCTGCACTGGAATTGTTCTCCGGAAGTTTGCCCGGACTCGGCTACCGAAGTCGGCCTTTTGCCGGCGGCGGATTGATTTCCGCGATCCTGCGAAGGCAATCGGCCTCGGTATCGTGCGGCCCGGAGACGAACGTGCCGCTCACTTTTGTGCTGTACCATCCGGACTCGACGCCAAGCCGAAGCAACTCGTCGATCTGGACGTGGCGCGGCGATAGATGTTGCATGGAAGATCGCTTTCTCATAGGCGTTCGACCATCGAACGCTGTCAGGGTTTCGGCTGTTGGGTGATCACGACTTTTGTTCAGCTGTCGTGGAACGTTGCTGGAATTGACGTCGGTTCGTTCTCAATTATGCCCTGCCGCTCGCGCAGGACTCGCGCGTAGCTCTCCGCCTCGGCCAGCGCCCGTCTGATGTCGGTTGCTTTCTGCGCGACCTTGCCGCGGTGCCTGTCGAGATCGAGTGGCTGGTCATTCATTGGGCGTCGCGAGCGCGTGGTCATGCCCAGACGCATTCCGGAGACAGCTCCGGACCGGCTCGATTGTGAGACATCACGCGACCGTGCGCTCTCTTGATCCGATTAGCCAGCGTTTTCTCGGGATTTGGCGGCGCGGGTGAGAATAATCGTCGCGTTGCATTGTATACGGCTGTTTCGTCGCCATTTTCGCCATGCGAGGGTTGCGTAGCTCGATTGTCGCGGCGCGTCGCCGCTCGGAACTCGCACCAACACACCCGATCACGCGGCGAGGAACTTATTTAGCAGTGGCAACTTGGACTTGTTTGGCAGGAGTGCGCGGTTGAAAATTCTTCTCGTCGAGGACGAGCCATTCATATTGATGGACATTGAACTGCAGTTGCAGCAGGAATCTCATTTGGTCGTTTCGGCTTCAAATGCCGACAAAGCCATCGTGGTTTTGCGGCGTCAAACAGTGGACCTCGTCTTGACCGATATCGATATGCCCGGCTCGATGGATGGCCTCGGATTGGCGGCTGCCGTGCGGGATCGATGGCCATCTGTGCGAATCGTCGTCATGTCAGGCAAGCAGCGTCCAACTGTGGACGAACTACCGTCGGAGGCCCGGTTTGTCTCGAAACCGTTCAATAAATCGCAACTGCTGCAGGCAGTCGGTGCGTGACAAGTTGGGTAAGTTGGACTGTCAAATCGACCGAAGCCGGTCATATGTCGTTTTTCTCAGGCGGCCATTCCGTTTCCTTCTAAGCTCGAAAGCTGGCCAAAGTCGGCATGTTTGGTGGAAAGGCGAGTTGTGGGCGTAATCGAACGAAATAATGTTCATGTGCGAGGATCGGGCGAACGAGCCATGATGTTCGCCCATGGATTCGGCTGCGATCAGAACATGTGGCGGTTCGTCGAACCTGCCTTTGAAAGCGATTTCAGGACCGTGCTGTTTGACCATGTCGGTGCTGGCGGGTCCGATCTGAAAGCTTACAGCGCGTCGAAGTATTCGACGCTGGGCGGATATGCCGACGACGTGGTCGAGATTGGCCGCGAGATTGGTCTGAAGGATGCGGTCTTCGTCGGCCATTCGGTCAGCTGCATGATCGGGGCGTTGGCCGTCCAGAGGGCTCCAGGAATGTTCGGGAGAATGGTGATGGTCGGGCCGTCAGCTCGATACATTGATGATGGCGACTACGTCGGCGGCTTTAGTGAGGTTCAGATCGAGGAGCTCTTGCAGTTTCTCGAAGCGAACCACATGGGCTGGTCGACCCAAATGGCGCCGGCAATCATGGGTAATCCGGACCGGCCTGAACTCGGTGAGGAGTTGACCAACAGCTTCTGCAGGACCGACCCGGAAATCGCAAAAGCGTTTGCGCGCGTCACCTTCAAGTCCGACAATCGCGCGGACCTGGCCAGGGTCGATGTTCCAACGCTCGTGCTGCAATGTGACGAGGACATCATTGCCTCAAAGGCGGTCGGCGAATTTGTTCACCGCGGCATACCCAACAGCGAAATGGTGATACTGGAGGCGACCGGCCATTGCCCGAACCTGAGCGCTCCTGGTGAAGTTATTTCCGCCATGCGCGCGTTCGTCTGAGCTTGCCGTGCGCGATCCCCGGATCGACGATTTCCAGGACATGATCGAGAATTCGCCGTGCGGCTACCTCACGCTGCAGGCGAATGGTCGCATCGAGCTTGTGAACAAGACGCTGCTCGGATGGGTCGGCCGCACCCCGGATGAGATGATCGGCAAGCGATTGAGCGACTTTCTCAACATGGCGGGCCGCATCTACTACGAAACCCATCTGGCCCCGCTGCTGAGGATGCAGGGTTATTTCAACGAATTCGCCATCGAAATGGTCAAGGCTGATGGCGGGCCGGTCCAATTGATATGCAATGCGCTGGAAGCGCGCGATGCCGAGGGCCGGCCCGCGTTCATTCGATTGGCGTTGTTCAAGGCGACAGATCGTCGTCGTTACGAACAGGAATTATTGCAGGCTCGCGAAGCCGCAACGAGCAGTCTGGCGAGCGAGCGCGAGACGTCGGAATTACGCGAACAGTTTATCGCAGTTCTGGGTCACGACCTGCGCAATCCGCTCGCGTCGATAAGTGCCGGGGCACGAATAATCGGGCGCGATGCGAAGACGGAGAAGGAGCATCAAGTCGTAGCGATGATGCAGACGACCGTCATGCGAATGGCCGGCCTGATCGACAACGTGCTCGATTTTGCGCGCGGACGACTTGGCGGCGGGATTGCTCTTGATCGGAACGACCGCGTCCCGCTCGAACCTGTGCTGCATCAAGTCATCGATGAACTGCGGTTGTCTTCACCGGGCCGAAAAATCGATGCCGACTACGCGATCGAAGCACCGGTAGACTGCGACAGGTCCCGAATTGGGCAGTTGGTTTCCAATCTCGTCGGCAATGCCATCAGTCACGGGTCGGCCAACGAGCCTGTCCGTGTGCGTGCGGAAACAATCGATGGATTGTTCAGATTTTCGGTTGCGAACGGCGGTGAGCCCATTCCCGAAGCCGCGATGGAAAAGTTGTTCGAACCGTTCTTCCGGGGCGAAGTGCGCGCCAGCCGACAGGGCCTGGGACTTGGATTGCACATTGCCTCGCAAATCGCGAAAGCTCACAACGGCGTGCTGTCGGTCACCTCGACCCCCGAGGAAACGAGATTCACCTTCGAGATGCCGCTTCGGTAATGGGCGGCTGTTGCGTGACGTGAAATGAAAGAAAAAGCGAGGCATTCAGGTGACTCCTCGATCGGAAAGTTGCATGCCTTGCAGGTACCCGGGATCAAACTCGGCGATCTCGTAAAGCCCCGGTCTGTTCCGGATCACCAGCCGGTGTCGGTTGAGTTCGATCAGTCCACGGCTCCGCAACACCTGGAGCACGCGATTCACATGGACTGTCGAAAGTCCGAGGATGTCGGCAAGTTCGCTCTGCGTCAGCGGAAACTCGAATGCATCCAGATCGTTGCGCCCTCTCAACTGCAAGCGATAGGAAACTTCGCACAGGAAGTGCGCCAGTCGCGTTTGCGCCGTGCGCCGCCCAAGCCCCACGATCCATTCCTGCTGGATGGCGGCTTGAGTTGCGGTCTCCAGCCAGAGCGCTCGACCAATCGTCGGACGATCAATGACGAGCCTGTAAAGCTCCGGAAGCGGCACGGGAAGGATGACGGCCGGCGCCAGCACATAAACCGACGTCAGCGATCGCTCGAAGGTCAATTCACCCGGATTGAGCGTATCCTCGGCCAGAAAGACCGCAACGATCTGCTGACCTCCATCTGACAGTGTTCGTACCGCACATGCCATTCCGCTGCGCAGGATCAGCAGCGATTGTATCCTCGCCCCTGCTTCGACCAGACATTCGTCTTTTCCGGCAGGTCGTGCCGGCAAAGCGGCCGCGAGCAGGGCCTGCTGGTCCGGGACAGGGAGAGCTGTCCGAGACCACAACCTCGTCAGAGGGGGCTCTGCATGCTGAACCATTGCAAATCCATGCTTCGGCCGGCATCGAAGCCCGGGGCCAAAGTCTCGTCAATTGGACTTCAGCAATCGCGGGTCCATTTGGACCTCTCTCTCGTCGCAGGCGGCTCACTCACTCATAGCGGATCACCACTTCGACGCGCTTCGCGAGCGTCGGCTGGTGGGCCCGGCAGGACTCGAACCTGCAACCAGACCGTTATGAGCGGCCGGCTCTAACCATTGAGCTACAGGCCCCGCCGCGGGCCGGGCCCGCGGGACGCGGGCCGAGGCAACGGTGCGGCCTCCGTTTACAGGGGGAGGCGCGTTCCGGCAATGCCGGGAACGGCTCGGATCCACCCAGTCAGGTAAACCTGCCAAGCGAGGCTTTCAGCAGGAACTCGTCGGTTCTTGGGGCTGGGTGAAGCGCCGTTCCCGGCTTATGCGTCTCCAAAGGGATGATAGAAGACGGCCAGATCGAACTCGCTGTCGACTTGAGAACTATTCGATCTCCACGTCGATGAAGCCTTGTGCCCCAAGCATACGCTCAAGATCGGTGCGAAGAGGTTGCGGCTTAGCGAACGATTTTTTTTCGAACTCGGCAAAGCTCGGCACTTCCGAGGTTTTTTTACCGGCCTTTTTGAACGCATCGGCATAGTTCTTGGTGTTGGATACCCGCTGACCGATTTCGGCGAGGAGATCCGTGCGCGGAATAGTCGGGTAGTTGCCGCGATGCGTGGAAACGATTGCCTTTGCCTTTGTCTTCGACTTGACCGGCAGGATTGCATCGAGAATCGTGCGCGGCTCACCTTTGCTGGCGGCCGGCGTCATACCCCATGGCGTTGCGTTGACGCTGCCATGATGCCCGATCTTGTAGAAGGCAAGCGGGCCTGCCAACCGCTTCTTTTGCAGATTCCACATCACGTTCCAGGAACAGTTTCCTTTTCCTTCCCTGAACGCCCCATCCCATTCGGCATCACCTACAAACAGCAGCCTTTTGCCTTGCCACTCGATCAGCAGAACGACGCTCGTGTTGTTGCAGACCTTGCCATCCAGATCGGCAAAGGCGAGCGCCGTCGAGAGCATCCGTGAACGCAGCTGGCGGAAATCGGCGGGATCCAGATTTGTCGGGACTGGAACCGCGGCTGCTTCCGGCACCGCGGTCGATGGATCCGGCAGGCCGACGTCGACGAATGCCAGGGCGCTGCGCAGTGAAGGATCGCCTTTCTTGCCCAAATAGTAAAAATCGATGTCCTTCTCGGGGCCGAGCACGCTGATGGTCGTCGTGCCCTTGAGCGGCAGGGTAAGGTCGCTCTTGGTGGACTTGGCATGAACGTAGGTCGGTTTGATCTTGTTGGCTTTCGGCAGGGTTTCGCGGAGCGTTGTCATCGCATGCTTGTTGAGGGCCATGGCGGCAGCTAGTTCCGTCAACTGTGGACCGAGCGCGAGATTGAGGCGCAATGCTTGCGCCATGGCCGCGGCCGCAAAGCTGTGAAGTTTTTTCGTGCGCTTCGCTTCCGGGTGGTTGAGGTCCATCGCGGCGCTCATCCAGATGGCGCCAAATGATAGCCCACCCCAAAGGTCCATGCCGAAGCCGGTCATGTGGTCCTTGTGCTCGTGGGTCACGACCAGCAGATCGACATGGCGTTTCCCGTTGATCGAAGGCAGCAGTTTCTTGAGACTCTCGATGGCCTCAGACAGATAGCTAGTGCTGCTCAGCGTTCCGCAATCGATCAGGATGTGAAAATCGCGACCGTCCTTGTGGGCTTTCGGGATACGGCAATAGATGCAGTCGCCGAGGCCGACGTCGAACAACCGTATCAGTAGCTTATCTGCCATTGCCGGTCTCCTGTATCGTCGTGATCGGCATCTCCACGGAGCGAGAAGTGCGGCGCGAGGCCGAAGCGGACTTCTCCGTTGACGCGTTCGGCGGTGAAGGGAGGCGAAGCGCGTTCGAGGAGGCCGAGCTCTCCTCCGATCGTCTCCCCGATCGTTCCCGCGGCAATGCGCGCCACGATCGTATCCAAAAGCTCCTTTCGCCGCCGCACGCCCTCTGCCTTTTCGGCTTGCGCCGCTTTCGAGGTCCCTACGTCGACACTGCCCGGTTTGCGCGCCCAGTGGATCAGGTTGCCACTCTGGTCAAGCACGATAGTCGCGCCGCACAGCATTGTCGTCCGCTGTCCGGCGAATTGTCCGAAGCGAACTCCTTCGAGCAGCAATTCCTCTCGCCAGACATATTGCACGATGATCTGGTCCGGCTGTGGCAATCCGTCTCGGCGATTTTTGCTGGCGCGTATGATCTCGGGGATGACGAGGTCCGCGTTGAGCGGAATCAGCAGCTTGGCGCGGTTGTCATCGAGAAAGCGATAGGCGCCGCCACGTGAAGCCGCGATGGAGTCCACTGAGTGGTGGACGTCGAGCGCCGGGCGTTTGAACACCGCGTCCGGCTCCATGAGTGGCTTCCGGTCCGATTCTCGGAGCACACCGCGCGCGATAAAGCAGTCGAGCATCAACTGGCGATAGCCGGACGGGTCGGTGGGGTCGGTGACCTGGGCTGCACGGAGCACAGCCAATGCATAGTCCCTGAATGTCACCGAGCATGGCGGCAAGAGATCGAGCGGTTGAATCGCGAGCATCTGCATCCGGGGAACCGTATCGGCCAACGCTCGTCTGTCGCTTGGACGTTTGGTGCCGCCTGCCTTCGCGCGTTTCACCTCATTCTTCTGGTGCTTGGCGAATATGCCCATGAGAATGTCGAACATGGCGCCCGTCATCACCTCAGACAGCGCGTGCGGTTCGAGCGTGCCGGCAAGGCTTTGCATCGTATGATCGTTCAGGCCACTGCGAAGATAGGGAGCACCGTTCGTGGCCTTCGCGAACTGTTGCGCGAGCCCACCCAGCAATCGTGAATCGGTAAGTTTTCCATTGCTTTCCCGGAGCGCAACGTGGCGAAAGGCATTGTTGCGAAGTGCCATCAGGATCGCAGTGAGATCACCGAAAAATTCGTGAAATGCCGCGGTCTGTGCGCCGACCGACTCGTAATATGTGGCCGCAGCCCATCGAGCACTGCGTGGCCGAATTCGTGGTTCACGATATCGGAGGACAAACAGGTAAAAACAGTACCTTTGTCGCTGTTGAACCAATAAAGCTGCAACGACTTGCTGTTGCGGTCGTAATAGGCGTTCTCACCGTTTCCGGCGTGCGGCACGATCGTAAGCCGGTTGCCTTCGAACGCCCAACTGATTTGCGTCCCAGTCCGAAGCCGCTTTCGAAGACTCCAGCGTATTTTGTACGTTGGCCCATACGCTCAGTTGATGATACTGATAAAGGTCTTTGGTTTTATGATCGAGGATCGTCTTGCCGTCGGGCGCCACGAGCAATTTTGGGCCCGGTCCCATATGGCAGGAGGCGTCAGCACGTTCTTGGTTGAATCGTAATCGACAACCGCAAAACGTGCGCTGGTCGGGCCGTCGCGAAGACCGGGCTCCCATGGCGTAGTAAATTCCTCGTCGAAGCCGGCGTCTTTGAATTCGGTGGCGACGTCCGGGTCCTTGAAGTAGACCTCGACCGGCAGGCGCAGTCCGGTTTCTTTCAGGGTTGCGAGCCCCAGGTAGCGTCGCGCAGCATACAGTTCAACCAAGGTCGCGCGCGTCAGCTTCCGATCCGGTCTTGTGGCCGAACCGGCCTTCTTGGCCTTAGCCTTGGCTGCTTTGCCCATGGTCGCTCCTCAGCGAGATTGCGCCAGTCAAAGGATTTAGACCGTAGACGAAGCTACGCAATCTTCAGTAGTATAATCGAACGACGAATAGTTGCGACGCTATTTCAACTTTAGGCTCATTGCCCTGCCGCAGCGAGGATCAAAGAAGCCCGGAATCCGAGACAAGGCCGTATTCAAACCGAGCCAGATAGAGGCGTAAGCGCGAAACGCGTAAAACGTGTGTTAGCCTATGAGTAAAGTGAGATCGGCAAACGGACGAGGCGTCAAAATGTCGCGGAGACGTTGCCCCACGCGAACGAAGCACATGCGCGGCAATACCTCCACAAGAGCGCAGACCGGAACGATCTTGCCAATAAGTTGGGCAACTTCTTACCTCCTAAGTAGTTTGGGGAAAGCGCATGCTCACAGCTTCGGTCATTAGAAAGCAATACGCCGTAGGCCACGGTGGATTCCATTCCGGTCGAATTGCCGTCCGCAAAGACGGCTTACAAATACCAAATTTGTTGCTGTTCGACAGCACGAATGAAACGGGCGAATCGGCGACGATATTTGAAAAGTTCTATGTTTATGATTGTGGCTCGGAATCGCCTCGGTCCTTCGAACGCGCCTTGCGAAGTCACAGGCTTACGGCAGGGGATCGCACGGACATACTTTTCGTGTCGCATCTCGATTCGGACCATGCAAACAAGATTGACCACTTTATGGGAGCCGCAGCTCCCAGGATTGTGGTGCTTCCGTATTTGGATTGCGAAGACCTGGCCGCGTTGTTTATGCGCGAGCTGGACGACGGGACTCTTACTGCATCAATTCGCGAATATGTTTCGGATCCCGGAGAGTGGTGGCGGCGTCGCGGTGCCGAGACCGTTATTTTCGTGGAGCCCGGGAAGGAAGATGACCAGCGCCCGGTGGTGGTGTGCCGGATAGGCCGATTGATCCTGATCGACGGCCGGCGGAAGGCTCTGGCGCGGCCGAGGGGCTTCAGGCCCGTCTCACGTGCATTTTCACGGAGCCGCGAGGGATTGCTCCAAAAGGTTTCGATCCCGTCCAATACGATCATCCGTACGACGTCGATCAAGGGCCGCTGGGAACGGTGCTGGCAGGATGCGGTTCGCATTTTCGGCTCGAGTGGCGCAAAGACGCAAATGAATCCTGGCGGTTGGGGGATTGGATTCTGCTCCCTTGCGTGCACCCCGTCGAGAACGAAAAGAGGAAGGCGTTCCGTGAGGCGGTTATGCTTGAATTGAACCTTACGAATCCGGATAGCGGTACCTTCGCTCGCACACTACTCGATAAACTGCGCTCGGAGAGAAAAAAGCTCGTCGCACTCTATCGCGATCACTTCGAAACCGGCCAGAATGAGATATCGATGTCTCTCTATTCAGGTCCGGAGAGACGTCGTCCTCATCGGGACGACTCTGACTGGCTCTGCGCTGCAGCCCCGGCCCAAATTGGATACGCGATGGCGTCCTCACCCGTTGGCTGGCTGGCGACCGGCGAACTCCAAACTTGGACAGAGCAAGCGGCGCAAACCGTGGCGGAATTTCTTTTCTACCTTTTCGAAACAAATTCTCATCCTGAACCTTCCACATCACGGTTCGTCAAAGGATTTTCATGACGAAGTTCTCGGCTTCGATGGACTCGCGGTAGCGGTCGCGACGACCATCCGCGACCGATGTCGTATCGCTGGTCTGGAAAAGACCCTCGGCCGGGTTGAGTTCGCCGGAAACAGTACCGGGTGGTGGAGGACAGGGAAGAAACCGAATTTGGCTTCAAATGCGCCCGACCGATGAGGCCTGTCTGAATGACGCCGCGACGCCGCTTAATCGACAGAGACGCCCGCAAATTCCACAACCTTGCGCCACTTGTCGGTCTCGTCCGATACCAGCTTGCCGAATTCGGCTGGCGTCATCGGCTTCGGGATGCCGCCCATCTCGGCCAGCCGCGCCACCACCTTCGGGTCCTTCAAGGCTTCGTTGACGGCCTTATTGAGCGTGTCGACGATCTCGGGCGGCGTGCCCTTCGGCGCCGAGATGCCGTAGAAGCCGACCGACTCGAAGCCGGGCACGGTCTCGGCGATGGCGGGCACATCGGGCACGCCGGGCCAGCGCTGCGGCGAGGTGACGCCGAGCGCGCGCACCGTGCCGCCGCGCGACTGCTCCAGCGCCGACGGCAAATTGTCGAAGATCAGCTGCACCTTGTTCGAGATGATGTCGGGAAAGGCGATGGCGGAGCCGCGATAGGGCACGTGCACCATGTCGCATTTGGTCATCGCCTTGAACAGCTCGGCCGACATGTGCACGGAGGTGCCGTTGCCGGAGGAAGCGAACGAGATCTTGCCGGGGTTGGCCAGGCAATAGTCGATGAACTCCTTGACCGTCTTCACCGGCATGGCGTTGGAGACCACCAGCATGTTGGTGAGCTGCATGATGCTCGCGACCGGCACGGTGTCGCGGATGAAATCGAACGAGAGATGCTTGTAGAGCGAGGTCGAGATCGCGTTGTTGGGCGCGACAAACAGGATGGTGTAGCCGTCGGGCGCCGAGGTGACCGCTGCGGCCGCCGCGATGTTGCCGCCGGAGCCGGTGCGGTTCTCGACCACGAATTGCTGGCCGAACTTGTCCGACAGCCACTGCGCCATCACCCGCGCCACGGAGTTGACCGGGCCACCCGGCGCAAAGCCGATCAGCCAGTGCACGGGACGGTCGGGATAGGCGGCGGAGGCGGGGGTCACAGAAAGGACGGAAAGGCAAAGCAACGCAAACGAAATCGAACGCAGAATTTTCATGATGCTTCCTTGTTGTTGCAGTCTTCTTGGATCAATCGACCAGCCTTCGCTCGCGAAGCGAGTGAAGGGTTGCGGCTCGCGAGCTTCGGCTTGGCAAGCCTAGTCCACCGACACCCCCGCAAATTCCACCACCTTGCGCCACCTCTCGGTCTCAGCGGCGATGTATTTGCCGTAGTCCTCCGGCGTCATCGGCGTCGGCACGCCGCCGATCTCGGTAAAGCGCGCCACGAGCTTCGGGTCCTTGAGCACCTCGTTGATCGCCTTGTTCAAGGTCGCGACGATCTCGGGCGGCGTGTCCTTGGGCGCCGACATGCCGTAGAACACGGTGGCCTGATAGCCCGGCACGGTCTCGGCAATCGCGGGGATATCGGGCACGCTCGGCCAGCGCTTGGCCGAGGTGACGCCGAGCCCGCGCACGCTGCCGCCGCGCGCCTGCTGCGCCGCCGTCGGCAGATTGTCGAAGATCACCTGCACCTTGTTGGAGATCACGTCGGGCATCGCCAGCGCCGAGCCGCGATAGGGCACGTGCAGCATGTCGCATTTGGTCATGGCCTTGAACAGCTCGGCCGACATGTGCACCGTGGTGCCGTTGCCGGACGAGGCAAAGGACACCTTGCCCGGATTGGCCTTGCAGTAGTCGATGAACTCCTGGACGGTCTTCACCGGCATGCGCGTTCGCACGATCACCATCAGGTTCGGAACTTCGGTGAACATCCCGACCGGCACGGTGTCGCGCATGAAGTCGAATGCGAGATGCTTGTAGAGCGAGGCCGAGATCGCGTTGTTGGCGCCGGAGAACAGCACGGTGTAGCCGTCGGGCGGCGAAGCGATCGCGGCTGCGTTCCGATATTGCCGCCGGAGCCGGCGCGGTTCTCGACCACGAATTGCTGGCCGAAATGGTCGGACAGCGCCTGCGCCATGATCCGCGCCACGGTGTCGACCGGGCCGCCCGGCGCAAAGCCGTTGATGAAGCGCACCGGATGGTCGGGATAGCCGCCGGCCTGCGAGGGCGTCGCGCCAGCTGGCAAGCGGCAGGCGAGGCCGAGCAGCGTGCTGCGCAAAAATCCGGACATGGTCGCTCCCGTCATCTTGTTGTCGTTGCTTGTTGCACGCATGCTTTCATAAAAGGGCGGACTTGCCTACAAGGAGCGGCCAGCCGGAAAGGGCATGTTGACGCGGAGCGTTGCAACAATGAATGCTACCAAAGTGATATCAGCCACTCTCGTTTGCGCCGGCGCCTTGCTGCTGGGCGCCAACGCGACGGCGCAGGACGGAGGCAAGACCATTTCGAAGACCACAATCAGCCTCGGCACGGCGACGCCGGGCGGCGGCTTCCCGCTGTACGGCAACGCCTTCGCCGACATCATGAACGCGGCCGACCCGACGCTTGCGATCGAGCCGCGCAACACCAAAGGCAGCAACGAGAACATTCCGCTGCTGGAAGAAGGCAAGCTCGACATCGCGCTGGTCGCGGGCGAGCCGTCCTATGAGGCCTTCATGGGACTCGGCGGTCGCGCGAAGACCAGCGCAAAAATCCTCACCGCAATGTATTCCTCGCCCGGCATGTTCGTGGTGCGCGCCGACAGTCCGTACAAGACCATCAGGGATCTGGTCGGCCAGCCGGTCGCATTCGGCGCCAAGGGCTCGGGCCTGCCGATCCTGTCGCGTTACATGCTCGACGGCCTCGGCTTGAAGCAGGACGAGGACTTCAAGTCGATCTATCTCGATCGTGCCGGCGACGGTCCCGAGATGGTGAAGGATGGCCGCGCCGCGGCGCTGTGGGGCGCGGGCATCGGCTGGCCGGGCTTCGCTACGATGGCGCAGAGTGGCGCGCGGTTCATCGCACCAAGTGCGGACGAGATCGCGCGGATCCGCGCCAAGCATTCGTTCCTGAAGCCGCTGACGGTGCCGGCGAACAGCTATCCCGGCCAGACCACGCCGATCAATTCGGTCGGTTCGTGGAGCTTCATCCTGGTGCGGCAGAATCTGCCCGACGACGTCGCCTATCATCTCGCGCGCACGCTGCACGGCGTGGAGAAAGCGTTCTGCGAGAAATTGGCGCAGGCCTGCGAGACCACGGCCGCCAACACGCTTGCCGCCGCGCCGGATGCGGCGCTGATCCATCCCGGCGTGATGAAATATCTGAAGGAGATCGGGGTGGCGAAATAAAACAGACTTCAAGAGCTCGTCATGGCCGGGCTTGTCCCGGCCATCCACGTCTTAGCGGTTGAAAAAGAAAGACGTGGATGCCCGGCACAAGGCCGGGCATGACGACGTTGAGAGTTGACTGCGTCGCTACGCCGCTACTTCTTCACCAGCGAGCACTCCGGGTTCGGCGGCCCGAACGCGTCATCGCCGGAGATGGTCGCGAGCACCTTGTAATAATCCCACGGATACTTGCTCTCCTCCGGAGTCTTGACCTGCACCAGCCAGAGATCATGCACCATCAGATTGTCCTCGCGCAGCTTGCCGTGGCGGGCGAAGAAATCCTCGATCGGCTTTTCTCGCATCTTCGCCGCTACTTTCAGCGGATCGTCGGTGCCGGCGTCCTTGATCGCCTGCAGGTAATGCGTCACGGAGGAATAGACGCCCGCCTGCCACATCGTCGGCATCCGGTTCATCTTGGCGAAATAGCGCTTGGACCATTCGCGGGTCTTGTCGTCCATGTCCCAGTAGAACGAGGTGGTCAGCAACAGCCCCTGCGCGGCCTTCAGCCCGAGCCCATGGATGTCGGTGATCAGCACCAGCAAGCCCGCCATCTGCTGGCCGCCACTGTAGAGCCCGAACTCGCCGGCGGTCTTGATCTCGTTGGTATTGTTCGGCGGACCTGCGGCGATACCGATGATCTTGGCCTTGGAGGCCTGCGCCTGCAGGATGAAGGACGACAGGTCCGGCGTCGCAAAGGGCGGCCGCACCGCACCGACCACCTTGCCGCCGTTCTTGGTGATGACGGCGGAGGCGTCGCGCTCCAGCGAATGACCGAAGGCGTAGTCGTCGGTGATGAAGAACCAGCTGTCGCCGCCGCGCTTGACCACCTCCTGCGCGGTGCCGACCGCAAGCGCGTGGGTGTCGAACACCCACTGGATCGCGTAGGGCGAGCAGAACTTGCCGTGGAAATCGGCCGACCCGGTCGAATGGGTGATGAACAGCTTCTTCTTGTCGTTGGCGACGGTCTGCACTGCAAGGCCCACCGCCGAGACCGGCACATCGACGATCAGGTCGACTTGCTCGGTGTCGTACCAGCGCCGCGCGATCGCGCCTCCGATGTCGGGCTTGAGCTGGTGGTCGCCAACGACGACGCTGATCGGCTTGTCCAGCACCTTGCCGCCGAAATCGTCGACCGCCATCTGCGCCGCCGTCACCGAGCCCTGGCCGGTCGGCGTCGACGCCGGGCCGTTCATGTCGGTCAGCACGCCGATCTTGACCACGTCGTCCGACACTTGCGCCCGCGCGCACGTCGAAGCCAGCATCGCGAGAGCGAACGCGCCGAGCATCGGGTATTGTCTTGCGAACATCCTGTCTCCTCCATTTACCTCCGGCTCGCCGGCCGTCGTTGCTTCATATGTCAAACATTCGGCGGCCTGCGTCAACGCGGCCATAGGGCTAACGGGCGGTACCAAAGACGCTCGTCATGCCCGGCCTTGAGCCGGGCATCCACGTCTCTCGTGCCGCCAATAGAAAGACGTGGATGGCCGGGCATAGGCGAGCGGAAGCGACGCCGTTCTTCGAACGGCTATGCCCGGCCATGACGAAGATAGATGTGAAAATGAATGAGTAGTCTGCAAAGCTTCCAGCGCTTACCGGCCTCGCTGACGCCGCTTGATGTGGCGCTGGCAGCCTTGCTGCGCGATGTGAAGCCGCCCGAGGCGCGCGCGCCAGCGGAAAGGCAGCCACGCGACGCGATGGAGATGCCGGAGCTCAAGGCGTGGCCATCCGCACGACATCGCGGCCAACGATGGTTGGGCGTTGCGCGCGTCCGATCTTGTCGGGGCCTCCAGCTATACGCCATTGCCGTTAGCGAAACCGCCGGTCTGGCTGGAGGCAGGCGACCGAATTCCGGAAGGTTGCGACTGCGTACTCGATGAGGACTCGGTCGATCTGACTGGGCCGATCGCGCAGGCGATCGCAGAAGCGATCCCGGGGCACGGCATCCGTCGCAGGGGCGGCGCGATCGCCGATGCCAGCCGGATCGTTGATGCCTGGCGGCCGGGAGATGTCGCGCATCGGCCGCGCGTGCGCATCGTCAATATTCCCGGCGGCGCCATCACGGCGAAGCTCATCGCGAACGGCTTGCGTCAGGCCGGTGCGCATGTCGTGTCTGTCGAAGCCGCGGCGCGCGATGCGGCGTCGATTGGCGATCAGCTCAATGGCAGCGATGGCGATCTGCTTGTCATCGTCGGCGGCAGCGGGGTCGGCCGCACGGATAGAAGCGTCATCGCGCTGGCCGAGCGCGGCGAGGTGATCGCGCATGGTCTCGCGCTGCAGCCCGGGCGCACGGCTGCGGTGGGCCGGATCGGGCGTACGCCGGCTGTCGTTGTTCCCGGCGCGCCGGATCAGGCGCTGGCGGTGTGGTGGACGATTGTACTGCCGGTGCTCGATCGGCTCGGTGAACAGCAACGGAGAACCGTGTCTCTGCCGCTCGCGCGCAAGATCGCCTCCAGCGTCGGAATTGCCGAGGTCGCATTACTGCGACGCGAGCGGGACGCCTGGATGCCACTTGCGGTGGGCGATCTGCCGCTGGAAACCGTTGCGCGCGCCGATGCATGGCTGTTGGTCTCAGGCGACAGCGAAGGCTATGCTGCGGGAACGCCCGCGAGCGCCTATCTGTTGCGGGAGTGAAGGGTGCGATGACCGGGAATCCCGTAACGAAAAGGCCGGAGAGCGTCGATCAGGACCAGTTCCTGACCATCCTGTCGCGCGAGGACGCGCTGACGCGGTTCGAGGCCGCGCTGTTTCCGCGTGCGCTGCCGAACGAGCGACGCAAGCTCGCCGATGCGCTCGGCTCCGCGCTCGGCGAAGACGTGACGGCGCCGATCGACGTGCCGCCGTTCGACCGCTCCAATGTCGACGGCTTTGCGGTGCGCTCCGCCGATCTCGCGTCGGCCTCTGAGACCGCGCCGGTGCGCCTGCGATTGAACGATGAGGTGATCGCCTGCGGCGTTGCGCCAACGCCGACCGGTGTTATCAGGCACGGCGACCAATATCGCCACCGGCGGTCCGCTGCCGCGCGGCGCCGATGCCATCGTCATGGTCGAGCACACCCAGCCCGCGGGCAACCGCGCGATCGAAATCCGTCGTGCGACGTCGCCCGGACAGTTCGTCTCCTATGCCGGCTCCGACATCGCGCGCGGCGAAGCGCTGCTGCGCGCCGGCACCATGATCGGCTCGCGCGAGATCGGCATGCTGGCCGCCTGCGGCATTGCCGAAGTGCAGGTCGTGCGGAAGCCGCGCGTTGCCGTCATCTCCACCGGCGACGAGCTGGTGCAGCCGGGCGAGGCGCTGCGTCCGGCCGCGATCTACGACACCAATGGCGCGATCGTCACGGCCGCCATCAACGAGAACGGTGGTGACGCGCGTTTCCTCGGCGCGATCGCAGACGACGAGGCCGCGCTGGAAGCTGCAATGCGCAAGGCGCTCGCCGGCAGCGACATGCTGGTGCTGTCGGGCGGCACTTCGAAGGGCGCGGGCGACGTCTCCCATCGCATCATCGCTCGGCTCGGCAAGCCCGGCATCATCGCGCATGGCGTTGCGCTGAAACCCGGCAAGCCGCTGTGCCTTGCGGTCTGCGACGGCAAGCCCGTGATCATCCTGCCGGGCTTCCCGACCTCGGCGATGTTCACCTTCCACGACATGATCGTGCCGGTGCTGCGGCGGATGGCCGGGCTGCCGCCGCGCGCCGACGCGAAGGTGAATGCGAAAATTCCGGTGCGCATCGCTTCCGAGCTTGGCCGCACCGAATTCGTGATGGTGTCGCTGGTCGAGGGCGCCGACGGCCTGATCGCCTATCCCACCGGCAAGGGCTCGGGCGCGATCACCTCGTTCTCGCAGTCCGACGGTTTCCTGAAGATCGACGCACTCGCCGACCAGATGCCGGCGGGCACGCAGGCCGAGGTCACGCTGTTCACGCCGCATGTGCGCGTGCCCGATCTCGTGATCGTCGGCAGCCACTGCACCGGGCTCGATCTGGTGACGGCGCAGCTTGCGCATAAAGGTCTGTTCGTGCGCTCGATCGCGGTCGGCAGCCTCGGCGGACTCGCGGCAGCCAAGCGTGGCGAGTGCGATCTCGCGCCGATCCATCTGTTCGACGATAAGACCGAGACCTACAACACGCCGTTCCTCTCCGACGGGCTCACGCTGGTGCCGGGCTGGCGGCGCATGCAGGGCATCGTGTTCCGCAAGGGCGACAACCGTTTCGAGGGCAAGGCGGTGCAGGAGGCGGTGCAGGCCGCACTGGCCGATCCCGCCTGCATCATGGTCAACCGCAACCAGGGCGCGGGCACGCGCATCCTGATCGATCGCCTCCTCGGCGACAGCAGGCCGGACGGCTACTGGAATCAGCCGCGCTCGCACAACGCGGTGGCTGCCGCCGTCGCCCAGCATCGCGCCGACTGGGGCATGACGATTGCGCCGGTCGCGCATGCGTCGAACCTGGGTTTCATTCCGCTCGCCGAAGAGCACTATGACTTTGCGATGGTACGGGCGCGCGAGGACCGGCCGGCCGTGCGCGCGTTTCTCGATGCGCTGAAATCGGAAGAGTCGCGGGCCGCGCTGACAAACGCTGGATTCAGGCCGGCATAAATAAGAGACTGGGGCAGGGGACGATGGCAAAACCTCTCAACATCGCGATCATTGGCGCCGGCATGGGCGGGCTCGCAGCCGCCGCCGCGCTGCGCCGGATCGGCATCGCGGTCACGGTCTATGAGCAGGCGCAGCAGTTCACGCGGCTGGGCGCCGGAATCCAGATCGGCTGCAACGCCATGAAGGTGTTGCGCAAGCTGGGGTTGGAGGAGCGCATGCGTGGCGGGTCGTTCTACCCGCGCTCCTGGAACAACCGGGACTGGAAGAGTGGCGACGTCAAGTTCGACATGATCTTCGGCGAGAGCGCCGAAGAGAAATTCGGCGCGCCCTACCTGCTCGCGCATCGCGGCGATCTTCACGCGGCGCTCGCCAGCGCCGTACCCGACGAATGCGTAAGACTCGGCCACAAGCTCACCGGACTGGATGAGACCGCTGACGGCGTACGCCTGACTTTCGCCAACGGCACGACCGCAGTCGCCGATGCCGTGGTCGGCGCTGACGGCGTGCATTCGATCGTGCGCGATATCCTGTTCGGGCAATCGCCGGTGAATTTCACCGGACGCATCGCCTATCGCACGACGTATCCTGCCTCGCTGCTCAATGGCGAGCGGATCGACGACTGCACCAAATGGTGGGGCGAGGACCGCCACATCGTCATCTATTACGTCAAGCCTGACCGCAGCGAGGTCTATTTCGTCACCAGCCAGCCCGAGCCGGAATTCCGCGTCGAATCCTGGTCGGCGAAAGGCGACGTGCGCGACCTTCGCAAGGCCTATGAAGGCTTCCATCCGCAGGTCGAGAAGGTGCTCGCCGCCTGTCCGGACGTGCACAAATGGGCGATCGTCGATCGCAATTCGCTGGAGCGCTGGGCGGACGGCAAGGTGACGCTGCTCGGCGATGCCTGTCATCCAATGACGCCCTATATGGCGCAGGGCGCGGCGATGGCGATCGAGGACGCCGCCGTGCTGTCGCGTTGTCTCGACGGCATCGAGCGCGATCAAATCGCCGACGCCTTCCGCCGCTTCGAGACGACACGGCGCGAGCGGACCTCGCGCGTGCAGGACACCTCGCGGAAGAACACCTGGCTCAGGGAGAAGACCGATACCGACTGGGTCTATGGCTACGACGCCTGGACCGCGCCATTAGCCGCTTAATGTTGGCGCATGATCTTGTCGGAAAACCGCTGCACACTTTTCCGGATCATGCGCTAGATGAAATTCATGCCGCCGTTGAGCATGATGGTCTGGCCGGTCATGTAGTCGTTGCCGAGCACCATCAGCACCGCCTGCGCGACTTCCTCGGAATGGCCGAGCCGCCCGAGCGGAATTCGCGCGGCGAGGTCGCTTCGGCCGCGCATCATGTCGGTATCGATCAGGGACGGGGCGACCGCATTGACGGTGATGCCATCCTTGACCAGCCGCGCAGCGTAGCCGCGGGTCAGGCCCTCCATCCCGGCCTTGGAGGCGTTGTAGTGCGGGCCGATCGCGCCGGCGCCGCGCGCCGCGCCCGAGGAGATGTTGACGATGCGGCCCCATTTTTTCGCGCGCATCGCCGGTACCACCGCCTGCGTGCACAGAAACGCGGACTTCAAATTGACGCTGATGGTCCGGTCGAAATCGCTCTCCGTGAGATCGTCGACGCTGCGCACGATCGCAAGCCCGGCATTGTTGACGAGGATGTCGATCGGGCCAAGCGCGGATGTAACGCTCTCGACCATCTTCGTCACCGCTGCGGCCTGTGACACATCGGCAGCGACCGATGTCGCGCGATGACCCGCCTTGCCCAGATCGGCGACCAGCGCGTCGGCAGCATCCGCCCGCTCGCGATAGTTCACCGCGACCGCAGCACCCGCTTGCGCGAGAGCGACAGCGATTGCCGCACCGATGCCGCGCGAGGCGCCGGTCACCAGCGCGACCTTGTCCTTCAGATCCGGCGTGATGATCATGGGATGCTTCCTTATCAGGCGCCGTCGAGCGCGGCGAGCCGCTCCGCCTCGGCGACGTCCTCGACGGTGTTGGCATTGAAGAAGGGATCGAGCGGCGTGCCCGGCCAGGTGACGGTGGCGAGCGGATAACGCGCGGTCCAGCGGTCGATCTTGCGGATGTCCTCCTTGACCAGGGCGTGGCGCAACTCGTCGCGCAACGCCACGCTCCACAGCCCGATCACGGGATGGGTCTGTCCGTCGGATGCGGCAACCGCGAGCTCGGCATTCCCGGCGGCGCGCGCTTTTTCAAGCCGGGCCACGAGATCGCGCGGCAGGAAGGGGCAGTCGGCGGCGGCGCTGAGCACGCGTTTCACCTCGGGACGATTGGCGGCCATCCAGTCCAGCGCAGCCAAAATGCCGGCGAGAGGGCCGGGAAAGTCGGCGACATCGTCGGCGATAACGGGCAGGCCGAAGGGCGCAAAACGCGCGGGATCGCCATTGGCGTTGAGAATGAGCCCATCGCATTGCGGCTTAAGCCGCGCGATCACGCGCTCCAGGATGGTCTTGCCGCCGATGCTGCGCATCGGCTTGTCGCCGCCGCCCATGCGGCGCGCCAGCCCGCCGGCGAGCAGCACGCCGGGTATGCCCGGCGTTAGTCTCAGTCATCGCTGCTCTCGCCCTTGCGCTTGTGCCGCGCCGCTTCTTCCTCGACGTAATCGAGGTTCTGGTCGTAGACGATGCGCTCCTCGCCCGCTAATGCGATGAAGCGCTTGCCGCGGGTGCGTCCGACCAGCGTGAGCCCGACCTGCCTTGCGAGATCGACGCCCCAGGCGGTGAAGCCGGAACGGGAGACGAGAATTGGAATCCCCATCCGCACCGTCTTGATCACCATCTCCGAGGTGAGCCGTCCCGTCGTGTACATGATCTTGTCGGCGGGATCGACATTGTGCCGGAACATCCAGCCCGCGATCTTGTCGACCGCGTTGTGGCGGCCGACGTCCTCGGTGTAGCAGACCGGCGTGCCTTCCTTGCACAGCACGCAGCCGTGGATCGCGCCGGCCTCCAGATAGAGCGAGGGCATGGTGTTGATCGTATGCGTCATCTGGTAGAGCCAGGAGGTGCGCAGCTCGGCCTTCGGCAGCGCGACGCTCTCGATCGCTTCCAGCAAATCGCCGAACGCGGTGCCCTGCGCGCAGCCCGAGGTCTGCGTGCGCTTCTTCAGCTTCGCCTCGAAATTGGTGTGATGCTCGGTGCGCACGACCACCACCTGCAGGTCGTCGTGATATTCGACCTCGGTGACGACGTCGTCATATTTGAGCATGTTCTGGTTGAGCAAATAGCCGAGCGCGAGATATTCCGGATAGTCCCCGATCGTCATCATGGTGACGATCTCCTGCGCGTTCAGATACAGCGTCAGCGGCCGCTCGACCGGCACCCTGGTTTCGATCCTGGCGCCGGTCTGGTCTACGCCGATGACGCGCTCGGTCAGGCGCGGGTCGTCCGGATTGGGGACGATCAGGGGCACCGGGGCTTTCTCGATCTTCATCATATGCCGCTCTGTGACATGACACTGGCTCCTAACCTATATAAGTAGGTCCAGGTACTATGGAAACCATCCACAGTCGTCATTGCGAGGAGCGAAGCGACGAAGCAATCCAGACCGTTTCGGTGGTGAAATCGCTGGATTGCTTCGCTTCGCTCGCAATGACGAAAAGTAACGTCAGGTTCCGGTGAATGCGATGAAGGTTATCGGGCTCGCAGGCTGGAGCGGCGCCGGCAAGACCACCTTGCTGACGCGCCTGATTCCGCATTTGCGCGGACAAGGCCTGCGTGTCTCCGTCATCAAGCACGCCCACCACACTTTCGATGTCGACGTGCCCGGCAAGGATTCCTGGCGGCATCGCGAAGCCGGCGCGGAGGAGGTGCTGGTGTCCTCCGGCAATCGCTGGGCGCTGATGCATGAGCTGCGCGGCGCGCGCGAACCGCGCCTGCCTGAACTGCTGAAGAAGATGTCGCGGGTCGATCTGGTCGTGGTCGAAGGCTACAAGACCGAGCCGCATCGCAAGATCGAAGTCTATCGCGCGGATAACGGCAAGCCGTTCCTGTTTCCAAACGACACGGGCATTGTCGGTATCGTCAGCGATGTCGCGGTTGAAACTGACCTGCCGACCGCCCATCTCGACGATATTCCCGCAGTCGCCGCCATGTTGCGGCGGTCGGCGATCTCGCTCGACGATCTGCTTTCGATGGCCACAGCGGAAAGCTGAGACATGGCGCAACTCTCCGACGATTGCTTTGCCTTCGGCGGGCCGATGCTGTCGGTCGACGAGGCCGTCGGCATCATCGCGGCCAAGGTGACGGCGGTGCAGGAGATCGAAAGCGTCCCGCTCGTTGCCGCCGACGGCCGCATTCTGGCGCGCGATATCGCGGCACCCTTGCCGCTGCCGCCCTTCACCAATTCCGCCGTCGATGGCTATGCCGTGCATGGCAGCGACTTGCCGCGGGACACGGAGAAGGCGTTTCCGGTGAAAGGCCGCGTCGCGGCGGGTGCGCGGCGGAGGCGGCGAAGCCCGGCGAGGCCGTGCGCATCTTCACGGGCGCGCCGATGCCGGAGGGGACCGACACCGTCTTCATGCAGGAGGATGTGCGCCTCGATACAGAAGGCGAGGTGGTGCTTCCTGCCGGGTTGAGGGCCGGCGCCAATGTGCGCCCGGCAGGCGAAGATATTCCGCAGGGCCGTATCGCCATGAAGGCAGGTCAGCGGCTGCGGCCGCAGGATGTGGCGCTCGCGGCAGCCTTCGGCCTGACCGAGCTCGATGTCGTCAGGCCCATTCGCGTCGCGGTGTTCTCGACCGGCGATGAGCTTGCCTCGCCGGGCACGCCGCGCGCGGCGGCGCAGCTGTTCGATTCCAACCGCTTCATGCTGATGGCGATGTTGCGTCGTCTCGGCTGCGAGGTCAGCGATCTCGGCATTCTGCGCGATGAGCGGGACCCGCTCGCGGATGCTTTGAAACGCGTCGCCGGCGCGCACGATCTGATCCTCACCACCGGCGGCGTCTCGACCGGCGAGGAGGATCACGTCAAGGCGGGTGTCGAGAGCGTCGGCAGGCTGGTGCTGTGGCGGATGGCGATCAAGCCCGGACGCCCCGTGGCGATGGGAATCATCGGAGGTACGCCGTTGATCGGCTTGCCGGGCAACCCGGTGGCGAGCTTCGTCACCTTCGTCCATGTCGTGCGCCCGATCGTGCTGGCGTTATCGGGGGCAACGCCGGTGCCGATCCTGCCGATGCCGGTGCGCGCCGCCTTCACCTACAAAAAGAAGAGCGGCCGCCGCGAATATGTTCGCGTCACCTTGCGGCGGGCCGCCGACGGCACGCTCGACGCGCTGAAGTTTCCGCGCGAGGGCGCTGGCCTGCTGTCGTCGCTGGTCGACACCGACGGCCTGGTCGAACTGCCTGAGGCCGTCACCGCAGTCGCGCCGGGCGATATGGTCGGCTTCCTCGGCTATGCCAACCTGATGTAGAAGCGGCAACCATGACCACGACCAAACTCGATCTCACCGGGCTGAAATGCCCATTGCCGGCGCTGAAGACGCGCAAGGCGCTAAAACCCTTGAAGCCGGGCGACCGGCTGGAAGTGCACTGTACCGATCCCTTGTCGGTCATCGACATTCCCAATCTGATCCGGGAAACCGGCGACAAGGTCGAGATCACCGAGCGCGCCGAGCAGCGGATCGTATTCCTGATTGAAAAAGCCAATCAATTGCCGCCGGCCGGCCCGAGCTAATTCCGGAAAACGACACAAAACCACGCTCTTGGGTTGCATGGTCAAACCTGGGGGCGCTACCATTTGCCTATCGACACAGCCTGTGGCTTTTTGCTCAATTCGAGCTTCTCCGCAGGGGTGCGGAGGTTGAGGCGTGCCCAAGTGCACGCACATCGGGTGGGGGCACTTTTCCGACACGCACCGCACAATGGCGTCCGGGCATAACGGGCAAATGCAGGTGTTAAAATCTCGAATGCGTTTGGTGGTCCTGGCGCATCTGGAGGATTTGCTGCGGAGCAGCAAGTTGTTGATCCGCAGACAATGGGACAACGGGATCGATCACGGCAGGCCCAGGCAACACGGGTCGCTGCAGGGAGGGACGGAATGACGACAATCAGCAGCGCCGGCACCATGACCGGCGCCGGAGGCGGAATCCTCGACAAGGAGCGGACGATTGCGGCCGCCGGCTTCAATCGCTGGCTGGTGCCGCCTGCGGCGCTCTGTATCCATCTCTGCATCGGCATGGCCTACGGCTTCTCGGTGTTCTGGCTGCCGCTATCGCGCGCAATCGGCCTGACCGCGCCGAAGGCTTGTCCGGATATCTCGCTGTTCCGGCGAACTGTTCACCACCACGTGCGACTGGAAGGTCGCGAGCCTGGGCTGGATGTACACCCTGTTCTTCGTCGTGCTCGGAGTCGCCGCGGCCGTGTGGGGCGGCTGGCTCGAGCGGGTCGGACCGCGCAAGGCCGGCTTCGTCGCCGCGCTGTGCTGGTCCGGCGGTCTCTTGCTCGGCGCCATCGGCATCTACATGCATCAGCTCTGGCTGATGTGGCTCGGTTCCGGCGTGATCGGCGGCATTGGCCTTGGCCTCGGTTACATCTCGCCGGTGTCGACCTTGGTGAAGTGGTTCCCGGATCGCCGCGGCATGGCGACCGGCATGGCCATCATGGGCTTCGGCGGTGGCGCGATGATCGGCGCGCCGCTCGCCGACCTCCTGATGAACTACTTCAAGACTCCGACGTCCGTGGGCGTCTGGGAAACCTTCGTCACCATGGGCGTGATCTATTGCGTGTTCATGATGATCGGCGCGTTCCGCTATCGCCTGCCGCCGGCCGGCTGGCGTCCCGACGGCTGGACCCCGCCGAGCGAAACCAAGACCATGATCTCGCAGCATCAGGTGCATCTCGACGACGCGCACAAGACGCCGCAGTTCTGGCTGGTCTGGTGGGTGCTGACGCTTGAACGTGTCCGCCGGCATTGGCGTGATCGGTATGGCCTCGCCGATGCTGCAGGAAATCTTCGCGGGCAAGCTGATCGGGTTGCCGGATGTCGGCTTCAACGCGCTGAACGCTGCACAGAAGGGCCAGATCGCGGCAATCGCCGCGGGCTTCGCCGGCCTGCTGTCGCTGTTCAACATCGGCGGCCGGTTCTTCTGGGCGTCGCTGTCGGACTACATCGGCCGCAAGAACACCTACTACACGTTCTTCATCCTCGGCATCGCGCTTTACGCACTGGCGCCGACCTTCGCGGCCACGGGCAACAAACTGCTGTTCGTGCTCGGCTTCGGCATCATCCTGTCGATGTATGGCGGCGGCTTCGCCACGGTGCCGGCCTATCTCGCCGACCTGTTCGGCACGCAGTTCGTCGGCGCCATCCACGGCCGGCTGCTGACGGCGTGGTCGACCGCAGGCATCATCGGCCCCGTGGTCGTGAACTACCTCCGCGAATTCCAGCTCGCGGCCGGCGTTCCGCGTGACCAGCTCTATAACTCGACGATGTACATCCTGTGCGCGATGCTGGTCGCAGGCTTGATCTGCAACTACCTGATCAAGCCGGTCGATCCGAAGTGGTATATGAGCGAAGCGGAAGTCGCGAAACTTCAGGCTGCAACGGCAACCGCCGGTGCTGCGCCGTCGGGCTCGTTCGGGATCGGCAAGGGTGGTCTCGACGCCAGGGCCGCGCTGTTCTGGGCGTTCGTCGGCATCCCGCTGGCCTGGGGCGTCTACAGGACCCTGCTCAGCGCCGCCAAGATCTTCTGATCGCGGCATCGGCGCCGCGGGACGCTTGAAGCGTCCCGCGGCGTTCGCCTTTCCAAGACAATCAAGAACCGGACCTCAAAGGGGGATTCCAATGCTTCGCATCACCGTTTGCCTCGCCGCGCTGCTCGTGGCGGGCAGCCTGCAAACCGCCTCGGCCCAAACCACGACCGCGCCCGCTGCGGCTCCGGCCGCGACCGACGCCAAGCCGTCGAGGATGAAGCTGACGGCGCAAAAGCTGAAGGACATGAGGGCCAAGTGGAGCGCCAACAAGCCCAAGCTCAAGGCTTGCCGAGCGGAGGTGAAGGCCAAGGGCCTCGCGGGCGACGACCGCTGGTTCTACATTGCGGACTGCATGGAGAAGACCTGAGCGACTGTCGCAATTGGCATCCAAGAAGGGGCTTGGCAGCGGCCGCTGCCGGCCCCTTAAATACTTCTGGCGGCACCCTAATTCCGGGCTTGGCATCTGGCATGCCACGACTTAGATTGGACCTGTCAGGGAGAATGAGACTTCATTCATGGCTCACGATGTGCATCAGGTCCGCAAATTCGAGCATCCGGGGGTGGGACGGAAGCGGGCCAAGGCGACCCCGAAGGGGCGCCAGGTCGATCCCACGGCCGCACACGAGATCGAACAGTTGCTCGGCGACCGGCCTCGCCGGCGCGACCTGCTGATCGAGCACCTGCATCTGATCCAGGACAAGTACCACCAGATTTCGGCGGCGCATCTCGCCGCCCTTGCCGACGAGATGAAGCTGTCGTTTGCCGAGGTGTTCGAGACCGCGACCTTCTATGCGCATTTCGACATCGTGAAGGAAGGCGAGCCGGACGTTGCGCCGCTCACCATCCGCGTCTGCAACTCTCTCACCTGCGCCATGCTCGGCGGCGAGAAGCTGCTGCACGAGTTGCAGACCAAGGCCGGTCCCGGCGTCCGCGTCGTGCGCGCGCCCTGCGTCGGCCGCTGCGACACCGCGCCCGCTGCCGAAGTCGGGCACAATTTCGTCGACCACGCGACCGTGGCAAACGTGCTCGCCGCTGCAAAAGCCGGTAACACCCATGCGCATCTGCCGGACTATATCGGCTACGAGAAATATGTCGCGGGCGGCGGCTACAAGCTGCTGGAGCGCCTGCGCTCGGGCGAATTGCCGAAAGAGGATTTGCTGAAAGCGCTCGACGATTCCAGCCTGCGCGGGCTCGGCGGCGCAGGCTTTCCCACGGGGCGCAAATGGCGCGCGGTGCTCGGCGAACCCGGCCCGCGGCTGATGGCGGTCAATGGCGACGAGGGCGAGCCCGGCACGTTCAAGGACCGCTACTATCTCGAAACCGATCCGCATCGCTTCATCGAGGGCACGTTGATCGGCGCGCACGTCGTCGAGGCGCCCGAGGTCTACATCTATCTGCGTGACGAATATCCGGCCTGCCGCGAAATCCTCGAGCGCGAGATCGCAAAGCTGCCGCCGGGCGGTCCGGTGCTGCATATGCGGCGCGGGGCAGGGGCCTATATCTGCGGCGAGGAATCCTCGCTGCTCGAGAGCATCGAGGGCAAGCGCGGCCTGCCCAGGCACAAGCCGCCTTATCCATTCCAGGTCGGTCTGTTCGGCCTGCCGAGCCTGATCAACAATATCGAGACCTTGTGGTGGGTGCGCGACATCGTCGAGAAGGGCGCGGACTGGTGGAAGAGCCATGGCCGGCATGAGCGGCTTGGCCTGCGCAGCTTCTCGGTGTCGGGCCGCGTGAAGAGCCCCGGCATGAAGCTCGCGCCGGCCGGCATCACCGTGCGCGAACTGATCGACGAATATTGCGGCGGCATGGCCGACGGCCATACCTTCCACGCCTATCTCCCGGGTGGGGCCTCGGGCGGCATTCTGCCGGCATCGATGGACGACATCCCGCTCGATTTTGGCACGCTGGAGAAATACGGCTGCTTCATCGGCTCTGCCGCAATCGTGATCCTGTCGCAAGCCGACAGCGTGAAAGCAGCCGCGCTCAATCTGATGCGCTTCTTCGAGGACGAGAGCTGCGGCCAGTGCACGCCGTGCCGTGTCGGAACCGAGAAGGCGGCGATCCTGATGGAACGCCCGATCTGGAACCGGGCCTTGCTCGACGAATTGAGCCAGGCGATGCGCGATGCCTCGATTTGCGGTCTGGGGCAGGCGGCCTCGAATCCGCTCACGACGGTGATTAAATACTTCCCTGACGAGTTCAAGGACGCAGCCGAATGACCAAGATCCAGTTCGAGCTCGACGGCAAGCAAGTCGAGGCGAAATCCGGCGAGACCATCTGGCAGGTGGCGAAGCGCCAGGGCACCGAGATCCCGCATCTGTGCTACTCGCCCGAGCCGGATTATCGCCCGGACGGCAATTGCCGCGCCTGCATGGTCGAGATCGAGGGCGAGCGCGTGCTGGCGGCCTCCTGCAAGCGCACGCCGACCGTCGGCATGAAGGTGAAGAGCGCGAGCAACCGCGCCGTCGCTGCGCAGAAGATGGTGATGGAGCTGCTGGTCGCCGATCAGCCGGAGCGCGCGACCTCGCACGATCCGGAGTCGAAGTTCTGGCACTGGGCCGAGAGGACCGGTGTCACCGAGAGCCGCTTTCCCGCGGCCCAACGCTGGCAGGCCGATGCCAGCCATCCGGCGATGCGCGTCAATCTCGACGCCTGCATCCAGTGCGGGCTGTGCGTGCGCGCCTGCCGCGAGGTGCAGGTCAACGACGTGATCGGCATGGCTTATCGCAGTCACGGTTCGAAAATCGTATTCGACTTCGACGATCCCATGGGTGAGTCGACCTGCGTCGCCTGCGGCGAATGCGTGCAGGCCTGTCCGACCGGCGCGCTGATGCCCTCGGTGATGCTCGACGAGAAACAGACCCGCGTGACCTATGCCGACCGCAAGGTCAACTCGCTGTGTCCGTATTGCGGCGTCGGCTGCCAGGTCACCTATCAGGTCAAGGACGAGAAGGTGATCTATGCCGAGGGCCGCGACGGCCCGGCCAATCACAACCGGCTTTGCGTCAAGGGCCGCTTCGGCTTCGACTACATCCATCATCCCAATCGCCTGACCAAGCCGCTGGTGCGGCTGCCCGGCGTCAAGAAAGACCCCAACGACCAGGTCGATCCCGCCAATCCCTACACCCATTTCCGCGAGGCGACGTGGGAGGAGGCGCTTGATCTCGCCGCGGGCGGACTGAAGAAAATCCGCGACGAAAAGAGTCCCAAGGCGCTTGCCGGTTTCGGCTCGGCCAAGGGCTCCAACGAAGAGGCCTATCTGTTCCAGAAGCTGGTGCGCACCGGCTTCGGCTCCAACAATGTCGATCACTGCACGCGGCTGTGCCACGCCTCATCGGTGGCGGCGCTGTTCGAAGGCCTGAGCTCCGGCGCGGTGTCGGCGCCGTTTGCGGCTGCGGCCGATGCGGAAGTGATCTGGGTGATCGGCGCCAATCCGACCGTGAACCATCCGGTCGCCGCCACCTTCATCAAGAACGCGGCCAAGCGCGGCGCCAAGCTTTACGTGATGGATCCGCGCCGGCAGACGCTGTCGCGGCACGCCACCAAGCATCTCGCCTTCAAGCCCGGCAGCGACGTCGCGATGCTGAACGCGATGATCAACACCATCATCACCGAAGGCCTCACCGACGAGCAATATATCGCCGGCTATACCGAGGGCTATGACGAGCTGAAGGCGAAGATCAAGGAGTTCACGCCGGAGAAGATGGCGCCGGTCTGCGGCGTTCCGGCCGAAACGTTACGCGAGGTCGCGCGCACCTATGCGCGCGCCAAGTCGTCGATCATTTTCTGGGGCATGGGCATCAGCCAGCATGTCCATGGCACCGACAACGCGCGCTGCCTGATCGCGCTGGCGCTGATCACCGGCCAGGTCGGCCGTCCCGGCACCGGCCTGCATCCGCTGCGCGGTCAGAACAACGTGCAGGGCGCTTCCGACGCCGGCCTGATCCCGATGTTCCTGCCGGACTACCAGCCGGTCGGCCGCGATGACTTGCGCGGTGCGTTCGAGAAACTGTGGGGCCAGAAGCTCGATCCCGTGCGCGGGCTCACCGTGGTCGAAATCATGAATGCGATCCATGCCGGCGAGATTCACGGCATGTATGTCGAGGGCGAAAATCCCGCGATGTCCGACCCCGATTTGCAGCACGCGCGCGAGGCGCTGGCCAAGCTCGACCATCTCGTGGTGCAGGACCTGTTCGTCACCGAGACCGCGTTCCACGCCGACGTCATCCTGCCGGCCTCGGCCTTTGCCGAGAAGTCCGGCTCCTTCACCAACACCGATCGCCGCGTGCAATTGGCGCGCGAGGTGATCAAGCCGCCCGGCGATGCCCGGCAGGATCTCTGGATCATCCAGGAGATCGGCAAGCGCATGGGCCTGCCGTGGAATTATTCGGGCCCGGGCGACGTCTACACCGAAATGGCGCAACTGATGCCGTCGCTCAACAATATCAGCTGGGAGCGGCTGGTGCGCGAGGGCGCGGTGACCTATCCGGCCGACGATCCCAACAAGCCCGGCAACGAGATCATCTTCACCACCGGTTTCCCGACCGAAAGCGGCCGCGGCAAGATCGTGCCGGCCAAGGTCATCCCGCCGGATGAGCTGCCCGACGCCGAATATCCGATGGTGCTGTCGACCGGGCGCGTGCTCGAGCATTGGCACACCGGCTCGATGACGCGCCGCTCCGCCGTGCTCGACCAGATCGAGCCCGAGGCGGTCGCCTTCATGAGCCCCAAGGACATGCGGCGCAAGAAGCTGGAGCCCGGTGATTTCATTCGGCTGGAGACGCGACGGGGCGCGGTCGAGGTCAAGGTGCGCGCCGACCGCGACGTCCCGGAGAACATGGTGTTCATGCCGTTCTGCTACGCGGAAGCGGCGGCCAATCTCCTGACCAATCCGGCGCTTGATCCGTTCGGCAAGATTCCGGAGTTCAAGTTCTGCGCGGTCCGCGCCGAGCCGGCCGAGATCCGCAGCGCGGCGGAGTAGCAGCCGGCATCACCGGCGCGCTGTCAGCGAGTGCCGGCCGCCTGCGCCGCGGCCTTGTACTGCGCGGCAGTGGCTTCGGCCCGGGCGAGGTTTTCCAGCAGCCGTTGGCTGGTCAGGACAAGGAAGTAATAGCCGAACTGCGGGTTCTGGAAGTAGATCTCCAGCAGCTTTTCATAGGTGATGGTCAGTGCGTGACCGTCCTCGATGCATTCGATGGTCGCGGTACGGCGATTGTCGGGCGTCAGGAAACCGAGTTCGCCCATCAGCTGTCCGGGCGGAAGCTCGACGTTGAACTCGACCACCCGGAATCGGCCGGTGACGGTCAGCAACATCTCCTTGGCGGCGTCGCCTTTCTTCATCAGGATATCGCCCTTGCGATAGTTGCGCTGGGTCATGAAGGGCCTGAGCCACTCCATAGAGGAGTCGCCTTGCGTGGCACTGCGTGCCTTTTTGATCAGGGCGAGCATTTGGCGCAGGCGCCAGGCGTTGATCGGAACCAGCAGCAGATACATCAGGAAGGTCGTGATTACGCCGGTCAGCGCACCGTAGATGGCGAAGAACAGGCAGCCGATCATGTTCGCGACCCGCAGCGGCACCATGGTCTGGGTCAGCAGGGTGGCGACAAAAAAGATCGCGCCAAGCAGGGCGAACGCGTTGGCGAGCGTGATGTTGTGCAGGAAGATTTCCAGCAGGCGGTTGAAGATGGCGTCCCAGGTGACGTTGTCGGGGTCGAGCCCCATCTGGATCAGGATCTTGGCGATCCTCAAATTGTCGGTCGCCGCATCGAGGATGCGGTTCAGCGTGTCGGACATGTCTGCGCTGAGATACATTTGCTTTCGCCAAAGTGCTGGTGGTGGATTTAGGCCGGCAACCGGTTGATTCAGGCAGGAGACTGGCGCGGGCGTCAAGTCAAACAAAGGATTGGGGGAGGCCGGACAGGCAACCTTGTGGGCCGCCGGCGGCATTTATGCCGTTCTTATGTCCCGGCAGGGCCGGGCATCTCGATTTCCTACAGCATTTGCATCCATTTTCCGGTCATCCGGCGCAGCCTTGTACGCGCCGGATTTCGGATGAAGAGCAATGACCTTGTTTCACCTGCATGATGACTTCGCTTCAACGCCGGGCGAAAGCCGCCTCACGCTGGCGCGCGCCTCGGCTTGGCTTGTCGCCGCGCTTGAAGACGATCCACGAAGCGATTGTGGCGGCGAAGACGCGGCGGCTACAGCGCGAGCTGATGTTTCACGCGAACTTGGGAGTGAGTGGCTGGGCGAGAACCTCGGCGACAGGCCCTGAGCGCTGAAGAGGTCGCAAAATCCCGCGGCGGCCGATGATCCTCGGCGACAAGTGGGATTTCTAGGGTTCGACAGTGTGGCGTCGCCAAGGGGGTCGAGGAGGCCTTGGGTGCAATCCATGCTTGGGATCAGGCGCATCGTCGGGCCGTTAGCCTCTCACGTGATTTTCGGACTTGCTTCGGCGTTCCATCTCGCCGTGACAGCGTCGATGACGCTCATGTTTCCGGATTGGTACGGACCGAACAGGCGATACCGGCCCGAGCAGCACTACATGAGGGGGCCTGGTCCGAAATGGCATGCCAAACGAGGCATGTGAAGCAACCGCATTGGCCTGCAAAAGCGATGCTTATCCGTCCATGTCATCTGGTTGCATGTTGACGCTCGAGCGCGAGGCATAAGACACGGACGACGATGTTGACGAGGTCGTCTGGCCTCGCCGGACGCTCATCGGGGTCGAACGCGAGTCCCGCTGCCGCTTTCTGGCCGTATGATGTCTCGATGGGCCAAAAGTCGAAGCGCGAAGCAAGGTTCGGGTAAACTCCGCTCCGTGCAACAGTTCCAGTCGTCAAGGCCGATCGCACGGCCTCCAGGTCGGACTCCTGGGGTTCGAGTTCGCCGATTTGCTCGCGGAAAACAACTCCACGCTCATTGACGAGCATCACGACGGCAGGAACGCGGAACAGCGCAGCAAGGACCCGGGAAGCGATTGAAACGGCCGCATTGGCATCCTTGGCGCCTGCCAATTCACGAGTATACCCTTCGAGTATGGTCTGCTGCCTTCTCAACAGCGCTGCTTCCGTCGCCCTCCTGTGAGAAGTAAAGGCCACGCCACTCGTGATGATGCCTACGACAAACAGCAGACCGATCGCCCAGATGTTTGCCGGATCGTCAACGGCAAGTGAATAGCGGGGCTCGGTCAGGAAGAAATTGAAGGCCAGGGCGCCGAGTACGGCTGCACAGAGCGAGGGGCCCAAGCCGAGGCTAACGCCTGCGATGATGACCGGCACGACGAATACGAGCGACAAATTCGGGATCGTCACTTTTGTTTCGACGCCAACAGCCAGGATCGTCGCGACTGCGGTCATGGCGACAGCAGCAAAGTACCGCGCCGCTGTTGATGCTAGCGGGTCTGAAGCATCGGGACGCAACTCGATGTCTTGTTGCAGGTTCAATTCATCGCCAATCACCGCTTCAACTCCTGCGTGGCAACTCGGTCCCCAGGCGCATCCGAGAGGAGCCGTCGAAGCGAGATCGCGGCTCCCGAGCGTGCACGCCGCCTTGGTTGGCGCCTGAGCCGCAGTATTGTACATCTTTCGTCGCTCTGCCGATAGGCGGCTTGCCGGGAGGTCCTCTCCATCCGGAATCCGGCGTCTTGCGCCCCCCGATTTTCGATCAGCCCACCGCTGCCGCAAATTGACGCTGGTCAATTCCGGCGATAATTTTCGCAACGGCGGCTTTGGATGGTTCGTCCAGTCCGACGATGGGCAAGCGCGTATCGGGGTGGATGAAGCCAAGCAGGCTCAGCGCATATTTCAGCGCCGCCGGATTGTTTCCGGCGAGGCAGGCTTCCAGCGGCCCGATTTGTCTCTGCAAGTCACGCGCCCTCTGCAATATTCCTTGCCGCCAGTTGGAAAAGATCATCCGACACACGTCCGGCACCACATTGCAGACAGTCGAAATGCATCCATCGCCGCCATTCGCCATGGAGGCGAGGGCGATCGCGTCGTCGCCGGTCAGCAGGCGAAAATGAGACGGCAGCAATCCGATCAAACGGAGCGGACGCGAGGCATCGCCGGAGCCGTCCCGCAGCCCGATGAATTGTCTGGATTGAGCCAGCCGCACCAGCGTGTCATCAGCCAGTTCGCGAATCGTGCGCGCGGGGATGTCGTGGAGGATGATGGGCAGCCGGGTCGACTCGGCGATCGCACGGAAATGCTCATGGATGCCGGCCTGCATCGGCTTGTTGTAGTAGGGGACGACCGAGAGCACGGCGTCCGCGCCTTCGGCTTCGGCCTGGCGGGTCAGTTCGATGGCCTGGCTGGTCGAGTTCGATCCCGCGCCGGCGATGACACGGACGCGCCCGTTTGCGACGCGAACCGCCGTGCGGATCATACTCGCCTGCTCCGAAGGTGTGAGCGTCGAAAATTCACCGGCGGTCTCGCAGACGACGATGGCAGGTGCGCCAGCTTCGATCTGCCGCTCGCAAAGCCCCCGGAATGCGTTCAGATCGACGTTGCCGCCCGGATCGAACGGCGTGGGAAGGTCGGGAATATAACCTGAAAGCCAGCTTGTGGCCCTGGCGGCGATGGCCGTTGCACTCATGCGGCGCGCTCCATCTGCCCGTAGCTTTCCCGGCAGGCGGACAAAACGAGGCCGGACGTGCATCTCACGCCGGCTTCGATGCGAAACCCGAGATTTTGCAGTTTGGTACGGATTTTGAAGCTGTTGTCGCGAGTGCCGACCAGAAGCGCGATCGCCGCGTTGGTCGCAAGGTACGGCGAAATTTGGTCGAGGGTGGCTTCGACCCCGGCGTTGCGGCTCAGGACAAGGCCGACCCCATGCTGCGCTTTCGGGATGCGGCATATTGTGGGCGTGGTGGCGCGAAGAAAGCCGAGACGTCTCAGCGCAAGATAAAGCGCCATGCTGTCATCGCCCGCAACAATCATTCTCTGCAGCGGCGCAAGGCGCGTCAGCGAGATCATGGTATCGAGGATCTGGTCATGGCCGGGGAGGGAGAATGGTCCGATGCTCCCCTCTGTTGCGGGGCTCGTCATGCGATGCGCCGTACGTTGGGAAACGGGAGAGAGTCGCTCATGTCGAGTTCTATTTCGCGAGACACTTCGACGATCGCTTCGGGATGACGGCCGTTCTCGAACAGCGCGTATTTGATGGCCTGGGCGCGGGTGACGAACAGGCCGCCATAGAGGCCGTTCTGTTGCTGGGCGACCCATTCGCCCTTGCGATTGCGGCCGATGAAGACGAGGGGCAGTGCGGTGGAGTTACACGAGGGAGGTTCGGCGAGCTTCACGTTGAGGTCCTTCCAGAAGTCCTAGGTGATCCGCGTCGCTGCTCACTCACGGGGACGGTGGCAAGCGCTGGATTCACGCGCATAAATATCGGCCGCAACGGGTAGGAATTCGAGTTTAAGGAAAGGCCGATCTCATAAGCGCGATATAGGGAGGCGCGTCACACCGGTGCCGATGGATCGATCCCGCCGATCAGGAAGTAGAGCGCGCCGTAAGCCACCGCTTCGTCCCAGTAATTCAGGACCGCACCGAAGAATGCCTCACGCTTCACCGAGGCGAGGACGGCACACAGGATCGTCGACATCGCCAGCAGCGCGGCAAGGCTTCGGCTGAAGCCGACGCCGCCGAAGGCAGAGAAAGCCACGAGGATGGTCATCCGCACGGCGAAGCGGAGCAGCACCTGGCTGAACCGCACGTCCTGTGGCGTCGTCTGGAGCTCGGCCATGATTGCGAAAACGTGGGATTCGTGGACGCCGGCCTAGGCGTAGTTGTCGATCGGCAGCGTCTCGTAGAGATCGCGCGTGGTGTTCCGCGCGTCTGGAACGCTGGTCCGGCTTTCGGGGGCGCTGGCGCGCCGCGCTTCGACGAACGCGCTCAGGATCGCAAGCGCAAGGTCGGAATGGCGCGCCTCGGTCGATTGGTCGAGCCAGTCGGGCAGCTCGCGCTCGCGCGACAGGGCGCAATGCCATTCGCCCTCGTCGTAGGCGAGGCGGCGCACCTGCCAGAGCGGCAATTCGAGATCGATCAAGGCCAGCGCGACATCGGTCCATGCGCCGGACTGGATCAGTTGGGCGAGGCGGGCGGTCTTTTCGGTCTGGCCGAGCGACGGGTAGCGCCGGCAGGCGGCGCCAATCACTTCGTTGACAAGGGTGGCGTCGGCCGCCCCCGCGTCGCGCAGGCGCGCATAGAGCTCGCCGAGATCGTGGAATTTCCTGACGTGCAGCATGGCATTTCTCGTTTTGGCCGCGGCCAGAGACGTTGGTCGCCTGCCCAAAGTGGTCAAAACCCCATTTGAAAACGAGATAGGGCTGCGAAGCGCGATATAGGAATTTCATATGTGTCGGTATCGAAGCGGCGCAGGCGGCCGTGCGCTTATGACATTCCTATAATTTTCGCAGCAGTTTCCTCCTCGAAAACCTATGCGCCTGGTGCCACCTCTGGCTCCGAGAAAAGCGGGATAGCCGTCATCCGGCGCCCGCGCATGCCGCACAGGAGCACTCCCATGCTTGATGTCCTTATGCTTGCGCTGGCCTTCGGCCTGTTCGCGCTCGCGATCGGCTACACCTACGCCTGCGAACGGCTGTGAGAGGAGCAAGGCCATGACCTTCGATTACTCGCTTGCCGCCGCCGTCTCGCTCGGCCTTCTCGTCTATCTCACTTACGCGCTGCTGCGCCCCGAGCGGTTTTAAACTCGGCTTGAAGAGGCAATTCCCATGACCGTCATTGGCTGGACTCAAATCATCCTCTATTGCGCGATCGTGGTCGCGCTCGTGAAACCTCTCGGCTGGTACATGACGCGCGTCTTCAACGGCGAGCGCACGTTCCTCTCGCCGGTGCTGCGCCCGGTCGAGGCCGGCCTGTACTGGATCGGCGGCGTCGATGAGAAGCGCGAGCAGCATTGGCTGACCTACACCGTCGCGATGCTGCTGTTCCATGTCGGCGGCGTCCTGATCATCTACGGATTGATGCGGCTCCAGGCTTTTCTGCCGTTCAACCCGGCCGGACAATCGGCCGTCGCCGAGGATCTCTCCTTCAACACGGCGATCTCCTTCATCACCAACACCAACTGGCAGAACTACGGCGGCGAAAGCACGGTGTCGTACCTGGTCCAGATGCTGGGCCTGACGCACCAGAACTTCCTGTCGGCCGCGACCGGCATCGCCCTTGCGGTCGCGCTGATTCGCGGCTTCTCGCGTTCCTCGATGCGCACCGTCGGAAATTTCTGGGTCGACGTGACCCGCTGCACCCTCTATGTCCTGCTGCCGATCTGCGTAGTCTACGCGCTGTTCCTGGTCTGGCAGGGCATGCCGCAGACGCTCGGCGACTATGTCGAGGCGACCACGCTGGAAGGCGCCAAGCAGACCATCGCGGTCGGCCCGGTGGCTTCGCAAGTCGCGATCAAGATGCTCGGCACCAATGGCGGCGGCTTCTTCAACGCCAACGCCGCGCACCCCTTCGAGAATCCGACCGCGCTGTCGAACTTCGTGCAGATGATCTCGATCTTCGCGATCGGCGCCGCGCTCACCAACGTGTTCGGCCGCATGGTCGGCAACCAGCGTCAGGGCTGGGCGATCCTCGCCGTGATGGGCGTGCTGTTCATCTCGGGCGTCACCGTGACCTACTGGGCCGAAGCCAACGGCACCACCGCATTGGACGCGCTGGGCCTCACCGGCGGCAACATGGAAGGCAAGGAAGTCCGCTTCGGCATCATTGCGTCCTCGCTGTTCGCGGTGATCACCACCGCCGCCTCCTGCGGCGCGGTCAATGCCATGCATGACAGCTTCACGGCGCTCGGCGGCATGATCCCGCTGATCAACATGCAGCTCGGCGAGATCATCGTCGGCGGCGTCGGCGCCGGCTTCTACGGCATGCTGCTGTTCGTCGTGCTCGCGATCTTCGTCGCCGGCCTGATGGTCGGCCGCACGCCGGAATATGTCGGCAAGAAGATCGAGGCGCGCGAGGTCAAGATGGCGATGCTCGCAATCCTGGTGCTGCCGCTGATGTATCTCGGCTGGACCGCGGTTGCCGTGGTGTATCCGCCGGCGGTGGCCTCGATGGCCAATGCCGGGCCGCATGGCTTCACCGAGGTGCTGTACGCCTTTACATCGGCGACCGGCAATAACGGCTCGGCCTTCGCGGGCCTCACCGGCAACACCTTCTTCTACAACCTGACGCTCGCGAGCGCGATGTTCGTCGGCCGCTTCTTCATGATCGTGCCGGCGATGGCGATCGCGGGCTCGCTCGCCGGCAAGAAATCGGTGCCGGCCTCGGCCGGCACGTTCCCGACCACCGGCGGCCTGTTCGTCGGCCTCGTGGTCGGCGTCATCCTCATCATCGGCGGTCTCACCTTCTTCCCGGCGCTGGCGCTCGGACCGATTGTCGAGCACCTCGCGATGACCGCCAACAACCTGTTCTGAGCTTTCGGAGTGACCTCCATGGAAACCGTCAAACTGCAGAAACGCTCGTCGATGTCGACGATGCTGGATCCGAAAATCGTGATGCCTGCGATCGGTTCGTCGTTTCGCAAGCTCGACCCGCGCTTGATGGTCAAGAGCCCCGTGATGTTCGTGGTTGAGATCGTGGCCGCACTGACCACGGTGATCTTCGTCCGCGACCTCGTGACCGGCGGTGAAAACCTCGCCTTCACCTTCCAGATCATCCTCTGGCTCTGGTTCACCGTGCTGTTCGCCAATTTCGCGGAAGCCGTGGCCGAAGGCCGCGGCAAGGCCCAGGCCGAATCGCTGCGCAAGACGCGTACCGAGACCCAGGCCAAGCTGGTGCAGGGGTTGAGCAAGACCTTCCGCCTCGTGCCCGGCACCAGCCTCAAGGTCGGCGATATCGTGCTGGTCGAGGCCGGCGACAATATCCCCTCCGACGGCGAGGTGATCGAGGGCGTTGCCTCCGTCAACGAGGCGGCGATCACCGGCGAATCCGCGCCCGTGATCCGCGAGTCCGGCGGCGACCGTTCGGCGGTGACCGGCGGCACGCAGGTGCAGTCGGACTGGATCAAGGTCCGCATCACCGCGGCGCAAGGCTCGACCTTCATCGACCGCATGATCAAGCTCGTCGAGGGCGCCGAGCGGCAGAAGACGCCGAACGAGATCGCGCTCAACATCCTGCTTGCGGGCCTCACCATCATCTTCGTTTTCGCGACGGTGACGATCCCGAGCTATGCGGCCTATGCCGGCGGCTCGATCTCGGTCGTGGTGCTGGTAGCGCTGTTCGTCACGCTGATCCCGACCACCATCGGTGCGCTGCTCTCCGCCATCGGCATTGCCGGCATGGACCGCCTGGTGCGCTTCAATGTGCTGGCGATGTCGGGCCGCGCGGTGGAAGCCGCCGGCGACGTCGACACCCTGCTGCTGGACAAGACCGGCACCATCACGCTCGGCAACCGGCAGGCGACCGCCTTCCGTCCCGTGCGCGGCGTCACCGAGCAGGAGCTGGCCGATGCGGCGCAGCTTGCCTCGCTCGCCGACGAGACGCCGGAAGGCCGTTCCATCGTCGTGCTGGCCAAGGAGAAATACGGCATCCGCGGCCGCGACATGGCCGAGCTCGGGGCGACCTTCATCCCCTTCACGGCGCAGACCCGCATGAGCGGCGTCGACACCGGCACCTCGTCGGTGCGCAAGGGTGCGGTCGATGCCGTCCTCAACTATGTCACGGGCGGGGCGCAGGCCGTCGCGAGCGGCAACACGCTCCGGTCGATCCAGCCGTTGCTGAACTCCGACGTCGGCCGCGAATTGCAGGCGATTTCCGACGAGATCGCCAAGGCCGGCGGCACGCCGCTGGCGGTCGCGAAAGACGGCCGGCTGCTCGGCGTCATCCAGCTCAAGGACATCGTCAAGGGCGGCATCCGCGAGCGCTTTGCCGAACTGCGCCGCATGGGCATCCGCACCGTGATGATCACCGGCGACAATCCGATGACGGCGGCGGCGATCGCGGCCGAGGCCGGCGTCGACGACTTCCTGGCGCAGGCGACGCCCGAGGACAAGCTCAAGCTGATTCGCGACGAGCAGGCCAAGGGCAAGCTGGTGGCGATGTGCGGCGACGGCACCAATGACGCGCCGGCGCTGGCGCAGGCCGATGTCGGCGTTGCCATGAACACCGGCACGCAGGCCGCGCGCGAGGCCGGCAACATGGTCGACCTCGATTCCAACCCGACCAAGCTGATCGAGGTGGTCGAGATCGGCAAGCAGCTCTTGATGACCCGCGGCGCGCTGACCACGTTCTCGATCGCCAACGACGTTGCGAAATATTTCGCCATCATCCCCGCGATGTTCCTGGCGTTCTATCCGCAGCTCAACGTGCTCAACATCATGCATCTGGCGAGCCCGCAGAGCGCGATCCTGTCGGCGATCATCTTCAATGCGCTGATCATCATCGCGCTGATTCCACTCGCCCTGAAAGGCGTGCGCTATCGCGCGATCGGTGCCGGCGCGCTGCTCCGCCGCAACCTGATGATCTATGGCGTCGGCGGCATCATCATTCCCTTTATCGGCATCAAGGCGATCGACCTCATCGTCGCCGCCTTGCACCTGGCCTGATCGTCATTGCGAGCGAAGCGAAGCAATCCAGAAATCTAACCCCGGAAATAGTCTGGATTGCTTCGTCGCTTCGCTCCTCGCAATGACGACGAAACTCAGGAGACACGACCATGCTCAGAGAAATTCGTCCCGCCATTATCCTGCTGCTGGCGCTCACCGTGATCACGGGCCTGGCCTATCCACTCGCCATCACCGCCGTCGCCGGCGCGATCTTCCCGAAACAGGCCGAAGGCAGCCTGATCGAGCGAGACGGCAAGGTGGTCGGCTCCGCCCTGATCGGGCAGGAGTTCAAGACCGACAAATACTTCCATGGCCGCCCGTCGGCGACCGTGGCGCCCGATCCGAACGATTCGACCAAGACCGTGCCGGCGCCCTATAACGCCGCCAATTCCGGCGGCTCCAATCTCGGCCCGACCAGCAAAGCGCTGAACGACCGGGTCAAGGAGGACGTCGAGAAGCTGAAGGCGGAGAACCCGTCGCAAGCCGTGCCGATCGACCTCGTCACGACATCGGCCAGCGGGCTCGATCCGGATATCTCGCCGGAAGGGGCGTTGTTTCAGGTGCCCCGTGTCGCCAAGGCGCGCAACCTGCCGGAAGACCGCGTTCGCCAGCTCGTGACCGACAATACGCAAGGCCGCCTCGGTGGCCTGCTTGGCGAGCCCCGCGTTAACGTTCTGGCGCTGAACCTCGCCCTTGACGCCGCCTCGAAGTAAGGGCGGCCTAGGCCCGTCCGATTGCCAGCGCCTATATTACGGAGCATGGCAAACCAGCGCCGCGATCCCGAACAACGTCCCTCGCCGGAGGCCCTGCTCGAGGCTGCCAGGCGGGAGGACCGCTCGGCCGGCCGGCTGAAGATTTTCCTCGGCGCAGCACCTGGCGTCGGCAAGACCTATGAGATGCTGCAAAGCGCGCATGCCCGCCTGAAGGGAGGCGCCGACATCGTGGTCGGCCTTGTCGAGACGCACGGCCGAGCCGAGACCGAAGCGCTGCTGCGCGGGCTCGAAGTCATTCCACGCAAGCGCATCGAATACCGCGACCAGGTCCTCGAGGAGATGGATATCGACGCGGTGATCGCGCGCAAGCCGCAGATCGCGCTGGTCGACGAACTCGCACATACCAACGCGCCGGGCAGCCGCCATCCCAAGCGCTATCTCGACGTCGAGGAGCTGCTGTCGCATGGCATCGACGTCTACACCGCCGTCAACATCCAGCACATCGAGAGCCTCAACGACGTCGTCGCCCAGATCACCCATGTGCGGGTGCGCGAGACCGTGCCGGATTCGGTGATGGACCGCGCCGACGCGATCGAGCTGATCGACCTCACGCCAGATGATCTGATCCAGCGGCTGAAGGAGGGCAAGGTCTATGTGCCGAAGCAGGCCGAGCGGGCGCTGGAGCATTATTTCTCGCCGGGCAATTTGACCGCGCTGCGCGAGCTGGCGCTGCGGCGCACCGCCGAAAGTGTCGACGAGCAGTTGCTCAACCATATGCAGGCCAATGCCATCGCCGGGCCCTGGGCGGCGGGCGAGCGCATTCTCGTTTGCGTCAGCGAAGATCCGCGCGCGGCTGGGCTGGTGCGCTACACCAAGCGGCTTGCCGATCGCGTGCACGCGCCGTGGACGGCGATCTCGCTCGAGACGCGGCGCAGCCTGCAGCTGTCCGACGAGCAGCGCGACCGTCTTGCCGACACGTTGCGGCTTGCGGAATCCCTCGGTGGCGAGGCCATCACGATACCGGCCGTGCAACGGCGCATCGCCGACGACATCGTCAATTTCGCGCAGGCCAACAACGTCACCCAGATCATCATCGGGAAATCGACGCGCTCGCGCTGGTTCGAGATCATGCAGGGCTCGGTGGTGCACGATCTGGTGCGCCGCGCCGGCAATATCAGCGTCAACGTCATCAAGGGCGACGAGCTGCCATCGGAGCCGCTCGCCAAGTCCGCCGTGCAGACCGCCGTGAGCGCCGAGCCTTTCAACCCGCGGCCCTATCTGATGGCACTGTTGATTTTTGCGGTCGGCCTGGGAGTCGCCGCGCTGATCAAGCCGCATTTCGGCATCGAGAATGTCGACCTGGTGTTCCTCACCGCCGTGGTCGTGGTCGCCGTGCGTTACGGCCTGTGGCCGTCGCTGCTGACCAGCCTGATCGCCTCGCTCGCCTATAACTTCTTCTTCCTGCCGCCGATCTACACATTCACCATCACCGATCCGACCAATGTCATCGCCTTCTTCTTCTTCATGCTGATCGCGATCCTGGTCTCCAACGTCGCCGGCCGCGTGCGTGCGCAGGCCGACACCGCGATCGTCCGCATCCGCACCACCGAGCAGCTCTACGCCTTCAGCCGCAAGCTTGCGGGCACCGCGACGCTGGATGACGTGTTGTGGGCGACCGCCTACCAGACCGCGCTGATGCTGAAGGTGCACGTGGTACTGCTGTTGCCGGACGACGGCCTGCTCGCCGTGAAGACCGGCTATCCGCCCGAGGATGAACTGGACAAGGCCGATCTCGCGGCCGCGAACTGGGCCTGGAGCAACGATCGGCCCGCGGGCCGCGGTTCGGATACGCTGCCCGGCGCCAAGCGGCTGTTCCTGCCGATGCGCACCGGGCGTGGCCTGATCGGCGTCATCGGCATCGACGACGACCGCAGCGGGCCGCTGTTGACGCCGGACCAGCGCCGCCTGCTCGACGCGCTGGTCGACCAGGGCGCGCTCGCGATCGAGCGCGTGCTGCTGGTCGAGGACATGGACCGGGTCAAGCGCACCGTGGAGTCGGAGCGGCTACGCTCGGCGCTGCTCACCTCGATCTCGCACGATCTCAAGACGCCGCTGGCCTCGGTGCTGGGTTCGGCCTCGACCATGCGCGACCTCGGGTCCAGCCTCAGCGATGCGGAGAAACGCGACCTGCTTGCCACCGTGATCGACGAATCCGAGCGCCTCAATCGCTTCATCGCCAATCTGCTCGACATGACCAAACTGGAGTCCGGTGCTGTGGTGCCCAACGCCGCGCTGCATGATGTCGGCGAGATCGTCGGCAGCGCGCTGCGGCGCGCCGGCAAGATCCTGGCGCGGCATAAGGTGTCGCTGCAGCTCGACGCCGACCTGCCGATGCTCAAGCTCGACGCCGTGCTGTTCGAGCAGGTGATTTTCAACCTGCTCGACAACGCCGCCAAATATTCGCCCCCCGACACCACCATTGCGATCCGAAGCTTCCGCGACCGCGAAGCCGTGTCGTTGCAGGTCGCCGACGAAGGCGACGGCATCCCACCCGACGAGCTTGAAAGCGTTTTCGACAAGTTCTACCGCGCGCAGAAGGGCGATCACGTCCGGCCCGGCACCGGCTTGGGGCTTGCGATCTCGCGCGGCTTCATCGAGGCGATGGCCGGCCGGATCACCGCCGCCAATCGCGCCGATCGTAGCGGCGCCGTCATCACCATTCGCTTGCCGATCCCGGCGGAAACCAAAACACTGGATACCGCCGCATGAGCGCGCCCCCGATCAAGGTTCTGGTCATCGACGACGAGCCGCCGATCCGCAAATTGCTGCGGATGGGGCTAAACACGCAGGGCTATGACATCCTGGAGGCGGGCAACGGCAAGGCCGCGCTGGAGTTGCTGGCGCAAAACCCGGCGCTGATCATCCTCGATCTCGGCCTGCCCGATATCCAGGGCCACGAGCTGCTGCGCATGATCCGTGGCCGCAACGACAGCGTGCCGATCGTGGTGCTGTCGAGCCGCGGCGACGAGGCCGGCAAGGTCGAGGCGCTCGATCTCGGCGCCGACGATTATCTGACCAAGCCGTTCGGCATGGACGAGCTGCTCGCGCGGCTGCGCGCAGCGATGCGGCATCAGTTGCAGATCCAGGGCGAACGGCCGGTGTTCCGCTCCGGCGATCTCTCCGTCGACCTGGTGCGGCGCATCGTCAAGGTCGGCGACAAGGAGGTCAAGCTATCGCCCAAAGAATACGAATTGCTGCGCGTGCTGGTGCAGCACGCCGGCAAGGTGTTGACGCATCGATTTCTGCTCAAGGAGCTCTGGAACGAGCTGACCGACGCGCAATATCTGCGCGTCTATGTACGCCAGCTTCGTCAGAAGATCGAAAGCGATCCGGAGCGCCCGCAATTCGTGCTGACCGAGACCGGCATCGGTTATCGCCTGCGCGCCGCGGATTAGTACGGAGCGCGTAGCCCGGGTGAGCGAAGCGATACCCGGGTGAACCCGCATGTCGCTGCGCTCATGCGGGCTACTGGATTGCTTCGTCGCTCCGCTCCTCGCAATGACGGGGATCAGCTCGCTCTCCGATGCCGCGCCGCCGAGCGATGCGCGCGCTTCGCCGGGCGGTGCGCCGGCGAGCGGCGGGCATGCGGCTTGCCCGATGAACGCCGCGTCGAACCCTTGGTTTTCAGGCTCTGCTTCAGCGCATCCATCAGGCTGACGACGTTGTCGGGCTTCTCCTCGCGCTCGGGCACCTCGATGGTCTTGCCGGACGCCTTGCGCCGCACCAGCTTCTTCAGTGCGTCTTCGTACTCGTCCTTGAATTTCTTCGGGTCGAAATGCGCCGCCTTGGTATCGAGGATGTGGCCGGCGAGCGCGACCATGTCCTTTGAAACCTTCGGGCTCTTGATGTCGTCGAAATACTCGTCCGCGTCGCGGAGCTCGTAAGGATAGCGCAGCGTGGTGCCGAGCAGACCCTTGCCGAACGGCTCGATTGCGATGACATGCTCGCGGTTGGTCAGCACGATGCGCGCGAGCGCCACACGGTCCTGATCCTTCATGGCGTCGCGGATGACGGCAAAGGCGTCTGCGCCGGCCTTGCCGTCCGGCACGATGTAGTAGGGGTGGTTGAGATAGCGCTGGTCGATCTCGTCCTTGGGCACGAAGCTGTCGATATCGATCGCGTGGTTGCTCTCGATCTGGACCGCCTCCAGCTCCTCCCGGTCGATCTCGACATATTTGCCCTTGGAGAGCTCGTAGCCGCGGCCCTTCTGGTCGCTTTCCACGACATCGCCGGTCTCGGCATCGATCATCTGCTGCTTCAGCCGGTTGCCGGTCTCCTTGTTGATCATGTGGAAGCGGGTCTTCTCGACCGAGGTGGAGGCCGGATACAGCGCCACCGGGCAGGTCACCAGTGACAGTTTGAGCGAACCTTTCCAGTAGGCGCGGGGGGCCATCGTAATCTCCTGCATTTCCAAGTACTTTTCGGAACCCCAACCGCTCTCGCGGGTTTTGGTTCCGAGCGGGTAGCGGACGCGTGCTAGGCTCGCCCTGTTATTTTGTGAGATCGATTGTGCCGTCGCGAAAGTTATCGACCTACCGCAAGAAGCGCGATTTCGAGCAGACCGCGGAGCCGTCAGGCGACGTCCAGGTCGCGCCGTCAGAGCAGCGCCGCTTCGTGATCCAGAAACACGATGCGACGCGGCTGCACTACGATCTGCGGCTGGAGTTCGACGGCGTGTTCAAGTCCTGGGCTGTCACGCGAGGACCCTCGCTCGATCCGCATGACAAGCGGCTCGCGGTCGAGGTCGAGGACCATCCGCTCGACTACGGCGATTTCGAAGGCACGATTCCGGAAGGCCAATATGGCGGCGGTACGGTGCAGCTATGGGACCGCGGCACCTGGGATTCCGAGGATCCCGAGCGCGGCTTCAAGAAGGGTGACCTGAAATTCAACCTGCACGGCGACAAGCTGCACGGCAGCTGGGTGCTGGTGCGGATGCGCCACGACCGCAATGGCGGCAAGCGCACCAACTGGCTCCTGATCAAGCATCGCGACGAATATGCCAAGGAGGGCAAGGACAACGACATCCTCGAGGAGGATCGCTCGGTCGCCTCGGGCCGGACCATGAAGCAGATCGAAGCGGGCAAGGGCAAGGCGCCAAAACCGTTCATGGCGGCGAACAACGGCAAGGGCAAGCCCGATGCGGTCTGGCATTCCAACCGCGGCGACGCTGCCGAGGCGCGTGCAAAAGCCAAGGCGCCAGGCCGGCAAAGCAGGCGCAGGCAAGTCGCATCGACTCCATTCCCGATTTTGTCGCGCCGCAGCTCTGCACCTCGGTCGAGCGGCCGCCTTCGGGCGAAGGCTGGGGCCACGAGATCAAGTTTGATGGTTATCGCGTGCAGCTGCGGGTCGAGGATGGCAAGGCGACGTTGAAGACCCGCAAGGGGCTGGACTGGACCGACAAGTTCAAGGCGATCGCGAAGGAGGGCAGCGCGCTGCCGGACGCGCTGATTGACGGCGAGATCGTCGCGCTGGATTCGGACGGCAACCCGAACTTCTCGGCGCTGCAGGCCGCGATTTCCGAAGGCAAGACCGAGAAGCTGATCTTCTTCGCCTTCGATCTGCTGTTCTCGGAAGACATGGACCTGCGGAAGCTGCCGCTGCGCGAGCGTAAAGAGCGCCTGAAGGAATTGCTCGACGAACAGAAGGGCAAGTCGATCCGCTATGTCGAGCATTTCGAGGTCGACGGCGAGGCCGTCCTGAAGTCGGCGGCCGAGCTCAAGCTCGAAGGCATCATCTCGAAAAAGCTGAGCGCGGCCTATCATTCCGGCCGCACCGAGAGCTGGACCAAGGCCAAGGTCCGCGCCGGCCAGGAGGTCGTGATCGGTGGCTGGAAGACCACCAATGGCAAATTCCGCTCGTTGATGGCGGGCGTCTATCGCGGCGATCACCTGGTCTTTGTCGGTATGGTCGGCACCGGATTCGGCCAGGACACGGTGAAGCGCATCATGCCGGCGCTGAAGGCGGCGGCGTCGAATGAAAGCCCGTTCGGCGGCAAGAATGCGCCGCGCAAGGCCCGCGACGTGCATTGGTTGAAACCGGAACTCGTTGCCGAGATCGAATTCGCGGGCTGGACCGGCGACGGCAATATCCGTCAGGCCGCGTTCAAGGGCCTGCGGGCGGACAAGCCGGCGGAAGAGGTGAAGGCGGAGAAGCCGGTCATGACCAAGGTCGCAAAGCCCGTTGCCAGGCTGGGCAAAGCCGCGAGCAAATCCTCATCGGGTAAATCGTCTTCCGAGGTGATGGGCGTCGTCATCTCCAATCCCGACAAGGCGATGTGGCCCGATGCCGGCGACGGCGAGCCCGTCACCAAGCTCGATCTGGCGCATTATTTCGAGGCGGTCGGCGCATGGATGATGCCGCACATCAAGGGCCGGCCGAGCTCGATCGTGCGCGCCCCTGACGGCATCCACGGCGAGCTTTTCTTCCAGCGCCATGGCATGCAGGGCACCTCGAAGCTGCTGACGCTGGCGCGGGTGTCAGGCGACCGCAAACCCTATCTGCAGGTCGATCAGGTCGAAGGCCTGGCCGCGGTGGCGCAGGTCGGCGGCCTCGAGCTGCATCCCTGGAATTGCGCGCCCGATCTCTATGACGTGCCGGGCCGGCTGGTGTTCGATCTCGATCCCGCGCCTGACGTGGAATTTACCGACGTGATCGAGGCGGCCAGGGAGATGCGCGAGCAGCTCAAGCGCCTCGGCATGGAAAGCTTTTGCAAGACCACCGGCGGCAAGGGCCTGCATGTGGTGGTGCCGCTGCTCTACGGCGCCAAGGATCGCGTCGACTGGAAAGAAGCGAAGGCCTTTGCGCAAGACGTCTGCCAGTTGATGGCGAACGAGGAGCCCGACCGCTATCTGCTCAACATGTCCAAGGCGAAGCGCAAGGGGAAGATCTTCCTCGACTATCTCCGTAACGACCGGATGTCGACCGCGGTCGGCGTGCTGTCGCCGCGTGCGCGCGACGGCGCCACCGTTTCCATGCCGCTCACCTGGACACAGCTGAAGGCCGACCTCGATCCCAAGCGCTTCACCGTGCGCACCGTGCCGGCGCTGCTTGCCAAGACCAAGGCATGGCAGGGCTATGACGATGCTGCGTCGTCAATCAAGGCGGCGAGGAAGAAGCTCGGCTAGCCCACGCAGAATCATTCCGGGCTGCGCGGTAGCGCAGGCCCGGAATCCGAACTTGCTGGGATGATGTCCGGTTCGCGCTGCGCGCGGACCGGAAATGATCTTAGAGCCGCCCCATCAGTAGCAGGATCAGCAGAATGACGATGACCAGCCCGAGGCCGCCGCCGCCGTAATAGCCGGTGCCGTAGAACGGCCCGCCGCCGATGCCGCTGAAGCCGCCAAGCAGCGCAATAACAAGAATGATCAGGATGATCGTGCCGATAGACATTTAACCTCCTCAGCCCTCCGCAGGGCATTTTGTCGCCTGGTCCGCCGAGGAAACCTGCGGGAACTCGTAAAGTTCCATTTTCGCAACGCCATAAATTACGCGCTCACTTCCATTCATGCGCGGACTGCCTAAATGATTTGAAACGAAAAGGGTTTTGCGAATGTCTGCACCGTTGGTCGTCTCGATTCCGCACCGGCTTGGCCGTGAAGAAGCTGCGCGGCGATTAAAGGGCGGCTTGTCACGCGCCGCAGCGAGCGTACCCGTGCTTAGCGTCGACGAGGAGCGCTGGGAGGGCGACCGCATGTTCTTCCGCGTGCGCGCCATCGGTCAGGCGGCCTCAGGGCAGATCGACGTCGCCGACGACCATGTGCGGCTGGAGGTGGTGCTGCCCTGGTTGCTGCAACGCTTTGCGCAGATGGCGCAGGCAGCGATCCGCCAGCGCGGCCAGTTGCTGCTGACCAAGAAGAGCTGACGCGCGTTGCGGCGCAGCATTCGGCTTGAAGAATCTCAAAAATCCCATCGGCCCTGTCGCGTCAGGATGTTCTTAAGCAATAGCGCGGACACTTGAGCGGCGCGGAGGAAGGGAACCGGTCTTCGAATCGGCACGACATCCGCAAGGCCGCTCGGCCGTCGATCCCGAGCGGCCTTCCGCGTTTCAGGCGATCGCTTTTTTACGGGCTGGCCGCGCGGCCCTGACAACACTGGCCTTGAAGACCGCGACTGGCAGTGGCTGAAACGACGACGATACCCGGATGTCCGTGCCGGCGTCGGTATCGCTCTCGACCGCAAATCCCCGCACATCGATACTGGCATCGAACGCATCTGCTTTCGGCCATGTCCGGCCGCCTTGCGTAAAGGGCGCGAACCATCGCGCTGCGACCACGATCGCGGCATTCCTGCCGCGCCGACGCGCGAAGGCGACGATGTGGTCGCGATGCGGCCCGCTCACCTCCAGCGGCTGGTAGTCGCCATCCGTGAAGACCTCCGCAAGATCGGTCCGCATCTTCAGCAAATGTGCGGTCCAGGCCAGCTTCAGACGCCCGTCCGGCCAGGTCTGCGCGAGCTTTTCCCAGTTCGGCGTGTGCAGTGCCGCCAGGGCATCCGCGCGCGTGGCGAAATCCACCGGCCGGCGATTATCGGGATCGACCAGCGACAAATCCCAGAACTCGGTGCCCTGATAGAAATCGGGCAGGCCGGGCAGCGTCGCCTTCAGCGTCAGCTGGCTGAGCGAGTTCAGTGCGCCCAACAGCGCCACGCGTTGCGCCAGTGCCGCAAGCGACTGCAGGAATTCCTCCGATACGGAAGGATCGAGAATGCGCGCGATGAAGGTCTTGAGGCCGTCCTCGTATGGGGCTTGCGGATTGAGCCAGCTGGTTTCCTGCTTGGCTTCACGCACGGCCTTCAACGCGTAGGCCTGGATGCGTTCGACGAAGTTTTCCTCGGGTCCCTGCACCGGCCACGCGCCGAGCAGCGTCTGGTACAGCATGTATTCGCGTGTCGCCGTCGGCGCGCGCTTGGCGCCATTGAGGATCACGTGCGGTGCATTCAACATCTTCCATTGCGATACCGTGCTGGTCCATTCGTCCGGAATTTCCGTCAGCGCCGCCAGCCGGGCGCGTGCGTCCTCACCGCGCTTGGTGTCGTGCGTCGCGGTCGCCGTCATGCCATGCGGCCAGTCTTTCGCGCGTGTCTGCATCAAGGCGTGGAAAGCCGGAACTGCCAGCGCCTTGGCGGCGGGATCGCCGCCGACTTCGTTGAGCGCAAGCAGGCGGTGATAGCGATAGAACGCGGTGTCCTCCAGCGACTTCGCCATCAAGGGGCCGGTGAATTGCTGCAGCTTGAGCGCGAAGCGGCGCACCCGCGGCGCGCCGTGCGGCGGCCGGCCGGGCTTGAGCAGATCGAGGGTCATCACGTCGCGCAGGAAGTCGAAAATGCCATCATCGGCGGCGAACCACTCGGCGCGGGCGCGCGCAATCGTCTGGTCGATCAGCGCGCGGTCGTGCGTCGTCGGACCGCCGCCTGCGATGTAGGTCCGGTACACCGGGAAATGTATGACGTAGAGCTCGAGCGCCTGCCGCAGGCTGTCGGCGGAATAGTCCCGCGTCGAGTAATGACCGTTGGCGATGCGGGCGAGCAGCCGCGTCAGCACCGTGAACTCGCTGGTCAGCAGCGTCTCCAGCACGCGCCGCTTGGCCGCCTCCAGCACCGGGTCCAGCTGCGGCGGCTGGTTGCTGATCTGTCGCCAGACTTCGTCGAACGAATCGAGCCCCTTGGGATCGATGAGAAGATGCGTGAGTACGTTCATCCACTCATAGCCGGTGGTGCCGGAAACGCCGGGAAAGCGCTGCAGCGCCTCACCTTCGCCGAGGATCTTCTCGATCACGATGTAGAAGGGTCTGGCGTCGCCGCCTTGCGCCTGCCGGATCAGCCGGCGCAAGCGCTGGAAATACTGCATGGGATCGCGCAACCCGTCGATATGGTCGAGCCGCAGGCCCTGCAGCTTGCCTTCGGCGATCAGCTTGCGGACAAGACGATGCGCTGCCTCGAAGGTCTCGGCGTCTTCGACACGCAGGCCCGCCAGCGAATTGACGTCGAAGAAGCGGCGATAATTGATGTCGCTCGAGGCGAGCCGCCAATGGCCGAGCTTGTAGTGCTGGCGCTCCAGCAAATGATGCAGCGAAAGCGTCTGCGCCGGGCGGTCCGCGCCTGCGCGATACGCAGCGAGCCCGCGCGTAATGATGTCGGCGGCGCCGGTGATGCCTTTCAGTTTGGCCTTGAAGTCGGGGGCCTCATCGCGATTGGGATGCCGCAAGCCGCGATAGCGCGAGGCCAAGGCAAGCATTTGCTGTCCGGCCTCCGTGCTGTCGGCGCCGGCTTCCTTCACCAGCACCCGCAGCACCTCGGCGTAGCGTTCCGGCGCAATCGGCAGGCGATGCTCGAAATACCAGCAGGAGAAGTTGCCCTCGTTTGCGTCATAGCGCAGCTCGATTTCCCCGCGCTCCAGCGCCTCGCCATAGGCGCTACCCAGGATCGGCAGCAGCACACCGCCGCGCTTGCGATAGGGCAACACCTCCCAGTCGACGTCGAAGGCGGCTGCATGGGGCGAGGCCGGCCCCCATTCCAGCATGTCCAGCCACCATGGATTGTCGGCGTAATGCACGCCGACATGATTGGGCACGAAATCGAGGATCAAGCCGAGATCGTGTCTCTTCAGCGTGGCGCTGAAACGTTCGAAGCCGGCTTCACCGCCAAGCTCCGGATTGAGTTGGGTGTGATCGACCACGTCGTAGCCGTGGGTCGACCCCTTGCGCGCCTTTGTGAACGGCGAGGCATAGACATGGCTGATGCCGAGTGCCTTGAGATAAGGCACGACCGCGGCGGCGTGCTCGAAATTGAAGTCGGCGGTCAGTTGCAGACGATAGGTTGCAAGCGGGATGGCGGGCGGCATGTCACGCTCCGATTCGCCAGAACGCCGACCACGGCGGAAGCCGGTTGCCGGGCTCGCCGCCCCAGATGGCGATGCCGGCTTGGGCTGGCACATCCGCGATTGCGTGTGCGGAGAGATTGGCAAGAAGACGCAGCCTCGCGCCGTCGCCCATGCGCCAATGCGCGGTCAGCAGGCCGTTATCCCCTGCATGGGCTTCGCCGAACGCCGCGCCTTTCAGTCGCGGTACGATCTCGCGCGCGCGGACCGCGAGCAATTCGCGCACCAGCGTGAGCCGCCGCGCGCCTTCGCCGCTGTCGCGCGCGCCCCAATCGAGCTTGGCTGATTTGAAAGTCGTCGACATCAGGGGATCGGGCACCTCGTCGCCATGTTTCTCATAGGCCCATTTGTATTCCTCGCGGCGACCCTTGCGCACGGCTTCGGCGAGGCCGCCCTTGAAATCGCAGAAGAACGGGAACGGCGTCTTCGAGCCCCATTCTTCGCCCATGAACAGCATGGGAATGGCAGGGGCGAGCAACGTCACCGCGAGCGCGGCTTCGATGCCCTCGTGCGGGGCTGTGGCCTCCAGCCGGTCGCCGAACGGGCGGTTGCCGACCTGGTCGTGGTTCTGCAGGAAATTGACGAAGCTGGTCGGTGGCAATGCGCCACTCGGCTCACCGCGTTTCGCGTTGCTCCAGAACGGCGCCGGCTCACCCTGATAGACGAAGCCGGACGCCAGCGCGCGCGCGAGTCCGCCGAGCGGCGAGGCCTGGTAGTCGCCGTAATAGCCCTGCGCTTCCCTGGTCAGCAGCACGTGCCAGACATGGTGATAGTCGTCGTTCCATTGCGCGCGATATTTGCCGCGCGGCGGCTCTTCGGACGAATCGATGAGGCTTGCGATGTTGTCGCCGTTTTCCAAGACGAGATGAATGTGCCGTCCGGTCTCGCTCACGAGCTTGCCGACGGCGGCGCTCAATTCGTGCAGCATCGAAACCATGCCCGGCTCGCTGCGGATATGATTGACCGCATCGAAGCGCAGCCCGTCGAAACGATAGTCGGAGAGCCAATACAACGCATTCTCGATCGCGAAGGCGCGGACCTCGGGCAGGCGATAGTCGATGGCGCTGCCCCATGGCGTATGGGTATCGGTGAAAAAGTTGGACGCATAGCGGCCGAGGTAATTTCCTTCGGGGCCGAAGTGGTTGTAGACCACGTCGAGAAACACCGTCAGCCCGCGCAGATGCGCTTCGTCGATCAGTGCCTTGAGGTCTTCAGGCCGGCCATAAGCGCTGTCGGGCGCGTACCACAACACGCCGTCATAGCCCCAGCCACGGCTGCCTGCGAAGTCCGCAAGCGGCATCAGCTCCAGTGCGGTGATCCCGGTTTTGACGAGATGGTCGAGCTTCTCGATCATTTCGCGATAGGTCCCGCCTTGCGTGAAGGTGCCGGCGTGAGTTTCGATCAGCACCGTCTCTTCCCAGGGACGTCCACGCCAATCCCGCGCGCGCCAAGGATAGCCGTGATCGATCACTTCGCTCGGGCCGGACACGTCTTCAGGCTGGAAGTGCGAGGCAGGATCGGGCACGTCGATCTCGCCGTCGATGCGAAACTTGTAGCGCGTGCCGGCCTCGGCGGTTGCGACATCGAGGGAGAACCAGCCATCGTTGCCGCGCACCATCGGCCGCAAGCTGTCGAGGAGGAGATCGACGCGTTTGGCTGATGGCGCCCACAGCCGAAAGGTGACGCCATCAGCCGTCAGCCTCGGACCGAACCGACGCGCATTCATGCCGCGCCCGCAAAGACCAGCACCGAGCGCGGCGGCGCCTTGATCTGGGCGCCTGCGGCGAGGTTGGGACCGGTCTGCTCGATCTCGGTGGTGTTCAGAACCTGCTGCCAGCTCTTGTATTTCGGCATCCTGGGCATGGTGAAACCGATCTCTTCGGGGGCTGCATTCAGCACGATAAAGATCGGTGCCTGTCCTTGTTCCATCGGTCCCAGCACATAGGCGAGGAACCGGCCGTCCGGGAATTTCCAGTCCGCTTCCGTCATCTCGGCGGCGGCCGGCGTCAGCCACAGCACACCATAGGAGCCGTCCGCGCGCCGCCCATCCAACCAGCGCTGGCAGCGGAGTTGGCCGAAGCGTCGCCTGAGCTCGGTGAGGTGGCCGACGAAACCCGTGAGATCGTCGTCCTTGTCGAGATGCTCCCAGCCGATCCAGCCGATTTCGTTGTCCTGGCAGTAGGCGTTATTGTTGCCGGACTGCGAGTTGGCGACCTCGTCGCCGGCAAGGATCAACGGCAGGCCTTGCGCCAGCAGGAGCGTGGCGAGCGCGTTCTTGCGAAGCTGGCGCCGCAGCAGGACGATGGTGGGATCGTCGGTCGGCCCTTCATGGCCACAATTGTTGCTGTGATTGTCGTTGGAACCGTCGCGATTGTCCTCGCCGTTGGCCTCGTTGTGCTTCTCGTTGTAGCTGAAGAGATCGGCCAGCGTGAAACCATCATGCACGGTGATGTGGTTGACGCCGGCACGCGTCGCGCGGCCGTCATGATGGAACAGGTCGGAAGACGCGGTCATGCGGCTCGAAACCTCGCCGATCAGGCTGCCTTCGCCGGCCCAGTAGCGCCGCATCACGCTGCGGTAACGGTCATTCCATTCCGACCATTGCGAGGGAAAGCCGCCGACCTGATAGCCGCCAAGGCCGAGGTCCCAGGGTTCGGCGACGAGCTTGACCGAAGCCAGCACCGGATCTTGCCGGATCGCGGTGAGGAAGGCGGCATTTCGATCGAAGCCGTTCGGTCCGCGCGCCAGCGTGGTGGCGAGATCGAAGCGGAAGCCGTCGACATGGCAGACCTCGACCCAGTAGCGCAGCGAATCCATCACCATCTGCAACACGCGGGGATGGCTGAGGTTGATCGAGGAGCCGCAGCCGGTGAAATCGTCGTAGTAGCGCTTGTTGTCGGGCTTCAGCCAGTAATAGGACGCATTGTCGATGCCGCGATAGCACAGCGTCGGGCCCATCTGGTTGCCTTCGGCGGTGTGATTGTAGACGACGTCGAGCATCACCTCGATGCCGGCGTCGTGCAGCCGCGCAACCGTGGTGCGGAAGGCATCGAGTGGATTGTCCTGGGCGTAACGCGCCTCCGGCGCGAAGAAGGAAATGGTGTTGTAGCCCCAGTAATTGGTGAGCTTCTTCTCGACCAGGATGCGGTCGTCGATCAGCGCATGGATCGGCAGCAACTCGACAGTCGTGATGCCCAATCGCTTGAAATGCGCGATCATCGCCGGTGAAGCGAGGCCGCCATAGGTGCCGCGCAAACCCGGCGGCACGTCCTCGCGGGTCTGCGTCAGTCCCTTGACGTGCGCCTCATAGATGATGGTCTCGTCCCAGGGAATGCTCGGCCGGACCTCGCGCCGGCCCCAGTTGAAGGTCTCGTCGACCACGACGGCCTTGGGCATGCCGCGCGCATTGTCGCGGCGATCGAACGACAGATCCTCGCGCGCGCTGCCGGTGCGGTAGCCGAAATGCGCGTCGCTCCAGACCAGCCGGCCGGCCAGCCGCTTGGCATAGGGATCGAGCAGCAGCTTGTTGGCATTGAAGCGGTGGCCTTGCTCGGGCGCGTAGGGGCCATAGACGCGATAGCCGTAGAGCTGGCCGGGCGAGACGTCGTTGAGATAGCCGTGCCAGACGTCCTCGGTGCGCTCCGGCAGCGCGATGCGCTCGAGCTCGCGGCGGCCCTGGCCGTCGAACAGGCACAATTCAACCTTCTCGGCGTTGGCCGAGAACAGCGCGAAATTGGTGCCGCGTCCGTCCCAGCTGGCGCCGAGGCGCGAATGCGTTCCGGCGGTCAGACGCATTTACGAGTGGAGCGGATTTGACGTTCGCTCCCCTCCTTGCCGAAATGTCGTAATGCGAACGTCAAATCCAAAGCTCCACTGGCATCAATAACTCACTAGTGGTCCTTTGACGCCAACATTCGCAAAGGTGGCCCCGCGATGGGATGCGAATGTTGGCGCCGGACCACTAGCCTTCGGGAACAAGGAAGATGGCGGCGAGCGGCGGGATGGTGAGTCTGAGCTCGGGCGAAGCGCCGTCGCTGGCCTGAACCTCGCCGACATTGCCGACATTGCTGCCGCCATAATGCGCGGAGTCGGAATTGAAAATCTCGCGCCACTTGCCGCCGAAGGGAACGCGAATGCGATAGCGCTGATAGACGTTCGGCGAGAAGTTGATCACGACCACGCAGCGCGAGCGCTCGTCGAATCCCTTGCGCAGCCAGGCGAACAGGTTGTGATTGGCGTCATCGGTGACCAGCCATTCGAAGCCGGCAGCTTCGCAATCGAGCTGATGCAGCGCGCCAACGTCGCGATAGAGACGGTTGAGATCGCGGATCAACGACTGCACGCCGGCGTGGTTCTTGTATTGCAACAGGTGCCAGTCCAGCGAATGATCGTGGTCCCATTCCCCGGATTGCGCGAACTCGCAGCCCATGAACATCAGCTTCTTGCCGGGATGGGCGAACATGAAGCTGTAATAGGCGCGCAGATTCGCAAAGCGCTGCCATTCATCGCCCGGCATGCGGCCGAGGATCGAGCGCTTGCCGTGCACGACTTCGTCATGCGACAGCGGCAGGATGAAGTTCTCCGAGAAGGCGTAGTGCAGGCCGAACAGGATGTCGCCGTGGTGGAATTTGCGATGCACGGGATCCTTGCCGATATATTTCAGCGTGTCGTGCATCCATCCCATGTTCCACTTGTAGCCGAAGCCGAGCCCGCCATGGTCGACCGGCTGCGACACCTGCGGCCAGGCGGTAGACTCCTCCGCCGCGGTCGTCGCCTCCGGGAAACGCGCGAACAGCTCGGTGTTGAAGCGGCGCAGGAAGGCGATGGCGTCGATGTTTTCCCGGCCGCCAAATTTGTTCGGTATCCAGCCGCCGGCCGGGCGGCTGTAGTCGAGATAGAGCATGGAAGCGACCGCATCGACGCGCAGCCCGTCGATGGCGTAGCGCTCCAGCCAGAACAGCGCGTTCGACACCAGGAGATTGGTCACTTCGGTGCGGCCGTAATTGTAGATCAGCGTGCCCCAGTCGAGATGCCGGCCCTGCTGCGGATTGGCGTGTTCGTAGAGCCCGGTGCCGTCGAAGCGGCCGAGGCCGTGCGGATCGTCGGGGAAGTGTCCGGGCACCCAGTCGAGGATCACGCCGAGGCCTAGTTCGTGGCAGGCGTCGACGAGAGCTGCGAAATCTTCCGGCGAGCCGAAGCGGCTGGTCGGCGCAAACAGCCCGGTCGGCTGATAGCCCCAGGAGCCGTCGAACGGATGCTCGCTGATGGGGAGGAATTCGACATGGGTGAAACCGAGATCGCGCACGTAAGCCGGTAACTGCTCGGCGAGATCGCGATAGGTCAGCCACTCATTGTTGTTCTTGCGCCGCCATGAGCCGAGATGCACCTCATAGATCGACATCGGCGCGCTGCGGGCGTTGATGCCGGAAGGCGCACCGCGCGGCCGCGGCAGCGCCGCCTCGTCGAACACGATCGACGCGGTCTTGGGGCGCACCTCCGCAGCGAAGGCGAGGGGATCGGACTTCAGGGGAAGGTGTTCGCCTCTTCGGCCGACGATGTCGAACTTGTAGTGGTCGCCGGCGCGGGCGCGGGGAATGAACAGCTCCCAATAGCCGTTGCCGCGCACCCGCATCGGATGCCGCCGGGCGTCCCAATAATTGAAATCGCCGACCACGCTGACCCGCCGCGCGTTCGGTGCGAACACCACGAAGGCGACGCCGTCGACGCCGTCGAGCGTGCGCGGATGTGCGCCGAGCTTGTCATAGAGCCGCTGGTCGGTGCCTTCGCCGAGCAAATAGAGATCGAGGTCGGACAGCACGGGCGGAAAGCGGTAGGGATCCTCGAGCTCGACGACATTGTCGCCGAATTTGGCGCGAAGCTGATAACGCTGCGAGCCGTTCGGCATCGTGCCGGCGAACAGGCCGGCGTCATGGATGCGCGCGAGCTTGGCTGACGCGCCGTGCTCGTCGATGGCCTCGACATTGCTGGCCTCGGGCAGAAATGCGCGCACCACCGTCTTGCCACCCTCGTGATGCAGGCCGAGATAGTGGAAGGGATCGGAATGGCGTCCCTCGACGATGGCATAGGCTTCGGCGGACAGTTTCGGCATCAGGTCTCGCTTGCAGTTTCGGACAGCGTTCGGAGCAAGGCGTTCAGGGGAATGCGCAGCCAATCGGGCCGGTTGACAAGAGCATCTTCGATCTCGCCCAGCATCCTCTCCAGCAAAAAGAAGTTAACGAGGGCGTCGGTTGCATGCGGATCGGCAGGCCAGAGTCGAGCGTTAATCATAGCCTCCTGGTAGGAGGCGAGGAACGTGCCCGCCGCGCGGGCGCCCCAGACGGTCAACGCTTCGGCCAACCGGCTGTGTTCGTCCGGCGACAGCGGCAATACGCGATCGTAGGCAGCCGCAACCGACTGTTCGATGGAGCGGATCAGGCCGGCGAGATCGCGCGCGGGCGGCGCCTTGCGGCGCCGCTCCTCCAGGGGACGGTTCTGGTCGCCGTCGAAGCCGGCGATGAAGATGTCGTCCTTGACGATCAAAAGCCGGCGGAGATGGAAATCACCGTGCAGCCGGATGTTCGACCCGCCGATATCCGGGGGCAATAGTGAGGCGAGGCGCTGATGCAGGCGGTCGCGCAAGCCCAGCACGCGGTCGGCCAGCGCGCGATCGGACTCTCTCAACGCGTCGCGGCGCTGGCTCAAGCTGTCGAACGCGCGATCCGCCTGCGCGGTGACTTCGCCAGTCCAGCGCGCGACGTCGGCGGCTTGCGTCGGCTCCGGGGCGAAATCGGCAAGCTCGGTATTCGACGCCAGCGCCAGATGAAGTTCCGCGGTGCGCTTGCCCGCCTGCGCCATGTAGCGCAGATAGGGCCCCTGTTCCTCGCTTGCGGCGGCCTTTTCCCGGACGAGCAGGCGCTGCTTGTCGAGGAAGCGGCCGAGGTAAGCCGCGCTCACCGTCCAGCCATCGCCCTGGTTCAGCACGAAGGCGTGCACGGTTGCGATCGCGCTGCGGTGGTCACCCTCTTCCACGAGTTCGGCGCTGCCGAGCAATGCCGGCGTGTTGGCGAAGCCGGCGACCTCGGTCAGGAAGCGTCCGATCTCGATTGCGGGATGGATACCGGTTTCCAGCTTGCGATAGAGGCGCACGACATATTCGCCGTCGACCAGCGAGGTGGTGGCGCAGCGATTGGATTCGACCGGCTCGACCCGTTGCGGCTCGCGCACCACGCGGTCGCCAAACTTGCTGGTCGGCCAGAATTCCAGCCGCAGCCCGCTCTCCTCCACGATCAGCGATTCCCGCAAGTTGCGCAGGAACAGGCCGATGAAGATCGGGCTGGAGGCGACGTCGAGCAGCGATCCCTCGCGTGCGCCCTGGCGGATGGCGGCGAAGGCATTGGGATTATAGTGCTCGCGATCGAAGCGCACCCATTCGATCTGCATCGGCAGCACGTAACGCATTTTCCTGTCGTTTTGCGTGACCTCGAAGAAGGCGATCCACGGCTTGTTGTCGCCGATGTCGCAGAACGGAACGGCCGAGACCAGGATCGGGTGGATCGCATCCGGCCTGTGCTCCGGGTACCAGCGGGTGCGTGAGAGATGGCCGGGCAGGACGTCGTGTTCGAAGATGCCGCGGGTGCGCGCCAGCGAGACCCAGGTCGAACCAAGAGGAACGACGAGCGTCTCGAACTCCTGCATGGTCCGCGGCGCCGGCGCCACGGACTTGTCGCGCTCCTGCAGGTCGAACCAGTAGAAGCCGTAGGGTGCCAGCGTGATCATGTAGGGCAATTCGCCGATCGCGGGGAAACGCGTGCGGCCGAGCATCTCCATCGGGACGCGTTCCTTGAAGGCGGAGAGGTCGAGCTCGGTCGCCTGTGCCGAGCGCGACAGGTTGGTGACGCACAGGATGACCTCGTCCTTGTATTGCCGGACATAGGCCAGCACCGCGCGGTTGGCCGGGCGGATGAAGGTCATGGTGCCGCGGCCGAACGCCAGCGTCGACTTGCGCACCGAGATCAGCTTCTTGGTGGCGCTGAGCAGCGAGGACAGGCTGCGCGACTGCGCCTCGACATTGACGGCCTCGTAGCCATAGACCGGATCCATGATCATCGGCGCATAGAGCCGCGCCGGATCGGCGCGCGAGAAGCCGCCGTTGCGGTCCGGGGTCCATTGCATCGGCGTGCGCACGCCGTTGCGGTCGCCGAGATAGATGTTGTCGCCCATGCCGATCTCGTCGCCGTAGTACACGATCGGCGTGCCGGGAAACGACATCAGCAGCGAGTTCATCAACTCGATCTTGCGGCGGTCGTTGTCCATCAGCGGCGCAAGACGCCGGCGGATACCGACATTGATGCGCGCGCGCGGATCGTTGGCATAAGTCGACCACAGATAGTCGCGCTCGACGTCGGTGACCATCTCCAGCGTCAGTTCGTCGTGGTTGCGCAGGAACAGCGCCCATTGGCAATTCGCGGGAATGTCAGGCGTCTGGCGCAGGATGTCGGTGATCGGAAAGCGGTCTTCCTGCGCGATCGCCATGTAGATGCGCGGCATCAGCGGGAAATGATACGCCATGTGGCATTCGTCGCTGTTGCCGAAATATTCCTGCACGTCCTCCGGCCATTGATTGGCTTCCGCGAGCAGCAGCTTGCCCTTGGAATAGGCGTCGAGCTCGGCCCGCAGCTTGCGGATGATGGCGTGCGTCTCCGGCAGGTTCTCGTTGTTGGTGCCGTCGCGCTCGCACAGATAGGGAATGGCGTCGAGCCGGAAGCCGTCGACGCCGGCATCCAGCCAGCGCTTCATCACCTGGATCAACGCGCTGACCACGCGCGGATTGTCGAAATTGAGATCCGGCTGGTGCGAGAAGAAGCGGTGCCAGTAGAACTGGCCGGCCTCCGGATCCCAGGTCCAGTTCGACTTCTCCGTGTCGGTGAAGATGATCCGCGTGTTCGGATATTTCTGGTCGCTGTCGCTCCAGACATACCAGTTGCGCGCGCTCGAGCCCTTCGGGCTGCGGCGGGCACGCTTGAACCAGTCGTGCTCGTCCGAGGTGTGATTGACGACGAGCTCGGTGATGACCCTCAAGCCGCGCTTGCGCGCTTCATTGATGAAACGCTTGAAGTCCTTCATCGTCCCGAAATCGGGGTTGATCGCGCCGTAGTCGGCGATGTCGTAGCCGTCGTCGCGGCCGGGCGAGGGATAGAACGGCAGCAGCCAGAGCGCGGTGACGCCGAGCTCCTGGAGATAATCGAGCTTCTCGCACAGCCCCGCGAAGTCGCCGATGCCGTCATTGTTGCTGTCGGCGAACGCCTTGACGTGCAGCTGATAGATGATGGCGTCCTTGTACCAGAGCTCGTCGCGATCGAGCTCGGTGACCGGCAGGTCGGCTGTGTCGATGGAGGACAAAACGTTCATGGCGCGCCTCACGGCATCCGGTTGAGGGCCGAACTACGCGAAACACGGATGGCGCCGCAACCGGCGCTCCCAAAACTTTGAATCTTTTTATTCACGGTGATGCCATTGACTTGGACCCGGTGTGCCGTTTCCCTTGAAGCCTGCGCGGGCGCTCCGGACTTTATAGAAAGCCGGCCGCGTGCCAATTGTTCCCTCGCGGAACGGAGAAGGGATAGGGGCGTTAACACGCCTAACCTCTTTCCGTATCAACACAATTCCGCGATGCCCCGCTCCCGCCCCGTGCAAACTGCGTGCCGAATGGACCTTTACAGCCAAGCCCGGACCCTCGGAATTCTCACCCAATTCGTCGACGGTCAGGGTCAAACCCGTATCACCGACGAAGCCGCGCTCAAGATCATCATCGATGCGCTGCCGGCGCGCCGGGAGCGCCATTTTGTCGAGGCGCCGGTGGTGATCCGGCCCGGTGAGCCCGCGCAGACGGAATTGGCGCAATCGGCCGCGCTGCCCGTCCGTTGGACCATCACGGCCGGTAGCCGGGTCATCGGCGAGGGCGAGGCGGATGGTCGCACCATCCGCTGGCCGCAAGCCTTGCCATCCGGCGTGTACCGCCTTCGGCTCACCGATGCCGGCGCTGCGAGCGAAGACCTGCCGCTGGTTGTCGCGGCGAAGGCTCATGGCGGCGATTTCGACCGCGCCTGGCTGGTCGCCGTACAGCTCTATGGCGTGCGCTCCGCGCGCAACTGGGGGATGGGCGATTTCACCGATCTGAAAAATCTGATCGAGCTGGCGAGCAAGCTCGGCGCCGATGGCGTCGGTCTCAACCCGCTCCATGCCTTGTTTGACGACAGGCCGACCGATTGCAGCCCGTATTCGCCGAACAGCCGGCTGTTCCTGAACGCGCTTTACATCGACGTGGAAGCGATTCCCGAACATCGCGCAGACACCGACCGCGAAGCGCTCTCGCGGCTGCGGCAATCCGCTCAGGTCGATTATGCCGGCGTGGCCGAATTGAAATGGCGCGCATTGCGATCCGCCTTTCGAGAATTTCAAGACGAACGCCAGCGTCCAGCGGCGTCAGCGGTTCGAGCAATTCCGCAACGAACGCGGCGCGCTGCTTTCGCACTTCGCCTGCTTCGAGGCGCTCCGCCACCGTTTCAAAGGGCCGTGGTGGGAATGGCCGGCGGAATGGCGGCAGCCGGATGAAGGCAAATGCGCCGAGCTTCGCAACGGGCCCGATCGCGGCGAGATCGAATTCGTCGAGTTCGTGCAATGGACCGCCGATCGGCAACTCGCCGCGTGCAAGGCGCTGGCCGACAAGCGCGGCATGAGGGTCGGGCTCTATCTCGACGTCGCGGTCGGCGTGCAGTCCGACGGCTTCGATGCCTGGAACGAGCAGGAGGCGATCTCGCGCCATCTCGCGGTCGGCGCTCCGCCCGATCCGCTCAACACGCTCGGCCAGAACTGGGGCCTCGCCGGATTCAATGCCGCCGGCCTCGAGATCAAGTCGTTCGAGCCGTTTCGCGCGATGCTGCGTGCCTCGATGCGGCACGCCGGTGCGATCCGGCTCGATCACGTCCTGGGCCTCAAGCGGCTTTATCTGGTGCCGCACGGATTCCCGGCAAAGAACGGCGCCTACGTGCAGATGCCGCTGGACGCGCTGTTCGCCGTCACCGCGCTGGAAAGCGTCGCACATAAATGCGTCGTGATCGGCGAGGATCTCGGCACGGTGCCGGAAGGATTCCGCGAGCAGATGATCGAATGGGGCATCTGGTCCTATCTGGTGGTGCTGTTCGAACGCGACGACGCCGGGCGCTTCCGCGAGGCGGATTTTTACCTGCGCAATGCGCTCGTCACGTTCAACACGCATGACCTCTCGACCTATGCCGGCTGGCGCTCGTTCGGCGACCTCAAGACCAAGCGTTCGCTCGATATCGACCCGGGCGAGAGCGATGAGGCGCGCTGGCACGCGCTTCATATGCTGGACGAGGTTCTTCGCCAGAACGACATCAATCAGAACGACTTCTATTCGCTCGCGCGCTTCATCGCGCGCACGCCGTCGCGGCTGATGGCGATTTCCATGGAGGATTTGCTTGGCGTGGTCGATCAGCCGAATATTCCCGGCACCGTCAACGAGCATCCGAACTGGCGGCAGAAACTGCCGGTTGCGGTCGAGGACATTGCAAAGGCCATCGACGTGCAAGCGCTGAAGGCCGCGACGCAGGAGAGGGCGCGAGTTGCGAAGTAACGTTGTCCGCCAGGCATTCGGTTCACCTCTCCCCTGTGGGGAGAGGTGAAGAACCACCGAATGCCCCTTCGAATCGAAGACTACGGCCTGATCGGAGATTGCGAGACCGCCGCGCTGGTCGGCCGCGACGGCTCGATCGACTGGCTGTGCTGGCCGGGCTTCGATTCCGATGCCTGCTTCGCCGCGCTGCTCGGCACCCGCAAGAACGGCCGCTGGCTGATCGCGCCGGTGGACGAAGTCAGGACATCCTCGCGCCGCTATTGGGACAACACGCTGATCCTGGAGACGCGTTTCGACACCGACGGCGGCACCGTTGCGCTGATTGATTTCATGCCGCCGCGCGGCGACGCGTCCGACGTGGTGCGGCTGGTGCGCGGCGTCAAGGGCAAGGTCAAGATGCGGATGGAGCTCGTGATCCGCTTCGGCTTCGGCGCCGACACTCCCTGGGTGAAGCGCACCGAGGATCGCTCGGCGCTGCTCGCGATCGCCGGACAGGACATGGCCGTGCTGCGCACGCCGGTCGAGACCCGCGGTGAGGATCTCACCACGGTTGCCGAGTTCGAGGTGGAGGAGGGCAAGACCGTACCCTTCGTGCTGACCTACGGGCCGTCGCATCTCGACCCGCCGCAAGCGATCAACCCCGCGCAGGCATTGCAGGACACCGAGGACTTCTGGACCGAATGGTGCAGCCGCTGCAGCTATGATGGTCAGCATCACGATCTGGTGCTGCGCTCGCTGATCACGCTGAAGGCGCTGACCTTCGGTCCGACCGGCGGCATCGTGGCCGCGCCGACCACCTCGCTGCCGGAGAAATTCGGCGGCTGGCGCAACTGGGATTATCGCTTCTGCTGGCTGCGCGACGCCACCTTCACGCTGCTGGCTCTGATGAACTCCGGCTATACCGAGGAGGCCTCGGCCTGGCATAGCTGGCTGTTGCGCGCGGCGGCGGGCTCGCCCGAACACATGCAGATCATGTACGGCATCGGGGGCCAGCGACGCCTGCTGGAATGGGAAGCGGGATGGCTGGAGGGATATGAGGGCGCGCAGCCGGTGCGGATCGGCAATGCCGCGCATGCGCAGCTGCAGCTCGACGTCTATGGCGAGTTGATCGACGCTTTCCACCAGGCGCGGGTCGCCAAACTGGAGCTCGACGAGGAATCGTGGGACCTGGAATGCGCGGTGCTGAAGCATCTCGCCGAGGTCTGGGATCAGCCCGACCACGGCATCTGGGAGCGGCGCGGCGACGGCAAGCACTACGTGTTCTCGAAGGTGCAGACCTGGGTCGCGTTCGATCGCGGCATCAAGAGTGCGGAGATGTTCGGCTTCGAGGCGCCGCTGGATGAGTGGCGGAGCCTGCGCGACACCATCTGCCGCGATGTCTGCGAGAAGGGTTTCGACAAGGAACTGAATTCCTTTGTCGAGAGCTACGGCTCGAAAATGCTGGATGCCAGCCTGTTATTGTTGCCGTCAGTGGGCTTCCTGCCGCCGGACGATCCGCGGGTGCGCGGCACTATCGAGGCGATGGAACGGCATATGATGCGCGACGGCTTCGTGCTGCGCCACGATCCGCGCGAGGGGATCGAACCGCAACCGGCCGAGGGCGCGTTCCTCGCCTGCAGCCTGTGGCTCGCCGACGCTCACGTGCTGGCGGGGAACGTGCAAAAGGCGCAAGTGCTGTTCGATCGCGTGGTCGCGATCGCCAACGATCTCGGACTGCTGGCGGAAGAATATGATTCAGGCGCGAGGCGGCAGGCCGGCAATTTCCCGCAGGCGCTCACGCATATTGCGCTGATCAACACCGCGCATAACCTCGACGAAGCGCGCAAACACGCCGAGAAGCCGGCCGTGCAGAGGTCGAAGTGACTTCTTCACCCTCCCCCTTGCGGGGAGGCATAGGCCGCCTCCGGCGGCCGTTCTTAGCGCTAAGAACGCCGAAGCGAAGCTTCGGCTATGCCGAACGAAGTGAGGCCGGGGTGGGGGTCTTACGAAGACTTGTCGAGACACCCCCACCCGGCGCTCGTGCGCTTCGCTTACTCGCGCCACCCTCCCCGCAAGGGGGAGGGTGAGGCACCTCGCAAGCGGAGGGCGAAACCTACCGCCCCTCGTTCTCCCACAGGATGATCTGCATCGCCCGCGCGAAACCATCCTCCTCGTTCGAATAGGTCACGCGCTTGGCGTGTTTCTTGACCTCGTCGGAGGCATTGCCCATCGCAAACGACAGCCCGCTGACCTCGAACATCGCGACGTCGTTATGCATGTCGCCGATGGTGGCGACAGCATCCGTCGAGATGGCGAGCCGCCGCGCCATGGTCTGCACGAAGGTGCCCTTGTTCACGCCGGGCGGGGTGATGTCGAGATAATAGTTCTGCGAACGCACCGCGGTGGCCTGCGTGCCCAACGCCTTCTGCATCGCCGCCTCGCAACGCTTCAACTTCTCGAAATCGGACGACGATCCGACCACCTTGCAGGCCTTCGATACATACGGCGTGAAGTCGGCGATCACGGTCGGGTCGGCCTTGATCGCGCGCTTTTCGTTCGGAACATATTCGCCGTCGGCGTTCCTGGTCAGCCATTGGTCGTGGGTGAACAGCCAGATGTCGGCGCCGAACTCGCGAAATACATCGAGGCTGCGCGTGACGGCAGTGGCCGGGATCAAATGCTGCTCGACCGGATTCATGGCGGCATCGACGATCGAGCTGCCGTTGAAGGCGCCGACGGGGAGCGTGATCGCGAGCTGCTCGATCAGGAAGCCCATGCCGATCGAGGGCCGGCTCGAGGTGATGGTGAAGGCAATCCCGGCCGCCTGGAGCTTTTGCACCGCGGCCTTCGCGGCGTCGGTCAATATCTTGTCATGGGTGAGCAGGGTGCCATCCACGTCGGAGACGACGAGCGCAATACGGGTCATGCTTGGCTCAATTTCAATTGGCGTAAAATATTGTCGACGACGGTCTCGACCGGCGCGTCGATCGACACCGTCACCGCATGCTCGTCCGGCGTCGGCGGCTCCAACGTTCCGAACTGGCTGGTCAGCAGTCCCGGCGGCATGAAGTGCCCCTTGCGCTGCCCGAGCCGGTCCGCGATCAAGTCCTGCGTGCCGTCGAGATAGACGATCCGGATGTCGCTCCGCCCATGCACCAGCACGTCGCGATAGGCCCGCCGCAGCGCCGAGCAGCCGATCACGACGCGGTCGCCGGCTGCGTTCGCGCGGTCGATCTCGTCAGCGATGGCGCGCAGCCAGGGCCAGCGGTCGTCGTCGGTCAAGGGTTGGCCCGCGCTCATCTTGGCGACGTTGGCTGCGGGATGAAAGCTGTCGGCATCCTCGTAACGCCAGCCGATCCTTGCGGCGAGCATCTCCCCAATCGTCGTCTTGCCCGAGCCGGACACGCCCATCACGATCAGCGCCTGCGGCGGCGGCTCAGGCGGCACGGGAATCCCCTGTGAGCGCCGCCTTGTCGACCAGCCACACGGTCTCTTCGTTGGAGCGGGCGCGATTGGCGGGCAGCGGCTCGCCCGCCAGCACGCGGGTCAAGGATCGGGCGTTTACCGGCGCCGGACACCTCGAACAGCATCTCCCGGCAGGAGGCGAGCGCGGGCAAGGTCAGAGTGACCCGCGGGACAAACGGCTCGACATGCGCCTGGGGCACGCCCACCACCCAGCGCTCGGTTTCCTGCAGCGCCGGATAATCCGGAAACAGCGAGGCCGTGTGGCCGTCCGGCCCGACGCCCATCAATACCAGATCGAACAGCGGCCAGGCCGGATCGAGCCGGTCCACGCCGTTGAAGGCTTTCAGCTCGCGCTCGTAGCGCGTGGCCGCTTCATCGGGACTTGCGGCATCGGTCGGGATCGGATGGATGTTGGTCGCTGGCGCGCAGCGGTCGAGGAAGGCGCGGCGCGCCATCGCCATATTGTTTCGTTCGTCGCTGTCGGGCACGAAGCGCTCGTCGCCGATGAACCAGTGCACGCGCTCCCATGGGATTTTCGCGCGATAGTCCTCAGTCGCCAGCAATTCATAGAGCTGCTTCGGGCTCGATCCGCCGGTGAGACAAATCGCGATGCGGCCCGGATTGGCGGCCATGCGGGCCAGCAGGCGCACCGCGGCAACCTCCGCCAGCGCTGCGGCGTCGGCGACCTCGATCAGCCTGCGCGCGTTCTCCGCCATGGTCAGGTCATCTTGCGCCAGCTGCGGCCGTCGCGAGCGAGCAGGTCGTCCGCTTCCTCGGGGCCTTCGCTGCCGGCATCGTAGATCTTCAATCCCCTCGCGCCGGACTTGTGCCAGGCGTCGAGGAAAGGCTGCACCGCGCGCCAGCCGGCCTCCACGCTGTCGGCGCGCTGGAACAGGATGTTGTCGCCGATCATGCAGTCGTAGATCAGGGTCTCGTAACCAGTCGATGGTTCGGCCTTGAAGTAATCCTTGTAGCGAAACTTCATCTCGACGCCGTCGATGTCGATTGCCGGGCCCGGCACCTTGGTGTTGAACTGCAACTCGATGCCTTCGACCGGCTCGGTCGAGATCACCAGATAATTCTGCGACAGCTTGTCGACCGGCGTATCGCGGAACATCGCGAACGGCGCCTGCTTGAACTTGATCGCAATCTCGGTGCGCTTGACGCCGAGCGCCTTGCCGGTACGGAGATAAAAGGGAACGCCGGCCCAGCGCCAGTTGTCGATCGTGAGTTTCAGCGCGGCGTAGGTTTCGGTGGTGCTGCCGGGCGTGACGTCCTCGGTCTTGCGGTAGTCCTCGATCTCGGTGTCGCCGACCTTGCCGCCCCGATATTGCCCGCGCACCGAATTCCGCGCCGCCTCTTCCGGGGTCTGCTGCTGGATCGAGGAGAGCACCTCGGCCTTTTCCGAACGCACGGCCTGCGCATCGAATCGCGACGGCGGCTCCATCGTCACCAGCGACAACAGCTGGAACAGATGGTTCGGCACCATGTCGCGCAGCGCGCCGGTCTGGTCGTAGAAGCTGCCGCGGTGGCCGACGCCGAGCTTCTCGTCGACGGTGATCTGGATATGGTCGATATGGTTGCGATTCCAGATCGGCTCGAACATGCCGTTGGCGAAGCGCAGCACCAGGATGTTCTGCACCGTTTCCTTGCCGAGATAATGATCGATCCGGTAGATCTGATGCTCGTCCATCAGCTTCAAGAGCTCGGCGTTGAGGTGTTTCGCCGAGTCGAGATCGGTGCCGAACGGTTTCTCCACCACCAGCCGCCGCCACGAACCGTCTTCCTTCAGCATGCCGGTGCGGCCAAGCTGCTGGGCAACCGGCAGGAACGCGCTCGGCGGCGTCGCCAGATAGAACAGCCGGTTGCCGCCGGTCTTGCGCTCGGCTTCGATTTTCTCGAGTTGGCCGCGCATGGCGTCGAACGAGGCAGGGTCCTTGTTGTCGGCCTCGATGCAGGTGACGCAGGAGAACAGCTGCTTGGCCACCGCATCGTCGATCTTGCGGGTTGCGTACTGCCGCAAGCCCTTCATCAGGCTGTCGGTCAGTTGCGCGCTGGACATGCCCTTGCGTGCCACCCCGACAAGGCAGAAATTCTCGGGCAAGAGGTTGCCGGCGGCCAGATTATAGAGCGCCGGGATCACCAGCCGGTGCGTGAGATCACCGGTGACGCCGAACAGGACAAAACTACAATTGTCGGGCTTTCTTCTGAACGTGCGTCATCATTGGCCTTAACCGGGCTTCTTCGGTTCGCGATGGCCGCCGAAGCCGGCGCGCATGGCGGAGAGGATTTTTTCGGCAAAGGTGTGGTCCTTGCGCGAGCGGAAGCGCGCGAACAGTGCCGCGGTGAGCACCTCTGCCGGCACGGCCTCGTCGATCGCGGCGTTGACGGTCCAGCGTCCTTCGCCGGAATCCTCGACAAAGCCGGAGTAATTGTCGAGCGTGTGATTCTCGGCGAGCGCGGTTGCGGTGAGATCGAGCAGCCAGGACGGGATCACGCTGCCGCGCCGCCACACCTCGGCGATGTCTGCGATATCAAGCTCGAAGCGATGCTCCGGCGGCAGCGCCTCGATATTGGCGTTCTTCAGAATGTCGAAGCCCTCGGCATAGGCCTGCATCAAGCCATATTCGATGCCGTTGTGGACCATCTTGACGAAATGTCCGGCGCCGACCGGCCCGGCGTGGATGTAGCCTTGCTCGACTCTGGGATCGCGGCCCTCGCGATGCTCCGTGCGCGGGATGTCGCCGTCGCCCGGCGCCAGCGCCTTGAAGATCGGATCGAGCCGGTCGACCACGGCCTTGTCGCCGCCGATCATCATGCAATAGCCGCGCTCGATGCCCCAGATGCCGCCGGAGGTGCCGACGTCGAGATAATGGATGCCGCGCTCTTTCAGTTTCTTGCCGCGGCGGACGTCGTCCTGCCAGAAGGTGTTGCCGCCGTCGATGATGACGTCGCCTTGCTCCATCAGCTTGGCGAGCGCCTCGATGGTCTCCTCGGTGATCTTGCCGGCCGGCAGCATCACCCAGGCGGTGCGCGGCTTCTCCAGCTTCTTGACGAAATCCTCCAGCGCTTTGGCGCCTGCCGCACCGTCGGCGGCGAGATCGGCAACAGCTTTCTCGCTCTTGTCGTAAACGACGGTGGTGTGTCCGTGCTTCATCAGGCGGCGGACGATGTTGCCGCCCATCCGCCCCAATCCGATCATGCCGAGCTGCATTGTCTACCTCTAACCGAGTGCGTCTGTGATCGCGGCGTCCAGCATCTTCAGCCCCGAAGCAAGATCGCCCTTCAAATGCACCCGCAGCGCGCGCCGGCCGCGTTCGGTCAGCACGTCGAAATCGCCGCGCGCCTGCGCCGCCTTGATGACACCGAAAGACGCCTTCTGGCCGGGCACCGGCAGATCCTTCGCATCATCAGCGGTGATCTGCAGGAACACGCCGCTGTCGGGCCCGCCCTTGTAGGCCTGTCCGGTCGAATGCAGGAAGCGCGGTCCGAACTCGGCGCAGGTCGCGACGCGACGCCGTTCGCCCACTTTCAGCCGCATGTCCTGAAGCAAGTCGATGTGGTCGGCATCGCGCTCGACATAGGCGAGCAGCGCGACGTAATCGTTGGCATCGATGCGGGAGAGATGCGCCTTCAGCCATGAGCCGATGCTGCCGTCGGCGCCGAGCTTCCGCAAGGCTTCGACGTTGGCCGCGTCGGTATAGAGATCGGCCTCGCTCGACGACATCGCCGGCTTCTCCGGTGGAAGCCGTCCGGTCTTCTCGAAGGCCGCGGTCAATTCGCGGGTCTTGATCTTGGCGGATTCCACGTCCGGCTGGTTGAACGGATTGATGCCCAGCACCGAGCCCGCGACTGCAGTGGCCATCTCGAAGCGGAAGAACTCCTGCCCGAGATGGTCGATCGACTTCATCACGATGCGGACGACAGGATGGCCGGCGTGCTCGATCGCGGCCAGCCTCGCGTCATGCTCGGAATCGTCCTCGCCCTCGGTGCGGATATCGATGAAGAAACGGTCGTTGCCGTACAGCGAGACATCGCCCAGCGGCTCGCCCTCGATCGGGATCAGGCCCTTGCCGTCCTTGCCGGTCGATTCCGCGATCAACTGCTCGGCCCAGGCGCCGAAATCGGCGATCTTTTGCGACGGCAGAATGGTGATCTTGTCGCGGCCTTCGAGGCCGGCCGATCCCATCGCGAGGCCAAGCTGCACGCCGGGATTTTCGCTCGGCGGCACGTCCGCGCCGCAGGAGCGCACCATATGCAGGGCATTCTCGATCAGCTTGCGCACATCGATGCCGGCAGCGGCGGCCGGCACCAGGCCGAACGGGGAGAGCACCGAATAGCGTCCGCCGATGGTCGGCTCGCCATGGAAGATGCGGGCAAAGCCCTGCTTGATCGCGACCTTCTCCAGCGATGAACCGGGATCGGTCACCGCGATGAAGCGGTGGCCGGCCTTGTCCTTGCCGATCGCTTTGGCGACGCGGTCGTAGAAATAATCCTTCATCGCGTTCGGCTCGGTGGTGCCGCCCGACTTCGAGGAGACGATGAACAGCGTGCTGGCCGATATCGACCGCCTTCTCCATCGCGCGCACCTGCGCGGGATCGGTGGAATTGAGCACATGTAGTTTCGGGAAGCCGTTCTTCTTCGGGAAAGTTTCGGCAAGCACTTCGGGGCCGAGGCTCGAGCCTCCCATGCCCAGCACCACGGCGTCGGTGAATTTCTGGCCCTGCACGCGTCGTGCGAAATCCTCATAATCGGCGATGTCGGCATCGGCGACGCTGGTGAGCCAGCCCAGCCATTTGTTCTCGTCGTCGCCGGTCCAGACCGACTTGTCCTTGCTCCACAATCTGCGCACCTTGGCCTGCGCCCGCCATTCCTCGCTGTGCTTTTCGACGGCTTTCTCGATGCCTGCGCCGAGCGCGAGCTTCTGGGAGTCGATGCCGCCGCCGAGCACGACTGCGCGCTTGTGCGCAACCGCGCCATAGAGCTTGTCGGCGGCGTCCGCGAACAGCTTGACCCCGTCTTTCACCAGATCGGCGGTGATCTGATCGAGCGAGATGCCTGACCGCTGCAGCTCGTCGAGCACCCGCTTTGCGTCGTCGGTGTTCTCTTCCAGGCTGTCGCGAAGCTTGCCGTGGTCGCGGAAGGCATCCAGCGTTGCCGGCGGCACCGTGTTCACGGTGTTCGGCCCGATCAGCTCCTCGACATAGAGCACGTCGCGGTAGTCCTTGTTCTTGGTGCCGGTCGAGGCCCACAGCAGCCGCTGCGGCTTGGCGCCCTTGGACGCCAGCTTCTCCCAGCGCGCGCCCGCGAACAGGCGCTTGTAATCCTGATAGGCCATCTTGGCGTTGGCGATCGCGACCTTGCCCTTCAGCGCGGCAAGGCGCTCCTTCTCGCTGGGATCGTTGGCCTTCGCGATCTTCTCGTCGAGTTGCTTGTCGACCACGCTGTCGATGCGGCTGACGAAGAAGCTCGCGACGCTCGCGACATGCGAGGGGTCGCCGCCCTTGGCGACGTATTTTTCCAGGCCCTTCAGATAGGCTTCCGCAACCTGCCGATAGACCTTCTGCGAGAACAACAGCGTGATGTTGATGCTGATGCCTTCGCCCGTGAGCTGCTCGATCGCCGGCAGGCCTTCCGGCGTCGCCGGCACCTTGACCATCAAATTCTTGCGGCCGACGTCCTTCCAGAGCTTCCGCGCTTCCGCCACCGTGCCCTTGGTGTCCATCGCCAGATAAGGCGACACTTCGAGGCTGACGAAACCGTCATGGCCGCCGAGCCGGTCGTAGACCGGGCGCAGCACGTCGGCGGCGTTCTGGATGTCCTCGACCGCGAGCCGCTCGAACAGATCGGCCACGTTGCGGTCGCCGCTTTTGAGCGCCTTGCCGATCGGCGCGTCATATTCGTCGGAGGAGCCGATCGCCTTCTCGAAGATCGATGGGTTGGAGGTGACGCCTTTCACCCCGTCGCTGTCGATCAGCTTTTTCAGGTCGCCCTTGGCGACGAAGCCGCGAGCCAGAAAATCCAGCCAGACCGCCTGGCCATGGCTTTCGAGTGCTTTGACGGGATTCATGGTGTCTTTCCGTTCGGACTGATCGATGGCGAGGTCAGCTTTGTGACCGCTACCGCTGTTGTCAACATGTGGGCTGGATGGGTTGCCGGCTTGTGATCTTGACCCCCATACATAACGCCATTGGGAGGAGAACGATCCTCCAAATTGGCGGTCGGGAGGCCTTCCCCCGGGCAATTTTTCGTCACATGCGCCTTGCGCATATCAGCGTCATGCGCATGCTGGGTTTGGTCGGGTCGGGAAGAGGGCGCATGCGCGGGGTCTACCTTGGACTATTTGTGACGGCCTTGCTGGCCGCGGCGCCGCCGGCGCAGGCCGAGAGCATCCGTCAGGACCCCTTGCAAATTCGCACGATGATTTCCGGAAAGCCCTATTCTCTCGACGGCCTGGTGGTGCGGCCGGACGACAATGCGCCGCATCCGCTCGCTTTGATCAATCACGGTTCGCCCCGCGATGGCGACGACCGCGCCGGCATGTCGCCGAAGGCAATGTGGCGGCAGGCGGCGGCGTTTGCGCGGCACGGCTGGACCGCGGTGACGTTTCTCCGCCGCGGCTACGGCCATTCGCAGGGCGGCTGGGTCGAGAATTACGGCACCTGCGGCCATCCGGACTACATCGCCGCCGGGCGGGCCTCCGCAAGCGATCTCGCCGCGGTCGCCAGCTACATGCTTGCCCAGCCCTATGTCGCAAAGGGTCAATGGATCAGCGTCGGCGTGTCCGCGGGCGGCTTCGCGACGATCGCGCTGACTGCCGATCCGCCGCCCGGGCTCGCCGGGGCCATCGCGTTTGCGCCGGGCCGGGGATCGCGCAATGCCGACGAGGTCTGCGGCGAGAAGCAGCTCGTTGCCGCCTTTGCCGCGTTCGGCAAGACCTCGCGTACGCCGCTGTTATGGGTGTCGTCGCCGAACGACCATTTCTTCGGCCCCAGGTTGGTGTCGGAGATGACCGCGGCGTTTTCGCAAGCGGGCGGGCAGGTGACCTTTGTCGCCGCGCCGCCCTTCGGTGACGACGGCCATCAGCTGTTCAGCTCTGCCAGCGCCATGCCGATCTGGACACCGATCGTCGATCGTTTTCTCGGCGAGCACGGTCTGGTCTGGCGCAACGTCAACGAGCGCGCAGCGCAGTAGAACCATGCCGAACCTGCCTGACATCATCGAAATCGGCTATTCGCGAAAGCGGCTGCTGGTTCTGCTCGCGGGAGGGATTATCCTCACCGCAGGCTGCGCTGCGATGGCCTTTCATTTGTTTCCCGACATGCACGTGGATGCGTTCTACACGGCCGTCGGCTATTTCGGCGTGCTCTTCTTCGGCTTCGGAATCCTGAAGATGGGCTGGCTGCTGGTCACCGCCAGGGGACCGGTGCTGTTCATCGACCGCAACGGCATCCGCGACCTCAGGGTGTCGCCCACGACGATCCCCTGGGACGCGGTCGAGCAAATCGAGATCGGTGAAATCAAAAAGCAGGGTTTCGTGACGCTGAAAGTGACGCCTGCACTACAGAAACAGCTTGTCGCCAGCGCGGGCAAGAAGCTGATGGCGGCGGCGAACCACGCGCTCGGCGTGAACGGCATCGTCATCAATCCGAGCGGGCTTCAGGTCGACCCGCCGACGCTGTTCGAGGTCTGCAACGCCTATCGCGCGGCCTACGGCCGCAAATAGAGATAGCCCTGCGACTGCAGCTCGGCGATGCGCACCACGCCGCCTCTGTCGGCGGCCACGAAGCCGGGCAGGAGATCGCCGAGCGTGATCTTTTGCGACTTCATGGTGTTGCCGCAGGCGGCAAATCCGACGCCCGCTTTCGACAGCTTGCCGAAATGCTGGGTCATCTCGGGATTGGCTTCCTTGCTCTGAAACGCCCGCAGCGCCGGGCCGTGCACGACCAGCGCGATGGTGACGTGGTCGGGGCCGCCGGCGCCGTCGAGATGGTTCTGGATATTGCCGAGCACGAAATGAACCTTGTCGAGATCGCTGAGGTGATAGACCACTTTCAGCCTGTCTTGCGCCGGGCTTTCGGTGGCGGCGCTGGCGCGCGACGCTGCGAAGACGGCGCCGAACGCGGCAGCGGCGCGCAGCAGAATATTCCGTCGATCCATGTTGTCTTCCCCCGATTACTTGCGGAGCGACGCCACGACCTTGTGGCCCTCCATCAGCTCGGCGCATTCGCTGATGTCGACGCGGTCGACGCGGAACACCTTGTCATCCCCGGCGCCCTCCAGTGTGATGGCGTCGCGCTTGGGATGCGCGCGATCCCACACTCCGATCACGTCGAGATGCACGATCGCGGATTTATTGTCCTTTGACATGGCGATCTCGAGGCCGCCGCCGCCGCAATCGACGTCGCAGCTAAAGCGGATGTCCTTTTTGCCGTCCTCGTCGACCATATGGCCGCAATGGCTGCCGCCGTCGAAATTGCCGGGCTTGTTGCGGAACTGGACGCCGACCTTGTAGGCGTAGCCGGTCTCCTCCTTCGGATGGTTCTCCGCGGTCACCAGCAGTTTCATCGCGCTGACCTTCTGCTTCGGATGCTGCGCCAGATGGCTCGCATCGTAGCGGCGGACGAAGCAGGCAGAGGCTCTTTCTCCGATCGGGCCGCCGAATACTTTTGCGTCGAAGACCTTCAGCTTGGCGGTAGGAACGCCGTCCTCGGCATGGGCGGCGAGGGGCAGGACAAGCACTGCTGCCAGCGGCAGGGCGGCAAGGATTTTCATGGCGATCCACTCGAAATGTTCGGATAGCGCCATCGCCGCGACAGGCTGTCGCGGGTGACGGCGCCGATTTCGAGGGATTAGTCGCAGCTAGACGGAAAGCCGTTCAAAAGGCTTGAGATTCGTAGGGTGGGTTAGGCGCGAAGCGCCGTAACCCACCGCTGCTCTGCTCCCGGCAATAGAAAAGGTGGGTTACGCCGGAGCCTGTCATCGGGCCGCGCTACGCGCGGACCCGTTGGGCTAACCCACCCTACGATCACCGCAAGACGGCGTTGATCTTGTCCAGCGCCGCCGTGCCGGGGCAGAGATCCTTGGCTTCCAGCCTGTTGAGCGGCCGCTCCACCGTGTTGAGGTGCGAGTGCAGATCCTCGGAGTCAGGATCGACGTACAGCAGCCCGGTGACGATCTGGCCCTTGGCGGCATGCTTGGCGAGGAAGGCCATGGCGCCGACGCGGTCATGCGGATCGTAGTCGGCGTCGATCTTGCGCAGTGCGAGCCGCGAGCCGTCGTGCTGCTCGACCGTTTGTACCGTGCCCGGCGCGTAGTCCACCGTGATCGGTTCGCGGCCGGTGATGACGTCGAGCCGGTTCACGGCATCGTTGTGCTCGCGGACGTAATCGAAACTCTTGGTCGAGCCGGCGTGATTGTTGAAGGCGATGCAGGGGCTGATCACGTCGATGAAGGCCGCGCCCTTGTGCGCGATCGCGCCCTTGATGATCGGCACCAGCTGGCTCTTGTCGCCGGAGAAGCTGCGCGCAACGTAGGTGGCGCCGAGCTGCAGCGCGATCGCGATCAGGTCGATGGCGTTGTCGGTGTTGAGCACGCCCTTTTTCGACTTCGAGCCGCGGTCGGCGGTCGCCGAGAACTGGCCCTTGGTCAGGCCGTACACGCCGTTGTTCTCGACGATATAGGTCATGTTGACGCCGCGCCGGATCGAGTGCGCGAACTGGCCGAACCCGATCGAGGCGGAATCGCCGTCGCCGGAGACGCCGAGATAGATCAACTCGCGGTTGGCGAGGTTGGCGCCGGTCAGAACCGACGGCATGCGGCCGTGCACCGAGTTGAAGCCGTGCGAATTGCCGAGGAAGTAGTCCGGCGTCTTCGACGAGCAGCCGATGCCGGAAATCTTGGCGACGCGATGCGGCTCGATCGAGAGCTCGAAGCAGGCCTCGATGATCGAGGCGGTGATCGAGTCGTGGCCGCAGCCGGCGCAGAGCGTCGAGATCTTGCCTTCGTAGTCGCGGTGGGTGAAGCCGAGGTCGTTCTTCGGCAGGCCGGGATGATGGAATTTCGGCTTGGCAATATAGGTCATGACACGGCCTTCCGGAGTGGCGTCACCTTGAGGTGATCCTGGTGGTCGCCGATGGCTTTGGCGATGAAGCGCGCGGTGATCGGCGTGCCGTCATAATGCACGATCGGGATCAGCCGCACCGGATCGATGCCGTTCTCGTTGACGATCAGCTGGCGCAGCTGGCTGTCGCGGTTCTGCTCGACCACATAGACGAAGTCGTGATCGGCGATGAAGCTCGCCACGCTGGAATGGAACGGGAAGGCGCGGATGCGCAGGCGATCGAGCTGGTGCCCTTTCGCTTCGAGCAGTCCGATTGCCTCGTCCATCGCCGGCGAGGTCGAGCCGAAATAGATGACGCCGTATTTGGTGGGCTTGGCGGCATTGGCCTGCAGCGGCCGCGGCACCATGTCCTGCGCGGTCTCGAACTTGCGCACCAGCCGCTGCATGTTGTCGGCGTAGACCGGGCCTTCCTCGGAATAGCGCGCGTAGCGGTCGCGCGAGGTGCCGCGGGTGAAGTAAGCGCCCTTGGTCGCGTGCGTGCCGGGATAGGTGCGGTACGGGATGCCGTCGCCGTCGACGTCGAGATAGCGGCCGAAATCGAGGCCTTCGTCCAGCATTTCCGCCGTCATGACCTTGCCGCGGTCATACTGCTTGCCTTCATCCCACTTCAGCGGACGGCAGAGCCGATGGTTCATGCCGATGTCGAGGTCGAGCATCACGAAGATCATGGTCTGCAGCCGTTCGGCGAGATCGAACGCGGCGGCGGCGAACTCGAAGGCTTCGGCCGGGTCCTCGGGGAACAGCAGCACGTGCTTGGTGTCGCCGTGCGAGGCATAGGCGCAGGCGATGATATCGCACTGCTGGGTGCGGGTCGGCATGCCCGTCGAGGGGCCGGCGCGCTGCACATTCATGATCACGGCCGGGATTTCGGCAAAATATGACAGGCCGATGAACTCGGTCATCAGGGAGATGCCGGGGCCTGATGTCGCGGTGAAGGCGCGCGCCCCGTTCCAGGAGGCGCCGATCACGATGCCGATCGAGGCAAGCTCGTCCTCACCCTGCACGATGGCGTATTTGGCTTTCCCCGTCTTGGGATCGTGGCGCAGCTTCTTGCAATGGCTGGTAAAGGCATCCGCCAGCGACGAGGATGGCGTGATCGGATACCAGGCGCAGACGGTGGCGCCGCCATAGACGGCGCCGAGCGCGGCCGCGCTGTTGCCTTCGATGAAGATGCGATCGCCGACCTTGTCGGCCTTCTTGACGCGAAGCCCGATCGGGCACTTCAGGTTCTTCAGCGCATAGTCGCGGCCGAGATGCAGCGCATGGACGTTGGAGGAGAGCAGCTTCTCCTTGCCCTTGTACTGCTCGCCGATCAGCGTCTCGATCAGCTTGACGTCCATGTCGAGCAGCGCGGCGAGCACGCCGAGATAGATGATGTTCTTGAACAGCTGGCGCTGGCGCGGGTCGGTGTAGGTCGAGTTGGTGATCGCGGTCAGCGGCACGCCGATCACGGTGATGTCGTTGCGGAACTTCGACGTCGGCATCGGCTTGGTGGAATCGTAGAACAGATAGCCGCCGGGCTCGATCGAGGCGACGTCCTTGTCCCAGGTCTGCGGGTTCATCGCGACCATCATGTCGACGCCGCCGCGCGCGCCGAGATAGCCGTCCTCGGTGACGCGCACCTCGTACCAGGTCGGCAGGCCCTGGATGTTGGACGGGAAGATGTTGCGGGGGGAGACCGGCACGCCGTGGCGCAGGATCGCGCGCGCGAACATCTCGTTGGCGGAGGCCGAGCCCGATCCGTTGACGTTGGCGAAGCGGACGACGAAGTCGTTTACGCTGCTGATCGGCTTTTGCTCGGGCATGATGATCCTGCGTAAGTCATATCGATGAGGTATTTCTGCATGTCCCAGGCGCCGGTCGGGCAACGCTCGGCGCACAGCCCGCAATGCAGGCAGACGTCCTCGTCTTTCACCATGACGCGGCCGGTCTTGAGATCGCTGGAGACGTAGAGGTCCTGGTCGGGATGCGGCGACGGCGCCTTCAGCCGCGTGCGCAGGTCGGCTTCGTCGCCATTCTCGGTGAAGGTGATGCAATCCATCGGGCAGATGTCGACGCAGGCGTCGCATTCGATGCAGAGCGAGGTCGAGAACACCGTCTGCACGTCGCAGTTCAGGCAGCGCTGGGTCTCGCCGAGCGCGAGCTTGACGTCATAGCCGAGCTCGACCTCGGTACGGATGTCCTTTAGCGCGATCACCTTGTCGCGATGCGGAACCTTGAAACGCTTGTCGAGCGAAATGTCGTTGTCGTAGCTCCACTCGTGAATGCCCATCTTCTGCGATGAGATGTGCACCTCGGGCAGCGGGCGCTCGGTGATGTTCTCGCCGGAGATCATCTTGTGGATCGAGAGCGCGGCATCATGGCCGTGCGCGACGGCCCAGATGATGTTCTTCGGGCCGAACGCGGCGTCGCCGCCGAAGAACACCTTCGGATTGGTCGAGCCGAACGTCTTCGGGTCGACCTTGGGCATGTTCCACTTGTCGAACTCGATGCCGCAGTCGCGCTCGATCCACGGGAAAGCATTCTCCTGGCCGACCGCGACCAGCACGTCGTCGCATTCGATGGTCTGGTCGGGCTCGCCTGACGGCACCAGGCTGCGCTTGCCCTTGGCGTCGTACTCGGCCTTCACCTTCTGGAAGGTGACGCCGGTGAGCTTGCCGTTGTCATGGGTGAAAGCGACCGGCACCATGAAATTGAGGATCGGAATGTCCTCGTGCATGGCGTCTTCCTTCTCCCAGGGAGAGGCCTTCATCTCCTCGAAGCCGGAGCGCACGACGACCTTGACGTCCTCGCCGCCGAGCCGGCGCGCGGTGCGGCAGCAATCCATCGCGGTGTTGCCGCCGCCGAGCACGATCACGCGCTTGCCGATCTTCTCGATGTGGCCGAACGAGACGCTGGAGAGCCAGTCGATGCCGATATGGACGTGGCCTGCAGCCTCCTTGCGGCCGGGAATGTCGAGCTCGCGGCCGCGCGGCGCACCGGAGCCGACGAAGATCGCATCGTAATTATCGGCGAGCAGCTTCTTCATGCTCTCGATGCGCTGACCGCCCTTGAACTCGATGCCGAGGCCGAGGATGTAGCCGGTCTCCTCGTCGATCACGGAATCGGGCAGGCGGAATTTCGGTATCTGGCTCCGCATCATGCCGCCGGCCTTCGGGTCGGCATCGAACACCGTGCAGTGATAGCCGAGCGGCGCGAGATCGCGCGCCACCGTGAGCGAGGCAGGACCACCACCGACCAGCGCGATGCGCTTGCCGTTCTTCGGTCCAGCCTTCGGCAGCTGATGCCTGATGTCGTCCTTGAAGTCGGCGGCGACGCGCTTGAGCCGGCAGATCGCGACCGGCGTTTCCTCGACGCGGCCGCGGCGGCAGGCCGGCTCGCATGGACGGTCGCAGGTGCGTCCGAGGATCCCCGGAAACACGTTCGACTTCCAATTGATCATGTAGGCATCGCTGTAGCGGCCTTCGGCGATCAAGCGGATGTACTCGGGAACAGGGGTGTGCGCGGGACAGGCCCATTGGCAATCGACGACTTTGTGAAAGTAGTCGGGGGCCGAAATATCAGTCGGTTTCATTCCTACCTTTGTCCGCGCGGACGCCCTGAAGTCGCACGGCCTTTTCGCTTGCGAACGCTTATCGAGCGTCCTTGTTTTTGAAAGGGATCATGGGGTTACCTTATTAGAGCCATTCAACTTGATGCACAAAGGCAAATTTGCGGGATCGCCGGTTTGATCGATGCAACGCCATAACGTTAACGTGGACGAGCGTTCATGTGGCAGTGCAACATGCGTTATTTCCGTGAAATCACGGGAAATCTCTCGATCAGCGTCGCGTGATTGACGCCCGGTCGCGACGCGTTCAGCTCGCGATGTCGCTCTTCGCGAGATCCCACACCAGATCGTAAATGCCTGACGCGATCAATTCGCATCTGTCGGGTGCCGACGTACCGGTAAATCGCGACGCAAGCATCGTGGTCACGGCGTTGACACTGGTGCCGTCGATCAGCACGAACCAGTCGCCGTAACCGGCATTTCCGGCTGCCGGAATTTCGGCCGTCGGCCCCGACAGTTTCGCGTCGCTCTCGAGCAGATGCATCGAGATGATTCCGTCGGTGCCGGGATCGAGTCGTTCTTTCAGTTGATTCCGCAGCGCATCCTCTTGTCCCGCGTGTGGACGAAATCGGACAATGCCGAGCACGGCGCCGCGGCCGGTGCCGCGGCTCACCGTGATGCGCGCCACCGCGCGAATCATGTTCTTGAATTGCGCCATGGTCTTTTTCGACCAGTCGGTCGGATTGTCGAGCCGCTTGCGATAGGCGGCGCTGTCGAGCACGTCGATGGCTTTGGTCGAATAGAGGCAGAGATATTTCGGGCTGCCGGCGTGCGCGACATAGCGCCGCGCTTCGAGGAAGCCGTCGATCGCGACGCGCTCCTCGAGATGCTCGTAGTCGTACCAGCGATTGAAGTTGGCTTCCTCCGCCGGATCGATGTCCATCGACGTCAGCAGCATTCCCTTTCCGGCGAGCGGCATTTTCTGGTTCCTCTTGTTCTTCGTCATGCCCGGCCTTGAGCCGGGCATCCACGTCTTTTCTTTTCCACATGAAGGCAAGACGTGGATGGCCGGGACAAGCCCGGCCATGACGAACGCAAATTATTTCCCAATCCGCGACGCTACGTCCGCGATCGCCTTCATCACCGCATTGCGCACGCCGGGATCATACAGCGTATGCCCGGCGGCTTCGACGGTCACCACCTCGGCCTCCGTCCAGCGCGCGGCGAGCGCGTGCGCGGTCGACGGCGGGCATAGCAGGTCGTAGCGGCCCTGCACGATGATGCCGGGAATGCCGGCGAGTTTGCCGGCTTCATTGAGAAGCTGGTCCGGCGTCATGAAGCAATCATTGACGAAGTAATGCGATTCCATGAACGGCGTCGCGGGCAGGGCGCCGTTCGATGTCAGCGAGCCGAGGTCGAGCCGCGTGCGCGAGGGCTTGTGCTCGCTGAGAATGCGCTCGGTGTCGTGCCAGGCCCGCGCGGCGGGGCCATGCACCGCCGGATCGGGATCGAGAATGCGCCGCCAATACGCATCGAGCGGTCGCGCGCGTTCGCCCTCGGGCAGCAGGCTGAGGAAGTCCTCGGACAGGCCGGGATAGAATCGCGGCAGCCGTTCGCAGAAACCCGATTCGATTTCCTGATAGGTGCCGAGAAAGGTCGCGCGCAGCACGAGGCCGGAGACGCGCTCGGGATGCTTCTCGGCGTAAGCCAGCGCCAGGGTCGCACCCCAGGAGCCGCCGGCGACCAGCCAGCGTTCGAAGCCGAATTTCTTGCGGATGATTTCCAGGTCCGCGATCAGGTGCGGCAGCGTGTTGGCCTCGCGCGAGCCTTTAGGCCGGCTGCGGCCGCAGCCGCGCTGGTCGAACAGCACCGCGTGGAATCTTTCGGGGTCGAACAGCCGACGATGATCGGGCTGGCAACCCGAGCCTGGGCCGCCATGCAGGTAGACGGCGCCGATGCCGCCCTCGCGGCCGACGCTCTCGACATAGAGCTCGTGGCCATCGCCGACCGCGAGTTGTTCCGATGTCAGGGGAGAAAAAGGATCGGTGCGCGATCTTCGCGCATCCACGTCAGGCGCCATGTCGAGTGTCCGGGTTACGGCAGTCGTATCATGTTTCGACGGATATCGACCAGCCGACAATCCCGGCTTGATCCGTCGAAAATGACCCCGCAGCGGACCTTCGCGGCTTTCTCTTACCCGGGTGCGTCGCTCCGCTGACCTGCGATCTGCCAGGGCCCGGGATTGAGCACCAGGCCCGTCGCCTTGCCGGCCTCGTCGTGCGGGAACGCAAGGCGCGTGTGATCGCCGCCATCGACGAAAAACTCATCGCGCGACATCGGGACGACCGCGATCGGTGCGCCCTTCTCAAAGTCGAGAACGGGCTGCGCTCCAATGTTCTCGATCTGGAGCTTGCCATCCTTGACAGAGACCTGAAGATCGGCCCCTGTCCCCGCCTTGCGGATCGGAGCGCGCACGATCTCGAGTTCGATCGGCGCATCCTGCCCCTTGCGCGCGATCCTGAGACGAATCGTCGTGTTGGCGGGCCCGCGCATTTTCTCGATCGCCTGATCCATGCTCATACCTTGTGTCGGCTCGTCATTGAGATGTGTGATCGCGTCACCGCTCAAAACGCCGGCCTTGGCGGCAGGCCTGTCGCGGAACAGAGACACCACGTTGAGGACGCCATTCTTCATCGCGACATCGATGCCGAGGCCCCCGAACTCGCTGTGCAAGTCGCGCGAACTGACCGATGCGAATCTGTAGGTGCCCTCGAAAGATTCGAGTGCGGCTTGATCGATCGGCGGCACTGACGCCGGTGCGCCCCGATCGGGAATCAGGATGGCGCCGTAGGTCATGTCGCGGAAGGGAGTCCAGACCGGCTCGAAATTCCCGGTGGCATGGATGAGCTGAACCGCCGTCAGCTGCTCCGCCGGGTCGACCCAAAACCAGGTGCCCCAGACGCCGCTCCAGCTGAAGCTGCCCACCGAGCCGGGCACCCAGCTCGATGCGGCATTGTCGCGGACCGCGAAGCCCAGTCCAAAGGTCCAACCGAGCGCAACGGCAGCGGAGTGGACCCCGTCGGGCAGCGCGCTCGTGGTCATCAGCTTCACTGTCGCGGGCAAAAGGATGCGCGCACCGTCGAGTTCGCCGCCGTTGAGCAGCATCTGGCAGAACCGCAGATAGTCAGCGGCGGTCGACACCAGCCCGCCGCCGCCCGAGAACATCGTCGTCGGCTTCGTCACGTCACGATCGGGAAACAGGAACTCCGCATCGCCCGCGGGCGGGTCAACCAGGCGGTGAAGTTTCTCGGGCGGCACCCAGAAACCGGTGTCGACCATGCCGAGTGGCTTGAACAGGCGGTTGTCCAGAAATTTGTCGAACGGCTGGCCCGAGGCGACCTCGACGACCCGTGCGAGCACATCGACGCTGAAACCATAATGCCAGACCTCGCCGGGCTGATGGCTGAGCGGGACCCGCGCGACGCGAGACACGAGATCCCGCAACGTGCTGTCGCGCGCGAGGCTGTCCCGATAGCGCTCGCGCCCTGCCGTGGTGTCGACATCGGGGTAGACGAGGCCGGAGGTATGACGCAGCAGATCCTTGACGATCATCGCGCGCTTCTGCGGTTCAAGCGTCAGCCTGGTCTGCCCGCTTGTCGGATCCGTCGTCTCGGCGCCGACCATGATGTCCTTGAACTCGGGAAGATATTGCGAGACCGGGGCGGCGAGATCGAGCTTGCCCTCATCGACCAGCATCATGGCGGCCACGCTGGTGACCGGCTTGGTCATCGAGGCGATCCAGAAGATCGCATCGCTCTGCAGCGGGATGGTCTTTGCGCGGTCGCGAAAGCCGACGGCTTGCAGATAGGCGACCTTGCCGTTCCGCGCGATGGCCGCGACTGCGCCCGAGAAAGCGCCGGCATCGACCTGCGTCTGCTCCCACGCGCCGATCCGCGCCAGCCGCGGAGATGAGAAACCAAGCGTTTCGGGATTGCTCGGCGGCGTGACGTCGTACGCTCGGGCGACACCTGCAAGGCAGAAAGCCGCATGCGAGAGGATCGACAAGACAGCGAGAAGGCGATGCAGGCGCTTCATCCGGATGCCCCTTTCATTCGGCGAGTGAAGCGCGCAAAGGTGCACGTCATCGGGCCGTTCGGGAAGATATGCTACGGCTTGTAGCATTTGTGCCGGGGGAAGGCAATCGGCAAAGCTTCCGATTGTGCGCGCTCAGGGCCGCGCCCGGCGATGCATTGACACGTGCGCATCCTTTTCGCGGTTCAATTCCGCGTTCACCGTCGCGCAATCCTCTCTCCGCGCGGCGGCCCCTGCTTTCTCCACACCCACAGGTCAGCCATGAGTTTTATGGCCGCCGCGAGGACCAGCGCGCAGAGCGCCGCCTTCGAGACCATCTCCATCGCCCCTTCGATCAGCATGGCATGCACCACACTCCCTGCGACGATGACGATCGCCAGCGAGATATGGGCGATGCGCCACGTTCGCGGCCGCAGTCCCAACCGCCGGCGCAGTGCAGCCAACAGCGCGACGGCGAAGATGGCCCACATGGCGATCACGCCAAAGGGAGAGAACGGTGTCGGCGATGTGAGGAGAAGGGCGTCAATCATGTCCGGCGGACTGGTGATCCAAAGGCCGGCGACGTGGATCACAACAGCCGCGACCAGCGTGCCTCCGATCCAGCGATGTGCGCGTCGGCCGAGACGGGCCGACAGACCCGGCAAATACCCGCCAATCAGCAAAGGCTGAAACAACAGAATACCCAGCCCGACGATCCCCGCAAATCCGGCCAGGATGTAGACCGGACCGCGCCATGCGAGCAGCGGGTTCGCCGCTGCCGCGGCGATCGGCACGCAAACGGCTGCGGCAAGGACGACCCAGATCAGGGTCACCTGGGCCAATCTCCATGCCTTCGTTTGCAACCTGGTGCCCACTTTCCGAAGTTCGTGCTCCATTGCCGCGAACACTATCACGAACTTCGGAAAGTTATGGGCACTAGCAAGCCCATGATTCTAGTGCCGCTTTCGATCTGAAGTCCCCGAACCCAATTTTGTGGCGAGTGAGTCGGGGACTTCAGATCGGCGGTACTGGTCAGGCCGGCTGAAGGACGAAGTGCGCCTCCAGGCTGGTCTCCTTTGCACTCCGCATCACCGGGCGCAGGAAGACGGTTTTGAATTCACCGCTGTCATAGGCGAGATGACCATGCGGTTGGCCAAAGAGCGGAATGATCTGCGGCATCTCGAGACGGAACGCGCCGTCCTTGTCGGTCAGCGTGGCTCCATGACTCTGCGGCTCGTGCTCCTGCCCTTCGGTGGTGTGCGCCCAGATCTGGATGCGCTGGCCGACGAGGGGAGTCCCGTCGCCTGCGCGGCGCACGGTGCCGCTCATCCAGAAGCCGCCCTTGCCGATCCGATCCACGATCGGCGCGCCCTTGCGGTAGTTGTTCGACCCGCCCCACATCGAATCGGTCGGTGCGAGGCCTTCTGCGCGCGCGGGCAACAGCAGGCCGGAAACCCCGGCTGCCAGGACGGAGCCGCCAACGGCGAGGAGATTGCGGCGATTGAAGACGAAGCTGGTCATGTCCAATTCCTCCTGGGCCGAACCCGCAGTGCTTCGCAAGGGTACAACAACAAGGGCGACGCGCCCAGTTGAGGAATTTAATGAGCGCGATAGGTCGCAATAACAGTGTTGTGAACGGGTGGCCGGTCGCTCGACCATCGCCGCTGGCGAGGGCTTCCCGTGCGCTGGTTTAAGCCGGTACAATCCCCCCGAGAGCGTAGAACGGAGACCAGTCAACATGAGCATTGCCGATCCCAACAAAACGATCCTTACGGGCGAGAACCCGTTTATCCGCTTGAGCTTGAAGGACGGCGACCCGAACTCAACAGACGCGAGCTATTGGCGGATTATCTTTTCGCCAGCCGGACCCGGCCATGTCCTCTACCTGAAGAGCGAGCTGACAGAAGGGCGCTGGCGCATCTATTCCGACAACATCGCGATGGCGCGCTGGCTGCAGACGACAGTGCAAGGCATGCTCAATGCCGAACTTTCCGACACAACGATCCCCTGTGCGGAGGCGACGTTTTCCAAGGCTGGCGATCCCCGCTACTTCTGGACCGAGTACGTCAAGTCGCACAGCGAAGACATCTCGCTCACCTGGTTCGATATCGGCGTGCCGTTGCTCATCCACTCCCAGCCGAACCAGATCCCCAACCGCCGCTATGGCGTGTGCACTGTCTTGATACCTGCGCTCGGCACGCGCCTCGTTCGCAACGGCATCGAGGCCAAGGGGCAATCCTGGCGGCGCGAGCGCGAGGGGCGGCCCTTCTCGACATCGGCGTTGGCCTTTTCGGAAAGTTGGACGGACGCGGTCTGAGGCGCCACGGCAAGGTGCGACAGACATCGGCCGGTAGCAGACACGCTGCGGCCGATGTCAGCGTTGACCCATAACGGACTTGGGTTGAACCATGGTCGGGTGGATGGAATCCTCGATCCATATTGTATTTGCGGCGACTACATTTGCAGCGATTCGATCGGGCTGTCCGACACGAGCTTCGGCTGTCCGGTATCGCGCCTCGCTATCGTGTGTCCCTGTTTCGATTTTGTGCGGTGACCCGAAATTTCCCTCCATTCAACATGCCGGTGCAATACCACCAGGATCGTTGTCGGTCCCAGCCCAGGAACATTTTGGTTTCCACGCATTGCGCGTAGTCCCTGTGGGTGAGTGTGTCTTTGCAGGTTGCCGAGAAAACCGAGTAGTACCCCGCCAATTCGCTGCATCCAACCCAGGGGTCCTTGCCGTGTCTGAAGCTTGATTCGCAACCATCGTTGCAACTGCTGGCCTCTCTCTCGAGCTTGGCAAGCTTGTACATGACCGAACCCCGCGCATACGACGGCGTCCCATTCGCCACCTGAGCGGATCGCGATGCTCGGCCTCGGTGTACGACCCGACCGGACCCATGTGACGTTACCTCCGGCCGTTGCGGCCTTGCCGCTTGCCTCGGCGCTTCGACGGTGACGTTGGGAAGCTGGGTGCCCGAGCCCGTTGCGGTTTGCGACATTGCCGCGCCGCCGAGGCCACACAGCAACGCAGTTGACAGGATAGCGACAGCGACAAGGCTTGATGACATTCTCATAACCCGTTCTCCCAAATCGATGTCGCCGCGCGCCAAGGCGAGCATGTCCTTGTCCATCGACATCGCTTTCTCCCAAAGGATGAGAAGGACTATTCCGTCATCCCAGCTGATTCACCGCCGATGAGGTCATCGCGTGGTTCGATCCGACTGCCCGAAGATGGATGACACACGAGGTTCAGCAGTCCGCTATCGTGTGTCCCTGTTTCGATTTTGTGCGGTGACCCGGAATTTGCCCCCGGCCAGCATGCCGGTGCATCGCCACCAGGCTCGTTGGCGTTCCCAGCCTGTAAACATTTCGGTTTCCACGCATTGCACGTAGTCCTTGTGGGTGAGCGTGTCTTTGCAGGTTGCCGAGAAAACCGTGTACCACCCAGCCGATTCGCTGCATCCGACCCAGGGGTCCTTGCCGTGTCTGAAGCTTGATTCGCAACCATCGTTGCAACTGCTGGCCTCTCTCTCGAGCTTGGCAAGCTTCCACATGACCGAACCCCGCGCATACGACGGCGTCCCATTCGCCACCTGAGCGGATCGCGATGCTCGGCCTCGGTGGACCACCCGACCGGACCCTCGTGCCGTTACCTGCGGCCGTTGCGGCCTTGCCGCTTGCTTCGGGGCTTCGACCGTGACGTTGGGAAGCTGGGTGCCGGAGCCCGTTGTGGTTTGTGACATTGCCGCGCCGGTGAAGCTGCTCAGCAACGCAGTTGACAGGATAGCGACGGCGACAAGGCTTGATGACATTCTCATAACTCGTTCTCCCAAATTCGGGACATAGTCCCGGTGCGGACGCCGCACCACGTATCAACCAGCCGTTCCGTTCGGGCCGGTCTCATGCTCTAGCCCCCCGGCCTATTCCGCGGCACGCACGTGCGCACCGCCATGGCTACGGTCGAGATCGCGCGACAGCAGGCGGGCGGCGACGCCCGAGGCGCGGCTCACCTGCTCGAGATAGCTTTTGGTGACGCGCGCGAAGTGATTGTAGATGATGACGGCCGGGATCGCGGCGACGAGGCCGATCGCGGTCGCAAGCAGGGCTTCGGCGATGCCGGGCGCCACCACCGCGAGGTTGGTGGTCTGCGCCTTCGAGATGCCGATGAAGCTGTTCATGATGCCCCAGACCGTGCCGAACAGGCCGACGAAGGGCGAGGTCGCGCCAATGGTCGCAAGCAGACCCATGCCGAACCGGACGCGGCGCGCCTCGGCGCGCGAGATTTCGGCAAAGCTCGAGGCCGCGCGCTCCTTGATGCCGCTATCGGAGGAGATGCCGGCCGACAGCCGCGCCTCGCGCATCGCCGCAGCAAGGAACGCCGACAGCACGCCGGTCTTCGATCTCAGCGTGAACTGCGCTTCGGCAAGCGAACGGCACTCGGCGATTGTCTTGAGCGATCTGCGGAGCTTGCCCCGCGCCACGGACAGTTCGATCATCTTGGCGATGAAGATGGTCCAGGTCGCAAGCGAGGCAAAGGCAAGCCCGATCATGACCGCTTTGACGACGATGTCGGCGGAGAGGAACATCGACCACGGCGACAGATCGTGCGGCACGGGCACGGTCGACTTCAGCGATTTAGCGTTGTCGCCGCCGGCATCGGTCGTGGCTGCAGTCGACGCCGTCGGAGTCGCAGCTGCAGGCTGAGCTGCCGCCGGCGCCACAGCTTGCGGGGCGGCCGGCGCGGACGGAGTTGCAGCTGCGGGCGGTGCGGCCTGCGCGTTCAGATAAGGCATCGGCTGGGATGCCGCATTCTGTTGCGCGAGGCCGGCTGACGCGGACGCGCAAAGCGCAAGCGCGATCAGCAAGTGAAGAATGGTCCTAAACCTTACCGCACTCTCTCCGCCCACTACCGCACCTGCTCCGAAGCAACATCGGCCAAAAGCGAAAGAGGCTGCCAACTGAGGCGGCACCCAACGTAGGTTTTGAAGTGTCGTGGGTTTCTGCACACTGCGGACGGCATGGGCTATTGCCGATGTCCTGATCGCTTGAGTTCGGCGACCTGAACCCTCTCCCCGGCCAACTTCCCCCCTGCGAGCAGGCTGGTGCAATACCCCCAGACGGCAGCGCGGTGCCAGCCGATGAACAGCCCGTGTTCCGTGCACTCAGCGTAGGTTTTGAAGTTGCGCACGTTTCTGCACGTGGGCGAGAAAGTGTCACCAGTCGAGGAGCATCCATTCCAGGGTTGGTTGCCGTACTTGAAGCTTGTTTGGCAACCATCGCTGCAATTGCTGCTGGTTCTCTCGAGCTGGGCAAGCCTGGCCATGACCGAACCCTGCGCAGGCGTCTGAGTGGCTGTTTGAGTGGGCGTCTGGGTGGCCGGCGCTGTCCGGCGAACTGCACCAGTGTTTGCCGACTGCACCGGCTTGTGACGGTGCCTTGCCACCTGGCTCGGAGCCTGGACCGTGACGCTGGGAAGCGAGTTGGAAGAGCTTGGTATGGTTTGCGACATTGCCGTACCGGTGAGGCTACCCAGCAACGCGGTTGACAGAATAGCGACAGCTAAGGGCGCGACAAGGCTTGATGACATTCTCATAACTCGTTCTCCCAAATCCGGGGGCTATTACCGATGTCCTGATCGCCTGAGTTCGGCGACCTGAACCTTCTCCCCGGCCAACTTCCCCCCTGCGAGCAGGCTGCTGCAATACCACCAGGCGTCACTGTTTCTCCAACCCAAGAACTGAGTGGTGTCCTTGCATTCATAGTAGGTTTTGTAGTTGCGGACGTTTCTGCACGTATTCGAGAAACCAAATTCAGCCCCCGACCCGGAGCAGCCATTCCAGGGTTGGTTGCCGTACTTGAAACTTGTTTGGCAACCATCGGTGCAATTGCTGCTGGTTCTCTCGAGCTGGGCAAGCTTCGCCATGACCGAACCCGGCGCAGGCGGTGCCGTCCGAGTGGCTCTTTGAGCGGACGTCCGAGCGGCTGGTGCTGCCCGGCGACCTACACCAGTGTTTGCCGACTGCAGCGGCTTGTGAGGTGGCCTCGCCACCTGGCTCGGCGCCTGGACCGTGACGCTGGGAAGCGAGGAGGAAGAGCTTGGTGTGGTTTGCGACATTGCCGGACCGCCCAGGCCACACAGCAACGCAGTTGACAGGATGGCGACAGCTGAGGGCGCGACGAGGCTTGATGACATCCTCATAACTCGTTCTGCCAAATCCGGACATAAATGCCGTCGATCCGGGTCCATCGACATCACTTTCTGCCAAAAGGAAGAGAGGCATCACTGGAAGTGTCCGATGTATCTCGCGAATTTCCACTTGTATCCGTTTTGAAATTTTCCATGTCGGTCCGGCAGTGTCGATACATTACGTTACAAAATAGGATGTCGCTTGCCTCGCCGGTTCGCTACTGTGGCGTGTATGGGAAATTCGGACCATATTCTCGTCGTCGACGATGACCTGGGTCTGCGCGAGCTGCTGGACCGATACTTTGCCGGCCACGGCTATCGGGTGACGACGGTGGCCAACGGCCGGCAGATGCGCGAGGTTCTCGCAAACCACCGGATCGATCTGATCGTACTCGACCTCATGCTGCCGGGGGACGACGGCCTCACGCTCTGCCGCAACTTGCGCGCAAATCAACCCTATGACATTCCGATCCTGATGCTGACGGCGCGCGGTGATGAAGCAGACCGGATCGTGGGCCTCGAGATGGGGGCAGACGACTACCTCACGAAGCCGTTTGCCCCGCGTGAGCTGCTCGCGCGAATCCGCTCGGTTTTGCGCAGGGCCGAGATGCTGCCCCGCAACCTTGCGGCATCGGAGAAAGCCCGCCTCTTTCGGTTCGGCGAATGGAAGCTCGATACGGCCGGGCGTTTCCTGGTCAACTCCGACGGGACCCTGGTCTCGTTGAGCGGCGCCGAATACCGATTGTTGCGCGTGCTTCTCGATCACCCTCAACATGTCCTCAATCGCGATCAACTGCTCGACCTGACGCAAGGCCGTGAGGCCGAAGTCTTCGATCGGTCGATAGACCTTCTTGTGAGCCGCCTTCGCCAGCGATTGCGCGACGACGCCCGCGAGCCGTCCTACATCAAGACGGTGCGCAGCGAAGGCTACGTCTTTGCAGTCTCCGTCGAAGCATTGCCGGAGCCGTCATGAGCGCTCTTTTTTGGCGCATAGCGGCGCGTCTTTGGCCGGACTCGCTGTTCGGCCGGCTGGCGATGATCCTGTTTTCCGGCCTTGTGGCGGCACATGTGCTGGCCTTCGTTTTGATTGTCCTCGACCGCATGGCTATCGAAGACGAGCTGGGGAGTAAATTTGCCGCTGTGGACATCGCGGAGTCGGTCGCTATCCTCGACTACGTCAAGCCTGAAGAAAGACCCGCCTGGCTCGACCGCCTCTCTCGACGCAATTGGCGATACGCTCTCCGAGATGGGGGAGAGCTGGACGCGGAGCCACCCAAACAACGACAAGCGAACATCGCGCGCTTGCGGGCCGCGCTCGGGCCCACCCACGACGCGGACTTTGTCTACTTCGATCCACCGGAGCGACTGCGACGGGGCTTACTCATGCACCTGAAGGACGGCAGCCCGCTGACGCTCGAGATCCTTACACAGGGGGCAGTCATTTCGCCCTGGTTGCCGGCCGCGCTCGCCGTTCAACTCTGTATTATCGCATGCTTCGTCTGGATTGCCGTAAAGCTCGCGACGCAACCGCTGGCGCGCCTCGAGCACGCGGCCAACAGCCTGGGCTCGGATTTGCGCGGTGAGCCGCTCCGGGAGGATGGTCCGCAGGAAGTGGCGCGCGCCGCTACCGCGTTCAACGCCATGCAGCGACGCATTGCCGAGCAGGTCGCGGAACGCATCCAGATTCTGGCGGCGATCTCGCACGATCTGCAGACCCCGATCACGCGCATGCGGCTGCGCGCTGATTTCCTGGGTGACAGCGACGCCAAGGAAAAACTGCAGGGCGACCTGCAGGAAATGCAGACGCTCGTCAAGCAGGGTCTTGCCCTGGCGCGGGAGTACGACGACATCGGCCCGGGGGCCACCGCGCATCTCGCCGTCGAAGCATCGCGGGCGCCGTCATGAGAGCCCGTTTTCGGCGTATCGCGGCGCGTCTTTGGCCGGACACACTGTTCCGCCGGCTGGCGATCATCCTGTTCGCCGGTCTCCTGGCTGCCCATGTGCTGTCCTTCGGTCTGGTCGCCGTCAATGTCTTCGGCCCCAGCAACGACCTATCGGATGACTATTTCATCAGGTGGGTCGCGACGGCGGTCGCTATCCTCGACCGGGTCGAGCCCGAAGAAAGACCCGCATGGCGCGACCGTCTCGCTCGAACGACATATCGGTACGTTGCCAGAGATGAGGGAGAGATAGAAGCGGCGCCGCCCAAACGGCGACAAGAGAGCGTGGAGCGTTTGAGGGCCATGTTGGGGGCCGGCCACGACGCAAACTCAGTCCTCTACTTCGATCAACTGAATCGACGGCGAGTGGGCTGGCTCATGCACCTGAAGGACGGCAGTCCGCTGATGATCGAATTCCTCGGACAGAGGACGGTCATTTCGCCCTGGTTGCCCGCGGCGCTCGCCGTTCAACTCTGTCTTCTCGCCTTCTTCACCTGGGTTGCCGTGAAGCTTGCGACACAACCGCTGGCGCGCCTCGAACGCGCGGCCAACGGCCTGGGTTCGGATCTGCGCGGCGAGTTGCTCCCGGAGGATGGTCCGAAGGAAGTGGCGCGCGCCGCTACCGCATTCAACGCCATGCAGCGGCGCATTGCCGAGCAGGTCGCGGAACGAATCCAGATTCTGGCGGCGATCTCGCGCCGTCTTCAGAATCCGATCACGCGCATGCGGCTGCGCGCTGATTTCCTGGGTGACAGCGACGCCAAGGAAAAGCTGCAGGGCGACCTGCAGGAAATGCAGACGCTCGTCAAGGAGGGTCTTGCCCTGGCCCGCGGACGCGACCAGCTCCGCGAGCAGCGGTGCCAGACCGACCTGCATGCCCTTGTCGACAGCCTCGTCTGCGACTATTCCGACGCCGGAAAACCCCTTCGCTTTGCCGGAGAACGCGGGGTGACTATTCTCACGCACCCGCAGGCCTTGCGCCGCATCATGACCAACCTGATCGATAACGGGCTGAAATTCGGCGAGGACGTCGAAGTCGCCATCGATGGGCAACGGTCGAACGGCATCACGATCACCGTATCGGACCGGGGGCCCGGTATCCCCGACGAGCATCTGAAGTCGGTATTCTTGCCGTTTTATCGGATCGAGGCTTCGCGCAATCGCGAAACCGGTGGCACCGGGCTTGGCCTTGCCATCGCCCAGCAACTTGCCAGCGCGCTTCGCGGGACGCTCACGCTCGCCAATCGCGACGGCGGCGGATTGGAAGCGCGCCTCGAGTTTTCGAGTTGACGACACGAGGACTTTGACGCGGATGATCTCTTCGCGTCTTCCCTTGATAGCTACGCGCTCGGGTCTTCCGTCTCGGGTGTGCCGCCGGCGAAATTGCGGTAGAGGAAGCGGTTCTCTTCGGAGGCAGACTCAAGCTCCGCCTGTTTGAAAATCTCTTCATGCAGTGGCGACAGCGTGCAGGCCGGATCGGTATTGGCGGCGTCGCCGGTCAGTGCAAAAGCCTGACAGCGGCAGCCGCCGAGATCGATCTCGCGGAATTCGCAGGACTTGCACGGCTCCTTCATCCAGCCGGTGCCGCGATAGCGGTTGAAGGCCTCCGAGTTCTGCCAGATCCAGGCGATCGAATGGTTCGAGCGCACCGATTCGAATTCGAGCCCGGTGATGCTTTCGGCGGCATGGCAGGGCAGCACCTTGCCGGCGGGCGAGATGTTGAAGAACTGCCGGCCCCAACCGCCCATGCATTTCTTCGGCCGCAGCGCGTAATAGTCGGGCACGACATAATCGATCGTCAGCGTGCCCTTCAGCCGCGCCTGGGCTTCCTCGACGAGGCGGCTGGTCTCCTCGATCTGCGCCTGGGTCGGCATCAGCGCGGCGCGGTTCTTCAGGGCCCAGCCGTAATACTGCACGTTCGCCACTTCCAGCCGGTCGGCGTCGAGATCGACCGCCATCTGGATGATGTCTGACAGTTGATGCAGGTTCTGCCGGTGCATGACCGCGTTCACGGTGAGCGGCAAGTCGAGTTCGCGGGTCCATTTCGCGACTTCGAGCTTCTTGCGGTGCGAGTCCTTCAGCCCCGCGACGCGGTCGGCGACGACGGGCTCGTTGCCCTGAAAGCTGATCTGCACATGGCAGAGCCCGGCATCGGCGAGCGCGGCAAGTTTTTCGCGCGACAGCAGCACAGCGGATGTAATCAGATTGGTATAGAGCCCGGCGTCGGTGGCGTGCTTCACCAACTCGACAAGGTCCTTGCGCGCGGTCGGCTCGCCGCCGGAGAAATGCACCTGCAGCACGCCGATCTCGGCGAGCTCGGAGAGGACCTTCTTCCATTCATCGGTGGTGAGCTCGGTCGAGCCGCGGTCGAGCTCGAGCGGATTGGAGCAATAAGGACATTGCAGCGGACAGCGATGCGTCAGCTCCAGCAGCACCGCGACCGGAATGCCATGGGTTTCCGCAACGGATTTCTGCCGCTCCAGCACGGAGAAACTGTTGTCGGCTTCTGTGGCCTTATGGTCGGCGAGGTCGCTCATGTCGTTTTCTCGCGCGCCTCCGTCAAAAAGCCCTTGTCGGCGAGGTCCTGCAGCATCGTAATCACGTCGGCCGCGATCGCCTCGCGCGGCGCGGCATATTTCTGCGCCAGCTGATCGGCCATCTCGGCGACGCAGCGCACGCCGTCGCAAAGCTGCAGCACTTCCACCGCGATCTCGTCCGGCGCCAGCACGCGCTCCGGCGCCAGGAGCACCCAGACTTGCCGCGTCTCGTCGAATTTCAGCTTGGCGTGGCGCGGCAGCACCGGCTTGCTTGCCTCACTCACACTGATATGGCGCGGCGATGCCATGTTTCAACCTTTGGGAACGAAGGCGCCCGGCGGAATATGGCCGTCGACATAGGCGTGTGAGAGCGCGTCGAGCTGTACCCATAGCACGCTGGTCTTGAAGATCAGCGCATTGCAGACCAGCTTGCGCTCCTCCGGCGTCTTGGCGTGCTCCTTGACGTAGTCCAGCGCGAAGCCGGCGTCGCGCGGCGCCTGCTGCAGGCGGCGGCTGAAATAGCTCATGATGTCCGGATTGACGAAATCATAGTGCTGCAGCATGCCGCTGATGCGCTCTTCATGCAGGTTCGGCGCGAACAGCTCGGTCAGCGAGGAGGCGATCGCCTCCAGTGGCGAGCGCTCCCGGCAGAAATGCACATAGGCCTCCACCGCAAACCGCGTCGCGGGCAGGATGCCTTCGGTCGATTCCACGTAAGCCGAGTCGAGGCCGAGGCCTTCGGTCAGCTTCAGCCAGCGCTCGATGCCGCCTTCTGAGCCGGGATCGCCATCGTGATCCTCGATGCGGTGCCGCCATTCCATCCTGATCTTGCGGTCGCGGAAGCGCGAGATCACCACCGCATCCTTCAGCGGGATGGTCGACTGATAGTAGTAGCGGTTCAGCGCCCAGGCCTGCACCTGGCCCTTGTTGAGCTTGCCGCCGTGCAAAAGCCGATGGAACGGATGCAGGCTGTGGTAGCGGGTGGCGCCGATCTGGCGCAGCGTCGCCTCGAGCTCGGCGGCACTGTTGAGCGCGATGCCCTTGCCGATCGAAAGCGCTGTCATCCCCGTTGTCGGCACCACGTTCACAGCACGATCTCCGTTCCGTCGGCGCCGATCTGCCAGCCCGCGCCTTCCGCGATCTTGCGCTCGGCCGAGCCCTGCAGCAGCGCCGGATTCGAATTGTTGATATGCAGGAATATCTTCCTGTCGATATCGAGGCCGGCAAGACTTTCGATCGCGCCCGCGCTCCCCGACATCGAAATATGGCCCATGCCCTTGCCGGTCTTGGTTCCCAAACCTGCCACGACCAGTTCGTCGTCGCGCCACACCGTGCCGTCGAAGAACAGGAGAGGAGCACCGGCAAGGCGCGATTTCAACTCGTCGGTGACGTCAGCGCAGGCCGCGATGAAATAGAAATATTTGCCGCTGGCCTTGTCGCGGATGCGCAGGCCCAAGGTGTCGCCGGCCCCGCCGCTGCCGCCGGGATGCGCCTTGCCTTCGAGATACCAGGCGCCCTTGCCGGATACGGTGAACGGCAGGATCTCCAGGCCGGACGGCTTGCCGTCGGGCAGGGCGGGCTCGAAGGCGCGATCGACCGCAATCGCCACGCGCTTGACGTTGTTCTCGCCGAGAACGTTGAAGATGCTGTTGTCGCGCAGGATCGCCAGCACTTTCTCATGGGCGTAGATCGTAAACGGCGAGCCTTCGCGCATCGACAGCAGCCCTGCGACCGCATCGACCTCGCCATTGGTCAAGATCACGCCTGCGATCGGCGAGTGGCGCAGTGCGCCTCCTTTGGGGTGAAGCTGCGGCGTTGCGATCAGCTGCTGGCGCAGGTCAGGGGAGGCGTTGATGAGGTACCAGTGCTCGCCGTCGCCGCTGACTGCTATCGAGGCCTGGGTGCTCTGAAGCTCAGGATGCTCGCCGCGCGCCTTCCGGCATACCTCGCAGCCGCAATTCCACTGCGGTACGCCGCCGCCGGCGGCTGCGCCCAGGACGACGACGCGAAGCATGATCCGTCCCCGGATAACGAAAACGCGGGAAAATTCAGGCCCAAATACCACGAAGGTGGACACCTCCCCGCGCATGTCCCGGTGAGGACACGCTGGGAAGGAGGTCCACCTGCGTCGAAATACGTGAAGTGTGGCCGCAGATTACTTGCGGGTCGCGCTCACATACATGTTGATTTCCATGCCACACGGCACTTCGACGATCTTCGGTGTTTTCCAGGCCATTTTGGCTCTCCTTGCAAACTGGGACGATACCGCCCTCGTTGTTAAACTACCGCGTGATGAAAAGTTCGCCAATGAAATCTTTTGTCATGAAGTTCCGGCGGATCTTGCTGCAACGCAACAAAGTTGAGCTGTGCTGGCTATCAATCCAGAGCGGGATCAAAGGGTTCACAGGCCAGGCCGGCGCGTGCCACCCCGGTCCGCACGCTGCGGACGAAACGGAACATCGAATAAAGAACTTGTGAGTGTGGCCCGGCTTCCATTTCGGCCGCTCCGGCCCCATGGATTCGCGATGCCCAGATATTTCTTCAATACCAGGATCGGCGACGAGCTGATCGTCGATCCAGAGGGGGAGGAGTTGCGCGATCCCGATCGCGCCTGGGAGATCGCGCAGGCCATGATCCTGGAGTTGCTGCGCAGCGAGGGCGCGAGCCAGACGCTGCTCAGCGCGGTCATCGAGGTGGTGGACGACGACGGCGATGTCGTCCTCGAATTTCCCTTCACGGAGGCCATCGTCGAGCTGCCGGACGAGAACGCCACGCGGCACTGACACCGCCTCTTGCCATCTATTCCTTCCCGCACCTTTTCCTATTCGCGCGGTTCGGTCGCGTTTTTGATTTGCGCCCGGCCGTCGAAATGCGAGAGACTGCGCGCGGCAAGGCCGACCCCGCGGGCCCGCAAACGAGCCGGCGCGAGGATCAAGGCCGCCTATCCAGGGGAGGACCTCATGACGACAATCCTGTCGCCGCGCAGCCTGTTGCTTGCCGGCGCATTTCTCGGTGCATTCACCTATGGCGCCGCCGCGCAGCAGACGCCGCGCGCCTGCCGCAGCGCCTGCGCCCGCGGCATCGCCGCTGCCGCCCGGCTCGCCGATGATCGGCAGACCGGACAACGAAGCGGCGCAAAAACTCGCGCCGGTCGCTGCGCCGCCGCTCGCGGCCGCCGCCGACAAGCTGCCGACCGCCAAACTGAAAGTGCCGGCCGGCTTCAACATCGAGGTCTATGCCTCAGGGATGGCGAATGCGCGTTCGCTCGCGCTCGGCGACAAGGGTACGGTGTTCGTCGGCTCACGCCTGGTCGGCAAGGTCTACGCCATCACCAACAAGGACGGCAAACGCGAGGTCAAGGTCGCTCGCCTCCGACCTGTACCGGCCGAACGGCGTCGCCTTCCACAACGGCACGCTCTACATCGCCGAACTGTCGAAGGTGTCGAAGATCGAGAAGTCGAGGACATGCTCGACAACCCGCCGAAGCCGACAATGATCTACGACAATCTGCCGAAGGACGAGGCGCATGGCTGGAAGTTCATCGCCATCGGGCCCGACAACAAGCTCTACGTGCCGGTCGGCCAGCCCGGCAACAACGTGCTGCACGACAAGGATCACGGCCAGATCCGCCGCATCAATCTCGACGGCTCCGGCGCGGAGGTGGTCGCGCTCGGCGTCCGCAACACCGTCGGCTTCGACTGGAATCCCGAGAACAAGCAGCTCTACTTCACCGACAACGGCCGCGACTGGCTGTCGGAAGACGTGCCGGAAGACGAGCTCAACCGCGTCACCAAGGTCGGCGAGGATTTCGGCGCGCCCTATTGCTGGCAGGGCAACCTTCCCGATCCCGAATTCGGCTGGGGTCATTCCTGCAGCGAGTACACTGCGCCGGTCGCTCTGATGGGACCGCATTCCGCCTCGCTCGGGATGCGCTTCTATACCGGCAGCCAGTTCCCGAAGGGCTACAAGAACGCGATCATCGTCGCGCGTCACGGCTCCTGGAACAGAAGCAAGAAGTTCGGCGGTGACGTCGTCGTCGTGCATCTCGACAAGGACGGCAAGTTCAGGTCCATGGAGCCGCTGATCACCGGCTTCCTCGACAACAACAACTATATCGGCCGCCCCGTCGACGTGCTGCAGATGAAGGACGGCTCGATCCTGGTCTCCGACGACTGGAACGGCGCGGTCTATCGCGTCAGTTATGGAAAGAAGGTCGCGGCGCAGTAAGTGCGTCAGAGTCAACGTAACGTCGTCATTGCCCGAGCTTGAAGCCGAGGCAATCCACGTCTTAGTCCGCTTGCGAGAAAGCTATGGATGGCTTCGTCGACTTCGCTCCTCGCAATGACGAGGGAAACAGCAAGCGCCAATGCACAAGACAACAACAATCGCGGCGTTGGCCGTCGCCCTTCTGGTCTCTTCGGCAGGCGCGGAAACGATCCAGGAGCGCGCTGCACCTTGCTTTGCCTGTCATGGCGAACAGGGCCAGTCCGCAACCGAAAACACGCCATCGCTCGGCGGCCAGAACGCGCCGTACGCGCTGATCCAGCTCTTCATGTTCCGCGAGAAGCTGCGCACATTCGAGCCGATGAACGAGATGGCGAAGGCCTTCACCGACGACGATCTGCGCATTTTTTCGGATTTCATCGCGACCCTGCCGAAGCCGAAACCGCCCGATGACGCCGCCGACGGTGCGCGCATCCAGCGCGCCCAGGCCGCAGCCACGCAGCACCGCTGCAACAGCTGCCACAAGGCGGATTTCTCCGGCGGCTGAAAACGTGCCGCGCATCGCCAACCAGCGCGAGGATTATCTGGCCAAGACGCTGACCGAGTACAAGAACAACAGCCGCCACGGCTATGACGGCACCATGGCCGACGTGATGGGCGCGGTGACGCCGGCGCAGATCGCCGATCTCGCTTATTACATCGCACGGGTGCGGTAGTCTTCTTTACCTCTCCCCGCGTGCGGGGAGAGGTCGCCGCGCTCTTGCGCGGCGGGTGAGGGGGACTTTCGCGAGTCCCGTTGTTGAGACAGCCCCTCACCCCAACCCTCTCCCCGTAAGAACGGGGAGAGGGGGAAGAAGCGGCTCCGCTGGCCACGCCGCTCTCCCAACGCTAAAACACCGGCAGTCAAACGGAGCCCCCCATGCAAGACCTCTGGCGCCTGACCGCCGCCGACCTCGCTGCCCTCGTCAAATCCAAAAAAATCTCCGCGAAAGAAGCCGCCACCGATGCGCTGGCGCGGCTCGACGCGGTCAACCCGAAAATCAACGCGGTGGTCGACCACCGGCCTGACGACGTGCTGAAGCAGGCGGCCGAAGTCGACGCCAGGATCGCGAAGGGCGAGGACGCCGGCATCCTCGCCGGCGTGCCGGTCACCGTGAAGGTCAATATCGACCAGCAGGGCTTTGCCTCCACCAACGGGCTGAAGCTGCAGCGCGACGCGATCGCGCCGGCGAACTCGCCGGTGGTCGACAATCTGAAGAAGGCGGGCGCAATCATCCTCGGCCGCACCAATTGCCCGGCCTTCTCCTATCGCTGGTTCACCACCAATCTCATCCACGGCGACACCAAAAATCCGCGCGATCCCTCGATCACGCCGGGCGGCTCCTCCGGCGGCGCGGGCGCGGCGGTCACCGCCGGCATCGGCGCGATCGCGCACGGCACCGATATCGCCGGCTCGATCCGCTATCCCGCTTACGCCTGCGGCGTGCACGGCCTGCGGCCGACGCTCGGCCGCGTCCCTGCGTTCAATCCGGGCCTGCCCGAGCGCGGCATCGGGGCGCAGATCGAGGCGGTGTCCGGCCCGCTCGCGCGCACCATTCTGGATCTGCGCCTCGCGCTCGCCGCCATGTCGGCGCGCGATCCGCGCGATCCCTGGTGGGTGCCGGCGCCGCTGGAAGGCCCAGTGATGCCGAAGCGTGCCGCACTCTGTCTCAACCCGGACGGACTCGATCCCGTCCCCGAGGTGAAAGCCGCACTCACCGACGCCGCTGAGCGGCTGAGGCGTGCGGGCTGGACGGTGGAAGAGATTCCGGACACGCCGCCGCTGCGCGAGCCTGCGGACTGGAACAGGAAACTCTGGCTCGGCGACATGTACGAGGCGCAGCTTGCGACCGCCGAGAAGGAGGGCGATCCGGGCGCGCTCGCGTGCCTGCGCGGCAACCGCGCTCATGTGACGCCGTTCGACCAGGCCGATTTCTCCAGGGCACTGACGCGGCGTGCGACGCTGTCGCGCGAATGGATCATGCTGCTGGAGAAATATGCCGTGTTGCTGATGCCGGTCTCCGGCGAACTGCCGTTCCCCGATCAGCTCGATCGCAAGGACGATGCGAGTTTTGCGCGGGTCTGGCACGCCCAGCTGACGCAGATCGCTATTCCCTTCCTGGGCCTGCCTGGGCTAACCGTCTCCACCGGATTGGTCGGCAAGGTTCCGGTCGGCGTGCAGGTCATCGCAGGGCGTTTCCGCGAGGACCTTTGCCTTGCCGCGGGCGAAGCGATCGAGGCGGGCGGCGTGCCGGTCTCGCCGATCGATCCCGTGAGTTAGCGAGAGAAGATGCCCGAGATCTACGACTACACCGCCAAATCGCTCGCCGGCGAGGACGTGCCGCTGCGGCAATACGCCGGCAAGGTACTGCTGATCGTCAACACCGCGAGCAAATGCGGCTTCACTCCGCAGTATGAAGGCCTCGAAGCGCTGCATCGCGAGCTTGCGCCGCGCGGCTTTGCCGTGCTCGGCTTTCCCTGCAACCAGTTCGGCGCGCAGGAGCCGGGAGATGCGAACCAGATAGGCGAGTTCTGCGAACGCAAATACGACGTGACCTTTCCGATGTTCGAGAAGATCGAGGTCAACGGTTTTCACGTCCATCCGCTGTTCGAGCATCTGAAGAAGGCGAAGTCCGGCCTGCTCGGCCCGTCCATCAAATGGAATTTCACCAAATTCCTGGTCGATCGTAACGGCAAGGTGGTGGCGCGCCATGCGCCCACCACGACGCCGCAAGCAATCAGGAAAGAGATCGAGGCCCTGCTGTGAACGACAACAACGAAACAAGTGAGCAACTGCCGGACCGGCTCTGCGTCGATCCGCGCAGCCCATATTACAACGAGGCGGTCCTCTCCCGCGACGTCGGCATCCGCTTCAAGGGCGTCGAGAAGAACAATGTCGAGGAGTATTGCGTCAGCGAGGGCTGGGTGCGCGTCACCGCCGGCAATGCCAAGGACCGCCACGGCAATCCCCTGACCATCAAGGTGCACGGCACCGTCGAGCCGTATTTTCGGGATAAGAAGTGACGACGAGACCGCGCACACGCACTGTGTAGTACACTCGTCATGCCCGGGCTTGACCCGGGCATCCACGCCTTTCTTTCTTTGAGACAAAGACGTGGATGGCCGGGTCGAGCCCGGCCATGACGACAGCTAACTGAAAGCATTCCAAAATGTCCGTCCGCATCGTCGACGTCTGCGAAGTCACCAAGCCGATCTCTTCGCCGATCCGCAACGCCTATATCGACTTCACCAAGATGACGACCAGCCTGGTCGCGGTCGTCACCGATGCGAAGCGCGACGGCAAGCGCGTGGTCGGCTACGGCTTCAATTCCAACGGCCGCTACGGGCAGGGCGGCCTGATCCGCGAGCGCTTCGCGCCGCGGCTGATGGAAGCCGATCCGAAGTCGCTCTTGAACGAGGCCGGCGACAATCTCGATCCCGACAGGGTCTGGGCCACCATGATGTCGAACGAGAAGCCGGGCGGCCATGGCGAGCGCTCGGTCGCGGTCGGCACCATCGACATGGCGGTGTGGGACGCGGTCGCCAAGATCGCAGGCAAGCCGCTGTTCCGTCTGCTCGCCGAACGCCACAAGCGAACCGCCAACCCCAAAGTCTTCGTCTATGCCGCCGGCGGCTATTATTATCCCGGCAAGGACCTCTCGATGCTGCGCGCGGAGATGCGCGGCTATCTCGATCGCGGCTACAACGTGGTGAAGATGAAGATCGGCGGCGCGCCGATTGCGGAAGATCGCGAGCGCATCGAATCCGTGCTGAAGGAGATCGGCAAGGATGCGCAGCTCGCGGTCGACGCCAACGGCCGCTTCGATCTGGAGACTGCGATCGCCTACGCCAAGATGCTGCGCGACTATCCCTTGTTCTGGTACGAGGAGGCCGGCGATCCCCTCGACTTCGCGCTGCAGGCCGCGCTCGCCGAATTCTATCCCGGGCCGATGGCGACCGGCGAGAACCTGTTCAGTCATCAGGACGCGCGCAATCTGATCCGCTATGGCGGCATGCGCTCCGATCGCGACTGGCTGCAGTTCGATTGCGCGCTGTCCTACGGGCTCTGCGAATATCAGCGCACGCTGGCGGTGCTGCACACGCACGGCTGGTCGCCCAGCCGCTGCGTCCCGCATGGCGGTCACCAGATGTCGCTGAACATCGCAGCCGGCCTCGGCCTCGGCGGCAACGAAAGCTATCCGGACCTGTTCCAGCCCTATGGCGGATTTCCCGACGGCGTGCGCGTCGAGAGCGGCCACATCGTGATGCCCGATCTTCCCGGCATCGGCTTCGAGGGCAAGTCCGATCTCTACAAGGAGATGAAGGCGCTTAGCGCATGATCCGGAAAAGTGTGCAGCGGTTTTCCGATAAGATCATGCGCAAACAAAGGGGCGTCAGCTGAAAAAAAGCCCGCCGGTGAGGGCGGGCGAAAAGTTTAAGGGAGGAAGCGCTTTCGATGAAAGCGCTGACCACTATCTCGCTGATTCGACCGCATCGGCGATAGATCGTAAAACTACTGTCACTGGCGAAGGGAATGCTCGCCAGGATGCATTTCGAAAACGGGGCGCGAGAGTTCCATGAGTTTTTCCGACGTGTTTGCAAAAGTTGTCGCTGTCATCGGCGGGGCCGCGCTCACGGTGCGCAAGATGCAGGGCGTGCCGCAGGTGGAAGCGTGGGGTGCTGCGCCCGCAATTCCCGCGGCGAAGTCGCAGGGCGCGATCCCGACCTTGAAGATGCCGAGCGCGCGAGGGTGGAGCGAGGGGCAGTTGCCGACGGCCGCGCCCGGACTCAAGGTCAACGCGTTTGCGACCGGCCTCGATCATCCGCGCTGGATCGAGGTGCTGCCGAACGGCGACGTGCTGGTCGCGGAGTCGAACCAGATCCCGGTCAAGCCGCGCAGCGTATTCCACCTTGCGATGCAGGCGACGATGCGCCGCGCGCGTGCGCTCGGCGCCAGCGCCAACCGCATCACGCTGTTGCGCGACAAGGACGGTGACGGCGTCGCCGAAGTCAGCAGCGCCTTCATGGAAGGATTGAGCCAGCCGTTCGGCATGGCGCTGATCGGCGACACCTTCTATGTCGGCAACACCGACGGCGTGGTCGCATTTCCCTACTCGCCGGATCGCATCGATGCGCCCGGCAGAAAACTCGTCACCTTCAAGCCTTCGGGGCACTGGACCCGCAGCCTGTTGCCGAGTGCGGACGGCAAGAAGCTCTATGCCGGCGTCGGCTCGCTCACCAACATCGCGGAGATGGGCATGCAGGTCGAAGAGGGCCGCGCCGCGATCTACGAGCTCGATCTGGCTGATGGCACCAGCCGCATCTTTGCGAGCGGCCTGCGCAATGCGGTCGGCATGGCCTGGGAGCCGAACACGGGCGTGCTCTGGACCGTGGTCAACGAGCGCGACGGGCTCGGCGACGAGACGCCGCCGGATTATCTCACCTCGGTGCGCGAGGGCGGCTTCTACGGCTGGCCCTATTGCTACTGGGGGCAGACCGTCGACGATCGCGTGCCGCAGGATGCGGCGTTGGTGGCGAAAGCGATCACGCCGGACTACGCGCTCGGCGGCCACACCGCTTCGCTCGGCCTGTGCTGGATGCCGGCGGGCACGTTGCCCGGCTTTCCCGACGGCATGGCGATCGGCCAGCACGGCTCGTGGAATCGCTCGACGCTGTCGGGCTACAAGGTGGTGTTCGTGCCGTTCGAGAACGGCCGCCCGTCCGGCCCCGCGCGCGATATCCTGTCGGGCTTCCTCGCGCCCGACGAGCGCGAGTCCTACGGCCGGCCGGTCGGCGTCACGCTCGGGCCTGACAAGTCGCTGCTGGTGGCCGACGATGTCGGCGACGTGATCTGGCGCGTGACGGGAGCGTGAGGTCGCAAGCGATCGGCGAACTCACTTTCGATCCGCGTTCGAGCTGACGAACTTCCGCCACAGCGCGCGCACGTCGTCGTGGTAGCCGGCGTCGACCGCTTCCGCGAAGGTGCGGCCGTCCAGGATGGCGCCGAGCATGCGGTCGAAGGCCGGCTTGTCCGACTCGTGAAGGTAGCTGACGAACATGCCGGCCTCCCGATAGGCCAGCACGATCGGATACCAGGACGGGCTTTGCTTCTCCGGCGCTCTTTCGAACCCGATGTCGATCGTCGTTTGCGAGCTGGTGGCGTCGTCGATGGCGATCTGCTCGCCGCGTTGAATTGCGGCCCACGCCTCGTCTTCCTTCACCAACTCGGCGCCTCCACCTTCCGAGATCATCACGGCGAGGCCTTCCTTGAACCATGGCGGCAGGTGGAAATATTTTGCTCCGCCAATCCATCCCACAATGTGCGCGTGCGACATCTCGTGGGTGAGGATGGCGCGCAGCCGCCAGTGTTGCGGGTGAAATAGTTTCGGCGACAGATTGACTCGGCCGGCGAATGTGACGCCGACGGGAATGTTGGAGCCGAGGCCGTTTGCCGCGGCAAAAGCTTCCGGCGTCGCATAAGCGCCGACCGTGACGGGATGGGCAAAGGGGCGGCCATGCACGGCTTCAACCCGTGCGATCGCGGCAGGCAGCAGGTCGGCGACGTCGCGCGCAAAGTCCTCGGCGCCCGCTTCGTAATGCACCAGAGGATGATCGGCGAGGGCGGGCAACCGATCGGGCAGATTGAGAAAGCCCGTGATCACGTGCCGTACGGCCGGCATCGACAACGCTGTCCCTGCACCGATGGCGATCAAGGCCAGCGGCACTCCGACAATCACCCAAACGATACGGCGACGCATGTTGCAATATCCTTCCCGGTTCAGTTCGACTCCTGAGCCTCGTCTTCCGCCACGGTTTCTTCCTGCGAGATCTTCGACGGCCATACGCCGCGCCGCGTCAGCGCCTCGTGCAGAAGCTTCTCGATCTGGCCCTGCCGCGAGCGCAGCTCGGCGGCGGCCAACCGGTCGAGAATCTCGAGCAGGGGACCGCCGAGCCGCAGCAGGACCGGCTCCTTGTCCGGGCCCTTGGGGCGCCCGCGCTTAGGCATAAAGCGTTCCGGTGTTGATGACCGGCGTGGCGTCCTTGTCGGACACCAGCACGACGAGCAGGTTCGACACCATGGACGCCTTGCGTTCGGGATCGAGATCGATGTCGGTCGCCTCCTTCAGCTTGTCGAGCGCTTCCTTGACGATGTCGACCGCGCCGGACACCACCAGCTTGCGCGCGGCGATCACCGCGCTGGCCTGCTGACGGCGCAGCATCACGGGTGCAATCTCGGGCGCATAGGCGAGATGGTTGATCCAGGCTTCGTCGATGGTCACGCCGGCGATCACGAGACGTTCCCTGAGTTTGGCAATGACCTCGTCGGTGACCTGGTCGCCGCTTTCGCGCAACGACAGCGTACGTGCCGCCGGCTCCATCTTGATGCTTGCCTCGCTGCCCGCGTGCTCGCCCGCTTCGTCGAAATCATAGGGATGGCGGCCGGCGATGTGACGCAGCGCCGATTCGGTCTGGGCGCCGACGAAGTCGGCATAGTTGTCGATCTGGAAGGTCGCCTTGGCGCAGTCCACGACGCGCCACACCACCACTGCGCCGATCTCGATCGGATTGCCGATCAGGTCGTTGACCTTCAGCTTGCCGCATTCGTGGTAGCGGACGCGCTGCGACACCTTCTTCGGCCGGAACAGCGGAACGGTGGCGCGCAGACCGGGCGTCGAGTTGGTGCCGGCATAGGAGCCGAACAGCGTCAGCACCGCGCTCTCGTTCGGCTGCAGCGAGTAGATCGACATGCAGATCAGCGCTGCGATCCCCAGGCAGCAGAGGATGCCGAGCACCGTCCAAACGGGATGAAGGACGTCGCGCGCGGTGGGCTGGGATATCGCGCTGTAAGCGATCAAGCCGGCAAGCACGACAAAGACGAACGCGATCAGGATGGCGAGGTAGCCGCTGCCGACGAGCCACGCCGGACGGTCCTCCACCCTGGTGTTGATCTTGATGGACGACGTGATTGTTGAAGCATCGTAAGCGGACATGGGATCAACCCCCCGATACAGCCAGCCTAATTGCTGATATTTTTTAATATCAGAAAATAAGAGAACAAGCAAAGGAGGGATTTTGTAACGGGTTCAATGACATACGTGCCGGTGTGCGCCATGATTCCTTCTATCTCTTCGCAAGGGGGAGGGATCGAAGAATGCCTTCGCGCGCGTGTAGCCGCTGCGACACGACGGGCAAAACACTTGCTGATTATCGCAAATACTCAATCGGCGGCTTGTCTACCCCTTCGCGCAAAAATATTTGTCTTTCCGAAATTCGGAAACAGATGTATGTCTGCATCGTCCCGCCTCGATACGAGGGGCGTTTCGGCCGATCGTCACCAGACGTGGGGCGGGATGCGATGGACGCGTGAGCGCAAGACGAATGCGCTGATGCGTACGGTCAAGTCGTGTGGTCGTGGTCCCCCGACGCTGGGATCAAGTCCGTGGCGATGCGATTTCGGCCTTGCGGCCGAAACGCAGAGATCAACGGGCGACGGAGGCTAACAAGCCCGGTACTCCGGCGAGAGCGCGAAGTAAGCCGTAAAACCATTGCGCAGGGAGTGCCGGATGTTTCGGCCTACCTGTACTGACTTGTGGGCACCTTTCCTTTTCAGCCCACGAGGCCTGCGGGTGCGGCCAGCGCCCGGCATTCCCTGCGCCCTCGGTATTTCGGGGGCGATGTCGATGCAGAGCCCGGGCAGACCATGCCGCGGGAATGCGGAAACTCGTCATTGCGAGGAGCGTAGCGACGAAGCAATCCAGACTATCGCCGCGGAGACAGTCTGGATTGCTTCGCTTCGCTCGCAATGACGAGATTGATGTTTGAAAATTGAATCAGAAGCGAGGATTCTTGGAACGGTGGCGACCGAGCTACCCCAGTCGCATGCTGTCCAGCAGCCGACGCTCGCCTTTGAGCAGCCTCTTCACCGCGCTCGAAGCGACGACCTCGCCATTATTGGCGAAGGCCTCGTGGTTCTCTTCGATGTCGTCGAGCCGGTAGAGGTAGTTGACCATGATGCCTGCGGATTCGCGCATGCCCTTGGCCGAGAGATCGCCGAGCCAGTCGATCCGCTCCAGCCGCGCGCCGTTGCCGAGGTGAAAGCGCGCCACCGAATCGATCACGCGGCCCCTCGGATTGCGCGCTTTGAGGAAATAATATGCGGCGAGCGGCTCCAGCACGCTGCGCAGTTGCGCGGTGACTTCCTCATGCTCGCACCATTTGGGGTCGTCGAGTTGCTTCAACAGTTCGCGGTCTTCGTCCGTAGACCGGCACGTCGTCGGCTTCGGTCAGCCATTGCATGAAATTCGGTACCGGCGACAGCGTCACGAAGGTGTCGAGCTTCGGCAGTTCGCGGCGCAACTCCTCGACCACCTGCTTGATCAGGAAATTGCCGAAGGAAATGCCGCCGAGCCCGCGCTGGGTATTGGAGATCGAGTAGAACACCGCGGTGCGGGCCCGATCGGTCGGCACCGGCTGGCGGTCGACCGCGAGCAGCGGAGCGATCGCGTTCGGGATCGTCTCGGTCAGCGCCACCTCGACGAAGATCAGCGGCGCGTCGGCCAGCGCCGGATGGAAGAAGGCGTAGCAGCGGCGGTCGGCGGGATCGATGCGGCGGCGCAGATCGTCCCAGTCGCGGATCTCGTGCACGGCTTCGTAGCGGATGATCTGTTCGAGAATGTTCGCCGGCGTCGACCAGTCGATCCTGCGCAGCACGAGAAACCCCCTGTTGAACCACGAGCCGAGCAGATGCGCGAGGTCGCGGTCGACCGCGGCGAGATCCTTCCGGCCATCCATATGCGTGAGCAGATCGGCGCGCATCGCCACCAGATCGCTGGTGCCGTGAGGCGCACGGTTGAGGCGGCGGATCAGTTCCTGTCGCCGCGGTTCGGACGCAAAGTGCACCAGGCTGCCATTGCCGTCGCCGGGCTGCGCCTGCCACGCTTCGATCGCCTTGGCGAGCCTCGCCCGATCGGGCCCGTAATCGCGCGACAGCGCCTCGAAGAAGACAACGCGGCCTGTGGCGTCGAGTTCGTGGTAGCGGTCGAGCACCTCGCGCGCCATCGCCGTCCCCGTCGCTTCGCCGGCGCCCGACAGCAGCGCCTCGCACAATTCGATCAGGTCGGAGGCGTCCTCCTTGCCGTCGGCGGGTTCGCCACGGCGCAACAGGCTGCGGCCGCGCTCGGAAATGGTCGACAGCAGGTCGGAGAAGAAAGCGTTGGCCATGGGATCAATCTATTACGGAAGGCGCCAAATCCTGAATTGGATTTAGGGCTAAGTTACGCCCAATCAAGCGGCGGGCCTGGTTTCCACAAATTCCGTCGGCGTCTTGCCCGTGACCTGCCGGAAGGCGTGGGAAAACGCGGGGATACTGGCATAACCGAGGTCGGCGGCGATTTGTTTCACCGACGCATTGGGCTGTGTCGACAGCCGCTCGATGGCCGACGCAATTCGCGCGCGCTGGCACCAGGTCTTGAAGCTCAGTTGGGTCTCCGCCGAAAACAACCGCGACAAGGTCCGTGCCGAGGTGCCGACCTCGTGCGCGAGGTCCTCGATCTCATGCGCGGCGGCGGGCGCGCGCAGCACGATGTCGGCCGCGCGGCGGCAACGCGCCTCCTGCGGCAGCGGGATGAAGGTCGCGGAATCCTCGGCATGGTCGAGCTCCAGCATCACGAGCCGGATCAAGAGCGCCATGCGCTCCCGGCTCTTGCCGTCGTCGAACAAAGCGAGGATCGCCTGATGCAGCAGCGGGGAGACCCGCACCACGAATTCACTGGCGAGGCTCGCGCCATGGCGCTCGCGCTTCAGCCAGGCGACGTCGAAATAGAGTGTGCGCATCTCGATGTCGGCGAGCACGTCGATGGCATGCGCAAATCGCGCCGGGACCCACACCGCGCGATCCGGCGGCACCAGCCAGCGGCCTTTCGGCGTCGTCACCTGCATGGTGCCCTTGGCGGCATAGACCAGCTGCGCCTCGCGATGCAGATGCGGATCGAGCCGCGTGCCTTTCCGGTAGCTGTTTGCGACCAGATGCACGCCGTCGCCGCTGCTGCGGTGGCGGCCGGGGATGATGGTCAGTGGCCTCTCGGCGACAGTCATTGGCTGCATCTCGTCAGGAGAAGAACCTATAACATAGCCTTCAAATCAGGGAATGCTCCATGAACAGCCCCAGCCGGGTGATTGCCTACGTCAACGCCGCGCATTTCATCGATCATTATGCGATGCTGATCTTCGCCGCCGCCGTGATCGTCATGGGACCGGCGCTCGGCATGGCCTATTCCGAGCTGTTGCCCTACGCGACACCCGGCTTCGTCGCCTTCGGCGCAGGCTCGCTGCTGACCGGCTGGCTCGGCGACCGGTGGAGCCGGCGCCACATGATGGTGATCTTCTTCATCGGCATTGGCTGCGCGATGATTTCGGTCGGCTTCGTGCAGACGCCAGTGCAGCTCGGCACCGCGCTGCTCGCGATCGGCATCTTCGCCTCGATCTATCATCCCGTCGGCACCGCGATGATCGTGTCCTATGCCGACAAGCTCGGCCGCGAGATGGGGTTGAACGGCGTCTGGGGCAACCTCGGCGTGGCGTCATCGGCGCTGGTGACCGGCGTGGTCGGACAATATCTGGGCTGGCGCTTCGCCTTCATCGTCCCCGGCATTGTCACGATCCTGATCGGCATCGCCTTTGCGATGACTGTCGTGCATGAGGATCGCAAGGGCACCAGGCAGGCGGCGGCGCAGGCGCGCGTCGCCAAACAGGACATGTGGCGGGTGATCCTGTCGCTCCTGATCGTGGTGATCGCGATCTCCACCACCTTCAACGCGGTGACGGTGGCGCTGCCAAAGCTGTTCGCGGAGCGGCTCGAATTCACCAAGAGCCCGGCGCTGCTCGGCGTGATCGCGGCCTGCGTCTATGTGTTCGGCGCGATGACGCAATATACCATCGGCAAGCTCTTGGATAAGCATTCGCTCAAGACGGTGGCGCTGCCGCTGTCCTTCTTGCTGGCGCCGTTCCTCTATCTCGCCGCGACGCTGTCGAACCTGCCGCTGATCCTGGTGTCGATCGGCATCGTGATGGGCGCGTTCGGCCAGGTCACGGTGAACGACGCGATGGTCGGAAAGTATACGAGCGAGGAATGGCGTTCGCGCGCTTATTCCGTGCGCTATTTCGTCGGCTTCACCGCGGCCGGCGCTTCCGTCGGCCTGGTCGCTTGGCTCTACGAGCGAGGCGGTTTCGTCACCATGCTGCACGCGTTCGGCGCGCTGTGCGTGCTCGCGATCGTGGCGGCGCTGATCCTGCCGCGGGAGATCACCGTACCTGCAGCACAGCCGAATTGACCTAAACCTGCGGTGCGGCCTTGGCGGCGGCGGCCGCGGCCGCGGCCTTCCTCGCCGCAAGCCGGTTCTCGAAACCCTGCACCACCACGAAGAACGCCGGCACCAACAGCACGGCGAGGCAGGTCGAGGCCAGCATGCCCGAGAACACGGTGATGCCGATCGACTTGCGCGCGTTGGCGCCGGCGCCGGTGGCGAGCACCAGCGGCGCCACGCCGAGGATGAAGGCAAACGACGTCATCAGGATCGGGCGGAAGCGCGCGCGTCCCGCCTCGATCGCGGATTCGACGACCGACTTGCCCTTCTCGTGCAGTTCGAGCGCGACTTCGACGATCAGGATGGCGTTCTTCGCCGACAGCGCGATCAGCAGGATCAGGCCGATCTGGACGTAGAGGTTGTTGTCGATCTTGAGGCCTTCCAGCACCGCCATCGGGCCCAACAGCGACAGCGGCACCGCGAGGATCACCGAGATCGGCGCGTACCAGCTTTCGTACTGGCCGGCGAGCACGAGATAGACCAGGAGCATCGCAAGTCCGAACACATAGTAGATCTGGTTGCCGACGGCCTTCTCCTGATACGACATCGCGGTCCATTCGTAGCCGGTGCCCGGCGGCAGCGTCTTCTCCGCGATCTGCTCCATCAGGTTCAGCGATTGCCCGGAGCTGTAACCCTGCGCCGGCAGGCCGACGATGGTCGCGGATGGATAGAGATTATAGAGGCTGATCAGCGACGGCCCGACCGTCGGCGTGATCTTGGCGACCGTGCCGATCGGGATCATGTCGCCGTTCTGGTTACGCACCGTCATGTTCTGGATGTCGCGCAGGGTCAGGCGGTATTGCGCGTCGGCCTGGGTGTAGACCTGGAACACGCGGCCGAACTTGTTGAACTGGTTGACGTAGGACGAGCCCATATAGGTCGACAGCGCCGAGAATATCTGGTCGGTGGTGACGTGCAGGGTCTGGGTCTTGACGCGATCGATATCGATGTCGAATTGCGGCACGGTGGCGCGGAACGGCGATTGCACGCGCTGCAGCGCGCTCTGGCCCTGGGCGGCCCGCACCATCTCGCCGGTGATGGCCTGCAGCTTGGCAAAGTCGCTGTTGCCGTCGCGCAGTTCGACCTGCATGGCAAAGCCGGCGGCGTTGCCGATGCCCTGGATCGGCGGCGGCGGCAGCACCAGCGTGCGCGCCTCCATGATGTCGGCGACCTTGTCGTTGAGCCCATAGACCAGCGAGCGCAGATCCTCGCCTTTGCCGCGCGCGTCCCAGTCCTTCAGGATGATGTAGGCGACGCCGGCATTGGCAAGGCTCGCGCTGTTGTCGAGCGCGGAGATGCCGGCGATGGTGATGACCTGCGCGACGCCGGGCGCCTTGCCCACGATCTCGCTGACCTTGTCGAGCACCTTCTGGGTCCGGTCCAACGCCGCGCCGTCGGGCAGTTGCACGGCGGCGATCAGATAACCCTGGTCCTCGATCGGCAGGAAGCCGGTCGGCACCTTCGACAGCCCGTAGCCGGCGATCGCGATCAGGATCAGCGCCACGGTCACCGCGATGCCGGCATGCCGCGCCAGAGAGCCGATCAGTCGCGTATAGCCGCGCTCCACCCGGTCATAGACGTTGTTGAAGCCGCGGTAGAAGAAATTGCGCTGTTCCGGCGGCACCGGCGGTCGCAGCCACAACGCGCATTGCGTCGGCTTCAAAGTCGCGGCGTTGATCGCGGAGAGCAGGGCGGTCGCGGCGATCACCAGCGCGAATTGCGAGTAGATGCGTCCCGTCAGTCCCGGCAGGAACGAGGCCGGCAGGAACACCGAGATCAGCACCAGCGTGATGCCGACAATCGGCGCGAACAGCACATCCATCGCCTTGATCGCGGCGTCATGGCCGGACATGCCCTGCTCGATATTGTGCGCGGCGCCCTCGACCACGACGATGGCGTCGTCGACCACGATGCCGATCGCCAGCACGATCGCAAACAATGTCGACAGGTTGATGGTGAAGCCGAGCGCGGCCATCGCCGCAAACGCGCCGATGATGGTGACCGGCACGGTGGTCGCCGGCACCAGCATGGCGCGCCAGTCCTGCAGGAACACCAGGATCACGATCAGAACCAGGAAGCCGGCTTCGAGCAGGGTCTTGTAGACCTCGTTGATCGAGGCGTTGACGAATTTGGTAGTGTCGAACGGCGTGTCGTACTTCATGCCTTGCGGAAAGGCCTTCGCCAGCTCCGCCATTTTTTTCTCGACCCGATGTTCGACTTCAAGCGCGTTGGCGCCCGGCGACTGAAACACGCCGATGCCGGTCGCAGGTTGTTTGTTCAACGAGAAGATCTGGCTGTAGGTCTGCGCGCCGAGCTCGACCCAGCCGACGTCGCGCACCCGCGTTACGTCGCCATTGTTGCCGGTCTTGACGATGATGTTCTCGAACTCGCTGGCATCGTCGAGCCGGCCGTTGACATTGAGCGTGATCTGGAAGGCCTGGCCCGGCGGCGTGGGCGGCGTGCCGATCTGGCCGGAGGTGACCTGCTGGCTCTGCTGCTGGATCGCCTGCACCACATCCTGCGGCATCAGTCCGCGCGTCTGCAGCTTGTTCGGATCGAGCCAGACGCGCATCGAATATTGCCCGGCGCCGAACACGGTAACGTTGCCGACGCCCGGCAGACGCGACAGCTCGTCCTTCAGGTTGAGCGTGGCGTAGTTGCTCAGATAAAGGCTGTCGAATTTCGAGTCCGGCGAGGTCAGTGTCACGAACAAGAGGATCGAAGTCGACTTCTTTTGCACCGTGACGCCCTGGTTCTGCACCGAGGGCGGCAATTGCGACAGCGCGCTGGAGACGCGGTTCTGCACCAGCACCTGCGCGAAGTTGAGGTCGGTGCCAATCTTGAAGGTCACGGTCAGGCTATAGCTGCCGTCGGCGCCGCTATAGGACTGCATGTAGATCATGTCCTCGACGCCGTTGACCTGCTGCTCGATCGGCAGCGCCACGGTATCGATCACGGTTTTCGCACTCGCGCCGGGATAACGCGTGGTCACCTGCACCGTCGGCGGCACCACGTCGGGATATTGCGCGATGGCGAGATTGAACAGCGCCACGCCGCCGATCAGGACCATCAGGATGGCGATGACGTTGGAGAGGACCGGCCGCTCGATGAAGAATTTGGAGATCATGGGCCAGCCTTACTTGGAAGATGCCTTGGCGTCCGGCTTGCTGTCTGTCTTCGGCGGCTCGATCGTCTGCAGCTGCGGGTCGACCTTCTGACCGGGGATGGCGCGCAACAGGCCTCCGATCACCACGCGGTCGTCGGGCTTCAATCCTTCCTCGATCACGCGCAACGTGCCCTCGAGCTGGCCGGGCCGCACCCTGCGCTGCTCGACGACGTTGTCCTTGTTCACCACCAGCACGTAGCGGCCGCCCTGGTCGCTGCCTTGCGCCGTGTCGGGGACGAGCACGGCATTCTGCTCCTGCTCGACGGGGACGCGGACCCGCACGAAAAAGCCCGGCAGGAGCACGCGGTCGGGATTGGGGATCACGCCGCGCACCACCAGCGTGCCGGTCGAGGCGTTGATGGTGGGCGAGGCGTAGTCGAGATTGCCCTGGTGCGGATAGCCGTCCTCGGTCTGCAGGCCGACCTGCACCGGAAGGCGCGTCAGATCGGCTGCGTTCATGCCGCGGCGGCGGGCTTCGGCGCGGACCTTCAGGACGTCCTGTTCGTTGACGTTGAAGTTCACATAGATCGGATCGAGCGCAACGATGGTCGCGAGCTGCGTCGGCGAGGTGACGCCGACGAGTTCGCCGACCGACACCAGATGCGCAGTGGCGACGCCGTCGAACGGTGCTGCGACCTTGGTGTAGCCGTAGTTGACTTCGGCGATCCTGGTGCTGGCCTGCGCCTGCTGCAGATTGGCCTGCGCGTTGTCGCGCGTCGAAGTCGAGGTATCGAGCGTCGCCTGCGAGACCGCCTGTTTGGCGACGAGTTCTTTCTGCCGGTTGAAATCGGCCTCGGCCTGCTTCACGGAAGACTGCGCGCCGACTTCCGCCGCCTGCGCCTGTTCGAGCTTCAGCTTGTAGGTCTCGGGCTCGATCGTGAACAGCGTGGTGCCTTGCTTGACGAAGGTGCCGTCCTTGTAGTCGATCGAGGCGAGGAAGCCCTGCACCCGCGCCACCAGGTCGACGGACTTGATCGCTGCGGTGTTGCCGGTCGCTTCCAGATAGCGGGTGATCGGCTGTTGCAGCGGGTTTGCAACCTCCACCTTGGGCGGTGGCGGGGCTACGTAGGTGTTTTGATCGCATCCGGCGAGGAGAGGCAGCGCAAGTGCCGCGATCGCAAGCCGGCTGACAAGCGCAACGCGCGAGGAGTGTTCAGGATCGGGTGCAAGCTTCATCGCGCGGCCCCATTGTTCTTTTCTGCCTGCGAGCAGGCCTCCCGCGATCTGAATAGCAACAATCTGCGTCCCGTGGAACCCGAAAGCAGCGCGCTGCCTGCGACTTCATTGCGGCGCAATCGGTAGAGCCTGGTCGTGACAATTTTATCGTTTCCGGCGCGATTTCGAACTTTCGTCGCGCGGCCCGATCGGGGAGAATGTGGCATACAACAAGAAGACCGGGAGGAAGACCATTCCATGTGCAGTCGAATCTTGCCGCGTGCAGCGGCGCTTATGCTCGGGGCCGTGCTGATGGCGGCGCCCGCTTTTGCCGATGGTTTGAAAGATGAAATCGCGCCGACCGGAAAGCTGCGCGTCGCGATCGGGGTCAGCGCCGCCGGCGGCGCCTATTGGTCCAACAAGGCCGAGTCCGGTGGCTATACCGGCGTGCCGGTCGATCTCGGCAAGGCGATGGCGGCGCAGCTCGGCGTGCCCGTCGAATACGTGCCGTATACGAACTCGGGGAATATCACTAACGCGGCTTCGAGCGGCGCCTGGGATGTCACCTTCCTGCCGCAGGATGCCGAGCGCGAGACCAAGATGTCATTCGGCCCGATCTATGAGATCGCGGACGCGACCTACATCGTCAAGGCCGGCTCGCCAATCAAGGATTTCGCCACGCTCGATCAGCCCGCGCGTCAAGGTCGCCGCGGTCAACGGCACCACGACGATGCGCGGCGCGCAGGCGCATCTGAAGAACGCCAAGGTCACGGGCTATCAGACCTATGACGAGATTTTCAATCTTGTTGAAGAACGGCGAGATCGACGCCTTTGCGTTGTCGCGCGATCAGCTCACCGAGATGGCGAAGCAGATTCCGGGCACGAAGGTGCTGGACGAGACCTTCAAGAAGACGGTGACCGCGGTCGCCGTACCGCTCAACCATCCGCAGTCGCTGGCCTTTGCCAGGAAGTTCATGGCGGATGCCATCGCCAACGGCACGATGCGCAAGGCCTATGACAATAACGGGTTGAAGGACAAGCCGATCAGGACGGAGTAGCGTTCACGAATTGACGTGCACGAAATCGCGCAACAGCGGATAAATCTCGTTATTCCACTTCTTGCCCGAGAACACGCCGTAGTGCCCGACGCCGGCCTGCATGTGATGCACCCGGCGATAGGCGCGCACGCCGCTGCAGAGGTCCTGTGCGGCGACGGTCTGCCCGATCGAGCAGATGTCGTCCTTCTCGCCTTCGACCGTCAGCAATCCCATGCGCCGGATCGCGGCCGGGTTCACAGCCCTGCCGCGATAGGTCAACTTGCCCTGCGGCAGCAGATGTTCCTGAAACACGTCGCGTACGG
>CAWCHW010000008.1:0-135017 GCA_963795365.1 uncultured Alphaproteobacteria bacterium
AGCGACAAAGTAATCCAGACCGATTGGCGGAAATAGTCTAGATTGCTTCGCTCCGCTCGCAATGACGAAGGTACCTACCCCAGATGCTTCCTGAAATACTCCGTCGCGCGGCCCCAGGCCTGCTCGGCGCATTTGCGATCGTGCACCGACATGCGCTGCTCGTTGGCGAAGCCGTGCTCGGCGTCGTAGCGATGGATATCGAGCGACTTGTTTGCCGCCTTCATCGCCTTCTCGAAGGCATCGACCGCGGCCGGCGTGCACCAGTCGTCCTTGCTGGCGAAATGCGCCTGCAGCGGAATCCGCACATCCGCGGGCTTGGCCGCCTGCTCCGGCGGGATGCCGTAGAACACCACGCCGGCGGTCAACTCCGGAATCTTCGTCGCGCCGATGATGGTCACCGCGCCGCCGAGACAGAAGCCGGTGAGGCCGACCTTGGCGCCGTTGCGCGCGAGATATTGCGCGGCGCCGCGCACGGTCTGCGTGGTGGCGTCCATGAAGTCGAGCGAGTTCATCTCTTTGCCGGCCGCGTCCGTGTCGTGATAGGGCACCACCTTGCCCTTGTAGAGATCGGGCGCCAGCGCGTCGAAGCCGGCGCGCGCGAAGCGGTCGCACATGCCCTTGATCTGGTCCTGCAGGCCCCACCATTCCTGGATCACCACGACGCCGGGCGCATCGCCGCGCGCCGCGTTGGCGAGATAGCCGGACGCATCCTTGCCGTCCGGACGCTTGAAGGTGATGATGGTGCCCATGGTTCCTCCGACGTTGTTTCTTGAGGTGGGTCGCGCTATTTTGGCCGCTGACGCAGCGCGGGACGCAATCGAGAGTTCGTCATTCCGGGATGCGTGCGCAAGCACGCAGGCCCGCAATCCATAACCCCGCCAGTGGTTATGGATTCCGGGCTCGCCGCTTCGCGGCGCCTCGCAATGACGAAGCAAACAAAAAAGCCCCAGGGGGCTTTCGATCCGGTCGCCCTCACAAGCTCAGTGCGCGTCGGCCCAGACCTTCTTCTTGGTGAAGTACACCATGCCGGCCAGGATGATCAGCACCACGAACACCATGAAGCCCATCTTCTTGCGGTCTTCCATGTGCGGCTCGGCGGTCCACATCAGGAAGGTGGAGACGTCCTTGGCGTATTGCGCAACCGTGGCCGGCGCGCCGTCGTCGAAAGTCACCTGACCGTCGGACAGCGGCTTGGGCATCTTGATGGCGTGACCGGGGTAGTACTTGTTGTAGTAGGTGCCGTCCGGGATCGTCACGCCCGCCGGCGGCTTGTCCTCGAAGCCCTGCAGGACCGCCGAAATATAGTCCGGGCCCTGCTCCTGATACTGGGTGACGAAGTCGAACAGGAACCAGGGGAAGCCGCGCTCATAGGAGCGCGCCTTGGCCATCAGCGACAGGTCGGGCGGCGCCTTGCCGCCGTTGGCCGCTGCAGCCGCCTGCTCGTTCGCGAACGGCGACGGGAAATAGTCCGCCGGGCGGCCGGGCCGCTCGAACATCTCGCCCTGATCGTTCGGACCGTCCTTGATCTTGTACTCGGCGGCGAGGCCCGCGGCCTGGGCCTCGGAATAGCCGGGGCCGCCGGGGTCCGCGATGTTGCGGAACGCGATGTAGGATAGCGAGTGGCAGACGGAGCAGACTTCCTTGTAGACCTTCAAGCCACGCTGCAGCGAGCCGCGATCGTAGCTGCCGAACGGACCCGAGAACGACCACTTCTGCGCAGGGGGCGTATCGGCTTCGTCGGCGCGCGCATTCCCGGCGCTGCCGATGACGAGGCCGCCCGCCACGATCATGGCGACGATCGCAGCCGCAAGCTTGCCGCTCTTCGCCAGCACCGCATCCGCAATCGAGTTCGGGACGGCGCGCGGCGTCTCGATCCGCGAAAGCAGCGGCAGGACGATCAGGAAATAGGCGAAATAGCAGAACGTCAGAATGCGGCCGGCGATCACGTAGATGCCCTCCGGCGGCTTCGAGCCGAGATAACCGAGCCCGATCGCGACCACGACGAACATCCAGAAGAACTGCTTGGCCAGCGGACGATACTTGCAGGAGCGCGTCCTGGCACTGTCGAGCCATGGCAGGAACACCAGCACGATGATCGCCGAGAACATCGCGATCACGCCCGCGAGCTTGTTCGGGATCGAGCGCAGGATCGCGTAGAACGGCAGGTAGTACCATTCGGGCACGATGTGCGCCGGCGTCACCGCCGGATTGGCCGGGATATAGTTGTCGGCGTCGCCGAGATAGTTCGGCATGTAGAAGATGAACCAGGCATAGAGCAGCATGAACACCGAGACGCCGAACATGTCCTTGATGGTCGCGTGCGGCGTGAACGGCACCGAGTCCTTGTCGGTCTTGATGTCGAGGCCGTCAGGATTGTTCTGGCCGGCGACGTGCAGCGCCCAGACGTGCAGCACCACGACGCCCGCGATCAGGAACGGCAGCAGGTAGTGCAGCGAGAAGAAGCGGTTCAACGTCGGATTGCCGACGGAGTAGCCGCCCCACAGCAAGGTCACGATGCTGTCGCCGACGTAAGGGATCGCCGAGAACAGGTTGGTGATGACGGTGGCGCCCCAGAAGCTCATCTGGCCCCACGGCAGCACATAGCCCATGAAGCCGGTCGCCATCATCAGGAGGTAGATGATGACGCCGAGGATCCACAGCACCTCGCGCGGCTCCTTGTACGAGCCGTAATACAGGCCGCGAAGCATGTGGACGTAGACCGCGAAGAAGAACATCGACGCGCCGACCGCATGCATGTTGCGGAGCAGCCAGCCGTAGTTGACGTCGCGCACGAGCAGCTCGACCGACTTGAAGGCGAGATCGGCGTTCGGCGTGTAATGCATCGCCAGGATCACGCCGGTCAGGATCTGGATGCCCAGCATGAAGGACAGGATGGCGCCGAAGGTCCACCAGTAGTTCAGGTTGCGCGGCGTGGGATACGCCACGAACGAGGAATGCATGAGGCCGAGAATCGGCAAGCGCCGTTCGAACCATTGCAAGGCTGGATGGCTCGGCTGGTAGTCGGAGGGTCCGCTCATGATGCGATCCTGAGGAAGCTGGACGAGGCGTGAAAGTCCCGATGAGCGGGCTTCAGCCGATCTGGATTTTGGTGTCGGAAGCGAAGGCATAGGGCGGCACCGCCAGGTTGGCGGGCGCCGGTCCCTGGCGGATACGGCCGGAGGAGTCGTATTGCGAGCCGTGGCAGGGACAGAAGAAGCCGTCGTAATTGCCCTCATGGGCGATCGGAATGCAGCCGAGATGGGTGCAGATGCCGATCACGACCAGCCACTGGTCGTGACCGTCCTTGACGCGGGATTGATCGGTGGCGGGGTCCTTGAGGTCGCCGAGCGGGACCTTCTGGGCCTCATCGATCTGCTTCTTGGTCCGGTGCATGATGTAGATCGGCTTGCCGCGCCAGAACACCTTGATGTCCTGCCCCACGGCGATCGGGCTCAGGTCGACCTCGATCGGCGCGCCGGCCGCAATGGTCGAGGCGTCCGGATTCATCTGGGAGACGAAGGGCCAGAGTGCGGCCAGTCCCGCGACGCCTGCGGCCGCGCCCGTTGCAACAAAGAGGAAATCACGGCGTGTCGGATGGTCCGCCGAAGACGTTGTCGTCACGATCCCAAACCCTTTCTCAAGCTCGCAACCGGTGGAACCGTCCCGAAAGACGCCCCACGCGTCAACGGGATAGGCTGCCGGCGCCCGCGACCCCCGCGGCGGCAGAAGACCGGCTTTTTCGGCTGATCGGGGCCAAACAAGCAGTCCAGAATCGTTCTATTGGCACCCTTGCCGAAAGAGCGCAAGCCCACTATCCGCCAGCTCCCGTGCAATGCACTAAATCCGTCCAGCCCGTTGTTTTATTCATACATTCGAAGGACACGACCAGGATGGAATTGGCTTTATTCCAGCCCGACATTCCCCAGAACACGGGCACCATCCTGCGGCTTTGCGCATGCCTCGATGTGCGGGCCCATATCATCGGGCCGGCGGGCTTTCCGGTCTCCGACCGTACCTTCCGCCGGGCGGGAATGGACTACCTCGACCAGGTGACATGGATGCGTCACGATTCCTGGACCCGATTCGAGGAATGGCGCCGCGGCGAAGGTTTTCGGCTGCTTTTGTTCACCACCAAGGCCGCGGTCTCCTATCTTGATTTTCGCTATGCCACGTCGGACATCCTGTTGTTCGGCCGGGAGACCGTGGGCGTGACGGACGAGGTCGTGGCGGCCGCGGATGCGCGGCTGAAAATCCCGATGAAGCCTGCCTTGCGCTCGCTCAATGTCGCGATGGCGGCGGCCATGGTCGTCGGGGAGGCGCTGCGGCAGACCCGAGAGGATACGAATTGATGGACGCAAACGTCACCGAGCACCGCAAGGCAAGGGCGCGCGCCTGGTTCGAGGCGCTGCGCGACGACATCTGCGCCGCCTTCGAGCAACTCGAGGACGAGGCGCCGGACGCGCTCTATGGCGGCGCGCCGGGCCGTTTCGAGCGCACGCCATGGCAGCGCACCGATCATAGCGGCGCGGCCGGCGGCGGCGGCGTGATGTCGATGATGCGCGGCCGGCTGTTCGAAAAGGTCGGCGTGCACTGCTCGACCGTGCATGGCGAGTTCGCCCCGGAATTCCGCGCCCAGATTCCAGGCGCTGCCGAAGACGCGCGCTTCTGGGCCTCCGGCATTTCGCTGATCGCGCATTTGCACAATCCCCACGTGCCCGCGGTGCATATGAACACCCGCTTCGTCGTCACCACCAAGGCGTGGTTCGGCGGTGGCTCCGATCTGACGCCGGTGCTGGATCGGCGGCGCACGCAGGAGGACAAGGATTCACTCGACTTCCACGCCGCGATGCGCGCTGCCTGCGACACCCATGCGGCCGTCGCGCCTTACGAGAAATACAAGAAATGGTGCGACGACTATTTCTACCTGCCACACCGCAAGGAAGCGCGCGGCGTCGGCGGCATCTTCTACGACTGGCATGACAGCGGCGACTGGGACGCCGACCTCGCCTTTACCCAGGACGTCGGCCGCGCCTTCCTGAAGATCTATCCCGAGCTGGTGCGGCGCAATTTCGCGACAGCATGGACCGCGGAAGACCGCGAGGAACAGTTGATCCGGCGCGGACGCTATGTCGAGTTCAACCTGCTCTACGACCGCGGCACCATTTTCGGGTTGAAGACCGGCGGCAATGTCGATTCCATCCTGTCGTCGATGCCGCCTGAGGTGAAATGGCCGTGAGACGCGAACTGCCGCGCGCCATGCTGATCGACATGGATGATACCATCCTGTCGGCCTACGGCCGGCCGGAGATCGCGTGGAATCACATCACCGGCGAATTTGCAGCCGAGCTCGCACCGGTGTTGCCGCATGAGGCGGCGGCTGCGATCCTGGCCTTCGCACGCAGTTTCTGGGCGACGGCCGAACCGGCATGGCGATTGAAGCTGGACGAGGCGCGACGGATCGCGGTGAAAGGTGGCTTCGCCGCGCTGGCCGGCAACGGCCGCCCTGCCCTGCCCGATGAACTCGCGATCCGCATCGCAGACCGCTTCACCGCCTTTCGCGACGAGGAGATGTTCGTCTTTCCCGGCGCGCATGAGGCGATCGATCAACTCAAGGCGCTCGGCGTCAAGCTCGCGCTGGTCACCAATGGCGCGGCCGACACCCAGCGCGCCAAGGTCGAGCGGTTTGCGCTGGCGCACCGTTTCGATCACGTCCAGATCGAGGGCGAGCATGGCTTCGGCAAGCCGGACGAGCGCGCCTATCTGCATGCGATGGACGCGCTCGGCGTCACCGCGCCCGAGACCTGGATGATCGGCGACAATCTGGAATGGGAGGTGCAAGCGCCGCAGCGGCTCGGCATCTACGCGATCTGGATGGACGTGCATGGCGAAGGCCTGCCGCCTGGCTCGACCGTCAAGCCCGACCGCATCATCCGTTCGCTGACGGAACTGCTGCCGGGGAAGCGGTAGATCAGGGCGTGTGCACACCGGAAACGGGCCGCGTTATTCGATCACCTCGTCGGCGCGGGCGAGCAGTGCGGGAGAAATGGTGAGCCCGAGCGCCTTTGCGGTCGTGAGATTGATGCAGAGCTGAAAACCGGTCGGCTGCTCGACCGGCATGTCCGCCGGTCTTTCGCCTTTCAGGATGCGATCGACGAAATAGGCGGTGCGGCGCGCGATCAGGCGCTGATCCGCGCCATAGGAGATCAGCACGCCGGCATCCAGTACTTCCTTCACATAGCCGCAGCACGGCAATTTGCGCGCCAGCGCAAGCTCGGCGATCTTCTTCTTGCCGACATAGAACAGGCTCTCGGCGTTGAAGAACACGGCCTCCATGCGATCGCCCACCATGGCGTCAAAAGCAGGCGCGAGGCCGTCGAGCGTGCCGACGTTATAAGGCTTGCAGGTCAATCCGAGCTTGGGACCGGCGGCGTTCGATTGCTCGATATAGAAATTGGAGATCGGGTTGGTGGGGTTGACCATCATGGCAACCTTCGTGACCTGCGGATTGATCTCCTTGAGATATTCGAGCCGCTTGCCGACAAGCTCGAGGCCGAAATTGGTAAGACCCGTGGCGTTGCCGCCGGGATGGCGGATGCTCTCGACGAGCTTGGCTCCGATCGGATCGGCGACATACATGAACACCATCGGGATGGTCGACGTGGCTTTCTTGACATAGGGCGCCGCGCCACCGACGCCCACCAGCACGTCGGGTGCGAGCGCGACGAGCTCGGCCGCCATGCTCTGAAACTTCTCCGGCTTTTCGTCGGGGAAGCGGTGAATGAACTCGATTTTTCCACGGCCGTAGCCGAGCTCTTCGAACCCATCGAGCAGACACCCGTAATAGGGCCACTCGCCGTCCGCATCTGCGGCATGCCAGAGCACGCCGACACGCGGAATTTTGTTCGTTCGCTGGGCCCAGGACCTGACAGGCAACGTTGCGCCGGCCGCAAGAGCAAGGAAATCCCGCCGTCTCATGCTGCGTTCCCATCCATGAAGGCGCATCATATCCCTGCGCGCCGGATGTTCGAAGAGCCAAAAAGCAGACGACGTCCACGCATCATCCGTTCGCTCAGCGAACTGGTGCCGGAGAAGCGCCAGGCGCCTGCCCACTTCGAAGCTTCCACGCCCGCGCCTGCCTTGCAGGGCGCAACGTGGCGATGCCACACTTGCCGCTGAATTCGACGACAAAGCCGGCAAACGGTCACGCGCACGATTGGGGGAATGATGAGGCTGGCTCAAAACCTGTTCGCCGCCTTGGGCCTGCTGCTCGCGGCGCAGACCGCCTCGGCGCAATCCCCCTATCCGAAGGGCCCGGTGAAAATCGTGGTCGGATTCACGCCCGGCACGGCGCCCGACCTCGCAGCGCGCATCCTTGCCGACCGGTTTTCGGAAGTCTGGGGCGCGCCCTTCGTCATCGAGAATGTTCAGGGCGCCGGCAGCAACATCGGCACCGATCGCGTCGCCAAGGCCGCGCCCGACGGCTACACCTTGCTGATGGGCGGCAACTCGGCGCTGGTCATCAATCCGAGCCTGTATGAGACGCTGCCGTTCGATCCGGTCAAGGACTTCGCGCCGATCTCGCAGGTGTTCATCGCAGCGAACGTGCTCGTCCTGCCGCCCGACGTGCCGGCCAGGAGCGTGGCCGAATTGGTCGCGCTCGCCAAGGCGCGGCCCGGCAAGCTGACCTACGCGCATGCCGGCGTCGGCACGTCGCAGCATCTGGCCGCCGAATTGTTCAAGTACATGGCGCATCTCGACATCGTGCCGGTGGCCTATCGCGGCACCACGGCCTTCATGCCGGACCTGCTCGCCGGCCGCATCACCATGTCGTTCGCCAATATCGCGAACGCGATGCCGCTCGTGCGCGAAGGCAAGCTGCGCGCGCTGGCCATCACCTCGAGCAAGCGCTCAGCCCTGGCGCCGGACCTTCCGACCATGGCGGAATCCGGCTTCCCCGGCTTCGAGGCGGTGCCGTGGTTCGGCCTGCTCGCGCCGGCCGGCACGCCAAAGGACATCGTCGATAAAATTCATGCCGAAACCGCCAGGACGCTGGCGATGCCCGAGATCCGCAAGAAGTTCGAAGAACTCGGCCTGGAGCCGATCGGCAACACCCCGGCCGAGTTTGCCGCGGTCATCAAGAAAGAGACGCCCGAATGGGCCAAGGTGATCAGGGATGCCGGCATCAAGCTCGGCAACTAGATATCAACTGCCGCGCCGCGGCCGAGATCATCACCAGGCCGCCGGTGATCACGGCGACGTCGAGGATCGCGGTGTGGACGTGCACCGGCATTCGCTCGACGAAGGCTCTCGCCAGGAACGCGCCGGGCACGCCGATGCAGCCGATCAGAAGCGCGAAGGCGAGCACCTGCGCGGTGACGACGCCGGCAAGGCCAAACACCGAGATCTTGATCACGCTGGTCACCACCGAGATCACCGCATCGGTCGCGATCACAGCCGCGCCTTCGAGGCCCGAGGCCATCAACAGCGACAGCAGGATCACGCCGGAGCCGGAAGTGCCACCAACCACCACGCCATAGCCGACTGCGCCGGCTGCAAGCGTCGTGTCGTTGATGCGCACCGCGCGGCGGCGCAACACGCGCCGCAGCGGCACGCTCGCGATCAGCATCGTGCCGATCACCAGCGCGGCACCCGCATTGGTGAGCCGCGTGTAGCCGTAGGCGCCGAGCGCGGTGGTGAGGGCCGCAGCCAGCATCACGATCAGCGCGCGGCGGCGGTCGACATAGCGGAAATAAGCGGTCGCCCGGCTCAGATTGGCGAAGATCGCCGAGATCGCAATGATCGGCACGACAGGCTCGGCGCCGATCAGGGGCACCAGCACCAGCGGCATCAGCGCGCCGGTGCCGTAGCCGGCAAGTCCGCCGACGATCGCCGCAAACATCGCGACGACCGCGACCAGCAGCAGTTGCAAGACCGAGATATCGGCGAAGCCCGAAAGAATGCTCACGAGCGCGCATCGCCCTTCAGGCGTGCCACCGCCTGGTCGGCGATGTCAGACAGCGCGGGTGCATGAATCGGAAAATCCGCGGCGAGCCAGGCATCTTCCGCCAGTGTCAGCACATGGCCGAGTGCGGGCCCTTCGGCGACGCCGCGCGCGGTGAAGTCGGCAGCCTTCAGCGGGAATTTCGGCGCGGTCCAGCGCTCCGGCAGGCGCGCCAGTTCGATCCAGCGTTCGCTATCGCCGCCCGTGCGGGCCCATGCGAGCAGCAAGCGGTCGCGATAGGCCTCTTCGCCGAGCCGATACATCCGCCGCCTGGCGCGCGCCTCGTCCATGCCGGCCAGCCGCCACCAGCGATGGCCCATGGAATCCAGCGCCTTCGCCTCGGCGTTGGAGAGCCGCAGCCGCGTTGCGATCCTCTTCGCGTCCTCGGTGACGGCGACCGCGAGCGCGGCGAGCCGGCGCATCGCGTCGGCCTTCAGGCCGAGCGCGCGCTCGGCCGCGATCATCGCCGCGAACGGTCCGCCATAGGTCACGCCGCCGACGATCATCTGCAGCAGGCCGCCGTCGGTCATTGCGTCGATTGCACCGGGGGCGCCGTCGGCGACCAGGAGCTTGAGCATCTCCATCCGCACGCGTTCGGCCGACAGGGTCGCGAGTTCCGCGCGGCCGCCGATGCAGGCGAGATAGCCGGTGCGGTCCACCTCGCCGGCGCCGAAGGCGGCATGCATGCGGAAGAAGCGGAGGATGCGCAAATAGTCCTCTTCGATACGCTTGCTTGCTTCGCCGATGAAGCGCACGCGCCTGGCCGCGATATCTTCGAGTCCGCCGACGTAGTCGTGCACCACGCCGTCGGGGCCGACCGACAGCGCATTGATGGTGAAGTCGCGCCGGCGCGCGTCGCCGATCCAGTCGCGGCCGAACGAAACCCTGGCATGACGGCCGAAGGTCTCGGTGTCCTCGCGCAACGTCGTGACCTCGAATGGCGTGCGATCGACCACCAGCGTGACGGTGCCGTGATCGATGCCGGTCGGCACGCTCTTGATGCCGGCCGCCTTGGCGCGGCGGACCACCTCGTCCGGCACGGCCGTCGTCGCGATATCAATCTCGTGGACCGGAAGCTTCATCAACGCGTTGCGCACCGCGCCGCCGACCGCGCGCGCTTCCTCGCCATCGCCGTCGAGAAGCTGCAGCACGCGGACGGTGGCGCCCGTCGTGAGCCAGGGCGCGTCCCCACCCAGATTAGCGCTGCTCATTTCTCGGCTCCGGGAACGAACTTGCCGTTCTCGATATGCGCGGGGATGTAGGTCGAGTTCGGCGGCGCGCCGGAGAAATGCGCCAGCAGGATGAAGCTGATCACCACCAGCAGCAGCGATCCCAGCACCAGTTGCGCCACCATACGGATCGGCCATGACGAGGGCGCCGTGATCGCCGAACGGGTGGTGACGAGAAACAGCACATAGATGGCGAACGGAATCAGGAAAATGCCGATCTCCGTCAGCACCGGCCGGATCATGACGCGCAGATCCGTTCGTACAGTACGCGCAGCATGCCCGCGGTGGCGCCCCAGATGTAACGCTCGGCATAGGGCATGGCGTAATAGGAGCGCTCCATGCCGCGGAATTCCTTGCTGTGAACCTGGTGGTTGGCCGGGTTCATCAGGAAGGCAAGCGGCACCTCGAAGGCATCGACCACTTCCGAACGGTTGATCGTCAGCGTGAAGCCCGGCCGCACCCGCGCCACCGTCGGCAGGATGCGGAAGCCGAAGCCGGTGCCATAGAGATCGAGATAGCCGATCGGATCGACATAGGAGCGGTCGAGACCGACCTCCTCCTCCGCCTCGCGCAGCGCCGCATCGAGCGGCGACTTGTCGGTCGCATCGATCTTGCCGCCGGGAAAGGCGATCTGGCCGGCGTGCTCGTTGAGATCGGCCGAGCGCTGCGTCAAGAGCACCATCGGCTCCTCGCGCTCGACGATCCCGATCAGCACCGCCGCGGGGCGCACCGGCTGCTCGCGTGCGATGATCTCCAGCATGCGGTCGGTACCGGCGTCGCCGCTCGGCGGAATGATGTTGGGATCGACCAACCCGGGCGGCACGTCGAAGGTCAGCCGCGCACTCGCGCGGTTGAAGAATTCGGCCGCCGACACCGCGGGCGTGATCTTCAGCATTTGCTCGTTCAAAGCGCCGCCCTCACCTGCTCGGCATCGGCCATCGGAAAAAATTCGCCTGACGACATGACGCCGAACATCTCCTGCCCGTCAACCTCGCGCTCCTCGCCGAGATCGACGAGATCATAGTACAATGCCCGCGTGACCTTGGCCCAGAGGTCGGCGCGGACATGCAGATAGGGCGTGAGCCCACCATCGGCCGCCATCTCGAAGCGCAGCCGGTGCGCGGCATCGCACGGCACCCAATCGTCGACATTGGTGCGGAAGCGCAAGAGCCGGCCTTTCGCATCGTCCTCCTTCACCATCTCAACCGCCGTGAACGGCGCGTCGTCGACCTTGATGCCGACCTTTTCGACCGGCGTCACAAGGAAGTGCTTGTCGCCCTCGCGCTTGAGGATCGTCGAAAACAGCCGCACCAGCGCGTGACGGCCGATTGGCGTCCCCATGTAGAACCAAGTACCATCGGATGCGATTCGCATGTCGAGGTCGCCGCAAAACGGCGGATTCCACAGGTGCACAGGGGGCAGCCCCTTTCCGGCAGGGGCCGCATTTGTCGCCTCCCGCGCAGCGACGGTCAGGCCGTCGAGGTTGGTTGTGCTTTGCCCTTGCTTCGCCATGGTTTGCCTTGAAGTTTGACCGCCCCGTTTTGGCACGATTGGTGCTTGACTACGTTGGATGCGAGCACCGGTTCCCGGGGTTAGATACGGGAGGCAGGTCGCCACATCGTGATGCCGTTCATACCCCGAAAACCCGATAATGTGGGGATAGTTTAATTCAACGAATACATGGACTCTGCACGAGTTTAGCATGGGTTCGTGGCACGACGATTGCGATGCGAAGCAAACGTCAGAACAGGAGCGGCGGATGGCGGAGAGCGTTGAGAAACTCGAGGACGTGATTGTCCGCTCGGCGGAACAGGTCTCGGGACAAATCCGCGCGGCCAAGGAGGCGATTGGCACCGTCATTTTCGGCCAGGACCGGGTGATCGAAAACACGCTGGTGACGATCCTGTCCGGCGGTCATGCGCTGCTGATCGGCGTCCCCGGCCTCGCCAAGACCAAGCTGGTCGAGACGCTCGGCATCACGCTCGGGCTTGACGCCAAACGCATCCAGTTCACGCCCGACCTGATGCCTTCGGACATTCTCGGCGCCGAAGTGCTGGACGAGAGCACGAGCGGCAAGCGCGCGTTCCGTTTCATCTCCGGCCCGGTGTTCGCGCAACTTCTGATGGCCGACGAGATCAACCGCGCCAGCCCGCGCACGCAATCGGCGCTGCTGCAGGCGATGCAGGAGCAGCACATCACCGTGGCCGGCGCGCGCCACGATCTGCCGAAGCCGTTCCATGTGCTCGCGACCCAAAACCCGCTGGAGCAGGAAGGCACCTATCCGCTGCCCGAAGCGCAGCTCGACCGCTTCCTGATGGAGATCGACGTCGACTATCCCGATCGCGACGCCGAGCGGCGCATCCTGTTCGAGACCACGGGCGCCGAGGAGACGCTTGCCAAGGTCTCCATGCAGGCAGACAGCCTGATCGCGGCACAACGTCTGGTGCGCCGCCTGCCGGTCGGCGATTCCGTGGTCGAGGCGATCCTGTCGCTGGTCCGCTCCGCGCGTCCCGGTCCCGAAGGCGGCGAAGCCGGCAAGCTGATCGCCTGGGGGCCCGGCCCCCGCGCCAGCCAGTCGCTGATGCTCGCCGTGCGCGCCCGCGCCCTGCTCGACGGGCGGCTCGCGCCCTCAATCGACGACGTACTCGACCTCGCCGAGCCCGTGCTGAAGCACCGCATGGCGCTGACCTTCTCGGCGCGCGCCGAGGGACGCTCGATTCCGGACGTGATCCGGCAATTGAAGACGCGGATCGGTTGATGGCGGTGGCGGACAAGCCCGAGACCAAGGAGATCCTGGCAATCCGACGAGCCGATGGTGAAAGCCGTACGCTCGCCGCTTCCTTGCCGCGTCTCGTGCTCGAGGCCCGCCGCATCGCCGCCAATGTCATCCACGGCCTGCACGGCCGCCGCCGCGCCGGCGCCGGCGAAAGCTTCTGGCAATACCGCCGTTTCGTCTCGGGCGAGCCGGCCCAGCGCGTCGACTGGCGCCGCTCGGCGCGCGACGACCATCTCTATGTCCGCGAGCATGAATGGGAAGCCGCCCACACGGTATGGCTCTGGCCTGACCGCTCGCCCTCGATGGCGTTTGCCTCCCGCAATGCGCGCGACAGCAAGCTCGAGCGCGCGCTGATCGTCGCCTTTGCGCTGGCCGAATTGCTGGTCGAGGGCGGCGAGCGCGTCGGCATCCCCGGCCTGATGAACCCGACTGCCAGCCGCAGCGTTATCGACAAGATGGCGCAGGCGATGCTGCATGACGATGCCGCGCGGCTCAGCCTGCCGCCGTCGTTCGTGCCGTCGTCGCTGGCGGAGATCGTGGTGCTGTCGGACTTCTGGTCGCCGATCGCTGACATTCACGGCATGCTGGCCGGGCTGTCGTCGTCAGGCGCACACGGCACGCTGGTGCAGATCGTCGATCCGGCGGAAGAGACATTCCCCTATTCCGGGCGCGTCGAGTTCATCGAGCCCGAAGGATTTGGCACCATCACCGCAGGCCGCGCCGAGACCTGGGCCCGCGACTATGTCGCGCGGGTCAAACTGCATCGCGACCAGATCCGCGACGAGACCAACAAGCTCGACTGGCTGTTCACGACCCATACCACCAGCCGCTCGGCTGCCGAACTGCTGCTGTTCCTGCATGGCGGCATGATGGTGAGCAAGGGCGGCGCACGCCTCAACGTCAAGGCGGGACGCAGCGCATGATCGCAGGCCTGCCGCTTTCATTCGCCGAACCGCTGCTGCTGCTGGGGCTGTTCAGCCTGCCGGTGCTGTGGTGGCTGTTGCGGGTGATGCCGCCACGGCCGCGGCGGATCGAGTTTCCGCCGACGCGCCTGTTGTTCGACATCGCGCCGAAAGAGGAGACCCCGTCGCGCACGCCATGGTGGCTGACCGCGATCCGGCTCGCGGCCGCCGCGCTGGTGATCCTCGCTGCCGCCGGCCCGATCTGGAATCCGCAGACCGGGTTGGCCGGGAATACCTCGCCGCTGGTGATCCTGCTCGATGACGGCTGGAGCGCGGCCTCGAGTTGGGACACGCGGATCAAGGCAGCAGACGAGCTGATCGCCAATGCCGACACCAACCGGCGCGGCGTAGCGTTGGTGCCGCTGTCGGACCCGACGCGCGACATCACCGTCATGCAGCCGGGCGCTGCCCGCGTCGCGCTGCGCCAGCTCTCGCCGAAACCCTATGCGGTCGAGCGGATCGAGACGCTCACGACGCTCGATCGCTTCCTGAAAGGCGCCGGCGATGCCGAGATCGCCTGGCTGACCGACGGCGTCGACACCGGCCGCGGCGTGGAATTCGTCGAGGCTCTCGCCAGGACCATCGGCGATCGCACCCTGACGATCTTCGACGGTGGCACTTCCTCGCCGCTGGCGCTCGTCGCCGCCGAGAATGCCGCTGCCAGGATGACGGTGAAGGTGCTGCGCAAGGACGGTACGGTTGGCGGCGGCATCGTGCGCGGGCTCGATGCCAAGGGCTCGCCGATCGGGGAGGCGCGCTTCGGCTTTGCGCCGAACGCGAACGAGACCGAAGCGGCGTTCGATCTTCCGGTCGAACTGCGTAACGACATTTCACGTCTCGAGATTTCCGGCGAGCGCTCGGCCGGCGCGGTGCAGCTGCTCGACAAGCGCTGGCGTCGCCGCGCGATCGGCATCGTCAGCGGCGCAACCAGCGACACCGCGCAGCCGCTGCTGGCCTCGACCTTCTATCTGACCCGCGCGCTCGCGCCCTTCGCCGACGTGCGGCTCGGCGACAAGGCCGCCGCCCCGCAGCAGGCGCTGACCCAATTCCTCGATCAGAAGCTGCCGATGATCGTGATGGCCGACGTCGGCACGCTCGCGCCCGAGCTTCGCGACCGGCTCGCGGCCTGGATGGATCAGGGCGGCGTGCTGGTGCGTTTCGCCGGCCCGCGGCTCGCGCAGGGCGACGACGATCTCGTGCCTGTCAAACTGCGCCGCGGCGGCCGTACGCTCGGCGGCAGCCTGACCTGGGAGAAGCCGCAGCATCTCGCCGCGTTCGCGGCCGACGGTCCGTTCGCGGGACTGAACGTGCCCAAGGACGTCACGGTGAGCCGGCAGGTGCTCGCCGAACCCGATCCGGTGCTTTCGACCAGGAGCTGGGCCTCGCTGGAAGATGGCACGCCGCTGGTCACCGGCGAGCATCGCGGCAAGGGGCTGCTCACGCTGTTCCATGTCAGCGCCGATATGCGCTGGTCCGATCTGCCGATGTCGGGCACATTCGTCGAAATGCTGCACAGGATCGTCGATAACTCCGGCTACACGTCCACGCCTGGAGCCGGTGTCGCCGGTGAGACCGGCAAGGAGACGCTGGCGCCGCTGCATACGCTCGACGGCTTCGGCGCCTTCGGCCCGCCGCCGGCGACCGCCAAGCCGCTGCCGGCCGACTACAACGACCGCGCCACGCCGGATCATCCGCCCGGCTTCTATGGCCCCCCCGAGGGACCGGTTGCGGTCAACACGCTTGCCACCGCCGATCGCATCGCTGCGCTCGACACGTCACCTTTGCACGCGCGGCACGCGACCTACACCAATGCCGAGCCGCGCGACCTTCGCGGCATGCTGCTGTCGGCCGCGCTGGCGCTGTTCCTGATCGATGCCATCATCGTCGCGATGCTCGGCGGCGGTCTTGCCGCACTGATCCGCCGCCGCGCCGCGCCGGCCGCGATCCTGATCGCGGTGTTTGCCGTCGGCGCGCTGACCGTGCCCTGGCCGTCGCGCGCCGAAAGCAGCGACGAGTTCGCGATGCGCGCGGTGGCGCAGACCCGGCTCGCCTATGTCGTCACCGGCAATGCCGACGTCGATTCGATCGTCAAGGCCGGCATGGCCGGCTTGACGCTGTTCCTTGCGCAACGCACCGCGCTCGAAGCCGGCGATCCCGTCGGCGTCGATCCCGCGCATGACGAGCTTGCCTTCTTCCCGATGATCTACTGGCCGATCGTGCCGGGTGCGCCGAAACCTCCGCAGGACGCGCTCAACAAGATCGACGCCTACATGAAACAGGGCGGCACCGTGGTGTTCGATACCCGCGACGCCATCGAGGCCGGCCCCGGAGACAATGGCGCCGCGCAGACCCCGGCCATGCAGACGTTGCGCGACTTGCTCTCCTCGCTCGATGTGCCCGGGCTCGAGCCGGTGCCGCGCGAGCATGTGATGACCAAGACCTTTTATATCCTGCGCGACTTCCCCGGCCGCTTCACGACGGGTCAGACCTGGGTCGAGGCGCTGCCGCGCGACGACGAAGAGGAAGGCGAGGACAAGCGCCCGGCCCGCGGCGGCGACGGCGTCTCGCCGATCATCATCACCTCGAACGATCTCGCCGGCGCCTGGGCGATCCGTCCCGACGGCCAGCCGATGCTGCCGCTGACGCCGGGCGAGCCCAAGCAGCGCGAGTACGCGTTCCGCGCCGGCGTCAACATCGTGATGTACACGCTGACCGGCAACTACAAGGCCGACCTGGTGCACGCGCCGGCGCTGATTGAAAGCGATCGGGCAGTAGAGATGCGAGTGATGAGTTCAGGCGTGTCCCACAATTCGGTCGTCATGCCCGGCCTTGAGCCGGGCATCCACGTCTTTCTTTTTGTGTGGCAAGACGTGGATGGCCGGCAGTCAAGCGCCGGCCATGACGATGCCGAAAGAGTTGCGTCATGAATTACGGCATTGCCTTCACGCCGCTCGTTCCCTCGCTCGTGCTCTGGATCGCGATCGGCGCCATCGTTGTGATTGCGGCGCTGCTGTTGCTGTCCCGCGCGCGCGGCTGGGCGGTGCGTGTCGCGGCGCTTGCGCTGATCGTGCTCGCGCTCGCCAACCCCTCCTTCACCCGCGAGGACCGCGAGCCGCTGAGTTCGGTTGTTGCCGTCATCGTCGACAAGAGCCCAAGCCAGAATTTCGGCACGCGCAACCAGGAGACGGCGAAGGCGCAGGAAGAGCTCGTCGACACCTTGAAGAAGATCAAGGGACTCGAAGTCCGCGTGGTCGATGCCGGACAGGCCGACGGCGAGACCGACGGCACGCATCTGTTCGGCGCGCTGCAGTCGGCACTGTCGGACGTTCCCGTCGATCGCGTCGCGGGCGCGTTCCTGATTACCGACGGACGGGTGCATGACATTCCCGCCAACGCCGGAGCGATCGGCTTCCAGGCGCCGGTGCATGCGCTGATCACCGGCCACAAGGACGAGCGCGATCGCCGCATCGCGATTTCGGCCGCGCCGCGCTTCGGCATCGTCGGCCAGACCCAGACCGTCACCTATCGGCTCGACGACCAGGGTGTCACCGGCCAGCGCGCCAAGGTCACCATTCGCCGCGACGGCGAGACGATCAGCGAGCGCATGCTGCAAAGCGGCCAGACCTCGAGCGTCGACATCGATATCAAGCACGCCGGTCCCAACATCGTCGAGATCGAGGCTTCGCCACTCGAAAACGAACTGACCCTGGTCAACAACCGCGCGGTGGTCGCCATCGACGGCGTGCGCGACAAGCTGCGCGTGCTCCTGGTGTCGGGCGAGCCGCATTCGGGCGAGCGCACCTGGCGCAACCTGCTCAAGTCGGACGCCAGCGTCGACCTCGTGCATTTCACGATTCTGCGCCCGCCGGAGAAGCAGGACGGCACGCCGATCAACGAGCTGTCGTTGATCGCGTTTCCGACCCGCGAGCTGTTCCAGCAGAGGATCAACGAATTCCAGCTGATCATCTTCGACCGCTACGCGCGCCAGGGCGTGCTGCCGATCGCCTATTTCGACAACATCGCCCGCTATGTGCGCTCCGGCGGCGCGGTGCTGGTCTCCGCCGGTCCCGACTACGCTTCGACCACCAGCATCTGGCGCACGCCGCTGGATTCGGTGCTGCCGGCCGAGCCGGTCGGCGTCACGGAGAAGCCGTTTTATGCGCACCTCTCCGAGGCCGGCAAACGCCACCCGGTGACGCGCGGACTGGAAGGCGCAAACACCGAGCCGCCGCACTGGAGCCGCTTCTTCCGCACGGTGGACACGCGCAACGCGGTCAATCCACCGGTCATGACCGGGGCCGACGGCAAGCCGTTGCTGCTGTTGTCGCGCTTCGGCGAAGGCCGCGTCGCGTTGCTGCTGTCCGATCACATCTGGCTGTGGGCGCGCGGCTATGAAGGCGGCGGCCCGCATCTCGATTTGCTGCGGCGGATGTCGCACTGGCTGATGAAGCAGCCCGACCTCGACGAGGAAGCGCTGCGGCTGCAGGTGCAAGGCAAGGATCTGCAGGTGATCCGCCAGACCATGGCCGACAGCGTCACGCCCGTCACCGTCACCTCGCCGTCCGGCTCCACGCGCGAGCTGACGCTGACCGCAGGCGAACCCGGCGAATGGCGCGCGACCATCCCCGCCAACGAGCTCGGGCTGTGGCAGGCGACCGACGGCACGCTGAAGGCGCTGATCAATGTCGGGCCGACCAACCCGAAGGAATTTTCGGAAGTCACGTCCACGCCCGACATGCTGAAGCCGCTTTCGCGCGCCACCGGCGGCGACGCGCGACGCGTGGTCGATGGCGACAGCATCGACTTGCCGCGCATCGTGCCGGTGCGCGCCACCAGCACCTTCCACGGCGACGGCTGGATGGGCGTCAAGATGCGCGATGCCAGCGTGATCAAGGGCGTCGGCGTGCTGCCGATCTTCGCCGGCCTGATCGGGCTCTTGCTGCTGCTCGGCGCCTTTGCCGCCACCTGGCTGCGCGAGGGGCGCTGATCCCTCGCTAGTGCCCACTTTCCGAAGTTCGTGATGTATTACCGCAACACTCGAGAACTTCGGAAAGTATGGGCACTACAAACTTATAAATTATGCCGCTTTTCGTCTAACCCTGGAAAACTCCGGCGAGAGTGCAGGGACTTCAGATCGGCGGCACTAGTCCTGTCGTGACGCGAAAGCCACAGCGCGTCCTGATTCGAAAAGCCCTTCAAGCCGTCCCCGTTGACAAGCTCACGCCGTCCCGCTGATGTTATATTATAACATCGTGAGGCCTGCGCCTCGCGATGCGAGGCGTGTTTCGCAATGAAGTGGATCCGGTCGAACATCAAGCACTGGCGCAAGGCTGGCGCTGCTCGCGCTGCTGGTGCAGTTCGCGCTGTCGTTCGGACACATCCATGGCTTCGCACCGCCGGCGGCTTCGGCAACGCAAACGGCGGTGCCCGCCGATCATGCAGCCGACAGCAACGCCAAGCCTCAGCCTGCACCTGGCAAGCACGACAGCGACCAGACCAACGATGTCTGCGCCATTTGCGTCGTCATGGCGATGGCGAGCACGGTGCTGTTCTCTGCGCCACCGATCCTGCTGTTGCCGGATGCGGTTCAAATCCTGCAACGGATCACCGATGCCGAATTCACGCATCTGAAGTCGGCCGGCACGGCTTTCCAGCCCCGCGCGCCTCCCGCCTCCTGATTCCCAGAGCTGATGAACGCCTGAGCGGTCGCCCGCGCACTTTGCGGCGATCGGCAGGACTTCCCAATAGCTCCGTCGCACGTCGACGGCAGGCGTCCGCCACGGCGGCAAGCCTGAACTGGAATCGGGACGATGCCGAAATCCAAAATACCCATCGCGGCGGCCACCGTGCTGCTGCTCCCATTCGGTGGCTTGGCGCTGGCGCAGGACACGTCGGCCCCCGCGCAGCAACGCCTTCGCCTGCGGTCACTCCAACGCCTGCGGCGCCGCAATCACCTGCTCCGGTCACTGCGCCCAAGTCGAGCGGCTCGACCTCCCTGCCAAGTCTGGAGGTCGACGCGCCGCGCCGGACGCAACCACCACGCAAGCCGAAGGTCCGGGTCGCCAACGGCAAGCGGCGTGAGGTGCCCGAAGCACTGCCCGAGCCGCCGACCGAAGTCCTCGCCGGCAAGAACGACAAGTTCGACTCTGCGCGGCAGGACATCATTCCGCCTGGTGGAGCGACCGCAACCCGGATCAACCATCAGAACATCGAGGCGCTGCCGCAAGGCAACAACACGCCGCTCGACAAGGTGCTGTTGCAATTGCCCGGCGTGACACAGGACTCGGCCGCCAGCGGCGATCTGCATGTGCGCAACGAGCACGGCAACGTGCAATACCGTATCAACGGCATCATGCTGCCCGACGGGGTCGGCGCCTTTGGACAGATCCTCGACACCGGGATCGTCGGCACTTTGGCGCTGCTGACCGGCGCGCTGCCGGCGCAATACGGCTTCCGCACCTCAGGCGTGGTCGACATCCAGACCAAGACCGACGCCTTCAACAATTCAGGCAGCGTCAGCGTCTATGGCGGCAGCCACGGCACGATCACGCCGAGCTTCGAATATGGCGGCACCGCGGGACAGACCCAGTATTTCGTGTCCGGGCGCTTCATGCAGAACAATCTCGGCATCGAAAATCCGACCCCGGCGAACGAGGCGATCCACGACCGCACCAATCAGGAGAAGGGATTTGCCTATGTCTCGACCGTGCTCGATCCGACCAGCCGCCTGACCTATATCGGCGGCGTCTCCAACAGCACGTTCCAGATTCCGAACAATCCGGGACAGACGCCCAACAATACCGCATTCGGGGTTTCGAACTTCAACTCGGCCTTCCTCAACGAGCACCAGAACGAGTTCAACCAGTTCAACGTCGTGGCCTATCAGAAATCGGCGGAAGGGGTCGACTACCAGATCGCCTATTTCAATCGCTACAGCCAGCTGCACTTCTATCCCGATCCGATCGGCGATCTCGTGTTCAACGGCGTGTCGTCCGACGTCTATCGGCAGAGCTTCATCAACGGCATCCAGGAAGACACCGCCTGGCGCGTCGCCGACGCGCATACGCTGCGGTTCGGCTTCATGGTTTCCGGCGAGCGCTCGCTGGTCAACAACGCATCCGTCGTCCTGCCGCTCGCCGATCCCGCCGATCCGACCGCGGGGACCATCGATGCGCCGTTCTCGATCTTCGACAAGAGCGCCAAGCTCGGCTGGCTGGTCGGCACCTATGTGCAGGACGAGTGGAAGATCACCAACCAGCTCACGCTGAATGCCGGACTGCGCTTCGACCAGATGTATCAATATGTCGATGCCAACCAGCTCAGCCCGCGCGCCAGCCTGACCTGGAAGCCGCAGGACGGCACCACGTTCCACGCCGGTTATGCGCGCACCTTCACGCCGCCGCAGCAGGTGATCGCAGCACCCACGAACCTTGCGCTGGTGACCCCGCCGACGGCGCCCGCCAACACGCAGACACCCGCGGTGCCCTTGAACAGCCCGGTGCTGCCGGAACGGGCGCACGTCTTCGATGTCGGCGTCGACCAGAAAATCTATCCCGTTCCGGGCCTCGAAGTCGGCATCGACGGCTATTACAAGCTGGCGCGCGACCTGCTCGACGACGGCCAATTCGGCGCGGCCTATGTGCTGAACGGCTTCAACTACGACCGCGGCGAGAATGTCGGCGTCGAGTTGAAGGCGACCTACAAGAACGGCAATTTCAACGCCTACGCCAACGTCGCCTGGGCGAGGCAGGTCGCGACCAATGTCGTCTCGAACCAGTTCCTGTTCGATCCGGACGAGCTTGCCTACATCGCCTCGCACAATGTCTACACTGATCACGCCCAGTTGTGGACCGCGTCCGCCGGTGCGTCCTATCTCTGGAACGGCACGCGCTTCAGCGCCTCGATGATCTTCGGCAGCGGACTTCGCTCCGGCTTTGCCAACACCGATCACCTGCCCGCATACACCCAGGTCAATGTCGGCATTTCCCACGACTTCAACATCGTGGCGCCGAACAAGCCGACCACGCTGCGCTTCGACGTGGTGAACCTGTTCGACAAGATCTACGAGATCAGGGACGGCACCGGGATCGGCGTGTTCGCGCCGCAATTCGGCCCGCGCCGCGGGTTCTTTGCGGGGATCACGCAGAAATTCTGATCGTGCCTGCATCACCGGCGATTATCCCCTCATCCTGAGAAGCGGCGTCTTCGCCGCGTCTCGAAGGATGAGGCCACCATCGCGGCCTCATGGTTCGAGATGGCGCTTACGCGCCTCCTCACCATGAGGGTTTGTCAGCGCGCGAAATCCCAGTCGGGACGGATCGCGCCGGAGACGCCGTCGAACGCGCCGCTTGCGAGTTCGGCCACGAGCAGCCGGTTGTAATCGACCGGGCCCGGCATGGTCGCCCTGCCCTCCGGCGCCTTCTTGAAGCCGACGCGGCTGTAATAGGCCTCGTCGCCGACCAGCAGCACCAGCCTGTGGCCCTTCGCTTTGGCATCGTGCAAGGCCCGGTCGAGCAGCAGGCGACCGACGCCACGACTGCGGAACGGCGGCTCGACCGTCAACGGTCCCAGCATCAGCGCCTTGGTCTCGCCGATGCAGATCGGCAGCTGCCGCACCGAGCCCACCATCAGCGTGCCGATGCGCGCCGTGAAGGAGAGATCGAGCAGGTGATCGACATGCTCGCGCAAGCGGTAAGCCGAGAGCACGTAACGGCCGGGCCCGAAAGTGCGCTCGTGCAGGCGCTCGATCGCCTGCGCATCCTTGGGCGTTTCCGGCAATATGGTGAGAGACAAGTCGTTCATGGGCGTGACGTCGCGGATATCATCTACCGCTGTCGCCGTCTATCGCCGATCCCGCCGCAGGATCAACTGCGTGACTTGCTGCTCACGGGCGGCTGAGCCAGATAAGCCAGCAGCTTCATCTCGCGCCGCCCTCGCGTCACGGTGTCGAGCACGAGGCCTGAGGACACCGACAGCACTGCGACGATCATCAGGCCGGTCGACAAGATCGCCGTCGGCAGCCGCGGCACCAGGCCTTCTTCCAGATAGGTGACCGCGAGCGGGATCGCGAAGCCGATTGCGACCAGCGCAAGGAAGAGGCCGATGATGGTGAAGAAGCGCAGCGGCTTCTCGGAGCGATAGAGCCGCAGGATGGTGCCGAGGATGCGGAAGCCGTCACGCCAGGTGTTGAGCTTGCTGACCGAGCCCTCGGGGCGCGCGTAGTACGGCGTCTCGACTTCGGTGACCGGCATTGCGAGCTCCAGCGCATGCACGGTGAGCTCGGTTTCGATTTCGAAGCCGTCGGACAGAACGGGGAACGATTTAACAAAACGCCGCGAGAACACGCGATAACCGGACAGGATATCCGTGAAGGCCTGGCCGAACACCGATGAGAGGAAGCTGGTCAACAGCCAGTTGCCGGTGCGGTGGCCGCGGCGATAGGCCGCCTGCTCCTGGTCGACGCGCAGGCCCACCACCATGTCGAGGTGATCGTCGACCAGCCGCTCCACCATGCCCGGCGCGCTGGGCGCATCATAGGTCGCATCGCCGTCGACCAGCACATACACGTCGGCATCGATATCGGCGAACATGCGCCGCACCACATGGCCCTTGCCCTGGCGGCGCTCGCCCCGCACCTCAGCGCCGGCCGCGCGCGCGACCTCCGCGGTGCGATCCCTGGAATTGTTGTCGTAAACGTAGATTTGCGCAGTCGGCAGCGCCTTGCGGAAGGCGCTCACCACGGAGGCGACTGCCGCCTCTTCATTGAAGCACGGCACCAGAACGGCGATGCGCATCGAGGGAGATGTCATTTGGAGGAAGCGCTCGCCATGGGACTAGTGTGGCGGTTCAGAAGTCCGCATCGTTTTCGCGGTACCTTCGTCATGCGGACTTCTGAACCAAAGCCACACTAGATCAATAAGTTGCTAGTGTCCTTCGATTCCGAAGTTCGCAAGCGCACTCGCCGCAAAATGATGCGAACTTCGGAATCGGGACACCAGGTGCCGACTCAACGAATATCATGATCGGGCAACTGCCGCCCGCCCGGCAAGGGCATCGTCCACCGCTTCCGCCCATCAGCGCCATGTCGCGATCGTCGCAGCGCCATCGAGCACCTCGGCAATCCGCCGCCGCGTCCCCTCGGTCGTGCCGTCCGGCAGTGCACTCGCCGCGAAGAAGCCGCAGGCCACGATCTCGCGGTTCGGCTCGGGCATGCGGTCCTGGGTGAACTGCCTGACGATGTAGATTGCGACATGGTCGCGGCGGGAGACGTGGCTGTTGAAGAACACGCCATGCAATTCCGGCTTGCCCGAGGGCACGATGCGGCCCTCCTCGAACAGTTCGCGCGTCAGCGCCTCGAGAAAGGACTCACCGACCTCAACGCCGCCGCCGGGCAGATGCCAGCCGGAAATATAGGTGTGCCTGACCAGGAACACCTTGTTGTCGGAATCCAGCACCATGCCGCGGACGCCGAGGGTCATGCCGCGGACGAAGCGCCAATAGAAATGAAAAACCCGCCGCAGCAGCGGCTCGAATTTCCTGCGCAACTGGCTTTGCGTGTCCGACATCGCCTTTGATCTTGCGCTGCCGGGGCCTGCTTGCCAATAGATGAAGGCATGGCCTTTACGCTCGCGCATTTCTCCGATCCGCATCTGCCGCCTTTGCCGAAGCCGCGGCTGAAGGAACTCGCCGGCAAGCGCGTGCTCGGCTATCTCAACTGGACGCGCAACCGCCACAAATATTACCGGCGCGAGGTGCTGGACGCGCTGGTGCGCGATCTGCAGGCGCACGGGCCCGACCACGTCGCAGTGACCGGCGATCTCGTCAATCTGGCGCTGGCGGCGGAATTCGCGCCGGCGCAAGCGTGGCTTCAAAGCGTCGGCCGGCCTGATCACGTCACCGCGATTCCCGGCAACCATGACGCCTATGTGCGCGCGACGCGATACCGCTTCGTCGAGTCTTTCGGTGAGTATCTGCGTGGCGATGAGCCGGCAGGCCAACCGTTTCCATTTCTGCGCCGTCGCGGTCCGGTCGCGCTGATCGGCCTGTCGTCGGCAGTGCCGACCGCGCCGTTCAGCGCGACCGGCACGCTCGGCCATGCGCAGATCGCAGCACTGGAGCGCATCCTGGTTTCGCTCTCGACCGAACAGGTCTTCCGCGTGCTGCTGGTGCATCATCCGTTGCGGTCGGATTCCCGTCCCAAGCGGCTGACCAATTCCGCAGCCCTCATCGCGCTGATCAAAAGGCATGGCGTTGAATTGATCCTGCACGGTCACGACCACATCCATTCCACCATGTGGTTCGACGGGCCGGATAAGAAAATCCCCTCCATCGGCGTGCCGGCGGCGTCCGCGCTGGCGCGCGGCCGGCATCCGGCGGCGGCGTATAACCTCTACAAAATCGAACGCGACGGCAATGCATGGCGTTGCGAACAAATTTCGCGCGGCGTCGGTGCAAATCTGCTGGTCAGTGAAATCGGCCGCACGCGGCTGCTGTAGGTGCTGTCATTGCGAGGAGCAAAGCGACGAAACAATCCAGACTGCATCCGCGAAAATAGTCTGGATTGCTTCGCTTCGCTCGCAATGACGACACGTCTCACAGATTATGCAAGGCGGCGTATAGCGCGAACGCGAACAGCGCGGCCGCGCCGACGATGAAGCCGAGCACGAAGGTCCAGAAGCCGCCGCGGCGCCGCGGCTTCGCCTCCACTTCAGGCTCCGGCACCTCGGTCGACACCAGCGCCTGCTCGCGCTCGACCATGCGGCGCGCGATATAATCCGTGACTGCCTTCACGATGACGGGCACGTCGTGCGATTCCGTCAGCACCTTGCGGCCGTAGCGGGTGTCCTGCACGAAGCGATAGATGCGTTTGTCGCGACCCATCACGACGTGCGCAATCACGTCGATCCACAACCGCGGCGTCACGCCCTGGCTGATACCGCGATCGAACAGGTCGACATTGTCGGGCACCTCGGCGAACAGCGAATCGAGCGCTTCGTTGAGGATTTCCAGCCGCGCCACTTCGGCGTCGCGCAAATCGACGACCACGCCGGTGCGGTCAGCCGCCTCGATCCGCGCCTGCCGCAGCGCATCGCGCAGACGAATCGGACGCGTCTGGTCCGCGCCGCTCGGTCCGCTCACTGGCGCCTCTGACATGGCCGGCCCTTGTTTCCTTTGGTGTTGCAACGGCTTAACCTAGCAATAACCACGGCTTCCGCAAAGGTCGTTTCTTTTCAAATACTTGGACCTTTGACCAAGGAACAGACAGGCGGCCCCGCCCGGAAATCCGGAGGGGGCCGCCTGCAGTCAACTTTTGTTTGGAGCATGATCTTGATCGGAAAACCGGTACCCACTTTTCCGGATCATGCTTCCCGGCAATGATTGGCTTACGCCGCGGTCCGGTTCGGCTCTTCCACGATGGAGAAGCGCACGCCGGCCTTGTGGCGGTTCTCTTCCGAGACTGCGCGCCAGGCGTCCTCGGCTTCCTGGCGGGTCTTGAACGGACCCTGCACCTGGGCCGAGCCTTCCACGAGCTTGTGGAAGTTCATCGAGCCGAACTCGCCGCCAATCACCCAGAAATTACTGCCATTGGTCATGACTCGTCTCCTGTTGTTACCGTTAGCCGAACTGGTTCATCGTGTTGTGAGCGCCGCCCGCCTTCAGGGCAGCCTCACCGGCGAAGTATCCCTTGTGATCGTCGCCGATATCGGATCCCGCCATGTTCTGATGCCTGACGCAGGCGATGCCTTGCCGGATCTCGGCGCGCTGGACGTTCTTCACATAGCCCAGCATGCCCTGGTCGCCGAAGTATTCCCTCGAGAGATTGTCGGTCGACAGCGCAATCGTGTGATAGGTCGGCAGCGTGATCAGATGGTGGAAGATGCCGGCGCGCTTTGCCGAATCTGCCTGGAAGGTCCTGATACGCTCGTCGGCTTCCTTCGCCAGCGGCGTGTCGTCATATTCCGCCTTCATCAGCTCGGCGCGATTGTACTTGCTGACATCCTGGCCTGCTTCCTTCATCGCGTCGTAGACCTGCCAACGGAAGTTGAGCGTCCAGTTGAACGACGGCGAGTTGTTGTAGGCGAGCTTGGCGTTCGGAACGACCTTGCGGATGCGGTCGACCATCCTGGCGATCTGCTCGATATGCGGCTTCTCGGTCTCGATCCACAACAGGTCGGCGCCGTTCTGCAGCGAGGTGATGCAGTCGAGCACGCAGCGATCTTCGCCGGTCCCCGGACGGAACTGATAGAGGTTGCTGGGCAGCCGCTTCGGACGCATCATCTTGCCGTGCTGGTTGATGATGACGTCGCCGTTCCTGGCATTGGCAGCCGTCACTTCCTCGCAATCCAGGAAGCTGTTGTACTGGTCGCCTAGATCACCGGGCTTGTGGCTCACGGCAATCTGCTGGGTGAGGCCGGCGCCGAGCGAGTCGGTGCGGGTCACGACGACACCGTCTTCGACGCCGAGCTCGAGGAAGGCGTGGCGGCAGGCACGGATCTTCGCCAGGAAGACGTCATGCGGCACCGTCACCTTGCCGTCCTGGTGACCGCACTGCTTCTCGTCGGAGACCTGATTCTCGATCTGCAGCGCGCAAGCGCCCGCCTCGATCATCTTCTTGGCAAGCAGATAGGTCGCCTCCGCGTTGCCGAAGCCGGCGTCGATGTCGGCGATCACGGGCACGACATGGGTGCGGAAGTTGTCGATCTTCTCGATCAGCGCCGCTTCCTTTGCCTGGTCGCCGGCCTTGCGGGCGGCGTCGAGCGCGCGGAAGGTGTCGTTCAGCTCGCGCGAATCGGCCTGACGCAGGAAGGTGTAGAGCTCTTCGATCAGCGCCGGCACCGAGGTCTTCTCGTGCATCGACTGATCCGGCAGCGGTCCGAACTCGGAACGCAGCGCTGCGATCATCCAGCCGGAGAGGTACAGATAGCGGCGATCGGTCGTGCCGAAATGCTTCTTGACCGAGATCAGCTTCTGCTGGGCGATGAAGCCATGCCAGCAACCCAGCGACTGCGTGTACTTGGTGGGGTCGCCATCATAGGCCGCCATGTCGGCGCGCATCAGCGCCGCGGTGTAGCGGGCGATGTCGAGGCCGGTCTTGAAGCGGTTCTGCAGGCGCATGCGCGCCACGGCTTCGGCTGATATCCCGTTCCAGGTGTCCTTGGTCTTGAGCAGCGCTTCGGCCTGCTCAATCTCGCTCTGATACGAGGACGGTCCCTGGAGGCCCTGCTCGCTGATCCCACGTGGCTGGAAGTTCATTTTCTTGATCCTTTCGGCGACGACAGAGGCGGCGTTTATCGCTCCCTCTCTCATCGACATTCTTGACAGTGCATTGCAAAATGCGTGTCAGGAGCTAAACGCGAGCCGGGTTAATTAGTACAGATGCATTGATTTTCATTCGTGATGTCATGTAACATATGAACTTGTCATAGATGTCATCTTGTAAAGTTAGTCACAAATTGGGTCAGAGAGGCTGTCATGGTTCGCCTCGGAACTGCAAGCTCCTCGTCATGCCCGCTCTTGCGGGTGAGCTCGGGCAGCCACTGTCTTCACGTACTCATGCTGGAGGGCCAACCGACCCGGATGGCTTCGCGATCCGACCTAGCCCGGCCATGGGGAGAGGTCGATAGGAGCAGGAGCCGCCCATGCCCGCTGACTCCGGAAAGAAACTCTTCGTCGGCCCGCGCTTCCGGCGCATTCGCCAGCAACTCGGCCTGTCGCAGACCCAGATGGCCGAGGGCCTGGAGATCTCGCCGAGCTACATCAACCTGATCGAGCGCAACCAGCGCCCGGTGACGGCGCAGCTCCTGCTGCGGCTGGCCGAGACCTACGACCTCGATCTGCGCGATCTCGCCACCGCCGACGAGGATCGCTTCTTCGCCGAGCTCAACGAGATCTTCTCCGATCCGCTGTTCCGCCAAATCGACCTGCCGAAGCAGGAGCTGCGCGATCTCGCCGAGCTCTGTCCCGGCGTCACCCATGCGCTGCAGCGGCTCTATGCGGCCTACACCGAAGCGCGGCGCGGCGAGACGCTGGTTGCCGCGCAGATGGCCGACCGCGAAGGCAGCCCCTACGAAGCCAACCCGATCGAGCGGGTGCGCGACCTGATCGAGGCCAACCGCAACTATTTCGGCGAGCTGGAGCAGGCCGCCGAAACCTTGCGCGACGAGCTCAACGTGCCGTCCGAAGAGCTGTTCGCGGCGCTCGCGACGCGCCTGCGCGAAAAACATTCGACCCAGACCCGCATCATGCCGGTCGACGTCATGCGCGAGACCCTGCGCCGCTTCGACCGCCATCGCCGCCAGCTTCTCATTTCCGAACTGGTCGACGCGCCGGGCCGCACCTTCCAGATTGCGTTCCAGATCGCGCTGGCCGAATGCGGCACGCAGTTCGAGACCATCGTCGGCCGCGCCGGCGCGCTCGACGACGCGGCACGGCGGCTCTACCGCATCACGCTGGCAAACTATTTCGCCGCCAGCGTGATGATGCCCTATCCGGCGTTCCTCGCCGCTGCCGAAGCATTGAACTACGACGTCCATGTGCTCGCGCAACGCTTCAATTCCGGCTTCGAGCAGGTCTGCCATCGTCTCACCACCCTGCAGCGGCCGAACGCGCGCGGCATTCCGTTCTTCCTGCTGCGCGTCGACAACGCCGGCAACGTCTCCAAGCGCTTCTCCTCCGGCACTTTCCCGTTCTCCAAATTCGGCGGCACCTGTCCGCTCTGGAACGTGCATTCGACCTTCGACACGCCGGACCGTCTGCTGAAGCAGGTGATCGAGCTGCCCGACGGCACGCGTTATTTTTCGATCGCGCAGATGGTGCGCCGGCTTGTCGCTCCCCATCCACAACCGCAGCCGCGCTTTGCGATCGGTCTCGGCTGCGAGATCCGCCATGCGTCGAAGCTGGTCTATGCGGCCGGCATGGACCTCGAGAAGACCGAGGGCACGCCGATCGGCGTCAACTGCCGGCTCTGCGAGCGCGAGAATTGCAGCCAGCGCGCCGAGCCGCCGATCACGCGCACGCTGATCCTCGACGAGAACACGCGGCGGGTGACGTCGTTTGCGTTTTCCAATGCGAGGGAGTTGTAGCTCTCTCGCGCCTCATCTCTCATTCGTCGTCCCCGCCTAGTGCGCAATTGCGCACGGGAGCGGGGACCCATAACCACAGGCCGGAGTCGTTGCGCCAAGCTGGAACTTCCAGCCTTCGCTAAAACATCTGCCTGTGGTTATGGGTCCCGGCTCGCGCTTCGCTTGGCCGGGACGACAGGCTCTAATCCTGCAGCGCGAACGCCTTGCACCAGCCGTCCTTGGTGACCTCGCCTTCGACCACCTTGCAGCCATTGGGCGCCTCGAACAGCGAGCATAGTCCGCAACTGTAGATGCCGTTCGGCGTGTCCTGGTATTCGGCCTGCTTCCTGGTCATCTTGTCGGAACCGCGCGCAGCAATCGCAGCAAATAGCGGCGACATCGCTATCGTTCTTGCAACCCTCTCGATGACGCTTCGCCGCGACAGCATCTTCCCGCCAAAGTCTTGCCCGACGTCGGCCATCATGCGCCCAAATCGCGTGCCCGGGAACCGTGGCCGCCATCAGATTCTCGCGATGGAATCGCTGTGATATGTTGGCCGGCGAATCAGGGGATTTGCGCATGGCGGACAGCAACAGCCGGATTGCCTGGCATCGCACGCAGCTGAAGAAGAACCGCGAAGCACTGAAATCGCTCGAGGTGGCGCGGTTCGCCGGCAGCCATGACAGGCGCGGCGATACCGCCAAGGCAATGGCCGAACTGAAGCGCAAGATCGCCGAGTCCGAGAAATGCATCGCGGCCTATGAGCGCGCGACCAAGCGTCCGCTCGGCACGGACTTCGGCAGCCTCACCAATGTCAGCTGGAGCCATTGGAGCTCCCGCACCAATGGCGAGCGCTGATAGCCTCACATGCCGTGGCTTTCGAACACTTGCCGGCAAGACTTGCTGAGCTTCGCCCGATTCATCTGCAGACAGCCCTGAACCGCGCCGTCATTACCGAGATCCTGACGGCACAGACGCTGGGCGTCGCGGGTGCAGGCCTGCCGCTCCTGTGGTGAGCCTTGCGCCATTGCGACGGGAATGCTCGCCACGAGCAACACGAAAGCCAAAGCCAATCTGATCATCACAACCTCATATTCACAATCGCGGGGAAGCGACGCGACCGCGCGCGTCCAACGATGAAAACACGCGGGTCGCGCGAAGGTTCCGTTTTTCGAATGTCAGACAACCATTTCCGCTGTCGTCCCCGCGGACCGGCGACATCAGGGCTTCGCCGGGCTTGCGATGTAAGGCCGTTGAAGCTTTAGCGAATCTCTCGTCTTTGCGCTGGCGCGCCCCATTGCGAGCAAATAATCTCGACCCATCAACCCGGCGAATGGGCAGCTCCGCCGATGCTGAAAACACCCGACAGCGGCCAGATCACATCAGCGGCGGACCGCGTCGTTGCGCTCGACCGCGCGCGCACCTTCATCACCCTGCTCGTCGTGCTCTACCACGCCGTCATCAACTACACGCATTTCGGCATCGGCGGCGACCGCATGCGCTGGCTCGGCTTCGACCTCGTGGTGCTGTTCTGCGACAGCTTCTTCATGGCCTGCATGTTCTTCATCTCCGGCCTGTTCGTGCATGGCAGCCTGTCGCGGCGGGGCGCGTCGAACTATCTGGCCGGCCGCGCCTTCCGCCTCGGCGTGCCCTTTCTCGTTTCGATCTTCGTGCTGATGCCGATCGCCTACTACCGCTACTACCATCAGGAGTTCGACTTCCTTCATTACTACGCGCACATGGTGACGACAGGCCCGTGGTCGGCGGGATCGGCCTGGTTTCTCTGGGTGCTGCTGCTCTTCGACGCGATCGCCGCCGCGCTCTTTGCCGTCGCGCCGCGCGCAATCGCCGCGCTCGGGCGGATCGTCGACGGCGTGCGCGACAACCCGCTGACGGCGTTCGCGGCCTTCGTGCTGGTCTCGATCCTGATTTATCTGCCGCTGCGCGTCAGCATCGGAGAATCGCACTGGTCGGCGCTCGGCCACTATCCGATTTTCATCCAGACCAGCCGCGCGCCGCTCTATGCCGGATATTTCCTGGCCGGATTTGTCGTCGGCGCGGCCGGCCTGCGCCAGGGCGTGCTGGACGAAGGCGGCGCAATCGCGCGGCGCTGGCGAACCTGGCTTGCCGTCGCGCTCGCCGGCTACGCCGCGATCCTCCTTCTGGTGTACATCCACCACAGCGGCACGATCGACCTGCGCGCGCCGCCGCTTGTGGTGGCACACGGCCTATGGTGTCGCATTCGCACTGTTCAGTGCTGCGATGACCTTCACGGTGCCGGCGTTCTTCCTGCATTTTGCGAAACAGCCGTTCCGCTTCCTCGACGCCATGCAGAAGCAGGCCTACGGCATCTATCTGCTGCACTTCATTCCGCTGATCTGGCTGCAATACCTGGTCGCCGACCCACCCTTGCCGGCCTTCGTCAAGTCAGCAATTGTGTTCACGGGTACGCTGTCGGCGAGCTGGTTTGCGACCATGGGCTTGCGCCGCATTCCCCTCTTCGCGCGAATGATCTGAATAAATCGGGAGGCTTGTCGTGAGCACTACCGTCATCGAACGAGCGAAAATCCAGGCACAAGTGCTCGTGCCGCTGGTCAAGGCCTTGCAGGCCGAGCTTGGCGCGGCGCGCGCCAACGCACTGGTGCGCAAGACGCTCGGCGATCTCTATCGCGGTTACAGTGTGGAGTTCGCGAAGGCCAGGAACGAAACCGATCTCGGCAAGTTCGTGGCTTCGGCGTTTCGGACCTATGCCCGCGACGACGCGCTCGAATACGACGTCATCGCGCAGACGCCGGACGCTTATTCAATCGACATCAGGCGATGCCGTTACGCAGAATTCTACAAGGAGCTCGGCGAGCCCGAGCTCGGCTTCCTGCTGGTCTGCACCGCCGACTTCGCGGTCGCCGACGGCTTCGGCGACGACGTCAAGCTGACCCGCACACAGACGATCATGCAGGGCGCCGATCATTGCGACTTCCGCTACCGGCGGGTGAACAAGCAGGAATGAGGGCCACGCTCCTAGCTATGCGGCATCAACTGCAACTCCAGCAACGCCAGGCGTTGCAAGGTCGTCGTGTCGCGCTCGCCCGTCTGAGCCGTGCGCAGGATCAATTCGGCCAGCTGGTTGACTTGCCCCGAAGTCACCGGATGCGGCAGCGTCGCCACCGAGGCATCCAGCGCCTTCGCCATCACTTCCACCGTGTCCGGGGCGAACGCCGCGTCCGAAAAATCTTTCATCGCATCACCAAATGGTCGGTGTCCGGAGAAAACGTCCCGGAGAAAGCGTTGGTTCCGAGAGGAATGTTATGAACGGCCGGGAACCAAATCGCCCAGCCTAGCTCAGGAACTTGACCCCAAACGTCGTGCCGCGGCGCCACACCACTTCGCAATTCCGGCTTTGTGGACGGCTCGGCACCAGGGTCAGGCCGAACGTGTCGCCGATGTCGATGCCGAGATCGGTCACGACCCGCGCGCCGCCCGGCGAGACGTCCAGCACCGTGCAATCGCGTTTGGTGGCGCCGTTGTCCGTGCTGATCCAGCCGGTATGCCGGCTCAAATACCGCCGCAGCTCGCGCTGGACCTTACTCTTTGCCTGCTCCACGCTCATGAGAGTCGCCTATCCCTGGCTTCACAAAGCTTCCCGTTTGCCGAATTAAAGGCCATCTCGTAAAGCCTGGCTTAGCGCGGTAGTTTGCAATTTATCGATAACCACGAATCCTGATAGTTAAGGCTTTCCTCCGTCCGGAGAGACCATGACCAAGACACGATTTGCGATGGCGGCCCTGGCGACGGCGGTCGCCATTTCGCCCGCGGCCTTCGCGCAGCAGGTGCTTCCGCCCATGGGACGAACGGCTCCGGCCAGACCGCCGGCAGCAGCGCCCAAACCACCCGGCGCGCCGGTTGCCGCCGCACCTTCGCGCAGCGCCGCCGCCTGCCACAACGGCGCGAGCTTCGATCGCTTCCTCGCCGACCTCAAGCAACAGGCGATCGCGCAAGGCGTGTCGCAGCGCGCGATCAGCGAAGCCTCGCCCTACCTCGTTTACGAGCAAAGCATCGTCAATCGCGACCGCGGCCAGCGCGTGTTCGGACAGATTTTTACCGAATTTGCCGGGCGCATGGCGGCAGCCTACCGCATGCAAAGCGGCCAGGCGCACATCAAGCAATATCAGGCGGCCTTCGCGCGCGCCGAAAAGGAATATGGCGTGCCGCCCGCGGTGATTGCCGCGTTCTGGGGGCTGGAAAGCGACTTCGGCGCCAACATGGGCAATCTGCCGGTGCTGCCGTCGCTGGTGTCGCTCGCCTATGACTGCCGGCGCAGCGAGCGTTTCCAGAACGAGACCATCGCCGCGCTGAAGATCGTCGATCGTGGCGATCTCTCGCCCGCCGAGATGATCGGCTCCTGGGCCGGCGAGCTCGGCCAGACGCAATTCCTGCCGACGCATTATTTCACCTACGCCGTCGACTATGACGGCGACGGCCGCCGCAACATGCTGCGCAGCGCGCCCGACGTGATCGGCTCGACCGCGAATTATATCGCAACCGGCCTGAAGTGGCGGCGCGGCGAGCCGTGGCTGGAAGAAGTGCGCGCGCCCGCGAACTTCCCGTGGGATCAGGCCGACCTCACCGTCAAGCTGCCGCGTTCGAAGCTGGCGCAGCTCGGCGTGACCTATCCCGACGGCAAGCCGTTGCCGAACGACGAACTGCCGGCCTCGCTGCTGTTGCCGATGGGCCGGATGGGACCGGCTTTTCTGGCCTATGCCAATTTCGCCGCCTATACCGAGTGGAATAACTCGCTGATCTATTCGACCACGGCGGGCTATCTCGCCACCCGCATCGCCGGTGCGCCGCCGATGCGCAAGCCTGCGGCAGCGGTTGCGCAACTGCCGTTCAACGAGATGAAGGAATTGCAGGGACTCTTGGTGCGCGCCGGCTACGACGTGGGCAAGGTCGACGGCGTGCTCGGCCAGCAGAGCCGCACCGCGGTGAAGGCGATGCAGGTCAAGTACGGTCTGCCGGCAGATTCCTGGCCGACCGCGGAATTGCTGGCAAGGATGCGCGGCGGCCCGCGGGTGCAGGCGGGTCAAGCGCCGGTGCCGGTGGCGCGGTGAAGTATCTGCTCCCTCTCCCCGTTCTTACGGGGAGCGGTGACGACGGCACCCGTTGCTTTTTCCAGCGCACAGCCCCATCTCGATGGTCCGTATCATCAACAACAAGAGCAACACATGTCCTTTTACAACTCGACCGTCCCCGCTTATTTGCAAATTCTCGGCAGTCTCACGGGTTTGCTCAACAAGGCCGAGGCGCATTGCAAGGCGAAGAATGTCCAGCCCGAGGTGCTGCTCGGCTCGCGGCTGTACCCCGACATGCTGCCACTGTCCAAGCAGATACAACTCGCCACCGATTTCGCCACGCGGGGTTGCGCGCGCGTCACCCATAACGAGGTCCCTGCGGCACCGGATACTGAAAAGACGTTCGAGGAATTGCGGCAGCGGATTGCCAAAACCGTCGACTACGTCAAATCGTTCAAGCCTGCGCAGTTCGACGGCGCCGATACCAAGGACGTCACCTTCCCCATGGGCCCCGACAAAACGATGACGCTGAAAGGCCAGCAATTCATATCCGGCTTCTCCCTCCCGCAATTCTACTTCCATGCCGCCATTGCGCACGGCATCCTGCGCCACAACGGTGTCGAAATCGGCAAGCGCGATTTTCTGGGCGCGGCGTAATCGTCATTGCGAGCCAACGGGTCGCGCGAATGCGCGCCCGATGACAGGCTCCGCGAAGCAATCCAGAATGCCTCCGCGGAAATAGTCTGGATTGCTTCGTCGTGGAGCCTGTCATCGGGCCGGCGCAAGAGGGCCGAACCCGTTGGCTCCTCGCAATGACGAGGAAATGGCCTTTTCCGATAGGGCCATCCCGCAGGCCGAACCGATCGTCCTCTTGCCAATTCCGTAAGCAATCTTTCCATTTCGCCCGCTCTGCTCATCACCCCTGCGCGAGGCGAGTGGCTGGATGCATTGCGACAATGCTAGAAATGCCCATCTGCAAGTCTCCTTCCACGATCCGGAAATTCCCATGACCACGTCAAAACTTCTCGAGCCCACCAAGCTCGGCCCGCTCACGCTGCCGAACCGCCTGGTGATGGCGCCGCTGACGCGCAACCGCGCGATCCCGCCCGGCATGGTGCCGAGCCCGCTTGCGGTCGAGTATTACGGCCAGCGCGCCTCCGCCGGCCTGCTCATTACCGAGGCGACCCAGGTGTCGCAGCAGGGCCAGGGCTACCAGGACACGCCCGGCATTTATTCGAAGGAGCAGGTCGAGGGCTGGCGCAAGGTCACCGCACGCGTGCACGCCAATGGTGGACGTATCTTCAACCAGATCTGGCATGTCGGCCGCGTCTCCCATACGTCACTCCAGCCCGGCGGCGGCAAGCCGGTGGCGCCGTCGGCGATCCGCGCCAAGGGCAAGACCTTCGTCAACAACGAGTTCACGGAGATCTCCGAGCCCCGCGCGCTGGAGCTCTCCGAGATTCCCGGCATCATCGACGACTTCAAGCGGGGTGCGGCGAACGCGATCGCCGCCGGCTTCGACGGCGTCGAGATTCACGGCGCCAACGGCTATCTGCTCGACCAGTTCGCCAGGGATGGCGCCAACAAGCGCACCGATGCCTATGGCGGGTCGATCGAGAACCGCGCCAGGCTGATGCTGGAAGTTTCCAAAGCTGTCGTCGCGGAGGTCGGGCCTGAGCGCACCGGCATCCGCATCTCGCCGGTGACGCCGGCCAACGATGTCAGCGATTCCAATCCGCAACCGCTGTTCGATTACATCGTCGACGGGCTCGAGGCGCTGAAGCTGACCTATATCCACGTCATCGAGGGCGCGACCGGCGGGCCGCGCGACATCGCGCCGTTCGACTACGCATCGCTGCGCAAACGTTTCAAGCGCGCCTACATCGCCAACAACGGTTACGATTTCGCGCTCGCCGAGAAGATGCTGGCCGACAACGCGGTCGACCTGATCGCGTTCGGCAAGCCGTTCATCTCCAACCCCGACCTGGTCGAGCGGTTGAAGCGCGGCGCCAAGCTGAACGAATGGGACAAGGCGACGTTCTACGGCGGCGGCGCCAAGGGCTATACCGACTATCCGGCGCTGGAGGCGAAGCAGGCGGCGGAGTAGTTCCGCTGGTGTTCCCCTCCCCCTTGCGGGGAGGGGTTAGGGGTGGGGGTCCAAGCGAACGCTGGTGCAAGTCACCCCCCCTCCCCGACCCTCCCCCGCAAGGGGGGAGGGAGTGGCGAGAGACTCGCTCGCGTTGCTCACCTACCCGGCTTATCCTCACGGCAACAAAAAATGCCGGGAGGACATCATGCGCTATCCCCTGCCTGCCGCCATCGCCATGGCGATCGCCCTCACCATCCCGCACCCTTCCCCGGCCCAGACACAGGGCGCCGCCCTGACGGGCGTCGTCAGTTCGACTGAAGAGCCTGTCATGGAAGGCGTGCTGGTCAGCGCCACCCGGGCCGGATCGAACATCACGGTCACGGTCGTGACGGGCGCGGATGGCCGCTACAGTTTTCCGCAAAGCCGTTTGGCGCCCGGTCAATATGGGCTTGCCGTGCGCGCGGTCGGCTATGAGCTTGACCAACCCACCAAGGCCGACGTGAGCGCACCGGATCCCGCAATCGCGGATCTGAAGCTGCGCAAGACCGCCGATCTCGCCGCGCAACTGTCGAATGGCGAATGGATGGCCAGCATCCCCGGCACCGACCAGCAAAAGGGGCAATTGCTCAACTGCGTCGGCTGCCACACCGTGCAGCGTATCGTACGGTCGAAATACGATGCCGACGGATTCCTGACGCAGATCCTGCCGCGCATGCAGGGCTATGTGCAACAGAGCCTGCCGATCCATCCGCAGTTACGCCCCGCAGAGCGGCTGATGGAGGAGCAGGGCGAAGACCGCATCGAGATCTATCGCGCGGTCGCGCAGTATCTGAGCACGATCAATCTCAGCGCCACCGAGCAATGGAAGTATGAGCTGAAGAGGCTGCCGCGTCCGAAGGGCGCGGCCACGAAAGTGATCTACACAGAGTATGATTTGCCTCGGGAGGAAATGGCGCCGCACGACGTCATCGTCGACAAGAACGGCATCGTCTGGTTCGGAAACTTCGGCGAACAGAAGCTGGGGCGGCTCGATCCTGCAACCGGCAAGGTCAGCGAATACCCGTACGCCATGCACCGCGACAACGCGCCGACCGGCAGCCTCGGCCTGCGCGCCGACGGCGCGGGCAACCTCTGGCTCGGCAATATGTATCAGGCGACGATCGTGAAGTTCGATCCGACGACGGAGCAGTTCAAGTTCTGGACCTTGCCGCCGGAAGCCAACATTGCCGCCGCGCAGGTCAACATGGTGAGCCCGCAGCATTCCGACGTCGACGGCAAGGTCTGGACCCAGAACAACGGTTTTGCCGGCGTCCATCGTCTCGATATCGCCACCGGCAAGATCGAGACATGGCTGCCGTTCAAGAGCGCGCCGAAGGGCGAGCCGCACAACATCTACGACGTCATTCCGGACTCCCATAACAACGCCTTCTTCACCGATTTCCGCCAGGGCCAGATCGGCCGCATCGACGCCCAAACCGGCGAGGTCGCGCTGTTCCAGACGCCGACGCCGCGCTCGGCGCCGCGGCGCGGCAACATGGATGCGCAGGATCGGCTGTGGTTCGGCGAATATCGCGGCGACCGGATCGGGATGTTCGACACGAGAAGCAAGGAATTCAGGGAGTGGAAGCTCGGCACGCGCTGGTCGGCGCCGTATGACGTCGTGCTCGACCGGAACGAATATGCCTGGACGGGATCGATGGTGACCGACCAGGTGACGCGGCTGAACACGAAGACCGGCGAGATGACCGATTATCTGCTGCCGCGCTCGACCAACATCCGCAGGGTCTTCGTCGACAACTCGACGACGCCCGTCGGCTTCTGGGTCGGCAGCAACGACGGCGCCTCGATCGTCAAGGTCGAACCGCTGGATTGACGTTGCGATGACAACGGCCGTCGAAGACATCGCCCGCCAGGCCACCGCCGCGTTCAACGCGGGGCGCCGCGATGAGGCGCGCATGCTGTGCGAACAAGGGCTCGCGCGACAGCCGGGCGAAGCGATGCTCAGTCATCTGCTCGCCGCGGTGCTCTTTTCCAGGGGCGAGCTTCAGCCGGCACGCCTTCATATCGAAGCCAGCCTCGCCGGCAGGCCGGACAGCGTGCCGGCGCGGCTGCTCGCCGCGCGCATCACGCGGGGGCTCGGCGATTTCGACGCTGCGTTGATCCATCTCGATCGCGCGCTTTCGCTCGCGCCGCAACGCGACATGCTTTTCGAGAAGGCTCGTACGCTCGATGCCGCAGGCCTGAAACCTCAAGCACGCGACGCGTGGCGCGCCATCCTCATGGCCCTGCCGCAGAGCCAGGAGGCTGCTGCACGGCTGGGACGTTTGGCATGGGAAGACGGCGATAACCCAAGCGCCGTATCGCTCCTTGAACGCGCGACGATCGACGGGGCGCCCGCATCCGTCTGGTTCGATCTCGGCGTGGTTCGACAGGACCTACGCGATCACACCGCGGCCGCGGAGGCTTATCGGAAGGCGCTGAGCATCAAGCCTGACTATGCTGAAGCCGCGCTCAATCTCGGCACGGCGTTGCAGGAAAGCGGCGATCTCGACGGTGCGATACGCGCCTATGCCGAAGCTTATCGCTTGCGACCGGACATGTTCGGCACCATCGCCATGGCGCTGACCTCCGCCTCGCATGGTCGGCTGTGGCTCGACGAGGAGGCGCTGCGGCGCGCACTCGACTCAGGGGGTTAGCCGACCACGCCGCGCCCGAAAGCGCTTGCGGTAGACATTCGGCGCAGTCAGCACATCTGCGACCGTCCTGGCATAGGCTTGCTGGTGTGCCTCGTCGAAATCCTCGAACACCAGCTGCGGCGCGGCACGCGGCACGGCGAAACACTGCGCAACAGGAGTCCCTTTCGGAAGCACGCCGGAAAAATCGACTTTCGTCCAAATCGCCGGAAAATTGATTCCGCCGTCGTGAAAGCGGTCGGCGTCCACCAGTCCCGAGATCGTGCGGAACGGCAGGTCGTCGCGGTTGACCGGATGAGCTGCGAACAGCGACCAACCCTCGTCCAATTCGATGGTCCAGAAACTGTTGAATTTGATCGCCGCGCGACCGTCGGCAAAGGGCGCGTCGGGAAATTGGGCAGCAGGATGAAAGCTCAACGGCGCGCGCGGATGGCCCACGGTCGCAGGCTCCGGAATGTCCCAATCCCAGGAGAACGCGCCGCGCTCGACTGTCACGTCGCAAGGCAGCAGGATCAGCACGCCATAGGCCATCGCATCGACGAAGGGCGGGCATTGCTTGACCGTGCGGATATCGCGGCCATGAATTTCCGAACGCGCCTTTGCCGGCATCTGGCGCAACCAGTCCGGCAAAATCGTGCGCGCCGGCGCCGGCCGCGGCAGGTGCTCGGACAATCGCGGATCGCAACGGAAAATCATGCGCATGGAAAGCTCCTTTGCCCGCGATGGTGCGGCGGCGCTGCGCGGTCGTCAATGCAAAGAAAAAGGCCGGGATTGCTCCCGGCCTTCTAATTGTTCGTCATTGCGAGCGACAGCCGAAGCAATCCAGCCTCGTAGATCGCATGATGCTGGATTGCTTCGTCGCTAACGCTCCTCGCAATGACGAGGTTGGCAGCAGTGGCTCAATTCGAAGCCCTCTTCGGCGGGGACGCCGGCCACGACTTGATCAGCGTGTCGTAGTCGATGGTCTCGCCCTTCGGCTTCTCGTTAGCGAGCTTGCGCTGCGGAGCGATGTTGCCGTCCTTCGCCGACTTGGCGAACCAGTACTCGGCCGTCTCCTTCTTGTTGAGCTTCGGTCCGCACTCCTTCTGCACGCCCGATTTCTCGAGACGTTCCATCACCGAGTCCTGGGCCGCTGCGAGCGCATCCATCGCCGCTTGCGGCGTCTTGTTGCCGGACGACGCATCGCCGATGTTCTGCCACCACAGCTGCGCGAGCTTCGGATAGTCGGGCACGTTGTTGCCGGTCGGGGTCCACTGCACGCGCGCAGGCGAGCGGTAGAACTCGATCAGGCCGCCGAGCTTGGGCGCGCGCTCGGTGAACGACTTGTCCCAGATGTCGGACTCGCGGATGAAGGTGAGACCGACATGGCTCTTCTTCAGTGACACCGTCTTGGAGACGATGAACTGCAGATAGAGCCAGGCCGCCTTGCGGCGGTCCGGCGGGCGTCGACTTCAGAAGCGTGAGCGAACCCACGTCCTGATAGCCGAGCTTCATGCCGTCCTTCCAGTACGAGCCGTGCGGCGACGGAGCCATGCGCCACTTCGGCGTGCCGTCGGCGTTCATCACGGCGATGCCGGGCTTGACCATGTCGGCGGTGAAGGCGGTGTACCAGAAGATCTGCTGGGCGATCGTTGCCCTGCGCCGGCACCGGGCCTGCCTCCGAGAAGGTCATGCCTTGCGCCTGCGGCGGGGCGTACTTCTTCATCCACTCGAGATATTTGGTGATCGAGTAGACCGCCGCGGGACCGTTGGTGTCGCCGCCGCGCTCGATGGAAGAGCCAACCGGACGGCAGCCTTCCATGCGGATGCCCCACTCGTCGACCGGCAGGCCGTTCGGGATGCCCTTGTCGCCGTTGCCGGCCATCGACAGCCAGGCGTCGGTGAAACGCCAGCCGAGCGAGGGATCCTTCTTGCCATAGTCCATGTGGCCATAGACCTTGACGCCGTTGATCTCCTTGATGTCGTTGGTGAAGAACTCGGCGATGTCCTCATAGGCCGACCAGTTCACGGGCACGCCGAGATCGTAGCCATACTTGGCCTTGAACTTGGCCTTGTAGTCCGGGATTGGTGAACCAGTCGTAGCGGAACCAGTAGAGGTTCGCGAACTGCTGGTCGGGCAACTGGTAGAGCTTCTTGTTCGGCGCTGTGGTGAACGACTTGCCGATGAAGTCATTGACGTCGAGCATGGGGTCGCTGACGTCCTTGCCTTCGCCCGTCATATAATCCGACAGCACGATGGTCTGACCGTAGCGGAAGTGCGTGCCGATCAAGTCGGAGTCGTTGATCCAGCCGTCATAGACGTTCTTGCCGGACTGCATCTGGGTCTGCAGCTTCTCGACGACGTCACCTTCCTGGATGATGTCGTGTTTGACCTTGATGCCGGTGATCTCGGTGAAGGCCTTCGCCAGCGTGCCGGATTCGTATTCGTGGGTCGTGATGGTTTCCGAAACCACGTTGATCTTCCATGCCCTTGAAGGGTTCAGCGGCCTTGATGAACCACTGCATCTCCTTCATCTGGTCGTCCTTGGAAAGGGTCGACGGCTGGAATTCGCTGTCGACCCACTTCTTGGCGGCAGCTTCGTCCGCATAGGCGGGAGCCGTGACCGCAGCCGAAGCCGCCATCAACGCCACCGCGCTCGTCATCATCAGAACCCGGGAACCCCAAATTCCTGAAGTCATGGGCCCCTTCCTTCTCACTAAGCGTCGCATGTTGTTCCTCCGTTGCAGGGACTGACGTACTCTCAGGCCCGGGTTGCTCTCCCGGATCTGTCTTCTTCGACTGGCTTCAAACCGTGCGAAACACCAGCACGGCCACGCCAAGCGAAACCAGTGTTGCGAGCCACAGGCTCGACAATTCGTAACCTTCCTCGCCGATCGGCAAGGTCGCGATCCCATCGGTGCCGATGAAGGCGATCCACAAGAGATGAATGACGGCGGCGAGAATCAGCGACACGAACAGGCGGTCGCCGCGCGTGGTCGGAATCGTCAGGATGCCGACCCGCTCGGCCTCGGGATAGGCGACGGCGAGCCAGGTCATGACCGCCAACGTGGACGCCAGCAGCACGAAGAAGATCGCGGTCGGCAAGGTCCAGGCCATCCATGCGATGCTTTCCATGCACTACCTCCCGCCACACGGCACGCTATGCCCCCTCTCCCATGGGGAGAGGGCTGGGGTGAGGGGGTACGGTCTATCGATGGAGCGTAACCCCTCACCCGGATTTGCCGCTTCGCGCCAAATCCGACCTCTCCCGAAGGGAGAGGTGAAACAAAAAGCTCCGATCATCCTCAGATGCGTGGTCATGACTACACCCGGCCGAGCGCAAAGCCGCGCGCGATATAATTGCGGACGAACCAGATCACGAGCGCGCCGGGGATGATGGTGAGCACGCCTGCTGCCGCCAGCAGTCCCCAGTCCATGCCGGCAGCGGACACCGTGCGGGTCATGACAGCCGCAATCGGCTTCGCATTGACGGAAGTCAGCGTGCGCGCCAGCAAAAGCTCGACCCACGAGAACATGAAGCAGAAGAAGGCGGCCACGCCGATGCCGCTTGCGATCAGCGGCACCAGGATTTTTACGAAGAAGCGCGGAAACGAATAGCCGTCGAGGAACGCGGTTTCGTCGATCTCGCGCGGCACGCCTGATACGAAACCCTCGAGGATCCACACCGCCAGCGGCACATTGAAGATGCAGTGCGCCAGCGCCACCGCCCACGGCGTATCGAACAGGCCGATCGCCGAATAGAGATTGAAGAACGGCAGCGCGTAGACGGCGGCCGGCGCCATCCGGTTCGACAGCAGCCAGAAGAACAGATGCTTGTCGCCGAGGAAACGATAGCGCGAGAAGGCGTAGGCCGCCGGCAGCGCCACCGATACCGACAGGATGGTGTTGATGACGACATATTCCAGCGAGTTGATGTAACCGGAATACCAGCTCTCGTCGGTGAAGATGCGCTTGTAATGCTGCAGCGTCGGCGTGTGCGGCCACAAGGTCATGGTCGAGACGATCTCGCCGTTGGTCTTGAAGCTCATGTTGACGAGCCAGTAGATCGGCAACAGCAGGAAGATCAGGAACAGTCCGAGAATGACGCGGCGGCCGGGAATCGAATGCATCAGGCGATCCCCTCTTTGCGCGGGCGCTCGGTGCCGGCGTTGGTCATGACGGTGTAGAACACCCAGCACACGATCAGGATGATGAGGTTGTAGACCAGCGACAGCGCGGCGGCCTTGCCGAGGTCGAACTGGCCGAGCGCGATCTTGACCAGCTCGATCGAGACGAAGGTGGTGGAGTTGCCGGGTCCGCCGCCGGTCACGACGAACGGCTCGGTGTAGATCATGAAACTGTCCATGAAGCGCAGCAGCACCGCGATCAAGAGCACGCGATTCATCTTCGGCAGCTGGATCGCGGTGAACACCGCCCAGCGCGAGGCGCCGTCGATTTGCGCGGCCTGGTAATAGGCTTCGGGGATCGACTTGAGACCGGCGTAGCACAGCAGCGCCACCAGGCTGGTCCAGTGCCAGACATCCATCACGATGACGGTGACCCAGGCATCGATGTCGTTGGAGACATAGTTGTAGTTCAGCCCGAGGCGGACGAGGACGTAGCCGAGCAGGCCGATGTCGGGCCGGCCGAAAATTTGCCAGATGGTGCCGACCACGTTCCACGGGATCAAAAGCGGCAGCGCGAGAATGACGAGGCAGGCCGCGACACTCCAGCCCTCGCGCGGCATCGACAGCGCAACGACGATACCGAGCGGCACCTCGATGGCGAGGATCACCAGCGAGAAAAACAGATTGCGTCCGAGCGAGGCGAGGAAGCGGCCGCCGAGATCGGTCGAGGGATCGAGCAGCTCCTTGAACCAGCCGACGCCGTTCCAGAAGAACTGGTTGTTGCCGAAGGTGTCCTGCATCGAATAGTTCACCACCGTCATCAACGGCAGGATCGCGGAGAACGCGACCAGCGCGAACACCGGCAACACCAGGAACCAGGCTTTCTGGTTGACGGTCTTGTCCATCAGGACTTCCCCTCGACCAGGATGCTGTCGGCATAAACGTGGACGTGGGCCGGATCGAATCTCAGCCCGGCCGTTCCGCCATTGACCGCAAAACCGTTGGGAACGCGCGCTGCGAGCCTGGCATCGCCGACGCGGACGCGTGCGAAGCGGATGCGGCCGAGATCGTCGATCCGATCGATATTGGCGGACAGCAAGTCCGGCGCCGGCGTAGCGATGTCGACGAACTCCGGCCGCACGCCGACCTCGATCGTCGCGCCTGGCGGCAGGCCGTCGTAATTGCGATTGAGTGCAATGACGTGACCGCCGATCCGCGCTTCCCTGCCCTTCACCTCGGCCGGCACGATGTTCATGCCGGGCGAGCCGATGAAATAGCCGACGAAGGTGTGCGCGGGCTTGTCGAACAGTTCGGCCGGCGTGCCGCTCTGCACCACGCGGCCGTCATGCATCACCACGACCGTGTCGGCGAAAGTCAGCGCCTCGGTCTGGTCGTGGGTCACATAGATCATGGTGAGATCGAGCTCGCGGTGCAGCGCCTTGAGCTTGGAGCGAAGCTGCCACTTCAATTCGGGGTCGATCACCGTCAGCGGCTCGTCGAACAGCACCGCGGCGACGTCGGAACGGACGAGGCCGCGCCCCAGCGAAATCTTCTGCTTGGCGTCGGCGGTGAGTCGCGTGGCCTTGCGATTGAGATGCGGCGTGAGGTCGAGCAGATGCGCGATCTCGGCGACGCGCTTGTCGATCTCGGGCCTGGCTATGCCGCGGTTCTTCAGGGGGAAAGCGAGGTTCTGCCCGACCGTCATGGTGTCGTAGATCACCGGAAACTGGAACACCTGCGCGATGTTGCGCTCTCGCGTCGACCGCGGCGTGACGTCGGCGCCATCGAACAGGATCTTGCCGCGCGACGGCGCGATGATGCCGGAAATCAAATTCAGCAGCGTGGTCTTGCCGCAGCCGGAGGGGCCAAGCAGCGCATAGGCGCCGCCCTGCCGCCAGGTCATGGTGACCGGCTTCAGCGCAAAACTCTCCAGCGGGGCATCGTTGCCGCCGTAGGAATGCGCGAGATCGACGAGGTCAATGCGGGCCATGGTGCCTCTCCTACGCCGAGCCTGGAGAGGCGACGAGCTTGTCCGCCGCATCGAACACAAAGACATTGTCGGGATCGAGCACGGCTTGAAGCGTCTCGCCCGGCTCGTACTCGTGCACGCCGTGCAGCACCGCGACCCAATCGGTGTCCTCGCGATGCAGATGCACGAAACTTTCGGAGCCGGTGATCTCGGTCACCGTGACGGTGGCCGGAAACGCGTGGCGGCCGGCCTGGCCATTGGCGATTTCGAGCTGATGCGCGCGAAAACCGACGCGATAGGCGCCGTCGGCGAGCCCGGTATAAAGCCCCGCGGCGGGCGCGGCGACGCCGCCGGCATATTGTACGCTGCCGTTTTTCTTCTGAATGCCGACCAGGTTGAGCGGCGGATCGGAGAACACCTGCGCCACCCGCAAGGTCTCGGGATGACGGTAGACATTCGAGGTATCGCCGGCCTGCAGCGCCTCGCCTTCCCACATGCAGATGGTGCGGCCGCCGAGCAGCAGCGCTTCCGACGGCTCTGTCGTGGCGTAGACGAAGATCGCGCCCGAGGCCTCGAAGATGCGCGGCAGCTCAGTGCGCAGTTCCTCGCGCAGCTTGTAATCGAGATTGGCCAAGGGCTCGTCGAGCAGCACGAGATCGGCGCCCTTCACCAGCGCGCGCGCGATCGCGGTGCGCTGCTGCTGGCCGCCGGAGAGCTGCAGCGGCGTGCGCGCGAGGTACGGTTCCAGCCGCAGAAGTTTCGCGGCTTCCATCACGCGCCGGTCGATCTCGGCTTTCGGCTTGCCCTGCACGCGCAAGGGCGAGGCGATGTTCTCATAGACGGTCAGCGAGGGATAGTTGATGAACTGCTGGTAGACCATCGCGACCGAGCGCTTGCGCACGTCAAAGCCGGTGACGTCCTTGCCGTCGACCAGCACCTTGCCCGTGGTTGGCTTGTCCAGCCCGGCGAGCAGCCGCATGATCGAGGTCTTGCCCGACAGCGTCGGCCCGAGCAGCACGCTGAGCGTGCCCTTCTCCAGGGTCAGCGACACGTCGCGGATGGCGGGAATGCCGTCCACCGTACGGGTCACATGGTCCAGGGTCACGGTCATGTCCGTCCTCCCGCCTGCAGCAGGGGACTTTCATGCGGCGCCTTTGTCACAATCCATTCGTCAATCGTTGCGATCTCCGCGGCCGACAGACGCAGGCCGAGCTTGGAGCGCCGCCAGACGACATCGGCGGCGCTCATCGCCCATTCCCATGTCATCAAATAGGACACCTCGGCCGCGGTCAGCGTCGCGCCAAAGGATTGGCCGAGATCGGCAAGCGATTTTGCGTTGCCCAGCACCTTGGTGGCGCGGGTGCCATAGGCATGTGCGAGACGGTTCGCATGCTCCAGCGTGAGGTAAGGATAGTTGCGCTGCAATTCCGCCGTCAGCGCCGGCAGCGCCGAGACATCCATGTTGCCGCCCGGCAGCGGCGATTTGCCGGTCCAGCCCTGGCGCGCCTTGGCGTTGCCGCCGAGAAAAGGCTCCAGCCGCTCCAGCGCTTCTTCGGCGAGCCGCCGATAGGTCGTGATCTTGCCGCCATAGATCGAGAGCAGCGGCGCACCGCCCGGCGTATCGAGCTCGAACACGTAGTCGCGGGTCGCCGCCTTGGCTTCGCTGGCGCCATCGTCATAGAGCGGGCGCACGCCGGCATAGTCCCAGACCACGTCCTCGGGCTTGACGGGCGTGGCCAGATACTCGCTGACGGCGTCGCAGAGATATTTGATTTCCTCTTGCGTGGCTTTCACCTTCGCGGGGTCGCCGTGATAGTCGCGATCGGTGGTGCCGATCAGGGTGAAGTCATCCTGATAGGGAATCACGAAGACTATGCGACCGTCGGCGTTCTGGAACATGTAGGCGCGGTCGTGCTCGTAGAGCCGCTTGACCACGATGTGCGAGCCCTGCACCAGCCGCACCTTGGCGCGCGCATTGACGCCGGCGCCCGAGGCCAGCACCTGCTCGACCCAGGGGCCGCCGGCATTGACCAGCACGCGGGCGCGGATGTCGCTTCGCGCCTTGGTAACGGCGTTCTCGACGGTGACGTGCCAGATGCCGTCGACCTGACGGAGCTCGACCGCGCGGGTGCGGGTGCGGATGTCGGCGCCGCGATCGGCGGCATCGCGCGCGGTGAGCACGACCAGCCGCGCGTCGTCGACGAAGCAGTCGGAATATTCGAAGCCCTTTGTGTAGCGGCCCGGCATGAGCGGATGGCCGACGGCGTCCTTTGAAAGATCGACGGAGCGGGTCGGGGGAAGGAGGTTGCGGCCGCCGATATGGTCGTAAAGGAACAGGCCGAGCCGCAGCAGCCAGGCTGGGCGCAGGCCGGCATGGTGCGGCAAAACGAAACGCAGCGGCCGGATGATGTGGGGCGCGATCTGCCAGAGGATTTCGCGCTCGATCAGCGCCTCGCGCACCAGGCGGAACTCATAATATTCGAGATAGCGCAAGCCGCCATGCACGAGCTTGGTCGACCAGGACGACGTCCCGCTCGCCAAGTCATTCATTTCACATAGAAATACGGAATTGCCCCGGCCCGCCGCATCGCGCGCGATGCCGCAACCGTTGACGCCGCCTCCAATGATGGCGAGGTCGAAAATCCGCTCCAACAGACGCTTCCCCGGCAGCTCGCCTTCGCTTGGGCGATTTGGCTTTCGTTTTTGAGTAGATCACAAAGAAAAACGAAAGCAAGCGAAAGCGCTCCAAATCGGGACATTTGCCCGGCACTGCAGGCGTCGGTATAGTGGTCAAGGTAGTCACAATAGTCTCCGAGGGATTTGTTTGGCGAACATCAAGAAGACCTTCTCCCCGCCACCACCCGGTGGCCCCTGGACCCTGGCGAGCGCCAAAGCTCGGCTATCGGAGGTGGTTGATCGGGCTCAAGCCGGCCCACAAACTATCACCCGAAATGGCAAGCCGGCCGCGGTCATCGTCTCGGCCGAGGAATGGGCGCGCAAAACCGCGCGCAAGGGGACCTTGGCCGAATTCCTGCTGGCGTCGCCGCTGCGCGGCGCCGATCTTGAGCTTGAACGCCAACGTGACTTGCCTCGCGACGACACGCTGTGAATCTCCTGCTCGATACCAACGTGCTATCCGAGGTGCAGCGGCCGGCGCCCGACCGGAAGGTGATGGGCTGGCTCGATACCGTCGACGAGGATCGTGTCTTCATCAGCGTCGCATCGATCGCCGAGCTTCGACGCGGTATCGCCTTGATGGATGATGGCCGCCGGCGCGCCGCGCTGGCCGCCTGGCTGGCCAATGATCTGCCGTCGCGCTTCGCCGAGCAAATCCTGCCGATCGACTGGGCGGTGGCCGAACGCTGGGGCGACCTGATGGCGCAGAGCCGACGGAGCGGCGTTGCGCTGTCCGTTATGGACGGCTTCTTTGCGGCAACCGCGCTCGCCAAAGACCTCACGCTGGTCACGCGCAACGTCAGGGATTTTGCATTGTTTGGCGTGGCGCTGAGCAACCCTTGGGACGAATGGAAGCGCTGAATTCCTCGAAGCAGTTCCAGCGATAACGGAGACCGAGATCAACCCCGCCGGATCGGAATCGGCGCGTTGGCGCCCTCGCCCGCCTCGGCCTCTTCGATATCGGCCGCCTTCGGCATCGCCTCGATCACCTGGATGCCGCGGTGATTGCAGATACTGGCCAGGCCCGCAGGAAGCGCGGAGTCGGTGACGAAGGTGTTGATCTGGCTCATATGCGCGATGCGCACCGGCGCGGAGCGGGTGAACTTGGTGCTATCGGCGACCAGCATGACGCTGCGCGCATTGGCGATGATCGCCTGCGCCACCTGCACCTCGCGATAGTCGAAGTCGAGCAAGGCGCCCTCCTCATCGAGCGCGGACACGCCGATGATGGCGTAGTCGACCTTGAACTGGCCGATCAGCTGCGTCGCGGTCGAGCCGACCACGGCGCCGTCGGCGCGCCGCACCGCGCCGCCCGCCACCACCACCTCGATGCGCGGATGACGATAGAGCAGCATCGCGACGTTGAGGTTGTTGGTGATGACCAAGAGGTCCTCGTGCGAGGTCAGCGCGCTCGCCACCTCCTCGGTCGTGGTGCCGATGTTGATGAAGAGCGAGCAGCCGTTCGGGATCAGCGCGGCCGCGGCGGCCCCGATCGCCTTCTTCTCGTCGGCGGCGACGAAACGGCGCGCCTCGTAGGCGAGGTTTTCGACGCCGGAGGCGATCATGGCGCCGCCATGGATGCGGGTCAGCGCGCGCTGCTCGCAGAGATCGTTGAGGTCCTTGCGGATGGTCTGCGCCGAGACCTCGAAGCGCCGCGCAAGCTCCTCCACCATCACGCGGCCGGAAGCGCGGGCGAGGTTGAGGATTTCGGTCTGGCGATGCGACAATCCGGGCACGCGGCTTAACCCCTTGAAAGAACGCCAAGGTAGCGCCTTTGCCTGCGGGGTCAACGCGCAAGATAGGTTAATGCTGGTGCCATATTGACCACCGGCGCCGACACTCGACAACGACCGGCGTCGCTGCGAGACTGATCGCACTCAAGACAAAAAACCCAGGGAGGAATTGATGACCATCACACGTCGTGGAATGGCACTATCTGCGTTTGCGCTTCCCCTGCTCGCTGCCCTGCCCGCCTTTGCCGGCGTCGAAGAGGAGGGCGTTGCGGAAAAGGTCGAAGCCTTCCGCAAGGCGCAGTTCGCCGCCGACCCCAAGGCGCTGGCCGCGCTGTGCGCGGAAGAATTGAGCTACAGCCATTCCGACGCACACGTCGAGGACAAGGCGACCTTCGTTGCCAACGCCACCAACGGAAAATCGAAGTGGCTGTCGCTGGAGTATCAGGACGTCAAGATCCGCGTCGTCGGTCCGGCTGCGATCGTGCGCTTCCACTGGCTCGGCGAATCCGAGGCTGCCGCCGACGGCAAGAAGAGCTCGACCAACCTCCACATCCTGATGAACTGGCAGAAGCAGGGCTCGGACTGGAAGCTGCTGTCGCGGGCGTCGACGAAGCTGTGAACGACGAAGCGTAGGGTGGGTTAGCGAAGCGTAACCCACCACTTTATATCCGCGGAAACAGAAGAGGTGGGTTACGCCCTTCGGGCTAACCCACCCTACGATCCGTTGCTCGTCACGCCGCCGTCAGATCGCTGTTCGCCAGCTGCATCGCGGCGCGCTCGGCATCGCGCGTGCTGCGGAACAGGCGGCCGTCGAGCCGGAAGAACGGCTGCGCGGCGGCAAAAAAGCGATAGCCGAGCCGGTCACGCACGACGATGCCGGCCGCCTGGGAAGACACTTCGATGATGTAGGAGTCTGACATTGCCCGTGGTCTCATTTCCTCGCCCGGGCAAATAACGGGCATGCTGCCTGTTCGTTCCTCACACGGGTGCGTGAGAGGGCGGTGCAATAAAGCAAGTTTTTGGACACCAAGCTTGGGCCGACGCGTCACCGCTTCACGCCGGACGTGGCAAGAACCGCAGTCCATTTTTCAATATCGGCGCGGATGAAGTCGGCAAACTCCTTCGGCGTGCCGCCGACGGGATCGGTGCCCTGGGCCTTCAATGCGGCGCGAACCGGTTCCGCCTTCAATGCGTCGTTGGCGGCGGCCGATAACTTCTCGATGATCGCGGGCGGCGTTCCGGCCGGGGCCAGCAGTCCGATCCAGATTCCCGCGTCATAGCCGGTCATGCCGGCCTCCGCGAGGGTTGGAACATCGGGCATGATCGAGGCGCGCTTCGACTGCGCGACGGCGAACGCCTTCAGCTTGCCGGTGGCAATATGCGGCGCGAGCGTGGCGGCGACATTGAACATCAGCGTGATGCGGCCCGAGAGCAGGTCCGATAAGGCCTGGTTGCTGCCGCCCTGATAGGGAACCATGACCACGGCGGTACCAGCTTTGGCATTGAACAGCTCGGCCGCCATGTAGCTTGCGGTGGCATAGCCGGATGAGCCGAATGTCAGGGTTTCCGGCTTGCTCTTCGCCAGCGCGATCAATTCCGCGAGGTTGTTGGCCGGTACGGATGGATGCGCGACCAGCACGTTCGGAACCACACCGAGCAGCGTGATCGGCGCCATATCACGGCCGAGATCGAAGTTCGATTTGGTCTCCACGGGATTGAGCGTATTGGCGATCGTCGCCATGAACAGCGTGTAACCATCGGCGGTGGCGCGCGCCACCGCATCCGCCGCGATCATGCTGCTGTTGCCGGGGCGGTTTTCGATCACGATCGGCTGGCCGAGCGCGGTCTCCATCTGCTTGCCGACGACCCGGGCAAGAATGTCGGCGGCCGAGCCGGGCCCGAACCCGACGATGACCCTGATCGGCTGGGCCGGATAGTTTTCAGCGGCCGCGGGGGCGCGACCTGCGATCGAGGAGATCACAACGAACGCAACGAGCGCCGAAAGCTTCAGGTAGCGGCCGAACATCTTTCCTCCGGATACGTGAGAGGCTGCAGCGAGCACGAGCTGCTGCTGCGAGCACGGTGCTATCCTCTCCCTTTGTGGGAGAGGGTACAGCTGAGCGCGTGTGATGACAACCTCACGTCACCAGCAGCGAGGGATCCTGCTTGATCTCCTGCGGCCGGCCCTGGTCGTCGATCGAGACATAGGTGAAGTTGCCGTCGGTGACCAGGATCGACTGCATCTCCTTGCGCCTGACGACCCAGGCTTCGAGATGCACCGTCAGCGAGGTGCGGCCGATCCGCACCAGCTTGCCGTAGACCGAGACGAGATCGCCGACATAGACGGCCTTGCGGAAATTGATCGCGTCGATCGCGACCGTGACGTTGCGCGATTTGGTGATCTTGGCCGCGAACACGCCGCCGCTGACGTCCATCTGCGCCAGCAGCCAGCCGCCGAAAATGTCGCCGTTCTGGTTGGTGTCGGCCGGCATCGCCAAGGTGCGGGTGCAGAGCTCGCCGGACGGTTCGTTCTCGGCGACGGCGGGCGCATGGATATGGGTATCGGTCACTTGAAACTCTCCCAGCCGGCGTCGGGCGTAAAGCGGCCGCCGAATTTGTCGGCGAGCCGGCGTAGCGTTGCGACGACATCGTCGACGCCGCGCGTGCGCGCGTAGTTGAGCGGGCCGCCGCGGAACGGCGCATAGCCGGTGCCGAAGATCATGGCGCCGTCGACCACGTCGGCATTGTCGACGATGCCCTCGCGCAGGCAGGCGACGCAGACATTGGACATCGGCAGCACCAGGCGATCGATCATCTCGTCGGAGACGCGTGGACCGGTCTCCGGCCGCGGCGCCTTCTCGGCCTTGCCGTCCTTCCAGGTGTAGAATCCCTTGCCGGTCTTGCGGCCGAGTTCGCCTTTGGCGACCTTCTCGCGCAGCCAGGCCGGCGTCGGCGGCAACTGGTCGCCGAATTTCGAGCGCAGCATGTCGCCGACGTCGAGACAGATATCGAGCCCGACCTGGTCGGCGAGCTCGATCGGCCCCATCGGCATGCCGAACTTTTCGGCGGCCTCGTCGATCAGGCGCTGGTCGATTTTCTCGTCCAGCATCACCATCGCTTCCAGCATGTACGGCGTCAGCGCGCGGTTGACGAGGAAGCCGGGCGAGCTCTTCACCGGCAGCGGCAGGCGGTCGATGGCGCCGACAAAGGCGCGCGCCTCTTTCAGAAGCTCGGGATCGGTGCCGTCATGGCTGACGACCTCGACCAATTGCAGGCGCGACACCGGGTTGAAGAAGTGCAGGCCGAGCAGCCGCTCGGGCCGTTGCAAGGTGGTGCGCAGATCCTGCAGCGGAATGCTCGAGGTGTTGGTTGCAAGGATCGCGCCTTGCTTCATCTTCGGCTCGAGGCCGGCATAGACCTTCTGCTTCAGTTCGAGCTTCTCGGGCACCGCCTCGATGATGAGGTCGGCATTGCGCACGCCCTCGCCCTGCATGTCCGGCATCAGCCGGTCGAGCGCGTCGCGCACCTCGATCGGCTTCCTGATGATCTTGCCGTAGAGCTCGGCGGCGCGCCTGATCGCACCCGCGATCGGCTCGGCCTTCATGTCGGCGAGCGTCACCCGCATGCCTTCATGGGCGCACCAGGCGGCGATGTCGCCGCCCATCGCGCCGGCGCCGATGACATGGACGTGCGCGATTTTGTTGCCGCCACCTGCGAGCTTCTTCATCTCGTCGCGCAGGAAGAACACCCGGATCAGGTTCTGCGCCGTCGGCGTCACCATCAGCTGCGCGAAGGAGCGCTTCTCATTGGCGAGCATCGCGGCCTTGCTGCCGCCGTGCTTTTCCCAGAGATCGATCAGCGCATAAGGCGCGGGATAATGCTCATGGGGTGCCGCCTTCTCGGCCTCGCGGCGCATGCGCGAGCCGAGCAAGCCACGCACGGGACCGAGGTTGAGGACGGTCGGGAGCAGACCGGGACGCGCGCGCTTCATCCGACCGAACACGGCGTCCTTCACCGCGTTGCGGACATGCCGCTCCTCGCAAACCGCATCGACCAGGCCGAGTCCCCTGGCGCGGCGCGCATCAATGGTGCGGCCGGTCAGCATCAAGGTCATCGCCTGCATCGGATTGATCAGGCGCGTGAAGCGCGCGGTGCCGCCGAGACCGGGATGCAAACCCAGCATCACCTCGGGGAAGCCGAAGCGCGCGTTCGAGATGGCGATGCGCGACTGACAGGCCAGCGCAACCTCGAGCCCGCCGCCAAGACAGAAGCCATGGATCACGGCGACGTTCGGTACCCGCAACGCTTCGAGACGGTCGATCACCGCATGCGCACGCGAGATCGTGGTCTCGACGGTGACCGGATCGGTCGCGCCGCGAAATTCGTTGACATCGGCGCCGGCGATGAAGCCGGAGGTCTTTGCCGAGCGGATCACGAGACCGGCCGGCCGTTGCGCTTCGAGCTCGCCGATGATCCGGTCGAACTCTTCCATCACATCAGACGACAGCGTGTTGGCGCTGGCGCCATCGCGGTCGAACAACAGCCATGCGATGCCCTCGGCATCGCGGGTCAGCTTGAAGTTACGATAGGGACTCGCCGCGTCGGGCTTGGGCCCGAGTTCGAGCACGCGGTCGGCGAGAACGTCGAGGGTTCGCGACTGCATCAGACCACCTCGATCAACATCGCGCCACCCTGCCCGCCGCCGATGCATTCGGTGGCGATGCCGCGCCGCGTGCCGAGCCGCTTCATCGCGTTGATGAGGTGCAGCACGATCCGGTTGCCGGAGCATCCGACGGGATGGCCGAGACTGATCGCGCCGCCATCGACATTGAGCTTGCTCTGGTCGATCACGCCCGCCGCGCCATCGAGCCCGAGAATTTCCTTGCAGAATGTCTCATCATTCCACGCGGCGAGGCAGCCGAGCACCTGCGTGGCAAAGGCCTCGTTCAACTCCCAGGTCTCGATGTCCTGCAGTGTGAGATCGTTGCGCTTCAGCAGCGCGGTGGCCGACAGCACCGGGCCAAGCCCCATGATGGAAGGATCGAGCGCGGCCCACTGGCTGTCGATGATGACAGCCTTCGGCGTCAGGCCGTGTTTCGCGACCGCCTCCTCGGAGGCAAGGATCGCCCAGGACGCGCCGTCGGTGATCTGCGAGGAATTGCCGGCGGTGACCTGGCCCCAGGGACGCTCGAACACGGGACGGAGTTTCGCCAAGGTCTCGGGCGTGGAGTCCGGACGCACGCCGTCATCGTGATCGTAGAACTTGCCGTCGCGGCCAAAGGCGGTCTCGACCTCGCCTTTCAGAAAGCCTTCCTTCTGCGCGTTCGCCAAGCGCCGGTGGCTCTCGGCCGCATAGGCATCGGACTGCTCGCGCGTGATGCCGAAGAGATGGCCGACCACCTCGGCGGTCTGGCCCATGTTCAGCTCGGTGATGGGATCGGTCAGTCCGCGCTCGAGCCCGATGATCGGCTTGAAATAGCGCGGCCGCGCCTTCAGCAGCGCCATGATCCTGGCACCGATGCCCTTGGCGCCGGCAAGGCCCGCAAACCAGCGCACGCCGGAATTCGGCCAGACCAGCGGCGCGTGGCTCAGCGCCTCGCTGCCGCCGGCCAGGATCATGTTGGCGGAGCCTTCGCGAATGTAGCGGTAGGCGGTGTCGATCGACTGCATGCCGGAGCCGCAATTGATCTGCACCGTGAAGGCCACCATGGATTCGCCCATGCCGAGCCGGAGTGCCGCCACCCGCGCCGGGTTCATCTCGTCGGCAATGACATTGACGCAGCCCAGGATCACCTGGTCGAACGCATCGGGCGCAAAAGGCTGCCGCGCCAGCAGCGGCCGGCCGCATTGCACGGCGAGATCGACCGGCGTGAAGGGGCCGGGACCGGAGCGCGCCTTCAGGAACGGCGTCCGGCTGCCGTCGACGATAAAAACCGGTCGCGCCATCAGCTCGCCGCCCTCTGCTCTCCAAGCTCCTGGAAGAACTGATGCACGTCGGCGGGTTTCTTGTAAATCGGCGACAGCGCCTCGGGCGCGAAATCGTCGACCTCGATCACCTTGGCGACGGCCTCATGCGCCGCGGCGAGCCGGTCGGCCTCGCTCTGGGTGATGATGCCCTTCTTCACGGCCTCGGCCGGGTCGCGCAGATGCGCGGCATGCATCCGCTTTGCGATCTCCTCGGTGCCGGTGACCAGCAGAAACGCCTTCTCCAGCCGGGCGCGGCCGCCGTCATCATCGACATGGGACAGATCGGCAGTCAGCCGGTCGCGGGCCGCCGAGGGCTCGACAATCAACTGGGCGCAGGCCTGCACGACGCGATCGCTCGGTCCCAGGACGCGCGCGCCAAAGGGCTGCACGATGAATTTCAGCAGCCAGCCGACGAAGCGGTTCGGCATGTTGGCGCAGATTTCGGCCAGCCTGTTCTCGATGGTGCGGACGCCCGCCGCCATGCAGTAGGCCAGCGCGGCGAAGTCTTCCTTCTGCCGGCCTTCCTCCTCCCAGCGTTTCAGCGCAGCCGAGAGCAGGTACAGCTCGGACAGCACGTCACCGAACCGCGCCGACAGCATCTCCTTGCGTTTGAGCGCACCACCAAGCGTCAGCAGCGCCATGTCGGCGCAGAGCGCAAAGGCCGACGAATAGCGCGACAGCTGGCGGAAGAAGGGCGTGGCATCGCCCGCGTCAGGCGCGGGCGCGAACAGGCCAAAGCTCCAGCTCCGCCCCCATGCCCGGAACAGCGTGGTGAAGGTGTGGCCGACGTGAGCCCAGAACGCCTTGTCGAAGGCGTCGAGCCCGCGCGTGTGATCGTCGTCGCGCAGCGCATTCATCTCGTCGAGCAGATAGGGATGCGCGCGGATCGCGCCCTGCCCGAACACGATGAGATTGCGGGTCAGGATATTGGCGCCCTCCACGGTGATGCCGACCGGCACCGAACGATAATAAGTGCCGAGATAGTTCTGCGGCCCGTCGATCACGGCCTTGCCGCCATGGATATCCATGGCGTCGTCGATCGCAATCCGCATGCGCTCGGTGGCGTGCAGCTTCATGATCCCGGAGATGACAGCGGGATGATGGCCCTGGTTCAGCGCCGCGCAGGTCAGCCGCCGCGCAGCGTCGAGCTGGTAGGCGGTGGCCGCGATGCGCGCCAAGGGCTCCTCGATGCCTTCGAACTTGGAAATCGAGATGCCGAACTGCTCGCGGATGCGGGCATAGGCGCCGGTGGTCCGCGCGGCAAAGGCCGCGCCTGCGGCGGACAGCGACGGCAGCGAAATGCCACGGCCGGCGGCAAGCGCCGTCATCAGCATCTTCCAGCCCTGGCCCAGCCGCTCCTTGCCGCCGATGATGTAATCGAGCGGGATGAAGACGTCCTTGCCCCAGTTCGGGCCGTTCTGAAACACCTGCATCGACGGCAGATGGCGCTGGCCGATGCTGACGCCTGCGAGATGCGTCGGGATCAGCGCAACGGTGATGCCGAGCTCGTCTTGTGGGCCTACGAGATGATCGGGATCGTAGGCCTTGAAGGCAAGGCCGAGCAGCGTCGCCACGGGGCCAAGCGTGATGTAGCGCTTGTGCCAGTTCAGTTTGAGACCGAGCACGTCCTGACCTTCGAATGTGCCCTTGCAGATGACGCCGCTGTCGATCATCGAGGCCGCATCGGAGCCCGCTTCCGGACTGGTGAGGCCGAAACAGGGAATGTCGCGGCCATCAGCGAGCCGCGGCAGCCAGCGGTCCTGCTGCTCCTTGGTGCCGAAGCGCATCAGGAGTTCGCCGGGGCCGAGAGAGTTCGGCACCATCACGGTGACGGCGGCGGCGAGCGAGCGCGTGGAAATTTTCCGCACCACTTCGGAATGCGCATAAGGGGAGAAACCGAGGCCGCCGAACTCCTTCGGAATGATCATGCCGAAGAACTTCTTTTGCTTGATGTAGTCCCAGACCTCAGGCGGCAAATCGCGCCATTCCCAATTGATCTTCCAGTCGTCGAGCATGGCGCAAAGCTCGTCGACGGGGCCGTTGAGGAAGGCTTTCTCCTCTTCGGTCAGCGTCGCCGGCGGATTGGACAGAAGCTTCGCCCAATCGGGGTTGCCGGTGAAGAGGTCGGCGTCCCACCAGACGTCGCCGGCTTCCAGCGCCTCCCGCTCGGTGTCGGACATCGACGGCAGCACGCCGCGCGCCCAGGAGAAGATCGGCTTGGTGATGGTGTCGCGGCGAAAGCTCATGGCGATCCTCTCGGGGTTCGGGCTTGCGCGATTCTTGTGTCGCTTGGCGCCCAGCTTACCGGAAAGCGTGAAGGGAAAGGTGACGCGTTAGGTCGCAAATAAAGCGAAATTGATCGGTCGAGGATAACACGCCGAACCGAACTTTGGTTTCACCTCTCCCCGCCTGCGGGGAGAGCATAGGCCGCCTGCGGCGGCCGTTCTTAGCGCCAAGAACGCCGATGCTGCGCATCGGCTACGGCGCTCTTGCGCGGCGGGTGAGGGGGTACAGGTCTATCGACTAGCACCAAACGTGCGGATACCCCCCTCACCCCGACCCTCTCCCCGCACGCGGGGAGAAGGGGAAGAGCTAATCCGGCCGGATCATCTCGAACATGGCCTCCGGCCTGATCTCGAAATAGTCGCCGCGGCGCCCGGCGCGCACGATCGGCCGCGCCAGCCCGGTCTGGTAGACGCCGTCGCGGATCATGGCCTTGTCGATATGGACGGCGACGACCTCGCCCAGCGTCAGCCAGGCCTGCGCCTTCTTGCCGTCGGCGCCCTGCAGCTGGATGATCTGGCAGAGCTTGCATTCGAACGACACCGGGCTTTCGGCCACCCGCGGCGCCTTGACGATCTTGCCAGGTGCGGGTGTCAGGCCCGCGATCTCGAACTCGCTGACGTCGGGCGCGACATGGGCGGCGGTGGCATTCATATGCTTGGCCAGATCCATGGTCGCGAGATTCCAGCAGAACTCGCCGGTCTCCTGCACATTCTGCACGCTGTCCTTCCACGAGGTGGAGGAGAAGCCGATGATCGGCGGCACGTAGCAGAAGCCGTTGAAGAAGCTGTAGGGCGCGAGGTTGACGTTGCCCTTGGCCCCACGTGACGAAATCCAGCCGATCGGCCGCGGCGCGACGATGGCGTTGAACGGGTCGTGCTTCAGCCCGTGGCCGTTCTTGGGTTCGTAGAAGTGCAGGTCCCTGGGGCTTTTCGCGTCCATTGGTATGTCCCATCAACAACCGTCATTGCGAGCGAAGCGAAGCAATCCAGAAATATATCCGCGGAAAGACTCTGGATTGCTTCGTCGCTTCGCTCCTCGGAATGACGAATTACTTCGGCTTCTTCAAACTCGCCAGCACGAAATCGATCATCTCATCGATGGTCGGCCCCGGCTTGTTCGTCATCTGCGCGATCATCTGCGGATGGAAATAGCCGATCATGGCATGGCAGGTGCAGAACGCCGCCAGCCCCACGTCGCTGACCTCGAACTCGCCGGAGGCCACGCCTTGTGCAATCACGCCGCCGATGGTCTCGGTGACAAGCTTCATATGGGAGACGCAGACGTCCCAGCTTTCCTGCATCGCGACCTCGACCATCTCATGCAGCTTGGAATTGCCGACATAGCGTTCCGAGTTCATGCGGTGGACGGTCTTGATCATGTCGCGCAGCCGAACTGATGCGGAGCCCGGCTTCTTCAGGATCGCGGCTGCGGCGTCCTCGACCTCGCCCATCAGGATGCGCGCGACACCCTCATGGATCGACTTCTTGGAGTCGAAGAAGCGATAGACATTGGCCGGCGACATCCGCAATTCCTTGGCGATGTCGGCGACTGTTGTCTTGGTATAGCCGATCTGGCGGAACAGGCGCTCCGCCACCACGAGAATTCGCTCTCGTGTGTCCGGCTCGACCGTTTCGGAAACCAGCGTCATGGTGACTTCAATCTTCAATTATTCGGCTGCTTCAGCAAGCGGAAATGCGGGCCTTACCGGACCGTAATGCTGCGGCGCGAGATCGATCACTTCGCTCGCGCCGGCCTCGTCCAGGCTCTTGCGGAACCAGAGGGCGTAGAGGCCCGGCAGGTACAGCAAGGTCAGGAAGGTTGCAACAAACAATCCGCCCATGATGGTGATCGCCATCGGGCCCCAGAACGCCGAGCGCGACAGCGGAATCATGGCGAGGATCGCGGCCAGCGCGGTCAGTACCACCGGCCGCGCGCGGCGAACGGTCGCTTCCACGATCGCTTCCTTGCGCGTCATGCCGTGCGACACGTCGGTCTCGATCTGGTCGACCAGGATGACGGTGTTGCGCATGATCATGCCGGCGAGCGCGATCAGCCCGAGCAACGCCACGAAGCCGAACGGCTGGTTGGCGACGTTGAGCCCCAGCGAGGCGCCGACGATGCCGAGCGGCGCGGTGAGGAACACCAGCAGCAGCCGCGAAAAACTCTGCAGCTGGATCATCAGCAAGGTCAGCATCACCATGACCATCACCGGGAAGAGAACGAAGATCGAGGCATTGCCCTTGGCGGATTCCTCGAAAGCGCCGCCGGGCTCGATCCGGTAGGCCGGCTCGAGATGGTCGCGGATCTCCTGCAGCTTCGGCGAGATCTGGTTGGTGACGTCGGGCGCCTGCACACCGTCATTCACGTCGGAGCGCACGGTGATCGCCATGTCGCGGTTGCGCCGCCACAGGATCGGCTCTTCGTGTGCATATTCGATCCTGGCGATCTGCTGCAGGGGCACCGCGACGCCATTGCGCGAAGTGACGGTGAGATCGCCGACACGGGCGAGATCGAGCCGCTCCGACGGCACGGCGCGCGCGACGACGCCGACCTTCTCGATGCCGTCGCGAACCGTCGTGACCGGCGCGCCCGAGATCAGCATGGCAAGCGCCTGCGAGACGTCCTGCGGGGTCAGACCCAGCGCGCGGGCGCGATCCTGGTCGACCACCAGCTTGAGGTAAGGCGACTGCTCGTTCCAGTCGAGCTGCACGTCCTTGACGTTCGGGTTCTGCCGCATCACGTCGCGAACCTGATAGGCGATCTCGCGCACTTTCTGCGTGTCCGGCCCGATCACGCGGAACTGGACCGGGAAGCCGACCGGCGGGCCGAAATTGAAGCGATCGACGCGCACGCGCGCCTCGGGCAGCGCGCCGTCGGCAACCGCGTTCTCGATCTTGCTCTTGATGCGCTCACGCGCTTCCACATTCTTCGCGACAATGACGATCTCGGCAAAAGCCTCGTTCGGAAGCTGCGGGTTGAGGCCGAGCCAGAACCGCGGCGAACCCTGCCCGACATAAGCGGTGTAGGTGCCGATGTCGTTGTCATCCTTCAACAGCTTCTCCGCTTCCTTCACGGCCTTCTCGGTGACGTTGAAAGCCGTGCCTTCCGGCAGGCGCAGCTGCAGGAACAGCTCGGGCCGCTCGGAGAGCGGGAAGAACTGCTGCTGCACATGGCCGAAGGCGACGATCGAGGCGACGAACACGGCAACGGTGGCCACCACTGTCTTGGCGCGGTGCTCGACGCACCACTGGATGACCGAGCGGAGCACGCGATACATGCGGGTTTCGTAGATCGCGTGCGGATCGTGATTGTGATGGACCACAATGTTCGGCAGCAGCTTGACGCCGATATAGGGCGTGAAGATCACGGCGACGAACCAGGAGGCGACCAGCGCGATCGCGACAACCCAGAAAATGCTTCCGGCATATTCGCCGACCGCCGAATTGGCAAAGCCGATCGGAAGGAAGCCCGCCGCGGTGACCAGCGTGCCGGTCAGCATCGGAAATGCGGTGGATTCCCAGGCAAAGGACGCGGCACGAACGCGGTCCCAGCCCTGCTCCATCTTCACCACCATCATCTCGACCGCGATGATGGCGTCATCGACCAAGAGGCCGAGCGCGATGATGAGCGCGCCCAGGGAGATGCGGTGCAGATCTATACCCATCACGTTCATGACAATGAAGACGATCGCGAGCACCAGCGGCACCGAAGCCGCCACCACGAAACCGGTGCGCCAGCCCAGCGCCAGGAACGAGACGAACAACACGATCGCCAGCGCCTCGACGAAGGAGTCGACGAACTCGCTGACCGCTTGCTTGACGACTTCCGGTTGATCGGCGATCAGCTCGACATTGATGCCCTGCGGCACCGCCTTCATGAACTCGGCGGTGGCGCCGGCAACGTCCTTGCCGAGCTCGAGGATGTTGGCGCCCTTCGCCGTGACCACGCCGATGCCGATTGCAGGCTTGCCCTCCTGCCGCACCTTGAAGCTCGGCGGATCGACAAAACCGTGGGTGACGGTGGCGATGTCGCCGAGCCGGAACACGCGGCCGTTGCTTTCGACCGGCGTTTCGGCCACGGCTTTCGCGCCGTCGAGCGCGCCGGTGACGCGCAAGGGCACGCGCTGCGAGGAGGTCTCGACCGTGCCGGCCGGCACGACGTTGTTCTGCTTCGCCAGCGAATCGAACAGCGCTTGCGGCGTGATGCCGAGGGTGGCGAGCTTGGCGTGGCTGAACTCGACAAAGATGCGCTCGTCCTGGGTGCCGTAGATGTCGACCTTGGTCACACCCGGCACCTTGAGCAGCCGCTGGCGCAGGCCTTCGGCGGCCTTCTTCAGTTGCGCATAATCGGCGCCGTCGCCGGTCATCATGTAGAGGACGGAATCGACATCGGAGAACTCGTCATTGACGACGGGGCCGAGAATGCCTGCGGGCAAATCGCCCTGCGCGTCCGCCAGTTTCTTGCGCAGGAGATAGAAGAGATAAGGCACGTCCTTGGCCGGCGTGTTGTCGCGGAAGGTGACCTGCATGGCGGTGAAGCCGGGCTTGGAATAGGTCTGCACCTTCTCGAAGTAAGGCAGCTCCTGCAGCTTCTTTTCGATGGGATCGGCAACCTGGGTCTGGATTTCCTTGGCGGTGGCGCCCGGCCACAGCACGGAGACGTTGACCACCTTCACCGTGAAGAAGGGATCCTCGGCGCGGCCGAGCTTCTGGTACGAGAAGAAGCCGGCGACGCCGAGCGCGACAATCAGGAACATCACCAGCGCGGGATGGCTGACGGCCCAGGCGGACAGATTGAAGCGTTTCATTTCAACTCTCCAATTTCGTCATTTCGAGAAGCGAAGCGACGAAGCAATCCAGAGTCGTTCCACGGATACATTTCTGGATTGCTTCGCTTCGCTCGCAATGACGATTACGGTCAAAACGACAGCGACGACACCACCCGCACCTTCTGGGAGGCATCGAGCTTCTGCACACCGAGGGCGACGACCTTCGCGCCCTCCTCCACGCCGCCGGATATGACGACGTCGTTGCTCTCATAGGCCTTGATGGTGACGGGCTTCAGCGAAATATTGCCGGCGTCATCGACGACGAAGAACGAGGGCTTGTCGCCGGCGTCGTAGAGCGCCGACAGCGGCAGCCGCGCCACACGCGAGGTCTTCTGGTCGCACAGCGTCAAGGTCGCGGTCATGCCGAGTTCGACCCTGTCGCCGACATCGGGCAGCGAGAATTTGGCGAGATAGGTGCGGGTCGCGGGATCGGCGCTCGGCGAAATCTCGCGCAGCTTCGCCGCATACTTTTTGTCTGGCTCCGACCACAGCGTGACCGAGGCGCTGCCGGTCTTGGCGCGCTCAACCAGCGTCTCCGGGATCGCGACCACGGCTTCCTTCTCGGCAAAGCGTGCGACCCGGATCGCGGTCTGGCCCGCGGCAACCACCTGACCCGGCTCGATCAGGGTCGCAGTCACGACGCCGCGGGCATCCGCCGCCAGCGTCGCGTAAGACAGTGAGTTGTTGGTCAGATCGACCGAGCGCTCGGCGCGATTGAGCCGCGCACGGGCCTCGTCGGCGGCGGCGCGCGCCGAATCCATCTGCGCATCGGTGGTCCAACCCTTGGCGCGCAAATCCTTGGCGCGCTGCTCGGCGGCAACGGCCTGCGCCACCACACCGGTCGCGGCGGTGAATTCGGCCACCGCCTGCTCGGCCTGCAGCTTCAGATCGACTTCATCGAGGGTGGCGAGCGGCTGACCGATTTCGACGGTCTGGCCGACTTCCACGAGACGCTTGGCCACCTTGCCGGGGACGCGAAAACCCGTGTCGGCCTCGATCCGGGGCTTGATCGTGCCGACAAAACTGCGCTCCGGCGTCTCGGCCTCATAATGGGCGGTTGCAACCAGGACAGGCCGCAGAGGGGCTGGCTTTTCCGCGACCTTGTCGTTGCAACCGGCCAGCGCGACCGCCAGGAAGGCCAAGGCCACGCCGGCTAACAGCTTGGAGTAACTCGCTAAAATCGACCGGACCAGCATCGGATACTCCTTGAGCTCTATTTCTAGAGAGGAGTATCGAATGCTGAACTGATAAAAGTCAATAATCGTCAGTCATCATGAAACCGTGATGAGGGCGTAAGATCGGCCTCGTCGCCGGATCAGCGGCTGCGCTTGCCGGTCGGTCGCTTCGCAGTCCGTTTCTTTGCTGGTCTCTTGGCCGTCCGCCTGGCTGACGCCTTGGCAGCGCTCCGCGATGACGCTCTCGACTTGCCGCGCGCGGATGTCTTGGCGGTCTTTTTCGCCTTCTTCGGCGCGGCGCGCTTGGCCGTCGCCTTCCGCGCCGATGACTTCCTTGCTGATGTCTTCGCTGTCCGCCGCGCCGTCCGCTTCCGCCGCGGCGGCAGCACTGCGACCGGCGGGATCAACAAGGGATCGGACACAAGGCCTTCGGCCGCGAACGGCATGTAGGCCGCATTGCTCTGCTCGACCTTCGGCGGCTCCTCCGCCTTCAACGCCTCGGACGCGCTGTTGGCGATGTCCTTCACCGTGTCGGTGAATCGTTCGAGAATCGATTTGTCCTTGTCCATGGTGCCCTCCAGCCGGTTGGTCGGAGCTAACGGGGGGAGAGTGTTCGAGTTCCAGTGCCGTGCCGATCATGGGCGGATCGTGGTCGTGTCGGGACGGCTTATCGGGAATGATCGCAGTTGCCGGCATAGGCAAGACACGCGCCTTCTTGCCGGGGCATCGCACCGCCGTACTTCTGTTTGCAATAGACCGAGCATGCCATCGAACCGGTGCGGCCGATCGCCGATGCACGGCCCCCTTTGGGGGCTGATGGCCTATCAGCTTCACGTTCGGGCGTCGGAGTGAGTTTCGCGACAGGCTTAGCCGGTTTCTTCACCTCAATGCGCTCGCAATTGTTGTCGTCACCGAGCTCGTAGCCGGGTTTGCAGACGATCTTGGTGCAGTTGTCGCCGTCAGCCTTGTAGCCGGGGTCGCAGACGAGCGGACATACCCGACCCTGCTTGCTGCGGACCGAATCGAGCGCATCCGTGCTTGCAACCTTCACATCGAATTTCGCGCCGGCGTTCTTGTTGAACAGGCTCAGCGATTTCTGTGCGGGAGCGTCCCAACTATTGCTGACCGCGCCGGTCGCGCAGCCGACCCGGCGTAACTCGGTCTGCAACAGGCGCGGGATGTCGGCTTCGGACGGACTGGCCGTCTTCGCAGACGGGTCGGATTGGCCAGGTGGAGTCAAGGTTGCAAGTTGGCCGACCGGTTTGTCAGACTGCTGTGCGGCGGCCTGTCGTTGAGCTTCCGCGGCTTTGGCTTCCTCTGTCGCCTTTGCCTGGGCAGCCGCCTTTGCACGCACAGCTTCGGCGGCCTTGGCCTCCTCCTGGGCCTTCTTTTCGGCGGCGAGCCGCGCCTCTTCGGCAGCCCTGGCTTCTTCCGCCGCCCTTATCTTCGCCGCCTTCTCGGTCGCGATCCGCGCGTCTGCTTCCGCTTTTGCCTGAGCCGCTGCCTTGGCACGCTCGGCTTCGGCGACCCTGGCGTCTTCGATTGCCCTCTTTTTCTCGGCCGCCACGCGGGCTTGTTCGGCAGCTTTGGCTTGCTCGGCCGCCTTGGCCTGTTCGACGGCCCTGGCACCTTCGCTGGCGAGACGCGCTTGCTCCTCCAGTGCGGCTTTCGCCTTCTCGACTGCAGCCTGCCGCGCATCTTCCGCCGCCAGCTTGCGCCGCTGCGCCTTTGCGAGGTCGGTATAAAAACTATTGGGATAGTTGGTGATGAAGGAGTCCCAGACCTCGATCGTACCAACCTGAAGTGCGAGCTCATACGTACGCCGGATCGCGGCATCGGGATCCGCAGCCGGCGGTGCCGCCGTCGGCTTTGTTGCCGAAACCAGCGCCACGTCCTCGCCGCCGAGCGAGCCGTAGACAAAGGGTTCCTGCCGATTTCCAGTCGCCCTAAGAACTTCATCGCGCGTGAAGCCGAATGCCTTGCGCACGTCGAGTCCGGGCCTCGGCAGATATTTGACGAGTGCACCGGTAAAAGGACTGTTCCCGGCGTCGCCATCGGCTGCCGTCGATCCAGCCTTCGCGGCGAATGCGATGAGGGTATTTGCGCTCGCCGGTTCCACCTTCGCCAACCCCCGGTCGATCGCACGCGATCCGATCGTACGCTTCATCGTTTTGTTGAACGGATTGTCGCGACAAGCGTCCAGGATCACAAGTCGCAGTTTTTTGGCTTGTTCAATGACCGTCAGCAGACGGTCGAGCGGAATCGCTTCATCAAACGCATCAATGTCGCGTTCAAGCACCGCATCGATCGGGACAAGGTAGTTATTGCCGTCGATCTCTATGCCGTGACCGGCGTAGTAAATGATCGCGATTTCGGCGTCGCGCGCCTGATCGGAGAAATCGCGCAACGCACGGCGCATCTCGTTGGCTTTGAGATCGCGACGAAGGTCTACAACATCAAAGCCTGCCCCCTTCAACATGGCCGACATTGCCGCAGAATCATTTGCAGGATTGGCGAGCCGGGCGACTTTCTCGTACGCCGAATTTCCGATCACCAAAGCCACCCGCTTCTCGGCGAGTGCGGGCTGGCCAAGAAGGCAAAGAGCGAAAAGCGCTGATGCAACGGCCCCCACGGCACGCATCGGAAAAAATCCCCAGCCGGCAATATACAGCACGGCTAAACCATTGTGATCCCGATCACAATCTATTCTTGCCTCGGGCAGGGTAATCGCACCTGAATCGCGGCGAAATGCCTCAATCTCCCAACTGAAACTTCTCGAACCGATCGAGCTCCTCCTCGATCCGCCGCTTCAGCGCCGCCCTCGCCTCGCCCTTGGCTGTCTTGCCCGGACCGACCCAGGTCCATTTCTGCATCAAGAGCTTCCGCTTCTGCCGGTCGGTCTTGAGATCAAGTGCTGCGACGATGTCCTCGCCATCAAGCACGGGCAGCGCGAAATAGCCAAACTTGCGCTTCGGCTTCGGCACATAGGCTTCGAACAGATGCCCATAGTCGAAGATCAGCTGCGTGCGCTTGCGCTGGATGATCAGGGGATCGAACGGCGACAGGATATGCACCAGCGGCGGCGCTGCCTCGCGCCTGGTCTCGATCACCTCAGGCGTTGCCCAGTGCTCCTGCTTGCCGGCGCCCTCGATCATGACCGGCACCAGATCGCCGCGGCGCACGCGGCGATCGATCTCGCGTCGCACGCCCTTCTTGTTCGGCGCATCGAGATGACAGATCGAATCCAGCGACACCACGCCCTGCGATCGCAGTGCGCGGTCGAGCAGATAGGACGTGACCTCGGCCAGCGTTGCCGATTTCGGCGGCTTGTCCCAGCCGAAGTGACGGTTCATCAGCTCATAGGTCTTGAGCATGCCGATGCGCTCGGAGACCGTGACCGTGCCGCAATAGAAGGCAAGCTGCAGCGCGCGCTTCGACGGCTTGCGGCTCGCCCACAGATGCTCCTTCTCGGTCAGCTCATCGTCCTCGATGTCGCGGATGGTCAGCGCACCGCCCTTGAGCAGCCGCATCACCTTGCGGGTATCGGCCGGCCTGACATTGGCGAACCAGCGGTGGCCCTCGCGCTTGTGCAAGCGCATGTCCGGCATGAAGAAGCGGAAATCGCGCGACGGCACGTAGGACAGCGCGTGCGTCCAGTATTCGAACACGCTTTTGTCGGCGCTCTGGGCCTGGCGCAGATCGGCGCGGCGATAGGCGGGAATGCGGGTGTAGAGGATGTGGTGGTGGCAGCGCTCGATGACGTTGATGGTGTCGATCTGCACATAGCCGAGATGGGCGACGGCATCCGCGACCGCCTGCGGCCCCTCGCCGAACGGCGCAGAGCTGTCGAGCCGCTGCGCGCCGAGCCAGATGCGGCGGGCGTCGAGCTTGCTTATGGCGTGAGGTTTGGCCGGGCGGGGCATCGCGGCCCGCAATCTAGCGGGATTCGCTCCGGCCGCGAGCAAAGAAAAAGCCGCGCCGGCCAGAATGCCAACGCGGCCGCTATTCCAGCAGGCTGCAAGCCGCTCTTACTTCATCATCGCAGCCTTCTGAGCCTTCATGTAGTGCATGCAGGCGCTACCCATCTTGCCCATGCTCATGTCGGTGTTGGCCATGGCGATTTCCTTGTTGGCGGCCATCATGCCGGGTGTCGCCGGCGCCGACATCATCATGGTGTTGGACTTCGCCATGTTGTCTCCTGAACATTTCATCATCGCCGCAGAAGCGGGCGATACGGCAAAGGCGGAAACCACCGCCGCCGCAATCAAAAACCTCATTCAAACCTCCCTGGGGAATAGAACCAGCGACTGGCTGGTCGAAGAGGTACGCATTTTCCCTGTCGACCGTTTCAGGAAGGAAACAATTTCTTTGCTGCGGCTCGGTGATGCTTCACCCGCTCGTCATGCCCGGCCTTGAGCCGGGCATCCACGTCTTTGCTTCAACGGAAAGGAAGACGTGGATGGCCGGGACAAGCCCGGCCATGACGAATGATACTAAGGCGTCCCGCCATCCCGCTGCGATTTCGAACGCTCCGGGATGCTGCCGGTCGCGATCTCGCTATCACAGGACGCCTTGCCTCGCGCGGACGCCTCGCAGCGATAGACGCGGCCGGTCAAGCGATCGACCAGCCAGGCGCTCTCCTCGTTCGGGCCCTCGATGCCGATATAGCGGGTGCCGATCGCGCTGAGCAGGGTCGAGAGCAAAATCGCAGCCGCGATCATCGCAGCACCAACCAGCACCGGCATGGAACTTATGGTGATGGTGCGCTCCGGCGGTCCGGAACGATAACCCTGGTACTCGTTTTGTCGCTTTGCTGACGGAATCACGGCCCCTGCTTCGCTTTTTGTCGGCTTTTCTTGTTTGCTTTGTTGGCAAGCCACGGTCTTAGGCGCGCATCTGGCCGATTTCTTGGTCAGACATCGGCGCATCCGCGTCCGCTTTGAGATTGTATCGGGCGCGCAACTTGTTTGCCCATGATCTTTTCGGAAAACCGCTGCACACTTTTCCGGATCATGGGCGAAAAGCAAAAAGGCGGCCCGCAGGCCGCCTTGGTTGTAGATCACGTTTCTCTCGGATGTTTAGCGGAACATGCCGCCCATCATGTGGCCGAAGAGGCCACCGCCACCGCCGCCGCGATAGTGCCGGCCGCCGCCGCCGCCACTGCGCCGATAGTGACGGCCGCCGCCAGAGCTGGAGCCGGAGTCGTCGTCGCTGCTGCTCGAGGAGTCGTCGGCGGAGGCCACGCGGGTGGAGACGATCTCGCCGAGCAGCGCCTTGTGCTGCAGCGCGTTGATGTAGCCGGTGACGGGATAGCCGCGCGAGGCCTGCCAGCGCTTGATCACGGAACGGGTGGTGTCGTCGAATTTGCCGGTCGCCTTATTGTCGAAGCCGAGGCCGGTGAGGCGGCGCTGCACATCGCGGCGCTGGCTGCGATCGAGGCCAATCTGGTCTTCGGAGGTCTGGTCGGCCTCTTGGGCGAAGGTGTCGGGATCGACGGCTGTGGTCAGGTTCCGCGTCGCACTGGGCTGACCGTTGTCCTGCAGCTTGGCGATGCGGCCGAGCGCCAGCGCCTTGAATGCGCCGTTCGGATAGCTGTTGAGATAGGCGTTGAGCTCTTCCGGCTTGTTGGAGTCCTTCACCGAACGCCAGAATTCGACTTCCATGGCGGTGGCGGGCGCGGTCGGAGCAGCCGAAGCGACGGTGGTCGCAGCAGGCGTATCGGCGGCAGGTTTGTCGGCGGATGCGGCCTGCGGGTTGAGATAGACCTCGCCGATCAGGTTGGTGTGGCCCCAAGGCAGCTGGTTCTTGTTGGTCTCCTCGTTGACCTGGGCGCGGACCTTGGTCATCGCCTGCTGGATCTCGACGCCGGGCTTGGCAATGTTGGAGATCAGCGCGCGGGTGAAAGGCGAATGGTTGCCGACGTCGCCATCGAGCGCGGTCTGGCCGGGGCCGGTGGCGAACGCGAGCAGCGTGCCCTCGCCCGACTTCATCTCGGCGAGGCCGGAATTGACGGCGACGCTGCGGGTCGCCTTGGCGGAGCGGATGCGGGCGGCGAACGGATTGTCGCGGCAGGCATCGAGGAACACCAGCTTGACCTTGGCGTCGGCCATGGTCTGCTCGAGGGTGAGGTCGACATTGATGGCGGCGCCGAGCTTGACGTCCATCTCGGACTTCAGGTCGGCGTCGATCGGCAGCAGGTAATTGACGTTGTTCACGGCGATGCCGTGGCCGGCATAGAAGAACACGGCGACATCGGCGCCTTCCGCCTTCTTGCCGAAGTCGAGCAGTTTCTCGGTCATCTTGTCGCGGGTGAGGTTGGTACCCTCGACGACCTCGAAGCCGACGCTGCGAAGCACGTTGGCTATCGCCTTGGCATCGATCGCCGGGTTCGGCAGCTGCGGGACGTTGCGGTAAGCCGCGTTGCCGACCACGAAGGCGACCCGCTTGTCGGCAAGCGCGGCATCGCCGCTGACCAGAAGCGTCGCGACTGAGAGTGCTGCGATCCAGAAGCGCATGATCCAATCTCCCCTTGATCCGAAACTTGGGCCGGTCTTCCCGGTCCGTTGTGGCCAATGTGATCGAACACACGCGCGAGGACTGTGATTTGGGTCACGCAAGGGGGTTCTAAGCCAAAGGCCCGGCCAAAAATGTTGCCAAGGAGCGCATTTGAGGGCCCTGCGGCCACTTTCATATCCGGGCGAACCCGGAGAATGCTGCTATGAGTGCATCTCATAGAGGTGCGCCGGGTACGGCCGAAATGCCGGTCCAGCGACGATTTTTCCCGTGTGACCCGTATCACATTCATTGCGATGAACCCGTCCTATGTTCGGAGCATCCAAACGCCAAAGGGGCGGGCGAGTAACAAAGAGGATTACGACAATGACCAGCTTCGTCAGGTTTTCAGGATTGAAGGCGATTACCATCTGCGCCGCGCTCTCGATGACCGCGGGCCTGGCTTTCGCCGGTGACAACGTATCGTCGGACCAGATCATTCACGCGCTGCAGCCGAAGCCGCTGACCCGCGGCCTCTCGGTCGACGTTCCCAAGGTCGACCCCGCGGTCAAGGCCAAGGAAGTGAACTTCGTGGCCAGCATCCGCAACCGCAAGACGCGGTCGATGTCGATGGGCGAGCGCGAGGAGATCGCCGAGATCGCCGCGACCAAGCCGAAGATCGATCTGGAAATCCATTTCGACTTCAACTCGGCCGACATCAGCAAGGACTCGATGCCCTCCGTGCAGGCGCTCGGTGAAGCACTCTCCAACTCGAAGCTGCGCGGCTCGACCTTCGTGGTCGCCGGCCACACCGACGGCGTCGGCGGCGAGCAGTTCAACCAGGAACTCTCGGAGCGCCGCGCCGACACCATCAAGCACTATCTGGTCGACCACTTCCATGTCGCCAGCGGCGACCTCGTCACCGTCGGCTATGGCAAGACCAAGCTGAAGGACTCGGCCGATCCGAGCGATGGCGTCAACCGCCGCGTCCAGGTCGTCAACATGGACACCAAATCCGCCGCGAAGTGACGGTCGGGCAAGTTCGATCCGCCTGCCGCCGTCAGCGGCAGGCGGATGCTTGATGTTCAAGTAAACGAGATCACGCAGGCCCTTGCCTTTGGACACCGTCGCGTCAAACTGCGGCGAGAAGTGACCAGCGCAACATTTTTCGGGAATGATCATCATGAAAAAGCATTTGTCGACGGCGGTCGCCGCAGCATTTCTTCTCACCGCTTCGAGCCTCGCCGCCAAATCCGAAGACGCTGCCCCCGCCCCGGCGGCACCGGCCGCTGCTCCTACGGATTCCGCGCCTGCAAACGTCGCCCGCCCCTCGATCGCACCGAAGACCAACGATACGGCCGCCAAGCCCGATGCCAGCGCAAAACCGCAGGCCGATGCCGAGCCCGCGCCGCGCCGTCATCGCCGCTACGCGCGCCGGCACTACTATCGCTATGCCTATTGGGAGCCGTTCCCGATCTATTTCCCGCACCTCACCCGTCGTCACGGCATCTACTGGAACCGGATTCCCTGGTTCTTTTAGTGCATTTTGGAAGAGGCATGATCTATCCTCGCGAAAACCGCTTCACACTTTTCCGGATCATGCCTTAAATCCAGCTCTGGAACAGCATCAGGCGATTGAACGTCGCCATCGACGTGCCGATGAAGGCTGCCGAGATCGGCAGCATCACGACAAATCCTGCGGCTGCGATCGCGACAAAGCCCCAGAGCAACCAGCGCGGCGTGGTGTTGCGGCGAAGCGCATAGACCAGCGCGAGCGAGGCGAAGGTCGCCGCCGGCATGTAGTAATAGAGAAAGCCGAGCGTGCGCGGCAGCAGCGCCCAGGCGAGCCAGGGCCCGAAATAGAACGCGAGAATCAGGAACGCATCGCGGCTGCGCGTCACGACCCAGTCGTAGAGGCAGAGCGCGACCGCGAGCAGCGCCGGCCACAGCACCAGCGGATTGCCGAGCAGCACGACCGCAGAGATGCGGTCGTCGCCGATCTTGTCGAACAGAAACCAGACCGGCCGCATCAGAAGCGGCCATGACGGCCATGAGCTCATATAGGTGTGGCCGGCAATCGCGGTCGTCGTGTTGTCGGAGAAGATGCGCCGCTGCGCCTCGAGGAGATCGTGCAGCGAGAAGCCGTACAGCAGCACGAAGCTTGCGACGTAAGCGAGCGCCGGCGCCAGCACGAAACAGATCGCGAATTGATACGCGCGAAATTCGGGCCAGAGGTCCGGCCGATACCAGTCGGTTGGCCGGGCATCGGCAAATTGCGTGCGCCAGCTTTGCATCAGCCTGATCACGGCTGATATGACGATGCAGACCGCGAACGGAAACAGGCCGCTCCATTTACAGGCCGCCGCAAGCCCAAAGGCGAGACCCGACAACGCAAAGGCGGCAAACGGCTGCGCCTTGCGGAAGCCCCAAAGAAAGGCGGCGGTGCCGAACAGGCCGAAGGTGAGCGCAAAGATATCCAGCATCGCCGTTCGCGCCGCGACGAACAGCATCTGGTTGAAAAAGGCGATCAGCGCCGCCGCGATCGCGGGCCCCTGTGCCGCAAACAGCGCGAGCCCGCACAGATAAACCGCGACGATCGCGAACGCCCCGAACAAGGCGGACGGATAGCGCCAGCCGAGCGGATTGTCGCCGAACACGTCAATCGAAAACGCGATGATCTGCTTGGCGAGCGGCGGATGCATCGGGTTGAGCATCGGCTCCGGCATGACCGGCAGCAGCATCTGCCGCGCCGCCGGCACGTAATGAAATTCATCGAACACGAATTTGTCCGGCGTTTCGATGCCGATCAGAAACGCCAGATGGGAAACGACAAAGATGATGGCCGAAAAAAGGCAGGTGCGCGCTGCCGAAATCCGGGGAACAGAATGTGACTCACGTTCGATTTTCACGAGAACAACGTCGCCCTGCACCAAATGGATGTCGCATCAATCCGGACGAATGTGATCGAGCAAAATTTTCTCGTCCACTCCTTTGAACGCAGCCCCAACCTGGCGCCACTAACCATGCGGGTTGATGGGGCAGCGCTTGTGATAATTATACCACATCGCAGACGCGCAACGTCCGGTACGATACGGGATCGATCGATCGGTACTGAAATGAATTGGCGTCGCTGCGTCCTTCTTGCATTTGCGTTGGGTCTGTTCGTCGCGCTGGCATCGCCGAGTGCGCATGCGCAGACACCCGCACGCGTCGGCGAAGCCGCCGTCGTCCAGAATGAAGTGCTGCGCGTTGCGGGATCCGGCGCGAGCCAGATCAATGTCGGCGATGGCCTGCTGCGCGACGAGACCGTGCGCACCGGCGCCGACAGCGCCGCGCGGCTGGTAATGATCGACAGCACCAATCTGTCGATCGGCGCCAATGCGTCGATCCGGCTCGACCGCACCGTCTTCAACGACGAGCATTCCTACAAGGAGATCGCGATCCGGCTCACCACGGGCGCGTTCCGCTTCGTCACCGGACATTCGGAAAAGACCGCCTACAAGATCACGACGCCGCTCGCCACCATCGGCGTGCGCGGCACCACCCTCGATATCCTCTCGCAAAACGGAAAGTCGACTGTGGTGCTGCAGGACGGCGCCGCGATGGTCTGCACGCTGAGCTTCCAGTGCATCCAGCTGACGCAGCCCGGCGATACCGCCATCATCACAACGACCGGCGGCAAGACCACGATCACCAAGACCACCAATTCGCCTTGGACGTTCGCCCAGAACTGCGCCGCCGCGGCCGGGCTCTGCACCGTCACGACCTTTGCCAATGCCGCACCGATCGATGAGTCGGACGGCCTGCTGTGCGGACGCTGAGCATGGCAAAGATCGTTCGCACTCTCGTCCTGCCGGCTGCGCTCAGCGCGCTGCTGTCGCTGATGTTGATCGCGGTGCAGACGCAGCCCTGCGGCGGCGCAATCATGTGTGAGTGAGAGCCGGGATTGCTCGCCCTCGCCGACCTTTTCACCATCGCCGACACCGACGCCGACCTACACGCCGACACCAACGCCGTCGCCGAGCCCGTCGCCTTCGCCCAGTCCCTCACCGACGCCGACCGGCGCGGGCAACAGCGGAGGCTCCATCAACGACGTCGCCGGCCAGCGCTTCAACCAGATGATCACCAATCAGGTGCTGGGTTCGGTGCTGCTCGGCGTCAACGAACAGGTCAATTGCAGCGACTGCATCTCGACCTTCGGCTCGGTCGGCTCGTTCACGGCCGGCATCCACGGCCGCAAGGAGATCACCAACAATCTGTCGCTGCTCGCCGGCCTCGCCTACACCCAATACAGCGAGAACGGCTACCACGTCACCAGCGCGCCGATCGGCGCCTTCGCGCTGCGCTATGATTTCACCGACTGGGGATCGTCGCGGCCGTTCTTCGACATCGGCAGCATCTTCTCGCCGTTCCAGAACGTGCGCTACAGCCGCAGCTATCTGACAAGCCTCGGTCCGGTCGCGCTGGAGAGCTCCACGAATGCTGCCAACTATGCAGTCTATGGCCGGGCCGGCTGGATCAGCCGTCTCTCGGGACGTGACGAGATCGCGGGCTCAGTCGAGCTGTGGCAGCTGTGGCAACGCGTCAGCGGCTACAGCGACCCGACGGTCGCGCTCAACCCGTTCGACGCCACGATCGCCAGCGGCACCGACCGCACCAACCTGGTCAAGGTCGGCGGGCAATGGACGCATCTGTTCGGCTCGATGGTGGAAGGCAACATCAACGGCTTCTTCGTGCAGTCCTTCAACAACCATTCCGGTATCGTCGCCGCCGTCACCGGTGACGGCCTGATCACGCCGACCATCGGCAATCAGAGCTGGGTCGAACTGGGTGGCAGGCTCGGTTTCCGCCTGAGCAAGGGCTGGGTCGCCGACCTCTTCGTCAACGGCACGCTGGGCCCGCAGCCGGTCGGCAACACCATTCACGGCGGGATCGGCCTGCGCATCAATTATTAACCTGTCAGCCGCCGTTCACAGTCGCAAGCGCTGCATCCGCTGCGCTCGCCAGGATGTCGTCCGAGAGTTTGCGGTCGTTGACGGCGCGCGCAAGCTGCAGTGCGCCAACCATCAGGCTGTAGGCGGCGATCGCCCGCTTGCGGCGCTCGCGGGCTGATCCGTTGTTCGCCTTTGCGGCGATCAGCGCAATGATCTCCGAAATCTTGTCGGTGAAGGCATCGCGCGTCGCCTGCGGATGGCGCGCGATCTCGGCGACCAGCGCCGCGGTCGGACAGCCGCCGCCCGCGTCGTCACGATGACGCGCGGAGAGATAGTCGCGAATGGCGGCCTCCAGGCCCTTGCCGGCCTCGAGATTGGCGCGCAGCCCTGTCCTGCGCCCGCCGAGCGCATGCGCCAGCACGGACTCGACCAGATCCTCCTTGGATTCGAAATGGTTGTAGAAGGCGCCGTTGGTCAATCCCGCGCCTGCCATGATGCCGGCAATACCGACCGCAGCCACGCCGCCCTCGCGAAACTGTGCCGAGGCAACGTCGATGATGTGCTGCCGCGTTGCGTCCTTGTGGCCCTTTTCATAGCGCATCGCTCGCCTCGTCCTCATGCCATCCATGCATTTGTGAGCGGATTGGTCGATTGCATTACGATCATAATAACGTAGTATGAGCGATAATTCAATAGGGAAGTTGGTCAGGAATCGGTCATGGAACTCAGGCGGGCGGCGGCGCTACCGGCGGGCGGAAACATCGAAGTCGCGGCAACCCCACCTGCCCCGTCACAGGCAAGCTCCGCCGCGCGCGCCAAAGGCGACGCGACCCGCGCCACGCTGCTGACCGCGCCGATCTTGCCGACATTGCTGAAGCTGGCATTGCCAACCGTCACGGTCCTCGTGGCGCAGACCGCGGTGAACATCGCAGAAGCCTGGTATGTCGGCTTCCTCGGCACCGATGCGCTGGCGGGCGTCGCTCTGGTGTTTCCGGTCTTCATGATGATGACCATGATGTCGAACGGCGGCCTCGGCAGCGGCGTCGCTTCCGCCGTGGCGCGCGCGGTCGGTGCCGGACACAAGAACGACGCGGACGCGCTGGTGTTTCATGCCGTGCTCCTCGCCATCATCGTCGGTGCGATCTTCACTGCCGGCCCGATTCTCGCGGGACCGGCGCTTTATCGCGCGCTCGGCGGCAAGGCGGGCGCGCTGGAGGCGGCGGTGCAATACTCCAATTACCTGTTTGCCGGCGCCATTCCCGTGTGGATCGTCAATTTTCAGGCCGCTGCACTGCGCGGCTCGGGCAATGTGAAGGTGCCGGCGGCAGTGACGCTGATCGGCGCGCTGGTCCTGATCCCGCTCTCGCCGCTCCTGATCTTCGGCTTTGGCCCGGTGCCGCGGCTTGGAATTGCCGGGGCCGGCATTGCCTTCGCGCTCTATTATTGCGCGGCGATGCTGTTCATGCTGCGTTACATGGCGGCGGGCCGATCGGGCCTGACCTTCCGCCTTGCACCGCTTCAGATGCGGCTGTTCGCCGACATCCTGCGGGTGGGCATCCCCACCGCCGTCAACACCGTGCTGACCAACCTCACGGTGATCCTCGTCACCGGCGCCGTCGGCCTGTTCGGCACCACGGCGCTCGCGGCCTACGGCATCTCCTCGCGGCTCGACTATGTGATGATCCCGATCCTGTTCGGCCTCTGCACGGCGACGCTGACCATGGTCGGCGTCAATATCGGCGCCGGGCAAGGCGCGCGTGCCAGACGCATCGGCTGGATCAGCGCCTGCGTCGGCGCCGGCGTGATCGGTTCGGTCGGACTGGTGGTCGGACTGTTCCCTCTGCTGTGGCTGCATCTGTTCAGCCACGACGCCGAGGTGCTGCGCCAGGGCGCGATCTATCTGCGCATCGTCGCGCCCGCCTATGGCGCGCTCGGTTTCGGCTTCGTCATTGCCTTTGCCGCGATGGGAGCGGGCCACGTGCTCTGGACATTCGTCGCTTCCTTTGCGCGCATCCTGATCGCTGCCGGCGGCGGCTGGCTTGCCGTCGCCAGCTTCGGCGCCGGCATGGCGGGTCTCGCCGCGATGGTGACGGTGTCGCTGATCGCTTACGCCGCGATCTGCACCGTGGTGATGCTCTCGGACTCGGTTTGGCACGTGAAGGCGAAATAACGGCTTGTTGTTTTGCGCATGATCTTTTCGGAATTGCTCCGATGATTGTCAGGCGTTCGCCGGCGCGGCCATCGCCTTTGCCGCAGCTTCGGCATCCATCCACGACACTCCCCACATGTGGCCGTCAGGATCCTCGAAGCTGCGGCCATACATGAAGTCGAAATCATCCACCGGCGACGGATCGAGCTTGCCGCCCGCCGTCTTCGCTTTGCCGATCATGTCGTCGACGGCCTCCCGGCTGTCGACGAACAGGCAGAGCAAGGCCAGGCTCATCGTTCTGGGGTCGGCGATCGCCTTGCTGGTGAAATACCGGTACTTGTCGTGGGTCATCAGCATGGCCTGGATGGTGTCGGAGAACGCGATGCAGGAGCAGGTGTGGTCGCTGAATTGCTCGTTCTTGACCGCGCCGATCGCCTGGTAGAAGGCGGTCGACCGCGCGACATCGCTGACCGGCAGGTTGATGAAGATCATTTTGGCCATAAAGGGCTCCTGTTCGCGGGTTTCGTCCCGAGGACGAAGCAGCAGCGGGCGTTCCGACAAGGACGGAAATTTATTTTTCGTCATGGCCGGGCTTGTCCCGGCCATCCACGTCTTAGACCGCAGAAGAAAAGACGTGGATGCCCGGCTCAAGGCCGGGCATGACGAGTGTTTGTGTTTTTGCCGGCGTGCTCGTCAGCAACTACGTCGCGATCGGGTTCGGCATGTTCAGGAACGAGCGCGTCACATGCCAGAACAGCTGCCGGTTGATCGCGAGCGCCACCGAATGCGCGGTGCCCGGCAGGATGATGAACTGGCGATCGCCGTTCGGCAGCTGGTTGTAGAACTCTTCGAGGTCGGCGACGGATGGCGATGCCATCATATTCGCCGCGCACCAGCAGCACCGGCGCCAGCACCTTCTCGGGCAGCACCACCGGAAGGTTCGCGGTCATATCGAGATAGGTGCCGGTCGGAATCTGATCGCCGAACTGCATCTCGACGTCGGCCAGCGCCTCGATCGCGGCGGGATCGGAGGTGCCCGGCTTGTCGCGGGTCGCGATCGAGCGGATCATGTCGCGGTCGCGCTTGCGCATGTTGTGGCTGCGGTAATAGTCGACCTGCTCGGCGCGCTTCTTCAGGGTCGGCGATCCCTCGCCCTTGTAGGTGAAGGCGGCGAACACCAGGCGGTCGATGCGGTCGGGCGCCGCCATGGCATAGGCGCCGGCGCGCAGCGCGCCGGAGGATTCGCCGACGAAATGATATTTGTGCTGGCCGGTCTCCTTCGCCAGCACGTCGGCGGCGGCTTTGAGGTCCTCGACGCCGCTGGCGATATCCGAATTGCCGGAGGTGCGCCCCGACTTGCCGTAGTTCTCATGATCCATGGTCCAGCAGTCGAAGCCGTAACGGGCGAACTCGTTCATCACGGAATATTCGCCCTTGCCGGGCACATGCAAATCGAACACCCGCGAGGTCACCGACGAGCCGTGGACGAAGAACACCACCGGCCGCGCCGGCTCGCCGGCCTTCGGCGCACCCAGCCGCTTGCGATACATCCACAAGGGAACGTCGCCCTTCTTGGCCCAGTATTCGCCGCTCCAGATGCGGCTGCCATCCGATCGGATCCGCCTGCGCTGGCGCGGCTTCGGCAAGCGCGCCCGCGATCAGGCCGAGGCCCGCCCCCTTGATCAGCGTGCGGCGCGGCAGCGAGTGCTCGGAATGGGTCATGGCTTCTTCCCGTTTGAATTGTTGTGCAAAGTCTAACAGCGGCATCCCGCCTTTGAAAGCACTGTGCGCTGCACAGCACAAACACCATCGCGCTAGTGCCGCCGATCTGAAGTCCCTGACTCACTCACGGCAAAATCGGCTTCAGGGACTTCAGATCGAAAGCGGCACTAGAATCATAGATTTGCTAGTGCCCATAACTTTCCGAAGTCCGCGAAAAGATATTGCGGCGATGGGGCGCGGACTTCGGAAAGTGGGCACTAGATGCACAGAACGGGCTGACTTCATGTCGACGCGGGTCTAGTCTCCGCGCGTTTCGAACCCGGAGTAACCGGGGCGCGCAACAGGGAGAAAAGCCGTGAGCAGCAATCTGACCGACGAAGAACTTGCCGCGCTGATGCCGTCCGAACTGTGCCAGTGGCAGACGCCGATCCCGACCCAGATCGTCTCCAGCGACGAATTCTATCCCGACCCGCAGAATGAGCGGCAGCGCGAGGTCGAGCAGCGCCTGCTTGCGATGGCCGACGAACTCGGCGGCAAGCGGGGCCTCGACCGCCGCAAATTCTTCCAGACCGCGGCCGGCATGGCCGCCTCCTTCGTGGCGATGAACGAGGTCTATGGTCCCCTGTTCGACGTGACGCGGGCGGAAGCCGCGACGCCGGCGATGGCGGATGAGCGCGCCTCCGCGCTGAAAGACCAGTTCATCATGGACATGCATACGCATTTCCTGCGCGACGACACCCGCATCATGACCTTCGTCAACATGCGCACGGCCGTCGGCAAGGCCGGCTGGAACAAGCAGCTCAACGATCACGAGCAGACCATCGAGGACCTGAAGTTCAATAACTACAAGAAAGAGATGTTCCTGGATTCCGACACCAAGATCTCGCTGATCTCCTCGGCGCCCTCGGACATCGAGCAGGACTGGTTCCTGACCAACGAGCAGATGGCGGATGCCCGCAAGAAGATCAACGACGAGGCCGGCTCGCGGCGCGTGTTCGCGCATGCCATCTTCACGCCGGGGCAGCCGGGCTGGCTCGAAAAACTCGACGCCGCGCTCGAACTCAAGCCCGAATCCTGCAAGGGCTACACCATCGGCGACAACACGCACAAGGACATCAGCCGCTATCCCTGGCGCATGGACGACGAGAAGGTCGCCTACAAGGGCTATGAGAAGATGGTGAAGGCGGGCATCAAGAATGTCTGCATCCACAAGGGGCTGTTCCCGCCCGGCCTCGAAAAGCAGTTCCCGCATTTGCGCGGCTTTGCCGATGTCGCCGACGTCGGACAGGCGGCCAAGGACTGGCCGCAGCTCAACTTCGTGATCTATCACTCGGCCTATCGTCATGTCGGCGGCGATCCGAAGGTGGCGCTGGCCGAGTTCGAGCGCACCGGCCGCATCGCCTGGACCTCTGACCTCGCCGACATCCCGGCGCAATACGGCGTGAGCAACGTCTATGGCGACGTCGGACAATTGTTCGCGACCACGCTGGTGGCCGAGCCCAATGTCTGCGCGGCGCTGATGGGCACCTTGATCAAGGGGCTCGGCGTCGATCACGTCTGCTGGGGCACGGACTCGCTCTGGACCGGCGCGCCGCAATGGCAGATCGAGGGCCTGCGCCGGCTCGAGATTCCCGAGGCGATGCAGAAGAAGTTCGGCTATGCGCCGCTGGGAGCAGCCGATGGGCCGGTGAAGACCGCGATCTTCGGCGGCAACAACGCGCGGCTCTACAACATCGAACCCAAGAAGGCGATGCTTGAATTGAAGGGCGACCGCTTTGCGCTGATGAAGGCGGAGTACGAGAAGAACGGCGTGGAGCCGTCGAACGTGCGTTACGGCTACGTGGTGCCGAACGGCAGCATCGATCACAAGGTGTTTGCGTAACGCCTCGTCATTGCCCCGGAGCGCAGTGCAGCACGAAGTGATGCACTGCTCGATCCGGGGTCCATCGTACGAACGCAATGCATGGGTCCCGGCTCTGCGGCGCACCGCGAAGCGCTGCGCTGCGCCGCGTCCGGGACGACGAGAGTTCACTTCCCCTTGAACCGCGGCTTCCGCTTCTCGCGGAACGCCGCGACGCCTTCCTTCAGATCCTCGCTGGTGCGGATCGGATCGAGGATGCGGCGTGCTTCGGCGACCGTCTCCAGCGGACCCTTCGGCATGGCGTCGCGCGCGAGCCGTTTCAGGCCCTGCACCACCAGCGGCGCGGCGCCCGCGATCTTGGCGGCCAGTTCCTGCGCCTGCACGATGTGCTGGCCTTGCGGCGCGATGCGGTTGACGAAACCGACCTGGTAGGCGCGCTCGACGGACAGCTCCTCACCGACCAGCAGAAACTCCATCGCGATCTTGTGCGGCATGCGCGACACGATGGAGGAAATCCCGCCGCCGGTGGTGCCGATCTTCACCTCGGGGTAGCTGAAGCGCGTGGTCTCGGAGGCCACGCAGAGGTCAGCCATCTGCACGAACACGACGCCGCCGCCAACGACCCAGCCGGATGTCGCCGCGATGACGGGCTTGTCGAGCTCGACGCCGAGGCCCGGCACCGCGTGCCACATGTCGGACGGAAGATCCCTGACGTCGGCGCCGACGCAGAAATATTTCTCCTCGCAGGAGGCCAGCACCGCGACGCGGTCGTCGCTGTCGCGAAAGCGCAGCCAGGCCTCGCGTAATTCGTTGACGAGCGCATTGTTGAGCGCGTTGTGCGCAGACGCGCGGTCCATGGTGACGGTGGCGACGTGGTCTTTGCTGTCGTAGCGAACGAGTGACATGGGGCCTCCCTCAAAGGTTTTCTGTCTTCGTCATTGCGAGGAGCGCAGCGACGAAGCAATCCAGATCTCCACTTGTGGCGCTATGGATTGCTTCGCTTCGCTCGCAATGACGAGGAAGTTATCATTTCTTCTCATCCGGATGGCGGTGCACGGGATCGACCCACAGCACCGTCTCCGGCTTCTCGACCGGCTCGATGTCGAGATTGATCGCGACCGCCTCACCGTCCGAGCGCACCAGCACGCATTCCAGAACCTCGTCGCGGCTGGCGTTGATCTCCTGATGCGGCACGTAAGGCGGCACATAGATGAAATCGCCGGGGCCGGCCTCGGCGGTGAACTGCAGTTGCTCGCCCCAGCGCATCCGCGCCTTGCCCTTCACCACATAGATGATGCTTTCGAGGTGACCGTGATGATGCGCGCCGGTCTTGGCGTCGGGCCGGATCGTCACGGTGCCGGCCCATAGCTTCTGCGCGCCGGTGCGCGCGAAATTGATCGCGGCCTTGCGATCCATCCCCGGCGTCGACGGCACGTTGGGATCGAGTTGGTTGCCGGGAATGACGCGGACGCCGTCATTCTTCCAGCGGTCGTCGTGAGAATGTTCGTGATCGTGAGCCGTCATTGCAGGGCTTTCAGCTTGGGTTCCGTGCGCGCAACGCTAGCGAACTCCACCGCGGCAGGCCAGCCGTTCGGGGAACTTTTTCGTGTGTTCGACGTTGTCTTGCCGAACCCTTAGTAGGAGGAGAAATTTCATGAGTGCGACCACTGACAAGGTCAAAGGTGCGACCAACGAGGCCGTCGGCAAGGCCAAGCAGAAGATTGGCGAGGCCACCGGTTCCGAGCGCCTGGAAGGCGAAGGCACGATCCAGGAGGTGAAGGGCAAAGGCCAGCAGGCTCTCGGCGATGCCAAGCAGGCCACCAAGGACGCGGTGAATCGCGCCGCCGCCGAGGCCAACAAGAAGCTCTGATTTCTGCTGAAATTGAAAATGCAAAGACCGGTCGCAATGCGGCCGGTCTTTTCTTTTTGTCTACTGTCCGCCGGTGGCTCATCACGTCCGGATTGACCACATTGATCGGCGTGCCCGCGGCGTAGGACACGATCTGATCGAAGATATCGCTGAACTGGATTTCGTATTCGTCGCGCGAGACGTAGCCGATATGCGGGGTCGCGACCACATTGTCCATGTTGAGCAAGGGATCGCCGGTGTCGCGCAACGGCTCCTTGTCGAAGACGTCGACCGCGGCATAACCGGGACGGCCCGCGCGCAACGCCTCAACCAGCGCGCCCGGCGCGATCAGGCCGGCGCGGCTGGTGTTGACCAAAATCGCGGACGGCTTCATCCGGGCGAGATCATCGGCCTTGACGATGCCGCGCGTGGCATCGACGAGCCGCATATGCAGCGAGATCACGTCGCATTGCTCGAAGAAGGAGGCCTTGCCCGGCGCGGTCTCATAACCGTCGGCGCGCGCCTTCGCCATCGCGGGCTCGCGCGCCCACACCAGCACCTTCATGCCGAATGCTTTGGCGTAACCGGCAACGACGGCGCCGATCCGGCCATAGCCGTAGACGCCAAAAATCTTGCCGCGGATGGTCGAGCCGACGCCGAACTGCCAGTGGCCGGCTTTGAGCGAGGCCACCTGCTGCGGAATCATCCGCGCGGCTGACAGCACCAGACCCCAGGTGAGCTCGGCCGTCGCGTAAGACGGCGTGTCGGCATGCTGGCCCGATGACACGACAATGCCGAGCTTCGTGCAGGTCTCGATATCGATATGCGGATAGACGCTGCGCTGGCTGATCAGCTTCAGCTTCGGCAATTTCTCGAGCAGCGGCGTCCTGATCTGCGTGCGTTCGCGGATCAGGACCAGCGCTTCGGTATCTTTCAGGCGTTCGACCAGTCGGTCGACGTCCTGGACATGATCGTTCCAGATCGTGACGTCATGCCCTTTCAGTTTCGCAAAGCAATCGAGCGTGCGCACCGTGTCGAAATAGTCGTCGAGGACGGTGACGTTCACGGCTTACTTCACGCCAAGCAATTCGACATCGAACATCAAGGTCGCGTTCGGCGGGATCACGCCGCCGGCGCCGCGCGCCCCGTAGCCGAGTGCGGGCGGAATGATCAGCGTGCGCTTGCCGCCGACCTTCATGGTGGCGACGCCCTCGTCCCAGCCACCGATCACGCGCTTCTGGCCGATCGGAAACTCGAACGGCTCGTTGCGGTCGACGGAGGAATCGAATTTCTTGCCCTTCTGGCCATTCTCATAGAGCCAGCCGGTGTAGTGCATCACGCAGGTTTGCCCCGGCTTCGGCGACGCGCCGGTGCCAACCTTGGTGTCGATGATCTGCAAGCCGGAAGCTGTGGTCATGGGTTTTCCTGTGGTCTGGGCCGATGCCGGCGTGACGAAAGGCACGGCGGCGAGAGAGAAAGAGAGTGCGAGAAATTTGCGGCGTTGCATTGGTCGGTCTCCTGATCGAGAGGTGATCGCACGGCGTTCGCTCTAGTAGCCGAGCGCGCAGCCGTCTTTGCGCGGATCGGAGCCGCCGGTGAGCGTACCCTTGTCCCAGTCGATCCAGATGCCCTGCCCGCCGCCGAGCGGTGAGACCAGGGTCGTGGTCTTGTGGCCGAGCTTCTTCAGGCCTTCGACGGTCGCGGCCGGCACGCCGTCCTCGAGCTGATAGACGCCTTCATAGTGCAGGCCGCGCGGCATATCGATCGCTTCCTGGATATCGCAGCCATAGTCCAGGATGTTGGTCATCACGTGGCATTGGCCGACCGGCTGGTACTGGCCGCCCATCACGCCGAACGACATTTGCGAGCGGCCGTTCTTCGTGATCAGGCTGGGAATGATGGTGTGCAGCGGGCGCTTGCGCGGCGCGATGCAGTTGGGATGACCGGGCTGGATGCGGAAGCCGCCGGCGCGATTCTGCAAGCAGCACGCCGGTGTTGTTGGAGACGATGGCCGAGCCGAACGCGTGAGCGATCGAGTTGATGAAGGAGCAGACGTTGCGCTCGGCATCGACCACGGTGATGTAGATGGTCGACGGGTTCATTGGAGGCGCGACATTGGGCAGGTCGAGCATCCGGTCCATCCGGATCTTGCCGGCCCACTCGTCGGCGAATTCCTTTGCCAGCAGCCGCGCGACGTCGACATCGACCTGGGCGGGATCGCCGATATATTGCTCGCGCATCATGTAGGCGACGCGCGCGGCTTCTGCCTCGATATGGAAACGCTCGACGCTGAGCGGCGCGAATTTCGTCAGATCGAAATGCGAGAGGATGTTCAGCATCACCAGCATGGTGATGCCGGGTCCGTTCGGCGGGCACTGCCAGGCGTCGAGGCCCTTGTACATGGTGCCGATCGGCGCGGTCACTTCGGTGGTGTGCTCGGCAAAGTCCTCCATTGTGTGCAGGCCGCCGATGCCGCGCAGGGTCTCGACCATATCCTCGGCGATCTCGCCTTTATAAAAGGCGTCGCGGCCGCCTTTCGCGATCGCGCGAAGCGTCTTGCCGAGCTCGGGCTGGCGCAGCACCTCGCCGGCGAGCATGGGCCTGCCATGCGGCAACAGATAACGCGGCGTGTTGGTGCCACCCTTCAGTTTCTCGAACTGGTTCTTCCAGTCGAAGGCAATGCGCGGCGCGACGACATAGCCCTCTTCCGCGGCCTTGATCGCGGGCTGCAGCAGCCGGTCGAGGCCGAACTTGCCATGATCGCGCAGGATCGTTTCCCAGGCATCGACCGAACCGGGAATCGAGACCGCATGCGCGGAGGTCAGCGGCACCGACTTGATCTTGCGCTCGAGATACCATTCGGCCTTGGCCGCGGCGGGCGCGCGGCCCGAGCCGTTATAGGCCGTGATCTTGCCCTCGCCGCGCGGCTGGATCAGCGCAAAGCAGTCGCCGCCGATGCCGGTCGATTGCGGCTCGATCACGCCGAGCAGCGCGCAGCCGGCCACCGCTGCGTCCACGGCGGTACCGCCGGCGCGCAACACCTCGATCGCAGTCAGCGCGGCAAGCGGATGCGAGGTCGCCACCATCGCGTTCATGGCGTGGACCGTCGAGCGGCCGGCGAGATGGAAGCTCCTCATAAGAAATGGCTCATTTGTCGTGGATTTGCTGCAGGAAAGGCGGAAGGCGGCCTTCATGGCACATTCAGGAGGGCCTCGGCAATGGCTGGTATACCAGTGGTCCAATGCAGGAATTGCAGGGGTTTCGCCCTGCGTATTGGCCTGATAGACCGCGAGCCATGCCGTTCAAGGTCGCCACTTTCTATCAATTTGTCGGGTTGCCGGATTTCCGCGAGCTGCGCGAGCCCTTGCGCGCGTTTTGCGCGGGCCTTGGGTTGAAGGGCAGCGTGCTGCTCGCCGCGGAGGGCATCAACGGCACGCTTGCCGGCAGCGAGGACGGGATCACTGCGCTCGTCGAGGAGCTGAGGCACGGCACGCTGTTCGGCGGCCGGCTCGATAACCTCGAACTGAAACATTCGCAAAGCCAGGCGATGCCGTTCGGCCGCATGAAGGTGCGGCTGAAGAAGGAGATCGTCACGCTCGGCGACAAGGCGGTCGATCCGACAAGGCAGGTCGGTATCTATGTCGAACCATCCGACTGGAACGCGCTGATCGCCTCGCCTGATACGCTCGTGATCGATACGCGCAATGCATTCGAAGTCGCGATGGGCACGTTCGAGGGCGCGGTCGATCCAAAGATTGCAAGCTTCGGGCGCTTCCGGGATTTCGTCGCGCGACAACTCGATCCCGCCAGGCACAAAAAGATCGCGATGTTCTGCACCGGCGGCATCCGGTGCGAGAAGGCAAGCGCGCTGCTGCTCGCGCAAGGTTTTGGCGAGGTCTATCACCTCAAGGGCGGCATCCTCAGATACCTCGAAGAAGTGCCTGAGGCCGAGAGCCGCTGGCGGGGCGAATGTTTCGTGTTCGACGAACGGGTCGCGCTCGGCCACGGCCTGCGCGAGCGCGCCGAGGACAGACGCGCATGGGTGAGAAGGAATTATCCGAGCGGATCGACGCGCTGGAATCGCGCCTGGCCTATCAGGACCAGACCATCGAGCAGCTGAACGAGACGATTACGGCGCAGTGGAAGCAGATCGACGCGTTGACGCGACAGCTTTCAGCGCTGAACGAGCGCCTGCAGGAAGCCGAAACCAATGCGCCTGCGCCGGCCAGCGAGCGTCCGCCGCATTATTGATTTTCGATCTACGGCGGGTCGCGGCCGATGGCGAAATCGTCGAGCAGCGGCGAGGTCCCGCCTGCGAGATAGGTCGCGATGAGGTGAGCTGCGAGGTAGCTGAAGGTGATGCCGTTGCCGCCATAGCCGTAGGCTGCGCACAGGCGTGGCGCGCCATTGACCGGACCGATCAACGGCAGGCCGTCGTCCGTCGTATCGAAGGTACCGGACCATTGAAAATCGATGCTTGTCTCGGCGCGCGGCCACAAGGCCTTCAGATCCTGTGCGAGGGTGCGCGCCTTGGCGGCGGTGGCTGCGTTTCTCTCCTTGGGCTTGACGAGCTTTTGGTCGTCTTCTCCGCCGAAGATGATGCGGCCGTCCGCGGTGGTGCGGGCATAGTGATAGTTTTGAGAGGCTTCCCAGATCAGCGCGCGCTCGGGCCACAGATTTTCGGGCTGCGGCGCGGTCGCAATCGCCCAGCTCGAGGAAGCGTGCTGCACGCGCGTCTGGACCACAGGCGGCATGACGTAACCGGTGGCGAGAACCACGTGGTTCGCCTCCGCCTCGAAGCCATCCTCAAATCCGATCGTCACCTTTGAGGCGCGGCTGTCGAAGGCCAATGCCTCGCCCTTGCGCAATTGCGCCCCACGGCCGAGCGCCACATCGAGCAGGCCGGCAGCGAGCGCGGCCGGATCCGCATCGGCAGCATCGGGCGACAGGATCGCGCCGGATCGCAAGATGCCGAACCGCTCTTGCAGCGCGGAATGCGCGAGAAAGGCCGTCGGAAGGCCGGCCCGGCTTCGCAAGGCCGACTCGGTGACGAGAGCGTCGCTGTTCTCATCCGCCGCCAGATACAGCGCGTTGCGGCGACGGAGGCCGCAAGCAACGCCGCAGTGCGAGACAAGTTCGACCAACCCGCGCGCTGCCGCCAGACTCGCCTGATAGGCACGGACGGCGCGCTCGAAGCCGTAGAGATCGACCAGTTGACCGAGCGTGCGATCGATATCCCAAAGCAACATGGCGGTGCTGGCAAAGGTGCTGCCTTGCGTGGGGTCCTCGCGATCAACGATGACGACGGCGCGGCCTTCGCGCGTCAGCCGTTCGGCGACGAGGGCACCGGTGATGCCGGCGCCGACGATGAGGACATCGCAGTGAAAGCTTCCTGGCTTGATCTGATGAGGGAGGCGACTCGGCGTTTTCCAGGGTGTATGAGAGCTGCGCAGTTCGTCCTGGCTGAGGTCCAGGATTTTACTCACACGAATAACGTCGCCCGGCGATGCGCAGCGCCGCGGCTTGCGTCAATGCAGCACGAAATAGGTCGTCACGGCGACGATCGCGACCGTGACGCTGCACCACACCACCGGCGAGACCTGCTTCGAGCTGCCGCTGCGCGGCGAGTCGTTCTCGGCGTGATTGAACTCGCTGCCTCGGGTCATCGAAACACGGCCTTCACCTTGTCCCAGAGTGAGCCATCCGGATCGTTGTCCTGCCCGGCCGGCGGATGCTGCTCATGCTTGGTTTTGGCCGGCTGTGCGGCGCTGACGGGATCGGAGGCCGGGAAGCTCTCGACCAATCCGGCTTCCAGCCGCGCGTGCATTTCGGTGTCGGCCTTCGCCGCATCCCGGGGGTCGGCGGCGTGCTTGTCGTGGGGTGCGGGATCGAACTTTTTCTCAGCCATGATGTGTCTCCGTGGCAGAACCAACGCCCCGCAATCGGGCGGGTTCCCTCGCCGGATTGGCATTCGCTGCGGCGCCCTGTATCAGGGGTCCCGAAACGCCCCGAAATCCCGGAAATCTCGCTTGTCGCAAGCCTCAGCCAAACCGTTCCTCGACGTGCTCGCGGGCCAGCGGCAACCCGTGCCGCCGGTCTGGATGATGCGCCAGGCCGGCCGCTATCTGCCGGAATACCGCGAACTGCGCGCCAGGGCCGGCGGCTTCCTCGACCTCTGCTTCACCCCGGAATTCGCCGCCGAGGTCACCTTGCAGCCGATCCGGCGCTTCGGCTTTGACGCCGCGATCATCTTCTCGGACATCCTGGTGATCCCCTATGCGCTCGGGCGCAGCGTGCGCTTCGAGGCGGGCGAAGGGCCACGGCTCGATCCGCTGGATACGCCCGACAAGATCGCCTCGCTCGCCGCGCAGGCCGATTTCTCCAGGCTCGAGCCGGTCTATGAGGCGCTGCGCCGCGTGCGCGGCGAACTCGATTCCAAAACTGCGCTGATCGGCTTCTGCGGCGCGCCGTGGACGGTCGCAACCTATATGGTCGCAGGCCAGGGCACGCCGGATCAGGCGCCGGCGCGGATGATGGCCTATCGACATCCCGATGCGTTCGCCAAAATCATCGACGTGCTGGTCGACAACTCCATCGAATATCTGCTCGGGCAGTTGAAGGGCGGCGCCGATGCTTTGCAGATCTTCGACACCTGGGCCGGCGTGTTGCCGCCGCGCGAATTCCAGCGCTGGTCGGTCGAGCCGACCGCGCGCATCGTCGCCGGTGTGCGCAAGCAGGTGCCCGGCGCGAAGATCATCGGCTTTCCCCGCGGCGCCGGTCCGCTGCTGCCGGACTACGTCGCTTCGACAGCGGTCAATGCCGTCAGCATCGACTGGACCGCCGATCCTGCCTTCATCAGGGAGCGCGTGCAGAACCGCGTCGCGGTGCAGGGCAATCTCGATCCGCTGGTGCTGATCGCGGGCGGAGATGCGCTCGACCGCGCGGTCGACGACGTGCTGTCGAGCTACGCCAAGGGCCGGCTGATCTTCAATCTCGGCCACGGCATCCAGCCGGAGACCCCGATCGCGCATGTCGAGCGGATGGTGAAGCGGGTGCGGGAGTATAAAGGCTAGTCACACCGGCCGGCTGCGCTCGATGATGTCGGCCGCGCCCTTCGCAAGCAGCTCCAGCCCGACCGCGCGGCCAAGCTCGCGCGGACGATCGGCAGGCCCCGAGCGCGAGGCCTCGATGATACGGCTGCCGGCATGATCCAGCACCGACGCCGTCAACGTCATCTGCGCGCCCTGAACTTGCGCAAATCCGGCGATCGGCGAATTGCAGTGGCCGTTCAGCACCCACAGCACCTCGCGCTCGGCATCGGCGCAGGCATGCGCGGTCGGGTCGTCGATCGCTGAGAGAATGCGGCGCGTCTCGAAATCGCGCGCGGCGCATTCCACCGCGACAATGCCCTGCCCCACCGCCGGCAGCATGTCGCCAACCGGAAACTCATAGGCGATGCGATCGGCGAGCCCGACGCGCTCCAGGCCTGCGCGCGCCATGATCAGCGCGTCGGCGGGACCGACCGCGCCGCCGTCCGGCAGCTTCTGCTTCTCGCCGGCGTCGAGCTTGCGCACGCGGGTGTCCGCCGCGCCGCGATAGTGGATCACCTCGACATCGGGAAACAGCCGCCGCGCATAAGCCGCGCGCCGCACCGCGTTGGTGCCGACCTTGAAGCCCTTGCCTCCCGTGCGCTTGAATTCGTCGAACGACAGACCGGGCCGCAGCACCAGCACATCGCCGGGCGGATCGCGCGACAGGGTCGCGCCGATCACCAGCCCCGGCGTGTCCTCGTTGCCCGGCATGTCCTTGAGCGAATGCATCGCCGCGTGCAGCTTGCCGCCCAGCACCGCCTCGCGGATTTGCGCCACGAAGGCGCCGCCCTTGCCGCCATGCGGCAACAGCTTGCCGGTCTGGTCGATATCGCCGGTGGTGTCGAACTTGACGATCTCGACGTCGGTGCCGAACGCCTTCAACCGGCGCGCGATCTCCTCGGTCTGCGCCAGCGCCATGGCGCTCTTGCGCGTGCCGATGCGCAGACGCTCCGTCACGACACGCGCTCCCTTATCACCGCGCATCCTCCAGGATCATGTCGGAGGCCTTTTCCGCGATCATGATGGTCGGCGCGTTGGTGTTGCCCGACATCAGGTCGGGCATCACGGAGGCGTCGACCACGCGCAGACCTTCGATGCCGCGCACGCGCAAACGCTGGTCGACCACCGCGAGCGGATCGTTGCCCATGCGGCAGGTCGAGGTCGGATGATAGACCGTGCTGCCAGTCTTGCGGCAAAAATCGAGCACGTCCTCGTCGCTGGTGACCTCGGCGCCGGGATAGACCTCGTCGACGCAATAGGCTTTCAGCGCCGGTGCGGCGAGAATCTTGCGCAATATGCCAATGCCGTCGATGAAGGCGGCGCGGTCGGTTTCGGTGGCGAGATAATTGATGCGGATCTCCGGCGGCGCGCTCGGGTCGGCGCTCCTGATCTTGAGCGAGCCGCGGCTTTCCGGGCGCAATTGACACACCGTGGCGGTGAAGCCCGAGAACGGATGCAGATTTTCGCCCATCTTGTCGGTCGAGAATGGAATAAAGTGGATCTGGATATCGGGCGAGGCCAGCCGCGGATTGGTCTTGAAGAAGGCTCCCGACGTGCCGGCCGCGATCGTCAGCGGTCCGCTGCGCGCCAGCGCCCAGCGCACGCCGGCCATCACCCGCCGCAGCGGATGATTGACCACGTCATTGAGCGTGATGCGTTGCGCGCAACGCGTGACGATGCGCACCTGCAAATGATCCTGCAGATCGTTGCCGACACCGGCTGCATCCAGCACAACGTCGATGCCGTGCGTCTTCAGCAAATCCGCAGGACCGACGCCGGAGAGCTGCAACAGCTGCGGCGAGTTGTAGGCTCCGCTGGAGACCAGCACCTCCTTGCGCGCCCGCGCGGTGCGCAGATTGCCGTTCTGCCTGTACTCGACCGCCTTCGCGCGCTTGCCTTCGAACACGATGCGCTGCGCCAGCGCCGAGGTTTCGATATGCAGATTGCTTCGGTTCTTCGCCGGCCGCAGATAGGAGAACGCGCTGGAGGCGCGGCGGCCGCGCCGCGTCGTGGTCTGGAAGAAGCCTGCGCCTTCCTGGGTCGCACCGTTGAAATCGGCATTGAAGGGAATGCCGGTCTCGACCGCCGCCTTGACGAAGGCTTCCGACAGCGGATCGTCGTGGCGCCAGTCCGACACCGACAGCGGACCGCCGCTGCCGTGATAATCGTCGGCGCCGCGTTGCTGGTTCTCCGCCTTCTTGAAATAGGGCAGGACGTCGTCATAGCCCCAGCCGACATTGCCGCGCTGCCGCCAGCGGTCGTAATCCTCGTGCTGGCCGCGCACGTAAAGCAGACCATTGATCGAGCTCGACCCGCCCAGCACTTTGCCGCGCGGCTGGAACACCTGGCGACCGCCGAGACCTGGCTCCGGCTCGGTCTGGTACATCCAGTTGACGGATTTTTCCTTGAACAGCTTGCCGTAGCCGATCGGCACGTGAATCCAGATGTTGGTGTCCTTTGGGCCGGCTTCCAGCAGCAGCACCGAATGCTTGCCGTTGGCGGACAGCCGATTGGCGAGCACGCAGCCGGCCGAACCGGCGCCGACAATGACGTAGTCGAACTCGGCGGTTTCCCCCGCACTGTTATTATTGTTCATGGACTCCCTCGCTCAACGCGCGACCGGCAGCGCCCATCACATCTGCAAAGTTGCGCATAGTGGGCAAGCTTGTGGGAAAGGGGTAACGGGCGTCAGCCATAGGGTCAATTGCCAAACGCCGCTTTTCGATTGACTGGTATCGCAACGCAAAGCGACAATGCCTGCAAATCGGGAGGAAAATAATGAAGGTATCGCGCCTGTTGCCGGCATTGGCTGCGCTGCTCGCCGTGTCGGCCGCCAATGGCGAGACCATCCGCATCGGGCTACCCACCAAGACCTACTGGCCCACCACGATCGCGGAGACCGCGGTCAAGCAGAAGCTGTTCGAGAAGGAAGGAATCACCGCGGAGCTGACGATCTTCCGCTCCGGCGCCGAAACCTTCGAAGGCCTGGCGGCAGGCGCGGCCGATGTCATCCTCGATCCGCCCTCGCTGGTCTCCGCCGGCCGCAAAAAGGGCGTGATGTCGAAAATCGTCGCCAATGCCGCGATGGGCAATTTCGGCTGGCAACTGATGGTGCCGGTCAAGTCCACCCTCGACGTCAAGGACCTCAACGGCAAGAAGGTCGCGATCACAGCTGCGGGCTCCGGTTCCGATCTGCTCGCGCTGTGGACCATCCAGGACCGCAAGATCGATTTCACCCGTGTGCCGGTCGGCGGCGGGGGCCTGGTGCCGAACCTGCTTGCCGGCAATGTCGAGGCCGCCGTGGTCTATTCGCCGCTGAGCTACCAGATCTTGAAATCGGGCGAGGCACGCACCCTGATCGACTATTACTCGGCAGTGCCGTCGAACCTCACCGGCGGCTGGATCGTGCTCGACAAGTTCGCAGCCGAGAAGCCGCAGATGGTGCAGAAGGCGTTGAACGCGCTTTACGGCGCGGTCGCGTTCATGCGTACCAATCGCGACGCCACCGTCAAGCTGATCGCCGATCTCTACGAGATCCCGCCTGACATCGCCGGCCTCGAATACGACAACACCATCATGAAGCTGGAATCCGACGGCGACATGTCCAAGCCGAACATCAAGGACGCGGTGCAACTCTCCATGGATCTCGCCAAGCTCGGCGGGCTGAAGGACATCATGCCGACCGAAGAGCTGTATTCGACCCAGTTCAAGCCGGTGCCGACCAAGCCCTGAGATGGTCACTCGCTTCGCACTCATCGCCTCGCGGTTCGCGATCATTGTCGCGCTCTTCGCGCTATGGGAAGTGCTGTCGCGCACCGGCCTGGTCAATCCGCGGCTGTTGCCGTCGGCAAGTGACACGCTCGTCACCCTCGGCGATCTCCTGCAACGCGCCAGCGTGCGCAACGATTTGATGGTGACCGCGACCGAAGTCGTGGTCGCCTTCGCCATCGCCGTGCCGTTCGGTTGCATGGTCGGATATCTCATCGCCGAATACCGCTACTTCGCCGACGTGGTGAAGCCGCTGCTGTTCTTCGCCTTCTCGATCCCGAAATCGATCTTCCTGCCGATGTTCATCCTGGTGTTCGGTGTCGGTTTTGCCGAGAAGGTCGGCTTCGGATTCTTCTCGACCATCTTCATCGTCATCATGTCGACCACCACGGCCGTGGAGTCGGTCCGGGTCGAGTATCTCACCGTGGCGCGCTCCTACGGCGCGACGCCGTCGCAGACCGCATTCCGGGTGTATCTGCCGAGCATGCTGCCGGTGCTGCTGGAAGCCTTGCGCATCTCCATGATCTTCAACCTCACGGGCGTCATGCTGGCCGAGATGTACGCCTCGCGCGACGGCATCGGGCACCAGATCGCCACCTGGGGCGAGAACTTCCAGATGAAGCAACTGCTCGCCGGCGTAGTGATGATCGCGGTCATCGCCATCCTCTTCAACGAACTGATCCGATCGGTGGAAACGCGATGCAGCCATTGGCGAACATAACGCCGCTCAAGCCTGCATCGCGCGCCGGCGCGGTCCAGATCAACGGCGTCGGCCAGGTATTTCGCACGTCAGGCGCCGACGTCGTTGCGCTGGACGATGTCTCGATGGACATCAAGCCCGGCCGCTTTGTCGTGCTGGTGGGCCCAAGCGGCTGTGGCAAGTCGACTCTTCTGATGATGCTTGCGGGCCTGCGGCAGCCGACCTCCGGCAACATCCTGATCAACGGCGCGCCGATCCTCGAGCCCGATCCGAACCGCGTTGGCGTCGTGTTCCAGGAGGCGAGCCTGTTTCCCTGGCTGACCGCGGAAGAGAATGTCGAGTTTCCGCTGGCGTTGCGCGGCGTGGCCAAAGGCGAGCGCCGCGGCAAGGCCGAGGAGATGCTCAAGCTGGTCGGCCTCGAAGGTTTCGGCAAGCGCCATCCGCATGAGCTCTCCGGCGGCATGAAGCAGCGCGTCTCGATCGCGCGCGGGCTGGTGCAGGATCCGCCGGTGCTGCTGATGGACGAGCCGTTCGCGGCGCTCGACGAGCAGACCCGGATGACCATGGGCGACGAACTCTTGCGCATCTGGGCCGCAACCGGCAAGACCGTGGTGTTCGTGACCCATAGCCTCACCGAAGCCGTCTATCTCGCCGACGAGGTCGCCGTGATGTCGGCGCGTCCGGGGCGCATCGTCGATCATCTGCAGGTCTCTCTGCCGCGCCCGCGCACCTATGAGATGCTGTCGGGCGATGCGTTCGGCACCTTGCGCGAGCGCATCTGGCGCCACATCCGGAAATCGGCGTGAGGCGGTCATGAAGGCATCGACCTTGCGCTGGCTGATCGTGATCGCCCTCATCGCATTGTGGGAAGCGTTGCCGCGCTTTGGCCTGATCCCCGAATTGTTCCTGCCGTCGCTGTCGTCGACCCTTGTTGCCGGCTGGACTGAAGCGAGCGAATATCGCGACGCGCTCGGCGTCACGCTTTACGAGGTCGGCATCTCCATGGCCTTCGCCTGCGGCGGCGGCATCCTGTGCGGGGCCATCGTCGGCAGCCTGCCGAAACCTCGCGTGCTGATCCTGCCGATGGTATCGAGCTTCTATGCCGTGCCGCTTGTCATCCTCTATCCCGTGTTCACGGTGTGGCTCGGCATCGGTTCGGAATCCAAGATCGCCTTTGCCGCGATCTACGGCTTCCTGCCGACCATGCTGTCGACCGCCGCAGGGATCCAGACCATCGATCCGCAGCTGCTGCTCGCCGCGCGCAGCATGGGCGCGACAATGAGCCAGCGCCTGGTGCGGGTCATCCTCCCAGCGGCGATCCCGACCGTGCTGTCCGGCCTGCGCGTCGGCGGCGCGCTCGTCATCGTCGGCGTCGTCGTCTCGGAAATGCTGATCTCGTCGGCCGGCATCGGCTATCTCATCTCGCGCTACCGCACCATCCTCGATAGTCCGCATGTGTTTGCCGGCGTGCTGCTGGTGCTCGCCATGGCGATCGCTTTCAATGCCTTCATCCGCCTGCTCGAACGCAAGGCCGCGATCTGGCAGACCGGCACGCGCGGCGGCCAGATTGCGGAAGAGATCGCGCCGGGCGCGCTGCAGCCCGCGACCTCTTAACAAGAAGCAAGGAGAACGTTCATGAACTTGCCGAAACATTTGCTGCCGACCACCGTGGTCGGCAGTTATCCGCAACCGGAATGGCTGGTTGATCGCGCCATGCTGTCCAAGTCTGTGCCGCGCACGCGCATGCATGAGATGTGGCGGCTGCCGGAGGAGCATCTGGAAGAAGCGCAGGACGACGCGACCATCGTCGCGATCCGAGACATGGAGCGCGCCGGCATCGACATCGTCACCGACGGCGAAATCCGCCGCGAAAGCTATTCCAATCGTTTTGCCACCGCGCTCGAAGGCATCGATGCCGACAATCCCGGCATCATCGTCGCGCGCAACGGCAACAAGACGCCGGTGCCGCGCGTGGTCGGCAACATCAAGCGGACCCGCCCGGTCGAGCTGCGCGACATGGAATTCCTGCGCAAGAATACCGGCCACGCCGCCAAGATCACCCTGCCCGGCCCGTTCACCATGAGCCAGCAGGCCAAGAACGAATTCTACAAGGACGACGAGGAACTCGCGATGGCGTTCGCGGAGGCGGTCAACGCCGAGGCGCGCGACCTGCAGAAGGCCGGCGCCGACGTGATCCAGCTCGACGAGCCCTGGGTGCGCAACAATCCCGATCTCGCCCGCCGCTATGCGGTGAAGGCGATCAACCGCGCGCTCGAAGGCATCACCGTGCCCACCGTGGTGCATCTCTGCTTCGGCTACGCCGCCGTCGTGCCCGGCTCGACCAAGCCGGCCGGTTACGCCTTCCTCGCCGAGCTTGCCGACACCAGCGCGACGCAGATTTCGATCGAGGCGGCGCAGCCCAAGCTCGATCTCGGCGTGCTCAAGGATTTGTCGGGCAAGACAATCATGCTCGGCGTGCTCGATCTCGGCGATCCCAAGATCGAGAGCGTCGATGTCGTGGCCGACCGCATCCGCAACGGGTTGAAATATGTGCCGGCGGACAGGCTGGTGCCGGCGCCCGATTGCGGCATGAAATACATGCCGCGCGCGACTGCGTTCGGCAAACTGAAGGCGATGGCCGATGCGGCGGCGAAGGTGCGGAAGGAAATCAGCTAGCAATTACGGCTTCACGCTCGGCTGCGTGTTCGGTGTCAGCGGCAGCTCTGCCTCAGTTTCTTCCGGCAGCTTGTCGCCGTGGACGGCAAGCGGTGTTCCGATCCACAGCGGATCGATCAGATGGTCGCGGCGCGGGTTGGTCGTGTTGGGGTGCACGAGGATGCTCAGCCCTGCGTTGTTCAACATCAGCCACGGCACCAAAGTCGGGAACACCTCGTTGGCGAACGCGACCTGATACATCGCCTGGTCGTGCGGGCCGACCTTGACATCGTGCCAGCGTCCCAGCGTCACCGAAAAGCGCTCGCCGATCCATTGCCGCAATCGTTCGGCCTCGCCGCGCGTGGTCGCGGGATCGTAATAGACATGGGCGTGATAACTCGCGATCTCGCTGGTCGGCCGCGGCGCGGATGCATCGGTCATCGCTTTTCCTCTTCAGCTCCTGGGCACCGCCAGCGAGGCGAGACGCGATACGTCGGTGCTGGCGTCGAGCTTCCAGACCGCATCGATCAGCGGCGTTGCATCAAGATTTAGGCCGGCTGCCGCGGTTTTCAACTTCTGCTCCAGGTCGCGATCGCTCATCGGATTGACGTCGCTGCCGCGCGCGGCCGTCTGCGACATCAGGTGCACCACGCCGTCCGATGTCGTGATTTCGACAGCGGCGGCGATGGTCGAGAACTGAGGGATCGCGCACCACCTCGATCTTGTGGCGCAGCGCCGCGACGGCCGGATCGCCACGCAGGCGTCGGTGAATTGCTCGAGGCCGGCCGCACCGTGCACCAGACTTGCCGCCACCGCATGCTGCACGCTGACTTGCGACTCCCGCCCGGTCGAAATATCGGGCCGGTCGGTGCGATGCGCCAGCAGCGGATTGCCGCGCACCACGATCCGCGTCACGTCGGCTGTGGGATGTTCGCGCCGCCAGTCCAGCACGCAATCGAGCACGGGATGGATGACGAAGCCGCAGGGATAAGGCTTGTACGATGTCGCCATGATCTCGAAGGTGTCGCCGAGCCCGTCGGTGACGAGAGCGAGATTGGGCTCATCGCCCAGCGCATTGTAAAAACCCTGGCGGCCGGCGATCGGCTCGGCGGGACCATCGAATCCTCTCGCAGCCAGCAGCGCCGACCACAGTCCGTTGCGCGCGGCATTGCCGACGCTGACGCTTTTCGCCGGCATGCCCAGACATTCGCAGAGCCCTGCGGACTGCGTCGATGCGGTGCCGAGCGCGGACACGAGCTGGCGTTCGTTCAAGGCCAGCAGCTTGCCGCTTGCCGCCGCAGCGCCGAACACGCCGCAGGTGGAGGTGATGTGCCAGCCCTTGTCATAGTGCTGCGGCGAGATCGCCAAGCCGATACGCGCCTGCACCTCGTTGCCCAGGATGAACGCCAGCAGCAGCTCCGGCCCGCTCACCCTGCGCAACTCCGCGAGCGCGAGCACCGCAGGCGCGACCGGCGCGGTCGGGTGGATCACGGTGCGCAGATGGGTGTCGCAGAAATCATGGACGTTGGCGGCGGCCGCGTTGAGGAAGGCGGCCGAAAGCGCGTCGATCCGCTCGCTTCGGCCGATCACGGTCGCCTGTTTGCCGCCGGAGAACTCGCGCAGCGACGACAGCGCGATCTCGACCGGCTCGGCGCGGCAGCCGGCAAGCGCCACCGCGAACAGATTGATGAACGAGCGCCTGGCCTGATGCCGCACCTCCTGCGGGATATCCTCCCACCGCGTCGCGGCCACGTAGCGCGCCAGGGTCGCCGTCACGTCAGGTTTGTGCAGCATGTGTCCTCCGAATTGAAGGCAGCATCCGACGGAAGGATGAAAAGCGCAACCGATCGCGCGATGGACCGGCCCGGCATTTTCGCCGTATGGTGCCGACAGACCCGCGGCAAAAGCGGGCGCAATTCGGGAGATATTCATGCGGAAGCTTGCCGTCCTGCTGGCGCTTGCGTTCGTCGGCGCGACCACCGCCGCGCACGCGCAGGACTATCCGACGCGCCCAATCCGGCTGATCGTGCCGTTTGCGGCCGGCGGCGCCGCCGACGCGACCGCGCGCATCATCGGAAAAAAGGTCGGCGATGCGCTTGGCCAGACCTTCGTGATCGAAAATCGCGGCGGCGGCAATGGCGGCATCGGCACCGAGATCGTGAAAAGCGCAGACCCTGACGGCTATACCCTGCTGCTCGGTCAATCCGGTCCGATCTCGATCAACCCGGGCATCTACCCGAAACTGTCCTACGATCCCGAAAAGGACCTGGCGCCGATCTGCATGACCACGTCCTATCCCTATGTCCTCGTGGTCAATCCCTCGCTCGGCGTGAAGACCGTGGCCGAGCTGGTGGCGCTGGCGAAGAGCAAGCCCGGCGCGCTGAATTACGGCACCACCGGCGTCGGCAGCTCCAACCATCTCGTGACCGAGCTGTTTGCCGACAAGGCCGGGATCAAGGTGACGCATATCCCCTATCGCGGCACCTCGCTCGCGGTCGCCGACCTGATCGCGGGACAGGTGCAGTTCGTGTTCGCCGATCCCGTCTCCGCGCTGGCGCATGTCAAGGGCGGCACGCTGATCGCGCTCGGCGTCACCAGCAAGGTGCGCTCGCCGGTCGCGCCTGAGATTCCGACGATCGCCGAGAGCGGCTATCCCGGCTTCGACGCGGTGGCCTGGCACGGCATCATGGCGCCCGCCGCGACGCCGCCCGCGATCCTCAAGCGGTTGAATACCGAGATCGTCAAGGCGCTGAAGGAGCCCGACACCGCCAAGCTGATCGAGGCGCAGGCGATCCAGATCGTCGCCAGCACGCCGGAAGAGTTCGCGGCATTCATCAAGCAGGACGTCTTGCTGTGGAAGGATGTGGCGAAGCAGGCCAAGATCGAAATCCAGTAGCGTCACGTTGACCCGGCCAGCCTCGCGATCGCCGCCCGCGCCTCGCCCTGGATCTGCTTCAGATGATCCGCATCGCGGAAACTTTCCGCATAGATCTTGCAGACGTCCTCCGTGCCCGACGGCCGCGCGGCGAACCAGCCTGAGGCCGTCTCCACCTTGATGCCGCCAAAGGACTGGCCGTTGCCCGGCGCGGTGGTCCGCGTCGCGGTGACGGCATCGCCGGCCAGATCCTTCATGTTGAGCTTCTCGGCCGTCGCCGACTTCAGCGCATTCTTCATCGGCGCGGTCGCGGGCATGTCGATACGCTCGTAATGGGGCATGCCGAGCTCGTCGGTGAGCGACTTGAAAAGCTGGCTCGGATCGCGCCCGGTCTTCGCAATCATTTCCGCCGCGACGAGCCCCAGGATGAGGCCATCCTTGTCGGTGGTCCACACCGTGCCGTCGCGCTTCAGGAACGAGGCGCCCGCGCTTTCCTCGCCCGCGAAACCAAAGCTGCCGCTGCCGAGGCCCTCGACGAACCATTTGAAGCCGACGGGCGTCTCCACCAGCTTGCGGTTCAGCTTGCGCGCGACGCGATCGATGATCGAGCTCGAGACCACCGTCTTGCCGATCGCCGCATCAGCCCGCCAGTCTTTCCGCTCGGCGAAGAGATAGGCGATCGCGGCCGCGAGATAGTGGTTCGGGATTCATCAGGCCGCCGGTCGGCGTCACGATGCCATGGCGGTCGGCGTCGGTGTCGTTGGCAAAGGCCACGTCGAACTTGCTGCGCATCCCGATCAGGCTCGCCATCGCGAAAGGCGACGAGCAATCCATCCGGATCTTGCCGTCCCAGTCCGCGGTCATGAAGCGGAAGGTGGGATCGACGGCCTCATTGACGATCGTGGCGTTGATCCCGTAGCGCTCCGCGATCGGCTGCCAGAAATGCACGGCCGCGCCGCCGAGCGGATCGATGCCGATCCGTACTCCGGCGGCCTTGATGCGCGCCATGTCGACGACGTTATCGAGGTCGGCAACATACGGGCCGACATAGTCGTGGCGATGGACCAGCGGCGATTTGCGCGCCTTGTCGTAATCCATCCGCGCGACGCCCTTCATGGCGTCTTTCAGATACGCGTTGGCGCGCTTCTCGATCACGCCTGTCGCGTCGGTGTCGGCGGGCCCGCCATGCGGCGGATTGTATTTGTAGCCGCCATCCTCCGGCGGATTGTGCGATGGCGTGATCACCACGCCATCGGCATGGCCGCTGCTGCGGCCCTTGTTGTAGCTGATGATCGCATGCGAGATCACCGGCGTCGGCGTGTAACCGCCGTGTCCGTCGATCATGATCTCGACGCCGTTGGCGGCAAACACCTCGATGGCGCTTGATAGCGCCGGTTCGGCCAGCGCATGGGTGTCGATGCCGATGAACAGCGGCCCGGTCAGGCCGGCCGAGCGGCGATAGTCGCAGATCGCCTGCGTGGTCGCGAGGATATGGTTCTCGTTGAACGACGTCTTCAGCGACGAGCCGCGATGGCCCGAGGTGCCGAAGGCCACGCGCTGGGCCGGGTCGTCCGGATCAGGTTTCCCCGAGAAGTAGGCGGTCACAAGCCGCGGAATATTGGCGAGCGCACTCGCGGGGACCGGTTGGCCTGGTTTTGGTGTCGTCACGTCGTCACCTCTGCTTCTTCGGCAGCTTACATCGAAACATGGCGCATCTCGGCGATCTCGCGATAGAGTTCGGCATAGCGGGCCGCGCGCCCGCGCCATGATACATCCGTGGCCATGCCGTTGGCCTGCATTTGGCGCCAGACTGATTTGTCCTGGAAGGCGGCGTGCGCCCTGCGAATGGTCGCCGCGAGATTGTCAGTCGTGACCGGATGGAACTTGAAGCCGGTCGGCGCGTCGCCGCCATCGATCACGGTGTCGTCCAGACCGCCGACGCCGGCCACGATCGGCACCGCGCCATAGCGGAGCGCACAGAGTTGCGTCAGTCCGCACGGCTCGAAGCGCGACGGCACGACCAGCGCATCCGATCCGGCCTGAATGAGATGGGCAAGCCGCTCGTCATAACCGATCACGACGCCGATGCGGCCGGGATCGGCTTGCGCTGCTTCCTGAAAACGACGCTGCAGATCGGCATCGCCGCTGCCGAGCAGCGCCAGCTGCATGCCCTCGCCTGCGATGTCAGGCAGGCATTCGAGCAGGAGATCGAGGCCCTTCTGCCAGGAGATGCGGCTGATGACGCCGAGCAGAAAGGCGTCCGGACGCTGCTCCAGGCCGAACCGTTCCTGCAATGCGGCTTTGTCGTCCGCGCGCGGGCCGAGTTCATCGGCGCTATAACGCGCGGGAATGCTCCGATCGGTGGCGGGATTCCAGACGGAAACATCGATGCCATTGAGAATGCCGCTGATCGCATTGGCGCGGTCGCGCAGCAGCCCTGACAGACCCATGCCTCCCTCGTCGGATTGAATCTCTTTGGCGTAGGTCGGCGACACCGTGGTGATGCGATCGGCGAATTGCAGCCCGGCTTTCAGAAAGCCAATGGTGCCGTAATATTCGACGCCGTACATGGCAAAGGACTCCGGCGGCAAGTCCAATTCCTCCAGCATCGCTCGCGGAAACCGGCCCTGATAGGCGAGATTGTGCACGGTGAGCACCGTGCCGGCCTGCTTTCGGTTGCTGTAGTGCATATAGGCGGGCGCAAGCGCTGCCTGCCAATCATGCGCGTGCACGATGTCGGGTACGAAATCCGGCACGTCGCCAAGGCCGATATCGGCGGCCATATGCGCAAGCGCTGCAAAGCGCAAGCCATTGTCCGGCCAATCCGCACCCTCGGGGGTCACATAGGGATTGCCGGGACGGCCGAACAGATGCGGCGCATCGAGCACCAGCAGATCGAGCTCGCCGCAGCGGGCTTTTAGCAGCCGCGTGATGCCGCCGAAGAACAGCGGCCATTCCAGCAGCGGCTCGGCGCGCTCCAGCGCATCCATCACGGCGGGATAGCCGGGCACCAGGGTGCGCATCTCGACGCCTTCGGCGCGCAACGCCAGCGGCAGCGCGCCGGCGACGTCGGCAAGGCCGCCTGTCTTGATGATCGGATAGATTTCCGAGGCGACCGAGAGGACGCGCATCGATGTCATGCACTCAACTTGTCGATCATCGGCTGGGTGATCAGGTTGATGCCATTCTCCGTGGTGCGGAAGCGCTTGGCGTCGAGCTCCGGATCTTCGCCGACCACCAGGCCTTCCGGGATCTTGACGCCGCGATCGACCACGACGTTTTTCAGGCGCGCATGCCGCGCCACATCGACATAGGGCAGGATCACCGCATTCTCCACCCGCGCATGCGAATGCAGGTGCACGCCGGTGAACAGCAGCGAGCGGCGCAGGCTCGCGCCCGAGACGATGCAGCCGCCCGAGACCAGCGAGGTCACCGCCTCGCCGCGGCGCCCGTCCTCGTCATGCACGAATTTCGCCGGCGGCGTGATCTCGGCATAGGTCCAGATCGGCCAGGAGCGGTCGTAGAGATCGAGCTCGGGGATCACGTCGGTCAGGTCGATATTGGCCGACCAGTAGGCGTCGACCGTGCCGGCGTCGCGCCAGTAGCTGCGCTGATCGTTGGAGCGCACGCAGGAGCGGCTGAACTGGTGGGCGACGGCGCGGCCGTGCTTGACGATGTAGGGAATGATGTCCTTGCCGAAATCGTGGCTGGAATTCGGATCGGCGGCGTCGCGCTTCAGCTGGTCGAACAGGAAATTGGTGTCGAACACGTAGATGCCCATGCTGGCCAGCGACTTGTCGGGCTTGCCCGGCATCGGCGGCGGATCGGCCGGCTTCTCCAGGAACGACTGGATCACGTCGTTGTCGTCGACATGGATGATGCCGAAGGCAGAGGATTCGGCGCGCGGCATTTCGAGGCAGCCGACGGTGACGTCGGCTTTGCTCTCGACATGCTGCTTCAGCATGATCTCGTAATCCATCTTGTAGACGTGATCGCCGGCGAGCAGCACGACGTATTTGCAGTTGTGCGGCTCGATGATGTCGATGTTCTGATAGACCGCATCCGCGGTCCCGACATACCACATGCTCTCCGAGACGCGCTGGCTCGCGGGCAGGATATCGAAGCTCTCGTTGCGCTCGGGCCGGAAGAAATTCCAGCCCATCTGCAGATGGCGGATCAGGCTGTGGGCCTTGTACTGGGTGGCGACCGCGATGCGGCGGATGCCTGAATTGAGGGCATTCGACAGCGCGAAATCGATGATGCGGGATTTGCCGCCGAAATAGACGGCAGGCTTGGCCCGCCGGTCGGTCAATTCCTGGAGCCGGCTGCCGCGGCCGCCTGCCAGAACGAACGCCAGTGCGTGCCGCGCCAGGGGCTCGTTTGCGACGGTCCGCATTCCCTGCACTCCCATTACCACGGCTCAACCGTGAAGCCGGGCCGATAGTTCCAATAGCCGATCTTGGGCGCAAGGGCGATTCCGACGGGGCACAGTCGGTCCGGCGATTCCCCGCCTCTCCCCGCGCCTGTCCGCCGAAGCCTTCGGCGAAGGCGCATGCGGGGCGAGGTAATCGGGGCTCACGGCCCCCTCTGATTTGATTGTGCAAACAGCCCCTCGTCGTCATTCGCGAGGAGCGAAGCGACGAAGCAATCCAGACCGCAGCCGCGGAGAAGGTCTGGATTGCTTCGCTTCGCTCGCAATGACGATGACGTGAATCAGCATTCCCGCGGCGCGAATTCGCGTCCGAGTGATGCATCATCGTCGCTCCCTCATGAAAGACGAGGGCGCAGGGAGTACCGGGCGCTGGCCGCACCCGCAGGCCTCGTGGGCTGAAAAGGAAGAATGCCCACAAGTCGTCAGGTAAAGCCGAGACAGCCCGGCACTCCCTGCGCAATGGTTTTACGGCTGCTCCGTGATCTCCCCGGAGTACCGGGCTTGTTAGCCTCCGTCTCCCCGGGCTCTTCGACCCGGGGATTGACCCCAGCGTCGGGGGGACAGGACCACACGGCTTGACCGTACGCATCAGCGCAGTTCGTCTTGCGCCAACGCGTCCATCGCATCCCGCCCCACGTTAAGGTGACGATCGGCCGAAACGTCCTCGTGTCGAGGCGGGACGGATGCGTATGTAGCATCACTTCCGATTTTCGCAAATAAGAATATTTTGGCGACACACGCTTGACACGGCATTTCTGAAAAAACCGCAGGTGTTTTGCCCGTCGTGTCGCAAAAACAACACGTCCCGTCTTCGCCAGCCGGTCAATTGAAGAAACCGTGTCGCAGCAACTCCGCACCTGCAGCAATGACGGCGATCAACACCAGCTTCTTGAACGTTTCAGGTGCAATCTTGTCGCGCATATGTTGCCCGAGATACATGCCGAGCATGACTGGCACCATCGCAGCGGTCGAGAATGAAACGTCAAGCCAACTGAATTGGCTGCTGGCCGCCAGAAGAATTGCCAGGAAACCGGACGAAACGACGAGATATAACGACGCTTCCTTTGTGAAGGCCTTTCCCCGCAGTCCCTTTGCAAGCAGAAATATGAAAACAAGCGGCCCTGACATCGCTGCGACGCCCCCCAAAATCCCGCCGAAAAATCCGAAAGTGATGCCTGCCGGTAAAACCAAATGAGGCTGGAGCCGTAGCTTCGGCGTGAGCAACGTGACGCCGCCGACACTTATGAGCACCAGGCCCGCGATCACCTTTGCTGCGCTTGCATCGAGCGCCAACAGGACACGAACTCCGAGGAAGAGGCCGGGAATCATGCCGAGAAGCACCGGCATCAACTCCATGAGGCACCGTCCGGTCCTTCCGCCCTCCAGCGCCTGCCGCAAATTGCTCAAGATCAAAGGCATGCTCAGGAGCATGGCCGCATATTTGATGTCGATGAACAGCGACAGCAGAGGCAGCGCAACGATTGGCATGCCGACTCCGATTGTCCCCTTCATAAAGCCGGCGACGATCAGGCTGCAAACCACGGCAGCGATGATGCTTGTATGCTCGAAATAAAGGCTACGGATCAACTTGATTAACCCGGGGATGATTTTTCGCGGTGCATTCTTGTTGTGGGGTTCGCAATTGTCTCGCATGAACAGTTCGGCCGATGCCGAACTGTTTTCGATTGATATGCTGCTGTTCTCGGCGATAGGGTCAGGGATGGTCGCGGCGGCAAATCTGGTAGAAGTGGCTGCTCTCGTAGGTGACACTGCGCGAGCAACGATGCTTAACGCGCTGATGGGCGGCCAGTCGCTGACGGCTACCGAGCTTGCTTACTGTGCCAATGTCTCGCGCTCGACGGCGAGTGGCCACCTCAGCAAGCTGGTTGCGGCGCGGCTTCTGACTGTCACTCAACAGCGCCGCTTCAGCTATTATCGGATAGCGTCCCCACTGGTCGCGACAATGCTGGAGAGCATCAAGGTCGTGGCCGCGATAGAGGTGCCGCGCCGCCGTCAGCCGCGCTCGGCGAACGACGATGCACTCCGTTTCGCCCGAAGTTGCTATGATCACCTGGCTGGCCGGCTGGGAGTCGCAGTTACCGATGCGCTTGTGGCCATGGGACACATCTTGCTCGCCGATGACGGCGGCGAGGTCACGTCTTCAGGCGAGCGTTTCCTCACCGCGTTCGGCGTTGATCTGAGGCCGCGGGCTCGACGGATTTTTTGCCAGCCTTGTCTCGACTGGAGCGAGCGTCGTTATCACCTCAAGGGGCTCGTCGGAGCCCGGATTCTGGATCGTCTCTTGAAGCTTGAATGGCTGAAATGTGTATCGGGCAGCCGTGCACTCCAACTCACATCCGCGGGAAAGGCCGGCTTGTCCGATATCTTCCAGATCGAGTTCAATGACGAGGGTGCGCCAACCTGCCGACTATGCGACCCACGACAGTTGACAGCTTAGATCCAACGCCTCGTAAAAAATGCCATGTGGCGCCGATGAGCGCTTGGTGTTCCTTTGCCGTCAGCTCCAAGACAGCGACATGACCCAAGGCCAGGTCCCGCGTCACACCACCACACTCAACCGCTTCGCCGCGCGCGTGATCCCCGTATACAGCCACCTTGCGCGGCGAATCCTGGAACGCAAAGCTCTCGTCGAACAGCACCACGTCGTCCCATTGCGAGCCCTGCGACTTGTGCACGGTCAGCACATAGCCGTAGTCGAACTCGTCATAGGGCTTGCGCTGCTCCCACGGGATCGCCTCACAGCCGCCCTCGAAGCAGTCCTGCCGCACCGACACCTTCTGCACCTTGTGGGCGAACTCCTCGTCGGGCGACAGCCGCATGCTGATGATGCGCGACGACTTCGCGCGCGAGGCGGTGCGCGATTTCACCCGCCACAGCCCGCCGTTGAACAGGCCCTTCTTGCGGTTGTTGCGCAGGCAGACCAGCTTGTCGCCGGCGACGGGCAGCGGATCCTCGATGTGCTGCTTCTGGCGCATCCGCATGTTGTAGGCGCGCCGCGTGTTGTTGCGCCCGACCAGCACCTGGTCGGCCTGCATCACCCGCTCCGGATCGAGCTCGTTGCGCGCCACCACCTCGCTCTCGCCATGGCGGCCGATCTCGAGGTCGCGGCCTTCGCGCACGTCCATCGACATCCGCACGATCGGATCGTCCTGCGCCTGGCGGTGCACCTCGGTCAGCATCGCGTCGGGCTCGGCTGCCGTGAAGAAACCGGCGCCCTGGATCGGCGGCAGCTGCGCGGGATCGCCAAGCACCAGCAGCGGACATTCGAACGACAGCAAGTCGCGTCCCATCTCGGCGTCGACCATCGAGCACTCGTCGATCACGATCAGCTTCGCCTTCGACGCCGGCGCGTCGTCCCACAATTCGAAGCTCGGCTGCTCGACGCCGCTCTCGCGCGCGCGATAGATCAGCGAATGAATGGTGGAGGCGCCGTCGCAGCCCTTGTTGCGCATCACAAGCGCCGCCTTGCCGGTGAAGGCCGCGAACTTGACGCCGCCGTCGACGCCGTCGGCGATATGCCGCGCCAGCGTGGTCTTGCCGGTGCCGGCATAGCCGAACAGGCGGAACACAGGCGGCGTGCCGTGCTTGCCGGGCTTGGCCTTGAGCCAGTCGGCCACGGCTTTCAGCGCAGAATCCTGGTGCGGCGTGAATTTGGTCATGGGTCTCGGGAGGGAACGACTCAGAGAGTCGGATGCCGTGAACCTAAGGACTCGCCGGAATAGATCAAGCAGGCGACGCGAAGGCCGCTCGGCTCCCTCTCCCCGTTCTCTTCTGCGGGGAGAGGGGTGGGGTGAGGGGCAGCCGCAACAGCGGTGTGGGGGAATGCACCTGTACCCCCTCACCCGACATTCTCGCTTTCGCTCGAATGTCGACCTCTCCCCGCAGGCGGGGAGAGGTAAAGAGTCGTACTAACCATTCATGCGCTCTGCGCAAGCGCCTCCCGTGGCACGGAATTGCCAAACGCTGGACTCAGGGCATGCGAGGATTACACTCACGGGAAAGAACAGAGGTCGCGGGAGAGACGTCATGAAATTCGGCATCTTCTATGAGCTGCAACTGCCGCGCCCCTGGAGTGAGGGCGACGAGCTGCGGCTCTATCAGAACGCGCTGACGCAGCTGGAGACCGCCGACCGGGTCGGCTACGACTACGCCTGGGTGGTCGAGCATCATTTCCTCGAGGAATATTCGCACTCGCCGGCGCCGGAATCCTTCCTCGCCGCCGCGAGCCAGCGCACCAAGCAGATCCGGCTCGGCCACGGCATCTTCCAGCTCACCACCAATCATCCGGCGCGCGTCGCCGAGCGCGTCGCGGTGCTCGATCTCCTCTCCAACGGCCGTTGCGAGTTCGGCATGGGCGAGAGCGCCTCGATCACCGAGCTGACGCCGTTCGGCCGCGACATGGAGACCAAGCGCGAGGTGTTCGAGGAGGCGGTCCAGGCCATCTTCCCGATGTTCACCAAGATCGGCACCGAGCATCACGGCAAGTATTTCGACATTCCCTTGCGCAACGTGGTGCCGAAGCCGGTGCAGAAGCCGCATCCGCCGCTGTGGATGGCCTGCTCGCAGCTGCCGACCATCGAGCGCGCAGGCCAGAACGGTTTTGGCGCGCTCGGCTTCCAGTTCGTCAGCGCGGATGCCGCGCATGCCTGGGTGCACGCCTATTACAATGCCATCACCAAGCGGCTGAACAAGCTCGCTGACTACGAGATCAACCCCAACATGGCGCTGGTGTCGTTCTTCATGTGCGCGGAGACCGACGAGGAAGCACGCAAGCGCGCCGATGGCGCGACCTTCTTCCAGTTCGCGCTGCGCTATTACGGCCAGGGTCCGAACCGGATGCGCCCGGCGCCCGGCACCGTGAACATGTGGGACGAGTACAACAAGTGGAAGCGGGAGAACCCGGAGGCGCAGGAGGCGGCGCTGCGCGGCGGCCTGATCGGCTCGCCCGACACCATCCGCAAGAAGCTGAAGCGCTTCCAGAGCTCGCATATCGACCAGGTGATCCTGCTCAACCAGGCCGGCAAGAACACCCACGAGCACATCTGCGAGTCGCTGGAGCTGTTCGCCAGGGAAGTGATGCCGGAATTCCAGCACGATCCCGCGCAGGAGGAATGGAAGCAGGGCGTGATGAGCGGCGCGATCAAGCTCGAGGAGATCGACACCGCCGCCTTTACCGACCGCTACGGCAAGCTCGCGGTCAGCGTCGCGCCGAAGAAGGCGGCTGCGGGGTAATCTTCACCTCTCCCCGCGTGCGGGGAGAGGTCGCGCGAAGCGCGGGTGAGGGGGAGTCTCCGCGAATCCGACTGTCAGCCTTCTTGTGAAAGAGGCCCCTCACCCCACCCCTCTCCCCGCATCCGCCTTCGCCCGAAGGCGGGCTTCGGCGGACAAGAGTGCGGGGAGAGGGAGCAGACCGCATGCGCGGCTCGCGCTGCCGCTCAACTACCGCAGCGACCCCTATCAATTTGGGCGTCTTGGCAGCTAGTATGCCGCCTCCCTGGCCCGAAGGGTGGACATGCAGCGTCGCACTTTCATCATGCTCTTTGGCGGCATGGCGGCAGCGCGGCCGCTCGCGGCGTGGGCGCAGCAAACGGCGAAGCCGGTCGTCGGATTTCTCGCCAGTTCTGCACCGCTCGGCTGGGATCCCTATCTGGCCGCGTTTCGCGACGGCTTGCGCGGCCTCGGATTCGTCGAGGGAAAAAACGTCGCGATCGAATATCGATGGGCCGACGGCAACTATGCGAACCTGCCGAAACTTGCGGAAGAGCTGGTGAGCCTGCGGGTCGATGTCATCGTTGCGTCGGGCGGTACGGCACCGGCAATTGCGGCCAAGAAGGCGAGCTCCACAATTCCAATCGTTTTTACCGGTGTTCCCAATCCAGTCGAACTCGGTCTGGTTGCAAGCCTGAACAGGCCGGCCGGTAACCTGACCGGTGTCAGTGTTCTCACCACCGAGGTTCTTCCAAAACGGGTCGAGCTGCTGAGCGCGCTCGTTCCCGGCGTCGATGTATTCGGGTTGCTCGTCAACCCTACCAATGCGGGTTACCTTGACGAAACAAGGGTTGTTCGGGACGCAGCAGCGGCGCGCGGAAAGCTGTTGATCGTGGCGGAAGCCAAGGCTGAGGCCGATTTCGAACCCGCCTTCGATACGTTCGCGCAAAAGCGATGCGGCGCGCTTGTTCTGACCACGGACCCGTTCTTCAACAATCATCGCGATTTAATTATTTCGGTGGCTGGCCGTCACCGGATTCCGACGATGTATGGCTGTCCGTTCCCCGCCAGGATGGCGTGGCCGAGCTATAGGACGAAAGCTTGCACATGCCCGAGGTGCGGATTCCGTCCTCACAAGGTTCAAGACTCCTCACCGTCTGACGGAGACTCGGACGTGTCCGACTAACCCCACGCCGCCAGCAACTCGTCCGGCCGCTCCGCCATCATCATGTGGCCGGCGCCGCGCAGCACCACCGTGCGCGCATTCGGAATCGCGGCGGCAAGCGCCCTGCCCGCTTTCGCCGGAGTCATCATGTCGCGTTCGCCGAGCACCAGTGTCGCGGGCACCTTGATGCCAGCCGCGGCGGGCAGCGCATTCTGATACGCGTTGCAGGCGGCGAGATCGTTGAACAGCACGCCATCCCCGCAGCGCTCGAGCAGGCGCTGCGTGCCGCCATGCATCCACAGGCCCGGCGCAAGGCTGCCGCCGAGGCCGGCCGCTTGACCGAGCCCCCAGATCGAGACCATGTCGATCGCGGCATGGTCGTTGGCTTCCGCAGCCTTCAACAGATCGGGGCCGACCGTCATCGCCGCCGCGGTGCCGACCAGCACCAGCGCCGAGACTTTGCCGGGATGCCGCGCCGCCATCTCCAGCGCGATCAGCGATCCCATGGAGTGCCCGATCAGTTTCGCGGCCTTGGCGCCGGCGGCATCGAGCAGCGCGGCCGTCCACTCCGCCATCTCGCCAATCGAGGCAAGCAGCGCGCCCGCCGAGCGGCCATGTCCGGGCAAATCGGGCGCCAGCACATTATAGCCGTGATGCGCGAACCAGCGGTCGTGCTGCGCCCATGCGGTGTGATCCATCCCGGCGCCGTGCAGGAACACCACCGTCGGCAGGGCCGCATCGAACGCCTTGCCGCCGGTCGCAACGAACGTGTCGGAGCCGTTGACTGTGAGCTGCATGGTTCAAGTCCTTTGCGAGGTGCGCAGCGCCTGGCCGAGATCGTCGACGATATCCTGCGCCGTTTCGATGCCGACCGAGAGCCGCACCAGCTCCTCGCCGATGCCGGCCGCCTTGAGCTGCTCCGGTGTCATCTGCTGATGGGTGGTGCTGGCCGGGTGGATCACCAGCGTCTTGGCGTCGCCGACATTGGCGAGATGGCTGATCATGCGCAGGCTCTCGATGAATTTCTTGCCGGCATTGCGTCCGCCCTTGATGCCGAAACTGACGATCGAGCCCGCGCCATGCGGCAGCAAGGTCTTTGCCAGCTCATGATCGGGATGGTCAGGCAATGACGGATGCCAGACCCATTCGACCGCCTTGTTCGTTTTGAGGAAGTCGAGCACGGCTGATGTGTTGGCCATGTGGCGCTCCATCCGTACGCCGAGCGTCTCGACGCCCTGCAGGAGCTGGAAGGCATTCATCGGCGATAGGCAGGCGCCGAAATCGCGCAGGCCTTCGGTGCGCGCGCGCATGATGAAGGCGGCCGGGCCGAACTGCTCGTCGAAGACGATGCCGTGGTAACCTGCATAGGGCTCGGTCAGGCCGGCGAATTTGCCGGAGGCGCGCCAGTCGAAGCGGCCGCCATCGACGATCGCGCCGCCGATCGCAATGCCATGGCCGCCGATCCATTTGGTGGCCGAATGCATGACGATGTCGGCGCCAAGCGCGATCGGCCTGCTGAGATACGGCGTGGCAAAGGTGTTGTCGATCAGCAGCGGAATCTTCGCCGCATGCGCGATCTCGGCCACCCGGGGAATGTCGAGCACTTCGAGGCCGGGATTGCCGATGGTCTCGCCGATGACGAGGCGCGTATTCGGTTTGATCGCGGCGCTGAACGCATCGAGGTCGCGCGGCTTCACGAACGTCGTCGTGATGCCGAAGCGCGGCAGCGTATGCGCCAGCAGGTTGATGGTGCCGCCATAGAGCGAGGCGGACGCCACGATGTGGTCGCCGGCATTGAGCAGGGTGGCGATCGCCAGATGCAACGCGGCCATGCCGCTCGCGGTCGCAACAGCGCCGACGCCGCCCTCCAGCGCGGCCAGCCGCTCTTCCAGCACCGCGATCGTCGGATTGGATATCCGGGTGTAGATGTGCCCGGCGCGTTCGAGGTTGAACAACGCGGCGGCATGGTCGGAGTCCTGGAAGACGTAGGACGTGGTCTGGTAGATCGGAACCGCGCGCGCTCCCGTCACGGGATCGGGATGCTGTCCCGCATGGAGACTGAGCGTTTCAAAGCCGGGCGGTTGGGGTGCGGGCATTTTGGACTCTGGCGGTTCGTCAGGATCATTCCGTATTGCCACATGTCACAAGGTCGCGTCAGCCCCTTCCGTTCATTCCTTCTCCTGGCCTTCGTTGCAGGAGAAGGCCGTTGTCGTTTCGCCGCCAACAAAGAAATTCTGTGAGATTGCAGATGCGTGCCTTTCGCCCGACATTCCCGGCCGAAAACGGATTTCGGGGATTTCGATGTCGGATATTGCAATCAAGGCGCCTGAACGGGTCGCGCTCAAGGCCACGCTGAACGAAGACTGGCTTGCGGTTGCGATCGGCTTGCTCGTGTTCGCCCTGGCGCTGATCTCGGTCAATGGGCCGGACCTGTTGGGCTGGGCGGTCACCACGTCGGTGTACACCGATTTGTCGAAAGCGCTCGGTCCGGTCGCCAAGGCCTATGCCTGGCTCGGCGGTGGCGGTGCGCTGCTCGCGACCTACGTCGCGCTGCTTGCCGTCCTGAGCGCCGGCGTGTCCACGCTCGGCGCCGACGTCAGGAAGTTCGCGCTGGCCTTCACCGCCGTCTTTGCCATTGCCTATGCAAGCTGGATCGCGGGAAGCTACGCCTATGTCGCCGCGGTGACGCCGGCAGATCAGCAGAAATTCGGAATCGGCTGGTCGCTCAAGCTGACCAATGAAGGCGGCTTCGTCATCGCGCTGCTGTCGGGCCTCGTCATCGCCAACTTCTTCCCGCGCTTCGCCGCGTGGCTGAAGGACGCGATCCGCCCCGAACTCTACATCAAGATCGCGATCGTCATCCTCGGCGCGACGGTGGCGGTGACCGCTGCCGGCCGCCTCAATCTCGCATCCTCGCTGTTGCTGCGCGGCGCTGCCGCAATCGTCGAGGCCTATCTGATCTACTGGGCCGTGGTCTATTTCGTCGCGCGCAAATGGTTCGGCTTCAGCCGCGAATGGTCGGTGCCGCTCGCCTCGGGCATCTCGATCTGCGGCGTCGCGGCCGCGATCGCCACGGGAGGTGCGATCCGCGCGCGGCCTGCGGTCCCCGTGCTGGTGTCGTCGCTGGTCGTCGTGTTCGCGGTGGTGGAAGTGCTGATCCTGCCGTTCCTGGCCCAGACCTTCCTGTGGCAGGAGCCGCTGGTCGCCGGCGCCTGGATCGGACTTGCGATCAAGACCGATGGGGCGGCGGTCGCCGGCGGTGGCATCACGGAGTCGCTGATCATGGCCAAGGCGGCGGCCGAGGGCATCAAGTATCAGCCCGGCTGGATCCTCGCGACCACGACCACCGTGAAGATCTTCATCGACATCTTCATCGGCATCTGGGCCTTCATTCTCGGCTATATCTGGACCAATCACATCGACAAGGGACCGGACAAGGCGAAGGCGAGCGAAATCTGGCAGCGCTTTCCGAAGTTCATCCTCGGCTTCATTCTGGTGTTCGCGATTTCGCTGTGGCTCGCCGTCGGCACCACGCCCGAGATCGCCAAGGCGCTTCCGGCCGCGGCCACTGAGGCCAACGCCTTCCGCGTCATCTTCTTCATCCTCACTTTCTTCTCGATCGGCGTGCTCTCGGATTTCCGCAAGCTGTGGCAACAGGGTTTCGGCAGGCTCGCCGCGGTCTATTTCGTCAGCCTGTTCGGCTTCGTGATCTGGGTCGGCCTCTTGATCTCGTGGCTGTTCTTCAGCGGCTTCAAGCCGCCGCTGGCAAGCTAAAGGAGACCTGACATGCCTGACATCAAGGAAGAACTCGCCGCGCAGGCCGTCGAGCCGTTGCTGCCGATCGAGAAGAAGCTGATCGGCTGGAGCCTCGGGCTCGGGCTCGCGTTGCTTGCCGTGCTGATCGCGGTCAATCACTTCGTGCCGATCAGGATATGACGGCTAAGAGAACGAGCCCGGCATCAATGCCGGCCTGAATCTCACAGCACAAAAGAACAAGGCCCGCGTCAATGCCGGCCAGAATCTATCCGCCACAAAAGAACAAGGCCGGCATCAATGCCGGCCTTGTCCTTTCGACGATGACGGTCGCCTCTAGGAGAGGAGCGCCGACAACGTCGCGGGGCTGTCGATAATGACCGTGCTGCCGCGCACGTTCTGCCACATTGCCGTTATGGTCTGCGCGGTCATCGCCAGCGGTACGCCGACGACGAGCGTTGTCGGGATGCGCCCGTAGGATGCCGGCTGTGCCTCATTATAGGTGAACCCTGCAACCGCCGGAGACATCGTGCCGTTGATCGCGATACCGAACGTTCCTCCGGGATTGCTGTTTCCCGTCGCATAGGGCATGGGCACGTTGAGGATGACGATGGCCACCGTGCCGACACCTTCGGGAAGGGTGATGCTGAGACCCGGAATGGCCGCGTAGGAGCTGGAATTGGTCGTGTGCTGTTTGCCGTCCGTCTGCGCATACAAGGCCATTGATCGCGCTCCCGTTGTTTTCGAGAGGTTAGCAACAAAGGGTTGATGTACGCAAGAGTGCTTACCGCAAAGTGATCAGAAAAATTCCATCAATCGGGGGAGCGTGGCTGGCGGAACAGACCCGTGGCAGTATCGCTGCAAAGAGCTTGCGCAGATTATGAAGAGAATTGCAACTATCGCGTTTTATGTGATCGGTACACTCGCAGTGCTTTATCTCGCGCTGTATGCCTATGCGATGGTCCGCCCGCGCAGCCTCACGCCCGGCGAGCCAATCCACATTTTTCGCAATCCGGATGCTCCGGACTATTCGTGAGGCTCCTTACCCTCTCCCACGAGGGAGAGGGTGCGGCCGAGTCACCCCGCCACCGCCGCCCGTTGCCCATACTCCCCGGCGCCCGGCGGCGGGATCGGCACGCCGCCATCGGCATATTCGTTCAGCTTGTTGCGCAAGGTGCGGATGGAAATGCCGAGGATGTTGGCGGCGTGGGTGCGGTTGCCCAGGCAATGCTTCAGCGTCTCCAGGATCAGGTCGCGCTCGACGTCGGCGACCGTGCGCCCGACCAGCGCCCGCGTCACCTGCTCTGCGGCGAAAGTCGCATGCGCCACCGCCGGCGGGGTCCTGGCAATATCAAGCCGGTCACCGTCCGGAGTGAGGATCGCATCAGCGCCGATCTCGTCGCCCTGCGCCATCAGCACGGCGCGATGGATGGTGTTCTCCAGCTCCCGGACGTTGCCCTGCCAGCGGTTGGCGGTCAGCACGCGCCGTGCCTCGGCCGAGACCGGGCGCAGCGGCACGCCGTTGGCCGCGGCATATTTCTTGGCGAAATGCTGCGCCAGCTCGAGGATGTCGGCCGGCCGCTCCCGCAGCGGCGGGATCTTCAGGTTCACGACATTGAGGCGGAACAGCAGGTCCTCGCGGAAGCTGCCCTCGCGCACGGCATCGGCAAGGTTGCGGTTCGAGGTCGCGATGATGCGGATGTCGACCGGCACGGGTTTGGTGCCGCCGACGCGGTCGATCACCCGCTCCTGGATCGCGCGCAACAATTTCGACTGCAGCCGCACATCCATTTCCGAGATTTCGTCGAGCAAGAGCGTGCCGCCGGTCGCCTCCTCGAACTTGCCGATGCGCCGCGCAACCGCGCCGGTGAAGGCGCCCTTCTCGTGCCCGAACAGCTCGGACTCCAGCAGATGCTCCGGAATGGCAGCACAATTAATTGAAATGAACGGCCGCTTGGCGCGGCCCGAGCGCGAATGCACATGGCGCGCCAGCACTTCCTTGCCGGTGCCGGACTCGCCGGTGATCATCACGGAAGCATCCGAGCCCGCGATCTGTTGCGCCAGCTTGATCACCTTGACCATGGCCTCGTCGCGATAAATGAGATCGCGCGAGTCGTTGGCGACCGCGGCCAGCACCGCGGCGATCAGCTCCGGGTCGGGCGGCAGCGGGATATATTCCTTGGCGCCGGCGTGGATCGCGGCGACCGCGGCGCGGGCGTCATTGGAGATGCCGCAGGCGACGATCGGCACATGGATGTGCTCGGCCTCCAGCCGCATCACCAGGTCGCGGATGTCGAGGGCGACGTCGACCAGGAGCAGGTCGGCGCCCTTGCCGCCGCGCAGCACCGCCATCGCCTGCTCCGCGCCCTCGGCATGGGTCACCGAGGCGCCGTTGTCCATGGCGATCTTGGTCGCGGTCGTAAGCTGCCCCTTCAGGGTGCCGACGATGAGAAGCCGCATGTTCATCTCCTGCTTGTCTGCCGCGCCATGCGCGGCCGTTCAGTTCAGCCGCGTTCGGCCTTGAGGATTTCGGTCATGGTGACGCCGAGCTTGTCTTCGACCAGCACGACCTCGCCGCGCGCCACCAGGCGGTTGTTGACATAGATGTCGATGGCCTCGCCGACCCTGCGGTCGAGCTCGAGCACGGTGCCGGGGCCGAGCTTCAGCAGCTCGCCGACGTCCATCTTGGAGCGGCCGAGCACGGCCGAGACCTGCACCGGCACGTCGAACACCGCCTCGAGATCGGCGGCAATGCGCGCGTTCGCGTCGTCGTCGTGATAGGCGAGGTCATCGACCGGCGCCGGCGTGCCCGCGGCGTTGAGGTCCGGAAGCGGGACCTGGGTATCGGTGTCGCTCATGTCTTAGGTCTCCCAATTCCTGGACGCCATGTAGCGCCCGACAAGCTCGTCGATCTTGGCCTCGATTGCCGCGCGTTCCAGCACGACGCCACCGTCGGCCCATTCAATTCGGCAGTCGCCGGTGGCGACCTCGGGCTCGGCGAGGATCACCAGCCGGCCCTGGAAGCCGCTCGGCTTCGCCAGCCGCTCGATCTTTTCGCGCGCGACCTCGTAAAGGGATTCGTTGACGCGGACCACCAGATGCGGGGTTGCGACCAGATGCGAGAAGCATTCGGCGACCAGGCCGGTGACCTCACCGAGCGGCTCGTCGGCGATCAGCGCGCTGCAAAGCTTGCGCGCCACCGCGACGGCAACGTCGACCGCCTCGGTCTCCATCCGCGTCTCGATACCGGAAAAACGCGCCGCGATGCCCTGCATCGCGATCTTGATCTCTTCCAGCGCGAGCGCGCTGCGGCGGTCGCTTTCGGCCCGGGCCTCGCGCTGGCCGGCATCGAAGCCGTCGCGATAGGCGCGCGCCTCCACGGTGGCGATCCGCTGCGCGACCTCGGCCTGGGTCGGCCGCTCGCGCGACTTGTCGGGTGCGGCGAAGTCGGTGTCGAACAGGAATTTTGCGGGAGAAGCCATCAGTACACCAGCTCGTCGTCGGCGCGGTTCTTGGTCAGCGTGATCTCGCCCTTGGCGGCCATATCCTTGGCGAGGTTGACCAGCAGCGCCTGCGCCTCGTCGACGTCGCGCAGCCGCACCGGTCCCATCGCCTGCATGTCGTCCAGCAGCATCTTGCCGGCGCGCGAGGACATGTTGGACAGGAAGAACGCCTTGACCTCCTCATTGGCGCTCTTGAGCGCGACGCCGAGCTTGTCCTTGTCGACGTTGCGCATCAGCGTCTGCGCCGAGCCGGAATCGAGCTTGATCAGGTCGTCGAAGGTGAACATCAGCGCCTTGATGCGCTCGGCGGATTCCCGGTTCTCGTCTTCCAGTGCGGTGATGAAGCGGGTCTCGGTCTGGCGGTCGAAATTGTTGAAGATTTCCGCCATCACCTCGTGGGCGTCGCGGCGGCGGGTCTGCGACAGGTTCGACATGAATTCGGTGCGCAGCGTCTTCTCCACGCTCTCGATCACCTCCTTCTGCACCGCCTCCATCTTCAGCATGCGGCCGACCACGTCGAGCGCCATGTCCTCGGGCAGGATCGCGAGCACGCGCGCGGCATGCTCCGGCTTCAGCTTCGACAGCACGACCGCAATCGTCTGCGGGTACTCGTTCTTCAGATAGTTGGCGAGCACCTCCTCCTGCACGTTGGAGAGCTTCTCCCACATGTTGCGCCCGGCGGGCCCGCGGATTTCATCCATGATGCCGCTGACGCGCTCCGGCGGCAGGTATTGCTGCAAGAGCCGCTCGGTGGCGTCGAAATTGCCCATCAGCGCGCCGGACGCCGACATCCGCGAGACGAATTCCAGCAGCATGTTCTCGACGGTGTCGGCCTCGACGGTGCCGAGCGTCGACATCGCGAGCGACAGCTCGCGCACTTCGTCGTCGTCGAGCAGCGACCACACCTTGCCGCCATATTGTTCGCCGAGCGCCAGCATCAGCATGGCGGCGCGCTTCGGTCCCGCGATCTTCAGCTGCGGCTTGCCGTTCTGGCGCGCAGCGAGGCCCTGAATCACGCTGGTGATGTCGTTGGCGTTTGCGGTTTGCGGAACGGCCATCTCAGGTTGCCTCGACCGCGTTATCTTCGCTCAGCCACTGTCGGACAATGGAGACCGTTTCATTGGGATTGCGCTCGGCCAGTTCGCCGACGCGGTGCACCGATTGGGCGTGGACCTGGCCCTGCACCTGGGCGACGTCGATCAGATGCGCGGTCGAATTGCCGGGAAGCAGGGCCTGGCCGGCCGGCGCGGCCACGGCGGCGGTGGCCTCGGCCGGGGGCGCGGTGACGGCGTTGGCCAGCGCCGCGATCTCCTCGGAGGAAAGCACCTTCTTGACCAGCGGGCGCACCACGATGAACAGCACGACGAGACCCAGCAGCATCATGACGCCGAGCTCGATGACGTACATGACGTCATCCTTGGTGAACTGCAGCATGCCGAGGAAGCCGGCAGGCTCGCTGATCGGGGCGGCCGCGGGCGCCTCGGCGAATTTCAGGTTGACCACCTCGACCTGGTCGCCGCGCTTCTGGTCGAAGCCGATCGCCGAACGCACCAGGGTGGCGATGCGGTCGAGTTCGTCCTTGCCGCGCTCCTTGTAGGTGATCTCGCCCTTTTCGTTCTTGGAATAACTGCCGTCGACCAGCACCGCGACCGAGATGCGGTTGACGCGGCCGGCTTCGGTCACCTCGGTCTTGGTGGTGTGCGAAATCTCGTAATTGTTGGTTTCCTCGCTCTTCTTGCTCTGGTCGCGCGACTGCTGGTTGTTGCCGCCGCCCTGATTGCCCGGCAGCTCGTTGTTGACGGTGACCTGGCCGCCTTCGACGCCGTTGGAGGTGGACTCCTCGCGCGTCTGGCTCGAGCGCAGCACCCTGCCCTCGGGATCGAACTTGTCCGAGGTCTGGGTGATTTTGTTGTAGTCGAAATCGGCGGAGAGCTGGACGCGGGCGCGGCCGGCGCCGACCACCGAGGACACGATGTCCTCGACCTGCTTGCGCATCCGCTTCTCGTAGCCGGCGCGCCGTTCGTCGGCGACCGCCTGGTCGGCGTCGGTGGCCGCGCCATCGGCGAGCAAGGTGCCGCTTTCGTCGACGATCGACACCCGCTGCGGCTTCAGACCGTTGACGGAAGAGGCGACCAGATGCCGGATCGCCTTGATCTGCTGCGGCTCCAGCGAGCCGCGCACCCGCACCACGATCGAGGCCGACGGCTCCGGGGTCTCGCGGGAGAACAGCGGCCGCTCCGGCAGCACCAGATGCACGCGCGCGGCCTGGATGCGGTCGATGCCGCGGATGGTGCGGGCGAGCTCGCCCTCCAGCGCGCGCAGATGGTTGATGTTCTGCACGAAGCTGGTGGTGCCGAGCGCGTCCGACTTGTCGAAAATCTCGTAACCGACGCCGCCGCCCTTGGGCAGGCCGCCCTCGGCGAGCTTCATCCGCAGCCGCGTCACCTTGTCCTTGGGCACCAGGATGATGCTGCCCTCGTTGCGGATCTCGAAAGGAATGCCCTGGCGCTCGAGGTCCTTGATGATCCCCGAGGAGTCCTCCATCGAAAGGTCGGTGAACAGCGTCGTCATCTGCGGCGTGGTGACGCGCATGATGACGAACGCGAAAAAGCCGATCAGCGCGGCCGTCACCGCGACCATCGCAGCCAACCGCGCAGCCCCCAGGCCTTTCAGAAAGTCGAACAGACCCTGCAACTTACTGCCCCAGATTCGGCGCCCCAAGCGCCGACTGGGCAAATATTGCCTAGGGTATGGTTTCGATATGGTTAATGGAGGTTAAGGGACCCGTGCTTTCTTGCGGCATGAAAAAAATCGGCCTCGTTTTCCGAGGCCGATTTGATTTAAAGCTGGCGCTTTGGGAAACTTTACTGGCGATACTGCTGGATGCGGGTGGTGCGCAGGCCGGCGAGGCCATGCTGATCGATCGAGAACTGCCACGACAGGAATTCATCCACCGTCAGCGTGTAGCGGCTGCAGGCTTCTTCCAGCGAAAGCAATCCGCCGCGAACGGCGGCGACGACTTCGGCCTTACGGCGAATAACCCACCGTTTGGTGCCGGGCGCGGGCAAATCCGCAATCGTCAGCGGGCTGCCGTCGGGCCCGATGACATATTTGACCCTCGGGCGATGGGGTTCTGTCATGGTGTACTCACAAACTCTTAACCACTGAACTCACGGTAGCAACCGTACGCCGAGCGGCTTAAAATTTGCCTAAACCCACGCCCTCAATACAATTCTCCTTCGAAATGAGCGCAGCGCCCTTTGCCGGCGGTCGTGATCGACACCGGAAGGCGCAGAATGCGTAAACGGAGTCTTAAAATCCACGAGGACGGGCTGCTAATTCGCGATCCTCTGGATCTGGTTCACGGTGTAGGTCTGGCCCGCAATGGTCAGAAGCGGCGGCGATTGGGTCAGATCGACCGAGGAGACCACGCCCTGGATCTGCGTGGTGACACCGACCGAGTTGCCGCTGGCGTCCGCTGCGGTCGCCGTCAAGCTGTATTGCCCATCGGGCCATTGCGTGCCGTCACTGCCCTTTCCGTCCCATGTAAAGGGCTGGTTATTTCCGGCGGCAGCGGAATAATTACCGGTAAACACGGTCTGCCCGGCGCTGTTGGCGATCGATATCGTCACAGTCGAACTCGACGGGATATTCACGTCCCAAGTCGCCGACGAGTTGGTCAGCGTATTGGTGCTGCCGTTGACGACGGCGGTCTTGCCGACAAATTGCAGCGCCTGGGTCGATTGCGCGGTCTGCTGCAAGGACACCAGCGTTTGCAGCGACGAATTCGCATTGAGCTGCTGCTCGACGCCGGCGAACTCGACCAGCTGCTGGGTGAACTGGTTGGTATCGAGCGGGTCAAGCGGGTTCTGGTTCTGCAGCTGCGTCGTCAGCAATTGCAGGAAGGTCTGGAAATTGCCGGCGATCTGTTGCGACGCCAGCGCATTGGTGCCACTTGAGCTGGAAGAACCGGCCGGAATCGGCGTGCTCCCCGATACGACCGGGGGCGCGGTGGTTGTTGATGGGGTGGCCATGATGGTTTCCTCACACGCTGATGTCGACGCCGCCGCTCGCGCTCGGCAGGCGGCCGTAGGATTGTCCCGCCAGCGAAGCGGGTACGCTCGCGTCTTCGCTCACCACCAGCCGCTGCGCATTGCCGTTCGGCTGGTTGCTGTCTTGCCAATTCTGCTGGCCCGACCCCGACTGGTCGCGCAGCGAGAACTGCAGGCCGTTGCTTGACGTCTTCAGGCCGGCATCGTTCAGCGCCTGCTGCAGTTGCGGCGCGTCCTGGCGCAGCATCGACAGCGTTTCCGGCTTCTCCACCGTCAGATGCGACGTGACCTGGCCAGAGCGATCGACGTCGATGCGCACATCGATGCGGCCGAGGTCGGCGGGATCGAGCCGCAGTTCGAAGCGGGTCCTGCCGCTCTGCACGGAAGCGGCGATCTCGACGGCAAGTCCGCTCACCGGAACCGGCGCACCCGTGGCGGGCGCGGCGGTCAGCGAGGCTGACGTGATCGACGCCGGCGCCTGCATCGGTGCGGTGAGCGCAGCGGCTTGCGCGCTCGCATCCGACGCGATCGTCGCTGGGGTGTTGGCGGTGACGGCGGTGTGGTCGTGCGCCGCGGGCGCCGACGTTGCGGGGGCAGCGGCACCTGCCGCCACGTCCGGCTTGGCGGATGGCGCCGACGCATTGTCGTTGTCGGGCTTGCCATTGAGTGCAGGTTGCGGGGCAGCGTTGGTTTGCTCCGGCGCCGCTTTGGCCAGGGCCTGTGGCGTGGCCGTAGATGAAGAAATCGGCGCGTCGGTTGCGCCGAACGAGGTCGCGACCGTTGCGGCTGTCGAGGATTTCGCCTGCGCTGCGACCTGGCTCTTGAAGCCGGTCGTCGGCTTTTCCGGCGCCGGCGTTCCCGGCACCGAGACGGACGCGGCTGCCAACGTGGCTTCGGCGGTCGCCGTCTCCAGCGGCGGAGGCGTTTGCGAGGCGGCGGCCGGAGTCGACGGCGCTGCCGGTGTTGCGGTCGTGGCGGGCTTCGCCGGGCTGGTTGCGGTCTCGCCGTTCGGTACGCCGGCCGGCGTTGCAGCGGGATCTTGCGTCTGCGCGGCTTGTTTCTGAGCTACTTGGGCCGCGATCGCAGCCGTGGTCGACGTGCTCGCGGCAATGCCGGCGGCGGCAATCGCCAGCGGGGTGGTGGTCGCGGCAGACGGAGCGGCGTCGGTGATGACCGGGGTCGGCGCAACGACGATGGCCGCGGTCGCGGCCGCGATCACGGTCGTTGCCGGCGTACCGCCATCCGCTGTTGCCGACTGCGCCGCTGCCGCCGATGCATCGCTCTTGGCAGCCGGTTGATCGGAAGACGCCGCCTTATCTGACGATTTGCCGTCGCCGGTCTTCGAATTGGACTTCGTACCGGTCTTCGGCGCGCCCTCGGTGGGGCCCGTTGTGGTCGGATCGCTGGCGGGCGGATCGTTGTCATTATTGGCCGGCTGCCGGTCGTTCGACGCGCTCGTGTCGCGCGATGGCTGGCTATTGGCCGGGGGCGGATTGTCGCTGGCCGCCGAGCGCGGCGGAGCTGGCGGTGCGGGCGGCTGGGGAGGGGCCGGCAGATTGCTGTCGACCAGCGCGCCGAAATCGTCACTCGCCTGCGCCGAGGGATCGGGGAGCGCGGGCTTGGGTGGCGCCACCTGCAAGGATGCGCTTGCTGCAACTTCTGACGTGACGCTGAACACGGGCCGGCCTCTCGCGATGAACTTCCACAGGAGTTAGCAAGGAGCGGGCCAGCCCCGACCTCAAAGAAAGTCCAGCAATTACAACGCTTTGAATGCTCGCCCGTGGAACTCCGGGGCAACCCTTTCTGCCTCCCCGGCAAGTTTTGCCGTTTGCATGGTGGCCAGACGCGACCCACGATTGCCTGGGGGGACCACCGCCTATATTAGAGTGACGTCTCCGCAATCCCGGCTGCGCCGGAACCGCATGAGGCTCCTGACACCACCACAACCGCCTCGCCGCTTAGAAGATCGGCAAGCGACAACGCAGGCATCGACGACAACAGATCATGCGCAACAGTCTCGATCTCGAAGGCCGGCCGGAGGATACCAGGGTCGTCGTCGCCATGTCCGGCGGCGTCGACTCCTCGACCACGGCTGCGCTCTTGAAGTCGCAGGGCTACGACGTCGTCGGCATCACGCTGCAACTCTACGACCATGGCGCGGCGACCCATCGCAAGGGCGCCTGCTGCGCCGGCCAGGACATCCACGACGCGCGCAATGTCGCCGAGCGGATCGGCATCCCGCATTACGTGCTCGACTATGAGGAGCGCTTCAAGGAGTTGGTGATCGACAGCTTTGCCGCCAGCTACGCGTCCGGCGAGACGCCGGTGCCCTGCATCGAGTGCAACCGTTCGGTCAAGTTTCGCGATTTGCTGTCGACCGCGCGCGAGCTCGGCGCGCAGGCGCTCGCGACCGGTCATTACGTGTCGTCGCGTCATCTCGCCGACGGATCGCGCGCGCTGCACTGCGCGGCCGATTCCGATCGCGACCAGAGCTATTTCCTGTTCGCGACCACGCGCGAGCAGCTCGACTTCATCCGCTTTCCGCTCGGCGACATGACCAAGCCCGAGGTGCGCGAGCTCGCGCGCCGCTTCGGCCTTGACGTGGCCGACAAGCAGGACAGCCAGGACATCTGCTTCGTGCCGACCGGCCGCTACACCGACATCATCAGCCGCCTGAAGCCGGACGCGCTCGCGCCCGGCGAGATCGTCGATCTCGACGGAAACGTGCTGGGCCGGCACCAGGGCATCGCGAATTTCACCGTCGGACAGCGCAAGGGGCTCGGTATTGCGCTGGGCCACCCGCTTTTCGTCGTGCGGCTGGATGCATCGACGCGACGCGTGGTGGTCGGCCCGCGCGAGGCGCTGCGGATGGACCGCATTATGCTGCGCGACATCAACTGGATCGGCGACGGCGCGATCGATCCAGCCATCGGCAACGGGCTGGAGCTTTTCGTGCGCGTGCGCTCGACCCGCGCGCCGCAGCCGGCCTGGCTGCGCGGCGCCAATGGTCGCTACGAGATCGAGCTGGTCGCGGGCGAAGAAGGCGTCTCGCCCGGGCAGGCCTGCGTGTTCTATGATGCGGCCGGTGGCCAGGCGCGCGTGCTCGGCGGCGGCTTCATCCAGAGTGCGGCGGCGCGACAAAAGCATATGACGAGACCGCTCGTCGAAGCGGCAAGGTAAGAAGCGGCAAGGTAAAGAGTTCAGGGCGGGGGCATGGGGGACATCGACCGCGAAGGGGTCGAAAAGGCGTATGGGCGCTGGGCGCCGGTGTACGACCTCGTGTTCGGCAAGGTGTTCGACGCCGGCCGGCAATCGACCATTGCGGAAGCCGACCGCATCGGCGGGCGCATCCTCGATGTCGGGGTCGGCACCGGGCTGTCGCTGTCGGACTATGCGCGATCGACAAAAATCTGCGGCGTCGATATTTCCGAGCCGATGCTGCGCAAGGCGCAGCAGCGCGTGCGCGCGCAAAAGCTCGGCAATGTCGAGACGCTGGCGGTGATGGACGCCAAGAACCTCGCGTTCAAGGATGCATCCTTCGACGCTGTCGTGGCGCAATATGTCATCACCGCGGTGCCCGATCCCGAAGGCACGCTCGACGATTTCGTCCGCGTGCTCAAACCCGGCGGCGAGTTGATCCTGGTCAACCATATCGGCGCCGAGAACGGCCCGCGCCGCGCCTTCGAACTCGCCTTCGCGCCTTTGGCGCGCCGGCTCGGCTGGCGGCCGGAGTTTCCCTGGGCCCGGCTGGTCGATTGGGCCGCCAAACACGGCGGCATCACGCTGGCGGAGCGGCGGCCGATGCCGCCAATGGGGCATTTCTCGCTGATCCGTTACCGCAAGACGTGAGCGATTGAGCATCATCTTCGTCATGCCCGGCCTTGTGCCGGGCATCCACGTCTTTTGCTTCAGCACGCGGGAAAGACGTGGATGGCCGGGACAAGCCCGGCCATGACGAGTTATTTTTGTGGAACCGTCCTGTCCTCCCAGCGTTCTTTCTTCATGAGGATAAAACCCACACTGCTTCTCTCCTGCGTGCTGCTGGTCACCCCTGCGGTCGCATTCGCACAGGCGCCGCCGACCAAGGCGACGCCGGCGCAACAGACCGCGCCGCCACCGCCGCACGACGCCAATTGCGCGCCAATGTCGCCGGATGGGACGACGAGCACCGAACGTTCGACGGTCGGCCGTGCCGGCGGCGAGCAGCTCGGCGACAAGCTCGCCAAATCCGACGGCGTGCTGTGCCCGCCGTCCAACGTCGATCCGGCGATCCGCGCGCCCGCGCCCGAAACCGGCAAGATGCCGGTCATCCCGCCGCCCGGCAGCCCCGGCGGCGATCCGACGGTGCGGCCGAAATAGCGCATGATCCGGAAAAGTGTGCAGCGGTTTTCCGAAAAGATCATGCGCAAACAATAAGCTAAAGCGCGATGGCGATTCGTCCTCAGACGGTCGCGCTTTAGCCCCAAAAGCACGCGATTGGAGCCGCCCGCTTTGCTTGACAGTGCAAGAGGCGGCTCTTTATATGCCGCGCGTTCGCGCTTGGAGGTCAACGACCCCCGCGGACCCGTGGCGGGGTAGCTCAGCTGGTTAGAGCACGGGAATCATAATCCTGGGGTCGGGGGTTCGAGTCCCTCCCCCGCTACCACGCGCCCCCGCGCAATTTCCTCGATGAACTTCGCGACAGCAGGGTCGGGCCCTGACGTTTCCGCGGAGCGGCGATGATAGGGTGGCAAAGGCTGCGGCGTTCGGACGTGGTCATCGCGAGCACCCGCAAAGGGATTGCCAGCCCACAACAAACGACAAAAATATCGTGCTATTTAGAAAATACGTGCTGTCCTGAGAGACAGACAAAGTCGCAATTGGCAATCGACGCTTCATCGAAATCGCTTCGGGTATGGAGATGCCGACCTCGGATCAAGAGATCAAAAATACGTCCGCGGCACCAGACGGCGGACAGCATAAGGGCGCGCCCTCCGCGACGCGCGTTCCTTCAATCATCGTGGGCACCGTCGCAGCGGTCGTTGTTGCGCTTTCCCTCTTCTATCTGTTGCGGCCGGTCCCGCTGCTTGTGCAGGGCGAAGCCGATGCGACGCGGCTTGACATCGCCGCGCGCGTCGACGGACGGGTCAAGGAAATCCCCGTCGAGCGCGGCCAGAACGTTCCTGCAAAGGCTGTGCTCGTCAGCATCGATAATCCGGAGACGGTCGCCAAGCTCGAACAGATGAAAGCGGCAATGGCCGTTGCCAATGCCCAGCTTGCCAACGTCCTGGTCGGGACCCGGGCGGAGGTCGTCGCCGCGCGGAAGGCGGAGCTGGAGCGCGCGCAAGCGGCTCTCGTGCTGGCGCAGAAAAGCTTCGACCGCACCAACACCTTGACCCAGCAAGGCAACGCGCCGCAGGCGCGCCTCGACCAGATGACCGACACGCTGCACGAGACCGAGCGCGCCGTCGATCAGGCCAAGTCGGCCTACGAACAGGCCGTCAACGGCTACACCAGGGAAGAACGGGCGATTGCCAGGGCCAATGTCGAAAAGGCCAATGCCGATATCCAGAGCGTTCAGTCGATCATCGATCAACTGGTCGTCTACGCGCCGGTTGCCTCGCAGGTCTACCAGCGCAATGTCGAGCCCGGCGAATATGTGTCGCCGGGCGTGCCGCTCGTCACCTTGATCGATCTGGCCGACGTCTGGGTCCATTTCGATCTTCGCGAGGATCTGGTGAAGACGCTGAAAGTCGGCGACCGGTTCGACGTTCGTATTCCCGCTCTCGACGACCGCAGCATCACGGTTGAGGTCAAACTCATTGCCACCAAAGGCGAATATGCAAGCTGGCGCGCCACCCGCGCTTCGGGCGATTTCGACCTGCGGACATTTTCGATCCGCGCCTACCCGGTCAAGCCGGTGCCCGAACTGCGGCCCGGGATGAGTGCCTATCTCGACTGGCGGTCGAGGTCATGAGGCCGACACCGAAACCCGGATTCCTTTCTGTCGCGCGGCGCGAATGCCAATGGCTGCTTCACGACCGGGTGGCGTTGCTCTTGATCTTCGGCGTGCCGCTGTTCGCGTTCGTGGTGCTCACGATCGTCTTCAGCCATCCGGTCATCCGGGGGCTTGGGGTCACGGTCGTCGACGAGGACCGGTCGGATGCGTCTCGTGCACTGGTGGAATACGTCGCGGCATCTCCAAGCCTGCATATCGTCAACCGCTCCGGCACGCTTTCCACGGCGGTCCAGGACATACGTTCCGGCAAGGCGATCTCGGCGATCTATGTCCCGACCGATTTCGAGCGGGACCTGAAGGCCGATCGCCGCCCGCAGGTGGTCGGCTTCTATAACCAGCAGTTCCTGACGGCGGCCGGCATCGCATCCTCAGGCCTGAGCGACACGCTTTCCGCCGCAGCGAAGGCGGCCGCTCCCGCAAGTCGCGCCGCCCCGGCACCAGCCTCCATCGGACAGCTGACCGGCGAGACTATCGCGCTGGTCAATCCGCAGAAGAACTATGCGCAATTCCTGCTGCGCGCGCTGTTGCCGACGATCATTCACGTCGTGATCACGTTGGCCGCAGGCTATTCGGTGGGATCGGAATTCCGCCGCCGCAACAGCCGGGAGTGGCTCGAAAGCGCCGGAGGCAATCCCATCGTTGCGCTTGCCGGCAAGCTCGCCCCGCTGTTCGTCATCTTTTTCCTGATCATGCTGGCCGAGGTGATCGTTCTGGAGGGAGTGCTGCAAATCTCCTTCAAAGGGGACGTGCCATTACTGGTGGCCGCAGCCTCGCTTCTCATTATCGCCTACCTGTCGCTGGGAGCACTGCTGCAACTCCTGACGGGTGACCTGGCGACGGGGCTCGGACTTGCGGGCCTCATTGCCTCCCCGGCATTCGGCTACGCCGGAGTCGGCTTTCCCACCATCGGCATGAACGCGTTTGCGCAAATCTGGGGCGCGATCCTGCCGCTGCGCTGGTACATGGCCGTGCTGCTTGGACAGGCGGCACGGGGTTTGCCGGTTTCGGAATCGGCCTTTCCCTTCGCGATGCTTGCCGGTCTGACGGTGCTCTTTGCCGGGCTCGCGTTGCTGCGCATGACAAGCCTCAACCGCAAGGGCCGGTTTGAGGTGGCGCAACCGCCCGAGCCGCCCGATGCCGGTGAGACACCGCAAGGAATCGGCGGCGCATTTGTAGCGGAGTGGCGCCGCGTGCTGGGAATGCGGAGCGCCTTCAGCCTGCTGTTCCTGGCGCCCCTGGTCTACGGCATCTACTATCCGCAACCCTATCTCAATCAGATCCTTCGCAAACTTCCTATCGCGGTCGTCGACAATGATCTGAGCGACATCAGCCGCAGGATCGTCGAGACGCTGGATGCGAGCGGCGCATTGAGCGTCGTGGTCCGCGCCCGCACGCTTGCGGACGCGCGCACGGCGATCGACCACGGACGGGCTTTTGCCGCCGTCGAGATTCCGGCCAACACCGAGCGCGACGTGCTCAAGGGCATCACCGCTCACATCCCGATCTACGCCGATGCCACCTACCTGTTCATGTTCCGCTCGACCGCGAGCGGTGTCGCCACGGCGATCGGCACATTGACGTCCGACCTCACCTCGCGCGGCGCCCGCTCCGATGGAAGCCTCGTCAAGGCGAAGCTGGCCAGCCTGAGCCCCGCGGACGTCCTGCTGCAGCCGATCTTCAATCCGGTGGGCGGCTATGCGAGCTACATCGTCCCTGCCGCGTTCATGCTGATCCTGCAGCAAACCCTTTTGATCGGTGCTGCGATGTTGACCGGGACGGCACTGGCGAAAGGCGGCGGAGCATTTTCCGGTGTGCTCGGCCGCGGCATCGCCCACCTGACAATCTACCTGCCGGCGCTTGCGCTTTACCTCATCGTGCTGCCGCGCATCTACGGCTTTTCGACGCTCGGCCAACTTCCGCAACTGTTCGCGCTCGCGACCGTCTTCTTGCTGGCGACCAGCTTCATGGGGCAGGCCGTCGGCGCCTGGTTCACGCGGCCGGAAAACGCGACCATCCTCCTGCTTGCGACCAGCCTGCCTCAGTTCTTCACCGCCGGCTTCGCCTGGCCACGCGAAGCCATACCGGAAGCGGCCAAGGCTTTGGGCCGGATTTTCCCCGCCGACTCCGCGATCGACGGCGTGGTGCGCATCAACCAGCTCGGCGCCGGCATCTGGGAGGTCGCGCAGGACTGGCTCAGCACTGTGGTGCCTGGCCCTGGCCTATTTTGCGCTTGCCGTGATCTCGGCGTTTGCCGTCAAGAGGAGACAGGCACATGCGAACTAGAAATGCAGCGATTGTCGCAGTCGCATTTGTGCTTGCCGCGGGCTGTCTGGTCTATTTCAACACCCGCTCGGAACCGGCGGTTGCCATCGTCGGTGTCGTCCGAGCGACCGAAGTCAGGGTCGAGCCGGAAGTGAACGGCCAACTCGTTTCGATCGAGGTCGCGAAGGGCGCGCACGTCCACGCAGGCGATATCGTGGCGCGGCTGTCCGCCATCGAGTTGACGGCGCAGGCCGACCAGGCCCGTGCTGCGCTGGCGTCGGCAACCGCGAACCGCAACAACACTTACGCCGGGGTCCGTCGCGAGCAAGTCGACGCTCTGAAGGCTGAAATCGCCAAGGCCAGTGCCCGCCTCGAATATGTTCAGGCGCAGCTGACAAGAACCAGCACGCTGGCACGGCAGAGCTTTGAGTCCCAGCAGTCGCTCGACCAGGCCGAAAACGACGCCGCAAGCGCACGTGCCGATGTGGAGAAGGCGCAAGCGAACTACGATGCGGCCGTCGCGGGCCCGACCCGGGAAGAACGCGCCATCGCCGACACGCAGGTGCAGGCCACTGCGGCTGCGCTCGCGGTGCTGGAGCGCCGGCTCGAGAAGATGGTCCTGCGGGCCCCCACCGACGGCGTGGTCAGCGTCATCGCCGCCGAGCCGGGCGAAAACGTCCGCGCGGGTCAACCGATCCTGATGGTCGAGGCCGCGGGCAAACAATGGTTCTCGTTCAACGTGCGCGAAGACCATCTCAGCGGGTTTGCGGTTGGCGGAACAGCGAACGTGACGCGCAATGCCGCCGATGCCACGATCAAAAGCGTTGTCACCGAACTGCGGCCGCTCGGTGTGTTCGCCACCTGGCAGGCCGAGCGTGTCATTGGCGATCATGACCGCAACACGCTGCGCCTGCGCCTCGACCCGCAGCAACAACCGGCAGGCCTCGAGCCGGGCATGACGGTGTGGATCGAGCATTAGGAAAGAAGGCGGCTTATCCTGCTGCTGGCGTGTTTCTCTCAAGCCGCCGCTGCGACGATCGGCTTGGCCTTGGCCGGTGCCTTGTCAGCGCTCTTCGACCACGAGCGGCGCTTTGTGCATCTCTTAAGGGGCCCAGCAGACGTTAGCGCTTGGCACGCCTGGTGCGGGCGCTCGACACGGCTGGCCGACTGCTTTATTCAGCGACCCGAATGATCTCAAATCGCAGGTTCTTGCCGGGGAAAGGTGGGAGTCGGCGCCCCGCTACCAGTGGAGAGGGACATGGCGCGCAACATTCTGATCCTTGGAGCCTCGTACGGCTCGCTGCTGGCGACCAAGCTGTTGATGGCGGGTCACAACGTGACCCTGGTGTGCCGCAGGAAGACTGCGGACCTGATCAATCGCGACGGCACCGAAGTGCGCATCAAGCTGCGCGACGAGGCGATGCATCGCGCGATCTTTTCGCGCAATCTGCCCGGCAAGCTCGATGCGACGACGCCGGGCGAGGTCAACCTCTCCCGCTACGATCTGGTCGGGCTGGCGATGCAGGAGCCGCAATACGCCAATCACAGCATCCGCGTGCTCATGATCAGGATCGCGGCGGCGAAGCTGCCCTGCCTTTCGATCATGAACATGCCGCCGCTGCCCTACCTGAAGCGCATCGCGGCGCTGGACGGCATGGACCTCGAAGAGGCCTACACCAACGCCAGCGTGTGGGAGCGCTTTGAGCCGGGACTGGTGACGCTGTGCTCGCCCGATCCGCAGGCCTTCCGTCCGCCGGAAGAGGCGCCGAATGTGCTGCATGTCGGCCTGCCCACCAACTTCAAGGCGGCGGCCTTCGCCGACGAGGCGCACAACAAGGTGCTGCGCGAGCTCGAGGCCGACATCGATGCGGTCAAGCTCGACGGCCACGATGTGCCCGTGAAGTTGAAAGTGTTCGACTCGCTGTTCGTGCCGCTCGCCAAATGGTCGATGCTGTTGACCGGAAACTATCGCTGCATCACGCCGCATGAGCCGCAGTCGATCCGCGACGCCGTGCATGAGGATCTGAAACTTTCGAAATCGATCTACGAGCACGTCGACGGCATCGCCCGGCGTCTCGGCGCCGATCCGGCGGATCAGGTGCCGTTCGAGAAATACGCGAAGGCCGCGGAAAGCCTGCTCAAGCCGTCGTCGGCGGCGCGCGCGGTCGCCAGCGGCGCACCCTTCATCGAACGGGTCGACCTGCTGGTGAAGCTGATCTCGCATCAGCTCGGCACGCCCAATGCCGAGATCGACCGCACCGTCGACACCGTCGATCAGAAGCTAAGCATCGTATCGGGCTGATCCGACGCGCGTCCTTACGCGGTGAGGTCGCCCGGGTTGAAAAAATGGCTCATTCACCGAGGAGCTTGAAAAAGCCTTTCGAGAAGGCGTGAAGCGGCTCGGAACGGCGCTCGAGTTTGGCGCGAAGGACCGCGCCCTCCCAGCCGATCCAGAAGAATTCGGCAAGCCAGTCGCAATCGTGGCCGGAAGAGATCGCACCTGTAACTTGAGCACTTCTCAAGCACTTGGCCGTGCGCTGCTGCCAGTCGATGAACACATCGAATAGTTGCCGACGAAAGGATTGCGGAAGTGCGCCCATCTCCTGGCCAAGATTGCCTACCAAACAGCCTCGCGTATAACGGAAGCGCTTCATGGCAGACGTAGCATCGTCGGTAAAACCCCTGAGCCTTTCGAGCGGGGGGTGCTGCTCGTTCAGGAAGAAGCTGTCGAGCTTCCGCGAGAAATAAGTCGCATAGTTGTCGATCAGTTCCGCTCCAAATGCTTCTTTGCTTGGAAAGTAGTGGTAGAACGATCCCTTCGGCACGTCGTCGGGACAGGTTTCCTGCTACGACTTCGCGATGGTGAGATTCACGCTACCAGCCTGACCGGCGGCGCTTCGCCATCGAGCCAATCCTGCTCGTGCGCCAATGCACGCCAAGCGCGCTCGGCGCGCCTGAAGTGATCCTGCGTCGCCGGATCGGTGGCCCGCTCGGCGAGCCTGGCGCAGGTGGCTGCATTTTCCAAGAGCTGCTGCGATTGCTTCATGACAAGTCCTCCTTGATCCGGAGGTATGTGGTTCCAAATGGCCGTTCAATGAAACTTCGGTGACCATTTCGCCATGGTCATGAACGCATGTTCATGCGGGTTGCCACGCCCCTCACGCCTCGGGATTCATGGTGAATGCGGATGGGCCTTGATGACGACCCGGCGACGGGCTAGCGCGTTCCGATGCGACAAAGCTTCAAGCAACAGCGCGCCAGTTCCGAAGAGACGGAAGTCCGGTGTCACGTGTGCAACGGGACTGGCCTTCAGGCCGTTCACAGGCGAACTCCACCTGGACGCCGGATATTTCCGGCGAAGTGTCCCAAATGCGCCGGCAAGGGCCGGCTCAGGATCGCCTAGTCGCCGCAGAGGCGAAAGGCTGCAGAGGGCCGACACCTTACGCAGCCTTCTCCAGCTCCCTGACCCGCTCATGGAGCCGGGCGGCTTCGCCCGCGAGCCAATGCCACTCGGCGGCGATGTCGAACAGTTCGGCCCTGGCGGCATTCGCGGAGACCGCTGGGCCTGGAGCTCGCAGGCATCCGCCGTCTCGCGAAGCAACTTTATCGCGTTGATCATGTTCAATCCCCAACGAAGCGACATCATCCTGCTTGTGCGGAGCAACAACTACAACCCCGGAGAAACGCGGGATCGGACACCACGGTGAAGGATCGGTGAACGCAGTTCCCGCTGTCGGCTCGAGTTCGTCGGCAGGTGACGAGAGTGCATGCGCCAGACTTCATGATGCTGCCGAGGCGCTTACCGGGCCGTCCGGCTGGCAATCCCGCGTCATCCCGTCTAAATCCTCCTGTACCGACGGGTCGATGAGGATCGCATGAAGCCGTATGTCGCCTGCCTGATGGTCT
>CAWCHW010000009.1:0-512887 GCA_963795365.1 uncultured Alphaproteobacteria bacterium
ACGCTTTACCGGCGCGCGCGGAAGGTGATCCCGGGCGGCACGCAGCTGCTGTCCAAGCGCCCGGAGATGTTCCTGCCCGAACAATGGCCGACCTATTTCAAGTCGGCCAAGGGCGCCGAGGTCATCGACCTCGACGGCCGGACCTATCTCGACATGAGCTATTGCGGCATCGGCGCCACCATCCTCGGCTTCGCCGATCCCGACGTGGATGCGGCGGTGAAGCCCGCGATCGACATGGGCTCGATGTCGACGCTGAACTGCGCCGAGGATGTCGAGCTTGCCGAGCTGCTGGTCGAGCTGCATCCCTGGGCGGACATGGTGCGCTTCGGCCGCGCCGGCGGCGAGGCCATGGCGATCGCGGTCCGCATCGCGCGCGCCGCGACCGGCCGCGACATGGTGGCGTTCTGCGGCTATCACGGCTGGCACGACTGGTATCTTAGCGCCAATCTCGGCAGACCACCGCGCTCGACGGCCATCTGTTGCCGGGCCTCGACACCAAGGGCGTGCCGCGCGGCCTCGCCGGGCTGATGCATCCGTTCCACTTCAACAAGCTCGACGAGATCGAGGCGATCGTCGCCGAACATGGCGAGCGGCTTGCCGCGATCGTGATGGAGCCGGTGCGCTCGAGCGAGCCCGACGCCGGAATTCATCAAGGGGATTCGCGCGCTCGCCGACCGCTGCGGCGCCGTGCTGATCTTCGACGAGGTGACGTCGGGCTTCCGCATCAATTCCGGCGGCGCGCATCTCGCCTACGGCGTCGATCCCGATATCGCGGTGTTCGCCAAGGCCATCGCCAACGGATTTCCGATGGCGGCGATCGTCGGCCGCGCATCGGTGATGGACGCCGCGCAGGAGACCTTCGTCAGCTCCACGGCCTGGACCGAACGCGTCGGGCCGGTCGCCGCACTTGCCACCTTGCGCAAGCATCGCGAGCAGAACGTCGCCGCGGCACCTGATGCGGATCGGCACGCGCGTGCAGAAGGGCTGGACGGCGGCCTCGCAGGCGACCGGCCTGCCCGTGCACGTCTCCGGCATCTCGCCGCTCGGGCATTTCGCTTTCGACCTGCCGGAGGCCCAGGAGGTGCGCACGCTGTTCACGCAGATGATGCTCGACCGCGGCATCTTCGCCACCGGCTCGTTCTACGCGATGTGGTCGCACACCGACGCCCATGTCGACCGCTATCTGGAAGCGGTGAACGAGGTGTTCCGCGACCTGCGGATCGCGGTCGACCAGAAGGCGGTCAGGCAGTTGCTGCGCGGCCCGGTCGCGCATTCCGGATTCAAGCGGCTGACCTGATCACGGTCGCTAACGCCGAAAATATCGCGCACGACGTTGCGCTCGGTTCGCGAGCGGCGCGCGTTCGGATAAATGCCGTGCAGCACGCTGTCCGGCTCACAGCGCGCCGCCGTCGATGACGATCGCGCCGGTCGACACGAAGCTGTTGTCGCCGACCGACGGTCTTTCCGATCACGCGGCTGCCGCCATACATCACGATGCCGCGGCCGAACGACGGGATAGTCGTTGTCGAGGTTCGCGCCGACCGTGCAGTTGTGATAGCAGATGAAATAGTCGGAATAGGTGGCGCGGCCGAGCACGGTGCCGACCGGATGCTGGACCGCGAACACGTCGGGCAGTTCCACTTCGTAGAACGCGTCGAGCGCATGCAGCGCCTTGTTCAGCGCATAGGCCTTGTCGGCGATGGGGTGGCCGGGCCGTCTCGCGGAACGCGCTGTTGGCGAGGTAATAGAGGAAGATCGCATATTGATCGCAATGCCAGTGCGAGAAGCGCGCCTCGCCGTTGGCGAAAAATCCCTTCAGCCTGACCCGCGAGAAGCAATGCTCGATCCGGCCGAGCGCCAGGTCGACGAGTCTCGGCAGATCGCCGAGATCGGTCGCCGTCGGGAAACAGGTTCTCGAACTGCTTGCGCACATAAAGCGCCAGGTCGGTTCGGGGAAGCGAGAGCTGCACGATCGCTAATTCCTGCTCAGGAGCTGGCGCGCACGTCGAGGCCGCGCGAGACCAGATGGCTGCGCAGCTTGATCGGGCTGTGGTCGGTGAACAGGAACATCGAGGAGATCGCCACCGCCGAGGCGCCGGCCTCCAGCGCGTCGATCGCATGCTGCAGCGAGCCGCAACCGCCCGACACGATCAAGGGCACGCTCAGCGCATTCGCCGCCTTGTGGATCATGTCGAGATCGTAGCCGGTCATGGTGCCGTCGCGGTCGATCGAGCCGAGCAGCACCTCGCCGCAATGCAGATCCTCGCAGCGTTTCGCCCATTCGATCGGATCGAGCGCGACCTGCTCGCGGCCGCCATCGATGAAGACGCTGGCCTGGTCGGGGCCGATCATCTTGTAGTCGATCGAGACGGTCATGCACTGGTCGCCGAAGGTGCGCGCCGCCTCGCGCAGGAACTCCGGACGCCGCACCGCCTCCGAGTTGACCGACACCTTGTCGGCGCCGGCGCGCAGCAGCATGTTGACGTCGTCCAGCGTCTTCACGCCGCCGCCGACCGTGAACGGCATGAAGATTTCCTCGGACATCCGCTCGATGATCTCGACGACGCGGCCGCGCGAGGCCGCGCTCGGCACGATGTCGAGCACGATCAGCTCGTCGACGCCGTAGTCGTTGTAGACTTTCGCCGTCGTCACGGGATTGCCGGCCGCGCGCTCGTTCTCGAAGAAGCGGACATATTTGACGAGCCTGCCGTCGCGCAGCAGGAATTTCGGGATCAGTCGCTTCTTGAGCATCGCGTGGCCGGTTCAGGGATTCCAGCGCAGGAAGTTGCCGACCAGCTCGATCCCGCTGTCCTGGCTCTTCTCGGGATGGAATTGGGTGGCGGCAATGTTGTCGCGGGCGATGATCGCCGTCACTTGCTGGCCGTATTGCGCAGTGCCGACCACGTCGCCCGGCGCGTTGCAGCGCATGGCGAAGCTGTGCACGAAATAGAACGCCAGATTGTCGTCGCGGATACCGGCGAGGATCGGATGGTCGCGTTCTTTCGCCACCATGTTCCAGCCCATATGCGGGATCTTGAGCGCGGCATCGTTGGGCATCAGCCGCACCACGTCGGCATCGAACCAGCCGAGCCCGCGATGCAGCACGCCGTCGTCGGCATGCTCTTCGGATGTCTTGGCCAGGAGCTGCATGCCGAGGCAGACCGCGAGGAACGGCTTGCCCTTTTCGCGGACGTGGCGGTCGAGCAATTCATCGATGCCGCGGGCGCGGATGTTGGCCATGGCATCGCCAAAGGCGCCGACGCCGGGCAGGATCACATGGGAGGCATCGGCAATCTCGTCCGCGTCATGGGTGACGACGGGATTGAAGCCGCAATATTCGACGGCATTGCGGACCGAGCGCACGTTGTTGATGCCGTAGTCGACGATCGCAACGTCTGACATCATCCTCTCCCCGGCGCCGCGCGGCGCCCGCCCACAAAAGCTTCGCCGCTATCCCTTGCCGCCGATCTCCACGCCCGGATGGTTCGGCCACGGCACCTTGGTGTTGTCCCACTTGTCCATGTCGGGCATGCGCCGGCCGGGCTCGACCTGGTTCGGCGAGAACTGCCACGGCGAGACCTCGTGCTGGATCGCGATTCCCAGGAACTGTTCTTCGGTGAGGTTCAGGTAATCGAGGAACAGGTCGAGGCTCGGCGGCCGCTTGCCGTCATATTGGCGAACCAGCGCCTCGCCCTCGGCGCGGGTCATGCGCTTGTTGCGGATGTCGATGTTGGCGAGGTGATTGGTGCGTCCCATGCCGCGCTTGATATATTTCAAATAGTCGCGCACGCCCTGGAAGAAGCACTCGATCTTCTCGTAATCGTATTCCGGCGGGATGCCCTCGACCTCTTGTCCCTTCCAGCCAAGCTCACGCTTGATGATCTCGACGTGCTTCCTGGTATCCCATTTGATGTAGCTGCCGAGGCAGATCGAGCGGCACTTGATCCGCATCAGATCCTTGCGCGGCGGGTAGACGAATGGATAGAGGTCGCGCTTGGCGACGCGGCCGCCGAGGAATTCGTACATGTCATCGGCGGTGATGCCGAGATTCATCGCGCGATTGAAGCGCTTCTCGTCGACCTCTTCCATCTCGTCGTAGGAATAGAATGATTGATATTCCGCGAGGCTCTCGCCCCAGAACAAGAGCGGCGTCTCGTAGCGAATGGCGATCTGCATGGTGTGGGCATAGATGCCGGTATGGCAGTGCCAGCAGAAGTCGCCGCGACGCTTCAGCAATTCCAGCATCAGCTCACGGACAACGTGCCAGTTCGGCGTGAAGTTCAGCACGTCGACGCCGAGCTGCTTGAAGACGCTGGTGTTGTTTTCGTCGACGAGAGGCCGGTAGAACCAGTGATCGAACCGCACCACGAGCGGCTTCAATCCCAGTTTGCGCACGACATACCAGAGCTGAAAAACGCTGTCCTTGCCGCCGGAAAACGGCACGATGCAGTCGTACAATCCCTTGTCGCGATACTGTGCGACCAGCTCGAGCATTTGCTTGTGGCGGTCGTCCCAGTCGATCTGGGTGTCGCGCACCTCGATCTGGCGGCAGACGCTGCAGGAACCGGTGTCATCGAACGATGTCGCGTCCGCGGTCTCCGGTAGCAAGCAATTGTTACAGCTCAACATTTCCGAGTTTCTCGTGATTGCATGATTTGCCAGCGGCTTACCACGCCGTCCACCCCCCGTCGACCGCCAAACACTGGCCGGTGACATACGCGGAGAGATCGCTCGCGAGGTAGGCAACCGCGCCCTTGAAGTCTTCCTCGGTCGCCATCCGCGCAAGCGGTGTCCGTGAGATGTATCGCCCGAGAAAAGGTTCCTGCGTATCGCGGAAGACGCCGCCCGGCGCGATCGCGTTGACGCGAACTTTCGGCGCCATGGTGGTCGCAAGCCACCGCGTCATCTGGATCAACCCGCCCTTGCTTGCGGCATAGGCGGCGGGATTGCCCAGTCGTCGTTCCCTCATAGAGCCGCCAATCCGGTCCCGCGAGCCCATAGATGGAGGAGATGTTGATCACGCTGCCATGGCCGGAGGCCGCGAGATCATCCGCCGCCGCCTGCACCAGGATGAACGGCGCGGTCAGGTTGACCTCCAGCGCGCGGCGCCAGGTTTCCGGCGATTGCCGTTCGAACGGGACCGCCCAGCCCTCGAGACCGCTGGTGCCGACGAACGCCGCGCTATTGACGATGATATCGATGCGGCCGAATTTTTCGCGCACCTGCCGAGGCAACGCCTTGACCGCCGCCGGCTGCTCGAAATCGCAAGCGAATGCTGCGGCCTTCACCGGGAAATTCGCAAGCAGTCCCGCGGCTGCCGCCTCTGCGCCGGGCGCTGCGATATCCGCGATCGCGATATTGGCGCCGAGCTCGGCAAGGCCGTTTGCCACCGCACGGCCGATATGGCCGGCCCCGCCGGTGACGAGCGCAACACGCCCCTCCAGCGACATCATCTCGCGCAGCGAGCGTTCGGCGCTCACCGGAAGAACCTCTGGAATTCGTCGGACGCGCGCTGCAGGTCGTCGAGACGGCCGACGTCGATCCAGTATTCCCTGAGCGGAAACACCACCGATTGCTTGCCGGCGGCGATGGTCCGCTCGATCAGCGTGGGCATGTCGACCGCCTCCTTGCCGGAGAGATGATCCAGCACGCCGGGATCGAGCAGATAAACACCGGCGTTGACGAAAAATTTCTGAGTGGGCTTCTCGCGGATGCCGAGCAGGCGATGATCGTCGAAATCGATCACGCCGAACGGCACGGTAATCGAATGCTCGCGGACGCAGACGGTGGTGAAGGCCTGGTGCGCCAGATGATACTTCAACATCTGGTCGAAGTTCACCGTCGTCAGCAGGTCGCCGTTCATGACGAAGAACGGACGCTGCGGCCGCCCGGGCAACAGCGACAGCGCGCCCGCGGTGCCGAGCCGTTCGTTCTCCTGCAGATAGTCGATCTCGACGCCCCAGGCCGAGCCGTCGCCGAAGTAATCCCGGATCATATCCGCCTTGTAGTTGACCGAGATGAAAAACTTGCCGAAGCCGGCCTTGGCGAAGCCAGCGAGCACGGTTTCGAGGATCGGCTTGTCGCCGACCTTGATCAGCGGCTTCGGGATCTCGTCGGTGAGCGGCTTCAGGCGCGAGCCGAGCCCGCCGGCCATCAGCACCACCCAGTGGTCGGATTGCTGCGCCAGCACGAGATCGTCGATCAGCTTGACCTCGATGACGCGGCCATCCGGATCGACGATCGGCAGTTGATGGATGCCGTGCTTGCGCATCAGGCTCAACGCCGCGGGATTGGAGGTGCCGATCGGCGCCGTGATGGGCGTGCGGTTCATCACGAGGCTGACGGAGGCGTCGAGCCCGACGCCCGTGAGCAGCGCGCGCCGCACGTCGCCGTCGGTGACCGTGCCGACGATCCTGCCGTCGCGCACGACGATCGCCAATTGCATGGCGTTCTGATCGATGCGCCGCAGCGCCTCGATCAGGGCCGTGTCCTCGCCGACGACGAATGCTCCGTTCATAACAGCTATTCCCGATCGCCGCCGGCAAACGCGCCGGGAGCGACATTCCTTGCAATCACGGCGCCCGCCGCAACCACGGCCCCCGCCCCTACAGTGACGCCGACAAGAACCACGGCGCCCGCTCCGACATGCGCGTTCTCGCCGATTGACACGCCACCGCATAAAACTGCACCAGGTGCAATGTGCGCGTGATCGCCGACGCGGCAATCGTGTTCCACCACCGCGCGCGTATTGACCAGCACGTTGCGTCCGATCGCTGCGGCCGGCTGCACCACCGCGCCCGCCATCAGCTGCGCGCCGTCGCCAAGCGAGGCATCGGAGGCGATCACGGCGCTGGCATGCGAGATCACCGGAAACCTGTAGCCTGCAGCAACAAAGCGGTCGAACAGCGCGCGCCGTCCGGAAAGGCCGGAGTCCGTTCGCGAGGCGCGATTGCCGAGACCGTTGGCAAGTTCGACCGAGTGGGCATGCATCTTGAGAATATCTTCGTCCGGTCCCGTGATCGGAATGCCGCCGACGGATTGCCCGACACGCGCGGCGTCGCTGTCGGTCACCGCAGTCGGCCGTATGCCACGGCTGAGCAAAGCCTCGATGACAACGCGGGCGTGGCCACCGGCACAGAGCACGATCAGGCTCATGGGTCCAGCGCCTCGTTGGCCGCATAGTCGCGCTGCGCGGTCTTGCCGAGATAAGCCCAGTATTCGATCGGCGGAACTCCGTCGCCGGGCCGCTTGACGCCGAGATTTTCCTCGGTGAAACGCTCGCCACGAGCGATGCGGCGCGTTGCGACGAGGCTCCTGCGCGCCACCGTGCGATTCGGAAGTTCCTCCGGCGCGGGAATCTTCCGTCCGTCGCCGAGCGCCGCCTCGACATCGCGGATCGCCGATATCATCGCGGCCAATTCGTCCGGCTCGATCGAGGCGCGATGATCGGGCCCCGGCAGAGTGCGATCCAAGGTCAGATGCTTCTCGATCACGGTGGCGCCGAGCGCGACGGCTGCCACCGCGACGTGAATGCCGCGGCTGTGATCGGAGAAGCCGACGGGCAGCCCGAAGGCCTCGCGCAACGTCGCCATCGCGCGCAGATTGATCGACTGCGGTTCGGCCGGATATTCGGTCGTGCAATGCAGCAGCGTAACTTTGCCGCGCAACTCCGTCCATGTTGCACGGTCGAGCAACAGCCTCGCGAAATCCTTCGGCGTCGGCTTGTCATCACCGAGATAGCCGAACGCGATGACGCCGAGCGCCTGCTCCACTTCGGCGAGCGTCGCCATGCCCGTGGACAGAATGATCGGCAGGCGGAAGCGCGCGAGATGCAGGAGCAGCGGCGCATTGGTGAGGTCGCCCGATCCGACCTTCAGCGTGGAGACGCCGATCCGCCGCACCAGATGCGTGGCGCTGTCGGCATCGAACGGCGTCGACATGTAGGTGATGTCAGCAGCTGAGCAGGCAGCCGCGATGCTCTCCTCGTCGTCGGAGCTGAGCTCGAGCGCGCGCAGCATCTCGAGCTGGGACTGCGCGCTGCCGGTCGTGGCCTGCTGATAGGTCGCTTTCGCAGCCTCCGCGGTGGCGAGCCTGTCGGCGCGGAACGACTGGAACTTGACCACGTCGGCGCCCGCCCGCACTGCTGCTTCCACCAGCGCGAGCGCGCGGGCGCGGTCGCCATTATGGTTAACGCCAGCCTCGGCAATGATCAGGGTTCGGCGATGCATCTGGTTTGCGTAGCGGGCAATCGAAATCGCCCTCTCATCAAGCGGTTGTCTTAGTCGAGTACACTGCTAAAAGCAACGCGTGCGGGCAGCGGCGGTACGCCTAACCCCTTTGCAATTAACGATCATTCGCCCTCGGCCGAGGCCCGGTCGGCAGCGACGTCAGGAGCACATGGCAGATTCGGCGCAAGTTTTGTTCCTGCTGGTCGGACGCGGCGGCTCGAAGGGATTGCCGGGCAAGAATCTGCGCGAGATCGGCGGCCTCAGCCTGATCGGATACAAGGCAGTCGCGGCATTGCAGTCGCGCTACTGCTCGCGCCTGATCGTCTCCAGCGACAGCGCCGAGATCCGCAACGAAGCGATACGCCACGGCGCCGAGATGCTGTTCGAGCGGCCTGCCGAGCTTGCGACCGATACCGCGTCCTCCAACGACGTGGTGCTGCACGCCATGGACTGGATCGAGACGCATGAGCGACGGCGCTACGATGCGATCATGCTGCTCGAACCCTCCTCCCCGTTCGCGCGGCCGGAACATTTCGACGAAGCGATCGAGCTGTTCGTCGCGCGCAAGGCGAGCCTCGTGGTCGGCATGCGCGAGACCGAGGTTGCGTCGATCTTCGTCGGCACGCTCGGCAGCGACGGATCGATCGGCGGCATCGTCGACAAGATGTTGAGCACGCCGGCGCAGCGGCGGCAGGATCAGGCGCCCGAAGTCACCATGAACGGCGCGCTCTACCTCGTCGGCTGGGAGGCGATGCGCAAGCACCGCAGGATCTACGCCGACCCGGGCGCGAGTTACGGCATCCTGATGGACCGCCTGCATTCGATCGAGATCGAAAGCGCCGCCGATCTCGCCTACGCTTCCTACGTCGTCGAGCACGGCATGCTCGATGCCTCGCCCTGGCGGAGCCGGTCATGACCCGCCCGCGACGCATTGCCGTCGTCACGGGTTCGCGGGCGGACTACGGGCACCTGCGGGGCGTTCTCACACAATTGAAGGCCGCTGATGACGTCGACCTCAGCGTCATCGCCTGCGGCATGCATCTGGTGCCGAAATTCGGCGAGACCTGGCGCGCCATCGAAGCCGACGGCTTCCCGATTGCCGCTAGAATTGACTTCCAGCTCGACGACGACCGTGCCCAGACGGTGGCGCGCGGCACCGGCATCGGCCTTGCCGGCTTTGCGGACGCGTTGCCGAAGCTTGCGCCGGATGTGCTGGTCGTGCTCGGCGACCGCTTCGAAATCCTGTCGGCTGCGGTTGCCGCCACGCTGTTGAACATTCCGATCGCGCACATCCATGGTGGCGAGGTGACTGCCGGCGCCTTCGACGATGCGATCCGCCATGCCATCACCAAGATGGCGTGCCTGCATTTCGTCGCGGCGGAGCCCTACCGGCGCCGCGTCATCCAGATGGGAGAGAATCCGGACTTCGTCTTCAACGTCGGCGCGCCCGGCCTCGATCTCGCGAGCGGAGCGCCAGTGGTCGGCCGCACCGAACTGCTTGCGCAACTTGGACTGGGCGGCCCCGAGCGGTTTCTGCTGATCACCTTGCATCCGACCACCGCAAGGCCGCAAGACGATGCGGCGAATGTCACGGCACTGCTGGGCGCGCTCGGCGAAATCAGCGACCGCAGCTTGGTCTTCACCGGCGTCAATGCCGACCCCGGATATCGCGCGATCGACGAGGCGATCCGGGACTTTGTCGCCGCGCGTCCGACAGCAGGCCAAACTGTTCGCGTCGCTTGGCAGCGAGCGTTACTGGGCCGCGCTGCGCCTTGCCGATGCCGTGGTCGGCAACTCCTCGAGCGGTATCGTGGAAGCGCCGGCCGTCGGCGTGCCGTCGATCAATATCGGCGATCGCCAGCTGGGACGGCTTCGTGCCGCCTCCATCATCGACTGTCCGGCCGATCCGGCCGCCATCCTCGCGGCGCTCAGGGCAATTCTCGACGGCCGGTTCCGTGTCGATCCGACTGTGCTGCCACCCTATGGTCGCGGCGGCGCGTCCGAAAAGCTCGCCGGAACCCTGCGCAAGGTCGACCTTCGCGCCGCTTTCCCGAAACATTTCCATGATTTAGCCGTGGAAATCCCCGCCCCGACATCGCCGCGGCGATGATTGCTTGCATCACGCCGCAGGTTGTATAGATCGGACCGGCTCGAGATGCCTGCGCACTGCCGGAGACTTGCGACATGACCACCCTCGACTCGCTCACCGACGCGGCGTCCACAGCCGACCTTCGCGAGTTGCCGATCCCGCCCTATCGCGGCGCCACGCTTCCGGTGATCGACTATGACGCCCATCCCGCATACGGCGCCTTTCTTTCCAGGCCGACGCTGCGCGAGCGCCTCCGATCGCTCAACGTCTTCCTGCGCACCTTCGCGTTCATCACGCTGCGCCGCATCGTCGACTACGAGAACATGCCGCTTCTGACCAAGGAGGCCGGCTTCAAGGGACTGAATTTCTCGACCGCGCTGCGCTTCATCTCGACTTACGCCAGCATTCGCGTGTCGCGGCTTTTCCGCACCATGACGGGACAACGCCGGGCCGCAGTTCCCGCCAACCCGGCGCTTCTGAACAAGCTCAAGTCGGACGGCATCGTCTGCCTGACGCTCAAGCCGAACGAGATCGACGAAATCCGCGCGGCCACCCTGCCCGCATTTGCCAAGCTCGACGAACGACGCGCCAACATCCCGCTGGAGAAGCGCAAGTTCGACGACAATGTCTATTGGTGCACGCATTCCGCGGACCCGGAGGCATTCGCCGCCGTCGAGAAGGTGTTCGGACGTTACGACATCGTGCAGGCGGCCAGCGCCTATCTCGGCCGCCCGGTCGCCGTGAAGCATGTCAACGCGCAGATCAACGACCCGCAATTTGCGTTCTGGAAGCGGCAGTTCCCGGACACCGGGCTTGCGGACCCCTGGGGCAGCTACCTGCACGTCGACGCCACCTACGGCATGCTGAAATGCGCGATCTATGTGCACGAGATCGGCCCGGACGGCGGCCCGTTCTGCTATGTCCGCGGCAGCCAGAACGCGAAGGTGGGCTGGTTCGAAGGCATGGTCCGGCGCACCAATGATTTTTGCGGCAACTCCGGACGCAAGGTGGAGGCGCGCAAGATGTTCATGGCGTTGCCGGCCTTCCTGCGCAAGAAGGCGGAGTTCGGCGCCGACGTCATGGACAATTCGGCGGAAGCCGAGCGGCTTCGCGAGGGCCACTTCAGCGCAACGTCCAATTTCGGAAATTGCATCCTGTTCGACGGCAACGGCATCCATCGCGGCGGCATGGTCAACCAGGGCGAGCGCCGCTGCCTGTTCATCCTGCTGGCGGAGGTCTGAGGCCGGCCAAAAGGCCGATCAGGACGCCTCTCGCGCGGCGTGGAGCTTGCTCGGCCGATTGAGATAGGCGGCGAGCTGCGCGTCATCGAAGGACACGGCCTGCCGGCGCAGCGCGCTGTCCTTGCGGACAAAAGCCAGATCGATTTGCGCAAGCGCGCCGTCGATGTCGCGCATGTGCCCCTCGAGCAGGTCATACGCCACGAAGCCTGCCTCGTCGCAGAAGCGCACGATGTCGGCGAATTGCGGGATGCCCTCGCGCGCCGCCATCATCGCCGCTTCGACGATCAAGACATCGATTTCGCCGATGCGGCTTCCGAGCCCCTTGAGCGCCTCGATTTCCGCGCCCTGCGTATCGAGCTTCAGCAGAACGGGATGCTCGAGCATTTCGGGCAACAGCGAATCGAGCCTTCGCATCGGGATGCGGCGCGCCTCGCCGTCGAGCGCCTTGCCCTCGGCCTGGGAGAACAGGCTCGACCCCGATATGTCGTCGTGAACGTTGAAGGTCACCTCGCCGTCCTCGGCGCCGGCGGCCACCAGAAAATACTCGGCGTTGAGCCGCCTCTTGAGCTTCTCCAGCACCGGCCGGCACTCGGCCACCGGCTCGATCAGAAAATAGCGCGCGCGTGGAAACGCCTGATAGATCGGCGGGGTCCCGAAGGCGACGCCGACGTCGATCACGGTACGAAAGTCGAAGCCGAGCGATTTGAGGTGTTTGAAAAACAGGCCGAAGTTGCGCACCGGCGCATTCGTTCGCAGCAACCGAAGGCCGAAAATCTCCAGGACATGATTGATGCCCTGGAAGACGGTTGAGATGAACGCCCTCATAAATCTCCACACGCGCCAAGCGGCAATCGACCGCTGAAAGCGCTGCAATTTGCAATTGATGGATCGGTTTGGTAGATCAGCCGGACAGGCCGGTCAAGCGACCAACTCCCGGGCATTAAGCAGATAACCCAGCGAAATCAGGCATGAAGGTTCTCGTCACCGGCAGCGCTGGCTTTATCGCCCAAGCGCTGATGCGGCGGCTGACGGACGCGGGTTTCGCGGTCTCTGGCCTCGACAAGGACCCGAGCGCAACGAGCCACTATGTGTGCAGCATCCTCGATGCGGAGACGCTGAAGAAGATCGTGAGAAACCTCGAGCCGGATGCGCTGATTCATCTGGCGGCGCGCACCGACCTCGATGAGAGAACCGACCTTGCCGGCGGCTATGCCGCCAATATCGACGGCGTGCGCAATCTGATCGAGGTGGTACGAGCGACACCGTCGATCAAGCGCGCGATCTGGACCTCCTCGCAACTGGTGTGCCGGGTCGGCTATGTGCCGCGCGACGAGACCGACTACAACGCCGACACGCTTTACGGAAAGAGCAAGATCCTCACCGAGCAGATCGTTCGCGAGCAGGACGGCGGAGGGCGCGAATGGTGCCTGGTGCGGCCGACCACGGTGTGGGGCCCGGGCATGAGCGCGCATTACCAGCGGTTCCTGCGCATGGTCCAGGGCGGCTATTACGTCCATGTCGGCCGGGAGCCGCTCTGGAAGTCCTACAGCTACATCGAGAACGTCACGTTCCAGTATATGCGTCTGCTGCAGGCGCCGGCCGAGCTCATGCAGCGCAAGACCTTCTATCTCGCCGACTACGAGCCGATCGATCTTCAAGCGTGGTGCGATGCGTTTCAGCGGGCGCTCGATGTGCCGCCGATCCGCCATGTGCCGATCGACCTTGCGCGGGCGCTGGCCCGGTGCGGCGACGCCGTGAACGCTCTGGGTATTCGAGGCTTTCCCTTCAACTCGTTTCGTCTCAACAACGTGCTGACGCAATACCGCTTCGACACGACGGCGACCGAGGCGGTGTGCGGACGGTTGCCCTACACCATGGAGCAAGGCGTTGCTGAAACCGCGGCCTGGCTCCGCAGGATGACGGCGAAGGCGGCCAGCTAGCCGGCGCCCGGCGCCTGCCCTGCCGGGCGCGCGGCAACCGGCGTCGCCGCAGTCCGCTCCCGGCCGCCCAAATCCACGGCCAGCCCGACGATGATGATCGAGACCAGCACCAGCGCGGAGTTGGCGATCCCGAGCGGCCCCTGAACGGGGCTCAACAGCACGCTCGCGATGATGAAGCTCAGCAGCAGCGAGGGCGTCGCCAGGGCGGAGTGTCGCACGCCGTACGCGCTCCAGCCGGCGGCGAAACCCCAGATCAGGACGTAGATCACGGCGCCGACAATGCCGAAATCGATATAGGCAGCGGCCCATACCGTCGGGAAGAATCCATGAATGCCCGCAGCCTGCAATTCCGTCTTCAACGTCAGCAGCTCATCGTTCTGCGGAAAGAAAACCCGAAGGATCGGCGAGAGCACCCCGACCTGGTAGATGCCCCAATGCGGCGGCGAGAGCTGGTCACGCTCGTGCCAGGTCGTATCGAGGATGCGGACGCCGTGGGTCAGATAGAAATAGGTGCTCAGAACGGAGACTGCCGTTCCCGAAGAGACGCGGCCGGACTTGATGGCCGAGATGACATAGTCGCTCGGCTTGGTGTGCCACGCCTGATCCATCGTCAGGAGCAAAGTGGTGACGTCGTCGGGACGATCAGTCTGCGGGCGAGCTTCGCCTGCGACGATCATCTTGCCCAGGTCGGCGGCGCTGATGCCGTTGTCGGACGCCGCTTTCTGCTTTTGCTGCTTGATGTCGGCCGACGGCGGCCTCGCCGCTTCGCCGAGCGGCCCCTTGTCCGGCCCGGACCGCGCGGCAGGCGATGAACCCGAAGACTGCGTGTCCGCGTCGCGCTCCGCAGACGCCGGTTGCCCGGCTTCGGCTCGCTGCGCCTCGCGAGCTTTGACCAGTTCGGCCTCCCGCTCCTGCAATCGTTGATGCAACTCGCGAACCACTCCGTTCATCTGCATGCAGAAGCTTCGGCGGCTCAGCCACATTGCGCTCGAATAGATGCCGAATGCGAGAACCAGGACGATCATCTTGACGAAGAGATGATGTCCTTCCGGCAAGGCCCGCCGCCCCTGCGCAATCCTGACAAGCACGGTAGCGACCGTCAGAATGATGACGAACAGGATCGGCATCCGTCCGGCGTACAGCAGCGCATAGCCGACCGGAGACAGGATGGAGAACTGCGCCAGCACGGCGGCCCACCCGCGGATCTGTTCTCCCTTCAGGAGAAATAACACGACCGAGGCATAACCGAACGAGAACAGCAGGTATCCGACATAGAGCAGCGGCGTCCGCTTGATTTCGACGATGTCGATCAGATCCGGCGCACAGCGCAGCAATTCGGCATAGGAGCTGTTGCCGACGCCGCTCAACACAATTCGGTCGAACGCAATGAGGCCAATGCCGGCGATGCCGGCACATGACGACATGCCGACCACAAGATTGAGTCGGTCCGCCTGCGGTACCGCGCCCATCGCAGGATTGACGAGCCCGGTTCGAAAGCACCAGGCGCCCGCCTGCTCGGCCAAGGATGAACAGCGAAATGCCGATGATGACGATCGAAAGCACCGCAGCCGACGGCTGATTCCCGTAATCGATCGGTCCGATCGCGATGACGATCAACAGCACGCTCCAGACGGCCACAATGAGGACCGTCGGCGACGAGAGGATCCGCGCTGACCTTGCGAACTGCTGCATTCCGGCTTCGGGAAATTCGGGCTGATCCAGCGCTGTGTAGCAAGGGCAATGCCCTGCCGCAACGGCGCGTCGAACAATCGGTTCGCCTTCGCGTCAGGGATAGAGCAGATCGGAATCCGTCGGCAGACCGACGGTTTCCGCAGGCCCGGGTTCCCGTCCCGCCCCTCGCATCGTGCGCAACGCCAACACGGAAAGCGCGAGCAGAAGCACGCCACTGGCAATGCTGCCGGCCAATGCGGCGCCCTGGATACCCATCGCGGGAACAAGAACGAGGTTGAGAAGGATGGCCACGATCGCCGAGCCGAGATTGCAGACGAGCAGGCTGACATCGGCCTTCGCCGCGTACAGTGCATAAGAGGGAACATCCGCCAGAATCCTCAACAGGACTCCGGGAAGCATCAGGAAAAAGACGGCCACGCTTTGTGCATATTGCGTCAGTTCCAGCAATGCGAGCATCGGCCAGATCAGGGCCGCGACGAGCACCACCATCGCCGACGAGATGCCCGCCAGCGTGAAGGCCTGCGCCCGCACGGCGCTGCGATACGCCGTGTCGCCTGCCGACCAGCCGGCGATGACCTTCGGCAGGAATTGATGCGACACCGAGGCGCCGAGCGACAGCATGCCGATCGCGATCGTCGAATAGAAGGTATAGATGCCGAGCGCCCCGCGACCGATCGCGTGATCGATCATGAAACGGTCGACATAGGAAATCGTGAGCGCGCCCACCGCCGTCAGCATGAACGGACGCGCGACGCGGAGGCCGCCCGCAATCCATGCCCAATCCGGCCGCTTGAACTCGCGCCACGGCAGGTCTCGGAGCGAGAAGGCCGCGAACAGAACCGACGCCACGCCGCCGAGCGCCCACCAGATCAGGACGGTTTCGAGCGAGCGCGAAGCGGGAACCGACGGCATCAGCATGGCGATGGCGTAGACCCAGATGCCGCCCCTCAAGAACACGGCAAAATAGGCCCGGACCGGCCGCGACGTGATGATCAGGATTCGTGTCGCCTCGAGCGAAAGATGCTCGGTGGCGAGGATCAGGAGAAACCACGACGCGAGCCTTGCAGAAATCAGGCCGGCGAGGATCGCCAGGATGCTGACCAGCACCACGACCGCGAAAGCGACCGCTGCGAGAGCGAACTGGTCCGCGATGATTTGTACGCGCCGCTGCGCAGATGCGGGCACGATTTCACGGTGCGTATAGGAATAGAATTCGAGGCCGAGGCCGAGCAGCGCGAACGCAAGCGTTGCGGTGATCAAGCCATAATCGCCCATCGCGTCCGGTGACAGCATCCGGGCCAGCAGGACCGACAGCAGGAAACGGCTCGCCAGCGTCAGTCCGCGCAGCAACAGCACGGCTATCGCCGCCATCACCGCCGGCCGCCTCGCCAAGTCAATCAGTCTTGCTTGCATCGTGTTGCTGGTCGAGCCCCAACGCCCGGGGTTAATCGTCACGGATGGCGCGATGTACAGGTTTTTGCAACGCGTGACAAATCGAAGCCCGGACCTCAAGCCGATGCAACGAGTGTCCGCTGGGGAACGTCCTCTCAGACATCGCCGAATTAGGAAGAGGGTAAGATTCGTCCGGCTCCGCCGCCATGGACCGACTTGGCCGGGATCGCCGGCCGGAACTGCCGATCTTCAACCTTCGGACAGCTGCGCGATTCGGTCCTTCACATAGGTGTCCATCAGGTCCGGCGCTGAAGCGCCGAACATCCGGATGCGGCCGGTGTGAAGCAGCAACAGCAGGCCGGTCGCATGCGCAAAACAGTCGACCATGAGAAGATTGGCCTTTTGCCGCGACGCGCCGAGTTCGATTGCAGCGTCGGCGATCGGGCGCAGCGCCGCTTCGAGCGCGCTGTTCAGTTTTTCGTCGCGTTCGTGCCCGAGACCAGCCGGCTTCATGCCGCCGCGAAACAGGTAAAAGCCGAGGTCGAGATCCCCTGGGTTGTCCGCGTAGAACCGGAAGAACGACATCGCCGCCGCTTTCAGCTTCTGCGTGGCCGTCCGTGTTTGCGCAACGGCCTGGTCGACGGCGGCGCCCAACGCGGCGAGCGATGCCTGTAGCACCTCCGCATAGATCGCTTCCTTTGACTCGAAATGGAAATAGAGCGCAGCCGGCGTGTAGCCGGCGCGGACCGCGATAGCCCGCAGACTGGCGCCCTCCAGCCCCTCCTCTGCGAAAATCTGCTTGGCGGCATCAAGAATGAGATCTCGCTTATGTCCGCTCACCGCCGCGCGCCGGCTCTGCCGCTTCTCGACCATCTGTCCCCCGGATCCAGCTTGACAAAAAATTCTAACATTGTTCAATTATTCGAACAAGAGGGAGACGCATCATGCTGATGTCGGGTGCCGATTACCGGGAGTCGCTTCGTTCCTACAAGCCTCGTGTCTTCGTGAACGGGAACGCGGTGGCAAGCGTCGCGGATGAGCCGCTGCTCGCGCCCGGTGTCGCCGGTGTCGGCGTCACCTACGATTTTGCGCTCAAGCAGGAACACGTCCCGATCATGACCGCGCGCCAGGGCACGTCAGGCAAGACGGTCAACCGGATGCTGCATATCGACGAGACGTCGCAGGACCTGCTGTTCAAGCTCGAGGCGGTGCGACTGGTCTGCAGGACGGTCGGATGCGCGCAGCGCTATCTTTCCCACGACGCGCTCAATGGCCTCTATCAGTCGACAAAGCTCACGGACGATCGGCACGGCACCGACTACAGCCAGCGCTTCCTTTCCTATCTCCACGAGGTGCAGGACAAGGACCTGACGCTGGGCATCGCGATGACCGATGCCAAGGGCGACCGCTCGAAGCGGCCCGGCAAGCAGGTCAACCCCGACGTCTATGTTCACATCAAGGAGCGCCGCAAGGACGGCATTGTGATCCGCGGCACGAAGGCGATCGTCACCGGCGCGCCCTACATGCACGAATTCCTCGTCATGCCCTGCCGCACGCATGCTCCCGAGGACAAGGATTTCGCAGTGTGTTGCGCCGTGCCGTGCGATGCGCCCGGCGTGACCATCGTCGCGCGCCCGGCGGGACGTCCCGGCGAAGCCGCGGCGAAATTTTCCGCCAAATACGGTCAGTCGGTCGGCGTCGTGATCTTCGATGACGTATTCGTTCCGCATGACCGGGTTTTCCTGGCCGGCGAGACCGAGGAAGGCGGCGTCCTCACCACGTCCTATGCGACGCACCACCGGCATTCCTGCATCGGCGCGCGCGCCGGATTCGGCGATCTCCTGATCGGCGCCGGCGCGCTGATGATCGAGGCCAACGGCCTCGATATCGAGCAGCACGCCCATATCCGTGAAGCGATGGTGGAGCTCATCACCATCACCGAGAGCTTTTATGCCTGCGGCGTCGCCTCCTCTGTCTACTGCACGAAGGACCCCGCCGGATCGGTGATGCCTGATGCGGTGTTTTCCAATATCGGCAAGCTCCTGCTCGCCACCAAGATCTACGACATGCAGCGCGTGGCGCATTATGTCTCGGGCGGCCTGATCGTCGCCCTGCCCGGTCCGGAGGAAGACCACAATCCGGAGACCAGCGCATCGCTCGCTGCGGTCATGGGCGGACGGCCGGACATTCCCGCCGACAAGCGCGCTGAGGTCGCGCGCTTCATCGAGGACCTGACGGTCTCCCACGAAGCGGGATGGTACTCGGTGATCTCGCTGCATGGCGGCGGTTCGCCGGAAGCGATGAAGCGCGAAATCTGGCGCAATTATCCGGTCATGGAGAAGGTCGAACTGGTGGAAGGCCTGCTCGACCGCGGCATCCTCGACGAGGGACGCAGGGTCTCGAAACAGCCCGGTCGCTGCTGCGCGACGGGATGTCAGGTGCCGGAGCCGCATCGACACACCGCAACCTTCGGACAGCTGCGCGATTTGGTCCTTCACATAGGTGTCCATCAGGTCCGGCGCTGAAGCGCCGAACATCCGGATGCGGCCGGTGTGAAGCAGCAACAGCAGGCCGGTCGCATGAGCAAAGCAGTCGACCATGAGAAGATTGGCCTTTTGCCGCGACGCGCCGAGTTCGATTGCAGCGTCGGCGATCGGGCGCAGCGCCGCCTCGAGCGCGCTGTTCAGTTTTTCGTCGCGTTCGTGTCCGAGACCGGCCGGCTTCATGCCACCGCGAAACAGGTAAAAGCCGAGGTCGAGATCCCCGGGTTCTCCGCGTAGAACCGGAAGAACGACATCGCCGCCGCTTTCAGCTTCTGCGTGGCCGTCCGTGTTTGCGCAACGGCCTGGTCGACGGCGGCGCCCAACGCGGCGAGCGACGCCTGTAGCACCTCCGCATAGATCGCTTCCTTGGACTCGAAATGGAAATAGAGCGCAGCCGGCGTGTAGCCGGCGCGGACCGCGATAGCCCGCAGACTGGCGCCCTCCAGCCCCTCCTCTGCGAAAATCTGCTTGGCGGCATCAAGAATGAGATCTCGCTTGTGTCCGCTGACCGCCTCGCGCCGGCTCTGCCGCTTCTCGACCATCTGTCCCCCGGATCCAGCTTGACAAAAAATTCTAACACTGTTCAATTATTCGAACAAGAGGGAGACGCGTCATGCTGATGTCGGGTGCCGATTACCGGGAGTCGCTTCGTTCCTACAAGCCTCGTGTCTTCGTGAACGGGAACGCAGTGGCAAGCGTCGCGGATGAGCCGCTGCTCGCGCCCGGCGTCGCCGGTGTCGGCGTCACCTACGATTTTGCGCTCAAGCAGGAACACCTCCCGATCATGACCGCGCGCCAGGGCACGTCAGGCAAGACGGTCAACCGGATGCTGCATATCGACGAGACGTCGCAGGACCTGCTGTTCAAGCTCGAGGCGGTGCGGTTGGTGTGCAGGACGGTCGGATGCGCGCAGCGCTATCTTTCCCACGACGCGCTCAATGGCCTCTATCAGTCGACAAAGCTCACGGACGATCGGCACGGCACCGACTACAGCCAGCGCTTCCTTTCCTATCTCCACGAGGTGCAGGACAAGGACCTGACGCTGGGCATCGCGATGACCGATGCCAAGGGCGACCGCTCGAAGCGGCCCGGCAAGCAGGTCAATCGCGACGTCTATGTTCACATCAAGGAGCGCCGCAAGGACGGCATTGTGATCCGCGGCACGAAGGCGATCGTCACGGGCGCGCCCTACATGCACGAATTCCTCGTCATGCCCTGCCGCACGCATGCTCCCGAGGACAAGGATTTCGCAGTGTGTTGCGCCGTGCCGTGCGATGCGCCCGGCGTGACCATCGTCGCGCGCCCGGCGGGACGTCCCGGCGAAGCCGCGGCGAAATTTTCCGCCAAATACGGTCAGTCGGTCGGCGTCGTGATCTTCGATGACGTATTCGTTCCGCATGACCGGGTTTTCCTGGCCGGTGAGACCGAGGAAGGCGGCGTCCTCACCACGTCCTATGCAACCCACCACCGCCATTCCTGCATCGGCGCGCGCGCAGGATTCGGCGATCTCCTGATCGGCGCCGGCGCGCTCATGATCGAGGCCAACGGCCTCGATATCGAGCAGCACGCCCATATCCGTGAAGCGATGGTGGAGCTCATCACCATCACCGAGAGCTTTTATGCCTGTGGCGTCGCCTCCTCCGTCTACTGCACGAAGGACCCCGCCGGATCGGTGATGCCTGATGCGGTGTTTTCCAATATCGGCAAGCTCCTGCTCGCAACCAAGATCTACGACATGCAGCGCGTGGCGCATTATGTCTCGGGCGGCCTGATCGTCGCCCTGCCCGGTCCGGAGGAAGACCACAATCCGGAGACCAGCGCATCGCTCGCTGCGGTCATGGGCGGACGGCCGGACATTCCCGCCGACAAGCGCGCTGAGGTCGCGCGCTTCATCGAGGACCTGACGGTCTCCCACGAAGCGGGATGGTACTCGGTGATCTCGCTGCATGGCGGCGGTTCGCCGGAAGCGATGAAGCGCGAAATCTGGCGCAATTATCCGGTCATGGAGAAGGTCGAACTGGTGGAAGGCCTGCTCGACCGCGGCATCCTCGACGAGGGACGCAGGGTCTCGAAACAGCCCGGTCGCTGCTGCGCGACGGGATGTCAGGTGCCGGAGCCGCATCAACACACCGCTTCATCGGCGCTCGAAGACGCCGCCGAGTAGCCATCTCAATCCGGATATTCGTCGGAGTCCTGCACCCACGGAAACGACTGCAGATCGATCATGTCACGCGGACGCATGGATGCGATTTCCCTGCGCACGATCGCGGCATGGGCCTGCTCAACTGGAGCAAGGAGGGCGCGGCGTATCATTTGGCGCGGCCCGTCCGGCACTCTGCCGCCGAGGGGCCGCAAGCCAATGCGAATCCAGCCCCTGGATGATCCTCGTGCAGCCGTCACATTGTGCCGTGCTGCGCCGATGTTCGCCGCCGACATATGTGTTGGTGAAGTGGTACCAGAAATCTTCATTATAGACATCGGGTTTTCGGTCGATGCGGCATTGAAAACCGATCGAGAGATCTTCCCAGGGCATCATGTTGCTGATGACGTAACCCAGGCTTTCCGCCCGCACCTTGATGAGCTTGATACGCCTGTTGCCTGCGGCGGCGGGGTCGTAGTTTCCAAAGCGAGTCTCGGCATCGGCAGCCGAGACGACCGTTACGAAGGGACGATCGCCGGAAAAATTGATATCAAAGGCCATCCCGAGCGGACTGAAGTCGCCATCCGTCAGCACCAGCAGCAGCCGAAAATCATCGCGGAAGCCGCTCTCCTCGAAATACGCGACGATCGCCTCGGGCGTGAGTGCGCCAAATGCCAGACGATGCTGTTCGAGGTAGTGCGCGACGTACGCATCATCGACCTCGTAGAGTTTCGAGCGCTCGATCCATTTGGCCGATATCTTGTGGGCCGATCGATATTTCGTCGGTGACCGTCGGATCGAAAGCTTTGGTCTCCGGAGCCATTCGTCCGCCGAGGTCGAGCATTTCGGCCGCGGTATTCTTGCGGTTGGATTCGCGGACGTCGCGGTCGCGGCCGGCGGATTCCTTGAAGAACCCCGCATAGGGCACGTAGACACGCGGCTTGACGATCTCGACATATTTCATCGCCGCACTTGCCACGAATTTCCGGCGACGTTCGACCAGCATGTCGCGATGTTCGGCAGAGTACATCTCGAAGCAGACGGGATAGCCCGATGCGCCGCCGGCGAAGCTCGTCATCAAGAGGTCGATGTTGCGGGGCAAGGTGTGGCCGTTCAGGTAATTGGCGTCAACGGTAAGCAACCCCTGGAAACCGCCGGCCGCAACGTAAAGACCGCTGTCGTCGCGGAAGTCACCCGACTTCAAAATCGCCAATGAAACGTCGGTTCCCGAAACCTGATAGCCCACGCCGAGATCGAGCGGAACGATCGCCCGGTGCCCGGACCATGTCGAGCATGGTCGTCACCGAACCGGACTGGAATGCCGGCACGATGATGGGCTTGTCCTTGGGTATCAGGCTCAACGTTTCCAGACTGCAGTGGTCGGGATGGTTGTGAGATACGTAGATGAGGTCCGCGTCTCGTACGACGTCGAACACGTCATCCTTCGGAGCGAAGCTCGGCCACCATCCGGTCACGAAGGCCGGGCCGACCAACCACGGGTCGGTGACGATCTTGACGCCGCCGATCTCCAGTTCCACGCAGGCATGCGACAACAACCGCACCCGCGCAGGCGCCGCCGGGCCGGAGGACGGCAGCTCGATTGAAAATTCCGGCAAGTCCACATGGAGAACGCCGGCCTTCACCTCGAAGGGAAGCATGCGCTTCTTTTCCGGTACGTTCAGATAATTGAGCGTATCGAGGTCGAGGCGCCAGCCGTGCATCGGACAGACGGCGCAGCCGAGGTCGTTGCGGAGAATGAGCTTTCCGCCCGCGTGATCGCAGATGCGCGAAATCACGAACGCTACGTTGTTTCCGCTCGTCTTACGGAAGAAGATGTCGCCGACCGCGTGGGTCCCCTCCGGATAGTCGGAGAGCGATATGCTCAATGAGCTTTGCTCCGAAATCCTGGGGGTGAGCGTTCCGAGTCGTCTCAGCATTGGACCAAACTTGGCGGTTCCGCGATTTCGGCGGCTAATGAGCCAACTCAATAGTTGATAACCGGCGCAAATCAACCTGTCTGACGCCGCCTCGCCCTGCGCGATGAACCGGCGGGCAAACCTGCTTCAGCTGGCCGGCTGCGCTTCAACCTTCAAGTCGGAGCTTTCGGGCTTCACGAAAGCGGGCAAATATCGATTGAAGGAGTCCACAAGCGATTGTGCAGCCTGTCTGGCCTGCTCGTCCTTCGGATCGAAGTTCTTCCAGGTGAAGTAGTTTCCGGTCGCACCCGCCGCCACCAGCTTCCGCACGATCTCCCGGCGCGCGACATCGAGATCCGGCGGTGGGCGCCATGTCTCGATCCGCTCCGCGACGCCGTCGATTTCATCGAAATTGCGCACGTGCAGATAGTGTTCCTCGTCCGCATAGTAGGCTTCGGTGACCACGGAACAAAGTCCGGCGAGCGCCGCCTGGTATCCAATCGTTCCCGTGAAGGTGACACTGATGTCGCACCTCTCGAGGAGATAGTTGGCGGTCACGTCATAGGGAACGCAGGTGACGGACGGCATCTTCGACAGCTGCTCGAGAAGCTCGCGCTGCCGGAAGCCGAACTGCAAGGGATGATCCTTGATGAAGATGTGGTAGCCCGCCGCGCCGAGAACCTCGCAATAGCGTACGACCGCATCGTCATGAGCGAGCATGTCCTGTGATTTCAGCCAGTAGTCCAGCGAGGCTTCAGGAAACAGCTGAAGGCCGCAAAATACGCGGCGATTTTTGGGAACGGCGTCCAGCCTCGCCTGCCAGTCCTTCCTCAGAAGTCCGAGGACCGCGACATCACCCACCCTCACCTTGTGCTTCAGCCGCTTCAGGGCGTCGAGATAGTGACAGATTGTAGCGGTCGCGCCTGAGAAACCTCCAGACATCGAAGAAGGCTCCACGCAGGGAGAAATAGGTAAAGACCTGCCAGAATTTTCCGCGACGAAAACTTCTTCGCGTCCCTGACATAGACCGGTGCGAAATCCTGGGCGCACAGAACTTCGACAGCCTCGTCCAGCTCCGCCGCAGTCGGCTCGCGAAGCATATATGGTTGTCCACGGCGCTGGAAAATGACCTGGTCCGGGATGGCCGAGGTGGTCATTTCGAGGAAAGTTGATGCCTCGCGACGCGCTGCGATGCGCTCCATCACGTCCATGACGTAGCGATCCATGGTGAAGCTCAGCAGCAGCCGCGGATCGAGACGGTCGAATGCGAGCTCGATCGCCTGGGTCATGCCGCCGATCATCCGCATCGCGAGATCGCGGTCCAGACTTCGAAGCGAACGGCAACGCAGGATGATATCAGCGCAGCCGTCTTCGCCGAACCGCGCGATCGCCACGGCCGCGGCGTCGCCTTTCCTCATGAAACGGTAGAAATCGTCCACCAGCGAGTAGTCGCCCTCGCCGCGCAGGTCGCTCAGCACGGTCACATCGGCGAAATCAATGCGCGATGCCAGATATGTCCACCACGGCGTCGTGCGGTGAATGGTGAAGAAAACCAGCCGGGGCATCAAGGTTCATTCGTGCCCGCGGCCAGGAACGGGCTGCTCGGCAGGTTGATGCAGCGTGCGTGGATGTCTTCGGCCACGTCGAGCGGCCCACGCGGGCAGTCGCGGTACATCGGCAGCAGGTGCATCGGGGTCCAGAGCGGACGGGAGCGAACGCCATGCGCATGCAGTTCGCCCAAAAGGCGATCGCGCTCCCCGGCAAATTCGGCGTCCAGCACCAGCGTGTTGAGCCAATAGTTGCCCTGCGCTCCCTCCGGCTCGCGGAAGATCCGTCCACCGGGAACGCCGTCGAACATTTCGAGATAGCGCTCGGCAAGCCGGCGCTTGGCCGTGAGGAACGCCGGCAGCTTCTCCATCTGCGCGCAGCCCAGCGCCGCATTGATGTTGGGCAGCCGGTAATTGTAGCCGACCTCGTCGTGATCGAACGACCAGGCATGCGCCTTCTTCGCGGTGGTGGTGAAATGCCGCGCGTGCCGCGCGAACTCGTCGTCCTCGGTCAGGATCATGCCGCCGCCGCCGGTGGTGATGATCTTGTTGCCGTTGAAAGAGAGCACGGAAGAATGGCCGAACGAACCGCAGGTCCGCCCCTGCCAGCTCGATCCCAACGATTCGGTGGCGTCCTCCACCACCACGAGACCGAACTTTGCAGCGACCGCCAGCAGCGGCGTCATGTCGACCGGGTGACCGAAAATATGGACCGGCACGATGGCGCGGATCGCGCGCCCGCTCTGCGCGGTTCACGGTCTCGGCGCCGCGCGACGTCGCAATCTCCTGAAGATGACGCTCCAGCGCGGCGGGATCGAGCCCCAGCGTCTGCCAGGTCGAATCGACGAAATGCGGCACGGCGCCCGCATGGCTGACGGCATTCGCTGTCGCGACGAAGGTGATCGACGGCAGGATCACCTCGTCATTCGGCTTGACGCCTTCCAACAGGAGCGCGGCATGCAGCGCCGCCGTGCCGTTGACGATGGCGATGGCATGGCGGACGCCGGTCGCGGAGGCAACCATCTGCTCGAATTGCCCGACATATTTGCCGGCCGTCGATACCCAGCCGGTATCGATGCAATCGAGCACCAGCTCCCGCTCGCGCGCGCCGAACCGGGGTTCGTGCAGTTCGACCGGACGCGCCGCGGATCCGAGTACGGTGTCGACGGCGTCGAGGATTGCGCGCGTATCAAGCGCGGCACGACGGTTGGAAAGGACGGAGGGGCTGGTCATCGCGTCACAGATTGTAGACGTTCTCGCGATAGTGCGACAGGTTCTTGGGCTCGGTGAACCAGGCGATGGTCTGCTCGAGCCCCTTGCGCAATCCCTGAATGCCGGCAACACGGGGCGACCAACCGAGCAGCTTTTGCGCCTTGGCGTTGCTGGCGCAGAGCCGGTCGACCTCGCTGCGCTCCGGACGCAGTCGCATGGCGTCCTGCTCGATCTCGATGCTGGCGCCCATCAGATCGGCGATCGTCCTTGCGATATCGCCGATCGAAATCTCGAATCCGCTGCCGATATTGATGACCTCACCGATGCCGGCCTTGGTCCCGAGCGCGGCGATGAAGCCGTCGACGGTATCGCCGACGAAATTGAAGTCGCGGGTCGGGTGGATGCTGCCGAGCTTCACCTTGCGATTGCCCGCCGCGATCTGGGTGATGATGGTGGGAACGACCGCGCGCGCGGACTGCCGGGGACCGTAGGTGTTGAACGGCCGCACCACGGTCACCGGCGTGCCGAACGAACGCTCGAACGACAGCGCCAGCTGATCGGCGCCGATCTTGCTCGCCGAATACGGCGACTGGCCCTGCAACCGGTGCTCTTCGGTGATCGGCACGGCCTGCGCCGTGCCATAGACCTCGCTGGTGGAGGTGTGCACGACATGGGCGACGTCGAGATCGCGCGCCGCCTGCAGCACGTTGAGCGTGCCGGTGATGTTGGTTTCGACATAGGTGTCAGGCGAGTGATAGGAATAAGGAATCGCGATCAACGCCGCCAGATGCAACACCGCGTCGCACCCCTTCATCGCCGTGCGCACGCCGTTGGGGTCGCGGATGTCGCCCGCGAAGATGTCGAGCTGGTCGCGTATCTCGGGGGACGCGGAATCCAGCCAGCCATGCGAGCCCAGGCTGTTGTAATGCACGAAGGCGCGCACGCCGAAATTGCGGCGAACAAGTTCTTCCGCGAGATGCGATCCGATGAAGCCGGCAGCGCCTGTGACCAGCACTTTTCGCAAGATGTGTTCCCCTGAAACCTCCCGGGGCGCCAAGCCCGAGACGAGGCGCTTCTAAACAGAACGAGAGGCGAACGCCAGATCGAATGCGGCGATAAATGAGTGGCTATGGCGAAACTTAGGGATGAGATTTCCCGCCTTTTCCGGTCAGCTGTCGGCCGCTCCCGTAACAAGTTGAAAGGAAAGCAGTATTTTTTCGAAACCGGGCAGCGTTCGGTCAGCCCGGCGCAGCGGCTAGAAGTTGCGGATCAGGTCGATCACGGTTCGCTGCTGCTCACGCGTGATTTCCGCGAACATCGGCAGCGATACGATCCGGCCCTGATCGGCATAGGCGTTCGGAAACTGCCCGGGCTGATGCTTGAGGCGGCCATAGGCGGCGAGAAACGGCAGCGCGGTCGGATAATTGACCACCGTCTGCACGCCATTGGCGTTCAGATGCGCCACCAGCGCGTCCCGGCGCGGATGCCGGATGGTGTAGAGATGATAGACATGGCTGCGCTCTGGCGCGACCTCGGGCACCACGACGTCCTCGATCTGGTTGAGGCCCTCGTCGTAAACCTTCGCGGCCTGCTGCCGCGCTTCGGTCCAGGCGGCAAGATGCGGCAGCTTCGCCGACAGGATCGCGGCCTGCATGCCGTCGAGCCGACTGTTGATGCCTTCGATCTGATGCTGATGTTTCACGAGCCCGCCATGGCGGGCCAGCATCGTCATGTGCTCGGCAAGCGCGGCATCACCGGTGACGACGGCGCCGGCATCGCCCATCGCGCCGAGATTCTTGCCGGGATAGAACGAATAGGTCGCAGCCACACCGAAGGTGCCGACTTGCTGTCCCTTGTATCGCGCCAGATGCGCCTGCGCGCAGTCCTCGATCACCCAGAGCTTGTGCTTCTCCGCGATCGCCATGATCGCGTCCATGTCGGCAGGCTGACCATAGAGATGCACCGGAATGATGCCGACCGTGCGCGGCGTGATCGCCGCCTCGATCGCTTCCGGATTGATCGTGAAGGTCGAGCCGTCGGTGTCGCAGAACACCGGCACGGCACCCGCATGTGTGATCATCGCCGAGGTCGAGATCCAGGAATGCGCCGTGGTGATCACCTCGTCGCCCGGCTTCACCTTGAGCGCGGCCATGGCGAGATAGAGCGCATCGGTGCCGTTGGCGCAGGACACGCAGTGTTTCGTCTCGACGGCCTCGGCGAAGTCGCGCTCGAAAGCGTCGACATAGGGCCCGCGGATGAAGGCATTGTCGCGGATCACATTGGCGATGGCGCCGTCGATCTCGCTCTTGATGGTCTGATATTGCAGCTGCAGGTCAGCGAAAGGTACCGGCATCGATCGTTCTCACTTGCGCAGCTTGAGCAGGCGCGCCGGGTTCCCGGCATAGCTGCCCGCCGCCATGATGTCCCTGGTTACCACCGAACCGGCCCCGATGACCACATCGTCGACGATACGCACCGGCATGATCGTGGCGTTGGACCCGATCGAAACCCGGTTGCCGATCACCGTCTCGCGCCAAAGCTCCTTGTTTCCCTGCGCCGGCGCGCCGGTCGCAAAGGTGTCGTTGATGAACATCACGCCATGACCGACGAAGCAGTCCTCCCCGATCGTCACCAGCTCGCAGACAAAGGCATGCGACTGCACCCGGGTGCGGGCGCCGATCACAGCCCCCTTCTGGATTTCGGTGAACGGACCGACAAAGCAGTCGTCCCCGATCCTGCATTCATAGAGGTTGCAGGGCTCGACCACCTTGACCCGCGCGCCGAACGCAACGTCGCGGATGCTCACTTGCTTGATCCCGGGCGTCGTCACGAGGCGACACCGAGCCGGCTGAGCGTCGGCGTGAAATTCAACGGCACTTCCTTGCCGGTCTCGATCAATTCATAGAGCGCGGTGATCAACTCGAGGCTCCTGCGCCCCTCGATGCCGTCGACCAGCGCCACGCTCCGGTTGGTCAGGCAATCGACCACGTGCTGGTAATAGGCCTGGTGGCCGAAGCCGTAGACGTTGGGCGGGTTGACCGAGAACTTCTCCATCACGTCCTTGTCGGAAGGCAGTTCGTCGACGAAACGCCAGTGCCGGATCTGGTTGACCGCGAAGCCCGCGATCTCGACCATGCCCTTTTCGCCGAGGATCGAAAGCGAGCCTTCGACGTCGGTCGGCCGCGCCGCAGTGGTCGCTTCGATAACGCCGAGCGCGCCGTTCTTGAACTTCAGCGTGGCAACCGCGGTATCCTCGGTCTCGATGCTGGCGAGCGCGGTGATGGCGCGCGCATGCACGCTGACCACGTCGCCGAAAAACCACTCCAGCATGTCGACGTGGTGGCTGGCCTGGTTGGTCAGCACCCCGCCGTCATAGGCCCAGGTGCCGCGCCAGCTGTCCTGGTCGTAATAGGCCTGGTCGCGGCACCAGCGCACGCGCACCGTGCCGAGAATGAGCTTGCCGAAGCGGCCGGCGTCCAGCGCCTCGCGGGCCTTCACGACGGGAACGTTGAAGCGGTTCTGCTTGACGATGAACAGTTTCACGCCGGCCTCGTCGCAGGCGCGGATCATGTCGTCGGCATCCTGCAGACGCAGCGCCATCGGCTTCTCGACCACGACATGCTTGCCCGCTTTCGCGCAGGCGATGACGTGCTGCGGGTGCAGCCCGCTCGGGGTGAGCACCGAGACCGCGTCGATATCCCTGCGTGCAAGCAGCTCGTTCATGTCGTAATGCGCGGGAACGCGGAATTTCGAGGCGATCGCATCGGCGCGCGCAGGGACGGGGTCGCAGACCGCGACCAGACCGGCGCCCTTGATGTGGTTGCCGCCCAACAGGTCGGAATGACGCTTGGCGATACGTCCGCAACCGAGCAGGCCAAATCTGATCATCCCAATTCTCTGCTTAAGAAACGCACTTGCTTGCGCAATCCAATAGGGACAACGCCGGTTGCAAATCAAGCCGTTTTTGCTTCAACCGGGGCCTGAAACTGCGTTCGCATCCAAGGCTTCGGCCGGACTGCGCAACGAACCAACCGCCAAACCAAGCACGAAGTAGAAGTCATACGAATAGGCCAGCGCTCCGGACACCATCATGGAGGCAAGATAGAAGACATAGGTCTGGAGAACGAACACTTGCCCGGTGCCAAGGCTCGCCTGCATTGTGCGCGCCCGCCAGATCGGAATCGCCAACAGAACGATCAAACATATCGTCCCCCCAATCCCGGCCTCGTAGAGTGCTTCCAGGACGATGTTGTGCGGATAGGAGAGTTCCGTCCCGCGGTCGAACAGCCAGTTGGGCGTTTTGCGCCCAAGCTCAACCGGGAACATACCAAGCCCGCGACCCAAAATGACCGAAGACGGTTCGTGGCGCAACACCTGCACGAGATGCCCCAGGATGGCACCTCGCTGCCGCTCATTGGGGTGCAGGATTTCATCAACTGTCCTATCGATGGCGGGAATGCTGGAGTTGAAGCCGATTTTCATTGTGATCAGCAGCGCGACGCCGACAAGCAAACCAACGCCAAATACGAGGAACCGTTTCCGCAAAGGCAACCCTCGGTTGACAAAAATCGATGTGGAGACGGCGGCAACCAGGCCTAGCGCTGCGCCTCTTGCTCCGATCCACAAGATCACCGCCAACCCCATTGCCATCGCAATGCAGGCAGCCACCCGGCGACCCCACTCATTGCCGACCAGGAACAAGAGGGCCAGCGATCCCAGGCCCACAAAGCGTCCGACGGATTGATAGAGCGTGATGTAAAGGTCGACGCGGTCGGCTTCCGGATCAATACTCACCCCGAATATGTCGCCGAAACCTTTCGGGAACTGGAATTGGTCGACAAGTTGCTCGGGCGGAAACAGGAAGCCGAAATAGGCCACGTAACGCGCGAGATAAAACAAATCAATCAGGGCCATCGCCAGGAACAGCACGGCGACGGTTCGAAGCGAATTTGACGCCATCAAGCCGACAGGAACGAAGAAGCCCGAAAGCAGGAAGAAACCGGCGAGGTAGGTGGGAGGCACGATTTGCCGGGCAAATAGCACGTAGCTGACGCCAGCGCACGCCCACAGTCCCAGCAATGCCACCGCTATAGCCCGCGACCTTACCAATGTCATGGGGCGCAATTTCAAGACCGGCAGAATCATCAAGGACAAAGTGAAGGCGGCAACCACGAAGATGATCGTCGAATGGAGATGGTAGAGCGGCGTGAACTGCTTGCAAAACGCAGCCGTCGTCGCCGAAGCGGCCGCCGCCGGCATCAGCCATCGCTGCAAGCGGGCGTTTTCATCGGACATTTCGACCGTCAACGTCCCGGTCCCGGCAGGGAGGGCGTAGTCGCCGGGCGGCATGCGTTCGAATCGGCGACGATGCTGCCGCAACGAGCGAACGTCGCGATCGCAACCAAGGCACGAGGTTCAAGCGAGATCCCGGTCGCATCGCGCTGGTCTTGGCAGGTCTTCGGACACTCCCGCGCATTAAGACGCAAGTGATTGTTCATATCCGCAACCGTGAAGGTCGTTGCTTGAAACGCCGTCTCCTCCAGTTTCTTGATCTGCCTCCGGCTGGACCCGAAATCCCAGCCCGCGTCTATCAGGAGGATCGGTAATTTGAGGCGTGCGACGAGGTCAACGCGGTTTAAAGGCGGCGGCACCGTGATGGTGCGCCGGACGATATCGTCCACGGTTCGATGCAGGATCGGATGAGAATAATTGGCGGCTTCGCCCTTCAGGCGTGCCGCTACAGCTTGTCCAATCTCTCTGACGGCGGCTGCAGACAAGCCTTCTCGCCGCACGTCTTCGAGGATGTCTTCGACGCTGCTATCAAAAGCCGGCAGCATCACGATTCGTCGACTGGTACGGTCGTGGCGGCGAGCGCCGCGACCACACCGCCGGCGTCAAAGCCAACGAGCGTTATTCGCGAGGACGCATGATTTTCACGTACCCAGTTGACGAGACACTCGACGTCCCTGGCTTCGTCGACGATCGTGCTGTTGTCCCAAGACTTGCCGTTCCCGACGTTGCTTTTGCCAATTCCCCGCTTGTCAAAGTTCAACGAGCTTATTCCAGCCTTCTGAAGGCCGATACCGAGGAATAGCGCCGTATGGAATTTTGAACCCGGCATGTCGCCGTGCCGGTCAAAGGGTCCATGGCCGGGGACAAGGATCACGGCCGGAGCGCTGGCATTCGAGGCGTCCGGCAGCCACGACATGGCAATCCCATCACAAGCTGTTTCACTTATAATCTCCTGCGCCTTGGCCATCCCGTTCAACCCAGGTGTCGCGCAGTACACGAAGGCGGCCAACCACGGCACAATACACTTCATTGCCGGAATGGCGGGGCAGATCGACATCGAGTCCCTCGAATGGGTTGGCCAGTCAAACGGCAGCTTCAGTCGCGGAAAATCGCTGATGGCGAGAAACCCCGGGGAGAGCAGCCACCCGACCGCTCTGATATCGTTGCACAGCTGAAAAAACAATGCATCAGTGTGGCGGGACCGGCGCGCCGCTTTGCATGACCATGCCGACACGCTAAGAAGAAGTAACGTAGCCAGGACGGCCATATCCGGCAACCATGTGGTCAGTCCGGATCATACCAAGGATATTCGTGCGCGTAATGGGCACGCCATCGAGCCAGCTTTTCACGGCAGGCCTTCTGATCTTGCATCTCGTCGTGAGCTGCATCTCACTGGCATCGGTCGCCTATTTCTGGCCAGGACATGTTATCGACGTCGACCGGACACACCTGATCGACGCGATCATCGGCACGTCGTTCGCGCTCGCATTCATCCCGCTCCTGGTTCTCGCACGCTTCAGCTTCGGCTATCTCGTGGCATTCGCCTTCTACGCTACCGTCACCGGATTCGTCTGGCTCAGCTACTTCAGCCAATTTCATTACGATCACGCTCTGGCGCGGTTGTTCGCCTATCTATCCCTAGCGACGTTCATGCTCCCGCTACTCTTTCTGTCAGTACCGTTGCCGCGCGTTGTGGTCCCGGGGCCAAAGGCAACGATGCGGCTACTGTATGCCTTGCTATTGGTTTCGCTCTTGGTGCTGATATGCAACACCGCTTATGGCGTTACGTTTGCCGGCATGCAGTCTGCGTCCGAGCTCCGAGACAGTTTGCCGCGTCCGTTGTGGCTGCGATATGCAAACGGCGCGGTGACGGGCGCCTTCCTTCCCTTCGCCTTCGGCTACTTCGCCTTTCTCAAGCGATCCTACCTGGCGCTCTGCAGCCTGTTGCTTCTCGGGTGCTTCTATCCGGTATTGCTGACGAAGTCCGTCCTGCTGGCGCCTTTTTGGCTATTGTTTCTGCTGGTGCTGTTCAGCGCGTACGAAGCAAGGCGCGCAACAATTCTTGCAGCGCTCGCGCCGATGATGGCAGGCCTGATCCTGATCTCGCTCGGCCAGATACTCGGCCCTGTTCGCGACGAGGCCGAATTCGTCCACGGCTTGGTCAATTTTCGCATGCTGGCCACGCCATCCAGCGCGATGGATATCTATTTCGACTTCTTCAGCAGCCACCCGTTGACGCATTTCTGTCAGATAAACCTGGTCAGAGTTATCTATGGATGCAGCTACGAGGAACTCGGTGTCGTTTTCGCCAACCACTACCATCTTGGCAATTTCAACGCGTCACTGTTCGCCACGGAAGGGATTGCTTCAGTCGGCCCCGTCTGGATGCCGCTATCGACTTTCGTCTGCGGACTGCTGCTGTCCGTAGGCAACAGCCTGTCCAAGCGGCTGTCGCCAGCGGTGGTTGCCGTTTCGACAGGAGTTGTGGTTCAGCAAGGTTTGTTGAACGCACCCCTCTCCATAACACTCCTTTCAAATGGCCTGATCGTGCTGTTTCTTCTTTGGCACGTCGCACCGGAAATCGAAAGCGATACGGCCGGCAGCCGCTGACCCGTCGAACATTTTCCGTTCTGTCACGTTTAGAGCGCCGTTCCATTAACCCTTTTGCGCCGTCCCTGCCGCGAACTAGCGCCGCCGATCTGAAGTCCCTGACTCACTCGCGGCGAAATCGGGTTCAGGGACTTCAGATCGAAAGCGGCACTAGAATCATAGATTGCTAGTGCCCGTGAATTTCCGAAGTTTGTGAACGGTACTGCGGAAATAGAACGCGAAGTAGGCACTAGCGGCGGGTCGACAGAGGCGGTCGCGAATCAAGGCGTTTAAAGCGCCGTTCCATTGGCCCTTTTTGCGCCGTCCTGCCGGAACGGCGGCGGGTCGATTGCAATTGTGCGGCTGGCGCAATTGAGCTACCGCAATCGGCAAGAACGAGCCTTGGCAGGACGGGAATGACAGTTGGCAGCACCTTGAGCGCGGACCAGCTCAGGCTGATTGCCCTGAACTGCCTCTATGTCGCGGCGTGCTGCCTGTCGATCGTTCTGGCGGCGCTCGTATTCCCGGAATATCACATTCTGTTCGAGGCCAGGGGCGCGATCGGCGCCGTCATCGTCGTGTTGGCGTTTGCGGCTCTCACCCCGCTGTTCGCGCTCGCGCCGTTCAGCTTCGGCTACATGACCGGCTTCTATCTCTACATCATGGTCGCCGGCTATGTGTGGCTCAATGCGTTCTCGGAATTCGCCTACAATCACACCCTGACCGGACTGTCCGCGATGGCATCCGCGCTCGCGTTCCTGTTGCCCGCCTTGTTCATCTCCGCGCCGCTGCGTCAGGTCTACGTGCTGTCGCCGCAAGCGGTCGATCGCATCCTGATCGGGATCCTGGCGCTGTCGGCGGCCACGATCGCCGTCGGCGCAAGCTACAACTTCATGTTCGTCGATATCGAAAACATCTACGAATATCGAGAGAAGCTCGACTTTCCGCGAAGCCTTCTCTACCTGTTCGGGATCACCTCGAACGCGCTGTTGCCGTTCGCTTTCGCCATGTTCGTCGAGCGGCGTGCCGTCTGGCGCGCGGTCGCTGTGCTGCTGCTGCTCGTGCTGTTCTATCCGGTCACGCTGACAAAGACCGCCTTCTTTGCGCCGGCATGGCTCGTCGTCGTGCTGGCGGTGTCGCGGTTCTTCGGCCCGAAGACCACCATCACGCTCACGATGCTGGTGCCCGTCTCGATCGGCGTCCTCCTGCTCGGTCTGTACAACATCGGCGCCATCAGCTTCGAGGCGGCCCCTTCCTATTTCAAGGTGGTCAATCTGCGGATGATCGCCATCCCGTCGCTCGCCATGGACTATTACAACTACTTCTTTGCCAGGCACGACCTGACATTCTTCTGCCAGATCAGGGTCGTGAAGGCGATTATGGGCTGCGCCTACCAGGATGAACTGCCGACCGTGATCTACAAGGCGTTCGGCATCGGCGGCAATTTCAACGCCTCCCTGTTCTCGACCGAAGGCGTCGCCTCGGTCGGTCCGTTCTTCGCGCCACTGACGGCGCTCATCTGCGGACTGATCTTTGGTCTCGGCAACCGCATGTCGGCCGGCCTGCCGCCGCGCCTGATCCTGATCTCGGGAGCGCTGGCGGCGCAGACCTTTCTCAACCTGCCGCTGACGATCGGGATGGTGACCTATGGCGGCGCGCTGCTGTTTCTGCTGTGGTACGTCACGCCGCGCACGATCTTCGAATCGCAGACCTAGACCGACATGGCCGATACGGCAGGCAATCCCGCGAAGGTTCCCTTCCTGAGGGATCGCTCCGGTTTCCAGCTCGCGCTTCTCCTCGGCTTCTACGTCATCATTTGCTGCGTGTCGCTGACCCAGGTCGCAAACTTCTATCAATCCCCGGTCATTATCGCCTTCGAGAGCGCACGCATCGGTCCGGCGATCCTGATCGCCGCACCCTTTGCGCTCACCGCGATCCTGTTTGCGGTGAGCCGGTTTTCATTCGGCTATTTCCTCGGCTTCTGTCTCTACACCGTGATCCTCGGCTATCTCTGGCTGGTCGAATTCTCGGTGTTCCCTTACGAGCATCGCTGGCCGGCGGCATCGGCGGCGTTTTCCGGACTGTTTTTCCTGCTGCCCGCATTGATGACGGCTTCGCCATTCCGGCAAGGCTTCGCGCTGTCCCCGCGCGCTTTTGATCGCATGCTGACGGCCATCCTGTTGGTCGGCGCCGCAATCCTCGCGGCTGGCGCCCTCACCAACTTCAGGCTGGTCGGGATCGACGATATCTATGCCTTCCGCGAGGACATCCACTTTCCGGCGCCGCTGGGATATGCGATCGGCGCCACCTCGATGGTGCTGCTGCCGTTCGCCTTTGCCGCATTTCTGTTGCGGGGCGCGCGCTGGCGCGCGGCGGCCGCGCTCCTGCTGCTGCTGCTGTTCTATCCGGTCACCCTCACCAAGCTGACGCTATTCGCGCCGTTCTGGCTGTTGTTGCTGCTTGCGCTGTCGAAGTTTGCCGAGATCAGGATAGCGGTCGTGCTGTCGCTGGCCGTACCGATTGCGATCGGCGTGGTGCTCGGCCTGCTCTACAAGACAGAAGTGCTCTCATACGAAGTGGCCTTCCCCTTCTTTGGCGCGGTCAATTTCCGCACGATCGCGGTCGCCTCGCTGGCGATCGACATCTACAACGACTTTTTCGCCACGCATCCGGTCACGTATTTTTGCCAAATCTCGGTTCTGAAGGCCGTCGTCGCTTGCCCCTACGGCGAACCCCTGGCGCTGCTGATGGCCAACAACTACGAACTCGGCAATCTCAACGCCTCGCTGTTTGCGACCGAGGGCGTCGCCTCGGTCGGCGTGGCGCTCGCCCCGATGGCCGCGCTGGCTTGCGGATTCGTAATAGCCCTGGGCAACCGAGCCTCCGCCGGACTGCCCGCGCGCTTCATTCTGCTGTCGTCCGGCATGCTGGTGCAGGTCCTGCTCAACCTGCCTCTGACGATCGGCATGGTGACCTATGGCGGCGCGCTGTTGTTTCTGCTGTGGTACGTCACCCCCCGCAACGTCTTCGAACTTCCTGTACGGACCGGCGCGGCGGAGGCCGCCAAGGCTCTCGTTCGAAGGGGGGTCAACAGCTCCAAAATCCAGTTGGTTCTCGGCTCCAACTACGTTCGGCGAGTTGGTCACAACCTCAGACTCTTGCTGCGTCTGGGACACCACTTCATCCTCAGCGCCTTCCGCCAATTCAAACTTCCGCTGCTTCTCGGCTTCCATGTCATCATTTGCTGCGTATCGCTGACCTATGTCGCCTACTTCTACGCCACTCCGGCCATTGTCGCCTTCGAGAGTGCCCGCATCGGTCCGGCGATCCTGATCACCTTGCCCTTCGCTCTCGCAGCCGTGCTGTTTGCCGTCAGCCGGTTTTCATTCGGCTATTTCGTCGGTTTCGGACTCTATACCGTGATCCTCGGTTATCTCTGGCTGGTCGAATTCTCGGTGTTCCCGTACGAACATCGCTGGCCGGCGGTATCGGCGGCGTTTTCCGGATTGTTCCTGTTGCTGCCGGCGTTGGCCGCTGCTTCGCCGTTCCCGCAACGCTTCGTGCTGTCGCCCCACGCTTTCGACCGCGCGCTGACCGCGATCCTGTTCGTCGGCGCCGCAACTCTCGTGGCCGGCGCCCTCTACAACTTCAGGCTTGTCGGGATCGGCGATATCTACGCCTTTCGTGACGACATCAGGTTCCCGACGCCGATCGCATACGCAATCGGCGTGACATCCAACGTGCTGCTGCCGTTCGCCTTTGCCGGCTTTACGCTGCGGCGCGATCGCTGGCGCGCCGCAGCGGCGCTCGCCCTGATCCTGCTGTTCTATCCGGTCACCTTGACCAAGCTGACGCTGTTTGCACCGCTCTGGCTGTTGTTCCTGACGGTGCTTTCGCGATCAGCCGAGGCGAGGCTATGCGTCGTGCTGTCGCTATGCACGCCGTTGGCGGTGGGCGTGGTGCTGGCGGTGCTATCCGGATGGCACATGATTCCCTATCAGGGAATGATCTCGGCGTTCGGCGCCATCAATTTCCGGATGATCGCCGTCCCTTCGCTGGCTATCGACATTTACAACGACTTCTTCGCCAATCACCCGCACACGTATTTTTGTCAGATTTCGTTCCTCAAACTGTTCGTTCATTGTCCTTACTCCGTACCGCTGGCGTCACTGATGGCGGCGAATTACGAGCTCGGCAATTTGAACGCCTCGCTGTTTGCCACCGAGGGTGTCGCCTCCGTCGGACCCGCGCTGGCGCCGCTCGCGGCACTTGCAGGCGGGCTCGTCATCGCATTGGGCAATCGCGCGTCGGCCGGCCTGCCGGCACGGTTCGTCCTGCTTTCGGGAGCCATCGCCGTGCAATCCTTTCTGAACGTGCCGTTGACCATCGCGCTCATCACCAATGGCACCGCGCTGCTGTTCCTGCTGTGGTACGTGACGCCGCGAACGGTTTTCGGCGAAAAATGAGCCGGCAAAGCTGCTTTTGCCGGCCAAATCCGCGTGCTACCACGGCCTAGTGCGGCGACTTTGAAGTTCCGATCAGTTCTTCTGCACATTCTACATCGGAACTTCAAAGTCAAAGCCGCACTAGAAATCAAAGATTGCTAGTGCTCCTTTGATTCCGAAGTTCGCAAACGAGACCCCCGCGATACAATGCGAACTTCGGAATCGGAGCACTAGACATCGGACCAGCAAGGGGCGTGCATGCACAGCGTTTTGATCACCGGAGGCGCCGGCTTCATCGGCCAGAATCTGGTGCATGGCTGGCGTGCGGCGCGGCCCGCCGACCGCCTGGTCGTGATCGACGCCATGACCTATGCCGCCAATATCCGCAGCCTCGAGCCGCTGATCGCTCGCGGCGAAATCGCCTTCGTGAGGGGCGACATCGGCGATGCCGCGCTGATGCAGCGCCTGTTCGATGAGAACAGCTTCACGCGCGTGCTGCATCTCGCCGCCGAATCCCATGTCGACCGTTCCATCGTCGATCCCGGCGCCTTCCTGCAGACCAATGTGCTCGGCACCTTCGCGCTGCTGAAGGCCGCGCTGGATTCATGGCGCACCACGGATGCGATGGCCAGCGCCCGGTTCCTTCATGTGTCGACGGACGAGGTTTACGGTTCGCTCGGCGCCACCGACCCCGCCTTCACCGAGTCCTCGGCCTATCGGCCGAACTCGCCCTATGCCGCCAGCAAAGCGGCGAGCGACCATCTGGTCCGCTCCTTTGTCGCGACCTATGGCATGCCGGCGCTGATCACCAATTGCTCCAACAATTACGGTCCCTACCAGCATCCGGAAAAGCTGATTCCGCTGATGATCATCCATGCGCTGGAGGGCAAGCCGCTGCCGGTCTATGGCGACGGCTCGAATGTCAGGGACTGGCTGCATGTCTCGGATCATTGCGATGCGCTGATGGCCGTGGTCGAGCGCGGCCGCATCGGCGAGACCTACAATGTCGGGGGCGGCAACGAGCGCAACAACCGCGACGTGGTCGGCGTAATCTGCGACACCATCGACCGCGCCTTCGCCGGCAATACCGCGCTCGCGACGCGCTTTCCGTCATGTCCGGCGGCGTCCGGCCGCAGCACCCGCACGCTGATCTCGTTCGTGACCGACCGGCCCGGACACGATCATCGCTACGCCATCAACGCGGCCAAGCTCACCGGCGAGCTCGGCATCAATGGCCGCGTCGCCTTCGACGGCGGGCTTGCCCGGACCGTGCAATGGTATCTCGACCATGAAGCATGGTGGCGCGACGTCACCAGCGGCGCCTATAAGGCCTGGATCGACACGAACTACGGTTACCGGATCGCGGTCTAAGGGCCATGCGCATCCTCGTGCTCAACGCGGACTACCGGCGCTTCCTCGACTGGTTCTACGCCCGGCAGCCGGATCTGAAGACGGCCGGCTATGCCGCACAGATGATGGCGCGAAACGCCAGCCTGTTTGGGGTCGCCGATTTTTATTCTCGTAACTTCAAATCACTCGGCCACAGCGCGGCCGAGATTCACGTCAACAATCCCTGGCTGCAATCGGCATGGGCGCGCGAGCATGGACTTGGCGTCGCGCTTGCCGAACCCTCGCCCGGCGGCGGCGGCACGATCCCCGGCTGGATGCAGCGCGCGGTGGCGCCGTTCAAACCGATGCTGCGGCCGTTGGCGCGCAAGGTCGGCCTCAGCCCGAAGCTCGACAAGGCCGCCGAGACGATCCTGCTGGCGCAGATCGAGGCATTCAAGCCCGATCTCATCCTCAACCAGGACGCATTCCATGTCGACACGGCGCTGATGCGGCGGATCAGGGGGATCGGCAAACCCATCCTGCTCGGCCAGGTCGGCATCGCGCCGAGCCGCGGCGAGGACTGGACCGTCTACGATTTGATGCTGTCGCAGCTGTCGGCGACGGTCGAGTTGTTCAGGCGCGCCGGCGTGCGCGCCGAGGTGAATCATCTTGCTTTCGAGCCGGCCATTCTTGATGTCCTGCCCGCAAAGCCTGCGCAGGATATCGACATCTCCTTTGTCGGTACGGTGTCGCCCGATCACAAACAACGCATCGCGCTGCTCGAGGCCGTCGCCGCGCGCTACCAGCTTGCGCTGTTCGGCAACCCGCCACGCGCGCTGCCGGCCTCCTCGCCGCTGCATCGCTGCTTTCGCGGCGAGGTGTGGGGTGCCGACATGTACCAGGCCTTGCGCCGCTCCAGGATCACGCTCAATTCCCACATCGACATGGCCGGCCGCGAAGCCGGCAATATGCGGCTGTTCGAGGCGACCGGCGTCGGCGCGTTCCTGCTGACCGATTTCAAGGACAATCTGCACACGCTGTTCGCGCCGGAGCGTGAGGTCGTCGCCTGGCGGACCATTGACGACTGCCTCGCGGCAATCGCGCGCTACCTTGCCGATGACGGCGCGCGCGCGCAGATCGCGCAGGCGGGACAGGCGAGAACCATGGCGCAGCACACCTATCGGCATCGCGCGGCGGAAATCCTCGCACTCGTCGATTCCCTGCGAGGCGCGTCATGAAGCTGCCGCGCCTCGTCAAACGGATCGGCAAGCGCGTGGTGCAGGCAACGCCGATCCTGCGCCGGCACATCCTGACCTCGACCGACTACCAGGTCCTCGGCGGCGCCGAGGAGGCTCGCAAGGCCCAGGCCTCATCGCCCGGCTGGCTCGCCTCGCGCACGGTCGCGCGGCAGGAGCGCGCCTATCGCGGCCTGATCGCGGCGATGCAGCGCGGCGAGCCCCGCCTCGATTTCACCGTGGCCGCCGAAGCCGTGGCCGCCACGGGACTGGCCAAGCCGAGCTTGATCGAGATCGGCTGCGGCAGCGGTTATTATTCGGAGGTGTTCGCGACACTTCTGCCGGATGGCGTCGCCTACACCGGCATCGATTATTCGGCAGCGATGATCGAACGCGCCCGCGCACGATATCCGGCGGTCCAATTCGAGGTCGCCGACGCCACCCGCCTGCCCTATGGCGACGCGCATTTCGACATCGCCTTCAACGGTGTCTCGCTGATGCATATCGTGGACTATGCGGCGGCGATCCGCGAAGCGGCACGCGTCGCCTCCGGCTATTGCATCCTGCACACCGTGCCGGTCTTCGACGATCACGGCACGACCTGGTTGCGCAAATATGCCTATGGCGCGCCGGTGGTCGAGATCGTGTTCGGGCGCGCCGAACTGATGTCGTTGTGCAAAGAGGCCGGCCTGCTGCTCGAGCGGACCTGGCCATGCATCTCCTACGACGTCTCAGACGTCACAGGCCATCGCTCGACCACAGAAACCTACCTGTTCTCGAAACGTTGAGGCCGCCGCTCACAGCGGCGCGATGATCGTCTTCACGAACGGGCTCACGACATTGTCGATCAGCGCCAGTTCCTTGATCTGGGCCAGACTCGCCCAGCAGAACATCGCCATGTCGGTCTCGATCACGCTTTCGTCGTCGAGCCAGGCGATGATGTTCTCGTTCGATTTGCGCCAGAACCGGCCGCCTTCTTCATTGTGCTCGGCGCGGTAGACGATGCGCACGCCCTTCTCCGCGGTCAGCACTTCCACCATCGGCGGGCGTTTGCCGGCATGCGCGCGACGGATGTTCGACCACGTGCTCTGGATCGTCGGCGAGAACTGGATCGTCCCGATATTGCCGGGCTCGGGCTTGCCGTTGAGCAGGAATTGAACGCCGTCGGCCGGCGTCTCGCGCGCCAGCAGCGCCAGGATGCCGCCCTCGGGCTGGGTGTAGATCGGCTGGTCCCAGGAGGCGACCTCGCGCAGCGCGCCGCTCTCGATCCGCACGCCTTCGACGCCGAAGAACTGCCCGCTCTTGTGGCGGACATTGCCCTGCGCGTCACGCGACCAGCCGCGCACCTCGTCGAGCCCGATCAGGTCGGCCTTGAAGTGGATCTCGTTGCGCTTCTGCTCGCGCCAGGCAAGCAGCGGCGCCGGATCTTTCGGCTCGACCGCGCGCGATTGCGCGAGGCGTTCGCGAAACCAGTCGAGATGGGCGCGCTCGGCCATCAGACGACGTCCTTCAGCACATCGATCACGGTCTCGACTTCCTCGTCCTTCAGGTGCGGATACATCGGCAGCGAGAAAATCCGTTGCGCCTTGCGCTCGGTGACCGGGAACTGGCCCTCGCGATAGCCGAGATCGGCGGTGCCGCGCATGGTGTGGATCGGCCAGCGGTAAGACACGTTGCAATTGATGTCGCGCTTGGCCAGACGCTCCAGCACGCCGTCGCGATCGGATGCGATGCTCGACGACGTAGACGTAGTAGGTGTGGCGACTGTGGGCATTTTCGCGCGGCAGCGTCGAGCCCGGTTCCGGCGAGCGCCTGATTGTAGCGCGCGGCGATGGCGCGACGGCGTTCGATCCAGCCTTCGATGCGAGGCAGCTTCAGCGACAGGATCGCGGCCTGCACCTCGTCGAGGCGCGAGTTGTAGCCGTGCCGCTCGGAATAATACTGCGTCTCCATGCCGTAGAAGCGCAGGCTCCGCGCGAGCTTGATCGCCGCCTCGTCGTTGCTCATCACCATGCCGCCGTCGCCGTAAGCGCCGAGCACCTTGGTCGGATAGAACGAAAAGGCCGAGGCGTGGCCGACGCTGCCGGCCTGGTGGTTCTTGTAGAGCGCGCCTTGCGCCTGCGCGCAATCCTCCATCACCTTCAGCCCATGCTTCTCGGCGAGCCGCATCAGCGGATCGAGGTCGGCGCACTGGCCGTAAAGATGCACGGGAATGATCGCTTTGGTGCGCGGCGTGATCGCGGCTTCGACCTGAGCCGCGTCCATCAGGAAGTCGTCGTCCCGGATGTCGACGAAAACCGGCGTGGCGCCGAGCGTGCGGATCGCCGACACCGTCGGCACCGCGGTGTTGGGCACGGTGATCACCTCGTCGCCGGCCTTCACGCCGAGCGCTGCGAGCGCGATGTAGATCGCATCGGTGCCGCTGTTGACGCCGACGCCGCCGGCGACACCGAGGAAGGCGGCCATCTCGCGCTCGAACTTCACGCCCTCCTGGCCGAGGATCAGGCGGCCCGAACGGAACACGCGATCGACAGTCGCGAGGATCTCCTCCCGCAGCTCGTCATATTCCCGAAGATAGTCCCAGACGTTGATCGGCATCGTTCTCTCAGGCTCGTTCCAGCGCGCTTGCGATTGTCGCCCGGCACTCGGCGTCGGCGAGCAGATCGCGATAAAATCCCTCGTGATCGCCGCCGGCCACCGCGCCGGTCACCGCCTCCAGGAATTTTGCGAAGGTATCGGCCACTTCTATGGTGACGACGCTTTCGGCATTGCGGATGCGCCGGCGCCATTCCATGCGGTGATCGGCAGGCGGACTGAAGACGCGTTCTGTTAACACAGAGCCCGAGCGTCCGACAATGAGCAGGCGATTCTGATATTCGCCCTCGAAACTGAAATGGCCGGAGAAGGCCGCGCCGCTACCGAGCCGGGCCAGCACCGAAAATCCCATGTCGACGCCGGTCTGCGGGTGGACGCCGCCTGCCAGCGCCGTCACTTGCGACGGCGGCCCGCCGCCGAGCAGGCGCATCGTTGCGGCGGCATAGGGCCCCATATCGAGCAGGCAGCCGCCGCCCAGCTCGCGATGGTTGCGGAAATTTCCCGATGGCAGTGGCGGAATGATGAACTGGGCCTCGACATGGGTGAGCGGCCCCTGCTCCGCGATGAAGCTGCCGAGCGCCTGAAATTGCGGGTGATGGCCGAATACGGTCGCCTCGGCAAGCAGCCGCTTCCCGCGCCGCGCTTCGGCGACCGCGCGATCGGCGGCATCACGCGTCATCATCGCGGGCTTGTCGACGACGACATGCTTGCCCGCGGCAAGCGCGGCCATCGTCCATTGCTCATGCATGGCATTCGGCAGCGACAGATAGACGATATCCGCGCCGCTTTCGCGCAAGGCACCCTCATAGTCGGTGAAGAAGCGGCCCTGCTTCGGCCAGGGTGCCGGCGACGTGCGGCTTCTGCTCGCGATCGAAATCTCGCTGATCGCGGCAACCGCGCCGGCTGCGGGAATCACCCGCCGCTCGGCGATCGAGGAAAATCCGAGGATCAGCAGGCGCATTGGACAGGGCGTCCGGAGGGATGAAGCGAGATCAACGTGTCACGGGCTCGGAACGGCAACCGTCCGACCACTGAGTATGTCGAGACGGCGATTGAGCACTCCCCGCGTGGACCGCAGCACGTTCATCAAGCGGTCTTTTGGGGTGGCCACAGAGGTCCGGTGAATAGTCTCGATGCTTTCCCCTTTCAGATAGGGCGCGACCAACGTCTCCGACTTGTAGAGAACGGAAATATAGGGCTCGTAAATGTGATGCCGCATGACGTCCGTAAACGGCGCGCGATACACACGATGGCCGTTAAAGTAGTGACGCCCGCGGCGCCTGACCCCGTAAAAATGGAAGAACAGCAGGCGGTACCGATCTTCGATCCGCACCGATCCATCCCGCCACTCCACGTGCAGTTCCTCAAGGTTCCACGGCGCCAGATTGGCGCCGAGGTGTCCAATGACGTGAACCTTTTCAAACAGTTCTGGCAGCCGGTCGAGATAGCGTTGGTCGGCGAAGCGAAAGCCTTCGACACGGTCGAAGCACCACTCGATGCACCGCTCACGCCACCAGCGCAACGCGGCGATCCCTTCTTCGCAGCGCCGGGCGCTGACCCAGCCGACATTGTAAATCCCGAAGCGGCGCTGCTCGGCGAGACGGCGGGTGAACCGATGCGGTATGATTCCGAATGCACCACCCCTCATCTCGTCATAGATCGGGTCGGGCGAAGCAAAGAAAAACAAATCGCTGTCGAGATAGGTCACCCATTCCGCGTCGCGCTCGTTTTCCAGCACGTGCAGCATCCAGGGCGCGGTGCAGGTGAAATAATATTCGATCGTGCTACGCGTCGGCCGCACCGCGGCCACTTGCGGATCGGCTGCTTCGAAGTCCGAAAGCCGCCGCGTCATCAGATTCGGCAGGTTGAGCGCCGTCAGCGTCCGGTAGCAGGCCTCGCTCAGGCAAAGCACCCAGAGCCGGGCTCCCGGCGCGTGCTGTTGCAGCGATTGATGGAGAGCGAGCCCGCGCGGCAGGTAGTTGTGGTCGAAATAGGTGCAATAGACGCGGTTCAGCATGATCGACGTGTCAGTCACCCCGCGTCACGCGCGGTCGAAAGCGAATACGGCACGACCCGCGCCATGGAGGCCACTTTCTATAGGAGAGGCCAAAAGCGTGCAATGACATCCTCCTAAATTGTTGAAATGCCGCACATAAATTCCCGCAGGTGAAAACAGGAGGCTTCACCCGTCTAAGGTTAAGCCGCGCCGGGACATCAGCTTGTCCGAACCGGAAAAGCGATTTGAGAACACGGCCCCTGCGTGCTAACGAGGCCGCTCTCGACGGGCGGCACATCACCACAAAGACCTGACGCATGAACCGCAAGGGTATCATTCTGGCGGGCGGCCGCGGAACGCGGCTGCATCCGTTGACGCTGGCGACGTCCAAGCAGCTGCTGCCGGTCTACGACAAGCCGCTGATCTACTATCCGCTGACGACGCTGATGCTGGCCGGCATCCGCGAGTTCCTGATCATCACCACGCCGGAGGAGATCGATCAGTTCAAGCGGCTGCTTGGCGACGGCCGGCAGTGGGGGATCGAGCTCTCGTTCGCGGTCCAGCCGCATCCGGGTGGCATCGCCGAGGCGTTCCTGATCGGGCGCGATTTTCTTGCAGGCAACCCCTCGGCCCTGATCCTCGGCGACAACATCTATTACGGCGACAATCTGCGCGTCATGCTGCAGAATTCGGCAAAGCAGGCGCGCGGCGCAACCGTGTTCGCCTGCTGGGTCCACGATCCCGAGCGCTACGGCGTGGTCGAATTCGATTCCGAATATCGCCCGGTGCAGATCGTCGAGAAGCCGGCAGCGCCGAAGTCGAATTATGCGGTGACAGGGCTCTACTTCTACGACGCGCGCGCGGTCGACGCGGTACGCGAGCTGAAACCGTCCGCCCGCGGCGAGCTCGAGATCACCGATCTCAATCAATGGTATCTCGACCGCGGCGATCTCCACGTCGAGCGCTTCGGCCGCGGCTATGCCTGGCTCGACGCCGGCACCCATGACTCGCTGCTCGAAGCCTCGCAGTTCATCCAGATCATCGAAAAGCGTCAGGGCCTGAAGATTGCCTGCCCCGAGGAGATCGCCTTCCTGCAGGGCTTTATCGACGTGGAGCAGCTGTTGAAGCTGGCCGAACCGCTGAAGAACACGGGTTACGGCCAGTACCTGATCCGCCAGGCCGGGCAGCGGTAGGCTAAACCCTGGAAAGCACCGACAACAGTCGCTCGCGGAATTTCGCGCGCAACAGCGGTGCCGCGGCGATCGCAACCGCGGCAAGCCAGATCGCGCATTCGGCGACGAAGTGGACCAGTCCCCGACCGGGCACCAGGCGGCCGATCGCCTCGCCCAGGGCGGCGCCGGCCGCAACGATCACCACCATCATTGCGGCGAGCAAGAGCACGTAGCGCACCGGCCGCTGCACGGTCTCGCTCACGATGACGACGGCGAGGAAGGCGGACTGCGCGATCAATTCGCTCGCGATCATCGCAATCGCGGCGCCGAGCGGACCGAACCGCGGGATCAGCAGCAAGGCAAGGACCACGAACAGCACAAGCTGCGCCGACTTGGCGCGAAGCAATAGCGGGCCGCGGTTGCTGTAACTGGCATAGCTCATCGCCAGCAGCGCAGGCGTCGTGATGCAGGTGCCGATCAGCAGCGTGGGCGACAATGTCGCGTCATAGGGAATTGCGCCATGCGTCCAGATTGCAAAGAAATCCGGCCAGAATGCCAGCGCCCCCGACGTGGCGCCGGCTGCGACCAGCACCAGGATCACCGATCCCCTCACATAGAGCCGTTGCAGGCTGTCGCGCGCGCCGGTCGCATGGTCATGCCCGAGTTCGGCCGCGAGCGGCAGCGTGGTCTGATAGCTCACCTGCCGCAGCAGATTGACGATGGTGCGCGTCAGGCTCCACTGGGCGATCGCGATGCGATCCGTCACGAAGAAGCCGATCAGCAGAACGGAGAGATAGCTCAAGCCCAACTCGACGAAGTTCGTCACCGAGAACGGCAAGGCTCCGACCAGCTGCGCGAGCGACCAGCGTAGCGAAATCCCGCCGCGGGCGCGCCTGAGAAAGGGAAATTGCCGGCGCACGTCGATGGCGATGAGGAAGATTGCGATTGCAACCTGGCCCACGACGAACGCCGAGGTCACGACCAGGAGGCTGCCCGTCGTCACGATGCCGACGATCTGACCGACCTGCCCGATCGTGAGGCCAAGCGCCTGCAGGCCGCCGATGCGCCCGTAGAGCCCGCGCGCACGATAGAGCGCGGTCACGAGATTGGACGGAATCGTCAGCACCATCCCGAGCGCCATGATCGCGAGCGACAGATCGAAGCGAGGCTCGGACGAAAAGCCGAGGACGCGGGACGGCGCGACCACGGCGGAAATCGCCAGCATGGCCAGGATCAGCAGCGCCGCATATCCTGCATAGAGCCGCAGCATGGCGCCGTAGAACCGGCTGGTGCGGCGATCGCAGTCGGCGCGCGGCTTGAACTGCAGGAAGCGGTTCAACGACCAGGCGTGCAGTCCTGCGTCGAGCGTCAGCACCAGCATGCCCGCGGCAAAGATCGTCAACCACGCCGACAGCGTCTCGCCGGTCCAGTATTTCAGGAACAGCGGAATGAGAAGAATCTGCTGCGTGAGGGCAAGCACGAGTCCGAGGACATTGGCGGACCACCCGCCAAAAATTCGACGCGCGCGGCTCGAAGTGAAAGACGTCACGCTGCCTCTTAAGGGTTGACGATCCCTGCGCCGCGGTTCGCTGGACACCCGTGCCCACGGCCGCTATCGGTACCAGAGCCTTATTGTGCCGGGCCCGATCAGACAAGAACTTTGGCCGGGAACGCAAACCTCATTCCGGTGCAAGATCAGAGAGTACGGCAGGAATGTTCGCGCGTGCGGCCCATTGCGACGTGACACCGAGAGACCGTCCGGTTCGGCTGGCCGGTTTCGCCTCGCGCCAGACGCCCGTATCGACCGTCCTCGACCCGATCGAAATTGCGGCGCTGCTGCTGGAAGGCGAGGGCTGCCGGTGCCTGATCCTCGGCTTCGATCTGATGATCGTCGGCGCGGAGCTCGCCGATCTGATCCAGTCCCGGCTCGGCAGACACGGATTTCGGCCCGATGAAGTGATGATGCTGGCGTCGCATACCCATTGCGCGCCCGCCACCGATTTCGCCTGCGCACGTCTCGGCACGCCCGATGCCCGGTTCATCGACGACGCCGCCGAAGCCGTCGATGATCTCGTGCGGCAGATCCTGACCAGGCAGCGCCGCGAGATCAGCGTCGACATCCTGCGCGGCAGCCTCGATCACTCCATCAATCGCCGCCGCTACTGGCCGTTTCCAACCTGGGACCGGACGCAAGGGCTGCAATGGGCGAGCGTGACCTTCTCCCCCTCCCCGGCCGGCCCGCGCGACGAGCACGCGACGGTCATTCTGATCAGGGCGGCGGACGACGGCGCCCCGCTCGCCGCCTTCTCGCATTACACCTGTCATCCGACATCCGTGGTGCCGACGGACGCGATCAGCGCCGACTATCCCGGCGCGGTGCGTGTCCTGTTGCGCGAGCGCTTTGGCGAAATCCCCTGCCTGTTCGCGCCGGGATTTTGCGGCGACATCACCCCGCGGCTCGTGCCCTCGGCGCAGCGCGAAACTCTCGGCGAGCGTTTCGCCAGACTGCGGCGCATGCTGATTGCCGGTTACATGTGGCCCACCGCGATGCCGGCCGACACGGTGGCGTGGCGTGACAGCCTCGTTGCCAGGCTCGGCGCGATCGTCGCCGGACACCCCGCCGTCACGCTGCGTCCAAAGCGGTTGCGCGCGGCGTCGTCGGCCATTTCCCTCGGCGCGTTCTTCACGGGAGGCGCTCCCGACAAGAAGCTGACGGTCCACGTCGTGAGACTGGACGAGGAGCTGGAAATACTGGCGCTGTCGGCAGAGCCGACCGTTGAGTGGCAGCATATTCTCGACGAGGCCAGTCCGCCCGCCGCGCAGGCTATCCGGCTCTATACCGGCTATCTCGGCGCGGTGTTCGGCTATCTGCCGACGGCAAAGCAGGTGACGGAGGGCGGCTACGAGGTCAACGGTTTCCAGTCGCTGTTCGGGATGTCGGGCCGTTTCAACTCGAACCGGATACTTGCCGCCGTGACCGGCTGCGTGAAGTCCGCCATCGATAAGCTCGAACGCGCAGACGATGGCGCGGTCTCGTGCGCCGGCGCAGGATGACGGCTGCCATGTCAGGGCCGTTCCGCAGCGGAGTGAAGCGCCTTGCCCGGAAAATCCTCGGGCAGGACGATTTGCGCGGCTTCCTGCGCAAACAGAAATTGCGGCTGGCGAAGCAAATCCATCGCCGCCCGATCGCGATCGCGGAGCTGCGGCAACAACTGAACGATCTCGGCGTGACACGCGGGCGGACGGTCTGGATTCATTCGTCGTGGAACCAGTTCTACAACGTGCCGCTCAAGCCGACCGAAATGATCGGCCTGTTGCGCGACCTGATCGGACCGGACGGCACGCTGGCGATGCCGGCATTCCCGATCGACCAGAATCCCGACAAGGTGTTCCTCGTCGACCGGGCGCCTACCTACACGGGGATGTTGTGCGAGATCTTCCGCCGCAATCCCGAGGTCAAGCGCAGCATCCATCTCAACACATCCGTCTGCGCGGTCGGTCCGGCTGCGGACTTCCTGCTGAAAGATCATCACCACACTATCCTGCCCTGGGGCGAGAACACGCCGTTCTGCCGGCTCGCCGAGCTCGACGCGCGCATGCTCGGGCTCGGCGCCGGCTTCGAATACATGACGCTGATGCACACCGTGGAATGTCTGCTCTACGACGAGATTCCATTCTTCCGCCAGGTGTTCGACGGCACCATCAAATATCGCTGGAAGCGGGCAAACGGCGAAACCGGCGAACATGAGTACCGGCGCCGGATCGGTGACATCCGGCCGCTGCGGCTGCGGCGCTATTTCTTCCCGGACATCTGCGTCGATGCGAAAATATCCAACTTGCGCATCCTGGCCGGCGACGCAAAGCCGTTCATCGCGCGCGCGGTCGAGCTTGGTCGCAAGGGCATTACCATGTATATCGACCCCGCTCCGAGGCCGGAGCTCTTCCTGCCGGACAGGTGAGATTTGCAGCCATTACGAAAACTCCCCCCTCGCGGCCGCTGATCGAGCGATGCAGTCACCCGACAAAATTCCGTTCAACCGGCCGTACGCAACGGGCAACGAGCTCGCTTCTGGCGGTGACGAGCGCGCAAGCGGAACGGCTGGTGCGGCTGCCGATGTGGCTGGGACTATCGGAATCGCAGCAGCAGCGTGTCTGCGACGTGCTGCGCGCCATCCTGCTGAATTGAACGAACCTAGAGCCCGTCCGACTCGCCGTTCTTCGGCGTGTGCTTCGGCACGAACGGCGCGTATGCGCCGTCCAGACCGCTGGCAACCGGCACGGCCGGCATGGTTGGCGCACCAGGCTCACCCGCCGGCGCATTGGCAGCGGGCGCCGCGGTGGCTCCTTCCTGCCGCTGGAGCACCAGCGTCTCGCTGCGGTCGTCCTTGTTGAAGGTGACTTCCCGGCTCTCGACGCCGCTCAGCTTCCAACCGCCATGGCTCTCGCCGGGCCGCAGGCGGACGATTTTCTGGCTTGCCCGGTCGAGAAAAACGGCAATCGCCTCGCCGGCTCCCACAACAGCGCCGATCAGCGCCAATGGCGGATGCTCCGCCTCGGCCGGACCCGGTGGCGGAGCGACGACCGCCTCGGCAGCCGGGGCCACCACGGCGGGCTGCGGCGGCCGCCGCGAGGCCGAAAAGATGGGTCGCGCCTGGGTCGCCGTCAGCACCGACAGCGGCACCGACCACAGCGGGTTTCCGCTCGGCAGCACCTTGGCGGGTTCTGCTTTGGACCGCGCCAGCGGCTTGACGCTGCCGACATCGACCGCGTCCACAGGACGGTCATCGGACAGGATGTCAGGCGCTGGTGACGTGGCGGCGCGCAGGCCCTGCGACGGGACAAGCGCCACCATCGCGCCGGCCAGCAGCGCTACTGCCGAAATCTGCGAGCCCCAGCTCATGTTTTCCTGCCACCTGCGGCTTTACGCCGGACGGCAATCTAGCCTGAACAGCCGTGGCCAGCAACGCGAGCCGCAGTCCCGCGCCGGCTGTAAGCCGGCCGTAAGATTTGCACCTGCCTACGCCCTCGATTTGTGGAACTTTGCCGCCTCATTGTTGCCGAACGGCCACGCCCGCTGGAATACATAACTGCAACGAACAGGATATGGCTGGAACCGGCTCTGCAAGCGTTGCGTGCAGCTTCAGCGGCGTGAGAAAGTGCGGCCAAATCAGTGCGGTAGCGTTCACGATTCTTTTCGCGCCCGATTCCGTCGATCTAACCTGTTGAGCCTGCGCCATGAACGCTCGAAAATTCCCTGAACAGCTGGGTCGGCGGGGATTGCGGACGGTTGCGCGGCATTCGCTGACGGTTTTGCTGGCCAGCACCGCGCTCGGCGTCGTGTCGGCACGCGCACAGGACGCGACATGGGTCGGCAATAATGCCGGCGATCCCAACGAGTGGATCGAGAACAACAACTGGACGCCTGCCACCATACCGACGGGAACGGCGACCTTTACCAACAACGGCGCCCCGACGACCGTCGACGCCGAATGGCATCGTGTCGGTCAATGCGATCACCTTCACCGGCGCTCCGAACAACGCACCGGCCTACACCATCACGATGAACGACATCTTCATCGTCAGTGGCACGGGTGTCACGAACAACTCGACCAACACGCAGACCATCAACAACACCGTATCCGCGGTGTTCCAGAATTCCAGCTCGGCCAGCGCAGGGACCGGTCCGGTCACTTACAACAACAGCGGCGGCATGAGCTTCCAGGATACGAGCACAGCCGGCAACGCCATCATCGTCAACAACGGCGATGTCGAATTCAATATCAGCAGCACTGCCGGATCGGCTCACATCACGAACAACGCGACGCTGAACTTCAACGACAACGCGACCGCCGGCACCGCGAACATCACGAATGCCGTCTCGGGGTTCATCACCTTCAACCTCAATTCTTCGGCGGGCTCGTCCACGATCGTCAACAACAACTCGCTGCAGTTCACCGGTTCAGCCACCGCCGGCTCGGCCAACATCACCGGCGCCACCGGTTCGGCGACGAGTTTCAGCAACAATACCACGGCCGGCAGCTCGACCATCACGCTGCAGGGCACCGCCACGCTGACCTTCGGCAATTCCGCGAGCGCCGGCAGCTCCACCATCAACTCCTCGCTGGTCGGCAGCACCATCACCTTCAACGATACGAGCACTGCGGGCAGCGCCAATATCGTGCTGAAGGAGTCCAACCTCGTCTTCAACAATTCGGCGAGCGCCGGCTCGTCGATCATCACGATGCCGGATGCGACGCATCCCGGCACCATCACGTTCAACAACACGAGCACGGCCGCCAATTCGAACATCACGGTGGTCGGATCGCTGGGCATTACCTCATCGCTCAGCTTCCTGGATGCCAGCACCGCCGGCAACGCCACGATCACCAACAATCCCGGCATCGGCAGCGGCGGACAAACCATCTTCGGCACTCTTGGCGGCACCGATACCGCCAACGCCGGAACCGCGCACATCACCAACAACAGTTCGGGCACCACGAGCTTCCTTGCCCACACATCGGCGATGAATGCGACCATCACCAACAACAACGGTGGCGGCACCAATTTCCAGGATCAGAGCACCGCGGCCAACGCCACCATCGTCAACAACAACGGTGGCACGACCACGTTCGGCGTTCCCATCGTCGGCACCGACACCGCCACGGCAGGCAGCGCCAACATCACCAACAATGCGGGCGGCACGACGGAATTCACCGCGGCGACGACGGCGGCCAACGCCACCATCACCAACAAGACGGGCGGCTTCCTGCAGTTCGGCGACTCCGGTGCTGGCGCCTCGACCGCCACGGCGGGCAATTCCATCATCACCAACGACGGCACGACCAGCTTCAACGCCAACACCACGGCCGGCAACGCCGTGATCACCACCGGCAGCGGCGGCAATGTCTTCTTCTTCGACTCAGCACCGGCGGCAGCGCGCGCTTCATCACCAATGCCGGCGGCACTTTCGACATGTCCGGATTGACCGCGACCGGCATGACCGCCGGTTCGATCGAAGGCGCGGGCAGCTACGTTCTCGGCGCGAAGGAATTGACCGTCGGCAGCAACAATCTCTCGACCACCGTCAGCGGCGTGATCTCCGGTCCCGGCGGCTCTCTCACCAAGATCGGCACCGGCACCCTGACGCTGACGAACACCGAGACCTATACCGGCGCTACCACCGTCAACGGCGGCACGCTGGTGGTCGACGGCTCGATCGCGACGTCTTCGCTCACCACGGTCAACGCCGGAAGCACGCTGTCCGGCTCTGGCACCGTCGGCAACACGGCGATCGACGGCGGCACGCTGGCACCGGGCAGCACCGTCAGCGCCTTCGGTCCGCTCACGGTCGCCGGCAATCTCTCGTTCACCGCGGCCTCGACCTACATGATCCAGGTCTCGCCGACCAATGCCGGCCGCACCAACGTCTCGGGCACTGCGACGCTCAACAACGCCACAGTGAACGTCAACTATTCGAGCTCGACGCTGCAGTCGCAGTACACCATCCTGCACGCGAATACGGGCGTCAGCGGCAACTTCAATCCGACCGTGGTGTCGAACAATTCCAACGTCACCTCGACGCTGAGCTACGTCGGCAACGACGTGTTCCTCAACACCAAGCTGAATTTCAACACGCCGAACGGGCCGCTGAACATCAACCAGCAGAACGTCGCCAACGCGCTGACCGGCTTCTTCAACCGCACCGGCAGCATCCCGATGGCATTTGCGGCGCTGAGCCCGGCCGGCCTGACCATTGCCTCGGGCGAGCTCGGCACCGGCGTGATCCAGTCCTCGATCAAGGCGGCCGACCTGTTCCTCAACCTGCTGCTCGATCCCACTATTGCCGGACGCTCCGGCGGCTTCACCGTGCAAAGCGTGACGCCGACCGGCTATGCCGACGAGGAGTCGCTGGCCTACGCCGCGCGGCGTTCGGGGACCGCGAGTGAGCGCGACGCCTATGCGATGGCGACCAAGGCGCCGATGCTGGCGCCACAGCCGCTCCACCGCTGGAGCGTCTGGGCGTCCGGTTATGGCGGCTCGGAAACGGTGAACGGCAACGCCGTGGTCGGCTCGCAGGACCTCACGGCACGGGTTTGGGGCGTGGCGTCAGGCGCCGACTACAAGATTTCGCCCGACACGCTGATCGGTTTCGCCCTCGGCGGCGGCGGCACCAACTATTCGCTCGCCAACGGCCTCGGCGCGGGCAGGACCGACATGTTCAATGCCGGCTTCTACGGGCGGCAGAATTTCGGCGCGGCCTATCTGTCGGGTGCGTTCGCCTATGGCTGGCATGACGTCACCACCAACCGCACGGTGGCGCTGGCCGGCGTCGACATGCTGGAGGGCCGCTTCCGCGCCGAGACCTTCTCCGGCCGCTTCGAAGGTGGTTATCGCTTCGCGACGCCGTTCGGGGGCATCACGCCCTACGCGGCGGCCCAAGTGATCGACTTCAGCCTGCCGAACTATGCCGAACTCAGCCAGACCGGCGGCGGACTGTTCGCGCTGAACTATGCGGCGCAGACCGTGACCGACACCCGCACCGAGCTCGGCCTGCGCGGCGACAAGTCGTTCGCCATGGCGGATGGCGTGCTGACGCTGCGCGGCCGCGCCGCCTGGGCGCATGACTACGATCCGAATCGCGCGGTGACGGCGATCTTCCAGGCGCTGCCCGGCGCGAGCTTCGTGGTCAACGGCGCGCGTCCGGACGCCAACTCCGCGCTGGTCTCGGCCTCGGCCGAGCGCAAATGGCTCAACGGCTTCTCGATCGCCGGCGTCTTCGAGGGCGAGTTCTCCGGCAATGTCGCGAGCTATGCCGGCAAGGGCGTCGTCAAATACAGCTGGTAGGCTGACGAGCCTGCAGGCGCGCTATTTGTTGCCCTGCCACTGTCCGGACACGCCGAGCATGACGCGGACGCGTCCCGAACCTGCTTCGCTCTTGGCCGTGGTCTGCGGCACCTGCACGTCGAGCTGATCGACGAACAGGAAGGGCATGCCGGCTTCGAGGTCGTACAGCACCTTCTGCAGCGCCGGCTGCTCCATTTCGCAACTGACGACGAGGCCGACAAAGCCGTCCTTGGCTTCCTTGCCGAGCACGTCGACCTGCGAGGACTGGATGGTGCCGCCGGCATTGCCGACCGCCGCGGCCACCCGCTGCAAGAGCGCGGCGCCGGCGACGGTCACCGTCGGACCCTCCAGGAACGGCGTGCCCGGATGCTCCGCCGACAGCTGCGCCGGACTGCGCGCCTTGCGGCCCCGCAACTGGTCGAGCAGGTCGGAGGTCTGCGCCAACGCGCGCTGATGATCGAAAATGCCCGAGATCGCGACCACGGAGGCGAAAGCAAGGCCGACGAGCACCGCGAGATACAGCACGACCGCGATCAGCGGCGATTGCGACAGCGTGCGTGTGACGACGTTGCCCGCGCTCATGGCGCCACCGTGTTCTTGACAGTGTTCTCGGGCTCGACCTGCGCCTCGATATGGAAGCGTTCGCCCGGATCGGACGGCGAGCGCGTGGTCGGCGCGTAGAAGGTGGCGCGGGTGAAATGATGCGACTGCTCGATCAGCGAGATCAGCGACGGCGCATCGGTGGTGATGCCGGCAATCTGCAGCTTGTTGCCGGCGAGATGCAATTCCGTGACATAGGTGTTGTCCGGCAGCACCTGACTCAACGTCTCCAGCACGATCACACTGGCCGGCGTCTGGTACTTGCGGCGCTCGAGTGCGGCGACCGGCGAACGGTCGCCGCCGTCGCTGCCGGCGCGAATGGCGGCGCGACGCTGCGAGATCTGGCGCGCCAGCTCCTCCTCCTGCGCGCCGAGACTGCTTGCGACGTAACTCGAGGCGGCCACAGAGACGACCGCAACCAGAGCCGCGGCGCCGAGCGCGAATTGCAGCGCGCGGCTCACCTTCGCCGCATCCAGCGATCCGCGCGCGCGCTGCTCGAACACCCGCACGCGAGACCCACCGGCCCCAGGCACATCTGTGCAGATCGCGACGGCCGACGGGTGGAAGGCGGAAAGCGCCTGCACATACCCCGCCACCGCCTTGCGCGTGGTCGCGGCGATCGTCGTGGTGATGCTCTCGCCGCCGCCAGCGACAGGGACGGTGCAGCCGAACACGGCTTCGCTCGCGCTCCACGGCGTCAGGCGATCGATCTGCGCGCGCACGATGCCCTCGATGAAGTCGGCCGCGCGCGCCGGAAGCTCCAGCGGACGGAACAGGAAGCGCTTCGGCAGCAGCACGATCTCGACCCGGCTGCCCCTGACCAACGAGGCGAGGCCGGAGGGCGCCACGCCGTCCGCAAGCGCGATCGTTGCGGGGATGTCGCCCGCCTTGGTCGGCGCTTCCACGGCGAAGGCGCCGTCATCGCCTTCGATCAGTCGCACGACGCGCGGCGAGACGATGCGGTTGAGGCCAGCGATGACGGCCGCCGCGGCGCTGCCGGTCCAGGCGTTCAGGATCGCACCGAGGCTGCCGAAAAACTTCATCGCGAGGAAACTTTCTGCGGCGCCGTACTGCCGTCGGAATTATTGCGCCACGACAATACACGATAAGGCTCGTCGCCGCTTTCGAGAAGCAGGATCACGACCTCACCGCCGCTGCGTTGCCCGTCCGGCAGCTCCACGTCGACCGTGACCCGGTAGGCCTTGGAGCTTGCAAGCGTGGCGCCCTCGCCGCCCGACAATCCGATCAACGCATGCGGGTCGACCGAGGGATCGCTGCGCTGGGCGAGCAGCGATTGCAGGTTTTCCGGCGTCATGCCCGGCAAGGCCGCCAGCACCTGCGGCGCGGCGTCCTGCACATTGATCGCCGCCATGTTGCTGAACACGGTGACGAAGGGCAGCATGCGACTCGATCACGACGGAGGGAATCCCCTGCACCAGCCATAATTCCTCGGCGGCCGGGAATGGCGCGTGGCGCGGCAGATAGGAAACGCCCGAGGTCTTGTAGAAGGAATTCTCGGGATCGCCGTCGCCGAGTTCGGTTGGCGCGCGCCAGGCCAGGATGCGATCGGCATAGACGGCCGCATTGGAGGCGCCGACGCCGAGCCCGGTCATCAGTCCCGACAGCAGGCCTTTCGAGGCCGCGTTGAGGTCGACGCGGGCGGCTTCGGAACGGAAGGTCACGAACACCCGGCCCGCGCCGAGCCGCGCGTTGAAGGTGCCGCTGCTCGGGCGCGCGGCGTCGTTGACGCCAGCCAATTGCAAGGCCGCCAGCTCGACGCCGCCGGTCACCATCGCCTCGGTCTGGATGCGATCGGTGCTCCCGGCCACGATCACGGCGGTGTTGGTGACATAGGTCAGGTAGATCAGGACCAGCGCCGACAGCGCCGCCAGGATCCACAGCACGGCGATGACGATGAAGCCTCGTGCGCTTTGCACAGGCCTCACGTCACAAAGGCTGTCGGCGGCCGCTCGCATCAGAGCTGCTCCTCTTTCTTGTCGGCATCGCCTTTCGATCGTGCCGCAAGACAACCATTGATGTTCTTGGCCCGCGCGCATTCGGCGGGCGCGTTGACATGCACGATGGCGGCGCTGGAGACCGCCAGCACCTGCCCGGTGCCGGCATCGCGCACCGAGACACGGACTGCCGTCGGCAACTGCATCTGGTCGCGCCAGGTCGGCTGCCAGGCCTGATCGGGGCCCGCATAGGCAAAGCTCACCCGGAAGGGGCTGCGGACCAGCACCACCTGATCGACGAAGCGGATTTGCGCATCCGACGGCATCGGATTGAACGGCGCGCGCTCGCGCACCAGCGCAAGTCCCCGCTCGTCGGCCTTTTCGATCAGGCGGATGATTTCCAGGCCGGGACGCGTGTTCGGGCCGACCGCGCTGCGCACGAAGGTGACCGACAGCTCGGCGCCTTCGAACAGCGGATGCTTGTTGTCTCCGTTCACAGGCACCATCTCCGCCACCGCGAGATCGGCCAGGACCCGGTCGAGTCCGATCGCGAGCCGCTCGGCGCGCTGCACGTGGGCGATGCCGCGGTTCCAGTTCGGCAGCCATTGCGCCGTCACGGTGGCGAGCGCGCCGAGGATCACCGTCATCAACAGCGTCGCCAGCAACACTTCGAGCAGCGTGAAGCCGGCCTCGCCATGCGTTCGGCGTCGCGCGCTCATTCGGCAGCCTTCGGCACGAGGCGCACGGTCGTGACCTGGAACGCCGCGCCTCCCGGCCCCTGCATCCGCATATTGACCGCGAACGGCATGAAGCGGCTTTGCGGCGCATTGGCCGCGGCAGCATTGATCGGGCCGACATCGATGCGCCAGCGGTGACCCGCAAGCGCGCCGGTCTGCCGTCCCACCTTGAGCGCGTTGCGCGCAGGCAAATTGGCGAGCACCGTCTCGGCGGCGCCGCTCAGCGCCAGCCGCTGGTCGATCGCGCGCGTGCCACGCACCGTGGTGCCGATCACCATGCCGATCGAGGTCAGCACGGCCGCGATGATCGCCAGCGCCACCAGCGCCTCGATCAGCGTGAAGCCGCGCTGATCAGAGCAGCTTTTGCTTTTGCACAATCTCGACGCCTCCTGTCAGCCAGTTGACGCGGATTTCATATCCCATGCCCGGCCGCGCCAGCGCGATGGTGCCGCCGCAGGACATCCCCGACGGGAAGAAGTCGATCGAGCGGCCGGCGTCACGGTCCGCGCAGCGCGACGCCAGCGCGGCATCGACAATGACATCCTTCGGCAGGCGCAGGATGCGCCCGGTGGCGCCGGAGCGGATCGCGCGCTCGGGCGCATCGACGATCGTCGCCACCTGCGCATGCCGGCGCAACGCCGCGCTGCGGTCGGCTTTCAGGATCGCCGCGGTTTCGACCGCGAGGCTTTCGAGACGGGCGCGCGTCGTGGATCGCGGAAAGGTCGGCAGGATGATGGCCGCAAGCAGGCCGATGATGGCGAGCACGCAGAGGATTTCGATCAGCGCAAAGCCGCGCTCGCCGTCAACGCGATCGTCATGTCGAACGACTACCACTAGCGCGTGCCGCTGGCGATGTCGGCTGCAACGCCAGTGCCGCCCTCCTGGCCGTCGGAGCCGAGCGAGACGATCTCGTAGGGCGCGCGCTGACCCGGCGCGCGATAGACGTAGCTGTGGCCCCAGGGATCGTTGGGCACCACGCCGCCGCGCAAATACGGCCCGTTCCAGCCCGGCGCGTTGTTGCCCTGGGTCAGCGCGGCCAGACCTTCATTGCTGGTCGGATAGCGGCCGAGGTCGAGATAATAGAGATCGAGCGCGCTCGAGAAACTTTCGATCTGGATCTTGGCGGCCTTGGCCTTGGATTCGCTGAGATAGTTCAGCACGCGCGGACCGACCAGGGCCATGATCAGGCCGATGATGGTGATGACGACGAGGATTTCGACCAGGGTAAAGCCGGCTTGCGCGCGACGACGGCGACGCGGCGACGATCTCTGCAACAGCTTTCCAAATGCGCGCATCTGAAACCTCACCCGATAATCTGGCTGACGGACATCAGCGCCGTCATGACCGACACAATCAGTCCGCCGACGACCAGGCTGATGACGATGATCGCCGCGGGGCCGGCAATGCCGACCACGCGGTCGAGCGTCCGCTGCAGCTTGGCCTCGTAGAATTCGGCGACGCGGGCCGATAGCACCGGCAGCTGCCCGGTCTCGTCGCCGAGCCTGAGCATTCGCACCGCCATCGCCGGCAGCGCCTGGGTCTCGGCCAGGGCATCCGACAGCTTCGTGCCGTGGCGAACGCGGTCGGCGGCTTCGGTCCATACCACGGGCGATCCGACCGAGGCCATCATGTCGACGAGGATGCGCAATGTCGTGGTGAGGTTCACGCCGCTGCCGAGCAGGAGACCGAGATTCCGGCAGAACAGCGAGGTCCGGTAATACTTCATCACCTCGCGCACCATCGGCAGCTGCGTCAACAGGTTCATCAGGCCGCGGCGGACGCTCTCCTGCCGCAACGACAACCAGGCGATCGCGATGACGGCAGCAAGAACTGCAAACACGGCGTCCGAGTTGGCGCGCAGGAACGTCGAGAGGTTGAGGAAGCCGAGGATGAACGGATCGACCTTGGCGCCGAAATCCTGCAGCACGCTGGCGAATTGCGGCAGCACGAAAGTGAGAAAGAACAGCAGCACGCAGCCGGCCGCACCGAGCACGAACAGCGGATAGCGGATGGCATCGCCGAGCCTGCGCTTCAGCGCCTCGGTGCGGCTGCGCTCGTCGGCAAGCACCTCCAGCACCTGATCCAGCGAGCCCGAGGCTTCGCCGACGCGGATCAGCGCCACATACATCGGCGGAAACAGGCCCTGGTGGCGGCCCAGCGCTTCGGCAAAGCTCTCGCCGGCGACCACGCGTGAACGGATGTCGGCGACGACGGGACGCAGGCGGCCGAAATCGCTGTCGGCGGCAAGCAGCTCCAGCCCGTCATTGATGCGCGCGCCGGCGCGCAACAGCAGCGCGAGGTCGCGGGTGAAGATGGTGACGTCTTCGGCTTTCGGCTTGCCGAACAAGCTGAACGTCCACCCCGCCGCGCCACCCTCTTCCAGCGTGACATTGTCGACCAGCACGAGGCCGAGACGCTCGATACGCGCGGCGACATCGCCGGGCGCGGGCGCGGCGATGGCGCCCGAGACCAGTTCGCCGCTGGCATTCATCGCGCGATAGCGATAGTTCGGCATCACCTCACCTGACCGTCGTGACGCGGAACACTTCGGGCACGGTGGTCACACCGGCGTGGCATTTGGCGACCGCATCGGCCAGCATGGTGGTCATGCCGCCATCCATCGCCGCCGTGTCGATCGTGTGGGAATCCGTCTGCGGTCCGACCAGCTTGCGCACCTCGTCGGACATCTCGAGGATCTCGAAAACGCCGTTGCGGCCGCGATAGCCTGTGCCGCCGCAGCGCTCGCAGCCTGCGGCCTCATGCACCACCTCGCCCGCCTTGAAGCCGATGACGGCAAACCGCGGATCATCGGCGATGTCCTTCGCCGTGAGCCTGTGCGGCTGCTTGCAGCGATCGCAGAGCACGCGCACCAGCCGTTGTGCCACCACCGCGCGCAACGTCGACTTCAGCAGGAAGCCCTCGATGCCGAGATCGATCAGCCGCGGTACGGCGGCGGCCGCCGTGTCGGTGTGCAGCGTGGTCAGCACGAGATGGCCGGTCAGCGCCGCATGAATCGCGATATGTGCGGTCTCGGCGTCGCGGACTTCGCCGACCATGATCACGTCGGGATCCTGGCGGACAAAGGAGCGCATCGCCGTGGCAAAGGTCAGGCCGATCGACGGCTTGACCTGCGACTGGTTGATGCCCGGGATTTCATATTCGACGGGATCCTCGATCGTGAGGATCTTGCGCGTCGGCTCGTTGAGGATCGACAGCATGGTGGCGAGCGTCGTGGTCTTGCCGCTGCCGGTCGGCCCGGTGATCACGATCATGCCGTGCGGCAGCGCGAGCAGGCGGCTCATGATCTTTTCGTCGCGCGCCGACAGCCCGAGCTTGCCCATCTCGAGCAGGCCGCGGTCGCGCGGCAACAGGCGGATGACGGCGCTTTCGCCGGCCTGGGTCGGCATGGTCGCGACGCGTACGTCGAGCTCGGAGCGGCTGACGCGGATGCGCGCCGCGCCGTCCTGCGGCAGGCGCCGCTCGGCGATGTTGAGACCGGCCAGAATTTTCACGCGCGAGATCAAGCGCCTGCGGCGGAACGCCCGACGGCGCGGGAATCGCGCGCAGCAAGCCGTCGACGCGCAAGCGCACGACAAGTCCGGTACGGAACGGCTCGATGTGGATGTCGCTGGCGCGCAGTTCGACGGCGCGCTCGAGCATGTCGTTGAGCGCGCGAACGACCGGCGCGCCGCTCGCGAGATCGCGAAGGCTCTCGATATCGTCGTCGGATTGCTGGCTCGACGTCTTCGCGGCTCCGTCCGTCGCCGCGCCATCGTGCTCGACGCGCTGGTCCAGCACCGTGGTGATGTCCTCGAAGGAAGCCACCGCAACCTCGACCGTCTCGCCGAATACGATCTCGGCGGCGCGAATGGCGGCGGTATCGGAGGGATCGGCGACCGCGATGCGATAGCCGCCGTTCGGCGCGCGGAACGGGAAGATCGTGGATTCGCGGAGAAATCGACGGGAGAATCCGTCGAGACACGGTGCCGCAGCCAGCAGTTGCGGCAGGTTCAGCCGCACCACACCGAAATAATTCGAGACCTCATCGGCGAATTCCGCGGCCGACAGATCGGTCGCCTCCCACAGCTCGCGCAGGGGACGCGTCAAGGTTGAATTGGCAGGATTTTCGACGCGGGCACGCGCGCGCGCCGGCAAGGAATACTTGTCCAGAAGGTGCTGCCGGAAGGTCTCTGCGGACAGGTCGCGCATTCAATTCCCACCGCTAACCTTGTTACTGGAATACAACAGTTATCGATTGCAACAAAAGGCCTTTGCGCTTGACATATTCTCTAGCAAAAACATAATCGTGGCGCAAATTAACGAACGTCCGGGCCACGGGGGATCGGACGTATATTTCCAAATCAACCGTAGCGTTTGGTAGGCGTCTTTTGTCCAAAGTGGTCCATCCGCTTTCGCGCCTGCGTTCAGGGTTGGCTGGAACGCTGGTTCTGTTTTTGTCCGCATTCGCGCTGACCGCGTGCATCGTCACCGCCGATCAATCGGTGGAACGCAATCCCCGGGATCCGCGCGCGCAGGACATCGCCGAAAAAATCAACAACCTCGACATCCAGCCGCGCCAGGTCGCCGACACCGGCGCTGGCGGCATCGGGCAGCAGAGCCCGTCGCGAGCGGCGATCTATCTCTCCGACGGCACAACGCCTGCAGGCGCGGCACTCGCCGAGCGTGACGGCGGAGGCGGTGGTTACGATCTCAACTTCGAGAATGCGCCGGTGGCGACCGTTGCCAAGGTCATCCTCGGTGACGTGCTCAAGGTCGGCTATGTGATCGATCCGCGCGTGCAGGGAACCGTGACGCTGGCCTCGGTGCGTCCGGTGCCGAAGGCGGACGCGCTTTATGTGCTGGAGAATGCGCTGAAAATGTCCGGCGTCTCGCTGGTCCGCGACCGCGGCGGCGGCTATCGGCTGCTCCCGTCCGCGGAAGCCGGCCCCGGTGGTATCGACCGCAGCGGCACGGCGGAAGCCGGCCAAGGCGTCAGCGTGGTGCCGCTCCGCTACGTGTCGGCGCAGAACATGTTCAAGTTGCTTGACGGCTTCGGCGTCAAGGCCACCGCAATGCGTCCCGACAACGGCCACAACACGCTGATCGTCACCGGTTCCGGCGCCGATCGCGAGGCTGCGATCGACACCATCCTGAGCTTCGACGCCGACTGGATGAAGGGACAATCGGTCGGCATCTTCCCCGTGCGCAATTCCGCGCCCGAGCCGCTGATCTCGGAACTCGACAAGATCATGGATTCCGCCGAAGGCGGCATGAGCCAGAATGTGGTCAAGTTCCAGGCGATCTCGCGCCTCAACTCGATCCTCGTGGTCAGCCAGAAGCCGGAATATCTCAAGCGTGCAGGCTTGTGGATTTCGCGGCTCGACCGCGCCGACATGGAGGCCGTCAACCTGAAGTCCTATCCGCTGCGCTACGGCAATTCGAAGATCGTGGTGGCGCTGCTCAACGAGATGCTGGTGGGATCGTCGAGCACCACGCCAGGCGCCACGGGCCTCGAAAGCGGCACCAGCCAGATCGCGCCGGGCTCGGGCGTCTCGCTGTCTTCCTCCGGCACCAATCCCGTGGCTCAGCTGAGCGCGCTCCCGACCGCGGGCGCAGGCGCGGCAACGCCGATCACCGGCCCGCCGGGTACTGCACTCGGCGCGCGGCCCGCGCCGGCGCCTTCCGACGCGGCGCTCGGCGGCTCCGCCGCCAGGTCGGTCAGCGGCAGCACGTTCCTTCCGAACGTCCGCATCACCGCCGACGTCACCAACAACGCGGTGCTGGTCTACGCCAACGCCACTTCGCAGCGCGTCGTCGAGCAAACCATCCGCCAGATCGACCGGCCGCAGCGCCAGATCGCGATCGAGGCGACGATTGCCGAGGTCACGCTGAACAATCAGCTGCAATACGGCGTGCAGTTCTTCCTCGCGAGCCAGAAGGGGTCCCTGGTCAACACGATTGCGACCGCGCCCGGCACGCCGATCGCTGGCGGCGTCGACCCGCCGAGCAACGCGGTCAATGCCGCGGCGGGCGCCCTGCTCGGCCGCGTGCTGCCCGGCTTCAATGCCCTGATCGGATCGGAAAACTCGCCGCGCGTGATCATCGACGCCCTGCACACCATCACCGACGTCAAGGTGCTGTCCAATCCGTCGCTGGTGGTGCTCGACAACCAGCCGGCGACATTGCAGGTCGGCGACCAGGTGCCGTTCTCGACCGGCAGCGCCACCGTGCTGACCTCCAACAACACCGTCGTCAATACCATCGACTACAAGAACACCGGCATCATCCTGCGCGTGCTGCCGCGCGCCAACGCCAATGGCAACATCGTGCTCGACATCGAGCAGGAGATCTCGAGCGTGTCGCCGGCCAGCATCGGCACGCTGACGCCGACGATTTCGCAACGCCGGGTCAAGAGCTCGATCGCGGTGACCAGTGGCCAGACCGTGCTGCTCGCCGGCCTGATCAGCGAGAGCGAGAACAAGCAGCGCCAGGGCATTCCGATCCTGGATTCGATTCCCGGCGTGGGTGATACGTTCTCGCACCAGAACACGACGCGGGCCCGCACCGAGTTGATCCTGTTCATCCGCCCGACCATGATCCGCGATCCCGTCGATGCGCACGTGATCGCCGAGGAGATGCGCAGCAAGATGAACAGCCGCCTGGTCGGCACTTCCAATCCGGTGGTCGTGGTCAATCCCCCCGGCGTGCAGCGATAAGCTTCGCCTGCGACATGCGGCGCCCTCTTCCGCGACAGATCATCCGCCTTGCAGGCGGGACGCCGTGACCGACGACGGAGCGTTGCAGCAAGCGATCCTCGCCGGTGTGCTGCTGGCCATCGTCGGGACCAGCCTGGTCGCCGCGCCCGGCCCCGATGGCCTCACAGGAGCGCTCTTGGGCGCGCTGATGCTGGCGATCGCCGTCACCGACGCGCGGCGCTATTTGATCCCGAACGAACTAACGGGCGCCGCTGCGGCGTTGGCGCTGTTTCGCGCCGCGGCGATCGGCCCCGATGCCGGATGGTATGCCCTGCTCTGGACGGTGGGACAGGCGCTGGCCATCGCCCTGCCCCTGCTCGCCCTGATGGCCGGCTACCGCGCGTGGCGCGGCCGTGACGGGCTTGGACTCGGCGACGTCAAGCTCGTCGCGGTCGCAGGCCTCTGGCTCGACCTGCCTGCACTGTTTGCCGCGATCGAGTTCGCGGCGCTCGCCGCAATCGGCGCCTACCTCCTCAATGCCGCCCTCAAGCGTCGGCCGCTGAAATCGACGGCGTTCCTGCCCTTCGGCCTGTTTCTGGCGCCGGCGATCTGGCTCGGCTGGCTGGCGGAGGCGTTGCTGAATTAGTGTTTGGGGACCGTCGCCCAGCCGAGCGCCCGCGTGGCAGGGCACGCTTGAAATCGGCGCGCGATGCTGCAAGACAGGCGTGGCGCGAGAGCGGCGGGAATAATCACCACTATGGAAGTTTCGATGGGCGATCGACGTTTTCACGCCGCCGGCGTCGCGTTCCTGATAGCTGCTGCGGTGGGCTGGCTCGCGCTGTCGGTCGTCGCGGTGACGCGACAGGGCACTTGGCTCGACGAAACCAACTATATCCTCAAGTCGTGGTGGTACGTCAGCGGCGCCGTGAAGCCCTATAGCGCGGAGGATGCGACCTGGTACCAGCCGCTGTTCTTCTATGCCCTGGGTAGCTGGCAGTGGATCTTCGGCCATGGCGTCATTACGGCGCGCACCTTCTCCCTGGTCCTGACTGCGATCAACATCGCCTTGGTGGCGAGCCTTCTGCACAGGCTGGGCTGTACGGTCTGGCCGATTGCGTTTGCGGTCGTCGTCTTTGCGTTGAACGAAGACAGTATTTTCTATTTCAACAGCGCGACGCAGTTTGCCGCCTTTGTCTGCCTGCAACTGATTACGCTGCATCTTCTTTTGCTAATGAACCGAAGTGCCAGCGTCGCGGTCGCGCTGGCTCTCGGTGCCGTCCTGACCATGAACTATCTGCTCCGAATCAATTCGGTTGCATTCATCGCATTGAGCCTTGCCATCGTCTGGGTGAGGGCCGGCCGGGATCGCTGGCGCGTGTATATCTGTTCGGTTGCGATATTGGTGCTGACCTGGTCGTTACTGGTTTTGCTTTGGGGAAAGCGTTTCGCCTACATCACTGATCTGGCTCCCGGGCGTGACCGATTCATTGGTTCAGGCGGGGTTACTGCCGAAACTCTATCCGTACACGATGCCCCTGAGCCGCCAGAACGCAGCAGCGGCGATGCAGCACGCGACGTTACTGGACATGCTCGAATATGCCTTCGGCTGGGACGTCCTGGGACATTACTTCCTCAATCACCATGCCGTGCCGTTCGCGACGGCCCTGGCCGCAACGATCGTTGCCGCGCTGCGGCCGATTCCCAATCGCGGCTGGACCGCGCTGTTTGCAACGTCCTACTGGGCCCTGCTGATTTTCCACCATTTGGGACTGCAGTCGCAGTGCGGAGGCTGCATTCAGGCTTACGCGAATTATGTCGATTATCTCGCCGCACTGGCGGGCGCGACTCGCTCTGCATGGCCTGATGCTGACAAGTCGGAGCGATCGGCTGGCTCGCGCCTTCGCCGTCGGGGCGATTGTAGCGTCGATCGGGCTGTCCGCTGTCCAGGCCTGGAGTCTCACCGGCGTCTATGGCTTGCCCTCGATCCGCAATCGAGCGGATTCGCTGCCGGCCGAAATCAGCATTGCCGGTGCAGCCATGAAGACCGCGCTGCCTTCCGGCGCGGTGACCGGCATCGTGGGCCTCGACTCACGGATCCCGCTCGCATTGGCGGAGGCAGGCGTCCGTGTTCCGCCGATCTTCCTCAACGTCACGCCATACTATCGAAAGCTCAACGATGGTCTGACGCCCGAGCTTCAGGCGAAGGCGATCGCGGAGATTGCCGATCTTTCAATGTGGACGGACGCCATCGCGCGGCAGTGGGTCGAGAGTGACTTCGACTGGCTGGTGGTGCAGCGGCAGCCGCCTAATCGGGCGCCATGGCTGATCTGGGCGCCGGAGGCGCCTCTCGTGACGACGGCGCTGGACAAATGCTTCGAGCGAGGCCCGGCGCCGGCTTTCGCGACATTCGATCCGCCGCTTATGATTGAACTATACAAGCGTGTTCGCCGCGGCAAGGTATGCCTCGGCGAGTAGCGCTCACCGATGGCTGGATCATGCTGCAGAACTGGAACTGACGCCACGCCCTGGAGTACCCGCGAAATTGGCGTCCGCGCCGCCGGCGGCGGACATCGCGGCAGCTCATCAGAAGACGTTGCGGCATAGGCCGCGAGGCCGTAGTGTCGCAACAACTACACTTAGCCAGATCATGACCCCAGCACTTGCGTTCAAGTTATTCTTCCGGCGTTTCGTCTGCGTGAAGCTCGCGAACCTCTGTCCGTTCACGTCGGGACGAATCTTCCTCTATCGGCTGATGGGCGTTCGCATCGGACGCGATGTCTACATAGGATTCGACGTCGAGATCGAGACCAACTTCCCTGAGCTCGTGAGCATTGGCGATCACGTCACCATCTCGCATCGCTGCATCATCACGGCCCACATGGCGACTCCATCGGACACGCCGGTGAAGAAGGCCTATCCGCTGATCGCGAAGCCCGTCACCATCGAGGACGGCGCCTGGATCTGTATCGGCGCTACGCTCTTGCCCGGCGTCACGGTCGGCAAGAACGCGGTCGTCGGCGCGGGCGCCGTCGTCTCAAAGGACGTCCCCGCGAACGTCATGGTGGCCGGAGTCCCGGCTCGGCAGATCAAGAGGCTCTACGCGGAAGACGAGATAGAGGCTGGGAAATGATATCGGTCGGCATCGTCGGCTCGGGGCACACGGGTATCACCGTCGCGAAGGTGCTGGTTCGGCGAGGCATCCGACCCGTGATCCTCGACGTCGGAGAAACGCTCGACCCCGACCGCCAGGCGGTCGTCGCGCGGATGAGCAAGCAGCGGAAGACCGAGTGGAGCGACGAGGACCTCGCCGTGGTCACGCGCAATCCCACCGTATCCGGATCGAAGGTGCTCCGGCTCGCCTACGGGTCGGGCTACCCTTACGCCGGAACGAGGGAGATCGCTCCGCTGGACGTCGAGAGCGACGGACCAAGCCCGTCGATGGCGCGCGGTGGTTACAGCACGATCTGGGGAGGGGCGATGTTGCCGGCGGCGGCGGCGGATATTCGCGCATGGCCGATCGCCCACCACGAGCTGGACGACTACTACCGCCTCGTCCTCGGAGACCTCCCGTTCTCCGCGGCCACTGACAAGCTGGCTCGCGACTTCCCATTGCATCGCGATCGTGCGGAGCCCCTCGAGCTCTCGCCCGCCATCAGAGCCTTCCTGAAGTCGTTGGACGACTCGCGATACTTCGAGGGCCGGGACGACGTCGCGTATGGGCAGGCGCGACTAGCGGTGTACGCCAAAGCCGGTCCGCGCGCCCCTGGATGTGTGTACTGCGGACGCTGCCTCTCCGGATGCGTGTACGGGTCGATCTACTCCGCCGAGCACGATCTCGAGCGGCTGATCCGGGCCGGAGCGGTCGACTACCGGCCTGGGCGGACGGTGCTCAAGGTATCCGAGCAGGGCAACAAGGTCGAGGTCCTCTGCCACACCGACGGCGGGCACGAACGCGTCGTCCTGGATCGAATGTTCCTCGCGGCAGGCGCGCTGAGCTCGACGCGGCTTGTCCTCGAGTCGAAGCTGTTGTACGGCCGTCCGACGGTCATGAACACGACGCAGGGTTTCATCACACCGATGCTGCGGTTTCGAGGCGCCTCCTTTCCCTGGCCGAGCGCGAACACGCTCGCGGGAGCCTTCTTTGAGTTCAAGCTCCCCTCAGTTTCGGACAACTGGATTCATGCGCAGATCAGCGCTCCCAACGAGCTCGCCCTCGCGAAGCTGGGCTACAGAGCGAATCCAAAATCTCCGGACTGACCGCATCAAGAAGTTCGCGCTGGAGCGACTCCTCGTCGCGACGTGCACTTTCCACTCGGACCACGCGAGTTCCTACGTCCTGGAGTTGAAGGCGCCGGCCCCGGGCAAGCGGGGCGTCCTCTCGGTGAGGACGATGCCGTCAGTGACATTCAGGACGTTGATGAAGAAGGGCGCACGACGCTTCGCTCAGCTGCTGTGGAAGGTCGGCGTCGTGCCGCTCAGCCCGTTCGGGCAGGGTGATCCGGGAAAGCCCATCGGCTGGCACTTCGGCGGCACCATGCCCATGACGAAAGAGCCGACCGACGAGATGCACACCGACGTGCTCGGGCGACCCGGGAACTGGAAGCGCATCCACGTCGTAGACAGCAGCGTCTTCCCCTCCGTGCCGGCTACGACCATCGCGTTGCTCGCGATGGCGAACGCGGCTCGTATCGCAGACACCACACCGCTCGACAATTGAGGGTTCCTTGGCCATCCCGCGCGCCATCGTTTACCACTCGATCTGGTTCGACGTTCGGAACTACCTCGCGTCGTTCTGGAGCCGTCCGCCTGAGGAGCAGACGACCGCGAAGGTCGCCGAGTTCGAGAGAGCCTTCGCCGCATACATGGGCTCCGACGACGCCACGGCGTTTCCCTTTGCCCGCACTGCTCTCTACTTTGCGCTGAAGGCGCAGGGCTTCGAACCGGGATCGGAGATCATCATGCCTCCGATCACCATCAAACCCATGGTGGACGTCGTGCTCAGCCTGGGCCTGAGGCCCGTGTTCGTCGACCTGGAACTCGAGACCCTCTGTTTCGACGTGGATCAGCTGAAGAAGGCGATCACCCCGAAAACCCGCGCCATCTTCATCACATATCTGTTCGGCGTAGTTCCGAATCTCGAGGCTTTGCTGACGGTGAGCCAGGAGCACGGCCTCTTCATCATCGAGGACTTCTCCCACGCCCTCAATGCGTCATTTAGAGGCAAGAAACTGGGTACCTTCGGGCACGTCGGCATTTATTCGTGTTCCAAGACCAAGACGCTCGACGCCTACGGCGGCGGGCTCGCCATCACGAACGATCCGAAGCTCGCCGGGAAGCTCAAGGAAGCCAAGGCTTCCTTGAAGTCGACGCCGGCATCGCGACTTCGAAGCAAGATCCGCGACACGCTCGCCTGGAACCTGGCCACGCGCCGCCCGGTGTTCACGGGCGCTGTGTCGCCCATGCTGTCCGTGGTCGGGATGATCAACCCGGAGCTGCAGCAGAAGCTGACCGGCGCCCGCTTGAACCTCAAGCCCGACAGCATATTGCCCGAGTTCTACTTCGAGCGGTTCACCTCGGCACAAGCGGAAGCCGGCCTTGCGATGCTCGCGAAGGTCGAGCGAGAGGACGGCGAGCGCATCTCCAACGTCAACACCCTTCGCGAAACGCTCGTCGGCCTCGGGGAGCCGTGCGCGCGGGTGATCAAGGAGGGCCGCAGCGTCTACTGGCAGTTCGTCGTGTTCGCGCGAGACGCTGAGCGGTTCCGGAAGGCCCTGGCGCGCCGTGGTGTCGATACGGGCACGACGAATCTGTCGCTCGTCTCCGAATTGGGCATTTATCCGGAGCACGAGAAGAAGTGCCAGAACGCCGAGCGCATCAAGCACAATGCGATGTACATCCCCGTGTATCCGCGGCTCGATGACCGAGCGCGGAAGCACATCGCGCGGGCGATCGCGGACGCCTTGGAGGAAGCGGGGGGGTCGGCAGTGCCAGACGGGGCCTCGCGCTAGCGTCTTCCGGCCTGACGTTGCCGCCGACTCTTATCCAGCCGGACTGCGGCAAGGTTAGCACTTTCCGAGGAGTTGCGCCAGAGCACGGAGACGCGCTCGTGACGCTGTTCAGTGCTCCGGCACCGGCGCCCATCCGAGCGCCCGCGCGCGCGCCTGCGCGATCTCGCCGCGCGTCATCTTGGTGCCGACCGCGTCGCGAATCCGCGCCCGCGCCTCCCGCGCGCGCGGCGGCGCCGCGGCCGTCGACAGATTGAGCCACTTGCTCGCCTCGATCACGTCGCGCGGCACGCCCTGCCCTCTGTCGTAGAGCAGCCCGAGCGAATATTGCGCGAGGCTGTCGCCCTGCTCGGCGGCGCGGCGATACCACATCGCGGCTTCGGTGTAGTTCTGCGGCACGCCGCGGCCGGTCTGGAACATGAAGCCGAGCCAGGTCTGCGCCGGGGCGACGCCGCGCTCGGCGAGCGGGATGAAGATGTTCGAGGCGCGCACATAGTCCTGACGATTATAGGCGGCAACGCCGTCGCGCAGCGATTGCGCCTGCGCGGCGTGACCGGCCGCAAACCACAGCACCGCGACAAGGCCGAGCCCGCAAAGTGCCCGCCGCAGCCGCCGTCCATCCTTGCCGCCACTCATCGCTGAACCCGTCCGACCCTTGACCTCGTCCGCACACTAGACGCGCGGACCATGGAAATCTACACCTTGGGGCACCATGCGCATCTGCATCATCCAGTCCAACTACATTCCCTGGAAGGGTTTTTTCGACCTGATCGGGCGATGCGACGAGTATGTGATCTTCGACAGCGTGCAATATGCCAGGCGCCACTGGCACAACCGCAACCGCATCAAGACCGCCAACGGCGTCAATGGCTGACGATTCCCGTGGCGACCCGGGGACGTTTCGAGCAGCCGATCGACGAGGTCGAAATCGAAAGAACAGGCGCCGGGAAACACTGGGCCGAGAAGCATTGGCGCGCGCTGGAACTCGCCTACCGCGCGGGCGCCGTTCTTCGAGACGCTCGCGCCCGATGTGAAAGACATGTATGAGCGCGCCGGAAAGCAGACGCGCCTGACCGAGGTCAACGAGATCTTCCTGCGCGGCATCGCCGGACTGCTCGGGCTGAAGACGCGCTTCACCCGCGATACGGCCTATCCGTCATCCGGGGTGAAGACCGAACGGCTGCTGGGCATCGCCAAAGCCGCGGGCGCCGACAATTATCTCAGCGGCCCGTCGGCGCGCGATTATTTCGACGAGGCGATGTTTCGCGCGGCGGGAATTGCGACGGAATGGATGAGCTATGACGGATATCCGGAATATAAGCAGCTGCATGGCGGCTTCGAGCATGCCGTGACGGTGCTCGATCTGCTGTTCAACACCGGGCCGGAGGCGCCGCGCTATTTGCGGCGCTCGGTGTAGGCAGCACTCCGGCGCACACTCACAACTCAAAAAGAAAACCTCGGGCCGAAGCCCGAGGTTCGTGTTTGGGTGGTGAGCCGGCTGAAGCGGAAGTCCGCCTGCTGGCAGCCTTACTGCTGCGTGCCGGGAGTGATCGTGCCCGCGGTCGTGGTGTCGTTGCGGTTGTTACCGTAGCTGACCAGGGTTCCCGAGGCGTTGTTGATGCCGGCGGTGTTGTGCATGATGTCGTTGTTCGAAATACGCGTCGTACCGCTGGTCTGGTTCAGCACGCCCGTTGCGTTGTTCGCGATCACCGAGATCATCGATGGAGGTGTTCGCGCCATCGCCTTCATACCCGGAGCTGGTGTTGTTGGACAGCTCCGAGCGCTTGATCGCGGCGTTGGTGTTCGTGCTGAGGGCGGCGCCGGACTGGTTATTGTACGAACGAACGTTGTCCATAACCACCTTCAACGTGCCGCCGGTCGTCGCCGTCGCGATCCCCGCCTGGCTGTTGTTGCGGGTGGTGGTATTGACGATGGTGAGGCTGCCACCGGTGGCGCGGGTATCGACGATGCCCTGATTGACGAACCCGAAGATGGTGCAATCCTCGATCCAGACGTTGTTGGCGGTCGTGATGCTGACGCCCTTCAGGCCGTTGTTGACGAGCCCGTTGATGTTGAGGTTGCGCAGCACGACGTTGCCGCCGGACGCGGCGATGTTGATGCCGTTGGTTCCGGACACCAGCACGGAGCCGAAGATTTCGTGGCAGTCGATCGTGATCGACTTGGTGATGGTGACGGCGCCGAAGCCGCCCGGATCGAGACAGTTGATTTCGCCGCCGGCGGCGGTCTTGGAGATGGCGCCTGCAAAGGTCTTGCAGGGCGCGGTACGGCTGCAGGGATTGGCGTCATCGCCAACGCCGGAGACCCAGGTCCGGCTTGCCTGGGCATGGGCCGGAGCCGATGCCAGCAAGGGTGTCAGAAAACCAAGAAATATAGCCAGTGTAGCAATACGACGCATGGTCTACCTCCTTATGTTATGCGCGCTGATTTTTTTCAGCCAGTCTTAAGCCGCGACGGTAGGACTGCACTTCAGTGCCCGGTGGGTCCGGGTTCAATCGATTTGTGAGAAATGCCCAGCCATCCCCAGATAGTAGGCTCTGATGTTACGCCTTTTACGACAGGCATCCGACACAACAACAAACAAAATGCCGCAGATCAATAGCGATCTTGTCTTTGCGCCACATGAGCCCGTGGAAAGCCGAACCCCCTCGTTAACTACGTCTCGCCAGTCAAGCAGAGGTTCAATATTTTTTCCCATTCCCGCCAATGGCGAGTTCCATCCCGGTTGGATTCGGCCATGTGATTGAGATAACAAGGGTCTAGTGCTCCGATTCCAACGTTCGCTCCCATCCGCGGCGCCAGGTTTGCGCCGTTGGAATCAAAGAACCCCTGGCAGATTATTGGTGCTAGTGGAGCTTTGGATTTGACGTTCGCAGAAGGAAACCGCGACAAATGGTCGTCGAACGTCAAATCCGATCTACTGGCGGCCGGTCTGACGCCGGACGGATTTCTTCAGCGGGAACCTCATGAAGCTCTCGATCGTGACCACGCTGTATCGATCAGCCGCAAGCATCGAGGAATTCTACCGCCGTGCCATCAAGGCCGCCGAGCAGGTCGCCGGCGACATCGAACTGGTGATGGTCAACGACGGCTCGCCGGACAACAGCCTCGATCTCGCGCTGGAGTTGCAGAAGCGCGATGCTCGCGTGATCGTCGTCGACCTGTCCCGCAATTTCGGGCACCACAAGGCGCTGATGACCGGGCTGGCGCACGCCAGCGGCGAGCTGGTGTTCCTGATCGACAGCGACCTCGAGGAGCAGCCCGAAGACCTCGCGCTGTTCCATGCGCGCATGGCGGCAGACGACTGCGACGTGGTCTACGGCGTGCAGAAGGCCCGACGCGGCTCCGCCTTCGAGCGCATGACCGGCGGCCTGTTCTTCGCCATCGTCGACATGCTGGGCGACCGGCCGGTGCCGCGGAACCTGGTCACCTCGCGCCTGATGCGGCGCGACTATGTCAATGCCCTGATCCGCCACCGCGACCGCGAGTTCGTCATCTCCGATCTCTGGCAGGTCACCGGCTTTCGCCAAGTCCCCATCACCGTGAAAAAGCTGTCGCTTTCGCCGTCGACTTATTCGCTGCGGCAGCGGATCGAGATGGCGATCAAGCACATCACGACGACATCGACCCGGCTGCTCTATCTGGTGCTCTATACCGGCCTTCTGATCTTCGGGCTGTCGATCGCGCTGATCCTCTACTACCTCGCGCGATATTTCACCTCGGGCATCGGCGTCGACGGCTTCACCTCGGAAATCATTTCGATCTGGTTCCTCGGCGGCCTCATCACCTTGATCCTCGGCATCCTCGGGATTTACATCGCCGGCATCATGGCCGAAACCAAGCGACGACCTTACATCATCATCCGTCGCGTCTACAGGTCGTCCGCCGCCGCGAACGCGACGTCCTCCCCTGCGCTCGAAGCGCTGCAGGACGACGCTGATATCGACGAGTGAAGGCCCGCCCGATGCAATCCGATCACACCAGGCGGTATGGCGTCATCCGGCAGACGGTCTCGGACGGTGACATCGATAGCGTCGCGGAATCGATCCGCCGTCTCGGCTACGGGATCATCGACGGCGGCTACGACGACACCGCACTCGCTGCCCTGTCGGCCGCCTTCGAGCGAGCCCGCGAGCGCCATTGCCGCGAGCATGGCGGCGCAGCGGCACTGGAAGCCATCGACGAACACAACACCATCCGCCTGCCGCTCGCCTACGAGCCCGCCTTCCTGGAACTGGCGGCCAACCGAACCATTCTCGAACTCTGCGCCCGGCTGATCGCGGGCTACGTCGTGCTCAACCAGCAGAACGGCGTGATCAATCCGCCGCACGCGCAGCGCTACAATCAGGGAGCGTGGCACCGCGACCTGCCCTACCAGCATTTCGTGTCGTCGCGTCCGCTGGCGATCAACGCGCTGTTCTGCCTCGATGCGTTCACGATCGAAAACGGCGCGACCCGGGTGCTGCCCGCCTCGCATCTGCAGGAGGATTTTCCTTCGGATCGTTTTGTCGAGTCCGAGGCCGTGACCGTCGAGGCGCCCGCCGGCTCTTTCATCGTGCTCGATTGCATGGCCTATCACTCCGGCGGCGTGAACGGCACCGGCCGGGCGCGGCGCGCCGTGAACCAGGTCTACTCGATTCCGCTGATCAAGCAGCAGATCGATCTGCCGGCCGCGCTCGGCGAGCAATTCACGAGCGACCCGCAACTTCGCAAGCTGCTCGGTTATGACGTGCGCACCCCACGCTCGGTCGGCGACTATCTGGCGAGCCGCGCCGGAAAAGCCGGCAAATGAATTTCGTGAGGATCGACCCGCCCGGCACCTTCTGCACCCAGGAGGCGCTTCGCGACGCGCTGAGAGGAGGCGATGGCGGCACATTCCTCGACGTGGGCTGCGGCGGCGGCAATCTGTCGAAGCTGTTGTGCGACACCGGCTTCACGGGCGCCGGAATCGACTTCTCGACGCGGGCGGTCGAACTCGCCCAGGTGATGCTTGCGCCTTACATTGCGGCGGACGCTATCGCCTACTCGCGGGCGAGCTGCGGGATCTGCCCGCGGATTTCGCCAAGGTCGACGTCGCCATCAGCTTCATGGTGATGGAGCATGTCGAAGACGATATCGGCTTCATCCGCGGTATCGCGCAACATGTGAAGCCGGGCGGCCGCGTCATTCTGGGCGTGCCCGGCCGTCGCGACTGGTGGTCCCTTGAGGATGAGACCGTGGGCCACTTCCGCCGCTACGATCGCAGCGATCTCGATGCGGTGATGAAGCACGCCGGCCTTGGCCAGGTGTCGATCTGGTCGGTCGGCGTCCCCACCATCAACCTGCTGTTTCGCGCAAGCCTCTGGACCATCGCCCGCGCCGGCGAGGCGGCGAAGAAAACCCAAAGCCAGCGGGAGCAGACCGAAACCAGCGGCATCCGTGAAATTCCCTGGAAGACGGTGTTTCCGTCGTGGGTGCGGCTGATCCTGAACCGGACCACGCTCTATCCGCTGTTTGTCATCCAGCGCTTGTTCTATCGCACCGGATTAGGGCTTGTGATGATGGGAATGGGCCGCGTACCCGGCTAAAGCGAAAGGTCGCCGTCCCACACCGCAAGTCCAAATCCGGTCGCGCCGAAGCTGTTGCCGTTATAGGCGAGCCACAGCCGGTCGCGATGGCGGAACAGTGCCGGGTAGCAGGTCATCTCGCTGTCCCAGCCGTCGCGCGCGCGATCGAGTCCGAACTCCTCGATCGCGCGCGTCCAGTTGACGCCGTCCTCGCTGGTCGCCGCACCGATCCGGTAGGCCTCGCCGCGGCAGGCGAAGCACATCAGGAGCTTCCGCCGAGCTTGACCACGCTCGGACGTGCAAGCGCATATTCGCTGGCATCGGCAAAGCCGATCGCGGTCGCGCCATCGCGGCTCCAGCTGACGCCGTCGGCCGAGCGCGCCATCTTGATGGCGTGCTGCATGTCGCTTTTGCCGGTGCCTGGCGCGAGATTCGAGCCGTACCACATCCACCAGTCCTGAGCGCCGAGCTGCAGGACGCAAGGATAGGACAGCGTGTAGGGATCTTCTGGCGAGCGATCGAGAATCGGGCCCGGCGAGAAGCGCGCGAACGGTCCGTCCAGCGTGCGCGACGTGCGCCAGCCCGATGGCATTGCGCCAGCCGCGAGCGAATGCCGAGGTTCCATCCCATGTAGTACAGCGCAGCCCATCGTCGGCGGGCTTGAGGCAACCGATGCCGACGCCGCTGTCATCGAATGTGCCATCGTCCCCCGGCGCCAGCACCGGTTCGCGCGGCTTCGCGGATCACGCGCGGCGTCTACGACAGATCGACGTCGACCCAGCCGACATGCGAACGATGTTTCGCGTCGCGCGAGCTGAAGAACATCCGGAATATGTTGCCGCCGATCTGAACCGGCAGGGGCAATGCCGCGTGACTGCGCGCCCAGGTTGAGCTCCGTCGGGAACAAAGACCAAGCCGAGGCGCCGCCACGACATTCGGGCGCTCACAACCGCGCAGTCGCGTGCTGGGGACTTTCGATCTTCCGGTCCCCCGCGGCGCGACGACTGAAAAATCCGGTTGATCTTCCAACACCAGAGCGCCGGCGCCAAGCACGCATTTCCGGCCGATGGTGACGCGATCGCGGATGGTCACGTTGACGCCGACGAAGCTGCCCTGACCGATCCGCACGCCGCCGGACAGGACGACATGCGACGCCACAAACACGTCGTCGTCGATGGTCGAATGATGTCCGATGTGATTGCCGCTCCACAGCGTGACGTTGCTGCCGACGCGAGCGAACGGTTGGATGGTGTTGTCTTCGAGGATGAAGCAGTTGTCCTTTAGCTCGAAGCCCGGAAACACAGTCGCGCGGCTGCTCAGGTAGGACACGAGCCGGTAGCCCTTCGCCCGCGCCGCGGCGGCTTTTTCAGTGCGAAGCGCATTGAGCTTGGCATAGCCGACCGCAACGAACAGCCGAAAGCGTCCGGCGGGAACAACTCGGCGACGCGTTCGAAGGCAACCAGCGGGCGGCCGCGAAAATCGTTCCGTTCCATGAAGGCTTCATCGACGGTGAAGCCGGCAACGTCGTATTCGGTGATCGTGCGTGAAATAGAAATCCGCAAGCTCCGCGATGTCGCCGATGCCGAAGATGACGATCTGATTCATCTTCAATCGCATCGCCTCATTTGCGGGAGGGACGACGGCGATCAGGTTCGACCGCGCCGCCATGCGGGGAAAAATCGTCCTACAACCCGCAAGCTGGAAAGTCCATGCCGTGGCTGCGGCAATCGGATGCGCGTTCAGTGGATAAGGAAGCCGTGGAGCGCGTCGAACAGCGGTCCATGGGCCGCGTTGTCATGGGCTCCCGTCAGATCCGACAGCTCTGCGGCGATGACGTGCTGCAGCTCAGTGCTGAAGTGCTCGATGCTCGAGGCCACCGCGTGCTCGACCTGTTGAAACAGGGTCGAAGCCGCGCCGCTCGAACCGGCCGTTGCGCCGAGGTCGGGGCGGAATGCGAAGCCATCGCCGCCGCCGCCGAGGGAAGGAGCCGCGGGCGCGGCGCTCGCGACTTGCGCCGCCGGCGACGTATGCGCGGGAATGCCAATGGTGTGGTCGCCATTCAGATCCTGCTGGAAGCTCGTCTCCAGCGCTTCCAGCGAGGTGCTGCTGCCCGATGTCGTCGCCAGCGCATTGGTCGTGATGTTGCCGTTCGCATCGGTATTCCACACCGTGTAGGTGTCGGTGCCGATCTTGAAGGCCACCTCATAACCACCAGAGATCGCCTCCGCGCCAATCGGCGCCCACGAACCCCACGTCGTGGATGTGAAGGGCGCGCCGCCGTACTTCAGCTCGGGACCCGTGCCGCCGGCCACCGGATTGAGGAAATAGTTGCTCCCGGTCTGAACCAACGCCGTCGCACCGGAGGCTTCGATGGTCGTGGAGCTCGGCCCGCTCGGCACGCCGATGACGTGGTCGCCGTTCAGATCCTGCTGGAAGCTGGTTTCCAGCGCCTCCAGGGCGGCGCTGCTGCCCGACGTCGTCGCCAGCGCATTGGTTGTGATGTTGCCGCTCGCATCGGTATGCCAGACCGTATACGTGTCCGTGCCGGTCTTGAAGGCGACCTCGTAACCGCCGGAGATCGCTTCCGCACCGATCGGCGCCCAGGAGCCCCACGTTGCAGATGTGAAAGGCACGCCGCCATATTTCAGCTCGGGTCCGGTGCCGCCGGCAACGGGATTGAGGAAATAGTTGCTTCCGACTCTGCACCAGCGCGGTCACGCCGAGAGCCTCGATGGTCGTCGAAGGCGGCGCGGCGGGAACGCCGATGATGTGGTCCCCGTTCAGATCCTGCTGGAAGCTGGTCTCCAGCGCTTCCAGCGCGGTGCTGCTGCCCGACGTTGTCCCGAGCGCGTTGGTCGTGATGTTGCCGTTCGCGTCGGTGTCCCAGACCGTGTAAGTGTCCGTTCCGGTCTTGAAGGCAACCTCATAGCCACCCGAGATCGCTTCCGCGCCGATCGGCGCCCATGAACCCCATGTCGAACCGGCAGTGAAGACCGCGCCGCCGTACTTCAACTCGGGACCGGTGCCGCTGGCCGGGTTGAGGTAGAAGTTGGCTCCGACCTGGACCAGCTTGGTCGCGCCGAACAACTCGATCACGGTTTGCTGGTTGCTGACGAGATGAAAGCCGAGCGCATCGAGCTGCTTCAGGTCGATGGCGGTGAGCTGCTGCTGCGTGCTTCCGCTGTAAAACTCATTGAAGGGATCGGTCGATCCCTGAAGGCCGCTGTTGAGGAAGTCGCTGGGATCCGAGGTCTGGCCGTAATCGGCGATCTTGGTGGTGCCGCCGTTCAATGAGAAGTACGCAGCGGGCGCTGTGGAACTGCCGTTGAAGAGATAGTTGCCGGCCGAGGTGAAGCGGTAGAAGTCGAAAACATCGGGCTGCGAACCATAGGGCACGCGACCCATGGCGTGGGTCAGTTCGTGCAGGGCGACGCCGACCAGCAAATTGGGGTTGATGTCGGTCGAAAACGTAGCGCTGCCGTCGACCTCGGTGCCGGTCGGGCTGATCAGGCCCCACAATTTTTCCTGCGCATACCAGACCGCGACCTGGCTTTGGCCGGCGATCGTCGACCCCGTCGGCAACGCATTGAACGTCGTGTCGCCGGGCGAAGCATTGTTGACCAGGTCGGCTCGCACCGTCGAATAGCCGACGAAATTGCCTCCGGTAGGCCCGGCGGATGCGCCGCCACCGGTTCCGCTGTAGTCGATCTGGATGTTGATCGTGATTTTGTCGGTCACCACGGCGCAGATCTGCTGCATGGCCGCCGTGATGCCGTCGCGGAAGCTTTGCGGCGCGGCCATCGCCGCCGCATCGAAGATGAGATTGATGGTGAGGCCGGCCGAGGCGGGTCCGCCGACCGAGACCACGGACCCTGGACCGCCATCGCCGCTCGCGGCAAATGACGCTTCAGCCTCGCGGGTTTCGTCGGTGATGTCGATCGGGGGTCCGAGCACCGGCGCCGGAGGCGGTCCGCCGCCCACGACGGTACTGGAGCTCTGCGCAGGAGTAGCGACACAAGATCCGAGAAATCGGAGAGGCCATTGCCATTGTCGAAAAGGTTTTTCATCGCTTAGACATTGATCCTGTTGAAGAATTCAGATCGATCATGATTTCCGCAGAGGTTTCCATCGCCCACAAAAATCGCGCGAATCGTGCATGCCGCGCGTGCCAGATAGAATTGCGCCAGCGCCTTAATTTGCCGTTTCAGACCGTTTGGCAGTTGAGACAAAAGCAACCGAACCTGCAACGCTTTCGGCCACCCGCCCGCATCACCCCACGCATCTGCGCCCGCTCCCAGCAATAACATGTCAATTGCGGACGATTCGCGGCAGCGCAAAGCAGCGGCTGGCCTGCGTTCCCCACAGTCCGCATCTCCTTGAACATCTATTGAATTTGCGATCATTCTGGCCGATCAAACCAACGGTGCGTCCGTAATTGTCCGGAGCTTTTCAATGGCATTCCCGAGAGCCTCGCAGGCTTTGTCCCGTTTCACTGTGCTCGACCTCACACGCGTCCGGGCCGGCCCCACTTGCGTGCGGCAGCTTGCGGATTGGGGCGCCAATGTCATCAAGATCGACGCGATTTTGGAAGATGCCGGCGGCGAGCAACTCGGCGGACCGCGCCACGGCGCCGACTTCCAGAACCTGCACCGCAACAAGCGGGCGATCTCGCTGAATTTGAAAGATCCCAAAGGCCAGGAGGTTTTCCATCGGCTGGTCAAGCAGGCCGACGTCGTGGTGGAGAATTTTCGTCCCGACGTGAAGGCCAAGCTCGGCGTCGACTATGAGAGCGTGAAGAAGATCAATCCGCGCGTGGTCTACGGCAGCATCTCCGGCTTCGGGCAGGACGGGCCCTATCACAAGCGGCCCGGCTTCGATCAGATCGCGCAGGGCATGGGCGGGCTGATGTCGATCACCGGCGCGCCCGGCGAAGGGCCGATGCGGGTCGGCATTCCCGTGGCCGATCTCACCGCCGGGCTGTTTTGCGCCATGGGCATCCTCACCGCGCTGCTGGAGCGCGAGGTCTCCGGCGAGGGCCAGTGGGTGCAGACCTCGCTGTTGCAGGCGCAGATCTTCATGCTGGATTTCCAGGCCGCACGCTGGCTGATGGACAAGGACGTGGCCCAGCAGGCCGGCAACGATCATCCGACCTCGATCCCGACCGGCGTGTTCAAGACCTCCGACGGCTTCATCAACATCGCCACGACAGGCGGCCGGATCTGGCAGCGCTTCGCCGAAGCGATCGGCGCGCCGGATTTGCCGAACCGGCCGGAATACGCCACCGCGCCGGATCGTTCGAAGAACCGCAAAGCGCTCAACGCCGAGATCAACAAGTACACCGAGAAAAAATCCAGCGAGACCTGGGTCAAGGAGTTCAACGCCGCCGGCGTACCGTGCGGCCCGATCTACGCGATCGACCAGGTGTTCGCCGACGCGCAGGTCCAGCATCTCGGCATGGCCCAGCACGTGCCGAACGACGAGAACCGGCACATCCAGCTGGTCGGCCAGCCGGTGACGCTGTCGCGCACGCCGAGCAAAATGGCGGCGCGGCCGCCGGAGTTCGGCGAGCACACGGAAGAGGTGCTGGCCGAGTTCGGCTTTGCCGCGGACGAAATCAAGGAACTGCGCGAGCGCAAGGTGGTGTGATTTAGCCAAGCGCCGCGAGTGCCCGGGCTTTTGCCGGTCAGCCGATTGTTGCTGACGTAACGTCAGCCCCTGGCTTTCCGGAACGCGTTTTTGAGAACGACCTGATCGCCGCGGAAAGCGAGCAGGTCGCATCCGGCTGTTGTGACCGACTTTCCGTTCGCATCGGTGGCGACGAAGTCCCATTCGAATGAGCCGAATTCGCCGGCGACCACCACCTTCAGGTTTTCAAATCTCCCGTCCGGGAAGCGTTCAAAGAACGCCTTGACGCCTTTTCGGATGTCTTCCCTGCCGGTGTAGGTCTTGCCGAGGCGATCCGGCCCGACGGAGGCATGATAGACGCCGTCTTCGGCAAAGAAGCTCGCGACGAGATCGGGATCGCGGCTGTTCCATGCGGACCCGAAGGCAGTCGCGCGCTGCAAGGTCATTGCTTTGCTCATGGCCGCCTCCAATCGGGACTACAATCGTCGAGAGCGACGCAGCGTCGGCGCCGCTAGCGGGGGAAACCTCTGGCGAGTGCGTCCGCGACGCAATTATTGACATGCACCCGCAGCGTCGCCACCGCATGATCGGGATCGCGCTTCAGCGCGGCGTCCAGCAGCGCCTTGTGCTGCTCGGCCGGCTCGCCTCCGCGATAGCTGAAAGCGACCATCTGGTAACGGAAGTATTTGTCGAACACGAGCGCATGCGTCTCCATCAGCGTGCGCGAGCCGCAATTGGAGATCAGCGCCTGGTGGAATTCACCGTCATAGCGCTTCCACTTCTCGAGCTCGCCCAGCCCCTTCTCCATCAGCCGGTCGGTTGACGCCAGCTTGTGGTGCGCGGAGACCACGCGCCCCTCCCACTCGACATCGGCATTGGCGAACGACACACGCATCGCATGCGCCTCCAGCAAGAGCCGCAGCTCGGCGAGCTCTTTCAGGTTCTCGACCGAGACCGGCGCGACCTCGAAGCCGCGTCTCCCCTCCGCCAGCACAAATCCCTCGGCGGCGAGGCGGTTGAGGATCTCGCGCAACGTGCTGACGCTGACGCCGTAATCCTCTTTCAGACCTTCAAGGCGAAGCTTCTGCGTAGGCCGTAGCCGGCCGAACACGATGTCGGCGCGGATGCGGCGATAGCCGTCATCGCCGACCGCTTCCTGTTCTTCCGTCCGCTCGATCAATGTCATCGGCAAAGTCCTGCACATGCCCGACGACCGGCAGTGCCATGCCGGCCGATTCCCCTCAACACCTTCTATCGTATTACATAATCTATTTCATATGATAATATTTTTTTCATATGTTGACTTTGTATTTGCCATACGATTTAAGAGCTGCCGCGACGCCAAATGATCGCGAACAGGGGAGAAACCGTCATGCGGATGGGATTGTTGTGTGCGGCTGCCAGCCTTTGCGCGCTGCTCGTGGGGGCACCGGCGTCCGCCCAGGTCCAGGAACGCACTATCCGCTGGGGCCATCTCAACAACACCGACCATCCCGTCAGCTTCGGCGTGCAGAAATTCGCCGAGGTGCTGGCGGCCAAGAGCGGCGGCAAGCTGAAGATCCGCGAATTCCCGGCCTCGCAGCTCGGCAACGAGATGCAAATGCAATCGGCGGTGCGCGGCGGCACGCAGGAAATCCTGTCGGCGTCCACGACCTCGCTTGCCAGCGTCGTCAAGGACATCGGCCTGTTCGACTTCCCCTTCATCGTCAGCACGTTCGAGCAGGCTGAAGCGCTCGCGCAGGGGCCGTTCGGCAAGGCCATGCTCGATACACTGCCCGAGAAGCAGCTGATCGGCCTCGGCTATTGGGGGCTCGGCTTCCGCAACGCGACCAACAGCAGCCGCCCGATCGCCAAGGTCGAGGATTTCTCCGGCCTGAAGCTGCGCGTGATTCCGAACCCGGTCTATCTGGAGACCTTCAAGGCGCTGAAGGCGAACCCGGTCCCGATGGCGTTCGGCGAACTCTATACCGCGCTCGAGAACCGCACTGTCGACGGCCAGGAGAATCCCTACAGCGTCATCCTGTCCAATAAGTTCTACGAGGTGCAGAAATATCTCTCTGCGACCAACCACACCTTCACCCAGAACATCATCATCGTCAGCAAGAAGTTCTGGGACAGCCTGTCGGGCGAGGAGCAGAAGATGCTCCGCGACACTTTCGAGGAGACGCGCAAGTACCAGCGCGACCAGACGGTGGAAGCCGCCGAGAAGTCACTGGCCGAGCTGAAGGCCAAGGGCATGCAGTTCAATGAGATCGCACCGAGCGAATATGCCCGCATGCAGGACGCCACCAAGGGCGTCATCGAGAAGTTCTCCGGCGAATACGATCCGGCGCGAGTCAAGCTCTTCACCGACGAGCTGGCACGCATCCACGGCGGCAAGTAGCTCCCATGGCCGCCATTGAACGGCTGGTCGACCTCTATTGCCGTCTGCTGAAGGTCGCGATCGTGCTCTGCCTCGCCGCGATGGTGGTGCTGGTCTTCACCAATGTCGTGCTGCGCTATCTCTTCAACTCCGGCATCGCGACATCCGAGGAGTTGTCGCGCTGGCTGCTGGTCTGGCTGACCTTCCTCGGCGCCATCGTCGCGCTGCGCCAGCATGCCCATCTCGGCGTCGATTCGCTGGTGCGCGCCCTGCCCGCCCTCGGCAAGAAGATCTGCTTCATCCTGAGCTATCTCCTGATGCTCTACTCCGACTGGCTTCTCACGCTCGGAAGCTGGAAACAGACGGTGCTGACTTTCGACGACACTGCGCCGGCCTCCGGCATATCCGTCGGACTGTTCTTTTACTCCTCCGGCCTCGTATTCGGCGTGTCCGCGGCCGTGATCCTGCTGCTCGATCTCATCCGCGTCCTGAGCGGCAAGGCGACCGAGGAAGACCTCATTTCGGTGAAGGAAGGCGAATGAGCGCACCTGACCTTCGATCGCGGGGGCGCAGATGACGCTCGCCGTCTTCACCTTCTCGCTGCTCGGCGCGATGGCGCTGGGCATGCCGATCGCGTTTGCGCTGATCGTCTGCGGCGTCGCCTTGATGCATTCGTTGGACATCTTCAACTCGCAAATCGTCGCCCAGAACATCATCAACGGCGCCGACAGCTTTCCGCTGATGGCCGTCCCGTTCTTCATGCTCGCGGGCGAGTTGATGAATCGCGGCGGTCTCGCCAAACGCATCGTCAACGTGGCGCTGACACTGGTCGGCCATGTCCCCGGCGGCCTCGGCTATGTCGCGATTCTCGCCTCCTGCGTGCTTGCATCGCTGTCCGGCTCGGCTGCCGCCGACGCCGCGGCGCTCGCCGCGCTGCTGGTGCCCATGATGGTTGCAGCCGGTCACCGCAAGATGTATGCCGCCGGGCTCGTCGCCGCCGGCGGCATCATCGCGCCGGTGATTCCGCCAAGCATCGGCTTCGTGCTGTTCGGCGTCGCGGCCGGCGTTTCCATTTCCAAATTGTTCCTCGCCGGCATTTTCCCGGGCCTGATGCTGGGCGCCGGCCTCTGCCTCGCGTGGTGGTGGGTCGCCCGCGGGGAGAATATCCCGAGCCCGCCGCGCAAATCGCTGCGCGAGGTCGTGTGGGCCTTCATCGACGGCTTCTGGGCCTTGATGCTACCCGCCATTATCGTGGTCGGCCTGCGCTTCGGCGTGTTCACACCGACCGAGGCCGCGGTGGTCGTCGCCGTCTACGCGCTGTTCGTCGCGACCTGCATCTATCGCGAGTTGAAGGTCGGCGACCTCTACGAGGTCTTTGTCTCGGCCGCGCTCTCGACCAGCGTCGTCATGTTCCTGGTCGCGGCCGCGCTGGTCTCGTCCTGGCTGATCACGGTGTCCGAGATCGCTACCCAGGTCGTAGACCTGGTCCGTCCCTTCATGGGCAACAATATCCTTCTGATGTTCGCGATCATGGTGCTGGTCGTCATTGTCGGCACCGCGCTCGACATGGCGCCGACCATCCTGATCCTGACGCCGATCCTGATGCCCATCGTCAAGCAGGCCGGGATCGATCCCGTCTATTTTGGCGTGCTTTTCATCATCAACAACGCGATCGGCCTGATCACGCCGCCGGTCGGGGTGGTGCTCAACGTCGTCTGCGGCGTCTCCCGCATCAGCATGGAGGACATCATCAAGGGCGTCTGGCCCTTCATGATCGCCCAGCTGGTCGTGCTATTCCTGATGGTGCTGTTTCCGGCGATAGTGACGGTGCCGGCGAAATGGTTCGGCGGCTGAGATTTCTCATTCGAAAGATACGTCATGCGCATCATGATCCTCAACGGACCGAACCTGAATTTGCTGGGCATCCGGGAGCCGCACATCTACGGCTCGACCACGCTCGATGCCGTCAAGGCGTCATGCGAGGAGTTTGCCGCCTTCGCCGGCGCCGAGCTGGCGTTTCACCAGTCCAACCATGAGGGCGTGCTGGTCGACCTGATCCAGTCCGCGCGAAATACCGCCGATGCGCTGATCATCAATCCGGCGGGCTTTTCCTTCACCTCGATTGCGATGTACGATGCCCTGAAGATCTTCGAAGGACCGATCTTCGAGGTGCACATCTCGAACATTCACGCCCGCGACGAGCTGCACCGGCACTCCAAGCTGTCGGCGGCCGTCAAGGGCGTGATCGCCGGGCTCGGTCCCTATGGCTATATCGTCGCCATGCAGGCCGCACTGCACGGTGCGGGCAAGCTTCCGGCTGGTCTGCCCACCGCGATGCGCATCGGTCCGAAATAAGGAAACGCGGTCATGCAGGGAGAAGGCTATCTCGCCATCTGGAGCGATCTCGCGCCTCCGGACGAGACCGATTGGGCGCACTGGATCACGCGCGAGCACGCCGCCGAACGCGTCGGCATCAACGGATTTCTGGCCTGCCGCATCTTTCGCGCGCTGGGCGTGGCGGTGAACCGCTATTTCATCCTGTATGAGCTCGCGAACGAGAATGTGGTCGGCAGCGCGGACTATCTCGCGCGCCTCAACGCACCGACGCCGTGGTCGCAAAAGACCATGCCGAAGCTTGGCAATTTCGCCCGCGGTGGCGGCCGGATCGCCGCATCGGCAGGGATCGGCCAGGGCGGCATCGTCGCGCCGTTGCGGCTCCAGTCCACTCCGTCGTGGGACGCCGCAGCGGTTGCCGCTGAACTCGCAAACCTCGACAGGATCATCGCGGCGCGCGTGCTGCTGACCGATGCCGCGCAGACGTCGATCAAGACCCGCGAGAAAGGCATGCGCGGCAATGACGGCTCATTTGCCGCGCTGGCGCTGATCGAAGGGCTGGACGAGACGGCGGTCCGCAACGCGCTCCAGCATTTGCGCCCGATCTTGTCTGCCGACGATCGCGGAGAGATCGACGCATCGCCGCTCTACCGGCTGGCCTTCAGCTTGCCGAAGCAGTTGCTGCCGGGCTGACCGGCGCAACATCGCGCCTGACCCAAGCGGACGTGGAAGTCTTCCCGGGATCGCCACTCTCTTGACAATCCGTCAGCGTTTGCTGCAAATCACTGATTATGACCGGGGTGCCCGTATCACATGGGCTGAGATCAAACCCGTTGAACCTGTCTGGGTAATGCCAGCGAAGGGAGTGCTCGATGCGCAGAATCGCTCTCGTTCTCCGTGTTTACAGCTCGTCGGTGCGACCGTTTGTGCGCGTACCGCGATGCTCATGCCGAGTATCGGTGGCCGCTTAAGCAAACCGCCCGCGGCGAGCACCGCCGCCCCTGCACACCGACTGCAAGGGATTTCACGATGCGATTTGGATTGTTCGGCGGCGCGTCCGCGCCGCGTGGTGTGGATGCCGCCGAGAGCGCTCGTGGGCTCCAGCAGGTTGTCGACGCGCACGTCGAGGCTGAAGAGCTCGGCTTTCATTCGAGCTTCATCACCGAGCATCACTTCACCGGCATCGGTCAGATGTCCGCGATCCTGACGATGCTGACCTTCATCGCCGCGCGCACGACGCGGCTGCGGTTGGGCACGGCGGTGCTCGTGCTGCCCTGGCATAATCCAGTTCTTCTCGCCGAGCAGGTTGCGACGCTCGACATGCTCTCGGCCGGACGGTTCGATCTCGGCGTCGGCAAGGGCTATCGCCACAACGAGTTTGCAGGCTTTGCAATGCGACCCGAAGAGGCCGAACCTCGTTTCGAGGAAGTTCTGGCAGTGCTCTGCCGCGCGCTTTCGTCCAACGAGCCGTTTTCGCATCGCGGCCGCTTCTGGCGGTTCGACGACATCGTGGTCGAGCCGGCGCCGTACCAGCGGCCACACCCGCCGGTCTGGCTCGCGGCCTCTAGTGCAAACTCGATTACGCTTTGCGCTCGTCGCGGCTACAACCTGCTGCTGGATCAGTTCGCTTCGCCCGAGCAAATCGGTGAACGCATCGGGCTCTACCGGCAGGAATTGGAGGCGGCCGGTCACGCCTATGATCCGATGCGGGTTGCGGTCGCGCGCAACTGCTGGGTCGCGCTCGATGCGGCCGACCGCGACGAGGCCATCGGCCGCCAGGCGCAGGTGCACGAGAGGCTTCTCGCGCTTTCGCGCGGATCGGAAAGCCGTCCCGCGTCGCACATTCTCGCCTATTCGGATACAGCCGGCGCGCGCGAGGCGCATTCGCTGATCGGCTCATCTGCGGAGATCGCAGCCAAGCTGTCCGCGCTGAAGGCGCAGGGCGTGGCCTATGTGCTGCTGTTCGGCCAGGGTTCGCGCGAGAACATGCGGCGGTTCGCCGAGACGGTCATGCCGGGCTTCGCTGCCGAGTGAGCGGCATGCCGGCAACTGCCTCCGGCGCCGCAAGGGCGACATCGGCGCGGTGCTGACAAGGCAAAATATTTCGACTAACCTTCAATGCGGCCAGCAAGGCTGGGCAGGACAGGCCCCACGAGAGGAGATCGATGAGCACAGTAAAAAGCGCTCTGGCCCAGAAGAGTGGCTCCCTGATCCATGTTCGTTCCGGCGACATGGTCGTCGAAGCCTTGCGCCAGATGCGCGAAAACCGGGTCCGGTCGGTGCTGGTCATCGACGACGACGTGCTGGTCGGTATCGTGACCCAGGGTGACTGCGCGATCAAAGTGCTGCTGCCCGGGCTCGATGCGAAGCAGACGCTGGTGGGCCAAGTGATGACGGGCAACCCGGTGACGGTCAAGCCGGACGATCCGCTGAAAGACTGCATGGCAATGATGGCCGAGCGCGGTTTTCGCCATCTGCCAGTGCTGGATGCGGGCAAGGTCGTAGGCGTGATCTCGATCGGAGACGTCGTAAAAAACATCATCCGGGATTTGGAGCACAACGTGGGCGACCTGATGGGCTACATCATGACGGACAGCCCCGGGGGCTGACAGACGAACCGCGGTGCCGTCGCCCCGACAATTGCATGCGGCGGGTGAACGACGCGCCGATCAGCCCGGCGCCAACGCTTTGATTTCGCTGCAGCTCCGTGCGCAGTGACGATTTTCCGGGATTGCTGCGACATTTTGCTCGGCGCTGCGACCGAACTCATAGCCGCAAAAACAAAAAGCCCGGCGACCAGGCCGGGCTTAGTTTCGGGAGAAGCAGACACACCAAATGCATTCCACGGGTGACACCCTACTCCAGATAGCGGCCGAGGACTGTCGCGCCAAAGCCACATCCACCACGAAAACAACCGTTGGTGGAATTGCGACAGCATGGCTTACTAAATAAGCGCGCGCCTCACACCTTGGCGGGCCGCAACATCCGGCCCGCGCCCGCAATCGCCCAGTCGATCACCGGCCAGAACAACAGCACGATGGCGAGCGTGGTGATCGAGCCGACCAGCCAGTTCGACCAGAACACCCCCATGTCGCCGCCCGAGCCGATCATCGACAGGCGGAAGGCATCTTCGGCCTTGCTGCCGAGCACCAGCGCCAGCGTAAACGGCGCAAGCGGAATGCCGATCTTCTTGAAGACGTAACCGACCACGCCGAAGCCCAGCATCAGCCAGATGTCGAACATCGCGTTCTGGATCGCATAGGCGCCGATCGCGCAGGACACCACGATCATCGGCGCCACCGCCGCGAACGGCACGCGCAGGATCGAGGCGAAGATCGGCACGGTGGTGAGCACCAGCACGAGGCCGACGATATTGCCGAGATACATCGAGGCGATCAGGCCCCAGACGAAATCCTTGTGGTCGACGAACAGCAGAGGACCGGGATTGAGGCCCCACACCATCAACCCGCCGAGCAGGATCGCGGCGGTGCCGGAGCCGGGAATGCCGAGTGCGAGCATCGGCAGCAGCGCCGCGGTGCCTGACGCATGCGCCGCGGTTTCGGGCGCAAACACGCCTTCGATGCGCCCCTTGCCGAAACTGTCGGGATCCTTCGAGAAGCGCTTGGCGAGGTTGTAGCCCATGAAGCTCGCCGCGATCGCGCCGCCCGGCGTGATGCCGAGCCAGCAACCGATGAAGGACGAGCGCACCAGGGTCACCCAGTATTTCGGCAGGTCCTTCCAGACCGAAAGCACGACGCGCAGGCTGATGCTGGCCGCGTGCCCGCGCAGCGCGAGCCGCTCCTCCATCGTCAACAGGATTTCGCTGATGCCGAACAGACCGATCACCGCGACCAGGAAGTTGACGCCGCGCAGCAGTTCCGAAGACCCAAACGTCATGCGCAACTGGCCGGACACGGTGTCCATGCCGACGCCGGCGAGCAGAAGCCCGAGCGACATCGAGATGACGGTCTTGTGCTTGGCTTCGCGGCCGAGGCCGACAAAGGAGCAGAAGGTCAAAAGATACACCGCGAAAAACTCCGGCGGGCCGAATTTGAGCGCGAAAGTCGAGATCAGCGGCGCCAGAAAGGTGATCAGCAGCACCGCGACCAGCGAGCCGATGAAGGACGAGGTGAAGGCCGCGGTCAGCGCTTCCGCCGCCCTGCCCTGCTGCGCCATCGGATAGCCGTCGAAGGTGGTCGCGACCGACCAGGCTTCGCCGGGAATGTTGAACAGGATCGAGGTGATGGCGCCGCCGAACAGCGCGCCCCAGTAGATGCAGGACAGCATCACGATGGCCGAGGTCGGATCCATTGTGAAAGTCAGCGGCAGCAGGATCGCAACGCCGTTCGGGCCGCCGAGCCCGGGCAGCACGCCGACGAACACGCCGAGCACGAGGCCCACCATCATCAGCGCGAGCGTCTTCCAGGTCAGCAGGACGGCAAAGCCGTGCAGGAGCAGGCCGAAGGCTTCCATGTCGCTTCCCGGCCTCTTAGTAGCCGAAGGCCGCTTCGAGCGGCCCCTTCGGCATGATGACGTCGAACGCGATATCGAAAGTGACGAACATGACCGCGGTGAAGATGAAGGCGGTCAGAAGCGACTTCCACAGCGCGATCTTGCCGACCAGGCGCATGAAGCCGGCAATCAGCAGGAAGCTCGCGACATAGAGCCCGAGGAACTGGGTGACCAGGCAGAACAGCAGCGTCGGCACGAACACCGCCATGACGCGGCGGAGCTGTGCCCGCGTCACGAAGGTCTTCAACGCATCCGCGCGCGACAGGAACGCGACGACCAGGCCGTAGAGGCTGGCACCGGCCAGGATCACCGACAGATAGAACGGGAAATAGCCGGGCTGCGGGCCGGTCGAATCCCAGCCGATGCCGGTGCGCCAGTTGTCCCAGCCGAGCGTCGCCGCCAGCGCCAGAAGCAGCAGCGCGACCGCGATCTCGATCGTGCGATTGCTTGTCACCGAGGGCGAATCGTCCTCGGGCGCGGTGGGATCGTCGACGACGATCTCTATGTCGGACTCGGACATCTATCCCAGCAGGTTGGCGGGCTCTTCACTTCTGCCCGCGCTTGCGGGGAGAGGCGTCTACTTGGCAACAAATCCCGCCTCTGTCATCAGGGATTTGTTCAGCGTGTCGTCCTCCTCGAGGAATTGGACCATGTCCTTGCCGGTGAGGAAGATCGGCTTCAGCGCCTGTTTCTCCATATAGTCCTTGTACTCCGCCGTCTGCGTCACCTTCTGGAACAGGTCGACATAGAAGGCCTGCTGCTCCGGCGTCACCTTGCCGGGCAGGAACATGGCGCGCAGCATCAGATACTGCACGTCGAGCCCCTGCTCCTTGCAGGTCGGGATGTCGTGCCAGGACTGGGTGTCGGTCACCTTCGAGGTGTAGGAGATGCGCTCCTTGTCGAACACGCAGAGCGCGCGCACCTGCCCTGCCCGCCAGACTTCGAGATTTTCGGATGGATTGTTGACGTTGGATTCGGTATGGCCGCCGACCAGCTGGGTGGCGGCCTCGCCGCCGGACTTGTACGGCAGATAGGAGAACTTCGCCCCGGTCTTCTGCTCCATGAACACCGTCAGCACGTGGTCCTCGCGCTTGGAGCCGGTGCCGCCCATCTTGAACGGCGAGCTCGCGGCCTTCGCCGCCTCGATGAACTCCTTCACGCTCTTGGGGCCGTTGGCATTGTCCCACAGCACGAACTGGTCGAGCGCGATCACCGAGACCGGCGTCAGCTCGCGCCAGTTGAACGGGATCTTGGCCGACAGCGGCAGCATGTAGATCAGCGAGTAGGCGATCAGGACCTTGTTCGGATCGCCCTCGCTGGATTTCATGTACATCAGGGCTTCCGCGCCCGACGCGCCGCCCTTCAGCGAGACCACCATCGGCTGCTTCATCAGATTGTTCTTCTGGATCGCGGCCTGCATCATGCGCGCCATCTGATCGGAGGCGCCGCCGGCGCCGGCCGCGACCACGATCTCGACCGGCTTGGTCGGCTCCCAGCCGGCGGCGAGCGCCGGCGCGCTGGCGAGGATGGCCGAAAGGGCGGCTGCCGCCGTCATGAGTTTTCGCACGCGTTTCTTCCCTATCGATTTGTTTGGCTTGATAAAAACCGAGAGACCATTGTGCGGATAATGGCCGGGCAGTTCAAGCCGCCAGCGGCGTCGCAGCCGTATGACTTTGGAATGAGGGCGGACCGCAGCCGCCAAGCGCCAAAAAGCGAAACGCGGGCCCCTGAGGGCCCGCGCCGAAGTCTCGTCGGTTGATGACTTGCCTTACACGATGATGAGGTCGTGCGGAGTGAGCACCACGCCGTTCTGCACACTGGTCACCGCGATCGCGTTGGTTTGGCTGCCGTCAGAGCTGAAATACAGCGTCTGATTGGCGGTGTCGAAGTGGAACTCGGCACCGGAGCCGGAGAACTGGTTATCGTTCGACGTTTCGAAGGTCGACGATACATCCATGCCGGCGGTCAGCCCGCCGCCATATCCGTTTGCGGAGACGGCGATGTGGTCGTGCTGGGTCGTGTTGTTGAAGTCGGTGATGACGCCCGGACCGTTGGTCGGGTTGAGGAAGGCAAACGTATCGTTGCCGCCGCCGCCGGACATCGTATGGCTGCCGGAGTTTCCGATCAGGATGTCGTTGCCGGCGCCGCCCTGCAACGAACTCGGTGCCGTTGGTGGCAATCAGGATCGAAGTCGCCACTTCCGGCCGCCGTCAACGTCGTGATGTCGGTGATGCGCGTTCCGGGTCGCTCGGCCGACACGCAGGAGAAGCATTGGGACGCAAGGACGAGCCGCTCTACCGCGTCAATCGCTGGTCGTGATCGGTGTCGCGCCGACCGGTTCCGTCCGGGAACCAATACACGCGTGGCGAGAAGAACCCTTATTTGCCCTTCCAGTTCGGCGTGCGCTTGTTGAGGAATGCGTCCATGCCCTCGCGGAAATCCTCGCTCATATAGGCTTTTAGGATGAGGTCCTCACCCTCGTCGCGCGACAGCGTCCTGCGGATGCGGCGCACCGCCTCCTTGGCGGTCTCCATCGTCAGCGGCGCGTGCGATGCAACGAGCTTCGCGGTCTCGTCGGCGCGGCGCTGCAAGGTCGCGACGTCGGGCACGATCTCGTTGAGCAGGCCGAGCGCCAGCGCCTCCGGCGCCTCCACCAGCCGCGCCGTGAAGATCATGTCCTTGGTGCGCGCGGGTCCCACCAGAGCAACCATGCGGGAGATGTTGGACATCGACAGGCAGTTGCCGAGCGTGCGCGCGATCGGAAAGCCGATCCGCGCCGACGCGGTGCCGATGCGAATATCGCAGCAGGCGGCAATGCCGGCGCCGCCGCCGGTGCAGGCGCCCGCAATCGCCGCGATCACCGGCACGCGGCATTTCTCCAGGGTGCTGAGCACGCGGTCGATCCGCGCCTCGTAGTCCAGCGAATCCTGCGGGGTCTTGAAGGCGCGGAACTGCGAGATGTCGGTGCCCGAGGCGAACGCCTTGTCGCCGGCGCCGGTCATGATCAGCGCCTTGATCGAGCGGTCGGCGTTGATGTCGTCGCAGATCGAGGCCATCTGCTCGTACATCGCAAAGGTGAGCGCGTTGCGCGCCTGCGGCCGGTTGAAGGTCAGCCGCGCGATGCCGTCCTCGACGGAATAGAGCAGGTCCTCGGAGGTGGAGACGGGAGCGTTCATCGCACTCTTCCTTTGTTGTCTGAAGTTTCGGTCAGGCCACTGCGGCCTTCGGCATCGGCGTTGCCTCGCGGCGCTTCAGCACGTCCATCGCCGCGACCACGCCGCCCGCGCGATGCGGCACGTGCGCGAGATCGAGACCCATCTCGACGCCCGACAGCGTGCCCATCAGCATCAGATCGTTGAAGTGGCCGATATGGCCGATGCGGAACACCTTGCCCTTGACCTTGTTGAGGCCGGTGCCGAGCGACATGTCGAAATTTTCCAGCACCACTTTGCGGAAAGCATCCGAGTCGTGGCCGTCGGGCATCCGCACGCCGGTGAGCGCCGGCGAATGCGCGCCCTGCTCCTGGCACTGACTCTCCAGCCCCCACACCTTGAGCGCCGCGCGCGTCGCCTCGCTGTGGCGCCGGTGGCGCGCGAACACGTTCTCCATGCCCTCTTCTTCGAGCATCTTGATGGCTTCGCGCAGGCCGAACAGCAGGTTGATCGCGGGCGTATAGGGGAACGTGCCGACCTTGTTGAAGGCGATGACCTCTTCCCACTCCCAGTAGGAGCGCAGAGCCGGATTGGCCTTGGCGACCGCGAGCGCCTTTTCCGACACCGCGTTGAAGCCGAGGCCCGGCGGCAGCATCAGGCCCTTCTGCGAACCCGCAACGGAGATGTCGACGCCCCAGGCGTCATGCTCGTATTCCATCGAGCCGAGCCCGGAGATGGTGTCGACCATCAGCAGCGCCGGATGTCTTGACGCGGTCCATGATCTTGCGCACTTCGTGCGGAGAGCGTGACGCAGCCGGTGGAGGTCTCATTGTGGACCACGCACACCGACTTGATCCTGTGCGCCCGGTCGGCGGAAAGATGCGCCTCGATCTGCTCCAGATCGGCGCCATGGCGCCAGTCGCCCGGAATGAACTCGACGTCGAGCTTGAACTTGTCGGCAATGCCGCGCCAGAGCACGGCGAACTGGCCGGTCTCGCACATCAACACCTTGTCGCCGGGCTGCAGCGTGTTGACGATGGCGGCTTCCCACGCTCCCGTGCCGGACGAGGGATAGATGATCACGGGCTGCCTGGTGCGGAACATGCGCTGCATGCCGGCCATCACGGCAAAGCCGATCTCGGCGAATTCCGGACCGCGGTGATCGAGACCGGGCATGTCCATGGCCCGCAGCACCCGGTCGGGGATGTTGGTCGGTCCTGGAATCTGGAGGAAATGCCTTCCAGTATGCACGGTCGTCATCGGCGTCCTTCCCGGTCTTGGCTCATCCCGCGTTTGGTCGCGGCGGGGCGGTCCGAATAGCACTATTCGGCGGGCTTGTCCCGCGATCAGCTAGTGGCGCGGATTTGACGTTCGCTAGCCCATTAACCGCGATCTCGCAAGCGAACGTCAAATCCAAAGCGCCACTAGAATCAATATTTTGCTAGTGGTCTTCGATCCCAACATTCGCAAAGTGTCTGCTGCAATGGGATGCGAATGTTGGGATCGGACCACTAGCCGGCGTCAATGCCCTGGACGCAGGGCTTGAACCGCAAAATCGGCTTACCGCAGTCGGGGTTAACCGCCTCTTCAACCAACCTCAGTGCCCGACCACCTTGAGCTGCGCGACATTGCTCTGCGAGCGCTGCTCCAGATAGCTCATGGCGGCATCGACGCCGCCGGAGCGGTGCGGAACGCCGGCGACCGACAGGCCCATCTCGACGCCGGTCAGCGCCGCCAGCAGGGTCAATTCATTGCACTCGCCGAGATGGCCGATCCGGAACACCTTGCCGGCGACCTTGGACAGGCCCGAGCCCAGCGACATGTTGTAATTGTCGAGCACGACTTTGCGGAACTGATCCGCGTCATGACCGGGCGGCATCAGCACGGCGGTCAGCACCGGCGAGAAATCGCGCGGCTCCTGGCACAGCACCTCCAGCCCCCAATGGTTCACGGCGGCGCGCGTGGCGGCCGCAAGCCGCTGGTGCCGCGCAAACACCTTGTCGAGCCCCTCCTCCAGCAGCATCGCGATCGCCTCGCGCAACCCGTAGAGCAGATTGGTCGCCGGCGTGTACGGGAAGAAGCCCTTCGCATTGGGCTTGAGCATCTCCTCCCAATCCCAATAGGAGCGCGGCATTTTGTTGATCTTCGAAGCCGCGCGCGCCTTCTCCGAAATTGCGTTGAAGCCGAGGCCGGGCGGCAGCATGAATCCCTTTTGCGAGCAGCTGACGCTGACATCGACCTTCCACTCGTCATGCCGGTAGTCGGCCGAGCCGAGCGACGAAATCGTGTCGACCATCAGCAGCGCGGGATGCGCGGCACGATCGATCGCGGCGCGGATCTCGCCAACGCGGCTGATCGCGCCGGTCGAGGTCTCGTTGTGCACCACCATGACCGCCTTGATGGCATGTTGCTTGTCGGCGGTGAGCTTCGCCTCAAGTTCGGCGGGATCGGCGCCACGGCGCCAGTCGCCCGGAATGAAATCGACCTCGATGCCCCAGCGCTTGGCCATGCTGTACCACAGCGTGGCGAAGTGGCCGGTCTCGACCATCAGCACCTTGTCGCCGGGCGAGAGCGTGTTGACGATCGCCGCCTCCCACGCGCCGGTGCCCGAAGACGGAAAGATCACGACGGGCCCGGCGGTCTGGAACACCTTCTGGCTGCCTTCGAGGACCTTGCGCCCGAGCTCGCCGAATTCGGCGCTGCGGTGATCCATGACGGGCATGTCCATGGCGCGCAGCACGCGGTCGGGAACCGGGCTCGGGCCCGGGATTTGCAGATAGTGCCGTCCCTGGTGCGCGGTCATGGCGGGCATCCCTCGTTGGCGTCGCAAGCTTTCCGGATAACATTTTCCAGCTGTCCTGTCCCGCATTCCGCAAGCGCGACAACGCATAGGTGATCAAGCCTTTGCCTTGCCAAGCCCGAGCCCGGCGGGCAAGAGAGGCGAGACGAAAGTACGAGACGATCCCATGGCGGCGCAGGCCGGCAATAACAGCAAATCGGCTGACGATAGTGCCCTCGCCTCGCGGCTGCGGCGCGAGATCACCGGCGACGTGCTGTTCGACCGCTTCAGCCGCGGCCGTTACGCCACCGATGCCTCGTTCTACCAGATCGTGCCAGCAGGCGTGGTGGTGCCGCGCAGCATGGACGAGGCGCTGCGGGCGCTCGCCATTGCCCGCGACGACGGACGCATCGTCACGCCGCGCGGCGGCGGCACCTCGCAATGCGGCCAGACCGTCAATAACGGCATCGTCATCGATTTCTCGAAGCACCTGACCCGTATCGTCTCGCTCGATGTGGCGAACCGCACTTGCGTGGTCGAGCCCGGCATCGTGCTCGACGATCTCAACCGGCAACTGAAAAAGCACGGGCTGTGGTTTCCGGTCGATGTCTCCACGGCCTCGCGCGCCACCATCGGCGGCATGGCCGGCAACAATTCCTGCGGCGGACGTAGCCTGCGTTACGGCACCATGCGCGACAACACGATCTCGATGGATGCGGCCCTCGCGGACGGCACACAACTGCATTTCGGCGAGGTGCCGCGCGACCTCGCCCAGGTCAATGCGCCGGATTCCGGACTTTCGCTGTTTCGCGACATGCTCGATCTCGGCACGCGCGAGGCCGACGAGATATCAGACAGGTTTCCGAAAGTGCAGCGTCGGGTCGGCGGCTACAATCTCGATGCGCTGACCCCGCGCAACACTGCCAACAACATGGCGCATCTTCTGGTCGGCTCCGAAGGCACGCTGGCCTTCACCACAAAGGTCGAGCTGAAGCTGTGGCCCGTGATCCGCAACAGGGCGGTCGGCGTCTGCCACTTCGGCAGCTTCTATGAGGCGATGGACGCCGCCCAGCACCTGGTGAAGCTGAAACCGATCGCGGTCGAGCTGGTCGACCGCACCATGATCGCGCTCGGACGCGATATCGAGATGTTCAAGCCTGTCATATCGGTCTGCCGTGCGCGGCGATCCCGACGCGGTGCTGGTGGTCGAGTTCGCCGAGGAGGATCAGGCCGACAATCTGCGGCGGCTGAAGCAACTCGGCGAGCTGATGGCCGACCTCGGCTTCGCGTGGGGCAATCCGCAGCGCAAATGGGGCGGCGTGGTCGAGATCACGGAGCCCGCGCTGCAGACCGCGATCGCGGATTTCCGCGCCGCCGGTCTCAACGTCATGATGTCGATGAAGGAGGCCGGCAAGCCCGTCTCCTTTGTCGAGGACTGCGCGGTGCCGCTGCCGCATCTCGCCGACTACACCGATCGCCTCAACAAGATATTCGCCAGGCATGGCACCAGCGGCACCATGTATGCGCATGCCAGCGAAGGCTGCCTGCATGTCCGCCCGGTGCTGAACTTGCGGCTGGAGAAAGACGTGCACGCGATGCGCGCCATCGCCGAAGAGACCTTCGCCATGGTGCGCGAATACAAGGGCTCGCATTCCGGCGAGCATGGCGACGGCATCGTGCGCTCGGAATTCCACGAAAGCATGTTCGGTCCGCGCATCGTCGCCGATTTCAAGGAGGTCAAGCATCGCTTCGATCCGAACAATGTGCTCAATCCCGGCAAGATCGTCGATCCGCCCAAAATGGACGACCGCACGCTGTTCCGTTATCCCCCGGACTACCGCGTTCCCGAGTTCAAGACCGCGCTCGACTGGTCGGCCTATACGGGTGCCGGCGGCGGTTTTCAGGGCGCGGTCGAGATGTGCAACAACAATGGCGCCTGCCGGAAGCTCGAAGGCGGCGTGATGTGCCCGTCCTATCGCGCGACCCGCGACGAAAAGGATGTCACGCGCGGGCAGCGCCAATACATTGCGGCTGGCGATCTCCGGCCAGTTGGGTCCAGACGCGTTGGCCTCCGACGAGATGATGGAGACGCTGAAACTCTGCGTCTCCTGCAAGGCCTGCCGGCACGAGTGCCCGACCGGCGTCGACATGGCCCGCATGAAGATCGAGGTGCTGGCCGCGCGCGTCAGCACGCGCGGGCTTGTCGCTTGCGCGACCGCCTGGTCGGCTATCTCCCGCGTTATGCGGCCCTCGCCTCGCGTTTTGCCTGGTTTGCGAACCTGCGTAACCGCAGCGCGCTGCTGCGCGCGCTGTTCGAGAAGGTCGCGGGCATCAGCGCCAAGCGCGCCCTGCCCGCTTTCCGGAGCGATACGTTCCAAAGCGACAGCGAAGTCGTCGGTCCCGCCGATGGCCACGAGGTGGTGCTGTTCGCCGACACTTTCAATCGCGCTTACGAGCGCGAGAATCTCGACGCGGCGATGCGCGTGCTCGTCGCAGGCGGCTATCGCGTGCATCTGCCGAAACCGGCCAGCGGCACGCGGCCGCTGTGCTGCGGCCGCACCTTCCTCTCCGCCGGTCTCGTCGACGAGGCGCGCGCCGAGCTCGACCGCCTTGTGCAAACCTACGCGCCATTCGCTGCGCGCGGCGTGCCGATCGTTGGCCTGGAACCGAGCTGCCTGCTCACGCTACGCGACGAGCTGCTGGCGCTGCGCAAGGATGAAACCGCCAAAGCGATCAGTGCGCATGCGCTGTTGTTCGAGGAATTCCTGGTACGCGAGGCCAAGGCCGGCCGGCTCAAGCTTCCGCTCGGCGCCATCGGCGGCAAGGTGCTGTTGCACGGCCATTGCCACCAGAAATCCTTTGGCGCGTTCAAGCCGGTCGAGCAGGCGCTGCGGCTGATCCCCGATCTCGAGGTCGAGATCGTCGAGTCCTCCTGCTGCGGCATGGCGGGCGCCTTCGGCTATGGCGCCGACACCTATGGGGCCTCGATCGAGATGGCCGAGCTGTCGCTGCTTCCCGCCGTGCGGCGCGCTGACACATCGACCATCATCGTCGCCGACGGCACTTCGTGCCGGCACCAGATCAAGGACGGCACGCCGCGCGAGGCGCTTCACGCCGCGCGCGTGCTCGCCATCAGCCTCGATCGCGCCAAATCTTCATCTCTCAACAAGGACACACTCCATGGCTGAACTCACTCTCGACACCGCCCGCAAGATTCTCGATGCGGCGCTGGCCAAAGCGATCGAGAAGAAATTCAAACCGCTGGTCGTCACCATTCTCGACGTGCGCGGCGCGGTGAAAGTCACGGCGGCGCAGGACGGCACCAGCCTGATGCGCGCCGAGATTGCCCACGGCAAGGCCTATGGCGCACTCGCGATGGGCATGGGCTCGCGCGCGCTGTTCCAGCGCGCACAGGAGCAGGCCTATTTCGTCAGCGCGGTGAACACGCTGGCGCAGGGACGCCTGGTGCCGGTGCCCGGCGGCGTGCTGATCCAGGACGGCGCGACGCTGTTAGGGGCGGTCGGCGTCTCCGGCGACACCTCGGACAATGACGAGATTTGCGCCATCGCCGGCATCGAGGCCGCAGGGCTGAAGGCAAATCCGGGGTAGCGGCGCCCGACACCGCACGCGAAGGCAAGGCTCAGTTCGGGGCCTGCCGAGATTTGCTGAAGCTCGCCGCCAGGCCGGGAGCCGGCACAGCGGCCCGGCTCGCGAGACCGAGCAGCATCAGCAGTCTGATGACTTGCCACGTCAGGTCGAATTCCCACCATTTGTGACCGTGCCGCGCCGATCCGGGATCGGCGTGGTGATTGTTGTGCCATCCCTCGCCCGCAGCGACGATGGCGACGAACACGTTGTTTCGGCTGTCGTCGTTGGTTTCGTAGTTTCTATAACCCCAGAGGTGGGTCACGGAATTGACAGACCATGTCGCGTGCCACACCACGACGATGCGAAGCGGGCCGCCCCAGAGAAAAATGCTTGCACCGAAAAGCAGCGCCTGGGTAACGGTTCCGCCACCGGCAAGAGATGCAGCGAAGCCTGAAATGAAAAACAACAGCCACGAAAAAAGCGTCAGCTTGATCCAGTTCTTTCGCCGCTCGAGCGCGACGTACAGGGGATCGCGCATGAGATCCCTTGCGTAGCGATCGATCATCGCTGCAGGTTTCATGTCGGCAGGTCGTGCCAGCACCAGCCAGCCGAAATGGGACCAGAAGAAGCTGCGCAGGGGAGAGTGCGGATCCTGCTCGATGTCGTCGGCGTAATGGTGATGCCTGCGATGGACCGCGACCCAGAATGCCGGCGAGAACTGCAGGCTGCACGTCCCCAGCACCGCCAGGGTGTGTTCAAGCCAGAGCGGACATGAAAAGCTGCGGTGGGTCAGCAGGCGGTGAAATCCAACGTTGATGCCGAGAATGCCGAACACGAACATTCCGAGGACCGCGACCAGGACGCCCGTCCAGCTGAAGAACCACGGCAGCAACGCCACAACTGCCAGCAAATGGCAGAGGACAAAGCCGACGGAGGTGTCCGATTTGAGCTTCAATGAACCAGTCCCAAAAAATCGCCGCCACAATACACCAGTTCCCCGTTCGCGTCCGACTGAACCAAAGCGGAACCTGTCAAGATATTGGACAGCAGGAAGGGCTCATACCATCATGAAATCGAGTTGTCCCGGGAGATCGCCATGAATCTTGAAGTCGAATGGGCGCGCATGACCGCGCCGGAGTTGCGCGAAATCGCCGCACGCGAGGGCGCGCTGGCGATCCTGCCAGCCGGTTCGCTGGAGCAGCACGGGCCGCATCTGCCCGTCATCACCGACACCGCCAGCGCCAGTGCGGCCGCGATCGCCGCCGCGCGACTGGTCGCGAACGATGTGCCTGTCGCCGTGCTGCCCGGCCTGTGGCTGGGGCTGAGCGAGCATCATCTGCCGTTCGGCGGCACCATCAGCGTCGACTATGCCGCCTATCGCGCGATCCTCGAGAGCATTGTGCGCTCGCTTCGCGCCGTCGGCTTTGCCCGCCTGCTGATCGTCAATGGTCATGGCGGCAATATCGATCCGCTCGCGGTCGCCTCGCGTGAGCTGGCGGTGGCCTACGACTTTCCGATCGTTGCGACCACGCCGTGGTTTCTGGCGCGCGAGAAGCTCGCTCCGATTTTCGAGGTCGATACCGGCGCCAAACATGCCTGCGAGGGTGAGACCTCGCTGATGATGGCGATTGCGGGCGACATCGTGAAAAAGGACAAGCTGGATGAAGCCATGCAGCAAGCGCCCGCGCCGGTGCATGCGCCTGCAGGTTTCTCGCGGTTCTACTCCTTCTCCGAGCGCGCGCCGGTCACGGGCACCTGGGGCGACCCGCGATCCGCGACGGCGGAAAAAGGCACGCGCTTTCTCGCGGTGCAGGCAGAAGCACTGGCGGAGGCCATCCGCAACACGGTGCTGTGGTCGCGCCCCGATCCGGTCTGGCGCAGGGGTCGCGGACAGGAGACGACGGCGGGTGCCGTGACGAGTTGAACCGTTGGAGGCATCGCCATGATCGAAGCGATCAGCGCGATCACGCTCGCGACCCATGACATGCAGCGCAGCGTCCGGTTTTACGCCGCGCTTGGCTTTGACATCATTCACGGCGGCGAGTCGTCGTCGTTCACCAGCTTTCGCGCCGGCGGCGGCTATCTCAATGTCGTCGCCCAACCGCCGGAGAAACAGTGGTCATGGTGGGGCCGTGCGATCTTCTATGTCGGCGACGTCGATGCCATGTATCGGCGCGCGCTGGCGGCAGGGTTCGAGCCTTCAACGACGCCGCGCGACGCCGAATGGGGCGAGCGCTATTTTCATCTGACCGATCCTGACGGCCACGAGCTCAGCTTCGCGCGGCCGTTGCAGCAAGCGACCTGATCGCCACCAGAAGCGGAGAACAGCCATGGCTCGACTGTTATCGGTGAATGTCGGACTTCCGCGCGACATCGAATGGAAGGGCCGCATCGTGCACACCGGAATCTGGAAGGATCCGGTGGCCGGCCGCCGCACAGTCCGCCGGCTCAATCTGGACGGCGACGGTCAGGGCGACCTCGCCGGCCATGGCGGCGAGCAGCGCGCGGTCTACGTCTACCAGATCGAATCGCATCGCTACTGGCAGGAGCAGCTGAAGACGACCTTCGTGATCGGGCAGTTCGGCGAGAATTTCACGGTCGAGGGCCTGGCCGACGACACCGTTTGCATCGGCGACCGCTACCGGATCGGCAGCGCGCTGTTCGAGGTCACCCAGCCTCGCGTGACCTGCTATCGCCTCGGCATTCGCACCGGCGAGCCGCGGATGGCAGCGTTGCTGACATCGAGCGGTCGGCCGGGTTTCTATTTCCGTGTCCTGAACGAGGGCGAGGTCGGCGCCGGCGACGAAATCGTGAAGGTCGGCGAGGCGAGCGAGCGCATGACCGTCGCCGAGGTCAATGCCCTGCTCTATTCACCGCCGCATCCGCGCAATCAACTGGAACGCGCGCTGCGGATCGAGGCGCTTTCGCCGGGATGGCACCGCGCGTTCACCGACCTGCTGCGAAGCCAGTCGACCGCCACTGGCGGCGGCAATGCCGGGCTGAATGCGGCCGCGGCGGCGCATGCGGCTGCGCCGGGATTTCGTTCGCTCGAGGTAACCGCGATCGATCGGGAATCGGCGGATGTCCTCTCGCTGACGATGCGGGCCGCAGACGGTCAACCGCTCCCGGCCGCGCTGCCGGGACAGTATGTGGTGCTGCGTCTGCCGCGCACCGAACGCGGCGCGCCGCTGTTCCGCAGCTACTCGCTGTCCGGTCCCGCCTCGACCGAGCGCTACCGGATCAGCGTGAAGCTCGAACCGGCCGGCGCGGCCGGAACATATCTCCACCAGCATGTGCGCGTCGGCGACGTGCTCGACGTCAGCGCGCCGCGCGGAAGCTTTCTCCTGCAACAAGGCGAACGGCCGGTGGTGCTGCTCAGCGCAGGGATCGGGGCGACGCCGGTTCTGGCCATGTTGCACGCGCTGGCAGCGGCCCGCTCCCCACGCAAGGTGCTGTGGCTGCACGCCGCGCGCGACGGACAGCATCATCCGTTCGCCTCCGAAGTCCGCGGGCTGATGCCGGCGCTCGCGGATTTCAAGAGTTATGTCTGCTACAGCAGGCCGGATGCGCAGGACAGGCCGGGCAAGGACTTCGACGCAAGCGGCCACCTCTCGCCGTCGGTCTTCACTGCGGTCGGCCTGCCGCGCGAGGCGGATGTCTATCTCTGCGGGCCCGCGCGATTCATGGCCGATATGAAAGCCGCGCTCGCCGCGATTGGCGTGGCGCCGAAGCAGATTCATCTCGAGCTTTTCAACGGCAGCGAGGCGCGAACGCCTGGCGTCGTCGGCGCGGTGACGCGGCCCGCCCATCCGCCTGCGGACGACGCCGACACCGGTCCGCTGGTGTCGTTCGCGCGCAGCGGCATCGCCGCGCACTGGAAGCCGTCCTACCAGAGCATCCTGGAGCTGGCCGAAGCATGCGACGTTCCGGTTCGCTGGGCGTGCCGGACCGGTGTCTGCCACAACTGCGAAAGCGGCCTGGTGTCGGGCGCGGTCGCCTATGAACCGCAGCCGCTCGACAGGCCCGCCGACGGCAACCTTCTCATCTGCTGCTCCCAGCCGACGGGCGACATCGTCGTCGATTTGTGATCGACCCACTGATGCAACACGAGGATCAATCCGGGGCCGCGCGGCGGCTCAGTCGGGCGCGCGGGATACTTTCAGCCGGTCGATCTCGACGGGGTCGGTGACCAATCGTCCTGCAAGGTCGATGCCCGCCCAGGTATCGAAACGGCGGGTCAAGCGATGGGACCGCATGAAATCCTCGAATTCGCGCAAGGGATGATTTCCGATCTTCATTGCCAATCGCAAATTCGGTCCGTTGCCGGCCTGCCTGGTGTGAATGACAGGCGTCTCGTCGACGACAGCGATTCCGCGCCGTGAATATTCGAGCAGTTTGGGAAAGAGAAAGTCGGGCCCCCATGATGAAGCCGTTGCGTCGAAATAAGGTCTGCAAAGATTGAGCGCGCGCCGGGAAAAGCAAGCCCCCATGATTTCGACGAAGCTCGTGTAGCGAAGCTTCATGTGGGGGCGACGCAACGTCATGTCGTGGGAAGCGTAAGACCCGTCCCCAAGCGCCGGCTGGGCCAAATCAAGCCGGTAGTCCCTGACGATGGCGAAGAAGCGGTTGAACGTCGGCAGATCGGCGCGCAGGTCGTCATCGGGGATACAAACCCAATCATAGCCTGTGATGCGTTCACCAAGCTTGTTCAAGCAGGCGACGGAGCCCGTGGCTTTGGTTCCCCTCTCGAAGGAAAGCGTGACGTCCGCGGGACGGTCCGGATACGGATTGCTCCGCTCGCCGAAATAACTGAGATGAAGATCCCAGGTGCGGCTTTCAAGTGGCGCACCCTCCAGCCAACCCGGATGCAGCGACTCGTCCCCGACGCGAGCGATGACAAGCGCCCGACGGCCATTCACCGATCTCGGCCGGCCGAATCTCATCCCGCAATCTACCCAACAATCTCACAACGTCTTGCCTGACCCGGATCAGGACGATCGCTCCGCGAAAGGACGCCGTTGTCACGAAGCTGGGCGAGCGTCGAAAAGACGTCTTGCGCGAGATTATCCCTTGCTTCGGGATAGCTCTCTTCGATCAACGCGATGATCTCGCGGACGCGACGCCGGCCGTCGCAGAGCCCCCAGATCACTGCCGCCGTGGGATTGAGATAGACTGCCCGCGTGTTGCGCGGATGGTAGAGCAACAGCTCGCCTTCGATGGTTTCGACCTTCACGTCGGGCACGGGAACCGGGATCAGATCGGCCATGTCGCTCGATAGATTCGATGTGGTCATGGATTTTTCTCGAAGCCCTCGTGTCGATTGGTGGCGCCCGCCACCCAATTCCAGTTACCCGCCAGGCCGGAAAATCCGGCACCTCTCGCCAGCAGCCAGCGTAGCACCATCAACGGATGCTGCACGAGTTTGCATCGCAGCAGGGATCGTTCCGCAGGTACGCCATAAAAGCCGTGCATCCACCACGGCGGCGGCAGGAAGAGAGCCGTAAATCGGGCCCGCCCGCTCATGTCCGCAGCAAGGATATCGGCAAGCGGCAACATGGCATTGCCCAGCCCGGCAGGTCCGGAATCCGCCCGGGACATCGATGCAGGATCGATCGCAAAGACCTGTTGCACCAGTCCCAGCACCACCGCAACGTGGCTGAAGCGCGCTTCGATGTCTTTCCAATCTATCTCATCAGAAAATGCGGATTGATAGCGCCAGATATCGTAAAGGTGAATCAAGCGAATTCGATGCGCCGGGTCGAAGGCATGTCCGGCCAGATGACGCAGCATATCGATGTGGCCGAGCGCAAGACCCTCGCGACCGGCACCACGTGAGAAACGCTGCGGAGGCGAAGCAAGATCCGAGACGGTCAGCCTGTAGGGCTGGTCGAGATGCATCGCATCGACGTGGATTTCCAAAAAGATCTGGAAGCCGGCTTCGGTGATCTCGGCGACGGGGATGTGATGCAGCCGTCCTGCGAAGCGCGAGGAATGCCGAGGCGCAAACACATATCCCATGCTGCTGGCGGCCTCGACCGCCGCTTCCGCCTGAGACGGATCGATCAGAACGTCGATGTCGAGCATCGGCCGCAGCTCGGGAGCCGGATAGATGCGATGCGCCAAAGCGGCGCCCTTGAGCAGGATCGCGCGCACACCCGCTGCTTCGAAAGCGGCGAGCAGACGATCGATCGCGGTTTCGCGTGCGGCTGCAAACCGGCGATGACGGCTGGCGAGTGCAAAGAAGGCCCGTCGCGCATCGGCGGAGATTGCGTCGGGTTTCAGCTTCAGCAGGGCGGCGATGATCGGTTCGACCAGCAGCGTGAGCCCGTGATAATCGGTCTCGGCGACGAGTTGCGACCAAAGCGGAGATTCGGTGTCGAGATGGGCCGCGATCGAATGACCGCAGGTGACCGGATTGCCCGACGGACCAAGCGCACCGAGAAGCGCCCGCAACAACCTGTATGCGTCGACCTGCTCCGGACTCCCGACCGCCTCGGGATCACTACGCTGGGTCAGTGATGCCGTCATTCGATCACCGCCGTCGGCATTGACCAGCGGCGCCATGTAACCACTAGAGCGTGGCCCGCTTGCTTCGCAAAATCTGTGGGTGCGGCGTCGGGCGGCCGCGGACTACAATTGCCGAATCCGAGCCCGGACACCCGATGGTAAGATATGCCGCCGCTGGCGTGGTCAAAACCGCAAGCGGCGCCGCCGGTCCGCGAAATTGCTGTTAAAATGATGCTCAAAAGGCCTCTAAGATGCTGGAAAGCCGGGTGTTTCCGTTGACGCAACTCCGCCCGGCAGACTAATGTGATAAGCAATTGTTTTGAAGCATGCTGTACGTTGTTGCGGCAGTTCGATTTGGGGATTTTCGATGAGTGACACAGGATCGAAGCGGCGTTCCCTGCTGAAGATGATTGGCGCCAGCCTGGGGGCTGGCTCGGCGCTGGCGATCCTTCCGAAGTCGTGGACCCGTCCGGTCGTGCATTCGGTCATTGTGCCGGCCCATGCCGCCGCCTCGCCGGCGACGACAGTTACAACGGTTACAACTGCCACCACTGTGACGACAGCTACCACTTTCACGTCGACCAGCACGACCAACCTTCCTCCGAGCTGATTCGGAGCGACTGGGGAACGGAGTGCCGACGACGACCGTCGTCGCACCGACAAGGACCGTCGCCCTTCCCGCCTGACCGCTGCGGGTCGCCGCACGGATCGAAGCGAACGCTGAACATGGCAAACTGCTTCTTTTCGCTTCATGATCAGGTCACGGAGCTGCGGTACCCGGACAACCTTCAGGCCCACATTGAACTTTTGTTCGGTGCTCAGACCAAGCCTGTCGCGCAGCCGGCAAGCCATCTGATTTGCGTTCAGCAAATCGCGTCCGATCGCTTCACAGTCTCCGGCGACACGGAATGTTCTGCTGATAGGGAGCTTTCGCTCGCCGAACTCAGCGATGTCCTGCTGGAGGACGTCGTGCGCTCGCTGATCTACGATCTCGACAGCGCCGTTGCCCTGCATGCCGCGTCCGTCGGATGGAACGACAAATCCGTCCTGGTCGCCGGCCCGACGGGATCGGGCAAGACCTCGCTTGCGGGCTGGCTTGTCGCCAACGGATTCGACTTCCTTTCCGATGAGCTCGTGGTGCTGCCGGGAACGGGCCGGACGACGCTGAGCTTTCCGAGACCGCTCCTTGCAAAGCCCGGCGCAGAACAATTCATCGAACTCCTGACCCTGGACGGGCGAGGACAGGCCATCGCCACCGGCGCGAATACCTTCATTGCGCTCCAGCGGCCTGGCTCGGCCGGGTCTTCAAAGCGGCAGGCGGGCCTCTTGATCTTTCCGCAGTTCGTCACGGGAGGCGAACTCGCGTTGGCGCCAATCAGCCCGGCCCTGGTCGGCCTGCGATTGATGCAGTCCAATTTGAACGCGCGCAACCTGCCCGATCACGGCATGGCGATCCTCAGCGCCCTTGCGCGTAACATACCGGCCGTGGTGCTGACCTACGGCAACTACGATCAGCTCGAGGGCGTTGCCGACAATCTCATCAAAATGGTCCTTGAAGGCAATGTCAGCACGTCGGCCTTCAAGAGGATCGCTTCGGCATTCGGCGCCTCGACTTCGATGGCGGTACCCGGTTCAACGAGGTTTGACGGCATCGCCAGCGCACTCACGCCGGTTCCCGAGCCGACGCCGCGCAAGCCGCCCAAAAAAGTCACCATCGGCATGGCGACCTATGATGACTTCGATGGCACATATTTTACGCTTCAGGCGATCCGGATGTACCATCCGGAAATTCTCGACGACGCCGAACTCCTGGTCGTCGACAATCACCCGGATGGCCGCGCGGCACGAGCGCTCAAGGACCTCGAGACCTGGATCCCGAACTACCGCTACGTACCAATGGGCGGGGTTTCGGGTACGGCGATCAGGGACGCGGTTTTTCGCGAAGCCACGGGCGAAATCGTCGTGTGCCTCGATTGCCACGTCTTCGTCGTGCCGGGGGCCCTGAAGCGGCTGATCGATTACTTCGATGCCAACCCGGGCACCGCGGATCTCCTTCAGGGGCCGCTTCTCTACGACAACCTGAAAACCATCTCCACGCACTTCGAGCCGAACTGGCGCGAGGGGATGTACGGCACCTGGGAGTCCAGCTCCGATGGAGCTGACCCCGAGCTGCCGCCGTTCGAGATTCCGATGCAGGGGCTCGGCTTGTTCGCTTGCCGCCGTGAGGCATGGCCGGGCTTCAATCCCGCGTTCCGCGGTTTCGGCGGCGAAGAGGGTTATATCCACGAGAAGTTTCGACGCGCAGGCGGCCGTACGCTTTGCTTGCCGTTCCTGCGATGGATGCACCGCTTTCACCGTCCATTGGGAATACCCTATGCGAACACCTGGAACGACCGTGTCCGCAATTACTGGATTGGCTTTCAAGAGTTGGGCTGGGACACCGCGCCGATCGCCGAACATTTCAAGGCATTTCTCGGAAACGGGGTCGGCGCGCGAATGGTCGAGGACATGGAAAAGGAATTTCCGGATTCCAGGACCAATACCCGCACGGCGACAGACCAGGTTTCAGCGCGCGACACTGCGCGTTCAAGCGGATAGCAACGGCTGCAGCCGGGATTGAAGCGTCTGCCAGTTTTCCGGTGCAACCTGGTCGCGGACACCCGCGAGGTACTGCTTCCATCTTGTCGAGAGATCGGCAGCCTCCAGTTCGCCGTGCAGCTTGACGTCGCGGCTCCGATTGCGCCACCGACTGACGTTCTCGACCTGCTGCCTGTCGTCGCCCGTTACGTATCCGCTGAGATGCTGGGTGCCGATATCCCAGCGATAGATGTAGGATGTCTTGTCTCCAAGCTCTGTCTCAGCGAGCAACCCGGCCTCCTCGGCCTGTCGGATCACGGGATGATCCGTGTAGTCGGGATGGCCGTCAATCGGAGCGGCTTTCAGATAATCCGATCGAAATATCCAGGATGCCTCAAATCGATTGCGCTTTCGCTCGTATCGCGTGTTGGCCAGCGATACCCAACTGGCCGCAGGTTTCCATGCGACGTGATCCCCGACATGATCCAGGCAATCCTGCAAGTGCCACGGAAGGTAGAGGTCGTCGTCGTCCCACCAATGAATCAGATCGGCGGCGGGATCGGACAGTTCGTGCATCCGTTGGCGAATGTAGCGCAATGACACCTGAGGTCCGGTCTCGTTGACGACACGAACGCGCGGATGGTCGAAAAATAGCGGGCTCGGATGCTGATTGTAGATCAGCAAGGTCGCTTGCGAGATCGCCGATTGCTGGAGAAAGCATGCCAGCGCCTCGCAGACCAAGCTGTAGCGCCCATAGGTCCCCATGAGGCAGTCGATTTTCATCGCAGCGTATCAGGCGCGCTGGAACGAGACGGTATGGACACAGCCGGCTACCGCCCCGTCCATACCGGCTTGCGCTTTTCGCCGAACGCCTTCAGCCCCTCCTTGGCGTCCTCGGTCATGGCGAGGATCGCGATCTGGCTTTCGGTGTAGGCGATGCTCTCGTCGAATGACATCGAGGCGATCGCGCGCATGGCGTACTTGCCGCGGCGGATCGCGGTCGGCGACTTGTCGACGAGCCGGCCGATCAGCCAGTCGACCTTGGCGTCGAGCTCGGCTGCCGGCACAACATAGTTGACGAGGCCAGCGGCGTGCGCTGCCTTCGCATCGAAGGGCTCGCCGGTCAGCGCCCACTCGCTGACCTGGCGCGGCGGCGCGATGGATTGCAACAGGCTCAGCACCTGCATCGGGAACACGCCGACCTTGACCTCGGGCAGGCCGAAGATGGCGTGATCGGCTGCGACCGCCATGTCGGTCATGCAGAGCAGCCCCATGCCGCCGGCCATGCAGGTGCCGCCGACCCGGGCGATCGCGGGCTTGGTCGCGTTCTGCGCCTGCCGCAACAGATCGGCGTAATCGGAATTCGGCATGGAGAAGTCGCGCGCGAACGCCGCGCCGGAATTTTGCAGGTCGGCGCCGGCGCAGAACGCCTTGTCGCCGGCACCCGTCAGCACGATGACGCGAACGTCCTTGTCCTCATGCGCCTGGCGATAGCCTTTGCTGAGGCCCGCAATGACCTCGCCATTGAGCGCGTTGCGCTTGTCCGGCCGATTGATGGTGATCCAGAACGCCTGCCCGCGCTTGTCGAGGATGACGGAGTTGTCGGTCATGACTTCGCCCTTGTTCGTTTCCTTGGGCGAAACTCTTGCGGGATTAGTCCCCGACTGCAAGTGCGATCTATGCCGCGACAGCCTTCTTGATCCAGACCTTGTTGTCGTGGAAGGCGGCGCCGCCGATCGGCGCCACCGCTTCGGCGCCGGTCAGGACGTTGATGCCCTTGCCGCCAATATGATCGCGGTTCGGATGCACGGATTCCGCGACCAGCACGCCGCGGCGGACGCCGTCGAAGTACTTCGCGATCAGCGAGGTCTCGCCCCTGGTGTTGCCGAGCGTCACCGCATCGCCATCGGCGATATCGAGCGAAGCGGCATCGAGCGGGTGGATCATCACCGAGGGCTTGCCCTCGCGCGCCTGCGACGACGGCGTTTCGTTGAAGGAGGTGTTGAGGAAAGAGCGGGACGGGCTGGTCGCGAGCCGGAACGGATGCGCCTCGTCCGCCTCCTCGATGACGCGCCAGTGGTCAGGCAAACCGGGCATCGCGTCGATGTCGCCCATCTTCAGGCCGAGCGGCGGATGCGCCCAATCGGCCTTGAAGTGGAATTTCCTGTCGGCATGGGCAAAGCCGTCGAGATAATGCGAGGTGCGGAAGTCCGGCTGCAGGTCGCGCCAGAGATCGGCCTCGAGCCCCGCGATGTCGCCATGGCCAGAGAGCTTCAAGGTGGCGTCGATCAGTTCGCGCGGCGTCATTTCGTAACCGGGATGGCTGATCTTCAGCCGCTTGGCGAGACCCTGCAGCACCTCGTGATTGCTGCGGCATTCGCCGGGCGGATCGATCAGCTTCGGACCGACCGAGATGTGCTGATGGCCGCCGCCGTAATAGAGGTCGTCGTGCTCCATGAACATGGTCGCCGGCAGCACGATGTCGGCCATCTGCGCCGTCTCGGTCATGAACTGCTCATGCACCACCATGAACAGGTCCTCGCGCGCAAAGCCCTGGCGCACGAAGTTCTGCTCCGGCGCAACGGTGACCGGGTTGGTGTTCTGGATCAGCATCGCCTTCACCGGGCCACGGCCCTTCAGCGCGACGGGATCACCGGTGAGAATGCGGCCGATCTGGGACTGGTCGAGCCAGCGCGTGCTGTGGTCGAGCGCGTCATGGCCTTCGATGATGGATTCGTTGAAATGCCACAGCGCGAGATTGTTGAAGAAGGCGCCGCCGCCTTCATATTGCCAGGCGCCGGTCACCGCGGGGATGCAGAGCGCGGCATGCATCTGCGCCGCGCCGTTGCGGCTGCGGGTGAAGCCATAGCCGAGCCGGAAGAAGCTGCGCTTCGTTTCACCGACGGCGCGCGCGAAAGCCTCGATCTCGGCGACCGGCACGCCAGAGATCGCGGAGGCCCATTCCGGCGTGCGTGTCGCAAGATGCGCCTCGAGCTCGCCGGGGCAGTCGGTGTATTCAGCCATATAGGCGCGGTCGGCATAACCGTCGCGGAACAGCACATGCATCACGCCGCAGGCGAATGCGCCGTCGGTGCCCGGCCGCAGGATGATCTTGATGTCGGCCTGCTTCATCGTGTCGTTGTTGTAGACATCGATCGCCGCGATGCGCGCGCCGCGCTCCTTTTTGGCGCGCGTGGCATGGGTCATCACATTGACCTGGGTGTTGACGGGGTTGGTACCCCAGATCACCACGAGATCGGAGACGCCCATCTCGCGCGGATCGACGCCGGCGACCTTGCCGGTGCCGATCGCAAAGCCGATGCGGGCGATGTTGGCGCAGATGGTGGAGTAGAAGCGCGAGTATTTCTTGGTGTTCGCGAGGCGATTGATGCCGTCGCGCATCACGATGCCCATGGTGCCGGCGTAGTAATAAGGCCAGACGGATTCGCCGCCGAACTCGCGCTCGCATTGATCGAAGCGCGCGGCGATCTCGTCCAGCGCCTCGTCCCAGGAGATGCGCGCGATACTGGCCGGAGCCCTTCGGCCCGGTCCGGCGCAAGGGATAGAGCAGCCGCTCGGGGTGATGGATGCGCTCGGCATAGCGCGCGACCTTGGCGCAGACCACGCCGGCCGTGTAGGTCTGCTTCTTCGAGCCGCGGACCCGGCCGATGCTGCGGCCGTCCAGCACCTCGATATCGAGCGCGCAGGCCGACGGACAATCGTGCGGACAGGTGGAGTGACGGATGTCGATCTTCGCGTCGATCCTGGCGTGCTGGTTCATGCCAAAACGGTAACATCAAAAGATGGAACCGCCGAGTGCATTTATCCGGCAATTCCCATGCGAATCCGCAACGGTGGCCCTAAACGCCCAGATAAGCCCCGCCATTGGCATGAATCGCCTGCCCCGTGATGTAGCGCGCGGCGGGACCGCAGAGGAACCGCACCATGGCGGCGACATCCTCCGGCTTGCCGCGCTCGCCGGAGATGGTGCTGTGCGTGAGATGATGCGCGGGTTGAGGCGCGTCCTTCGGGCGCGGCGTGCCGATGAAACCCGGCACCACGCAATTGACGGTGATGCCGTCGGGGCCGAGGTCGTGCGCGAGCGCGCGGGTGAAGCCGACGATGCCGGCTTTCGCGGTGACGACATGGGCGCGGTTCCTGGCGCCGCTATGGGCGCTGAGGCCGCCGATATTGACGATGGTCCCCGCCCCGCTTTTCTGCAGCGCGGCGAGGCAAGCCTTGGTGGTGTGGAAGGCGCCGTCGAGCGTGACATCCATGATCTCGCGCCAGTCGGCATAGGTCATCTCGACGAAGGATTTCTCGCGGCGTAGCGCGGCGTTATTGACGAGGATGTCGATGCGGCCGAAGGCGGCGAGCGCGGCTTCGGCCATCGCCTGCACCGCCTCGGCGTCGGCGACGTCACCGATATGCACCGCCGCCTTGCCGCCGGCCGCTTCGATCTCGCGCGCGACGGAATCAGCCTCGGCGCGGTTGCTGCGCGCATTGACAAGGACCGACGCGCCGCCATCTGCGAGAGCCAGCGCGATGGCGCGGCCGATATTGCGTCCCGCGCCGGTGACGATGGCGGCCTTGCCCTCGAGTTCCTTGGTCATGAATGCCTATCCGCGCAGCGAGGAGAGATCGATGCGGCCTTGATAAAGACCCGCCATCAGCTTCAGGGCAGCATCGGCCTGCGCCTTTGTCCAGCCGCCATGTTCGGCGTTGAGCAGGAATTTGTCGATGACGTCCTGCCGCGTCAGCGGCTCCTGCGCGCCGCCGCGCAGATAAGGCTGCCGCTCCTCGACCACGCTTCCGTCCTTGAGCGTCGCGCGGATGTGACCGGTGTAATTGTTGGGATAGGGATTTTGGGGATCGATGACGAACTTTACTTTCGCCGCCAGCGCGAGCACGCTGACATCGCGGATCGCGCTGTCGGTGAAAGCGGACAAGCCGACGCCGCCGTGAACGAAGCCGGTGGCGAGCAGATAAGGCACCGCGAATTTCGCGGCGTAGCCATTCGGCGGGCGCTGCTTGTCGGCCAAGCGGCTCCCACAGCCGGTGCACGGTGCCTTCGGCGACCTCGCAGACAATTTCGCCGACATCCTCCGGCTTGATGCCGCGCGCGCCGAGCCGCCGCGCGCAATCGATATAGGGCTGCGCCATGGTCCCGCAGGGATAGGGCTTGAAGGCGACCGTGTCGGTGACCCAGCGCGCGCCGAAATCGCCGGTCAGCGCGGCGTAATCGCCCTGCGTCGTATGCGCGAAGCCGTGGAACAGGCCGTGCACGCCTTCGAACACGGTGCGCGGGCCGACGAACCCGGAGCGCGCAAGCAACGCCGCGCGCAGGCCGGATTGCGCGGCCCAGCCCGCGTGCATCCGCTTGGTCCAGGCACCCTCGGCGAGATATTCGATGATGCCGCCGGCCATGCTGCCGGCAATGCCGAGCGCATCGACGATCTGCCTGGCGTCGAGACCGAGCGCGGCGCCGACGCCAGCGGCCGCGCCCATCGCGCCGAAGATCGCGGTCGGATGGAAGCCGGCCTTGTGCACGGCTTTCGGCACCACGAGACTGAGCCGGCACAGCACTTCGGTGCCGACCGCAATCCCGATCAGCGCCATCTGGCCGTCGGGGTTATGCCGCTCGCAGGCCGCGAGCACGGCCGGCACGACCACCGCGCCGGCATGGACCGGGCCGCCCTCGAAAGTGTCGTCGAAATCCTCGCCATGGGCGGCGGTGCCGTTGACGAAGGCAGCACCTGCCGCCGTCAGCGTGCGCGGATGGCCGATCGCGGTGCAGGCGCCATCATCGTCGCAGCCGCCGAGTGCGCTGCCAACATAATCCTCGTTGCGCGCGGTGACGCAGAGGCCGACCACGTCGATCAGCAAGTCCTCGCATTTGCGCGCGGTCGTCTCGGGCAGGCGGCCCGGCTTCAGCGCAGTAATCTTGTCCGCCAACGTTTGCGCGACGGACACCTTCGGCAGACCGGAACTCATGAGCGGCGATCAGACGTGGAAGATTTTGGTGTAGCGCGACTTGATCGCATCGCCCTGCTGCTCGACCGCCGCCGCGTCGTCCTTCATGGTCTTGATGTCCTTCAGCGGCTTGCGGCCGGCCTTGTCCTTGGTGTCCGGGTGCACCGAACGCAGCCCGCCGACGTCGATGATGAGCTGCTGCGCCTCCCGGCTCAGGCAGAACGACTGGAACAGCTTTGCGGCGTTCGGATGCGGCGCGTCCTTGAACACGCCGTTCGGGCCGATGATCAGCGGCGAGCCTTCGCTGGCATAGACCGGCTCGACGGGGCGGCCGGCCTCCCTGAGCTGGAAGATGTTGTACTCGTTGCCGTCGGCCATCACGGCGCGCTCGCCAAGATCGAGCTTCTTCGGCGGGTCGGCGGAGGATTGCACCTGCATGATGTTCTGCTTGGCCAGTTGCTCGAAGAAGGTCCAGCCGAGATCGCGCTGCATCTGATAGGTCGCGGTCATGATGGTGCCACAGTAGCCCGGATGCGCCTTGACGATCTTGCCCTTCCATTTGGGATCGAGCAGGTCGGCAAAGCTCTTCGGCGCTTCCTCAGGCTTCACGAGATTGGTGTTGTAGGCGATGATCGACAGCCAGACGCGGAAGCTCGCGAACTGGCCGTCGACATCGCGATGCTCGGCGGGATATTTCGCGACATCCTCGGGCACGTAAGGCAACAGGATGCCGTCGCGCTTCCAGACGATGAAGTGCGCGGCGTCCGAGGAATTGACGACGTCGACCGCATGGATGCTGGAGGAATATTCCTGGCCGATGCGCTGGAACACGCGCTCGGCGCCGGTGCGCTCGGTGTGGACGCTGATACCAGGATATTTCGCCTCGAAGGCCTTTGCCACCTTCTCGGCGACCGGCAGGTCGGTCGAGGTGTAATAGCTGACCTGGCCTTCCTTCTTGGCTGCGTCGACCAGGGCCTGCGTCACCGGCTCCGGCGGGGGCGCACTCGCCAATACGCGCGTCGAAAATGTCGAGCCTGCCACCACAACGCTGGCGCCCTTGAGCAGGTCACGACGCGAGAATTTGCGATTTTTCATTGGGCGTTTCCGTTGCTGGCGATGGGACCCCGCAAATTATCTTTTATTCCGGGGCCGTAAACCTAGTCTATCGTCGACAGCAGGACTGCATGGCAACTAGGTTAGACTGCAACAAACCAGGCTTCCGGGAGAGACGAAGATGAATGCCGCAAGGTTCGCAGCTGTACTGGTCGCCGCCCTGCTGACGGCGCCGCTGTGCGCCCAGGCCGAGGACTATCCGGCGCGGCCGGTCAAGATCATCGTTCCCTTCGGCGCGGGCGGTCCCGCCGACGTCGCGGCGCGGCTGATCGGCAATGTCTTTCAGGAAACCCTGGGCCAGCCCTTCGTGATCGAGAACCGCACCGGCGCCGGCGGCGTGATCGGCACCCAGGAGGTCGCGAAGTCGCCGCCGGACGGTTACACGCTGCTGATGATGTCGAACACGCAGACGGCCAACGAGTCGCTGGTGCCGGCGGCGCAGCGCAAATACGATTTGATGAAGGACCTCGCGCCGATCGCGCCGATCAACTATTCCGACCTGGTGATCGTGGTGCATCCGTCGGTTCAGGCGAAGACGCTCGCCGAATTCATCGCCTTGGCGAAATCGCAGCCGGGCAAGCTGAACTACGCCTCGTCCGGTCAGGGCACGCCCTATCATATGGCCGGCGAGCTGTTCAAAAGCATGGCCGGCATCGACGTTCTTGCACGTGCCCTATCGCAACAGCGGTGAGGCGCGAAGTGGCGTGATCGGCGGTCAGGTGCAGATGATGATCGACGCCGTTCCGGCGATGGCGCCCAACATCAACGAGAAGCAGGTGCGCGCGCTCGCCACCACCGGGGCCAAACGTTCCGATGTGCTGCCCGATGTGCCGACCGCGAGCGAGGCCGGGGTCCCCGGTTACGAGGCCACGATCTGGCTCGGGCTGATGGCGCCGGCGGGAACGCCGAAGCCGATCCTCGACAAGCTGGCGGCTGCCACCAACGCCTTCGTCAAGCGGCCGGATATCGTCAAGCTCTGGAAGGAACAGGGCGCGCTGCCGATGTCGATGACACCAGACGAATTCGACAAATATCTCCGCGGCGATATTGCGAAATGGGCGGAAGTGGTCAAGAAATTCAATAAAACCTGAAGGCCGCCGTCGCCCGCCATGCCCGTCATTCGCTTTCGTCTCAACGGCGCCCCGACCGAGGTCGACGCCGACCCGGATCGGCCGCTGCTCGACATCCTGCGCAGCAAGCTTGGCGTTATGGGTCCGCATTTCGGCTGCGGCGCCGGCGAATGCGGCGCGTGCCATGTCATCGTCGGCGATCGCGCAATCACCTCCTGCGATGCGCCGTTGTGGTCGGTGGCGGACAAGGACGTCACGACGCTGGAGGGATTGGGCAACGCCGAGAAGCCGCATCCGCTGCAACGTGCCTTCATTGCAGAACAAGCGATGCAATGCGGCTATTGCGTCGCCGGCATTCTGATGAGCGCGGCGGCGCTGTTGAAGCGGAACCCGAAGCCGACCGAAGCTCAGGTGCGCACCGCGCTCGATCGTAATCTCTGCCGCTGCGGCTCGCAGAACCGGATGGTGCGCGCCGTGCTGCGCGCCGCAAACGAGATGGCCGCGCCATGAGCAGCATCGCACCGACATTGCCGGTCAGTCTGGCCGCAAATCCAAAGCTGTCGTCCTGGGTGAAATTCGGCAGCGACGGACAGGTGACGCTCTCGCCCGGCAAGGTCGAAATCGGCCAAGGCATCGTCACCGCGCTGGCGCAGATCGCGGCTGACGAACTCGACATCGATCTCACGCGGGTGAAGATGGTGCGCGCGACCACGGCGGGAAGTCCGAACGAGGGCGTCACCTCGGGCAGCCTGTCGATCCAGCAGTCCGGCCGCGCGATCCGCGCCGCCTGCGCCGAGATCCGGCAGATTTTCCTGTCCGCAGCGTCCGACAAGCTCGGTGTCGACGCCGGCGCGCTCGATATCGAGGACGGCACGATCTCCGGTCCCGGCAATGTCAGCACCAGCTATTGGGAATTGGCCGGCGAAGTCTCGCTCGATCGCGATGCAACGCCGGGCGCCAAAGCCAAGCCGATCGCAAAACGCGCGCTGGCGGGCCAGGCCGTGCAGCGGCTCGACATTCCCGACAAGGTATTCGGCCATCGCCGCTTCATCCACGACCTGGCTTTGCCGGACATGCTGCATGGCCGGGTGATGCGGCCGGAAAATTCGCAGGCGAAGCTGCTGGACTTGAAGAGACGACGCGGCGCGCGCCGCGCCCGGCTGTCGTCGCGGTCGTCCGTGACGGCAATTTCGCCGGTGTGGTCTGCGAGAGCGAAGCAAGCGCGGACGCGGCAGTCGCCGCACTGCGCAAGGGCGCGAGCTGGTCGGCGGGCGAAGCGCTGCCCGACGAGAACAACCTGGCTGACTTCCTCAAGGCGCAGCCGGTGGAATCGACGGTCATCGACACCAGGACATCAGCCAATCCCGGCAAGGCGGCGCGCACGGTCAAGCGCCAATATACCCGTCCCTATATCGCGCATGCGGCGATGGCTCCCTCCTGCGCGATCGCGCAATGGACGGGCGATCGTGTCCATGTCTGGACCCACAGCCAGGGCGTCTACCTCTTGCGCGCCGACATGGCGCTGGTCCTGAAAATTCCGGTCGAGAACATCACGGTCGAGCATCTCGAAGGCGCCGGCTGCTATGGCCACAACGCGGCCGACGACGTCGCGCTGGACGCGGTGCTGCTGGCGAAGGCGGCCGGGGGCAAGCCGGTGCGTGTGCAATGGACGCGCGCGGATGAGATGACGCATGGACCGTTCGGCGCGGCGATGGCGATCGAGATCGAGGCCGATCTCGACGCGCAAAACGAGATCGTCGCGTGGCGGCATTCGATCTGGAGCAACGGCCACGCCGCAAGGCCGGGCCGCGGCACCATGCCGACGCTGCTCGCCGGCTACGAGCTCGCCGATCCCTTCCCGCGTCCGATCTCGGGCAATCCGCCGCAGGCCAATGGCGGCGGCGCCGATCGCAATTCGGTCCCGCTCTACGATTTCCCCTCGTGGAAGGTCGAAAGCCATCGGCTCCTCACGATGCCGGTGCGCACCTCCGCGCTGCGGACACTGGGCGGACAGGGCAACGCGTTTGCGATCGAATCCTTTCTTGACGAGATCGCGGTCGAACGCGGCGAAGACCCGGTCGCGTTCCGTCTGCGGCATTTGAAGGACGAGCGCGCCAAAGACGTGATCCGCGCCGCGGCGAAGCTTGCGAAGTGGAAGCCCGCGGCAAAACCGGGCATTGGCTATGGCATCGGCTATTCCCGTTACAAGAACACCGGCGCCTATTGCGCGGCTGTCGCCGAGATCGAGGGCGACGCGGATATCCGCGTCAGGAAATTGTGGCTCGCGACCGACGTCGGCGAAGCCATCAATCCCGATGGTGTCATCAACCAGATCGAGGGTGGCGCGATCCAGGCGACGAGTTGGGTATTGAAAGAACGCGTGCGCTTCGACCGCAAACGCATCACCAGCAACAGCTGGACCGAATATCCGATCCTGACATTCTCCGAGACGCCGCAAGTCGAGGTTCACGTGATCCAGCGCTCCGAGATCGATCCGGTCGGCGCCGGCGAAGCCGCGCACGGCCCGGTCACGGCGGCGATTGCCAATGCCGTATTCGATTGCCTGCGGCGTGCGCGTGCGTAACCTGCCGATCACGCGCGACAGCTTGATCGCGGCGATGGCTTCTTCATGACGGCGTTGAATATTCTGAGCGGCGGCGCGGCGCAGGGGCTGGTCACAAGCCTGGCGCCCGCGCTCAAGGCACGCACCGGCTTTTACATCGCGGGCGAATTCGGCGCGGTCGGCGCGATGGCCGACAAGCTGCGCAACGGCGTGGCCGCCGACATCATCATCCTGACGGCGGCGCTGGTCGCAAAGCTCGCCGACGAGAAGTTCGTGGTGCCCTCCTCCATCAAGGATGTTGGCCTGGTCGAGACCGCGATCGCAGTACGCGCGCGAGACTCCAAAGTCACGGCGAGCAATGCCGACGATCTGCGCAAAGCATTGCTGGCATCGGACGAGATCTACGTGCCCGACACCAGGGCCTCGACCGCCGGCATCCATGTCGCAAAGGTGCTGGCGCAGCTTGGCATCGCCGATGAGGTCGCGAGCCGCCTGAAAATCTACCCGAACGGCGCGACCGCGATGCGCGAGCTTGCGTCGTCGAGTGCGAAGCGCCCGATCGGCTGCACGCAATCGACCGAAATCATCAGCACCGAAGGCGTCCAGCTCTGCAGCCCACTGCCGAAGGGCTGCGAGCTCGCCACCATGTACACCGCCGCCGTGACAACCCAAGCGGCCTCCCCACATCAGGCCGAAATCCTGATAGAGTTGCTCACAAAGGCCGATTCCAACGAATTGCGCAGTCGCGCGGGTTTCGTTGGATAGAGCCGGGCAGCAACTGGGAGGGATCGCATGAACCGCCGTGACTTCATCACGCTCAGCGCAACTGCGGGTGCAGCAGCGGCCCTCCCATCATGTCCGTCGTTCGCGCAGACCAAGGCCGTGTTCAAGGCATCCGACGTGCAGCCCGCCGGCTATCCGACGGTGGCGGCGACCGAGAGCCTCGGTAAAAAGCTGGAAACCGCGACCAGCGGACGACTGTCGGTGCAGATGTTTCCCTCCGCCCAGCTCGGTGGCGAGAAGGAAACCATCGAGCAGACCCAGATCGGCGCGATCCAGCTCCTGCGCGTCTCGGCCGGCGCGCTCGGGCCGATCGTCGACGACATCAACGTCGTCAACATGCCGTTCCTGTTCAAGAACATGGCGCATGCCGAGAAGATGATGGACGGCGAGATCGGCCAGGACCTGCTCGACAAGATCACGGCGAACGCCAACGCCAATCTGGTCGCGCTGTGCTGGATGAACGCCGGCGCACGCAGCATCTACAACACCAAGAAGCCCGTGAAGTCGATCGACGACCTCAAGGGCATGAAGATCCGCGTGATCGGCAACCCGATCTTCATCGACATGATGAACGCGCTCGGCGGCAACGGCGTCGCCATGGGCTACGACCAGGTGTTCAGCGCGCTGCAGACCGGCGTGATCGACGGCGCCGAGAACAACCCGCCGAGCTATGTCTTCAGCAACCATTACACGGCGGCGAAATATTACTCGCTGACCGAACACCTCATCATTCCCGAGGTGCTGCTGTTCTCGAAGAAAGCATGGTCGGCGCTGCCGGCCGACGACCAGGCTCTGATCAGGAAGCTCGCGCGCGAGGCGCAAATGGAGGAGCGCGAGCTCTGGAACAGATACGAGCAGCAGGCGATGGAGAAAGCCAAGGCCGCCGGCTGCGAGATCACGGCGATTGCCGACAAGGCCCCGTTCCAGAATGCGGTGAAACCGGTGTGGGACAAATACGGCCCGAAATATCAGGAGATGATCAAGCGTATCCAGGGCATCGCGTAGGATCGCTCACTCGGAGTCCTGAGATGGCCGCACTGTTTCGCCGCAGCATGGATTGTCTCTATCTCGCCTGCGTGATCGTCGGTTGTGTCGCGCTGGTGCTGATCTCCGCCGTCATCCCCTGGGCGGTGTTCACGCGCTATGTGCTCAACAGCGCCGCATCATGGCCGGAGCCGCTCGCGATCCTGCTCACCATCGTGCTCACTTTCATCGGCGCGGCGGCCGGCTACCGGCTCAATCTGCACATGAACATCTCCTATTTCGCCGAACGCCTGCCACGGGGCGGGCAGCGGATGCTCGATATTCTCGTGCAGCTGCTGATGGCGCTGATCGCGCTGTTCATGATCGTCTACGGCGAGAAGCTGGTCGAGGTAACCTGGCACAACACCATCGCCGACTTCCCGTTCCTGTCGGTCGGCATCACCTACCTGCCGATCCCGGTCGGCGGCGTCTGCCTCCTCCTCTTCATCATCGAACGCATGTTCCTCGGTGCGCCAGTCGACCCGCTTGGCGCGCACCGCGAAGACGTCTCCTTCGATTGAACGGCGGACAGCATGGACATCTTCATCCTGCTCGGGACCATGGTGATCTGCTTCCTGATCGGCATGCCCATCGCCTATTCGCTGGCGATGGCGGCGATCGCAGGCGCGCTGTCGATCGGGATTCCACTGGAAGCGTTGATGCTGAAGATCTCGGACGGCGTCAGCAAGGTCGCGATGCTGACGATTCCGTTCTTCGTACTGGCCGGCGCGATCATGGCGGAAGGCGGCATGGCGCGGCGGCTGGTGGCCTTCGCGGACGTGCTGGTCGGCTTCACCCGCCTGCGCGGAGGGCTCTCCATCGTCAACGTGCTGGCGACGACGTTTCTCAGCGGCATCTCCGGCTCGGCCGTGGCCGACACCTCGGCGATCGGTTCGGTGATGATCCCGCAGATGGAGAAGGCCGGTTACCCCCGGGTGTTCGCGACCAACCTTACCATCACCTCCTCGGTGCAGGCGCTCTTGGTGCCGCCGAGTCACAATGCCGTGCTGTATTCGCTGGCGACCGGCGGCACCATCTCGATCAGCGCCCTGTTCATGGCCGGCGTGTTTCCGGGGCTGTTGCTCGGCTTCTCGCTCATCATGCTCTGCCTCGTCATCGCCTATCGTGAGGGGCATCCGCGGGGGCAGACGGTCGCCGCAAAGGACGCCGTCAAGATCAGCATCGATGCGGCCTGGGGCCTGATCACGCTGGTCATCATCCTCGGCGGCATTCTGGGCGGCATCTTCACCGCGATCGAAGCCGGCGCGGTCGCCTGCCTCTGGGCGTTCTTCGTCACCATGTTCATCTACCGCGACTATCGCTGGCGCGACCTCCCGGTGTTGCTGCACCGGACCTTGCGCACGGTCGCCATGGTGATGACCCTGATCGCCTGCGCCTCCAGCGTCGGCTACATCATGGCGCTGACGCAGATGCCGGCGAAGATGACGGCGTTCTTCCTGTCGATCTCGTCGAACAAATACGTCATCCTGTTCCTGATCAATATTCTGCTGCTGTTGCTCGGTACGCTCGTCGACATGGCGCCGTCGATCCTGATCGCAACCCCGATCCTGCTGCCGGTCATGCAGAATTTCGGCGTCAATCCCGTGCACTTCGGCATGATCATGCTGCTCAATCTCGGCATCGGCCTGTGCCATCCGCCGGTCGGCGCCATCCTGTTCGTCGGCTGCGCGGTCGGCAAGGTCACCATCGAACAGGTGATGCGCAAGATCTGGCCGTTCTATGCCGTGATGTTCGTGGTGCTGATGTTCGTCACCTATATCCCCGAAATATCGCTGTGGCTGCCGCGGCACGTGCTGCGCTAGAGTGCGCGCGCACGTCCCTCGAAAGGCCCTTTCATGAAAATCGTCGATCTCAGCCGCGAACTCTATCACCGCACCCCGAGCTATCCCGGACATCCGCCGATCATGCACGGCATGTGGAAGGACCATGCCGACGCGCTGAAGGACTCCGGCAATGTCTGGGGGCTGTCGTCGATGTTCATCTCGATGCCCGACCATGGCGGCACGCATATCGATGCGCCCCGGCATTTCGGCCCGACGGGGATTCCGATCGACCGATATCCGCTCGAAAAATGCATCGTGCCCGGGCATCTGCCTCGATCTGCGCCACATCGCGCCGCGAACGGAAATCACGCCGGCCGATCTCGAAGCGGCCGTGAAGAAGGCCGGCGTCGACGTGCCCAAGGGCGGCACGGTGTTGCTCTGCACCGGCCATCATGCGCGCACGTTTCCGTCCCGGGCCTACTCGACCGACAATTCCGGCGTGAACGTCGCCGCCACCGAATGGCTCGCCAGGCAGGGCATCGTGCATTTCGGCATCGACTCGATGCGGCCCGGTCCCGACAGCGACGTGAACCTCCTGGTGCACAAGGTCTGCCTCGATCTCGACATCACCCACATCGAGAGCCTGTGCAATCTGGAAGCTTTGCTCGGCCAGGGCCAATTCACCTTCATCGGCCTGCCGATGAAATGGCGCGAGGGCACGGCCTCGCCGATCCGCGCAGTCGCCGTGTTCGGCCTGCAATGAATGGCAGCATCAAGGCCGCGTGATCCAAATTTCCCTCGGTAAGCAGCGCCGGCATCTTGCTGCCCGCCCGCGGCATGACATAGGCTCCGCCCACAAAACAAAAGCCTTGGGAGGACAGCGTCATGACCACTCGCCGCGATTTCCTGAAAACCGGTGTCGGCGCCGCAGCAGGCATCGTGTTCTGCAGCTGCGGCCTTCAGCAAGCCGCGCGCGCGCAAGGGCAGCCAACGCGCAAGACCCTGCCCGTCAGTGTCAACGGCAAGCGGATCAAGACCATCGACGTGCATGCCCATTGTCACTTCCGTGAGGCCGGCGCGCTGCTTGGTGACGAAGGGCCGAAGGTGCAGGTGCCGCCCGTCAACGGCGCCGAGAACGGTTTCATCGAAGTCGAGAAGCGCCTCGCTACGATGGACTCGCAGGCGATCGATATGGAGGTGCTGTCGATTAACCCGTTCTGGTACGGCAGGGATCGGGACCTTGCCGCGAAGATCGTCAAGATCCAGAACGAGAAGTTGGCCGAGCTTTGCGCCTCGAAACCGGATCGCTTCGTTGGCAACGCATCGCTGACATTGCAGGCCCCCGACCTCGCGGTGCAAGAGCTGGAAACCGCGGTGAAGAAGCTGGGCCTGAAAGGTGTGGCGATCGGCGACCGCGTCGGTGACATGGAGTTCTCCGATCCGAAACTCCATCCGGTCTGGGCCAAGGCCGAGGAGCTCGGCGTGCCCCTCTTCATTCATCCGCAGGCGCAGCCCGAGCTCAACAAGCGGCTTGCCGGCAACGGATGGCTGTCCAACGCCATCGGCAATCCGCTGGGGACCACGATCGCGCTGTCACACATGATCTTCGAAGGCACCTTCGACCGCTTCCCGGGACTGAAGGTGGTCGCCGCGCATGGCGGCGGGTACCTCGGCTCCTACGCCGACCGCTCCGACCATGCCTGCCTGGTCGGACCGAAGGGCTGCGATCCCAATATCAAGTTGAAAAAGAAGCCGACCGAATATCTCAAGCAGATCTATTTCGACTCGCTGATCTTCGAGCCGGAAGCGATCCGCCATCTGGTGGCGCAGGTCGGCGCCAGCCAGATCGTGCTCGGCAGCGACTATCCGTATGAATGGGAAATGCATCCGGTCGATCCAATCTTCGCGACGGAGTCGCTCTCAGACGACCAAAAGGCCGATATCCTCGGTCGTACCGCGGCCAAGCTGTTCGGCGTCCAGGCCTGAAGCAACAAGAAACGGAGCAAAGCGCAATGGCGCGAAAGCTGATCGACATTTCCGTGCCATTGCAGAACGACGTGCCGGCCGATCCGCCCGGCAATCATCCGACCATCCAGTACATCGACCATCAGCAGGGACTGCCGCGCATGCTGCAGTTCTTCGAAGGCTTGAAGGCGGAGGACCTGCCGGACGGCCAGGGCTGGGCGGTGGAGCAGGTCTCGCTCTCCACTCACAACGGCACGCATCTCGATGCGCCCTGGCATTTCCATCCGACCATGAATCGCGGCGAGCGGTCATGGACGATCGACGAGGTGCCGCTGGAATGGTGCCTGCAGCCCGGCGTCAAGCTCGACTTCCGCCATCTCGCGGACGGCTATGTCGCCACCGCCAAGGATGTCGAGACCGAACTCAAGCGCATCGGACATACGCTGTCGCCGCTGGAGATCGTCGTGGTCAACACCTCGGCCGGCGCCAAATACGGCCGGCCGGACTATGTCACGTCCGGCTGCGGCATGGGCTATGAAGCCACCATGTATCTGCTCGAGCGCGGCGTAAGGCTGACCGGCATCGACGGCTGGAGCTGGGATGCGCCCTTCGTCTACACGGCGAAGAAATATGCCGAGACCAGGGATGCCAGCCTGATCTGGGAGGGCCACAAGGCCGGCCGCCACATCGGCTATTGCCACATCGAAAAGCTGCACAATCTTGAGCTCTTGCCCTCGACCGGCTTCATGGTGTCGTGCTTTCCGGTGAAGATCGAGCGGGCGTCGGCTGGCTGGACCCGGGCGGTCGCGATCATCGACGGCTGATCGCGACGCCTTCGCCCGATCTCAATTGCTCCTGACGATGCGCATCTGTTCGGCTGGCTGCGCGAGTTGCGTCGGACTGGCCGACGTCATGTCGCTGTTGACGAACTCGGCTTGCGCCGCGGCCGATACCCATTCGGACACGACCGGATAGTTCGCCACGAGCGCGACGATCACGAGCAAAATGACGCCGTGAGCGGCGAGTATGATCCGGGTCCGGTTGTCCGTATCGCGCGAGTCGTCCTTGTTCGGGTATTGCTGCATCGGTGCCTCCTGATTTCAGGGATCGCACCGCGGTGATATCCCGCTTGCTCGCACAGCAATGCGAACTGCATCACATCTCGAACAAGCTCTCGATAATGTGACACAGGCGCGTCGAGCGCCTTTCGCGAGCCTTGCGTCAGTCGTTCTCGTCCGCGCCGGCCTCGGCAAGTTCCTTGAGTTCGGCGGCATGCAGCACGACGATGGCGCCATGCTCGAGGCGCACCCAGCCGCGCGTCGCCCAGGCGCGGAGCTGCTTGTTGATGCTCTCGCGGGTCATGCCGACCATCTCGCTGAGCTCCTGCTGGGTGATGGCGATGGTGCGCTCCTGCGGCTCGGATTTGTGCTTCTCGCTCAGGCGCAGCAAGGCGCTGGCAAGGCGTCCGGGCAGGTCGCGCAGGATGACCTGTTCCAGCTGGTCGCTGGTCGAGCGCAATCGTTCGCAAAGCAGCTCGATGAATCTCATCGCCAACGAAGGCTGGCTGCGCACGAAGGGAAGGAATTCGCGCCGATCGATGGTGAACATCTCGCAATTGGTGTTCGCCGTGGCGTCCGCGCTTCGGTCGTGGCCGGAGAGCAGCGCCATCTCGCCGAAAATCTCGCCGGGACCGATCAGGTTGAGGATGGCGTTGCGGCCGTCGGCCGAAGAAATGCTGATCTTCACGGTGCCGCTGATCACCGCAAACAGGCTGGTCGGCGGATCGCCCTTGGCGAAGATCGGAGTGCCGCGCTTCAGCGTCGTGTGCTTGGCATAGCGGCAGAGCTGCTCGAAGGCTTCGGGCGCAAGATCGACGAAATACGGGTGCTTTCGCAGCACCGACAATTTGCCGCTGATGACGCGGCGGGGGTCTGCTGTCTGTTCCTGAGGCACGTCGTGGGACTCCCGAGGCGACTGCTGCCCTTCCCCGTCATTCCGTAGTCAACGCTTCAGGTATTTTCAACAACAAACCGGCTGGTGCCCGAATTTCCGCAGAACGGGAAGCGTTTCAGCATTGCTCATTCGTTACCGATGCCCATTTCCTTGATGACACGCGCGTACTTGGCGAGTTGATCGCGGGTCATGGAGCCGAGCTCCTCGGCCGACGAGCCCCGTATCGCAAAACCCAACTCTTCCAGCTTGTTGCGGACATCCGGATCGGCCAGCGCCTTGACAACCTCAGCGTTCAACTTTGCAACGATCTCCTTCGGGGTGCCGCGCGGCGCGAGAATCGCAAACCAGGAGTTGAAGGTGAAGCCGGGCATGCCCGATTCCGACACGGTCGGGATATCGGGAAATTGCGACAGGCGTTTTGGCGTGGCCACCCCGATCAGCCGCAGCTGCCCGCCGCGGACCAGCGCTGCCACAGTCCCGAGACCCTGGAAGCCGACCGGTATCTGTCCGGCCGCGATATCGGTCGCTGCCTGGGTCGCGCCCTTGTAGGGCACGTGCGTGAGCGAGATGCCGGCGGCAGAAGCGAACATCGCCATGGCGAGATGCTGCGGGCTGCCGGGCCCACCCGAACTGTAATCGATCTTGCCGGGCGTAGCCTTGGCGGCGGCGATCAGGTCGGCCGCCGACTTGTAAGAGGTCTGATTGCCGGTGACCAGGCCCCACTCGACGGTTGCAACCAGCGACACCGGCTCGAAATCCTTCAAGATGTCCCAACGCATCTTCGCCTGCAGGTTCGGCACCATCGTCATGATGCTGTCGTTGAACCCGCCGATCGTGTAGCCGTCCGGGTCGGCATGAGCGACTTGCTCGGCGCCGATCAGCCCGGACGCGCCCGGCTGATTCAGGATCACGATCTGCTGGCCCATATTGTCGGCCATCTTCTGCGTCACGATGCGCGCGGCGACATCGACGGCGCTGGCGGCCGCAAGCGGCACGATCATCTTGATCGGACGGTCCGGGTAATTGCCTTGTGCCAATGCACAGCAATTGCCGGCCATCAGGGCCGCGGCCAACCAAGCAACGAGACGCATATCTCCCCCTCATCGGCCGGCGTCGGGAGCGGCTTGCCGGCTGCCGGCGCAAGATGCTCTGCAACACAAGCCTTGGCAATGCACCCAAAGGCGGCAGAACAGACACCCCTGACACCCGCCCGGAGGTTGCCGCGCCCCGCCCGACCTATGATAATTGGACCTCAAGGCCCCACGGCCACCACCGCGAAAAGCCATGCCGCCCTCCTCGAAATCAACCGGCAAGACCGCGTCCCGTGCCCAACCGGTGCGGCGGCGCCCCGCGCCCAAACCCCGGCTCAACGGCGCCATGGCCTGCGACACCGCCTTCCGCATCGTGGCACGACGGCACCTCGACGCCCTCGTTGCCAACCGGGAGGCCACCGCCAACGGTGATCCGACCGCGCTGCACCAAATGCGGATCGCGCTGACACATCTGCGCACTGCCATCCTGTTCTTCTCGCCGATGGTCGATGATGCGATGCGTGACGAGGTCAGGGACGAACTGAAATGGCTGAACGGGGAGCTCGGGGCGGTGCGCGATCTCGATGTCGCGGTCGATCGGATGAAGGAGTTGAAGAAGAAGCGGCCGCAAATCCTGCCCGCCGTCGGCGCCTGGAGCGAGAAGCGCAGCGAGGGCCATCGCACGCTCTCACGCATGCTGCAATCGGTCAGATATCAGTGGCTGATCGATCAAACATCGGGCTGGATCGAAAACGGGCCATGGTCGACCAAACGGGACAAGCCGTCGGAAACGGAACGCGCCAAGCCGATCGGCGATTACACCACGGACAAGCTCCTGGAATGGGAGGAATCGCTGCTCGAGCGCAGCCGCAAGCTGCGCAAGATGGGAACGAAGAGGCGGCATCGCCTGCGCCTTCTCAACAAGAAGCTGACCTATTCCATCGATTCCTTCGAGGATCTGTTCGGCGACAGGAAATTCGCAAAGCAGAAGGCGGCGCTGAAGCAGTTGCGCAAGGCGCAGCGCTCGCTTGGCCAGCTCAATGACGGCGCCCGAGGCGAGGCGCTGGCGGAAGAACTGGAGCATGGAGGCGTACAAACACAGGTTCGTTTCCTGAAGAAGAAGCGGGAGAAGCGCCTCCTGAAGAAGGCCGCCAGGGCCTATCGCAAGCTCGACAAGGTGAAATAGTCACAACAGCCGGCCGGAGGCAGAGAAGAACGGATGCGGTCCGTCGAAATCGCCGATCGGCACCTGATGTGTCACGAGGGTCCCCTCCTCCGGAAACCAGATGTGCAGATGGAAGGCGGGCTGCTCGATCTTGAACGACGGCTGGCGCAGATGCGCGAGGTCGAGATCGACCGCATGGTTCGGCGCGGGACAGATCGTGCAGGGCACGCCCGCAAACATCGTCACGATCGCACGGTGGAGATGGCCGGTTGCGACCAGCCGCACGCGCGGATGACGCCTCACGATGTCGGCAAGCTCGGACGCATTGCGCAGGTTCTGGCGGTCCATGTGCCAGATGCCGGCAACGAACGGCGGATGATGCAGGAACACCAGCGCCGGCCGGCTCGCCGACGATGACAGCGTTTGCTCCAGCCATTGCAGCGTCGGTGGCTCGAGCACGCCATGCGGCTTGCCGGGCACGCTGGAATCGAGCAGCAGGAGATCAAGCTCGCCGACCTCGATTTTCTGGTTGAGTGCGCCCGACGCGAGAGCGTAAGCCGCATCGGGGAAGGCCGTGCGCATCATTTCGCGCGAGTCGTGATTGCCGGGAATACCGGCGAACGGCAGCGCCAGTGGTTTCAGCAGCCGCTTGAGATAGTCGTATTCCTCCGCGTTCGGCGTGTCGGCGAGATCGCCGGAGATCACGACGAAATCGGGCGCCGGCGCGAAGGCATTTAGCGCGGTAACGCAACGCTCCAAAGCCTTCGCTGTATCGACCTTACCATAGGCGAGCGTGCCCGGCGGCTTGATATGCAGGTCGGAAATCTGGGCAATGCAAATTGGCTTCGCTGTCATCGTTTCAATCTTTCAGGGGCAACAAACGGACGGCTTCCGGCGCAATCGACAGGCCCACTTGTTCACCTGCCTTGGCTGGCACGGTGTTGGAGACCTCGACGGCGAGCGGCCTGGCGGCGGCGCCGCTGACGATCAACCGCTGCCGATCGCCATTGAAGCTGACGCTGTCGACGGTGCCGGTCAGCGGTGTGGTGCCCGGCTCCGCCAGATGGATCGCCTCCGGCCGGACCATGGCGACGGCGAGCGCCAGATTGACCTGGCTGGTGATCGGCTGCCGGCCACCCGGCAACACCAGATGGCCGTCCTCGACCGAGGCTTCGATGATGTTGGCGGCGCCGATGAATTCGGCAACGAAGCGATCGCGCGGCGTGAAATAGATGTCACGCGGTGTGCCGATCTGCGCGATCGCGCCTTTGTTCATGACCACGATGCGGTCGCCGAGCTCCATTGCCTCGGACTGATCATGCGTCACATAGATCGCGGTGATGCCGAGCGCGCGCAACAGGCGATTGAGCTCGCCGCGAAGCCGGTCGCGCAATGCGGCATCGAGCGCCGTCAGCGGCTCGTCGAGCAGCAAGATGCCGGGCCGGATCGCGACCGCGCGCGCCAATGCGACGCGCTGGCGTTGGCCGCCCGAGAGCTGGTCGATCCTGCGGTTCTCGAGGCCGCTGATGTTGGTGAGCGCAACCAGCTCTGCGACGCGCGACGCGCGCTCCTCTTTCGCCACGCCACGGATTTTCAGGCCGTAGCCGATGTTCTCGGCCACGCTCATGTTGGGAAACAATGCGTAGGACTGGAACACCATTCCGACATTGCGCCGCTCGATCGGCACCCTCGTCATGTCCTTGCCGTCGAACAGCACCTTGCCGCCTTCGTCCGGCACTTCGAGACCGGCGATGATCCGCAGCATCGTGGTCTTGCCGCAGCCGGACGGGCCGAGCAGCACCAGCGTCTCCCCGCGTGCAATATCCAGCGTCGCGGGCTCCAGCGCGCGCGTGCCGTCGGCAAACGTCTTGCCGCAATTCTCGATGCGCACGGAGGCGCCGTGTCCGCCCGTCCCGCTCATCGGGCGCGTTCCCTGTCGGCAAAGAGCTGCATGGCGACGAGCAGCGGGATGATCATGATGAAGAAGATCAAGGTATAGGCCGAGGCGACCTCGAGCCGCATCGAGGCATAGCTGTCGGCGAGTCCGATCGGCAACGTCTTGGTCAGTGGCGTATGCAGCATCCAGGTGAGGTTGAATTCGCCGAGCGAGAGCGTCACCACCATCAGCGAGCCCGCGAGAATGCCGGGGATCGCGTTGGGCACGATCACGTCGGTGAACCGCCGCCACGGCGACGCGCCGAGCGAGGCGGCACCTTCGTCCAGCGTCCTGATGTCGACGGTCGCGAACACCGCCATGACAGAGCGCACCATGAAAGGCATGGTGAAGACGACATGGCCGACAAGGATGAACAGCCAGGAACGACGGAAGCCGCCGAAGCTGCCATAGGTGAGCAGCAGCGCGAGCGCGATCGCAAGGCCGGGGATCGCGAGCGGCAGCGTGATGATCTCCTCGACGATGCGCGACAGCCGCCCTCCGCGCACATGCAGCGCATAGGCCGAGGGCACACCGACGAGAAGCGTGACCGCCAATGTTGCGAATGCGATCAGGAACGAGAGTCCGATGGTGCCGGCATAAAGCTCCCAGACCTGCGCGATCCATTGCAAAGTGAGGCCAGAGGAAATGCCACGGAAGTAATTCGTGGTGACGCCTGCGGTGATCGACAGCCCTGCGGGCACGACCAGGAACGCTGCAACCAAAAGCGTGAACAGAAGCTGTCCGGTGAAGATCAGGCGGTCGCGCATGGTCTCATCCGGCCGCCGCGACTGCGCTGCCCGAGAACGAACGGGCCAGCGCCAGGATGAACCAGGTGATGATGCCGAGCCCGACCGACAGCGCGGCCGAGGTCGCGAAATTCGCCGCCAGCGTGAACTCGGTGTAGATCAGCATCGGCAGCACGTCGATATTGGTCGCGAGCGTGAAGGCGGTGCCGAACGCACCCATCGCGGTCGCAAAGGCAATGGCGCCGGAGGCGACGAAGGCCGGGGCCAGCGCCGGCAGCACCACGTCGCGTTGAACGGCCCACGGGCTTGCGCCGAGCGACCGCGCGGCTTCCTCGAGGCCGCTATCGAGCTTCTGCACCGCCGCCATGATGGTGAGGATCACGCGGGGGATGGAGAAATAGAGATAGCCGAGGAACAGGCCATAGATCGAATAGGCGAAGACCAGTTTTTGCCCGATGAGACGGTTGGAGATATCGCCGATCAGGCCCTGGCGTCCGGCGAGCAGGATGATCAGAAAGCCGACGACCACGCCGGGAAAAGCCAACGGAAACGTCAGCATCGCGATCAGCACGGCGCGGCCGGGGAAACGATGCCGTTGCAGGAACATCCCGGCGATGGTCGCCACGATCAGCGTCACCACGGTCGTCGCAACCGCCAACAGCACGGTGTTGATGAGCGTGGCGCGGTAACGCGGCTCAATCAGGATCGCGAGATAGCCGGCAATGCCTTGCGGTCCCTCGGCGCCGGTGACGACGAGCCGCGTCATCGGCAACAGGAAGAAGGCAACCGTGACCACCGCGAGCGGGAGCAGGCACAACCAGACAAAGGATTTGTGCGACATTGAGAAACAGCGCCCCTTAAAGAGGCGCATCTTGCCTCACCGGACCTCGGCGAGATAGCGGTCCAGGAAGCCTTTCTGCACGTTTTCCATCTCGCCCCAGTCGACGCTTTTGGCACGCGCATAGTCGCTGTCGGGCAAGAACTTGCTCTTGACCGCTTCGGGCAGTTCGATGGGCCGTGCCGGGCGGAGGTAAGCGTTGGTCCAGATCGCCTGACCCTTGTCCGACAGCAGATAGTCCAGAACCTTCTTGGCTTTGTCCTTGTCGGGCGCGTTCTTCACGAGGCCGATGACATAGGGATAGACCACCGAGCCCTCGCAGGGGATGACGAATTCGAAGTTGCCCTTCTCGGAATATTTGGCGCGATAGGCATTGAAGTCGTAGTCGAACAAAATTGGCATCTCGCCTGACACGACGCGCGCATAGGACGTCTGCTTCGGCACGATCGGATCGTTCTTCTGCAGATCCTTGAAGAAGCTGATGGCGGGATCGAAATTCTTGGGCGAGCCGCCGAGCGCGAGATTGATCGCAACCGCGCCGACATAGCCGACCGCCGCCGACGTCGGATCGAGATAGCCGACCATCCCCTTATAGTCGGGCTTCAGCAGGTCCTTCCAGCAGGCCGGCACCGGCTTGCCGCCTAACGCGTCCTTGTTGACGAACAGACCGAGTGTGCCGGAGTGGATCGTGGTCCAGTAGCCGTCGGGATCTTTCAGGCCCGCTGGCACCTGATCCCAGTTCACCGGCTTGTAGGGCTCCAGCGCGTCCTGCGCCTTGGCCTTGATGCCGAAACCGACGCCGAAATAGCCGATATCGCCGATCGGATTGGCCTTCTCGGCCAGAATCTGCGCCAGCGCCTGCCCGGAGTTCTTGTTGTCATGCGGAATGTCGTATTTGAGGTCGGCCTTGATGGCCTTGAGCATGGAGGCCCAGTCCGCCCATTCCGGCGGGCAGTTGTAGCAGATCACGTCGGCCGCTTTGGCCGATTGCCCCGGCGCAAATAGCGACAGCGCAAGCAGGATCAGGGCAAAGCGGACGCTCCTCATGAGACATGCTCCGGATTTTGGGGGGCAGGATCAGGTGTCGGGGACCAACTATAGGCCACGGATGAAGGATTTGCGACGCGCTGTTTTTGCCCCGCAACAAAGCTGGGGAGGGCATAACCGCCCTCGCGCGCCTTGCGATGCAACACCAGTTGCAGATATCCTGTCTGGACGCTGCTTTCAGACCAAAGGAACGCCCGCAGAAGACGTTCCGCTCAACGGAGACAACCCGATGAATCCTCCCGTCAGCGCGCCCGCCATCAAGGTCGTAAAATCGGTTCGCGAACAGGTCAGCCCCGAAGAATGGGACGCGCGCGTCAATCTCGCCGCCTGTTATCGCCTGGTCGCGATGCACGGCTATACCGAGGGGGTCGCGAACCACATCTCCGCCCGCGTGCCCGGGCATAACGATCAGTTCCTGATCAATCCCTACGGCATGCTCTATGAGGAGATGAACGCGTCGTGCCTGATCAAGGTCGACGTCGACGGCAATACGCTGTTCAACGCCAGTGACTACAACGTGAATGTCGCGGGCTTCGTCATCCATAGCGCCATCCACATGGCGCGCCATGACGTCGACTGTGTCGCGCACACGCACACGCCGGCCGGCATGGCGGTGTCGGCGATGGAATGCGGGCTGTTGCCATTGACGCAGACGTCGATGCGCTTCGTCCACATCGGCTATCATGATTTCGAGGGTATCGCCGACGATCTCGGCGAGCGCGAGCGGCTGGTGCGCGACCTCGGCGAGCATGAGGCGATGATCCTGCGCAACCACGGCCTCTTGGTAGTTGGCCGCACCATCCCCGGGACCTTCGGCCTGCTCTATCGCATGGAACGCGCCTGCGAGGTGCAGGTGATGGCGCTGTCGTGCAACACCAAGCTGATCATTCCCTCCACCGAGATCCTGGAGAAGACCTTCGACAAGGTGCGGCCGTGGCCGGACAAGCCGAACCGCAACGGCGATCTCGGCTGGCCGGCGTATTTGCGCAAGCTCGACCGGCTCGATCCATCGTACAAGAATTGATGGCTTAGCTTGCGTGGTGCCGCTTAGCGCGGCACCACGGCCGTCGCCTCGATCTCGACGCGCGCGGCCTTCTCGACCAGGCGCACCACCTGCAACAGTGCCATCGCCGGGTAGTGGCTGCCGAAAATTTCGCGATAGATCCGGCCGAGCTCTTTCAGGTTCGACAGATACTCGTCCATGTCGACGACATACCAGGTGAGCCGCACGAGATGCTCCGGCTGCGCGCCGCCTTCGGCGAGGATCGCCGCGATATTGCACAGGGCTTGCCGCACCTGCGCGACAAAGCCCGGCGCGAGACGCTCCTCGCCGTCCCAGCCGATCACGCCGCCGGTCACCACGATGCGGCCGTCCGCTGCCATGCCGTTGGCATAGCCTTTCGGTATTGGCCAGCCGCTCGGCTGCAGCACGCGCGCGGACTTTGCGGCACTCTTGGCGGGGCGCGTGGCCAGATCAGGCGCGTCAGTCACGATGGTGCTCCTCATTATTCCGCAGCAACACCGGGCGATGCGACATCAGCTTGCGCCTTCTCGCGCAAGGCAAATCGCCTCAGCTTCCCGGTCTCGGTCTTCGGCAGTTGCGATACGAACTCGATCGCGCGCGGATATTTGTACGGCGCGATCGCTTGCTTCACATGCTCCTGCAGTGCGGTCGCCAGCGCGGCGTCGGCCGTCGCATTGGCCGCAACGACGACATAGGCTTTGACGATCATGCCGCGCGCCTCATCGGGCGCACCGACCACGCCACATTCGGCGACAGCAGGATGCGACAGCAGCGCGGCTTCGACCTCGGGACCGGCGATGTTGTAGCCGGACGAGATGATCATGTCGTCGGCGCGCGCAACGAAAGAGAAACGGCCGTTCTGGTCGCGGACGAAGGCGTCGCCGGTCAGGTTCCAGCCGTCACGCACATAATTCGATTGCCTGGCATCCGCGAGATAGCGACAGCCGGTCGGGCCACGCACGGCAAGCTTGCCGACCGTGCCCACCGACACCTCGTTCATGTCGTCGTCGACGATCTTCGCCTCGTAACCCGCGACCGGATACCCGGTCGTTCCCGCCACCGCATCGCCTTCGCGGTTGGTGATGAAGATATGCAAGAGTTCGGTGCTGCCGATACCATCGAGGATCGGCTTGCCGGTCTTGCGGGTCCAGCTCTCGAACACCGGCGCCGGCAAGGTTTCGCCGGCGGAGACCGCAAGACGCAGTGACGAAAGGTCGGCGCCTTTGTCCATCGCCGCCATCATGGCGCGATAGGCGGTCGGCGAGGTGAAGCAGATCGTCGCCTTGTAGGTCTCGATGATCCTGATCATCTCGGGCGGTGCTGCGTTCTCCAGCAGCGTCGCGGTGGCGCCGAAACGCAGCGGAAACACCGCGAGTCCGCCGAGGCCAAAAGTAAAGGCGAGCGGCGGCGAGCCGACGAAGACGTCGTCGGATGTGACCTTGAGAACTTCGCTCGCATAGCCGTCTGCGACCGCGAGAATATCGCGGTGGAAATGCATGGTGGCCTTGGGCTCGCCTGTGGTGCCCGAGGTGAAGCCGAGCAGCGCGACATCGTCGCGGCCGGTCTTGACGGCGTCGAAGCGGACCGGCTTGTTCAGGGCGACCCGATCGAGCTCGGCATCGTGGTTCGACGTGCCGTCGAAATTGACGACCTGCTTCAGGAAGCGACTGGTCTTGGCGCAGGCGACCAGCTCGTCGGCGATGCGGCTGTCGGTGAGCGCCAGCGCAATCTCGGCCTTGTCGACGATCTTCGTCAGTTCGCTGGCACGCAGCAACGGCATGGTGTTGACGACAACCGCGCCGGCCTTCGTTGCCGCGAGCCACGCAGCCACCAGCGCGGGATTGTTGCCGGAGCGGATCAGCACGCGATGTCCGGGTTTGACGCCGTAATTCTCGACCAGCGCATGCGCCAGCCGGTTCGACCAATCCGCCAATTCCTTGTAGGTGCGCTGGCGGCCGTTGCCGATCAGGGCGATACGGTCACCCATTCCCTTCTCGACGATACGGTCGGTCAGCTCGACCGCGGCATTGAGATAGTCCGGATACTGGAATTCCGGCCGGTCCAGCAGCAGCTCCGGCCATTGATCCCACGGCGGCAGATTGCGCCGCGCGAAATCGTCGACATGCCCGGATGGGCCAAGTGTTGGTTTTCGACCTGACATTTTCATCGCCTCCTCTCGGGGATGAAAGGCGCCGGCAGCGCTTTAGCCTTAAACATTTTAAACTTAAAATAATTGGACGCAAGGGCGGAATCCGGGCCATCCAGCGCTTTGGCAAGGGTTACCGCCGCGCCAATTGCTTCAACCGCAACACCATGCCAGAGGCGGGATCGGCGAGCGGCGCGATGGCGGTGAAATGATTGGCACCGGCGACGACGCCATAGCGGGTCGGAAGTCCGCTCCTCGCCCAGGCTTCGGTCACCGTCCGGCTCTGGCGGTGATATTCCGCGCTTTCCGTCTCGCCGACCATGGCATCGAGACTGCCGTGAGCCGGCGCCTGCCAGAACAACGGGCTGGCAGCCTTCGCCGTCGCGCCATCAAGCCCGAGCGCCTTGTTGATGGAGGTCCCGACCAGCGGCACGAGATCGAACAGGCCGGAGATGGCATAGGCCGCGATCACCGGGTCTTTTGGCAGGGAGGCATCCTGCGCGGGCCAGTCGGTCGCCAACAGACAAGCCGCGAGATGTCCGCCCGCGGAATGGCCGCTGATGACGAGCGGCCGGCCAAGCCTGGTGAGCGCGCGCGCCGCGGCACGCATCTGATTGGTGATCGTGTCGACCGTCACTTGCGGACAGAGATCATAGCTGGCAACCGCGACATCGATGCCATGCGCGTTCAGCCCACGCGCGCAATGACTGAAGGAGGAACCGTCCAGGGCCTGCCAGTAACCGCCGTGAATGAAGACGACGATCGGCCCCTGCCCGTCACCGGCGAAATAATCGATGGTGTTGCGGGGGCCGGGTCCATACGCGATCTGCCGCGGCGCGTGCGCGGCACGATAGGCCGCAGCGTCTGCCGCCCACCCGGCCATGATGGCCGGATTTTCGGGAACCCGGGCCCGATTGTTGTATTCGACCTCGTAGTCGATCCCGGCCACGCGGATCAGGACGTCCGCCGGCTTGCGGACCGCTGCGCCGAGCCCTTGGCCTTCGCAAGCAACCGCATCAATTCCCGGACATCTTTTGGCGACAGTTCGGAAAAGATGTCGGCGATCCACGTCTCGTGCTCGGCGGCCATGCGGCGAAATTCGACGCGGCCGAGCTTGGTCAGACGGATCACCTGCACGCGGCGATCGGAGTCCGACGTGCGCCGGTCGAGATGGCCTGATACCACCAGGCGCTCGACCAGCCCGGTGACGTTGCCGTTGGACACCATCATGCGCTTGGAGACGTCCGAGAGCGTCATACCGTCGGGCGCGCGGTCAAGCTGCGCCATCAAATCGAACCGCGGCAGCGTGACATCGAACCGCTCGCGCAGCCGGCCTCGCACCGCGCCCTCGATCAGGGTGGTGCAGGTCAACAGCCGCAGCCAGAGCCGAAGTTCGTCGGCATGATCGTGTTCGACAGCCTTGGTTTCGGAATCAAGCATTGTGCTGCCATCATACAAGCGCGCGTGTCCCAAACCACTGCGCCGCGCCATCTTCCAGCGATCTTTTGACCTTCAAATAATTCGGCGCGTTTCGCAAGTCATAGCACGGCGAAGTTCGCGCAATTTCTTTAGGCTTCAAGCAACTGGCGCGCCGCTTGCATGGGCGGGAATGATGGTCGCCGCATCGCTTGCGGCGGCGACCATCATCAGAATAAGGTTGCGTCTACGGTGTTGGTGTTCACTGCGGCCGCGCAAGAGCCGCGAGGGAGGGCGTGATGAAGCAGGGTTTGGGGTTGGCGGGACTTGTGGCCTTGCTCGCGATCGGTCCGGCGGCCGCGCAGGACAAGATCAAGATCGGCGTGATCGTCACCCTGTCGGGACCCGCGGCCGCGCTCGGCGGACAGGTACGCGACGGCTTTGCGCTTGCGGTCAAGGACCTCGGCGGCAAGATGGGCGGCAAGGATGTCGAGATCGTCGTCGCCGACGACGAGTTGAAACCGGATGCCGCCGTCACCAAGGTCAAGGGCCTGCTGGAACGCGACAAGGTCGATTTCGTGGTCGGGCCGATCTTCTCCAATATCCTGCAGGCGATCCACAAACCGGTCATCGATACCAAGACGTTCCTGATCAGCCCGAACGCCGGACCATCGAGCTACGCCGGCAAGGAATGCAGTCCGTTCTTCTATGTGACCTCCTACCAGAACGACCAGGTGCACGAGATCCTCGGCAAGGTCGCGCAGGATCGCGGTTACAAGCGCGTCTATCTGCTGGTGCCGAACTATCAAGCAGGCCGCGATTCCGCGGCCGGCTTCAAGCTCGACTACAAGGGCGAGATCGTCGAGGAATCCTACGTGCCGCTCGGCACACTCGACTTCCAGCCGGAGCTTTCCAAGATTTCCTCGCTGAAGCCCGATGCGGTCTTCACCTTCATGCCGGGCGGCATGGGCGTGAACCTCGTCAAGCAGTATCGGCAAGCGGGATTGGCCGACAGCATTCCCGTGCTGTCAGCGTTCACCGTCGATGAATCGACACTGCCGGCGCAGCAGGATGCAGCGGTCGGAATGTTCGGCGGCGCCGACTGGGCACCGAACCTCGACAATCCGCAGAGCAAGAAATTCGTGGCGGGCTATGAGGCGGCCTACAACGCCGTGCCCGGCACCTACGCCATGCAGGCCTACGATGCAGCATTGCTGATCGACAGCGCGGTCAAGGCGGTGAAGGGCGATCTTTCCAACAAGGACGCGGTGGCGGCCGCGCTGAGGAAAGCCGATTTCACGTCGCTGCGCGGCGGCTTCAAATTCAACACCAACGGCTATCCGATCCAGGATTTCTATCTGACCAAGGTCGCGAAACGTCCGGACGGCAAATTCCAGACCGAGATCGTGCAGAAGGTCTTTGAGAAATACGGCGATGGGTACGCCAAGGATTGCACGGCGGCCAAGTAAGGCAGATACAGGGAGCGAAACATGAAAACCGAAGTCGCCGGCATCACCCGGGCCAACGAGGGCATCCAGGGCATCGCCTGGAACATCCTGGGCCAGACCTATGTGCCGAAGAGCCGCACCGAGCACAGCTTCTCCTGGCACGCGACGTTTCCACCCGGCACGTTCGTGCCGCCGCACATCCATCCCGACCAGGACGAGTATCTCTACATCCTCGAAGGCCGGCTCGACTTCTTCCTCGACGGCGCCGAGGAGTTCGCAACCGCCGGTGACACGGTACGCCTGCCGATGGGCAAGCCGCACGGCATCTTCAACAAGTCACAGCAGAACGCGAAGACGATGTTCTGGGTGTCGCCGACGCGGCGGCTCTACGATTTGTTCTGGGCGATCCACAACATGAAGCAGCAGAACCCCGACGACGTCGTGAAGCTCGCGGCCGAGCACAACATCCACTTCCTGCCGCCGCCTCCCGGGGCATAGGATCAGGGACTACCGCGACACCACGCGTGCAGCAAAGCCGGCCTTGGCGGCATAGCCGCGCACGATCGCCTCGCGCAATTCGTAGTTCAGCACGGTGTCGATGTCGGTGAAGCCCTGCGGCGCAAGCTGCTCGACGGCGTCGATCACGCCCTCGGGGCCGCCGCGGCGGTTGGAGGCGACGACATCGGCGGTCATCGGCAACCGCTGCTTCTCGTAAGCTGCCAGCGCCTGACGCGGATGCTCGGAGCGTGCGAGCGCATCCGCCAGGCAGCGCGCGTCAAGGATCGCCTGCGACGCGCCGTTCGATCCTACCGGATACATCGGATGCGCAGCGTCGCCGAGCAAGGTGACGCGGCCGTTGGACCAATGCGGCAGCGGATCGCGGTCGCAGCAAGGATATTCCCAGAACTCGGGCGTGGCACGCACCAGGCTCGCAAAGTCGACCTGCGGAATCCGGAAGGCCGCAATATGCGGCATCAATTCTTCGGGGCGGCCGAGCCGCGACCAGTCCTCGCGGCGTGCCGGCGGTGCGCTACCGTCGCCGACTTTCACCAGCACCGCCCAGTTGGTCAACCGGCTTGCCGGGCTCGAGCCTTCCGCGATCGGATAGACCACGGCCTTGGCGTTCAAACCGCCGGCGATGATCATTGAGCGCCCGGTCAGGAACACCGGCCAGTCGGTCGCACCACGCCACAGCATCAGGCCTTTCCAGCACGGCGGGCCCTCCTCCGGAAACAGCGTCTGCCGCACCTTGGAAAGAATGCCGTCGGCGCCGATCAGGATGTCGCCGCGCGCCGTGAGCGAATGGCCGCCGGTGCGATCGAAGAAATAGGCGGTCACGCCACCTTCGTCCTGTGTAAACGACCCGAGCCGGCAGCCGGTGTGGATCGCGTCACCGCCGAGACGCTCGACGACGGCTTGGTGGATCACCCGCTGCAGGCGACCGCGATGAATGGAAAATTGCGGCACCTCATGGCCGGCATCGAGTCCGCGCTTCTCATGCCAGACCTGCTGACCGTGACGGGTCAGGTAGAATAGCTCCGAGGTGCGGATCGCGACCTCGTCGAGCCGGTCGAGCAGACCGAGACCGGCAAGCTCGCGGATCGCATGCGGCAACGTGTTGATGCCGACGCCGAGCTCGCGGATGGATTCGGATTGTTCGTAAATTTCGCAATCGATGCCGCGAGCCCGCAGCATCAGCGCGGTGGTGAGACCACCGATGCCGCCGCCGACGATGATCGCCTTCATGGCCAAACTCCAACCCGGACGCAACCAGACCAGTGTCCCGATTCCGAAGTTCGCATCATTCCCGGCACCCTCATCTGCGAACTTCGGAATCGAAGGACACTAGCAAACTATTGATCTAGTGTGGCTTTGGTTCAGAAGTCCGCATGAAGGATTTGCGGCGGGGATGATGCGGACTTCTGAACCGCCACACTAGGGCTAAAGTCGCACGGCCGCTTATTCGGCCGCAAGCGGCTTTGTGGCCTCGGCCTTGAGCTCGGCGCGGGTTTTCGGCTTAGCCTTAATTTTAAGGTCTTCGAAATCCTGCCGGTCGCGCACGCTGTTGCGGAAAATCTGCTCCTTGCCGGGCAGATATTGCGGCGGGCAGAACACGTCAGCGCCATACCAGGCGGCCGCCCTCATGGTGAACGCCGGATCGACCAGATGCGGCCGGCCAAGCGCCACGAGGTCGGCGCGGCCGGCGGCAAGAATGGTGTTGACCTGGTCCGCGGTCGTGATGTTGCCGACGCACATGGTGGCGACACGGGCCTCGTTGCGCACCTGGTCGGAAAACGGCGTCTGGAACATGCGGCCGTAGATCGGTTGTGCGTCGCGCACGGTCTGGCCGGTCGAGACATCGACCAAATCGACGCCAGCCTCGGCAAAAGCGCGCGCGATCGCAACCGCATCGTCGCCGGTGATGCCGCCCTCCGCCCAGTCGGTCGCGGATATGCGCACCGACATCGGCTTGTGCGACGGCCAGGTCGCGCGCATGGCCTCGAACACTTCAAGGGGAAAACGCAGCCGGTTTGCTAGCGAGCCGCCGTAATCGTCGGTGCGCGTGTTGGTGAGCGGGGAGATGAAGCTCGCGAGCAGATAGCCGTGGGCACAGTGCAGTTCCAGCATATCGAAGCCGCAGCGCTCGCCCCGCTCGGCCGCGGCGACAAACGCATTCTTCACCGCATCCATCGCGGCGCGGTCCATCTCGCGCGGCATCTGGCTGTCGGGGAAGTAAGGAATTGGCGACGCCGAGATCACGTCCCAACCTCCCTCCTCCAGCGGCCGGTCGATGCCGTCCCACATCAGCTTGGTCGCGCCCTTGCGCCCGGCGTGTCCAAGCTGAAGCGCGAACTTCGCCGCCGAATTGGCATGGACGAAATCGACGATGCGCTTCCAGACCGCCTCCTGCGCGTCGGTCCAGAGGCCTGCGCAGCCGGGCGTGATCCGGGCGTCGCGGCTGACGCAGGTCATCTCGGTGAAGATCAGTCCCGCGCCGCCGATCGCGCGCGAGCCGTAATGCACCAGATGGAAATCCGTCGGCATACCTTCGTCCGCCGAATACATGCACATCGGCGATACCACCGCACGGTTTGCGATCTCCATCTCGCGCAGCCGCATCGGCTGGAACATCGGCGCCAGCGGCTTGTCGACATCGACGTCAAAGCCTTTATCGCGCACGTGCCTTGCAAACGCCTTGTCGACCTCGGCGACGAAATCGGGCGCTCGCAGATTGAGGTTGTCATAGGTGATCGCCTTGGAGCGCGTCATCACGCCGAAGGCGAACTGGACAGGATCGAACTCCCAGAAGCGGTCGACATGCTCGAACCAGACCAGCGAGACATCCGCTGCGTGCTGGGTCTTTTCGACCTCCTCGCGCCGCCCCTGCTCATACTGCGCCAGCGCCGCCCCCACCGTCGGCGCCCGCTCCATGGCTTCGGCCAGCGCGATGGCGTCTTCCATGGCAAGCTTGGTGCCGGAACCGATCGAGAAATGAGCTGTCGCCTTGGCATCGCCGATCAGCACCATGTTGTCCTTGATCCAGCGCTTGCTGCGGATCATCGGGAAATTGCGCCACATCGAGCGATTGGTGAGAAGCTGGTGACCGCCGAGGAACCAGCCGAAAATCTGCGCCATGCGGTCAGCCGATTGCTTCTCGTCGAGTCCTTTCAGCCCGGCGCGTTCGAACGTCGCCGGATCGGTCTCGAAGATCCAGGTCGAGCGTCCCGCCTCATATTGATAGGCGTGCGCGATGAAGGGCCCCCACTCCGTCTCCTGGAAGATGAAGGTGAAAGCATCGAGCGGCCGGGTTGAGCCCATCCAGGCAAAGTGGTTGGAGCGGACGTCGACCTCGGGCTCGAAGTGATCGATATGTTTCTCGCGAAAGCGGCTGTTGATGCCATCCGCAAGGATGATGAGATCGGCATCGGCAAAACGCGCCTCGTCGTCGATTTCGACTTCGAACTGCAGGCGAACGCCGAGTTCGCGCGCCCGCTCCTGCAGGATCAGCAGCAGCTTGCGGCGTGAACAGCCGCAAAAGCCGTTGCCGCCGACGCGATGGACGGTGCCGCGGAAATGCACGGCGATGTCGTCCCAATAGGCGAATTCCTGGGTGATGCGGCGGTAGCTCGGCGGATCGTACTTTTCGAAATTGTCGAGCGTCGCGTCGGAGAATACGACGCCGAAACCAAACGTGTCGTCGGCGCGATTGCGCTCATAGACCGTAACCTCGGCCTCCGGCCGCTGCTTCCTGAGCAGGATCGCCGCGTAAAGGCCGGCAGGGCCGCCGCCAATGATCGCGATCTTCATACGCGCCTCCGGGCTATCGGGATCGGAGATATTTTAAACTTAAAGTATCTGCTGACAAGCCCTCGTTTCGGCCTTCCGGTTCAATTCCCCTGGAACACCGGCTTCACCTTGTTGGAGAAAGCGACAAAGGCGCGCTCGAAATCGGCCGTGGTCATGCAGAGTGCCTGCGCCACCGCCTCGGCCTCGATGGCCTCCTCGACCGACATCGCCCACTCCATCGCCAGCATGCGCTTGGTCATGGTGTTGGCGAAGGCCGGCCCTTCCGCAACCTGCCGCGCCAGCAGCTGCGCCTCGGGGAGAACCCGCTCCGGCGTGACGATCCGGCTGAAGAAGCCCCAGCGTTCGCCCTCCTCCGCCGTCATGAAACGGCCGGTATAGAGCAGCTCGGAGGCGCGCGACTGGCCGATGATGCGCGGCAGTATCGCGCACGCCCCCATGTCGCAGCCCGCAAGCCCGACCTTATTGAAGAGGAACGCCACCTTGCTACCCACACCGGCAAGGCGCAGGTCGGAAGCCATGGCGACGATCGCGCCCGCGCCGGCGCAAATGCCTTCGACCGCCGCCACGATCGGCTGCGGACAGGCTCGCATGGCTTTCACGAGGTCGCCGGTCATGCGCGTGAAGGCGGTCAGGCCCTTGGTATCCATCTTCACCAGCGGTCCGATGATCTCGAACACATCGCCACCGGAGGAGAAATTGCCGCCGGCGCCGGTCACCACCACGACCTTGACCTCGTCGTCGAACGCGCAAGCGCGGAAGAAATCGGTGAGCTCGCGATAACTCTCGAAGGTCAACGGGTTCTTCCGCTCGGGACGATTGAGCGTCACCGTCGCCACGCCGTCCACTATCGCCAGCAGAAAATGCTGCGGCGAGTAGTCGGCGAGCGGCAGGGTGACGGGATTGGCTGGTCTGGACATGGACACTCCCTGATCTCCTAGATCTCGCCGCCGGCGACGGCAATGGCCTGCCCGGTGACGGCGCTCGCGCCCTCGCCGCACAGCCACATCACAGTGTCGGCAACTTCGTTCGGCGTGACCAGCCGACCCTGCGGATTATGCCTGGCGAGTTCGGTGACCGCCTGCTCGCGGCTGCGGCCCGTCTTCTGCATGATGTTATCGACGCTGCCCGCGACCAGGTCGGTGTCGGTGAAGCCCGGGCACACGGCGTTGACGGTAATAGGCGTATTGGCAAGCTCCAGCGCAAGGGAGCGCACCAATGCCGACGACCGCGTGCTTGGCAGCGCTGTAGGCGCTGACATAGGCGTAACCCTTGAGACCCGCGGTCGATGCGACCGCAACAAGGCGGCCATATGGCTGATTCCGCATCGACGGCAATGCCGCCTGGATCGCATACACCACGCCCATGAGGTTCACGTCGAACATGCGCTTGAACAGCGCCGCGTCGGACTTCGCAAAGGGCGCGGATTCCGCAATCCCCGCATTGGCGACGAGAATATCGATGGGCCGGCGCGCCGCGGCCTTTGTGATCGCCGCGTTGATCGCGGCTTGATCCGCCACGTCGGCGACATCGGCAAAGTGCGCATCGCCGGCTGCGACAGCCTCGTCCAACGTCGCCCGGTTGCGGCCGAGCACCGTGACCGTTGCGCCTGCATGGGCCAATTGCGACGCAATGGCCCGGCCGATACCGCGGCCACCGCCGGTCACCAGCGCATGGGCGGAACGCGGCAGTCGGGACATGCGCTTGCTCCTGAAAAACGTGGGCTCCGAAACGGTTTTCCGCGTATATTTTATACTTCAAGCTTTTGCAAGGAAGCGGCCGGCCTGTTAGCATCGCTCCCATGACAACGCCGTTGAAAACGAAAAATGGTCGCTTCGCCTACGAGGCCGCTGGCGACCCGGACAGGACGCCACTGGTATTTCTGCATGGCATTGGCGGGGCAGCGCGCGCCTGGCGCGGCCAGCTCGCAGCTTTCGGCGATCGCTATCGCGCTCTCGCCTGGGACATGCCGGGCTATGGCGGTTCATCGGCCTTGCCAAGCGTCAGTATTGCCGCTCTTGCGGATGCGCTGCAGGATTTCCTGCAGGCGATCGGGGGGCCGCGGCCCGTGCTGGTCGGCCACTCCATCGGCGGCATGATCGTGCAGCAATGGCTGACCCGACATCCGCGCGGTGCAGCGGCCGTGGTGCTCGCCCAAACCAGCCCCGCCTTCGGCAAGGCCGAGGGTGACTGGCAGAAGCAATTCATCGAGGCCCGGCTCGGTCCGCTCGACCGCGGCGCAACCATGAAATCGCTGGCGCCGGTGCTGGTGAAGGAATTGGTCGGCAACAATCCCGATGCTGCGGGCATGGACATCGCCCGCGAGTGCATGGGAAGCGTTCCCGAAGCAAGCTATCGCGCCATGATGCTGGCCCTGCTCGGCTTCGATCAACGCAAAGCGCTCGCCGACATCGCGGTGCCGACGTTGGTCCTTTCGGGCTCAGAGGACAAGAACGCGCCTGCGCCCATGATGGCGAAAATGGCGACCTATATCCCGGAAGCCGCCTATGTCGAACTGGAAGGCGCCGGTCACCTCGTCAATCTCGAGCAACCCAAAGCCTTCAACGCGACACTCGATCAATTCCTCACGCGCATCAGAGTGACGGCATAGATGACGGCGCCGGTCAACAAGAGTACAGCCGCAGTCGGCAAAGTCGCGCTCGACGCGCCGATCTTCGATCCCGCCGCGTTTCGGCTGGGCGATGAGCAGGCCGCGATCATCGCGCGGGCGCGCGAGCTGGGTCAGACCGTCTTCGCGGAGCGTGCCGCGGCCTACGACCGTGACGCAAAATTCCCGACCGAGAACTACAGGGATTTGCACCGCACCGGACTGCTGGGAATCGCGATCCCGAAGAAGCACGGCGGACTCGGCGCGGACTACCAGACCTATGCGCTGGCGGCCGCCGAGATCGGCCGCTATTGCGGCGCCACTGCGCTGACCTGGAACATGCACGTGTGCTCGACCCTGTGGTCGGGGCCGCTTGCCGACGACCTCGACATGGATGCGTCCACCCGCGCCGAGCACGAGCGGCGACGTGCGATCCACTACAAGCGCATCGTCGAGCACGGCGCGATTTATTCGCAGCCCTTCTCCGAGGGTGGCGCGGCCGCAGCCGGCGGTGTGGCGTTCGGAACTGAAGCGAAACCGGTGAAGGGCGGCTGGCTCGTCAACGGCAAGAAGATCTTCGCCTCTCTCTCGGGACACGCCGATTTCTACGGCGTGCTCTGCACCGAGATTGCGGAAGGCGAAAAGGCCTCGCGCCGCAATACGCTCTATCTCGCCGTGCCCGCCAAGGCCGATGGCGTCTCCGTGGTCGGCGACTGGGATCCCCTGGGCATGCGCGGCACGGTCTCGCGCACGCTGTTGTTCAAGGATGTCTTCGTCGAAGAGGACGCCGCGCTGATGCCGCGCGGCGTCTATTTTCAGGCGGCGCAGCGTTGGCCGCACATGTTCCTGACGCTGTCGCCGACCTATATGGGCCTCGCGCAGGCAGCCTACGACTTCACCGTACGCTATCTGCGCGGCGAGGTGCCCGGCACCCCGCCGGTGAAACGAAGGATGTATCCCACCAAGCAGATCGCGGTGGCGCAGATGCAGATCAAGCTCGAGCAGATCAAGGCGCTCTGGTTCCAGGCGGTGAGCGAAGCCCGCGCCAATCCAGGCAAGGAACAAGTGTTGCGCGCTTATGCCGCGCAATATTCGGTGATGGAAGGCGCCAACGAGCTCGCGACGCTCGCGATCCGCACCTGCGGCGGCCAGGCGATGCTGAAATCGCTGCCGCTCGAGCGCATCTATCGCGATAGCCGCTGCGGCTCGCTGATGCTGCCCTGGACCGCCGAGCTTTGCCTCGACCGCATCGGCCGCGAGGCATTGTACGAGCCCGGCGAGACGGACGACTGACGGTGGATCTCTCGGCTCTGATCGAACGCAACGCGGCCTTTGCCCCGGGCAAGCCGGCGTTGCATTTCGAAGGCAAGACGCTGAGCTATGCGGCGCTTGTGGAACGCATCGCGCAGACCGCGCGTGCGTTGAAGTCGGAGCTCGGCGTGAGCCGCGGCGATCGCGTCGCCATCCTGAGCCTGAACCGGCCGGACTATCTCGTATTGCTCTATGCTTGCGCGCGGCTCGGCGCGATGCTTGTGCCGATGAACTGGCGATTGGCGGTCGTCGAGCAACTATTCATCCTGTCCGATGCAGGCGCCAAGGTGCTGCTACTGGAGCAGGCGTTTGCCGCGGTGCTGCCTGAGCTTGAAAGGCGGCAACCGGACATGAGCGTCGTCGGTTTGGACTTCGCTCCGCCTCGGGGAATCACGTTCGATGCGTTGCTCGCGCAGGGTCGCGGTGACAACCGCAATCCGCATACCGACCTCTCCAGTCCGCTGCTGATCGTCTACACGTCGGGCACGACCGGGCGGCCGAAGGGCGCGGTGCTGCGGCAGGAGGCACTGTTCTGGAACGGCGTGATGAGCCAGCATATGCATGGCCTCACCTCGGACGATCATATCCTCACCGTGCTGCCTTTCTTCCATGTCGGCGGGCTGAACATCCAGACCACGCCGGCGCTGCACCAGGGCGCCACCGTCACCATTCATTCGCGCTTCACGCCGGATACCGCGCTCGCAAGCTTCGAGCGCGACCGGCCGACACTGACGGTGCTGGTGCCCGCGATCATCCAGGCCGTCACCGAACATTCCGCGTGGCCAGTGACCGACCTGTCGTCGCTGAAGGCCGTCTCCACAGGCTCGACCATCGTACCGCAGCCCCTGATCGACCGATTTGTCGCGCGCGGCGTGCCGGTTCTGCAGGTCTACGGCTCGACCGAGACCTGTCCCATCGCGGTTTACACCCGCCTTGGCGGCGATCTCTCCCGCGAGGGCTCGACCGGCCTGCCCGGCCTGTGCTGCGAAGCGGCCATCATCGATGACGACGGCAACGAGTTGCCTCCTGATGTCGCGGGAGAGATCGCACTGCGCGGTCCCAACGTCTTCTTCGAATATTGGGGAAATGAAGCCGCGACCCGCGAAGCCCTGCAAGATGGCTGGTATCGCTCGGGCGATATCGGCCGTCGCGATGCGGACGGCTACTTCTGGGTCCACGACCGCAAGAAGAACCTGATCATCTCCGGTGGCGAGAACATCTCACCAGCGGAAGTGGAGCGCGTGCTGCTGGAACACGCCGATGTCGCCGAATGCGGCGTGATCGGCCGACCCGACCCGCGCTGGGACGAGGTGCCGATCGCCTACGTCATACGCCGAAAAGGCGCAGCGATCGGCGCTGACGACCTCAAGACGCACGTTCAGTCGCAACTGGCGCGCTTCAAGGTGCCGCGCGAGTTCGTATTTGTGGAGGATTTGCCGCGCACCGCGCTGGGCAAGGTTCAGCATTTCATGCTGAAGCAGATCGACGCGAACATGCCTGTGCGGGGAGGCGTCGCGTGAAGATCGCGGTGCTGGGCGGAGGAAACGGCTCGTTCGCGGCCGCGGGAGATTTTGCTCTTGCAGGGCACGAGGTGCGCCTGTGGCGGCGCGATGCGAACCAGGTCGCCGCCCATCAGGCGGCGGGCTCACGCATCCTGGTCAAGGACGTTAACGGACGTCATGACGTCGAGCTGGCCTTGGTCACGACTGACATTCGCAAGGCGGTCGACGGCGTCGAGCTGATCCTTTGTCCTGCCCCGGCTTTCGCGCAGAACGATATTGCCAAACAGCTCGCACCGCATCTGCGCCCCGGGCAGGTGGTGTTCCTGCCGCCAGCGACCTTCGGCTCGATGATCTTTGCCAGGGCCGCGCACGACGCCGGAAACCACGCCGACGTGAGCTTTGCCGAGACCGGCACCCTGCCGTGGCTGACGCGCAAACACGGCCCGTTCGAGGTGGCGATTACCATCCGTGCGAAACGGCTGCCGGTGGGCGTATTTCCGCTGCGAAACGCGGAGCACGCGCTCGCGGTGATCTCGCGGGCATTGCCAGGCGTGATCGAACCCTGCGGCGACGCGCTGTCGGGCGCGCTGATGAACGCCGGACCAATCATCCACCCGCCGCTGATCGTGATGAATGCCGGACCGATCGAGCATTTCGCGCGCTGGGACATTCACAAGGAAGGCACGCAGTCCGCGATCCGTCGCGTCACCGACGCGCTCGACGCCGAGCGGATCAGAGTGCGCGAAGCGCTCGGTTACGGCGCACCACATTTCCCACTGGCGCATCACTACGCCAGGGAAGGCGAGATCTGGATGTATGGCCGCGGCTCGCATGATCGGTTGACGGATTCCGGTGATTGGCGCGAGCAGTTGGTGCTGACCGAACACCGCTATATGCGCGAGGATTTGCGACTGGGATTGTCGTTCCTGACCTCCGTGGCGGAGCTAGCGGGCGTCGAGACGCCACTCGCCAGATCGTTCCTTGCAATTGGCGGAACGGTCTGCGGCGAGGATTTCGTCGCAACCGGCCGCACGCTTGCGAGCCTCGGGCTTGGCGCTCTGCATCGCGACCGAACTGCAGACGCTGTTGCTCGAGGGATTCAGCGAATGAGTGACCGGCCCGCCATCGCCTGCCTCGGGGCCGGCCGCATGGGCCGCGGCATCGCGGTTGCATTCGCCTATGCCGGTCATGCGGTCACGATGATCGACGTGAAGGCAGGACGCCTGGCCGACCAATTTGCCAAGCTTGAAGCCGAAGCGCTGGACGAAGTCAGGAAGACGCTGGCCAGCCTGGGGCGCTTCGGGCTGTTGAAAGACGGAGACACCGATACCATCATCGACCGCGTTCGCGTCGTCCCCGCGGGCGCCAGTGCCGCCGTGCTTGGCAAAGCCGGTATGGTGTTCGAGGGCGTGCCTGAAGTGGTCGAGCTGAAGCGCGAGGTGCTCGGCGTCGCATCGAAATTGGTGGGGCCTGATGTCATCATCGCATCGACGACGTCGACAATCCTGGTCGACGATCTCTCAGGTGCAATTGAACATCCCGAGCGCTTCCTCAACGTGCACTGGCTGAACCCGGCCTACCTGATTCCGCTGGTCGAAATTTCACACGGCAAGGCCACGAACCCCGACATCGTTGCACGTGTCAAGGCGCTGCTGGAAGGTATCGGCAAGGTGCCGGTGGTGTGCGCGGCTACGCCTGGCTTCATCGTGCCCCGCATCCAGACGCTTGCCATGAACGAAGCCGCGCGCATGGTGGAGGAAGGCGTCGCCAGCGCCGAAGAGATCGACAAGGCGATCCGCTACGGATTCGGTTTCCGCTACGCGGTGCTGGGGCTATTGGAATTCATCGATATGGGCGGCGGCGATATTCTCTATTACGCCAGCCGCTATCTCGAGGGCGCGCTGGGCAGCGACCGATACCGTGCGCCTGACGTGATCGAAACCAACATGCGTGACGGCCGCATCGGGCTTCGCACCGGCGCCGGCTTCCTCGACTATTCCGGCATGGATATCGACGCCTACCGCGAGAAACGTCTCTCCGATCTGGTCGACATGCTCCGGCATTTCGGCCTGGCGCGGCCGCCGGTAATTTAGCCGAAGACATCCTGCAAGACGCCTTCGCGCACCACGGCGACGCCATCGAGCTCGATGGTCGTGCCCATCATCGGCAGATCGAAATGGCCCGCGGTGTAGCGCCCCGCGAATTCATTAGCGCCGGTCGAAAACAGGAAATTGCCGGACACCGCGCGCAGTTCGGTGCCGTTGGTATCGCGCTGATCGTACATCGCGAGCAACTCGTAACGCGCCCCGGGATTCATCCCGAAGCCGACATGCGACACCGCATAGGCCTCGCGATCGCCCCACGCCGCGAGATAGGCCCGCATCATCGCGGCATCGGCCCCTTCACCTTCGAGATCGGTGACGTAATCGTCCTTCAGGGTCATCTTCACCGGTGAAGTCAGATAGCGCTTGAAGGTGAGATTGATGTCGCCGGCCGCCATCACCAACGTCCCGTTGACGGTGCCGCTCTTGGGAAAGCTGACGACGATCCCGCCCGGCCAATGCGCCAGCGTGCCCGGCCGGTCGGTCCAGCCCCAGACGCCGACCGTCGAGGCGCCGATCATGTCGACATCGAGCGCGGTGCCGGCCTTCGATGTCACGCGCATACGCTTGGTTCCGCGCAGCATCTTGGCTGCTGCGCGCACGCGCTTTTCCAGTGCGGTGTCCGGCACCATCCGTTCGAGCGCTTCCGGGTGTTCGTTGGAGATCACCAGAATGCGCGCGCCCGCCTTCAGGATGTCTGGCGTCTCCGGCGCGTGCATCAACCCTTCGATGGTGCAATCGACCACGAAGCCCGCCTGTTGAAGCGCAGTCACGACCGGCCCCAGCCGCTGGATCGCCTCGCTCGCGCCAGTGGAGCGAATCGGGACAATTTGCCGGTTTCGCGGCGTCGGCACGACCACGTGGAACGGTCGTGCACCCATGCGCAAGAGCGCAAGCTCGGCCAAGTGCACATTGAGCGCGCGCGATTGGGTCTCAGAGAGGATCGCCGCGGTATCCCCGGATTTGACGGCGCAGCGCTCGAAGACCTCGCAGAACGCGTCGATCCATTTTGCCTCGATGCGGTCCGCCAGCATGTGCTTCTCCTAGCCTTCAGGAAACCCGCGCAATAGATACGACCGCGCCGCCTCCAGCAAGCCGTTGAGGATCAACCCCAGCAGCGAAATCGTGATCAGCGGCACGAACATGTCGACCGCCTGGAAGGTCCGCGCCGCCGTCACCAGCACATGGCCGAGGCCGTCGGTAGATGTAATCATCTCGGCGAGGAACACCACGATGCAGGAAATGACCAGGCCGATACGGCAGCCCGTGAGGATCGACGGTGCGGCCGCCGGCAATACCACCTTGAACAGGATTTCGCGGCGCGGCGTGCCCGCTGCCATCGCCGACCAGATCAATTTTTGCTCGACGGTCGAAGCCCCGTAATAGGTCGAGAGCAGGATCGGGAACAGCGCGTCAGCCGTCACCAGCGCAATCTTGGATTCGTGGCCGAAGCCGACCAGCAGCAGTAGCGCCGGATAGAGGGCGACCTTCGGCAGCGGCGCCAGCACGCGCACGATCGGACGCACGACAGCGTTGAAGGCGGGATTAACCGCTGCCGCAAGGCCGATGCCGACGCCCAGGATCACCGCGATCGAAAATCCGGCAAACAGCCGGAACAGCGTCGCCGCGATCTCTTGCCTGAAAGTCTCGGTCAGAAGCTGCTGGACCAGGCGCGCAAACACCCGGCCGGGCGGCGGCAACAGGGTTACCGGCGCATAGCCGAACGACACCAGCGCCTGCCAAATAGCGATCACCAACGCGATCGGGATCACGCCCAGGATCAGATCGGATGTGACGGCGCGCGCGTTCATGAAAAGCTCAGGGGAATGTCGAATTGCGGCTCCGACCAGCGCACCAGCCGGGCACGTATCCGCTCGAACAGGGCGTCGAGGCAAATACCCATCGCGCCAACAATGATGATCATCGCAAACACGGTATCGTACTGTCCCATGTCGAGTGCATTGAACAGGATGTTGCCCGCGCCGGATTGTCGGGCGATCATCTCGCTGGTGATCATGGTGATCAGCGCCAGCACCAGGCCGGTGCGGCAGCCCGTGAGGATTTCGGGAAGTGCCGCCGGCAATACGATGCGGATCATGCGCTGCGCGGCTGAAAGCCCCATCGCCGCGCCCGACCACAGCATTTTTTCTTCCACCGCCTTGGCGCCTTCGAAGCTGTGATAGATCACCGGCAGGCTGACGCCGAGAAATATCACCAACGTCTTTGCGATATCGCCAACTCCGAGCCAAAGCATGATGATCGGCATCAGCGCGGCCTTTGGCACGGGATAGATCACCATCAGCAGGGGATTGAAGAACGACGCGACGGCACGGCTGCGTCCCATGAACAGGCCCAGCGGGATCGAAATGGCTACTGCAACGCTGAAGCCGATCGCCATCCGGCGCAGCGAAGCGCCGAAATTGACCAGCAAATCCTTGTCGCCGAGGATCGCCGGGATAGCGCGAAGCGCCTCGGTTGCGGTCGGAAAGCTGTCGTTATGCAGAACCAGCGACGCAATTTGCCAGACCGCGAGCAAGCCGACACAAGCCAGCACCGGCGCGGCCCGCTGCATGATCGCGTCCGTTGACATCATGGCAGCAGCTCGCCGCCGTCGTCGAACATGCGCTCAATGTCGACGACATATTTCTGATAGCGCGGATCGAGCAGCAACTCGGTGCGGCGGCGCGGCCGCGGCAGATCGATATCGACGATCTGCCTGATACGGCCGGGCGAGCGCGTCATCATCACGACCTTGTCGGAGAGGAATACTGCTTCCTCGACCGAATGCGTGACGAACAGCACCGTCTTGCGATCACGCTCCCAGATGTTGAGCAGATCGTTCTGGAGCCGCGTGCGGGTGTGCGCGTCGAGCGCTCCGAACGGCTCGTCCATCAAGAGCACTTCGGGATGGTAGGCGAGCGTCCGCGCCAACGCGACGCGCTGCTTCATGCCTCCGGACAGTTCCTTCGGATAGAAATTCTCAAAACCCTTCAGACCGACCATTTCGAGCAGCGCGCGGGCCTGCGCTTCGGCTTCCGCAGGCTTCACGCCCTGCTGGCGCGGACCGTACATGACGTTGCCGAGCACGTTCTTCCAGGGAAACAGCGCGAACTCCTGGAACACCGGCCCACGATCCGGACCAGGCCCGGAGATCGTCTTGCCCTTCATCTTCGCGACGCCGCGGGTCGGCCGCACGAAGCCGCCGACGATATAAAGCAGCGTCGACTTTCCGCAGCCGGAAGGGCCAAGGATGGAAACGAATGCTCGGTCTGCAACAGAAAGCGAAATATCCGATAGCGCAACGTGGTCCTGGCGTGTCGAGGTCTGAAATACCTGCGAGACGCCATCGATCTCGATCATGGCGGGAGCCGACCTCTGCGCCAGCGCGGGCTCAAGGTGAAGCTCCAATCGTGATGGCAAAATCGTCATTTCCGCGTCTCTCGCCGGCCTGGCATTGGCGGTGCTGTTAGCATAGCGGAAGACAGCCGGACATGGCGATGCGGCTTCCGGTCAAGGATGAGGCTCATCGAACCAGGGCCATTCCGCCGCGCCGTCGTGGGTCACCGCGCCGCCCGGCGCCTGCCCCACCAACCGCGCATATTTGGCGAGCGCGCCAGCCCGGTGCCGTGGTGGGCGCGGCTTCCAGGCCTTGCGCCGTTCCGCAAGTTCGCTATCGCCAACCAATACATCCATACGACGCGCGCCGGCATCAATCTTGATGCGGTCACCGTCACGCACCAGCGCCAGCGGACCGCCGACAAAGGATTCCGGCGAAACATAGCCAATGCACATGCCGCGAGTCGCACCGGAAAAACGCCCATCGGTGATCAGCGCGACTTTCTCGCCCATGCCCTGGCCGTAGATCAGCGCGGTGACACCAAGCATCTCGCGCATGCCGGGGCCGCCCACCGGACCCTCGTTGCGGATGACCAGGACCTCGCCAGCGGCATAATTCCGCTTGCGGACGGCATCGACGCAGCTCTCTTCATCCTCGAAGATGCGCGCGCGACCCTCAAACACGAGGCTCTTGAGACCAGCCACCTTGATCACGGCGCCATCCGGGCAGAGGTTGCCCTTCAACACGGCGACGCCGCCGTCAGGCATGATCGGCTTGCTGGTCGGGAAGATGACTTCGCCGTCGGGGGCATCGGCATTTCCATATTCTTCCGCAAGCGTTCGGCCGGTGACGGTCAGACAAGTGCCATCGATATGGCCGCTCTCGATCAGCGCACGAATAATGACCGCCGTGCCTCCGATATCGTAGACATCCTTGGCGGTGTACTTGCCGCCCGGCCGCAAATTGCCGATCAGGGGCGTTCGCGCGAAGACTTCACCGACGTCGTCGATGGTGAAACGGATTCCGGCTTCGTTGGCCATCGCCGGCAAATGGAGCGCGGCGTTGGTCGAGCCGCCGGTCGCGGCGACGATGGCGGCGCCGTTCTCGAGGGATTTGCGGGTGACGATCTGGCGTGGCAATGGCCCGCCGCGTCCCAACATGTCCATCACCAGCCGCCCGGCGCGCCGCGCCACCTGCGCGCGCTCGGGATAGACGCCCGGGATCATCGAGACATTGGGGATAGTCAGCCCCATCGCCTCCGACACCATCGCCATGGTGTTGGCGGTGAACTGGCCGGCGCAGGCGCCGATGGTCGGCAGACAGGCACGCTCGATCCCGGTGAGCGTCGCCTGGTCGATCTCTCCGGTCATGAAGCCGCCGACCGCCTCATAGGAATCGAGCACGGTCAGTGTCTTGCCCTGAAAGCGGCCGGGCAGCGCGCTGCCGCCATAGATGAAGATCGACGGCACGTTGCAGCGGATCATGCCCATCATCACGCCGGGCAAGGTCTTGTCGCAGCCACCGAAGCCGATCAGCGCGTCATAGGCGAGGCCGTGAACGACGGCCTCGATCGAGTCGGCGATCAGCTCACGCGAGAACAGGGAGAATTTCATGCCCTCGTGGTTCATGCTGATGCCATCGGAGACCGAGACCGTGGTGAACTCGCGTGGCGTGCCGCCGGCCTCCGCGATTCCCTCCTTCGCCGCCGCGACCTGGAAGTCGTGGGTCATGTTGCAGGGCGTCTGCTCGCCCTTCATGCTGACCACACCGATCATCGGCTTGGCGAGCGCCGCGTCGTCGAGCCCCATGGCACGCATGAAGGCGCGATGCGGCGCCCGATCAAGGCCATCGGTGGTGACGCGGGACCGCCACTTCTTCATGCGCAAGAATCCCCACAGGCCGCCCCGGCCCGTGCCGGGACGTAATGCCTCTCAACTCGCATCGGATGCCCTATTGCAGCGGTGCAACAATGGTCGGATGCTTGAACTGCGCGACATCGAGCTTCGGCAACATCCCGGTCTCGGCATAGATGTCGAGCATTTTCTGGATCGCCGGGAAGTTCGGTGCGGCACCAGGATCGCGGCCAAAGTCGTTATCCTTCAAGAGATATGTCTCGAGCACCGGGATCGGCGCCTTCAGCACTTCATTCACGACTTTTAAAGTCTCTTCGCGGTTGGCGAGCGCCTTCTTCATGCCCGACGTGATGTCGCGCACGTAAGCCTTGACCAGATCAGGGTTCTTGTCGACGAAGTCGGCCCGACAGGCTTCGAGAATGTGAACGATGTTGGGCATCGCCTGCGACAGCGAGAACAGCTTTCGCGTGCCGCCCTTGGCTTCGGCGCGCGCCGCGAACGGCTGGTTCATATTGACGGCATCGACGCGGCCCTGCCGCAACGCGTCCTCGGACACGGCGAAGCCGACCTCGACCAGCTTGATGTCCTTGGCCGGATCGACGCCGTTCTGCTTCAACAACATGTTGAAGGGTCCTTGCGTGCCGCCGCCGATCACGGAGATGCCGACGGTCTTGCCCTTCAGGTCGGCGATGGTCTTGATCGGCGAATCGTCCATGACCGCCCAATAGACCGAAAAGCCGCCCGGTTTCTCGAACACGTGCTGCGCCACGATGTAGGCCTTGAGATTGCCGCCGACCACGCCATTGGCCAGCGACAACGGCGCCTGCGTCGCGCAATCCAGTGCTCCCGCGGCCAGCGCCTGCGTCATGGGCGCCGTGCCCTGAAACTGCGTCCATTCGATATTGTAGGTCTTGCCGAGATCAGGGAAATTCCTGAGGCCGTTTCATCATCCAGTATTTGGATTCCTCGGCCGGGATGGTCCAGCCGACGCGGATCGTCTGCTGCGCCTGCGACGCGCTCACGCCCGCAAGAATGGACGCCGCCATTGCCGCCGCCAAGGTCGCTTTCGAAGCCATCCGCATCATCCCCGCTCCCGCAGTTTTTGCCCAAAAGGCACAAGCGCCCCTCGTTTTCGGCCACAAGCCTTTCATGGTTCAAACAATCAGGCAAGCCATTGACGTATCGCTTGTATTCGCCTGATCCGGCAGGGATATTCGGTTGCGATGCGTGGCGGACTAGACCTTGGAATAAGGAGCGGCGGCATGACCGAAACAGGTGGAGACAAAGGATCAAAAGCCGAGAGGCTCGGCTATCTCGGCCTCGGCATGATGGGCATTCCGATGGCACGGCGCCTCGTCAACGCTGGTTTTGAAGTCGCGGTCTGGAACCGGTCTGCCGACAAGGCCAAGGCCCTGGTCGAAGCCGGGGCAAGACTCGCTGCCGATCCCCGCAGCGTCGCCGAATCCGCGACTATCATCTTCATGTGCGTGACTGATGCTGCGGCAGTTGAAGGCGTCGTGTTCGGCACGAATGGTCTCGCGGGCGTTCCCGGTACTGGCAAGCTTGTGGTCGACTTCTCGTCGATTCATCCGGATGCCGCGCGCGACATCGCTACGCGACTGAAGGCAGCCAACGGCATGGGTTGGATCGATGCGCCGGTGTCCGGCGGCACCAAAGGGGCGGAGGAAGGTACACTCGCTGTGATGGCTGGGGGTCAGGCCGCCGACATCGATCGGGTACGTCCTTATGTGCTGGCGATGGCGCGGCGGCTGACCCACATGGGGCCGATTGGCGCGGGACAGACCACAAAGCTTTGCAACCAGGTCATCGTCGGATGCGCAATGGCGGTGCTGGCGGAAGCCACACGGCTGGCGAGCAATGCCGGGATCGACGCGGGGAAGCTGCCGGAGGCGCTCGCGGGCGGTTTTGCCGATTCCATTCCGCTGCAGCTGTTCGTGCCGCGCATGGTGCAGGGCATCCATTCGCCGCCCTTGGGGCATATCGCCACGATACTGAAAGATCTGGACACGGTTGCCGATGTTGCCCAAGCCACATCGACGCCGGTGCCGATGGCGAGCCTCGCGGCTCAGATTTTCAGACTTGGCAAGGCCGCACGCGGCGCCGACGTCGATGCGCTGGAGATTTACAAGCTTTCAGCCGCGAAGAAGAACTAAAATTCCAATTGCGACCGTCCCAAGGAAGATTAGAACTACCCTATCCAGAAACGCTCAAGATCGCAGGAAACGCTGCCATGTATAACCCCGCCGGCGTCAAGACATCCCCCGAAATTTCGATCCCGGACCAGATGAAAGCCTGGGTGCTCGGCGGGCCCGACGAGCTGTTCTTGCGTGACAAGCCGACGCCGGTACCGGGACGCGCCGAAGTCCTGGTTCGCATCGATGCCGTCGCGATTTGTGCAACCGACCTCGAAATCATTCATCGAGGATCGCCAGCCAGCATCCAGGGTGGCCTACCCTTCAACAAGAACTTTACGCCGGGCCACGAATATATGGGCACGGTGGCAGCGCTCGGACCCCACGTTGACGAGTTCAAGATCGGTCAGCGCGTGACGGTCGAAATCCACGCCGGATGCGGCCAATGCAAGCGCTGCCGCATGGGCATGTACACCTCATGCCTGAACTACGGCAAGCCGGAGAAAGGTCACCGCGCCAACGGTTTCACCACCGACGGCGGGTTCGCCGAATATGCGGTCAACCACATCAATACGATCATCCCGGTGCCGGACAGCATGAGCGATCCGGAGGCGACGCTGGTCGTCACGGCCGGGACATCGATGTATGGCCTCACCGAGCTTGGTGGACTGGTTGCGGGCGAGAGTGTGGTCGTGATCGGCCCCGGTCCGATCGGGCTGCTTGCGGTCGCGGTGGCCAAGGCGCTCGGCGCAAGCCCCGTGGTGCTGACGGGAACGCGCGACAAGCGGCTTGGGATCGGCAAGGAACTCGGCGCGGACCGCATCATCAATATCAGCAACGAAAATCCGGTCGAGATCGTCAAGCAGCTCACCGGCGGCATCGGTGCCGACTACGTGATCGAATGCGCGGGGTCGGAAGCCACCATCGATCAAGCCATTCACATGACCAATCGCGGCGGCAAGATCTGTCTCGCCGCATTTCCGCATGAGCCCGTCACGACCAACATTGCGCACCTCGTGCGCAACAACATCTATGTCTATGGCATCCGCGGCGAAGGCCGCAGCGCGACACATCGTGCGATGGAGCTGATGGCGGAAAAGCGCTTCGACGCCACCAAGATCCACACCCACACCTTCCCGCTGGCCGATCTGCCGACTGCGCTACGCTATGCGCGGGAGCGTGTCGAAGATGCCATCAAGGTGGTGGTCACCACCCGGCAGGCCGGGGCGATCGCGAGCGCCGCGGAGTAAGGTCGCACACGCTCAGATCTTGCCCAGTGCCGTCAGGACGATCTGCGGCGTGAGCGGAATTTCGGTGATGACAGCGCCGAACGGGCTCAGCGCATCGTTCACGGCATTAGCAACTGCGGCGGCGGCCCCTGCCGTCCCCGCCTCGCCTGCTCCCTTGGCTCCGAGCTCGGTCTCCGCGGTCGGCGACACCACGTGACCGACGTCGATGTCGGGCATCTCGCCGGACATCGGAACGAGGTAGTCGGCCATGTTCGCGTTTGTCAGCTGGCCGCGCTCGTCATAAATGCATTTCTCGAACAGTGCTGCGCCCAGACCCTGCACGACGCCGCCCCTGATTTGTTCGTCGACCAATTGCGGGTTGATGATGGTGCCGCAATCCTCGACCACCCAGTGCTTGAGCAGCTTGATGAATCCGGTCTCGGTATCGACCTCGAGCCACGAGGCCTGCACACCGTTGGTAAAGGCAAACGGATATTCGCGCGGCACGAAATGTCGCGTCGCCATCAACTCCGGCTGGATACCGGGCGGCAAAGTATCAGGTCGGAAATAGACGATCCGCGACAGTTCCTTCAATTCGATTCGGGGCGTACCATCGCCCGCGTTCACAACAGCGTTGCCGACGATATCGAGCTCGGCCGGCGTCGACTGCAGGATCGCTGCGGCAACATCCAAGATGTTCTTGCGCAGGATCTTGGCTGCTTGCAACGCCGCCTCTCCGCCGATGCCGGCACCGCGCGAAGCCCAGGTGCCGCCGCCATAGGGCGTATTGTCGGTGTCCCCGAGAATGACGCGAACGCGATCCATCGAGACGCCCAGCACGCTTCCAACGATTTGCGCCGTGAGCGACTCCGATCCTTGTCCCTGCTCGGTGATGCTGGTCTGGCAGACCACGGAGCCTTGCGCATCGAGGCGCACCGCGACGCCGTCCTGCGAGGAAATCTTGGCACCGCCGACGCCATAAAACGCCGCACTTGGATTCGTCACCTCGATAAAGCTGGCGATACCGATACCGCGATGAACGCCCTTCTTGCGCAACTCCGCCTGCTCGACTCGCAAGCGATCATAGTCCATCATTTTCAAAAGCTTCGCCAATGAAGCATGGTGCGACAAACGCTCGAACTTCAGGCCCGCCGGGGAACCGCAGGGGTAGGCATCGTCGGCAATGAGATTGCGGCGGCGGATGTCAACCGGATCCATTCCTATCCGCATGGCTGCGAGATCGACCAGTCCTTCCGTCACCGAGCAAGCGATGGGGTGACCGACCGCGCGATATTGGCACATCACGTTCTTGTTCTGGAAAACCACGCGCGCCCGCGCGCGATAGTTCTTCGTGACATAGGGACCGCCGACGAGGTTGACGACCTGATTGGCCTCGATCGCGCTGGTGCGCGGATACATCGAATAGGGTCCGATACCCGTGAGATCGTCGATCTCGAACGCCGTGATCGTCCCATCGCGCCTGACGCCGATCCTGCCCTTGCAGCGGTGATCGCGGGCGTGAATGTCGGTATTGAAGCTTTCGACACGGTCGGCGACGAACTTGATCGGGCGCCTCAGGAGCTTCGACAACGCATAAGTCGCCATCTCGTCGGCGTAGATGTGGACCTTGATGCCGAAGGAGCCACCGACATCCTTGCAGACGACGCGCACCTGCCGCTCTTCCAGACCAAGATGCAGCGCCGCGATGTTCTGCACCATGTGGGGCGCCTGCGTGCCCTGATAGATCGTCAGCCGAGCCTCGGCGGCATTCCAGTCAGCCACGACAGCGCGTGGCTCGAGCGTGACGCCGGTATGGCGGCCGAAGACGAAATCGGCCTCTACGACTTCGTCTGAGTCTGCAAAAGCTCGATCGACCTCGCCCGCGTTGTGAACCCGCTCGAAGGCGAGATTGTCGCCAAGCGAGGCGTGAATCACCGGCGTCGCCGGATCGAGCGCGGTGCGCATGTCCGTCACCGCATCAAGTTCCTCATACGAGATCTCGATCCGCTCGGCCGCATCCTCGGCCAAGGCGCGGCTGGTCGCGATCACCGCGGCGACGGCCTCGCCTTGCCAGCACACCCGATCAATCGCGATCGCGTGCTGTGGAGCTGATTTCAGGCCCTTGAGATGGGAGAGAACGCCGACCCAGGGCGTAATGACTTCAGCCAGTTCCCGGCCGGTCACCACGGCAATGATGCCGGACGTTTGCTTCGCCGCCGCTACGTCAATGCCAACAATCCGTGCGTGCGCGTGCGGCGAGCGCAGAAAGACCACATGCGCCATTCTCGGCAATTCCATGTCGCTGACGTAGGCGCCGCGGCCCTGCATCAGGCGATCGAGATTCGGCCGCGGCACCGTCTTGCCGATGTAGGAATTCGGTCGGTCCAGCGCGGACAAGCCTTCCTGCTTTGCCGATATTTCAGTCATCGCGCCGATCCCCGGCGGGCGTCAGCAGTCGCCTCGATCGCATCGACGATGGCGTGATAGCCGGTACACCGGCAGTAGTTTCCCGAGAGATGCTCGCGAATCTCCTCGCGGCTCGGCGTGGGCCGCTGCTTCAGCAAATCCTGTGCGGCCATCAACATGCCCGGCGTGCAATAACCGCATTGCAGGGCATTGCGATTGCGGAAGGCCTCCTGCAGGTCGGCGATTTCACCGCTATCGGACAATCCCTCGATGGTCAGCACTGAGGACCCGTGCGCCTGGACCGCGAGCATCAGGCAGGCGCGGACGATTTCGTCGTCGACCCGCACCGTGCAGGCGCCGCAGACGCCGTGCTCACAACCGACATGCGTTCCCGTAAGTTGCAGATGCTCTCGCAAAAAATCGGCAAGATTGAGCCGCGGCAGCACATGCGTTTCGACCCGCTCGCCGTTGACGTGAAGCGAGATCGGCACCGGTGTCGTCACACTTCGCCTCCCGCAAGTTCCGGGCGGCGAAGCAAAGTCCCAATAGCGCGCCGAAACAGAACCTGCGCCAGATGGCGGCGCATCGCGCTTGAGGCCTGCTGGTCTTCATGGGGGTGCAGTTCTTCAGCGAGCGCGGCCGATGTTTCCACAATGAGCGCTGGCGTCACCGCAACGTCGAGCAGTTTGCCGGCGGCGTGCGCCAGGGCCGGACGATCTCCAAGCGCGAAGTACGCGAGACGAAGTTCGGTAAAGAGGCCGTGCTCGATGACCGCCTGCGCAGCCAACCCGGCAATGGCATAATCGCCATGACGTCGCGCTAGCTCATCGAAGAAATGCGCCGAGCGCCTCCGGCCGATCGGGACTTCGACGGCAACCAGCAGTTCGTCGGCCCTTAGCGCCGTTGCAAAGATTCCCGTGAAGAAATCTCCTGCGGCAATCCGTCGCTCGCCGCCCTCACCGCGCGCTACGATCGTCGCATCGAGTGCAAGCATGCAGGCCGGCAGTTCCGCTGCCGGATCGGCATGCGCGAGGCTGCCGCCAATCGTTCCCCTGTTGCGGATCGCCGGGTGCGCAACATGCGCGACCGCCTCAGCCAGCAACGGCGCATGTGTGGCGATCTCGGACGACCGCAAGAGATCGGCATGACGAGTGAGCGCACCGATCCGGAGCACGTTTCCACGGACGACGATCCCCTTCAACTCAACGAGGCCGCCGACATCAATCAGAACGTCTGGAGAAATCAGGCGCAGGTTCATGGCCGGCATCAGGCTCTGGCCGCCGGCGATCACCTTTGCCGACTCTCCATGAGAGGCGAGCAACCGAAGCGCGTCGTCAACGCTGGCTGCACGCGCGTAGGCGAAAGCCGAGGCCTTCATGGGCTTGATCTTCCCCGGCCGGATTTTGCGTTTACCGGATTAGAGGGCTGCAACCATCAAACGTCAAGTTTGTTTATCGACCGATTATTTCGGGACATTTGACCTTTGGGGCTTGTCTTGAAGGCTTGGACGACGCACCGTTGCTCTGGAGGGGCAAGGGCTTTTTGGGGAGCCGCCGGCGATGAAGCTGGGTTTCTTTACGATGCCGATCCATCCGCCGGAGAAGGATTGGCAACAGTCGCTGCGGGAGGATCGCGAGGCGTTCCTGCTGGCCGACGAGTTGGGCTTCACGGAGGGGTACGTCGGCGAACACGTCACGGACAAGGCGGAGAACATCACCTCATCGGTGGCCTTCCTTGCCTGGATCGCGGCAGCGACCAAGCGCATCAGGCTCGGCACCGGCACGGTGAATATGCCCAATACTCACCCGGCGACCGTCGCCGCATCGATCGCGATGCTCGACCACATGCTGGATGGTCGCCTGATCTTCGGCATCAGCCCCGGCGGCCTGCTGTCGGACGCGGAGTTGTTCGGCAATCTCGACGCGGATCGCAATGCGATGTTCCTGGAAGCAATCAACCAGGTCCTGCAAATCTGGGACAGCGAGCCGCCCTATGACATCAAGGGCAAATACTGGAACATCTCGGTTGAAAGAACCCTGATGAGGGATATCGGTCAGGGCTACATTGCGCGGCCGCTGCAGCGACCGCATCCTCCCATCGTTGTCACGGCCGTTGCGCCGTTTTCAAAGGGCGTGACGGAGGCAGCGGCGCGCGGCTGGGATCCTATCTCGGCGAACTTTCTGATGCCGGCCTGGGTGAAGAGCCATTGGCCGAAATATGTCGAGGGTTGCGAACGCAATGGCCGCGCCGCCGATCCCGCCAACTGGCGGGTCGCAAAAAGCGTCTTTGTCGCGAAGGATGCAGCGACGGCGAAGGCCTATGCGACCGATCCAGACGGCCCCTACGTCTATTACTACCATTCACTCTTCACCAAGCTGAAGAAGAACGGTCGCACGGAGCTGTTCAAGACCAGGCGCGATCAGCCCGATGACGAAGTGACGCTCGAATCGATCTGCGACAGATTGATCATTTACGGTACGCCTGAGAGCGTCGCGGACCAACTGCTTTCGTTCCAGGAGGAGGTCGGCCAATTCGGCACGCTGCTCTACGCAGGCAAGGACTGGAAGGATCGCGAGCTTGGGCGCCAATCGATGATCCTGATGGCCGAGAAGGTGATGCCGCGCATCAATGCCGGTCAATCGAAGCAATCAAACGCCGCGGAATGATCCGGGGCCGATACAAGAGTGTCTAACGTGGCTTTCTCCGATCGTATTCCCTATCAGGCCCAGATCGACCGCCCCAAACTGAAGTTGCCCAATGGAAAGCGGCTTGCCGTGTGGGTCATTCTCAATGTCGAGGAATGGCGGATCGAGAACGCCATGCCGCGCACCGTTTTGAGTCCACCGATGGGGCAGCCGCTCCTGCCTGACGTGCCGAACTGGTCATGGCACGAATACGGCATGCGGGCCGGCTTCTGGCGGCAGTTCAAGGCGCTCACGGACCGCAAGGTGCCGGTGACGCTGGCGCTCAACGCAAATGTTTGTAGTTCCTATCCACGCGTCGCATCCGCGGCCCGTGAGGCCGGATTCGAATTCATGGGCCATGGCTTCATCCAGGGTCCGATGCACAAACTCACCGACCAGTCCGATGCGATCAAGCGATCCGTTGAAACGATCGCGAAGTTCACCGGCAATGCGCCGCGGTCATGGGAGAGCCCGGGACTGACCGAGACCGAGGAAACGCTCGATCTGCTCCGGCTGAATGGCATCGAATACGTCGCCGATTGGGTGATCGATGACCTGCCGCAGGACATCGCCACACCTCACGGCACCATCACCACGATCCCCTACTCGGTCGAGACCAACGACATCGTGATTCACGCGCTGCAGCATTTGCCATCGGATCAATTCCTGAAGCGCTGTACCGATCAGTTCGATCGGCTCTACCTCGAAGGCGGCAGCAACGCGCGAGTGATGGCGATCTCGATCCACCCTTACATCACCGGTGTTCCCCATCGCATCAAATATGTCGAGGAGCTGCTGGACTACGTGATCGGCCACGACGGGGTCGCGCTGATGACCGCGAGCGAGATCGGTGACTGGTACCGCGCTGAGATGACGAAAGTCTGACCCGCCGGCGAACTATCCGACCACCTTGACCGGCGGACGCATCCTGACCGGACGTGCGCTTCCAAAAACCTGCGAATAGCCCGCGATGAACGCATCCAGTGCGTCGCGGATCATCTGATCCTGATCCTCGAGCACCGGCAATTCGTAGATGTATTTCCGGACGCCGTAGTAGAAGATTCCGCTGTGGAACACCCATGCCAACTCGAGCTCAGGCGCTGTCGGCTTGCTTTGGAGGGGAAGTCCAAGGTCATGGCGACATTCCCTGACGATGCGGGTGAGAATCTTGTCGCGCACGACACCGACATACCAGCGATTGATGTCGAGTCCCTTCAGGCCCGAATACAGATAGATGCGTAGCCACTTTCGCCGGAAGATCACCTTGGTGTACCCGCGGTAAAACTCGAGCAGCCGGTCCCGTAACGGGCGCGAGCGATCGGCAAGCAGGTTGTCCCAACTCTGATCCAGCGGCTCCAGATAGACCGTGCGATAGACTTCCTTGATCAGATCGTCCTTGCTCGGGAAATAACGATAAAGCAATGGTTGGGTCACGCCGAGGCGGCGTGCCAGATCGCGTGTACCTCCTGCAAATCCCTCTTCCGCAAAGAACTCCGTTGCCTTGGCGACGAACTCCTTGCGGCGCTCGTCGGGCGAAAGTCGCCGCTGTTTGGATGGCACACGCCTGGATCGGGATTTCTTCGTCATGGGTTCTTGTCGGGAACAAACTTCCCGTATCCGCCTTGCGCAAACAGCAGCGGTTCGTGGCGGTTATAAGCGTAGGCTTCAACCGCACCGAGGAAGATCACATGGTCGCCGCCGTAGTACCGATTGACGGAACGACACTGAAAATTCGCGACGCTCCCGGCAAAAAGCGGCGCGCCTCCGAGGCCCGGAGCCCATTCCACACCGACAAACTTGTCATCCGACGATTTAGCGAATTTGTTGGCAAGCGCCTGTTGCGATACGCCCAGCACATTGACGGCGAAGTGACTGGCGTTCTGAAAGGCTGTCAAGCTCGACGAATAGAGCACAAGGGACCACAGCACCAGCGGCGGGTTCAACGACACAGAAGCAAATGAATTGCAGGTGATCCCGTAGGGCTTGCCGTCGCTGTCGGCCGACGTGATGATGGTGACGCCGGTGGCGTAACTGCCGAGCGCGCTGCGAAAATCGCGCGGATCGATCGCCGAGTGATCGCTGGCGAGTTCGCTGGCTGGGTCCGGTCCGATCGGATGCTTGGGCGCGTCGTTCATCCCATGGCCTCAAAGTGTCAGGTTTTCGGATGGGAGGCCAAGCGCGACGCGGCCGTAATTGGTACCGGCCGCGTCGAAGTTGAACGCAAGATGCGAGTTGATCGCGTGAGCGTCACGAAACTGACGTTGCAATGCTCCACTTGTGAAAAGCCCGCGAGCACCGCTGGCGGCAAACAACAACGATACCGCCTCTGTGCAAAGGTTCACGGAAAACGCTCCATCGCGCCGTAATCCCGTTTTCGCGGCCATATCAGGAACGTCACCGCGCCTGGCATCATCCATCGCCTCAATACATCTGGAACGCATGATCAGGCGGGCTGCGTCAATCTTGGCCGATGCTTCCGCAATCTTGATCTGCGTGCTTTGCATGTCGCCAAGCTTGTTGCGGTTGGAGGTCGATGCGCGGTGTCGCGCGACATCGATGTAATCGTCGAGACAGGCCTGCGCATTGCCCAGCGCGACGCCCGACAATACATAAGGAAACAGGGAGAAAGCAGGCAGCGCATAAAGCGCGTTTGGATTGACGGCGCTCCCGGGCGTCGGCCCGCCCGCGAGATCGTTCACTGCTACCGACAACGCTTCGGCGACAACGGCATCCTTCACCTCGACGTCATTGGAGCCGGTACCGCGCAACCCGACCGCTTCCCAAGTGTCGACGATGTTGTATTGGTCCCGATGCAGCAGAAAGATGCGATACTCTATGCCGTCAGCCTCGTCCTCCGGAAAGACCACGCTCGCAAGCATATTCCATTCGCAGGAGGCCACCCCGGACGAGAACGGCCAGCGGCCGCGCAATTGATATCCGCCCTCGACCTTTCGCGCCCGGCCGGCGGGAAAGATGAAGGAGGATGCGATCAGCGCATTCGGATCCTTGTCCCAGACCTCGCTCTGAGCACGTTTGTCGAACATGCCCAGCATCCAATGATGGCTCGCGAGGTTGGCGAAATTCCAGGCGACCGAAGCGTCGGCGTTGCCCAGAATCTCCGCACAATCGATCAAGGCGACATAGTCAAACTCGGAACCGCCGACGCGCTTGGGCTGCACGATCCTGAACAGGCCGGACTCATGCAAATCGCGTTCGGTTTCCGGCGGCAGTCGCCGCAGTTCCTCCGTGCGCGTCGCGCGATCCCGAAGTTGCGGAACAAGAGCTCGCGCGCGGGTCGCCATCGCCGCGAACGCATCCGTCTCCGGCCCCGCAGGCTGGCTTGTGCTTGGCCTTCGACCAACACCGGCCATCTGTCATTCCTCCGCTTGACCGCTTAAACGTCCTTGGCGATTGTTTATCGCTTGATCAGCATTTAAGGCGCGGCTGGCTTTGCCCGTCAATCGAAAATCAGCGGATGGGAGCGCACGGCTATGGACAAAACCGTTGGAATCGTCGGGCTTGGCATCATGGGAGGGGCGATTGCGCGCAATCTGATCGAGCGCGGATGGCGCGTGATCGGCTTCGATGTCAACCCGGAAAGAAACGCGGAGCTTGCCCAGGCAAAAGTGTCGATCGCCGTCGACGTGGCTCAGGTTGCGCGTGATGCGCCGATCGTCATGACCAGTCTCCCTACCCCTGCAGCCGTCGAGAAAGTTGCGCAGGAGATCGCCGCATCCGGGCAATCCTCACGAATCGTCATTGAGCTCAGCACGCTCAGTCTCGCCGACAAACTCGCCTTCGAAACCACACTCCGGAAGGCCGGTCACATAGCGCTCGATTGTCCGCTTAGCGGAACCGGCGCACAGGCCAAGATCCGCGATCTCGTGGTCTATGCTAGCGGCGACAGCAAGACAATCGAACGCTGCATGGGACTATTTGCAGATTTTGCCAAGCAGAGCGCTGATCTCGGCAAATACGGTAATGGCAGTCGAATGAAATTCGTCGCCAACCATCTGGTCGCAATCAACAATGTCGCGACGGCGGAGGCGATGTTGCTCGCCGAGCGCGCCGGGCTCGATCCAAAAATGGTGGTCGAGATGGTCGGGCCTGGTGCGGGCGGGTCACGCATGTTCCAGATGCGGGCGCCGATGATGGTCCAGGGCATCTACGAGCCCGCCACCATGAAGGTCTCGACCTGGAAAAAGGACATGGCGATTATCGCCGAGTTTGCCGACGACGTCGGCTGCTCCACGCCACTGTTTACGTTGACCCAGCCGGTCTATTCGGACGCGATGGCCATGGGGCTGGGCGATCAGGATACGGCGTCGGTATTCGAGGTGTTGAAGAAGAGCATTCTCAAGGCGCCGAAATCCGACGCGAAGTAACGGAATAGCGGCTCACGATCGGGGTTGCGCGTCTCCCAGCCTGACCAGCTTCTGAGTCAACATAGCTACCGCACCGCGTCAAAAGCGAGGCCATGACCGCGGCCAAGACCGCAGGAAGTCATTGGTCTAAGCTGCTACGACTTGGTTATCACTTGATCATTTATGACTTCCGTCGGATAAATTGTTCAATCAAGAAGAAAGCCACCACCCGTTTTGTAGCGTTCCCGTGGGGAGGATTTCATGACGATATCGCGACGGCAGTTTGTTGGTGGGATAGCCGGCGCCGGTGTCGCCAGTATGGCGTCACCTTATCTCGCCCTTGCTCAAGGCAACGAACCCATTCGCGTTGGCTTGCTTGCTGCCAAGACCGGACCGCTCGCTTCCGGTGGCATCGACATGGACTTGGCGCTGACAATGTTTCTGAAGGAGCGCGACAACAACCTCGCAGGCCGCAAGGTCGAGTTGATCGTCGCCGATACGGCCGGTGTTCCCGCGACTGCGCGCACGAAAGCACAGGAGCTGATCGAGAAGAACAACGTCCATTGCGTTATCGGGCCACTCGCTGCCTTCGAGGCGTTGGCCATTGCCGATTATCTGACCGAAAAGGAAATGCCGACACTCGGTGTCGCCGCCGCTGAAGACATGACGCAGCGTCACCCGAGCCCATGGTTCGTGCGTCTCACCTCGACGTCTGCCCAATGCGCGTATCCGCTGGCCGACTACGCCGCGAAAGAGCTGAAATACAAGAAAATCGTCACCATTGCGGACGACTTCGCCTATGGGCACGAAATGTGCGCAGGGTTTCAGCGGGCGTTCGAGGACAATGGCGGAAAGATCATCCAGAAAATCTTCACGCCGCTCGCGACACCCGATTACGGTAGCTATGTCGCGCAGGTGAAAAACGCGGATGCAATCTTTCTCGGCACGGCAGGTTCGAACGGATTCCGCTTCCTGCGTCAATTCATCGAGTACGGCTTGAAGGACAAGATGGCCGTGATCGGTGGCATGACGGCACTCGACGAGTCCGTGCTGCGTAACATGGGTGACGAGGCCTTGGGAATCCTGACGACGAGCTGGTACTCTGCCGAGCTCGACAATCCCCTGAACAAGACCTTCGCCCCGGCTTTCCGCAAACAGTTCAAATATGACCCCGGCTACTACGCCGGCAGTACCTACCTATCCGGTCAGGTGCTTGAGGCTGCGTTGAAGACCACGAAAGGAAACGTGGACGACAAGAAGGCCCTTATGGCGGCGATCCGGGGCAGCAACGCCAACACCATCCGAGGCATCGTGAAGTTCGACGAATTCGGCAATGCGACCGGCGATGTCTACATCCGCAAGGTAACGAAGAGCGACGGCAGACTGGTCAATTCCGTGATCAAGACCTATCCGGACGTCAGTCAGTTCTGGACTTATGACAAGACCGCCTTTCTGAAGAATCCGGTCTATTCCCGCGACTATCCGCCGGCCAAGAACCTGGAACCATGACTTCACTGCCCTCTCCGACGCTGACGCGCAGTAATCAAGAACAGAAGAACGATGCAGTTTTGGGTCATCCAGGGTCTTAACAGCCTGTCGCTTGGCGGGCTGTTGTTCTTGCTGTCATCGGGGTTTTCGCTGATCTTCGGATTGATGCGGCTTGCGAACCTGACGCATGGCGCCTTCTTCATGCTCGGCACATATATCGCGGCAACCGCATTGCGTGCCTATGACGGCCTGAACCTCTGGGTGATGGTGCTTGCCGCGGGTTTCGCGGTCGCGGTCCTTGGCGGTCTATTCGAGCGACTCGTGCTGACGCGGCTGAAGACGAACCCGCTTGGGCAAGTGCTGGTCACGCTCGGAATGTCTTTCATCATATCGGATGCATGCCTCATGCTGTGGGGTGGCGATTCCATTCCGGTTCCGACACCGCAGAATTTGCAAGCGCCGACCCGTCTGTTCGGCTTGGTGTTTCCGACCTATCGTCTGGTGTTGGTCGGGATGGCAATCGTGGCAGCTGATCGCGCTCTATATTCTGCTGGAACGCACCCGGCTCGGCGCCATGATCCGTGCCGGCGTCGATGACATGCAGATGGCGCGCGCGGTCGGAATTCCCGTCTCCAACCTGTTCACGATCGTATTCTGCCTCGGTGCCGGCATCGCGGGCGCGGCCGGCGTTCTCGGAGGTCCGATCCTCTCCGCCTATCCTGGACTCGATGCGGACATGCTGCCGCTGGCGCTGATCGTCGTCATCCTGGGCGGAATTGGCAGCCTGCTTGGCGCATTCGTCGGCAGTTTTGTGATCGGCTTCATCTACACCTTCGGGATCGCCTTGTTTCCCGAACTGGCCTACATCATCCTGTTCCTTCCGATGATTTTTGTCATCGCTTTCCGGCCGCAAGGCCTGTTCGGGCGCGTTGGCGCATGAACTGGATCGCCGCAGCCTTGATCGGCGGATCGCTGCTTCTGCCGCCCTTCCTGGCTGGAGATTTCTACATCAATCTGGCGAGCCAAATCCTGATCGCGGCGATCTTCGCGCTCAGCCTCAACCTGCTGGTGGGCTTTGGCGGCATGACGTCGCTGGGACATGCCTCATATCTCGGCGTCGCCGCCTATATCTCGGCATTGGTGACCAGCCGATACGGCTTCGGCCATGGCGCTGCTGCGATCATCTCAATCGCGGGAACGGTCGCGATGGCGGCGTTCTTCGGGGTCATCGCGCTTCGCGCGACGGGTCTTGGTTTCCTGATGATTACCCTTGCGTTGTCACAGGTGCTTTGGGGTCTCGCCTACCGCATGTCGAACGTGACCAACGGCGACAACGGCATCACCGGACTTACCCGTCCTGCGCCTTTCGGCATTTCGCTCGACAGTCCCGTGTCGTTCTACTGGTTTGCATTGATCGTTGCGACAATCGCCTTGCTGGCGATGACCGTATTCGTCTCTTCAGCCTTTGGCTCGTCGTTGAAGGGGGTGCGCGATCAGCCTCGCCGGATGGCTGCGCTCGGTTTCAATCCCTGGCTGATCCGCTGGATCACCTTCGTCTATGCCGGCTTTTGGGGCGGCGTATCCGGACTGCTCTACGTCTACTATCACAAGTACATCCATCCTACCTCGCTCTCGATCACAAGTTCGGCCGAAGCCCTGCTCGGTGTGATCGCCGGCGGCGCGGGAACACTGGGAGGTCCCGCGGTTGGTGCGGCTCTTGTGCTGCTTCTGAAGAACTATGCGTCCGCCTATCTCGAACGATGGAATATGCTGCTGGGCCTCGTATTCCTCTTTATCGTCCTGGTCATGCCAGCCGGAATTGTGCCTGGCTTCAGCAGGCTGACGGCGGCCTTACGCGGGAAGAACCCATGACGGGTCCCGCACTTGAAGTCATTGGCTTGAGAAAGGCCTTCGGCGGCCTGGCTGTGACGCAAGACGTTTCGCTCGTGGTTCAGGCCGGCGAGAGGCGGCTGATCATCGGCCCCAACGGCGCCGGCAAGACCACGCTATTCAACCAGATCAGCGGTGACCTCAGACCCAATTCCGGACAGATCAGGCTGTTCGGCACCGACATCACATGGTTGCCGCCGTACAAACGTGCGCACCGCGGCTTGTCCCGCACTTACCAGATCATCACCCTTTTCGCCGATGACACCATCGCGCACAACGTCTCGCTCGGCCTGTTGGGACTTCGGCCAACACGCTGGCAAATGTGGTCGCCGCTGTCACGCTACCCTGACATCATGACAGAAGCTCGTCGCGCCCTCGACGCCGTCGGGCTCCTGCAACTCGCCGATCATCCGATCTCCGATATCGCCTATGGCGAGAGGCGGCGCGTCGAGCTGGCCGTGGCGCTCGCGCAAAGGCCGCGAGTCCTTTTGCTGGACGAGCCGCTTGCAGGCCTTTCGAACGCAGAGCGGTCCACCGTCAAGACATTGATCGCGGGCATTCCGCGGGAGACCACGGTCGTCATGATCGAGCACGACATGGACACAGCGCTCGATCTTGCCGAAACCGTAACCCTGCTCAATTACGGCCGTGTCATTGTCGACGGAGCGCGCGATGTCGTTGTCGCCGATGTGCGAACGCGGGAGGTGTACCTTGGCACCTGACGCGCTCAGTCTGACGAACGTCCACAGCTTCTACGGAGACAGCCACGTCCTGCACGGCGTCAACTTTGCGCTGCGATCCGGCCACGTGCTGGCACTGTTGGGACGCAACGGCGCCGGCAAGACCACCTGCATCTCCACTATCATCGGTTTCCTGGCTCCGCGCGAAGGCGAAATCCAGCTGTTTGGCCGGCCGATTGCAGGTCTCAGTCCCGAACGCATCGCGCATCTCGGCGTTGGCCTCGTGCCGCAAGGCCGACGTGTCTTCCCCTCTCTCACAGTACGGGAAAATCTGATCGTGGCCGAGCAGCGCCGGGAGACAGGCGCGGAACGATGGACGGTCGATCGTATTTACGACCTGTTTCCGCGATTGCGCGAGCGTCATTCGCAATTTGCCGGTACGTTGTCGGGCGGGGAGCAACAGATGCTTGCAATCGGACGCGCGCTGATGGGAAATCCACGCGTACTCCTGCTCGATGAGCCGTCGGAGGGCCTCGCGCCCCTGATCGTCGCCGAAGTCGGCCGCACCATCCAGCGTCTCAAGCAGGAAAAGCAATCGACCATTCTTGTCGAACAAAATCTCAAGCTCGCACTTGATGTTGCCGACGAAGCGGTCATCCTCAATACCGGACGCTGCGTATTTGCCGGAAACGTTAACCAGCTTCAAGGCAATGACGACCTGATCGCGCAGCACCTCGGTATCTATCACGCAAACGAAATTCTATCTTAAGTTGAGGTCCGGAATGAAAATCGGCGTATGTGGGACGGGTCGAATGGGATCGGCGATCGCGCAGCGATTGATGTCGGTGGGACATCAGGTCAGTGTCTGGAACCGCGATCAAGGAAAGACCAGACCTCTCGTCGATGCCGGGGCGAGGCTATCACCGACTCCGGCCGCCCTCGTCGACAGCTGCGAGGCGGTCGTCGTCATGTTGCTCAACGATGCCGCAAGCGAAGCCGTCTATCGCAGTGCGAACGGTATTCTACAAGCCAAACTGTCCGGCAAACTAGTCATCGATATGAGTACGCTTCGGCCGGACACCATGCAGGCGCTCGGTGTCGCCGTGATCCAGAAAGGCGGATCCTTTGTCGAAAGCCCCGTAGGCGGAAGCACGGCCCCCGCCAAGGAAGGCAAGTTGTTCGCGCTGGTCGGTGGCACGGACGTCGACGTCGCGCGCGCAAAACCCGTTCTGGAACAATTGTGCAGGCGTATCGAACATATCGGGGCGCCCGGCGCTGGCGCGACCATGAAGCTTGCCGTCAATTTGCCGCTGCTGGTGTATTGGCAAGCGCTCGGCGAGTCCCTGACGATCTGCAAGCCGCTCAATCTTCCTGCCGACCGCCTCATCGACATCCTGTCGGATACCGCGGGCGCGCCGACCGCCATGAAGGGCCGCGGCGCGGTGATCGCCAGGGTTTTGGGCGGCGCGCCGCTTGGTCCGACGGCCTTTGGCCTGAGCGCCGCCAGAAAAGACCTCGCGACCGCCGTGCAGTTTGCCGCCACGCTGAACGCCGAACTACCTGTCGCCGCGGGTGCGCTCGGTTGTTATGAGGAGGCCGAAATTGCGGGACTGAGCGAAGCCGACGCTACCGCTATCTCGAGCCGCTGGCCGAACCGAACAGCCAGGTCGTAAGGCTACCCTCCATTATCTCTTGAACCTGCAGGTCTCCAACATGATCGATAGCAAGAACCGTTATGGCCGCACCGCCGCCCGAATCCATGACGCCGACGGTCGCGCGCGTCGTCCCTCGTCTCCAACCATCGATATTCACGCGCACATTATCGTGCCCCAGGCAGCAGCCGTGGCGCAGCCGCATGTCGACGTGAGCCGCATTCCGCTTGCGTATTTTGCCGATGCTCCAACCAAGGAAGTCAACGCTCAGCAGGAAAAGGATGTCCGCGAGGTGATGACCACACTCGATCGGCGACTCAAACATCTCGATCAAATGGGCGTCGATATCCAGGTCGTCGCACCGGCGCCCGGACAGTGTTATTACACCGTCGATCCCAAGATCGCAGAAAACGCGCATCGTCTCGCCAATGACGGCGTCGCCGAATACTGCGCGCGTAGACCCGACCGCTTCGTCGGGCTCGGTGTCGTTACACTCCAGGAACCCGAACTCGCAGTTGGCGAACTCGACTACATCATGAGCACGTTGAAATTGAAGGGCGTGCAGATTCTGACCAATGTCGACGGACAGGAGCTATCTGATCCCAGGTTTCGTCCGTTCTTCGCCAAAGCCGAGCAGCTTGGCGCGTTTATCATGATGCATCCGAACGGATTCACCCACGGGCAGCGCCTGACACATTACTACTTCAGCAATGTACTGGGTAACCCGCTCGACACAACGCTTGCCCTCCACAATTTGATCTTCTCGGGAACGCTGGCGCGATTCCCGGAACTGAAGCTGATGGCGGTGCACGGCGGCGGCTATCTTCCGAGCTACTCGGGCCGGATCGATCACGCATGGGGCGCTCGGCAGGATTGTCATGCCGAGTTGCCGTTGCCCCCGACGACCTATCTAAGACAGGTCTATCTCGACACGATCGTCTTCACCTATCATCAACTGGCTTATTTGATCGACGTGTTCGGTCCGGACCGCATCTTGATGGGGACCGATTATCCCTTCGACATGGCGGAGTACAATCCGATCGGTCATGTGGCTGGCGTCGAGGGGATGGACGAGTCCACGCTGGCGCAAATTGCCGGCGGTAACGCCGCGAGGGTGCTTGGCCTGGATCTGTGAATTCGGCGATCGTCTAGCGTGGCGTGTTCGCGGTCTTGTAGCCCGGCTGCTCGAAGGGATGTGAGGTCGCAAAGGCCGGCAACGCAAAGCAATGCTCGGCAAGCTTGGCAACGATGGGAAATGATGCGAGATCGAGCTTGAGAAAATGAGCTCCGACGATCTGGCCGGCGATGCATATGTCGGCCAGTCCGGGTTCGGCGCCGAGCGCAAATGGCGCCGGAGCCCGCCGTGCCAGCAACCGCTCATAGGTCGCCAGGCCCTCGGTCGTCCAATGCGTGCTCCATTGTTCGATCGCGTGCGCATCCGCACTGAATGCCTTCGCCAGATGATTGCGAACCCGCGGCACCACAAGCGGATGGGCATCAGCAACCGCCATCAAGGCGAGCGAACGCGCATAGGCGCGCTCCTTGGGATCCGATGGGATCAGCCGCGGCTCCGGCTTGATATCTTCGATGTATTCCATGATCGCGAGCGACTGCAATACGGAGTGGCCGTCATGGATGAAAGTCGGGACCACACGCTCGGCGTTCACAGCCGCATATCCCGGCTTGAACTGTTCGCCCGAGAGGATGTCGATCGACGTCTCCTCGAACGGCAGGCCCTTGAGCCGAAGTGCCACCCTGACCCGAAATGTCGCGATCGAGCGCCAAAACCCGTAAATCTGAATACCCATGCGCTATCTCACTTTTTGAACGAGTGGCGTTCGGCTACTCCGTCATATTGTGCCGTTGCCAGCGTAAAAGATAGGCCTGCAGCCGCCAGATCAACGCCGACAGTATCACGCCGACCAGCATCAGGATGATAACGGCAACCATCATGCCCGATGCCTCTCCGCGCGCCTCCGATTCGATGATGAGGCGACCAATACCCCGCTCGGCACCAATGAATTCGCCGACAATGACTCCGATCAGCGCAAAGGAGATTGCCGGTGTCAGCGAGGCAAAAACCCACGCCATGGTCGACGGGACTACAACCGTACGGGTAATCTGCCATTCGCTGGCCCCCAATAACCGCGCGGCATTGACAAAGCCTTCATCGATCGATCGTGCACCCTCGAAGGTGTTGAAGAACACGAGGAAAACGACCACGATCCAGGATGTTACGACCTTCGACATGTCGCCGATACCGAACGCCAAAACGATGATCGGCGCCAGCGCAATCCGCGGAATGGAATTCACCGCGGTGATGAAGGGCTGGAAGATCGCGCTGAGTTGGTCCGAACGGCCAAGGATAAGTCCCACCACAAATCCGCTCGCCACACCCGTCACAAAACCGAAAAACGTGTTCTTGAGTGTGATTGACGTGGCAACCCAGAGATTGTTCTGATTCCGCGCCAGACACTTTGCGAAATCGCCGTTCAACCATCCATTGAAGACGCCCGTCTTGGATTTGATACAGCTCAGAAGCAGAAAATTCTCGAATATGTCGGAGGGCTTCGAGATGAAATAGGGATCGAGCAGATCGGGTACCAGCCAGGGGGCCACGCTATGAAGATCGTAGCCCCACTGCCAGATCGACAGCACGACGACACAGATCGCCAACTGCCAGGCGAACGTGCTGATCGTACGGCCCCCCTTCACGTGCTACGTCCCTTGACGAATTCCTCACCGAGCGAGTGCCAGATGTGCTGGAATAGTTCGGCGTATCGCGGCGTCTCGCGGACTTTCACCGCGTCGCGTGGACGAGCGAAGTCGACCGCAAACATGTCCTTGATCTGGCCAGGCCGGGCCGAAAACAGGATGATACGGTCGGCCAGTGTTAACGCCTCCCCAAGGTCATGCGTGACGAACAGCACCGTCTGTTGCTCCCGCTCCCAGATGCGCAGGAGGACCTGGTGCATATCGATCTTGGTGTGGGTGTCGAGCGCTCCGAACGGTTCGTCCATCAGGAGGATCTGCGGCTCGACCACCAATGTCCGCATCAGGGCTGCGCGCTGACGCATGCCGCCCGACAGGGCGGAAGGATAGGCGTTCTCAAAGCCCTTGAGGCCTGCCTGCGCGATAGACCCCGCGACGCGCTCCCGTCGCTCAACCTCCGCTATACCTGCCAGTTGCAGGCCATAACCGATATTGTCTGCAACAGATCGCCAGGGAAACAATGTGTCCCGCTGGAATACATAACCGACGTTCGGAGTAGCCTTGCCAGCCACGACTGGCTTGCCGTCGATCAGTACCTCCCCGCCGCTTGGCTTCAACAGCGTTGCGATCATGTTGAGCACAGTGCTCTTGCCGGAGCCGGAAGGTCCCAGCAACGCGACGAACTCGCCACGTCGCACGCTGAACGACACGTTGCGGACCGCCTCGATGGTCGTGCTGCCGAGCTGAAACGATTTACTCAGCCCTCGCACATCGATGCGCTCGATAGCGGGCGTTCGCGGCGATGGCGTCGAAGTCGTCGGTCGGACGTTCAACTCGGATACGCCTTTCGCGCTACCTCGATGAAGGCAGGACTGACGACTTCGGCAATGGTCAACGGCTTGATGCCGGTCATCTCCCGGAACCAGACCTTCTCGCCGCGCGCAAAATCTTCGGCATTGATGGTCGCATCATAGTCGGCGACCTTCTGCAATGCCGTGATCTCGAGAAGATTGGCCGCACGCGACGTGCTGCCCACATAAGGTTCTATCGCATCATAGACCGCCTCCGGCGTCTGCGTCTTGATCCACTGGGTCGCTCGCCAAATCGCGGTGACGAAGGCTTGCATCTTCGCCGGATCCTTGTCGATCGTCGATTGCACCGTGAAATGAGATGTCACCGGAACCTTGCCGCCGATATATTTGTTCCAGATCGCTTCATCGGTGCCATCGAACAACAGCTCTCCCCAGCCCCGTTCCTTCAACTCGTTGAGCAGCGACAGCGAACTGACGAGGATATCGACCTGCTTCGACTTCAATGAGCCCAGCATGGTGTCGACGTTACCCGTTCCGATCCACGTCACCTTCTGATCAAGCCCCATGACCTCCATGTAGTAGGAAGCCCAAACGTGGTTGGTGCCGCCCAACGAGGAGACCGAAATGATCGGCTTGCGCCCGTCGGGTCGCTTCCATTCCGTGAATGCTTCCAGAGTGCTGATGCCCTGGTCCTTGAGGTCCTTGCGAATGATGAACATCACGGAACTGGACCGGGTATCGACCGGCATCAGCACGCGACCGGCACGTCCGTGATTGCTGAGTTGCATCGGATGCGTGATGTCGCCGATGCCGACATCGCCTTGCGAAGAAGCGATGATCTCACGCGTCTTCACCCCGCTACCGCCCTGGATCAGTTTGCAATCGAGCCCGGCCTCCTTGAAATATCCGATGCGGTCGGCCACGAACTGGGTCTGATAGATAGGCACCGCCACCGGATAGATCACCCGACCATTCATGTCGGCCGCGCTCGATCGGCCGCTGAGCATCACGCCGCCACCCGCGATGACCGTCAGTGCAGATCGTCTCGAGATATGGGCCATCAGGCGTGCTCCCTTTCCCTTCCAGCAACCTTATCAAGAGCGCTCAATACCGCATCGCCCATCTCAATCGTCGAAAGCTTCCGTGTCCCCGGTTCGGCGATATCCGCCGTGCGCGCACCGCTGGCCAGAGCCGTATGAACCGCCCTTTCAAGCAAATCCGCTTCGTCAGGGCGATTGAGGGTCAAGCGCAACATCATCGCGACGCTCAGAATGGACCCGAGCGGGTTCGCGATGCCTTTGCCCGCGATGTCGGGCGCGCTGCCATGGACGGGCTCGTAGAGGGCCTTTCTTCGTCCGAAACGATCGAGGGGTCCGAGGGAAGCCGATGGCAGCATGCCAAGTGAGCCTGACGCCATCGCCGCACAGTCCGAGAGGATGTCGCCGAAGATATTTCCCATAACCATCACATCGAACTGCCGCGGTTCACGGACGATTTGCATGGCCGCGTTGTCAACGTAGAGATGGGTAAGCTCGACGTCGGAGAACTCTTCCCTGTGCATGGCGCTCACCTCCTCACGCCACACCACGCTGGTCTCGAGCACGTTTGCCTTGTCCACCGAGCAAACCCTGTTTCTCCGCATTCGCGCGAGTTCGAATGCAGCACGGGCCACGCGGCGGATCTGGCTCGTCGTATATTGCTCCGTGTTGAAGCCACGCCGTTGCCCGTCAGCAAGCGTCTCGATTCCTCGCGGTTCCCCGAAATAGATACCGCTGGTCAGTTCGCGGATAATGACAAAGTCGACGTCCCTCAGCACCTCGGCCTTGAGCGGCGCCGAGCCGGCGAGTGCCGGACTGGCGACAATCGGGCGCAGATTAGCGTAGAGATCATACTTGCTGCGCAGTGACAGCAAACTTCCTGCTTTTCGGGCTGCTGCCGGCACCTCCTTGGTTTCTGGCCCGCCAGTTGCGCCCCAGAGGATCGCGTCGGCCTCGTCCATTGCCTCGGTGGTATCCTCAGGCAGCACCTTGCCGGTGGCAAGGTAGGGAATGACGCCGTATTGCGCTTCGCGCATCACCACAGGCACGCCGCGCCTGGCGGCAAACCAGTTGAGAATACGATGCGACTGTGCCGTTACTTCGGGGCCAATACCTTCCCCGCCAACGACCGCGACCTTGATCATGTTGGATGGCTTGTTCATGCCAACTTCCCTGCAAAATGAATCCAGGGCCGCACCGTCCGATCCGCGGCTTGGAAAGCTCTAATTTCGTCATCGCGCTCCAACGTCAGCGCCACCTCGTCCAGCCCCTGCAAGAGACCTTCCCGCCGTCGCGGATCGATCTCGAACGTATGCTGTTTGCCGGACGGAGCAACAATCGTCTGCGCCTCGAGGTCGATGCTCACTCGTCCGGCGCCTTGGGTCGCTTCAATTTCGGCCGCGAGCGAGTCGACGATTTGCTTGTCGACCACGATTGGGAGAATCCCGTTTTGAAAGCAATTAGCGAAGAAGATGTCGCCAAATCCCGAGCCGATGATGGCGCGGATTCCCAGTTCCTGCAGCGACCACACCGCGCCTTCGCGGGACGATCCGCAGCCGAAATTCGGACCTGTGACCAGTATTTCAGCCTTCCGGTACGGCTCGCGGTTGAGGATGAAAGCGGGGTTTTCCGCACCATCAGGCAAATAGCGCAAGGAGCCAAACGCCCATTTGCCGAGTGTGCCGCGTACGGAATTGCCGACGAGGCGCTCGATCCGAATGATCACGTCGGTGTCGATATTGCTGCGCATGATCGGCGCGGCGACTGCGGTCAGCTGGTTAAAAGGTTTTGGCATGTTAGCGTCCCATCGTCCGAACATCCGTGATGACACCGGCAATCGCAGCTGCCGCAGCGCTGGTCGGGCTTGCCAGATGGGTACGCGCCCGAGGCCCTTGCCGGCCGACGAAATTGCGATTGGAGGTCGAGACGGAGCGTTGTCCGGGCGCGACGGTTTCGCCGTTGGCGGCAAGACACATCGAACAACCGGGTTCACGCCATTCGAAGCCGGCGTCAACGAACAGCTTGTCGAGCCCTTCAGCGACCGCCTCACGCTTGATCATCTCCGAACCCGGAACCACCCATGCCCGGACGCCGCGCGCAACCTTGCGGCCGCGTGCAATCTCGGCCGCGGCGCGCAGGTCGCTTAACCGGCTGTTGGTGCAGGAGCCGATGAAAACCCAATCGACTGGCGTGCCGGCGATCGGCGCACCGCCTCTCAGTCCCATATATTCGAGGGCGGTCTCGACAGCCGCGCGGCGCACGGGATCATCAATCTCCTGCGGATCCGGGATATGTCCATCCACGCCGACGACATGTTCCGGGCTGATCCCCCATGTTACCTGCGGGGTGATTTTTTCGACATCGATGACGATCTCCTTGTCGAAAGCCGCGTCGGCATCGCTCGGAAGCTGTTGCCAAGCCTTGAGGGCCTGCTCCCACATCTCTCCCTGTGGCGCATAGGGGCGCCCCCGCACGAACTCGAAGGTCTTTGTGTCCGGTCCAATCATGCCCATTTTTGCGCCGAGCTCGATCGAGAGATTGCAAATGGTCAGACGCCCTTCGATCGGCATGTCTCGAATTGCGCTGCCCGCGTACTCGATCGCATATCCTGTGCCGCCCGCTGCACCGATATGCCCGATCAGCGCCAGGATCAGATCCTTGGCAGTCAGCCCAAGCGGAAGTCTACCTTCGAAATTCACCCGCATCGTCTTTGGCCGGCGCTGGATCAGCGCTTGCGTCGCCAGCACATGAGTGAGTTCGCTCGAGCCGATGCCGAACGCCAGCGCCCCAAGCCCGCCGTGGGTGCAGGTATGGCTGTCGCCACAGACGATCAGGCAGCCCGGAAGACTCAAGCCAAGCTCGGGGCCAATGACATGCACGATGCCCTGCCCAGGCTGGTCGATGTCGAACATCTGGATGCCGCTGGCCGTCGTCTCGGCGCGAAGTGCGGCGAGCAGCTCCTGGCCGATCTTGCTGGTGCCAGCGCGACCATGCGCAGTCGAAATCGCGTGATCCGGCGTTGCGAAAGTCAATTCTGGATTGTGAACCCTCAGCCCCCGGCTCTTCAGGTCGAGCAACCCTCGCGATCCCCCGAGATCATGGAGCAGATGGCGATCGACATGGAGAAGATCCGTGTCCTCGCTCACCCGAGCGATGACGTGCTGGTCCCAGATCTTGGCGAGCAGCGTGCGGCCAGGCTTTCCCAATGCAATCCTCCCTTCGGCTTCTCGAGGCCGGCGGCAACAGCCGCTAACCGCCGCTTCTCGCGGCTTGTCGTTAAGGCACCAAGGTGGCCGTCATCAAAGCATGACAGACCGCCACGACGCCAGAGCGGATTCAGCAAGCCGGCGGACGTCGTTCGCTAAGAGGCGGCTTGACCGACCGCTTGCGCCATTCCGAACACGCCGGCCTTTGCAAGTGCGGCAATACGAGCTTCGTCGTAACCAAGCGTTTTGCGCAAGACCTCGCTCGTGTGCTGCCCCAACAAGGGAGCCGCGACGGGATTGATCGGCGGCGTAAGCCCCATAGTGACCGGCGTCTCGATGTTCGGCACCGAGCCGGCAGTTGGATGCGATATCTTGCTGACGCGGTGTCGCTCGCGCGCTTCGGGCGCGTTGAAGCCCTGCTCGACCGTTCGAAGATAGCCAACCGGAATATTGGCCTTCTTCATCTTGGTCATCCAGCTCTCGAGTTTGTCTCCGGCAAAGACACCGGCGATGATCGCGCGCAGCTTTTCCTTATTGGCCGACCGGTTTCTGCGATCCGCGAACCTGGGATCGCTGATCAGGTCTGGGCGCTCGAGCACGTCAGTGACAAGTCGGCGATAGAGGCGATCATTGGCACACGCCATATAAAGTGGCCCATCGGATGCTTCGTAGACGCCGACAGTGGGCGAGCCGTTCGGCGAATTTCCGAAGCGGCCTGGATTTGTGCCATTGATCAAATAAGCCATGCCGTAGAAACCTGTCATCGACATTGCGACATCGAACAGAGCAACCTCGACCTGCTGACCTTTGCCGAGCCGGTCGCGCGCAATCAGCGCCATCAGGATGGCGTTACAGGCCGACATTCCGGTGGCCATGTCGACGATGGGCGGACCGGTCCGCACCGCCGGTCCATCGGGAAAGCCGTTCAACGACATGAAGCCGCTTTCTGCCTGCGTGATCGGATCAAAGCCCGGGCGCGACGCGAACGGCCCCTTGCGGCCATACGCAGAAATCGAACAGTAGATCAACCGCGGATTGGAAGGCGCCACGGATGGATAGTCGAGGCCGAACTTCGCCATCACGCTTGCCGAGAAATTTTCCACCACCACGTCGGCCTTCGCGATCAAATCGCGCGCAACCTCGCGCGCTTCGGGCCGGGTCAGATCGAGAGCGATGCCGTGCTTGTTGCGGTTCAGGCTCAGATAGGCCGCACTTTCCCCGCCGATCTCTGCGTGCTCATAGGCGCGCGTATCATCTCCTCCTTCCGGATTCTCGATCTTGATGACCTCGGCACCGAAATCGGCGAGAGTTTGCGTGCACGCCGGACCAGCAACCACGCGCGTAAAATCGACCACCAGGAGGCCCTCGAGAGCAGTCGGAGCGTCCTTTGCGCGAGGCAGACGGTCCGGCAGCGGTGCTCTGGCTGTCATGGTGGGCGTTCCCTTGCTGTTCCAGAATGGTGACCCGGATTTTAGGGTCTATTGCTGCAGGACCACAAGCGTCCGTCACGCTTGGCCTGCCCACAGCGCATACAGCGCATCACCTCCATTCCATTTACGCAACGCCAAAAACGCAAAAAGGCCCGGTGGCATCAGCCACCGGGCGAGGAATTCTGCAAGGTCGTCGCATCAACGAGCAGGCTACACCTGCTTTCGAATTTCAAGGGTTCGCTGCATCCTTGGATTACATGGACGAGGCGCCGATCTGCTTGCGCCAATAGAGCGTATGAGCCCATCCCCAGGGCTGCTCGGGAAGGTAGAGCCGATAGCCGGCCCGGATGAAGTTATTGGCCGAGACCGGATTTTCAGTGGTGTCCGAGACGATCCAGAACCATCCGTTTCGCCGCGCTCGCAATTCCAGCGCACGCATGAACCGAAGTTGCAATGAGTTTCCGCAATGCTCTTTGGTGACTCCCACGCGACAAAAATATCCTGCGCCCGCAGCATATGTCGATGGCACGAGACCCGCAAAACCGATAGGCGCGTCCCCATGCAACGCCAGCCACCAGTGTCCCCAATCGAACGACGGCAGCGGGGCGCTCTCGAAGAACGTCAGGCGGTGCAGGTCAGTCAACGTCTCGCAGACCTCCTCATCTTCCCCATCGACCTCTCGTATGCGGTAGATGCGATCCATCGTGCTGGCTCACCTGCTATCGCGCGAAACTGTAGATTGGACCGGGTGTCCGACCCGACACTCACTTGCCGAGTACGACCTTGATACCCAGCCAAACTGCACCGAGGAGCCCGGTCGCGATGACGGTCACTACGGCCTTGAATGTGTAGCTTTGCGCCTGCTCAACGCTCTTGCGCCATCGTCTCAAATGCTGAAGGTCGGCACGCAGCTCTCTCCGATCCTCTTCCTCGATGCCGAACGAGGTCAGTGTCGTTGCAACGGCTCGGAGCACGATGGCGTCGATATCGTCGCGATGAAACCTTTGCCGTTCGGCAAGCGTCTCGGCGACAATCGCCTTGATATCGTCCTCATGCAGGACGTTCATCGCTTGATGATCCTCGCAACATTCTCAAACGTCCGCTTTCCGAAGTAGAACGACATGACGAGTCCGGCCCAAATGCTCACATCGCCCTTGAGCGGCGGGGTCGTTCCAAGACCAAGGATGGTGTCCCACAGGATGCACTTCGCAAAGAACGCGAGCACGATGTAGAACGCGAGTTTCTCGGGCTCCCAGGGATGGCCGATTTCTGCCGTCTTGAGTTGGGCGATTGCTTGCGCCTCCGCGGTCTGTGCCGCGATCTCCGCGCCGGCTAGATCGGCTGCAATCTTGCTGTCGACATTACCGGCGGCGAGCTTGGCTTTGTAGGCATCGATCAGCGCCTTGATGACAGGGCCGCCAAGAAACGAGAGGATGGTCATCCACATTTGGTTAGCCCAGGATAAATTTGAAGACGGCGATTGCGACAACGATTATTGCGATGCCGGCGATGAGGCCAAAAATCCAACCCATGGCTCACACCTCCTTGATGATGCTGCGGACGCGCGCCGCGATCGTGATTGCAGAGATTCCCATGAGCACATAGCCCATGACTTGCGGGTTGCCCTGAAGGAAGCCGGTCATTTGATCCTTGAAGCCGGGATCGCCGACTGCGTTCGCGATCGGATCAAGCAGCGCGAGCGCAAGCCCGAGACCTCCCAGCGCCTTGCCCCACAGGATCGTCAGGGAGTTGCCGCACCATGCCCAGACCTTGGTCCAGAAGCCGTTGGCGTCGGAGTAGAACTTCGCGAATGCCGGAATGCGAGCCAACAGAGGCCGCAGCACCAGCGCATAGAGGGCAACGAGGCCCGGCAGGATGAACAGAAAGAAGATGGTCATGATTTTCCCTTGAAGATTGCACTGATGACGGAAGCGAGAATGTTGGCCCACGACTTCTTTGCGGGGACCGGGGCAGGCGCGGGAGTAGGCTTCTGAGTCGGAGCGGGAGGCGGCACGACCTTGAGCCCGGTAAATGTGACGGTCGGGTCGAGCGCCATCATCGCCATGAGCAGGCCGGCGCAACCGAGCTGACTGTCCACGACGTTCGGATCATAGACGCCATCGCGGACGTACTTGCCTGAGACGTATTGATTTGTGCCGGACCAGATGTAGGGAGACGGCCGCCCGCGCGCCGCGTAACCCAGGCCGTTGTACTCCTCCAGCTTGGTCAGGGCGGCGCCGATGCTCCAGTCCTTGTTGCGTGCCGCATGCGGCGAACAATTCACCAGCGCATCAACGGCGGCCTCCTCCCACGACGCGAACGGACCTCGGCCGGCCGGTACATGCATAGAGACCTGGTTCCAGGGATCACCCTGCGCCAGCGAGCCAGCCCAGTTTTGCGAACATTCGCGCTCGTGGATGACGGCGATGATTGGCCAGGGAACGCCGGTGCTTGGCCGAGACGGACTGATATCGGGCCTTGGCGGCCGGCGCGACCAGACGCTTGGTCACTGGGACGAAACTGCGGGTGACCTTGGCGGCAGCCCAGCGGCGGCCGTTCGCGGCAATCAGCGCGTTGGGATCGGTCATGAAGGCTCCGGATAATGAAAAGCCGCCCGAAGGCGGCTTGGGGAAACTCAATTTGTGGTTTGATCGCGCGGGGGTTGTGATGGTAGGCCCGGATGATGAAACTTCCGGGACTGCAGATCGCCCGTTTAGCTGCCGCTTTGGGGATCGCCTATTTTCATTCGTGGCACGTTACCGCGCCGTTCCCGGCGGGTACGGCCTATCCGGTCCCGATATTGATGGAGCTTGGATGGATCGCAGTCGACTTCTTCTTTGCGATCTCCGGCTTCGTCATCTGCCTGGTCGTGACATCAGATCGTTTCGAGCCGCTCTCTTTCATCATTCGGCGCGCGTTCCGGCTTTATCCGCTCTGGCTATTGACGTCGCTCTTGTACCTCTATCTGTGCAACCGTTACCTGGGACGGTCTCCGGAACAGACTTACGGCTTCTTCGCCTATTCTCTCACGCTGCTCCCGACCGACGGATTTCCCTTCTATGATCTCGGCTGGTCTTTGCAGCATGAAATGCTATTCTATGTGCTTGCAGCAGTCGTAACACCGTTGTTTGGCATTGCTGGCCTAGCCTTTGCGTTGACCGCCGGAATTATCGCGGACCATGTTTTCGAACTGCCTTGGTACCTTCACCAATATTTCTTCTACTACGGAAATTTTCTAGCGGGTGTTGCCGTGTTCGTCATTTGGCGGCGCGGGCTAAGGCTCGGCTTTTGGCTTCCGCTCATCATCGGAGTGGTCGCGTTTCGCTGGGCTCCGAATCGAACGTTCTTTCCGGTTGGACTATTGTGCTTCCTGCTCGCCTTCATCAGCCTGTCAGCGTCGTCCCGGCTTGCGAGGATCGGCGTGCTGTTGGGCGACGCCTCATATTCAATCTATCTGATACACCCGCTCGTTTTCTATTCGATATACGCCAAATTACAACCGCCATTGCCGCCAGCATGGACGCAAGAACCGATTAGATATGGTGCACTCGCCATAGTCTGCGCGATCTCTACGGTAAGCTGGCTCTATTTCGAGAAGCCCATGACCCGGCTTGGAAACATCGTCGCGGCCAATCTTGCTTGGGCTAAATCACGCGCAAAATCTTGTTCAGAATGATCGTTGGCGGCATCTTATTGACTGTCGCCTGCGCGCCGATTGTTCGAGCTCGCAGTGCCAGTGCCAGTCTGAGAAAGCGAGTTCGGGAAGGAAAACTGCTGTCCTACAGCGACATCTGGGACGATATTTCCCGAACCCGCTGAAACGGCCAAGTTTCCCGGTGTTGCGTTTGTCGTGATGATCTTGCTGCCGCCTGCATCAACAGCCACTCCACTGACAGTCGAAGGCACGGCCGCCGGGATTTGATTGGCGGCCAATGAAACTGTTTGTGCGCCTCCTGATGCGCCCAAGGTTGTTCCGACGATGCCGGACCCCGCGTTTGTGATATTGTTTGCGGCAGAGCCGCCCATATCGTCCTTGCCTGCGCACACGCGCCCACGAAGATCTGGCACGTTGAAAGTCGTCGATCCATCGCCCGTGCCATAGGTTGTGCTGACCAGCGCGAAATAGCGCGCAGTAAGTTGTGCGTGAGATCGCCTGTCCGAACGGCAGCACAAAATTCGAATTCGGCGCGCTTGACCCGATATAATCGATGATTCCAGCAAGCGGCACGTTGTACGGATTGCGCATAGAAGCCATGCAGATAGAAGGCGCCATCGGAATTGTTGTAAGTCGCGATGTACGGTGTGCCCTGAACAAGTGTCCCGGCGGAGATTTCCAGCGTTCGGTGCTGATCGCAGCGGCTTCGCACCAAGCGAATCGACATTGAGGGTAACAGTCGCGCCATTGGTGACATGCGGGGTGAACGCAATCACCTGGCCATTGAGATGGGCCAACGTATCGAAAACCTCATACGACGAAACCGTGTAGGCCGTCGACGTGCCCGCGGTGACGATCGCGCCGGCGATATCGTCGCGGTATTTCGCGACTGCGGCCATCATGGCCCGCGCGGAATCATTGACGGTCGAGGGCGCCTGTCCCTCCGCCCAGTTGATCGTCGAGTCCACACTCGCGTTCGAGCCCGAGGCTTGCAACCACTTGTAAAGGGTCATTATCGCTCCATGAAATGAAAAATGGCGGCTTCACTGGGACCGCCGCCGTTGCATCGACTGAGGAAGTCCTTCGACCTATTCGCTGCGATCGAGCTCGAGATATTGCATGCAAGGACATGCCGGCGCCCTTGCTGTGAGCAGGTTGCGGATCACGCCGGCCGGCACGCCCGGATTTTCCTTCGCCACACTCCCGGCACGCGTGTCGATGATGGCTTCGATGTGGCTGTAGCGGTCGGGATAGAGTGAAAGATCGAGCCGCCGTTCTTCCTCGAGCACCTCGGGAAACCAGGGATTGTCTCGCCAACTTGCCTTGACGAGGATCGCGCCGTCCGGTTTGCGCACGCGCAGGAAGTCGTCGATCGCGTCCGACTTGCGGCGCGGATTCCACGAGGCCCATAGCTCGGAATCCTTGGCGCGAATGGTCGGCCGCAGCAGCGCGAGGCTGCGCGCGCTCAAGCTTTGCGCTTCGTCGACCCAGGCGATGCGAAACCCTTCCAGACTTTTTATAGAGTCGGCCGTGTGATCCTGAAAGCCCCGGAAGATGATGAGGCCGTCGCCCGGCGTCTCGATCTTGTCGTTGAAGACCTTGAAGCCGTGACCGAGGCCAAGCGCGGCGATCTTGCCTTCGATCAGCCGTTTGGAAGACTGCGCCAGCGTGCGCTGCGCCTCGCGGATGCAGACCGCGAGCGTGCCGCGCTCGGCCTGGCAGGTCTCCACCAGGAGCTCGCCGAAGAAATGCGACTTGCCCGAGCCCCTTCCGCCGAAGACCGCCTTGTACCGAGCCGGCCGCAGCAGCGGCTCAAAGACCCGGGCTGTCGGAATTTTCAGGATCGACAATGACGCGCTCGATGCGGTGAATCAGTTCAAGGGCGCGATCATCGTCATTGCCAAGGGCCTGCACCGGCTTGCCCCAGCCGCGATCGAGGATCGCGGTCGCCGCCGAGACGCGCGCCGCGGGCGTCGCGTCCTTTGCCCGCATCACGCCGACAAGCACATTGATCGCCGTTCTGGTGTGGCTGCGTGCGAGGGAGCGGATTTCGGTGACGGTCTTGGTCATTTGCGATCAGGACTCGCCGTAAATCGGCGGCGCATATTCGCAGGGTGCCGTGTCGGCAGCATCAGATGCCGGTTGCTCGGACTGAAGAACGGAGCGAAAAGCGATCGTCGGAAAATCAGTCGGCTTGCGGTCGTCGGCTGGCCGCGCGATGAAGCGGATGATATCGGCGCTCATGACAAAATCTCCGTGATCACGATCGCAACAAGGCCGAGCAATGCCAGCGATATCAGATACGCGGTCATGCGTTCTCCTCTCGAAAATAAATGCGCGGCAGATCGCGGAGGGGACGCGATCGTTTCGGGCGCGAACCCTATCCTCATCAGAGGGCCGCAGGCGGCGCTGACGACGCGCCGCCCGACCGGTGCTTTCGCGCACACCGGCCATTATGGAAACTGCAAGGGGTCGGACGGCAGCGCGGCTTGCGGCGCTCAGGCAAGCGCGTTGGGGAGAGTGAGGGCGCCTGAAGCACGCGCCACCGTCCGATTGGTGAATTTCGGCAAACAAAAAGCCCGCGGCGATCTCTCGCGCGGGCCGGTCAACTTTTTCCGATGATATCAGTATGCAGGTGTTTTGCCCGACGGGTCAAGCGATATTCGGAAAACACGAAAGAACAGGAATGTCCGGCACCTCCGTAAGAGGTCGCCGCAACGTCTCATGGCTGGAGCAGCGGCTTGACCCATCGCGTGTACCAGTCGTCCGCGTCGTCGCCTCGTGCCGCGGATCGATCGGGCAAACCGAAGAGCCAGCGGCATGGGATCCTCGGGCATGGGCTGACCAGTGACGAGGCCGGATGGTTTGCTCGTCGGCCAACCCTGGTTCGCCACAGTGAGTGCGGATGGCGCCACGCCTGGCGCAAGGATGCGACTGCTCAGCACCCGAATGTCCTTCGTATCGAAGTAGAATTGAACCGTGGCAGCGGCTTTCGTTCGATCGTCGCCATATGACGGACCTGCCCTCTCTGTAACTAAAGCTTATCGAAGAAGTTGAGCCTTAGATAAAGGGTGCCCACACGCTCATTCTGGATGAACAAGCCACCCCGCGCTCGGACCCCCTTAAAAAACGGCAATCGAGCTGCGGCTGGAGCAGCGACAACTGTCGAATCGGCAGCTCCAGTGAAATAGCAACAACCGATCTTGTCGCCGTCCAGAAATACCCTAGCTTCCGCCGGCTTCCTACGAGAAACGTAAACTCGAACATTCAGCTTCAAAGCTTCGAGACGAGCCGTGCACACCTCGGCAAAAGTACAGCCTTGCGCGCCGGCATCTTCGCCAGCGCCCGTCTCGGCGCCAACTTCGATAAGATAGTCAGACGCAAATGCGGGATTATTCGAACATAGACTCGCCAGGACCGTGGAAATTGCAGCGAAAAGAAAAAGTCGCGTGCGATGCACAGAGCGTTCCTTGCCGAAAGAACCCGATGTTCGCGCGCAGGTGCGCTCCGATGCCGTTAGAACAAATAGCGAACATTGTCAACTGAAGTCTTTGCAATCGCAAATTGCGAACTCGTGGTCGCCTCCAGGCGAAATGCGGCCGATCCGACTGGACTTGATCGGGCGGCTTCCGTCAAAAAGCCCGCGGCGATCTCTCGCGCGGGCGCCAACTTTTTCCGATAATGGCAGTATGCAGGTGTTTTGCCCGACGGTCAAAGGCGATATTCCGAAAAACGAAAGAACACAAATCCGAGCCCTTCGTAGGTCGCCGCAACGTCTATGGCTGGAGCAGCGGCTTAGCCCCCGGCGGTACAGTCTTGCAGATCGCGATATGACGGACCGCCTGTCGAAACTGAAGTTCACGAAGAAGTGACTCGAATAATGGGTGCCCACGCAGAGCTCATTCTGGATGAACAAGCCGCCGCCGCGGCTGGCGCCCTTAAAAAACAGCAGTCGAGCTCGCGCAGCTGGATGCAGCGACAACTGTCAAATCGGCAGCTCCAAGTGAAATACCAACGATCCGATCTTGTCGCCGTCCGAGAAATAGCGCTAGCTTCCGCCGGCTTCCTGCGAGAAACGTAAACTCGAACATTCAGCTTCAACGCTTCGAGACGAGCCGTGCACACCTCCGCAAGAGTACAGCTTTGCATGCCGACATCTTCGCCAGCGCCCGTCTGGGCGCCAACTTCGATACGATAGTCAGACGCCAATGCAGGATTATTCGAACATAAACTTGCCAGGATCGCGGAAATTGCAGCGAAGAGAAAAAGTCGCGTGCGATGCACAGAGCGTTCCGTGCCGAAAGAACCCGTAGCGATGTTCGCGCGCAGGTGTGCTCCGATGCGGCTAGAACAAATAGCGAACATTGTCAACTGAGGTCTTTGCAAATCGCAAGTTGCGAACTCGTGGTCTCTTCCAGGTGAAATGCGGCCAAGCCGACCCGGAGTCGTCGGTCAATTCCGGAAAACAAAAAGCCCGCGGCGATCTCTCGCGCGGGCCGGTCAACTTTTTCCGATGATGTCAGTATCCAGGTGTTTTGCCCGACGGGTCAAACTTGACGAAAAAGCGGCGAACAGAGTTCGTCCCGTCCAAACCGCAACTGCAATTTGCCTCACCTCAAAGAAAAACCCACCTCTCGTTAACCGAGGCGGGCTTACGATCTTCGCGATGATGTCGTTATGCGCCTGTTTTGCCCGACGCGTCAACTTCGGAATTCTTGAAACACGAACGGCCGACATCCAGGAGATCGTCGATGTATTTCGTCGCCGCCGCCCTCGCCGTGCTCTCCGGCCTGTTCTATGCCGCAGGCAATCACGAGATCGGTTCATATAGCTCGGACGTGTGCCGCTACGGCAGCACGTTCTGCGACAACCCGCATTATGTGCTGGTCGGCGCCGGTCTCGCCGCGGCCTGGGGCGCCTTCGTCAGCATCAAATGATGCGGCTTTGAGGCAAAGACTCCCCGGCCGTGCGCTGCCGGGCGCCTTGACGGCTGGAACTTTTCCGAAAAAAACGATCTGATCGGAGCCGCCGAGATTCGCGGCGATGTTTCCAGGCCTCAGACGCGCCATGACCGAAACCACTCGTCCGGCATCCAGGCCTTCCCGCGGCGTGGTGCTGCGGTTGCTCGGCCCGGGATTGGTGACGGGCGCCGCCGACGACGATCCATCCGGCATTGCGACCTATTCGCAGGCCGGCGCGCAGTTCGGCTATGGCCTGCTCTGGACCGTCTTCCTGACCCTCCCGTTCATGATCGCGATCCAGCTGGTGAGCGCCCTGATCGGCAGGGTCACCGGCAAGGGCCTCGCCGCCAACGTCATGGAAATCGCGCCGCGATGGATGGTGCTCGCGCTCGTCTTCCTTCTGGTCGCGGCGAACACCATCAATATCGCGGCCGACATCGCCGCGATGGCGGAAGCGCTGTCACTGGTCATCGGCGGGCTCAACCACGAGCACGCACTGATCTTCGCCTCGGCCTCGACCCTGCTGCAGGTGTTCGTGCCGTACCGCCGCTATGCGCCCGTCCTGAAATTCCTGACGCTGACATTGTTCGCCTATGTCGCGACGGCCTTCACGGTGAACATCCCGTGGTCCATTGCGCTGCTTGCGACGATCTGGCCGAAAGCAACCATCAACGCCGACTATTTCCTGATGGTGGTGGCCGTGCTCGGCACCACCATCAGCCCTTATCTGTTCTTCTGGCAGGCCTCGCAGGAAGTCGAGGAAATGCACAAGGGCAAGGCCCGCCGTCCGCTGCGCGAACTCTCCCGCGGCGGCGACCCAGAGCTCGACCGCATCAAGATCGACACGACGGTCGGCATGTTCCTTTCGAACACCATCGCGTTCTTCATCATCCTGACCACGGCATCCGTGCTGCATGCGCATGGCGTCACCAACATCACTTCGGCGACGCAGGCGGCGGAGGCGTTGCGGCCATTGGCCGGCGATGCGACTTTCGCGCTGTTCGCGCTCGGCATCATCGGCACCGGCCTTCTCGCGGTCCCCGTGCTGGCGGGATCCGCCGCCTACGGCGTGTCAGAGGTGTTCGGCTGGCATGCGACGCTGGAAGCCAAGGCGCCGGACGCGGTCGGCTTCTACAGCATCATCGCTGCCGCAACCGCGATCGGCTTCGGGCTCGGCTTCACCGGGATCGATGCAATTCATATGCTGGTCTGGAGCGCCGTGCTCAACGGCATCGTCGCCGTGCCCATCATGGCCATGATGATGGTGATCGTCGCCAATCCCAAGTTGATGGGACGGTTCAAGGCGCGAAGCTGGCTGGTGGCGCTGGGCTGGATCGGCACGGCGCTCATGGGCGTGGCCGTCATCGCGCTGTTCTGGTCGACGCTTGCGGGCTGACGCCGCGGCACGGCGAGCGTTCGTTGCCACGCACGAAATTCCCGTCCTCTCTTAACCTTTTTTGATGAGGCCGCCGCAGGATTGGTGCGCTGCCACATCATCTTTCCGTGCTAATGTCGATTGATCTTGTTAAAGCGCGTCGCGTCTCAATCGCCGGCGCTAGAAGAAACATGTGTGTGAATTTGGGGGAAGGTCTTGAGTAAACCCGACCGTATGAGTGCTCGTTCGATGCCCGCTTATTCGCCGCATGGACTCGCGCTTTTGCGCGATCCGCTGCTCAACAAAGGGACCGGGTTCACCGAGGAGGAGCGCGAAGCGTTGGGGCTTCGCGGCTTTTTGCCAGCGGCTGTGCTTTCGATGCAGGCGCAGACCGAGCGCGTGATGACGAATTTGCGCACGCTGCCCAACGATCTCGAGAAGTACGTCGCCTTGAACTCGCTGCACGATCGCAACGAGGCGCTGTTCTTCCGCGTCGTGTGCGATCACATCGACGAAATCCAGCCCTTGATCTACACCCCGACCGTCGGCCTCGCGTGCCAGCGCTTCGGCCTGATCTTCCAGCGGCCGCGCGGCCTTTTCATCTCGGCGAAAGACCGCGGCCGCATCGCCGAAATCCTGAGCAACTGGCCCTATCGCACCAAGCTGATCGTCGTCACGGACGGCGAGCGTATCCTCGGGCTCGGCGATCTCGGCGCCAATGGCATGGGCATCCCGGTCGGCAAGCTCTCGCTGTATTCCGCCTGTGCCGGCGTGCATCCCGAGCTTTGCCTGCCTGTCATGCTCGACGTCGGCACCAACAATGAAGAGTTTCTCAACGATCCCTATTACATCGGCCTCCGCCAGAAGCGCCTGACAGGTGCAGCCTATGACGAGTTCGTCGACGAGTTCATGACCGCGGCACGCGCTGCTTTTCCCGGCGTGCTGATCCAGTTCGAGGATTTCGCCAACCACTCGGCCTTCCGCCTGCTGCACAAATATCGCGACGACGCCTGCGTCTTCAACGACGACATCCAGGGCACTGCAGCCGTGGCGCTCGCCGGTATCTTCTCCGCGCTGCGGGTCACCGGTGGCAAGCTGACCGACCAGAGAGTCCTCTTCCTCGGCGCGGGTGAAGCCGCGACAGGGATCGCCGACCTCATCGTGTCGGCCATGACGGCCGACGGACTCTCCGAAGCCGAGGCGTTGCGCCGCAACTGGCTGGTCGACTCCCGCGGACTCGTGGTGAAAGGCCGCGCGGCCCTCAGCGGCCACAAGCTGCGCTACGCGCATGACCTGCAGCCGATCGACAATTTCCTGACCGCGATCGAGACGCTGAAGCCGACCGCAATCATCGGCGTTGCCGCGGTTGGTGGCGCCTTCACGCCCGACGTGCTCGAGGCGATGGCCGGTTTGAACGAACGGCCGATCGTGTTCGCGCTCTCGAACCCGACCTCGAAGGCAGAGTGTTCGGCCGAGCAGGCCTACCGCAACACCGGCGGCCGCGCGATCTTCGCTTGCGGCAGCCCGTTCGATCCGGTCAAGCTCAACGGCTCGACCTACGTGCCGCGCCAGGGCAACAATTCCTACATCTTTCCCGGCGTCGGCCTCGGTGTGATCGCCAGCGGCAGCAAACTCGTCACCGACGAGATGTTCATGGCGGCCGCGCACGCGCTCGCGAACTCCGTCAGCGAGTCCGATCTGAAACAAGGCAGCCTCTATCCTGCCCTGCCACGGATCCGGGAAGTCTCGGCGCAAATCGGCGCGGCGGTCGCCGATGTCGCCTATCAGAACGGGCTTGCGGTGGGTCCGCCGCCGAATGACCTGATCGGCTTCGTCCAGTCGCAGATGTACGACCCGAACTACTAGTGGAGCGGATTAGCCGCGCTGGAACATCCGCCGAAGCGTGCGAACATCCGCGACCTTTTCGATCTCGAAAATCGTCTCGATCAGTTTGGTCGATGGATCGCGTCCGAGCACCGGCGCGGTCAAATCGCGCACCTTGTCGATCACCTCGTTGCGTCCCATCGGATTGCGCGGCGTGCCGCGCACCGCGGCAACGCGCTCCGAAAGATGCGTGCCGTCGTTCAGGTCGATCTCGACCACGGTCTCACGCGCCGGCAGCAGTTTGGCCAATTCCTCGTCGCGCACGAGATTGACCTTGGCGCGCTGCTTCAGCGCCGCGGCGTCCTGCATGCGCGGCTTGTCATGCGCGGCCTGGAACGAAACCGTCTTGTCGATCAACATCACCGCGACCATGTGCTGCAGGCAAATGTCGGGGATGTCGCGATTGTCGACCACATTCGCGACCGACGGCGCCAACCGCACCGTCACTTTCTTCACCTGATCTGCGTCGAACGATTTCTTGCTGCGGATCGCTTCGATGGCATCGAGCGGTCCCTGGATCGGCGAGCCCACGCTCCATTTCTTGATGTCGGTCTGGGTGACTTCGTAGCGCTCGCCGAGCTTCTCGATCAACCGGTCGAGCTGCGCCTTCGGCGCGTAAGCCGCAAAGAAATTGTCCGGACCGGAGAAGACGTCATCGACGCCGTTCCAGCCGGATTTGACCAGCAGCGCAGCCGTGACGCCGTCACGCGCCGGCTTGCCTGCGAACACGAAAGCCTTTTCGATATGGTCGGTGTCGCGCCGCCACGCGGCGATCCCGGACGATTGTTGCGCGGTGTAGTCGAGGAGCCAGCGCATCTGGCGCGCGTCGAGGCCCGCGGCAGAGCCGGCGGCCGCGGCCGCACCGAAGGTTCCGGCGATGCTGTGGGTGGACAGGCTGCTGTCATAACTGAAGGCGGCGCCACCCATCGCCATCACGACCCGGGGGCCGATATCGTAGCCAAGCGTCACGGCCCGCAGCAATCCGTTGCCGTCGATGCCGTAGGCCTCCCCCGCCGCAAGCGCTGCCGGCACCACCGAACAACCGGGATGCGAGCGCAACTCGTTGTGGGAATCGTCGGTCTCGTCGGCATGCGCCATCATGCCGTTGGCGAGCGCGGCGTCGATCGGCGGGGCCGTCAAAGACGTTGCGATGACGGTGGTCGGGCCGGTGCCGCTATGCTCCCGGATGTAGCGTTGGGCGGCCTGGCCCGGCGGCAATTCCGATCCCGAGACGATCGCGGCGAGCGTATCCAGCAGATGATACTTCGCTTGCTCGGCAGCGTCTTCCGGCAACGGACGCGACCGTGCCGCGCTCATGAAGGTGCTCAACGTGTTCATGATTGCGCTCGGGCCGGAGCCGGCCGCCTGCGCAACAGCACGGCCGGACGGCAAACCGGCCATGGCCGCCACGGCAGTCATGCGAAGAAGATTGCGCCGCGAGTGCATCCAGGCATTTCACCAGTGAAGCGAAATGCCTGTAGAGCGCATATCCCGGCGGGACGCCAGTCCCTATTCGACCACATTTTTTCAGTGGCCAAAGGACTGTCCCTGGCGCGGGCTCAAGCCTGCACTACTCGCTTGCCATCGCCATCGGGTTGGCCGGAGGCGTCACCGCCGCCGAAATCTGCGAGGCGATCAGGAAGGCGGCCAACACGGCCGGCACACTCACGAGCCTCAGGAATTGATCAACGGAAAGCATCGCCCCAGTCCCCCAAAGAAAAGCGATTCCAGTGCCCGCCTAATTCGTCCGCTGTGCGGTCATCTGCTCGCTGGTCAAAAGCTGGTCGCTATAGGCCGCCCCGGTGATAGTAAGCAGCGCGAGAATGGCAATAACGGCTAGCGTTTTCATGGTTCCAATGGTCGTTTTGGATTGTGGCCAAAAACGTCTGCGTTTCGTGCATTTTCGGGACGATCCCACGAAACATGATGGCTGTTTCGCCGGTTTCGCCACATCCGTGGCGGGCCGGCTCCAATGGGAATAAAACGTCAGCCCAGCGGGTCAAAACCGGATGTCACCTGACCATCAGCCCGCCATCAGGTTTATCGTGAGCAGACCGACTCTCTTTCCCAGGCTTTGCGTATTGGCGGCAATCATGCTGCTCGAATCGGCGGCGGCACATGCAGAATCCTGCCCCACCGCAAAGGACGAGATCGCGACGGATCGTCCGGACGTCACCAATTCGAGCCTGGTCGTCCCCGTCGGCAGCCTGCAGAACGAGAACGGCCTTAATGTCAGCGCCCGCGACGGCGGCCAGAGCGTCGACGGCACCAACAGCCGCTGGCGGCTCGGCATCGCGCCTTGCCTGGAGGTGCTGGTCGACGTGCCGACCTACTTCGCCAACGTGCGCGGCCCCGGCAATTCCGGCTTCACCGACGTGTCGCCTGCGATCAAATGGCAGATCAGCCCGGTGCCGGGAAAGATCGACCTGTCGGTCGTCACCGGCGTGGCGCTGCCGACCGGGTCGGAGGCGATCGCAGGCCGCGGCGCACAGCCCTATCTACAACTCCCCTGGTCCTGGGAGCTGCATGATGGCTGGGGCCTGAGCGGAATGTTCACCGAGTTCTTCCGTCCCTCCGACCCGACCCGGACCATCACCGAGACGACGTTCGTCATCGAGAAAAAGCTCTTGGCCAATTTCAGCGTCTTCACCGAATACGTCGGCGATTACCCGCAAGGCGGCAGCCCGAGCCAGTTGTGGAATTCAGGCGGCATCTACCACCTCGACAAGACCCATCAGGTCGATTTCCACGTCGCGATCGGTCTCAATCACAACGCCCCCAGCTATATTGTCGGCGTGGGCTATTCCTTCCGGATCGACGGCTTGTTCGGCGGCGTGACCGGCGTCACATCCGAGCGCTCCGGTTCTCGTGTTCAATCACTCTCGGGCGCGTACTAGCTCATGCGGCGCTGCGGCGGTCCGAGGCGCCTCGTGCAAAAATCTAGGCGGCGGATTCGCCCGCAGCCCCTTGTTCGAGACTGGAATTCTTGGGAAATTATCGAGGCTCAACGTCTGCACATTGGGAACTGGGGACATGCAGACCGTCCAATCCATCGTTCATTCGACAAAGGCCGCGATCACCGCCCTGCTGGTCGCGGGTCTCCCCCTGTGTCCGGCTCTCGCGGCTGAAGACAGCTATGTGGTGGCTCAAGGCGCTTTCGAAAAGCTGCCGCCTTCCATTGCACCCACCCCCTATTCTCCGGATATGCCGCAGCAGGCGCCGCAGCCACGGCACGACTTTGGCCAAACCCGCCCCCCTCCTGCCCCGTCGTCATCCCCGAGTTCCCCATCCGATGCATCCTGGGGCGCCATCGCCTTCACCGCCGATGGCTCCTACTCCTCGACCTGGAAGATGAACTCGCAACCCGAGGCCGAGGCCAAGGTCCTGAGGGAATGCGCCAAGTTCGGCCGCGGCGGCTGCGAGGTCGTGACCTTCTCCGGCCAGGAATGCGTGGCGCTCTCGACCTTCATCGGCAACTACCGGCGCCGCCGCTGGAATCTGTCCTTTACCGCGGGTGGCTCCACCTATCCGGACGCGCAAAACGCTGCGATGTATCGCTGCAATTCCGACGAGCGAACACAAGGCCATTGCCAGCCCCGCACCGCGGCTTGCGCCGACGGGCGCTAGGTCCTTCGATCGGTACGTCACAAATTTCACCGCCCTCCGCCGCCTGCCCATCCAGCCATGCGTAGATGGTGCGGCACCGGGATAGATCGGAACGGAAAGCGTCGGCATAATCGACGAAATCAAGGGGGACAGAATGACCAAGGGCTCAAAGGTAACCGCCGTCGAAATCCTCGCCTGCGACGCCGGCTGGCGGAACTATCACTTCGTCAAGGTCACGACCGCGGACGGCGTGATCGGCTGGAGCGAGTATGACGAAGGTTTTGGCGCGCCTGGCGTCGGTGCGGCGATTCAGCGGCTGTCGGCGCGGGTGGTCGGACAAAACGTTTTCCAGCACGAGCGGATCTATGCCGAGCTCTATGCCGTGACACGCCCGGCGGCGGGCGGTGTCGTCGCGCTCGCCATGGGCGCGATCGAAAACGCGCTGCTGGATGCCAAGGCGAAACTCATGGGCGTGCCCTGTTATGAATTGCTTGGCGGCAAGATTCGCGACCGCATCCGCGTATACTGGTCGCATTGCGCGACCTGGCGCATCAATCATCCCACCTGGTACAAGCCGCCGATCGAGAGCCTCGACGGCGTCAAGGCAATAGGTCGCGAAGTCCGGGAAAAGAAATTCACGGCGCTGAAGACCAACATCTTCACCTATGACAACGGCAAGCCCACCGGCTGGCGCCCTGGCTTCGGCTCGCCGTTCCAGCCCGAGATCAATGTCGAACGCAAGGTGTTGCGTGACCTGCGTATGCATCTCGAGGCGATCCGCGACGGCGCCGGGCCCGACGTCGACATCCTGCTCGACCTCAACTTCAACGCCAAGACCGAGGGCTATCTGAAGATTTTGCGTGAGATCGAAGACCTCGACATGTTCTGGATCGAGATCGACACCTACAATCCGGAAGCGCTGGGCCTGATCAGGCGCCAGAGCCCGCATCCGATCTCATCCTGCGAGACGCTGCTAGGCTTGCGCGAGTTCAATCCCTATTTCCGCGAGCAGGCGATGGATGTGGCGATCATCGACACGCCATGGAACGGCGTGTGGCAATCCATGAAGATCGCGGCCGCCGCGGAGGCCTATGAGGTCAACGTCGCGCCCCATAATTTCTACGGACATCTCTGCTCGATGATGAACGCGCATTTCAGCGCTGCGGTGCCGAACCTGCGCATCATGGAAATCGACATCGATCGCCTGAGCTGGGACCATGAGCTCTTTACACACGTGCCGGACATCCAGGACGGCTATCTCATCCTTCCCGATCGGCCCGGCTGGGGCACGGAGCCGAACGAGGAGGCACTGCGAGCGCATCCCCCGAAAACGCAGGGCGGCCTGTTGAACTATGGCCGCAAGACCTAACCGGACCGCGGCACAGGCTTCACGCTTGCGCCTGCTTGCGATGTTGAAGGTAGAGTTTCAACAGATTGATCGGCAGAAGGATCATGTGCAGGAAGACGACGGGATAGATGTGCGCGATCAGACCGTAGGTGCTGAACAAGACGTTGCTCGCCAGCGCGAACATCCGAAGCGATCCGATCGTGGTCATGCAGAAACTGGCAAGAACCGCGAAAGATGCGCAAAATCCAAGGCCGTCGACCCACGACATGATCGCCTCGCCTCTGAGTCCCTTTAGTTGGTGCGTGGCGACGCCGGCGCGTGCGGCACCGACAGCTTGGTGAGCTGCGTCGGCCCCACCACGGAATAACTTGCGACGGCAACTACTCCCGACATCAGCAGCAGCGTGCCGTACGCCAGGACCATGCCGCGCAGCCATTTCCGATAGACCGTGCGCTCCTCCGGCGTGGCATCGCGGAGTTTCTGTGCGGTCAGCCCGTTGGAGCAATGACCGGCGTCGTCTCCAGATGTGAACATGTCAGCCTCATCCTGTTGATAGTGGTTCTCACGGAATGATGTCTTGCACGGTCCGCCCCGTGATCCGGGGCGGACATCCGTTCATGCCAAGCGGCGCGTTGCAGTCGGCCGTTGTTTACGGGAATACGCTCATGTTGGCGAAGTCGGCTACGTCCGTACCCGCACCGCCGGACGCCAGACAGATCGCAATCACCATCACGATCGCAAAGACCGAATATCCCAGCAGGATCGTCATGTCGTGACTGCGTTCGCCGCTTCGCGTCGCGCTGAGGCGAACCTGTTGTGCTAGTGCCATCTCAAATCTCCTTTAAAAATAACCTTGGGATACAACCGCCAAAAACGCGGCGTGCTGAATGTTTACGCTCCCTGAAATTATGCTTTGGCGATGTCGTCGACTGTGAAATTCATCACACACACCAACTCGTGAGCGACGCGCGCCGAACCAATAGCAATTCCAGCTTTCAGTTTTGCGACACTTCCATCACACACATGCAATTGATCTCGAGTGGCTCACTGATCTGGCTTGAATGTGATTTGGCAAAATGCGTGCCAACGCCCGCGCGTTGAAAGCGTTCGGGAATTCGATTTGCGAATCACCGGTGCGTACGAGAGGGCGCGTTCTTGTGCAGCACTTCGCTCAAGATTGGCGCAGGCTGTTACACCTTGAAAAGCTTGACGTAGCGCGCCTTGATGTCTTCGCTTTGCGCCAGCACCGCCGCCGGATCGGACTTCAACAATTTGAGAGCCGATAGCGGCGGGCGACCCGCCTTGTCCTTGACGAGGCTGTGGAAGGAATGATGCGCGTATTCGTCGACAAGTAATTGTTGGCCTTCCAGGCCAAGAAAGAAACTCTGGAACAGCCGCGCTGCGTTGGGATTGGGCGCATTCTTGAACACGCCGGAGGGAACGATGATCAACGGTGAGCCTTCGCTGGGATAGACTACTTCGACCGGCTTGCCCTGCTCCTTCAACAGGGCAAGATTGTAATCGTTGCCATCGGCCATGACGGCGCGCTCGCCCAGCAGGAGCTTCTTCGGCGGATCGGCTGCCGATTGGACCTGCAGGATTTTCTGTTGCGCCAGCTTCTCGAAGAATTGCCAGCCGAGCTCGCGCGACAGCACAAAGGTCGCGGTCATGATCGCACCGCTGTAACCGGGATGCGCCTTGACGATCTTGCCCTGCCACTTTGGATCGAGCAGATCGGCATAGCTCTTCGGCGCATCCTCCGGTTTCACCAGGCCGGTGTTGTAGCCAATGACCTCCATCCAGGCACAAGAGGTCGCGTAAAGTCCGTCCGGATCGAACTGGTCGGCCGGAAAATGTTTGGCGACGTCGTCGGGAAGATAGGCCGCCAGCCAGTCCTTCGACTTCCAGTCGAGATAATGCGCCGGGTCGGTCGAGTTGGCGACATCGACGGCGTTGATGCCGCTGCCCTGCTCCTGCGCGATTCGCTGGTAGATCCGCTCGGCGCCGGAGCGCTCGACATGCACGGAGATGCCGGGATATTTGGCTTCAAAGGCCTTGGCTAGCCGTTCGGCCACATTGAGCTCCAGCGCCGAGTAATAGGAGATCTTGCCCTCCTTGCGTGCGGCCTCGATCAGTTCCGGCGTCACGCTGGACGGCGACGGAGCAGCCGCGCGAACCGGCTCGGCGAACAGCGTCCCGGCCGCAAGCCCCGCCGAAGTCTTCAAAAGATCGCGCCTCGACCATTTTTGAGTTTTCATAGCGTCTCCCCAAACCTTTTTCATACCGTTCTGCCAAAGCGACGGTACGATAGTTCTGTCGGACCGGAGTGTAACAGATGCAACAAAGCGATGTCCTGATTGTCGGTGCCGGTCCTACCGGCCTCGTGTTGGCACTTTGGCTAACCAAGTCAGGCACAAAAGTTCGCATCATCGACAAGACCGCGGGTCCCGGCACCACCTCGCGCGCACTTGCGGTGCAGGCACGCACGCTCGAACTCTATCGCCAGCTTGACCTCACCGACACGGTCGTCGCGCGCGGCCACCGCGTGCCGGCCGGAAACTTCTGGATCAAGGGTGAGCGAAAGGCCCGCATCCCGCTCGAAGACATCGGCAAGGGGCTGACGCCCTACCCTTTCATGCAGATATTCCCGCAGGACGAGCACGAGAAGCTCCTCGTCGAACGGCTCGAAGCGCTGGGCGTCTACGTCGAGCGCCAGACCGAGCTCCTGGACTTCACCGAGAACAACGACGATGTCATCGCGCGGCTGCGCGGACCGGACGGCCGCGAACATGATCATCATGCGCGCTATCTCGCCGGTTGCGACGGCGCGCGGTCGAAAGTGCGTGAGACCATCGGTACCGGGTTTCCCGGAGGAACGTACCGGCAGGTCTTCTACGTCGCGGACATCGACGGCGAAGGTCCCGCACTGGATGGCGAGTTGCACATCGATCTCGACCGTGCCGATTTCGTCGCGATCTTCCCGCTGGCCGGAGAAGGCCGCGCGCGGCTGATCGGGACGGTACGCGACGAACGCGCCGACCGTGCAGAGACGCTGGCCTTCGGCGACATCAGCGATCATGCGATCGGCCAGATGAAGGTGTCGGTCAGGAAGGTCAACTGGTTCTCGACCTATCATGTGCATCACCGGGTGACGCAGCATTTCCGCAAAGGCCGCGCCTTCCTTGCCGGCGATGCCGCGCACATCCACAGTCCCGCCGGCGGCCAGGGCATGAACACGGGGATCGGCGATGCCATCAATCTCGCCTGGAAATTGGCGGCGGTCGTGGCCGGACGCGCGCGGGACGACTTGCTCGACAGCTATGAGGCCGAGCGGATCGGGTTCGCGCGCCGACTGGTTGCCACCACGGACCGCGCCTTCACTTTCGCGACCGGCCAGGGGCGGCTGGCAGCGTTCGTGCGCACACACATTGCGCCCATTGTCATTCCGGCCGCATTCAAACTGGAGGCCGTGCGACGCTTTGCGTTCCGCACGGTTTCGCAGACGGCGATCAACTATCGCGGCGGACGCTTGAGCCGCGGCTCCGCCGGAAATGTGCAAGGCGGCGACCGGCTGCCCTGGGTGCAAGCCGACGGCTCGGACAATTTTGCCCCGCTCACCGCCATCGTTTGGCAAGTCCACGTCTATGGCGCGGCCAAGCCTGCGCTCGTCGATTGGTGCGAACAGCAGCGTGTTCCGCTTCACGTCTTTCCCTGGCGCACCGAGTACGAGGCGGCAGGGCTTGCGCGGGACGCGCTCTATCTGCTGCGGCCCGATACCTATGTGGCGCTGGTGGAGGCAAGCGGCGCAGCGGAGGCGCTCGATGGCTACTTCAAGGAACGCGGCATTACGCCTGCCGCTTGAGCAGGATCAACCCTGCGGCGTGATCGCGTTGCTCGGTGTCGGCCGGTCGATGATCTGCTGGCCGAACAGGCTGCCGACCAGTTCGACCGCCGTACGCGCGGTGCGGCCGCGCTCGTCCAGGAACGGGTTGAGCTCGACGATGTCGAGCGAGCGCACCAGACGGGAGTCGTGCAGCATCTCCATGATCAGATGGGCCTCACGATAAGTCGCGCCCCCCGGCACCGTGGTGCCAACGCCGGGCGCGACAGCGGGATCGAGAAAGTCGACATCGAAGCTGACATGGAGCACGCCGTTGCAGGCACGCACCTTGTCGATGACACGGCGGATCAGCACGCCGACCCCGAACTCGTCGATCGCCCGCATGTCGGCGACGCTGATCTGGCGCTGGCGCATCAACTCCTTCTCGAGGCTGTCGATCGAGCGCGTGCCGAACAGCTCGAGATGGTCGGGCTCGATGGACGCACGTGGCTCCTCGCCCAGGAGCCCGTCCAGTCCGGCCTCGCCGCAGAGGAACGATGCAGCCATTCCATGCATGTTGGCGGTAAGCGTGGTGGCCGGCGTATTGTAGTCGGCATGCGCATCGAGCCAGAGCACGAACAGCTCGCGGCCGGCCTCCCGCCAGTAGCGCGCCATCGCGTTGACCGATCCCATCGAAAGCGAATGATCGCCACCGAGAAAGATCGGAATGGCGCCGGAGCGCGCAAGCTCGTAGCCCCCGCTGCTCAATGCGCGGGTCCAGCGCTGGATCTCACGATAATGATTGGCCCTCTCGGGCGGCGGATCGGCGAGCTCGGCCATGTCCGCAACCGCGACATCGCCATGGTCGGTCACCTCGAAACCGAGGCTGCTCAGCACAGTCAGGAGACCGGCGGTACGAAGCGCCGCCGGCCCCATCAAGGTGCCGCGCTGGGATGCGCCCATGTCGATGGGTGCACCGATCACGGCGATGCGCTGCGGCGCACGGGATTCATTGGTCATGACGCATCAATAGCAAAGATTGGCATGATCTGCTTCAGCCGGCGCGCGCGGCACAAAGGCTGAGAATTGGCGGAACAAACGCCGCAGTCCGGCATTTTCCGGTAGAGGCAGCCACCCGCCGTTTACGAACGGCGCCTGTCGCGGATAGCCAAAGGTCTTTCGGGACCCGCTGTTCAAAACACGCGCACGCGCGGATAGCCAAAGGTGGCTGCTTCATACACCCCTCTATCGGAGTTCCGGTCTTGGACAACGAGACGACGCAGACCGTGCCCTCGCCGAGCATCGCGGAGCGCGCTATCGATACGGCGACCGGTGTCTCGCGAACGATCGAAGAGGTCACCGAGGGCCTGCGGATTGCCGTCGACCAGCTGCGTTCGGCGATCGAGGCGGCCCAACAGCCCGGACAACCGCTGGCGAGGCTTCGCACGGTGACGCGCCAGGCGCCGTTGACCAGTCTTGCCGTCGCATTCCTCCTTGGCGCCGCACTGACCCGCCGCCGCTAGACATTCAGGGCCGCTTGCGGCTGATCATTCGCCCAAATCGGCCAAAAACAGCAGAATAACGGGTGCAAAGCCGCTGTTTGCGGCTGGTTTGCCGAAATTTAATTTCGGCAGCCAGGATCCGATCTCGCGAGATAAACATTCAACACTATCTGTTGAGCGATTGTTGATCGGGTTGGGAACCATGAAGAGGGCATTTGCCATATTGGCCTGTCTCTGCGTGCTCGCGGTCGGCGAGTATTACGCCGTCAGCAAGTGGGCCATTCGTCATCAGACGCTCAATCTGTTCGACAAGGCGCGGCAGCGTCCGGTTTCGGTCGATCTCGCGGTCAGGCGCGACTACGAGATGAAGGCGGACAATGGCTTCAACAAGCTCCCGATTGCCATCATCAGCAACGGCAACACCGTCAAGAACACCGAATACTCGTTCCTGGCGAACGTGCTCGCGGCGCGGGGCTATCTGGTCGCCAGCATCCAGCAGGATTTGCCCAGCGACCCGCCCTTGATGACGAAGGTCGGTGAGCCCTATGTCGGCCGCAAGGAAGTCTATATGCGCTGTGAGGCGAACATCCTGTTCGTTCTTGGCACGTTGCAGAAAATGCAACCGAATGCCGACTACGACCACCTGACCCTGGTCGGCCATTCCAATGGCGGCGACGTTGCGATGTATGTCGCGCACCAGCATCCCGAACTGGTTTCGAAGGTCGTTACGCTGGACAATCTGCGGGTGCCCTTCGTGCTCAGCAAGAACATGAAGATCCTGTCGTTCCGCTCCAAGGATCCGAACTTCAGGACCGATGCCGGCGTGTTGCCATCGGCTACGCTCGCCAAGAAGGACGGCATCGACATCATCAATACCGGCGCGCTGCATACCGAGCTCAGCGACCGCGGTCCTGACAGCGTGAAGGAAAAGATCCAGGCGACGCTCGACAAGTTCCTGCAGGACACTGCCGTGAGCGATCTGGCGCCCGCCGATACCACCGCGCCGATGATCGCCAATCCCGGCGACTACTAGTGCCGCCGATTTGAAGTCCCTGCACTGCCCGCGGAAACATCGATCAGGGACTTCAAATCGAAAGCGGCACTAGAATCATGGATTTGCTAGTGCGCTTACTTTCCGAAGTTCGTGGACAGTGGGTGCGGCGATCAAGCACGAACTTCGGAAAGAGCGCACTAGCTCCCAAAATGCAAATCCCTGCCGGTTTGAGCCGACAGGGATCAGCAGAAAGGATGACGGACGGCGGGTGGAGCACCCGGTGGCCCATCATGGACCTGCGTTTGGATTGAAATCTTCTGCGCCCGACGACGCAAGACTATTTTGTGGGCAGTGCAGCATTGCTCACAGCTTGATCTTGGTCACGTCCTTGGCGGCCGACATGACCTGACCGGTGATCTCGCGCATATGTTCACCCGCGCTGGTGAACTGGCTTCTGAGGAACTCGGACTGGATCCGCATGGCCTCCTGCAAGTCGCTGGCATGAACCAGCTTTCGCGCATGGTCGAACGCCGCCTTCATGTTCTGCTCCGTGAAGGTCAGCGCCTGTTTGGATATCTCCGATCCTCCGCCGGGCATTGACGACATCGACTTGCCGGCAGCCTCGAAAAACATCCCGAACGCCCTTTCCGCCTGTTCGATCGTCTTCTCAGCCAGGTCGCGCAGTTCAGCAGGAACTTCCAGTTTCGGTTCAACCATGGACGCTATCCTCTTTTGTCAGACCCGACCGTTACCACATTTCGCAGCCCCGCGTCCTTAGCCTGAGAAGCGCCGCCGGTATTCCGAAGGGGCTACGCCGAGGTGGCGCATGAAGGCGCGGCGCATGCGCTCGTCATCTCCGAAACCGGCTCGCCTCGCCACTGCGACGACGCCGTCGACGTCCTGGCTTTCCAGCAGCAGCCGCGCGGTCTCCACCCGCAGCGCCTCGACCCCGCTTGCCGGGGTCATGCCGGTGCGGCTGACATAGGTGCGCGCGAAGGTCCGTGGCGTCATTCCCGCCCGCTCGGCCAACCGTTCGACCCGAAGGTCGCTCGCGATGTTCTCGATGATCCAGGCGTGCAGCGCGCTGAAACGGCCTTCGACGTCCGAGGCCTGCGCGGCCAGCACAGTCGAGAACTGGCTCTGGCCGCCGGGACGCTTCAGGAACACCACCAGCCGCCGCGCAACGTCGAGCGCAATCGCATGTCCGAAATCCTCTTCGATCATCGCCAGCGCGAGATCGATGCCGGCGCTGACGCCCGCCGAGGTCCATACCCTCCCATCCTGCACGAAGATCGCGTTCGGCTCGACCTGCACATCGGGGAAGCCGTCCTGCAGCCGTGGGCAATAGCGCCAATGCGTGGCGGCACGCTTGCCGTTCAAGACGCCGGTCCAGGCCAGCACGAACGCGCCGAGACAAACCGAGGCAACCCGGCGAACCCGCGGCATCGCCCTCGACACCCATTTCATCAGTGTGGCGTCCTGCCGCAACGCCCAGATGCCGGGACCGCCAGGAATGAGAAGCGTATCGATCTGATGCGGCCGGACGCTCGCAATCGGCGCGGTGTCGATCATCATCCCGACGTCGGTCGGCACCAGCCCGCCCGCAGCCGAGAGATAGGACAGGGCATAGCCCGCGGCCGGCAACTCGATCTCCTGCAATTCCGCAAACACCTGCGCGGGTCCGGAGATGTCGAGCAGGGTGACGCCGGGAAAGGCAAGCATGGCGATCCGCCTTGCGGGCGCTTTCCGGTGCAGTTCTGGCCGCCGGGATTTGGCAGTTTTCGAGGGCATATTGTCCTTTAGGCCATTCGCCCATGGCTTGTATAGATCAATGCCGGAACGCTGGAGTGCGGCAATGTCGCCAGATTTGGGCAGCCGATACAGGGCCATTCCTTCGCCCTGGCCCGATTATGCGGTCTACAGCTTCCCGGACGCCTCGGTTGTCGGCGAAAGCCACCACAAATCGTTGATGGACGCGATGAACGGCATCATCGCCGTCAACTGGAAGGCAACCGAGCCGCATTGGACCGCGGCCTGCTCGCCGTTCGACGGCCAATACGGCGTCATCCTCGTCTTCGACGAGTCCGCCATGATCGCATTCTCCGTCTACCGCGTGCTCAATATTGCCGGCTCTCCCGCCATCTATCGCAGTGGCACCGAGGTGCTTCCGGCGCATCAGGGCCGCGGTCTCTACGGCTTCTTCACGTCCGAGGTCTTGAAATGTTCGGGCGCCGCGGATCGGGGCGATGCCGGCGTTCTCTACGGCTGGCGGACGCGCAATCCGATCGTGTGGGCGGCCAACGCCAGGATTTGCGAGAAGGTGACCCCGTCCCTGCTCGGTGACGCGCAGGACCCGACGTTGCAGGCCGCCTGCATCGAGATGTGCTCGTCGCTCTATCCCGGCAAGGCGCTTGAAGTGCCCGACATGATCATGCGCGGCGCTTACGGTCATATCAAGTATCACCGGCAGGACTATCACGGCATGGCGTCGCTGGTGGACGCGGCGATGTCGCGCATCATTCCGGACTCCGCCGATGCGTTGTTTTCAGTCGGTTATGCGAGGGTATGATGTCGATGTCGGGACAGCAGGCCGTGATCGCTCCGAGGTTCCGCATCACCGATCGCGCCTACATCGCCTGGACGACCGTTGCCGTCGCCTACGCGATCGCATTCCTGCAGCGGGTCTCCCCGCAATCGGTCAGCCTCGGCTTCATGCACGATTTCGGCACCGACGCCGCAGGTGTCGCGATGCTCGCCTCGAGCTATTTCTGGGGCTACACCCTGATGCAAATTCCGGCCGGCCTTCTGGTCGACCGCTACGGCGTCAGGCGTGTGGTGCTGTGCTCGATGGCGGCATCCTCGCTGGGCAGCGCCGCATTCGCATTGGCACCGAACCTGCTCGATGTCTTTGCTGCGCGGCTGATCGTGGCGTGCGGCGACGCGCTGGTCTTCACCGCACTGCTGAAGCTGGTGGCGCAAAGCTTCTCGGATGAGCGGTTCGGCTTCATGTCCGGGATCTCGCAAGTGTCGGGCTATGTCGGCGGGGTCATGGCAACGACGCCGCTGGCAGCCGCGGTCAGCGGCTTCGGCTGGCGTGCCTGCTTCATCTTCATCGCCTGCGTCGGCGCGGCAAATCTTGCGCTCGCCTCGGTGGCGCTGAAGCCCGCTCCCGCAATCGCCAGCGAAAAGACCCTTGCGGGCGTCCTGTCCGCCGCCTGGCGGTCCTTGTCGCGCGCGGCGAACTGGGGATGTGCGATGACGTTTGCATCGCATTTTGCCGTCGTCACCACGCTGTCGGGCGTGTGGGGCATCCCGATGGTGGCGCATCTTTTCAAAATATCGCCGTCGGCCGCGGGCGCGCCGCTGCTCGTCTTCATGATCGGCAATGCTGTGGGCTCGATCTTCCTCGGCCACCTGGCCGACCGCGCCGCGGCCGCGCTGGATACGGCGCTGATCCGGATATGCCTGTTGCGGATGGGCCTCGTTGCAATGCTGCTGCCGTTGTTCGCGCACGCCTTCGGCATCGTCTATGTCGGCGTCGTCTTTGCCGCGCTGGGACTGGTCGCGGGCGGCACCGTCCCGCTGGTGTTGAAATGCACCAAGCGGCTTTACACCGCGGACCTGATCGGGGTCGGCGCGTCGGTCAACACCACGACCGCCGGGATCTTCGCCGGCGCCACACAGTCATTCATCGCCTCTGCAATGGTCACCGCCAGCCAGCTGGCAGGTGGCAGCACCGGACACGGTCCGGCCGCCGTCAACGATGCCGGCTACGGCACGCTGATCGGACTACTGCTTTTGATGTCGCTGCCCGGCATCGTCGGGCCGCTGCTGATGAGGAGCAAGTTGATAGACGGCCGATAAGCATGGAAATCAGAGGGGACCGTATGACGCTTTTATATCTGAGGAGGAACGAAGTCGGTTCGAACTTCGCGGTTAGCAGCTGGCAAAGCGTGATGTTCTCCGAATTCGAGGCGCAGATGAGCAGTGAGGCGCGGCCCTTTCCTTGCGTTTTCGGCGTCGCCGGCTACCGGCAGGATCAACTGCGTTATTTGTTTCTCGACCCCCTCGACGTCGGGACGCTGGGCGACCAGCTGGCGCGGTTCGTCGCCGAATGCCGCGGCTACGGGCCGAACACCTCGCTGATCGTGTTCACCCGGCCCCGTCCGGTGCAGACGCTCGAAGCCTACTACCGGAAATTCTGGCTGCTGCTCGACCAGCTCGCGCGCTCCGACAAAACGCCCTGGCCGGCCGATATCCCGGAGCAGGTCGATCATCCGATGTGGGAGTTCTCGTTCGCAGGTGAACCGATCTTCGTGGTTTGCAGCACACCGGCGCACGTGATGCGTCAGAGCCGCCGCGCCAGCACCTTCATGCTGACCTTCCAGCCTCGCTGGGTGTTCGAGAAAATCCTCGGCACCGAAAAGGCGGCGAGCGCGGCGTTCGGCGAAGTGCGCAAGCGGCTCATTCCCTATGACGGCACCAGCCCCTCGCCCCAGCTCGGCCGTTACGGCAATCACGACGGCCGCGAGTATCAGCAGTACTTCCTGCCCGACGAAAACAATCATCCCGCCGGTTGCCCGTTCGCGAAGCTCGCGCAGGGCAAGACCAAGCTCATCGAAAAGACGGAGCAGGCCGCATGACGGAGATCATTGCAGCAACAAGAACCGAATTCGCGGTCGATCCTGCCATCCTCGACCTGCTTCCCGCGCAAGGCTCCGTCGAGCTGCAGCGCGATGCCGCGGGCAAAGTGCATCATTTCCACACCCACCCGGTCGACGAGATCCTGATGATCATCAGCGGCAGGCTCAAGTTCATGTGGGAGGGCGGCGAGCGAATCTGCGGCGCCGGCGACAAGATCCTCCTGCCGGCCGGCACACTGCATCAATCGGAAGCTTTGGAGGGAGGCGCGATCTACGCGATCGCAACGCGGCCGCCTGCGGCGGCGGGAGCATGGAAGTGATTCGGCGTCACGACAACGTGCGGTCCGGGGTCGGCTCGAACGCGAGGCGTTCGACCAGCTCGATCACCTCGAAGCGTTGCCGCGGCTCCAACTTGAGGAAGGCCTTCAGCAGGCGAAGGCTTTCGACGGTCTCGCTCGATGGAGCTCCGAGCTTTTTGCGCAGCTCCGCAATAAACGTGGGATTTTTCATCTCGCACCTTGATAGGGAACAGTAATGCCAATTCTCAGCAAACGCGAAGGTCTCGCACGCAAGGTCGATACGGCAGCGATTGAGGCTGAGCGCCTCGGCCTGACGACTGCGACCCTGATTCTGCGCATGGCGCGCCTGGAGATTGACCGGGCCGAACCCGACGAGGTTGAAATTATGCCAAGGAACAACCCGTACAGCAAGCCAAACTGACCGCCCGGGACCGGTCAATTGACCGGTTTTTTGGGTCGGTTGGAATTGATTAGTATTGCGATTTAGAGTTGCGTATGGAATTCCGTCGCTCACTTGTTGTGACTGCGAGGACGACGATGCGAACCTACTATTTCGACATGAGGGACGGGATTCCGGTCCGCGACAGGAAGGGGCTGGAATTTCCAACCGCTGGCGGCGCGATCGAGCATAGCAAGACTCTGGCGCGGCAAATGCGCGACGACCCGCGCGCCAAAGGCCGCGCATTTTCGATCGTGGTGATCGATCAATCCGGAGCTGAAATCCACCGCGAGCAGGTCGAACCGAGATCGACGAACGGCGGTTAAGGCGTCGCGTGCCGGCTGCACGAGGCGGGCGGCCAGCCGGCGTTCCGTTTGCAAGCTGCACTCCACTTGCCGCGCATCCGGATTCGGATGCGCATGAACGACCAGCACAGACAATGATATCGCGACCATGACATGGTTCTCATCGAACCCTCCATCGGCACGGTCATTGGTCAGTCACGACGGCGCCATCGTTCGACGACGGCCGGTTACAAATCGGACAGGCGGCCGTCCTTATCTCTAGGGGCCTGCGATCCCGGGCGGGCCACCGGTCACGACAAGTACACGCCACAATCACGTCTTCGAGACCAGGCACCGCTGAAATCGCATCACGGGACCGAGCTGGCGGGATTCAGCCGGACGTTTCGCCGGCACACCGGGGGAATGGCTGCCGTCTGCTCTCGCATGATCGGCCTCATTATATGATGATTATACTTTGAAACGACGATCGCAAGGCGAAATTCGTCGAAGCCGCGGCTGGTCGGGAAAATCTTTTCTATCCGGCACTGATGCGTGCGTTCGTCGCGTGCGCGCCGTTTGGTCCAAAACAACACACGTAGGAACGCACCCTCGCGCCGGCCAATGACGGGTTTGCGAGCGGAACAGCCATGCGCGCGTAGCGCGGCATTTGAAGCGCGCCCACGTGCGTAGATAGCGGCTGAAAAACAGCGCGCAGCAACAGCGAATACAGAGAGAGCAACATGAAGACGTTCTTGAAATTGGCAGCGCCCGCGACGGCGCTGTGCGCCCTCGCCTTTGTCAGCTTCGCGACACCGGCTACGGCAGGCGAGTATTGCCGCAGGGATGTGACGGCCGGCATCGTTGGCTGCAGCTTCTCCACCATGGAGCAGTGCCAGGCCATGTCTTCCGGCCGCGGCGGCGACTGCTTCCGCGATCCGTTTCTGCCTGCCAACGACGCCTATGCCTACGCGCCGAAGGCTGTGACCAAGCCTGCGCATCGCGCCAAGGCCCACTAAGCCCGATCGACATTCGTGCGAAATTGATCGGATCGCGCGCGGCCTCCGCATGACGTTGCGGGAGCCGCGCTCGGCTATTGCTGCTTTTCCCAGAACGACAGCAGGCCCTGCGAAGCCGATCCGCCGATCACGCAGGGAATGCCGACTTCGATCTGCCCGAGCGCCGCGGCCGAGACGCAGCCAAGCGCAATCGCGCCGACGCCGACCTGTCCCCAGAAGTCGAGATTGCGCCGCGAGTCCGAGCCCTTGGTCTTGAGCTCATCCACCGCCGCCAGCGCGTCCTTGCGCACTGCGCCGAGTTGCACGGTATCAGCCGCCTGGATCGCTTCGGCAAGCGGCACCTTGATCGCCTCGGGCTGGTTCGGCAATTCGCTGCGCAGAAATTCACGCAAGTTGGCGTCGCGCACCGCATAGCTTGCGAGCGTGTAGCGCGCCATGCTGCCGACCGTGAGCTTCTCCACGGTGTCGCGGCTCTTCGACCATGGCAGCATCTGCATGATGCGCAGGATCGGCAGATGCGAGCCGGTCGCGAAATAATAGCCCCACAGCGTGTCCAGCAAATCCTGGTTGCCGGCATAGGTCATCGCAATATTGAGCTTCTTCTCGTCCTTCTTGCGCGAGAACACGTTCTTCAGCTTGTCCATCATGCCCGGCTTTGTTTCCTCCAGCGGAATGCCGGTCAGCGTCGGGAGCGAGCCTGCGAGATAAGCGTCGATCATCACCCGCCGCGCCGGCATTTTCGGCGCGACCCGGCGTAACAGGTTGCGCCAGTCGGAGAGTCCTGAATAGGCGATGGCGCGGATGACCACCCACTCGTCTTCAGGCGGCACCGGAAAGAAGCTGTTGACGAGTTGCTCGGCCTTGGCCGGGTTCGATCCGATCGCACCGGCAATGAAGCCGAGATAGATGCCGGCGTTCTCCGGCTCCTTGAATGTCTGCGAATGAAACAGCACCCGCACCGCCGCCGGTACATGGCCGTAGTCGGGCTTGGCGCGATAATTGTAGATCCATTGCTGGACCACGCCGAGCGAAGCGCGCGGATCGATTTCGGATGTAACGGCGCCTAGTACCGGCTGACACAGAACCAACGCAACGACTGCGAGGGCCACTCTACGCATGTGATGCTCCCACGAGGCGGCCGCGCTGCGAGTTAGCACAACGCGACCTTTCCCGCTGTCTCGACTAGCGCGCATTTAAAGCGGCTATGCGAGCAATTCAGGGAATGGACGGTGCGGTACGGCGTCGAAATTGTGGCGGCGTTAACGATTGGCCCGCAACTGACCTTGCGGCAGACATTGTTTTGCCCTCGCTGGATCATTCCATTTGGACCCTCGTCGACAATGGGACAGGCGGGACGTGACGACAGAGTATCCGGTGCGTGGTGAACGAAATCGCCGGCCGCGAATTGCGGCTGCGTTGCTTGTCGGGGCGTTCTGCCTGTTCGCTGCGCCGTCCTTCGCCGCAGAGACCATCACGGTGGAAGGCAATCGCCGCGTCGATGCCGAGACCGTGCGTTCCTATTTCCATGCGGCGACCGACGGACAATATGATCCCGCCGCGCGCGACGCGGCGCTGAAGGCACTGGTCGCAACCGGCCTGTTCGACAAGGTGACGATCGATCGCGTTGGCAACGGCCTCGTCGTGCGCGTCACCGAGGCCAAGGTACTCGGACGCGTCGCGTTCGAGGGCAACAAGAAGGTCAAGGACGCCGATCTCACCGCCGCCGTGCAATCCAAGGCCCGCGGCCCGCTGCAGCGCGCCACCGTGCAGGATGACGCCAATCGCATCGTCGAGGCCTACCGGCGTGTGGGCCGCGACGATGTCAGCGTCGTGCCGGAGATCATCGATCGCGGCAGCGATCGCGTTGATCTCGTCTTTACCATCACCGAGGGCAAGAAGACGCCGGTGCAGAAGATCAACTTCGTCGGCAATCACGCTTTCAGCAACCGGCAGCTCAACGCGATCATCAAGACCTCGGCAAGCTCGGTGGTGAGCTTCTTCACCGGCAGCGATGTCTACGATCCCGACCGCATCAACGAGGATCGCGAGCTGATCAGGCTCTATTACCGCAGCCATGGCTATGCCGACGCCGGCGTGCCGGACGCCCACGCCGAATACGATCCGGCGGCCAAGGGATTCGCCGTCACCTTCACCATCGACGAAGGCCAGCCCTACCGCTTCGGCAAGATCGACGTTTCCTGCAACGTGCCCGGCCTCGATCCCCAGAAGCTGCGAAGCCGTGTGCTGGTGAAGGACGGCACGAATTTCGACGGCGGCGCGCTCGACAAAACCACCGATGCGCTCGCCATCGAGATGGCGAAGCTCGGCTATCCCTTTGCCCATGCGTCTGCGCGAATGGCGCGCGATGCCATCGCACAGCGCGTCGATGTGACGTTCGTGGTCGAGGAAGGCCAGCGCGCGTATGTCGAGCGCATCGAGATTCACGGCAACAGCCGCACGCGCGACTACGTGATCCGGCGTGAGTTCGATTTCGGCGAAGGCGATCCCTACAACAAGACCCTGATCGACCGGGCCGAGCGGCGATTGAAGAACCTGAACTACTTCAAGACCGTCAAGATCTCGACGCGGCCGGGCTCGACGCCGGATCGCGTCATCCTCGATGTCGAGGCGGTCGACCAGTCGACCGGCGACTTCTTCATCTCCGGCGGCTACTCGACCACCGATGGCTGGCTGGCCGAGGTCAAGGTCGGCGACCGCAATTTTTACGGCACCGGCAACGCGGTGCAGGCGACCGTCAGCTACGGTCAATACGCCCAGGGCGGCGACCTCTCCTTCGTCAATCCCGCGCTGTTCGGCAATCACATCTCCGGCGGCATCGATCTGTTCGGCCGGCAGGCCTTTGTCAGTCCGTATCAGTCCTACGGCACCAATACCTATGGCGCCACCTTGTCGCTGGGCACGCCGATCTCCGAGCAGACCACCGTGCAATGGCGCTATTCGCTCTATGACCAGAACGTCACCCTCGACCCGAGCGCCACGAGCGGCACCGTGTCGGTGCCAATACAGCAGGCCGCGGCCGCCGGCCGGCAACTGGTCTCGTCGGTCGGCGACACCGTCACCTACAACACGCTCGACAACAACAAGCTGCCGACCAGCGGCATCAACTCGCAGCTCCGCCAGGATATCGCAGGGCTCGGCGGGGACGTGAGATTCCTGCGCACCACCGAGGACGTGCGTTACTACAAGTCGCTCGGCGGCGACCTCGTCGGCATGGTGCGCGCGCAAGGCGGCTACATCACAGGCTGGGGCGGCCAGGGCGTGCCACTGATGAACAGCTTCTTCGGTGGCCCCACCATCGTGCGCGGATTTGCGCCCAACGGCTTGGGGCCTCGCGATCTCACCCCCGGCTCGACCATGGATAATGTCGGCGGCAGCATGTACTGGGCGACGACCGCCGAGTTGCAGAGCGCGATCCCCGGCGTGCCGAAGGAGTACGGACTGCGGGCATCGGCCTTCGTCGATGCCGGCACCGTGTTCGGCTACGGCGGGCCGACGACCTTCGGCTCGCAGACGGTTCAGGTCGCCGACAAGAATGTGATCCGGTCGTCGGTCGGCGTCGGCCTCACCTGGGCCTCGCCGTTCGGCGCACTGACGGCGAGTTACGCGGTTCCGCTGTCGAGGGCGTCCTACGACCAGGTGCAAAATTTCAACTTCAGCGCCAGTCCGTTCTGACCTGCTGTGCGCTGCGATTAAATCCAAAGTCTAGCGAACGGCGACGGCGCGGGATGGAACAGCTGCCGCGCGAGCCTCATTGAGTTGTCGCGCGCATCTGGCTGACGCACCGATCAGGCGCATCAGCCCCCACGGCGAGGCGCCCGAGCCGAACTGAAAGCCGAGGCTCACGCCGCCGGCATACTCATCGTGGGAGCCGCACGCCGTGGCGCGGCTCCAATCCCTTTAGCTGCGGAGACGGCAGTTACCAGGTCACGCCATATTTGGAAGCGATCGCGCGCGCCCTCGCCTCGTCGGATTGGTAGCGGCCACCCTTCGCCGCACGCTTCTTCGCGGGCTTGGTGGCAGTTTTCGGCGCTGCATCAGGCGCGGCGGCCGTCGCGGGAGCGGCGGGTGCTGCCGCAGGAGCCGCTGCGGTCTCCGGCGCAGGAGCAGCCGGTGCGGCCGCCGCAGGTGCAGGCGCTGCGGGCGCGGGTGCAGCGGCAGGCGGAGGCGCCGGTGGCGCGGGAGCGACGGCATCCTCGGCGTAGGCAGCCTGGCAAAGCAGGGCCGTGACTGCGACGAACAGGATCTTGCGCATATTCGGAAATCTCCACTCTGAAAGCGCCCAAGCTTATAGCAACGCGCCGAAAAGTCACCTGCGCGGGCGTGGCGACGGCCGACTGTGACAGCGTCACTTATCTTTGGAGCGCTGGAACCGCGCGCCGGTGACTTGGCTCCTCACGGTCCGGCTGTGCGGTGGCGTGCCGCCGCTTTCTCCGTCGCGAAACCGTAAATCAGCGCCAGCCGATCGAGACATTCCTGAAACCGGCGGGCAAAATAGTCGCGCCAGCGCTGGGTGGGCAGCCCCCGCCGCTCGGCCACCTGCGGCATGGTCATGCCCTGGATCAGGACATCATGGATCAACGCCGATCCATCGGCGCCGAGCTCGCGCTCGGCACGGTTGAGGCGCAGCACGGCATTGCGCTGGCCGTCAGTGATCGGTTCGCGCCGCTGCACGCCATCGACATACTCACGGGTGGGGTCGACCGCCTGAGGCCCCCGCTCCGCCCGCTCCCAGTCGTTCTGGAATGCCCGTCCGCCGCGATATTGCGCGTCATCGATCTGATGATGGGAATGCAGCCGGCCCAGCGGATCGCCGCGAACCGAGCGCAGCGCGACGATCTTGTCGCCCGGCTCGAGTGCCATCGGGTCGTCGATCTCCACGGATACGACTTCGGCATTGCGCGGCAGGTCGTGCGAACGCCGATCGTGAAGCTTGCCGATACGGGACGATTTTCGCCTGGTGCGAGGCATGTCGGCTCCTGTTGTGGATAAGGGATTTCGGCGCGGCCAGATTTCAGGCGGCCTTGATCAGCCTGAGCGTGACCGGAGCCGGCATGCGCTCCGACACGGTTTCCGGATCATGGGTCAGCGCGTGATGCGGCCGGCAATAGCTGGAGCCGGCGACCCTCGGATGGCCGCAAAAGGCGTAGGCCTCCCCCTCATTTTCGCCGCCATAGGGGTAGCGGCAGTCGCCAGGCGCGAGATCGGCGAACGCGAGCAGGCGCGGCCTGATGCCCACGCAGCGCAGCTTCACGGGCTTGACCGGTGCCGGAGCGCCTGCCGTGGCCGGCGGGGCCGTGCGGTGGACAACTTTCTGCGGTGCTTTCGGCGCCGACTCGCCCCACCGCGCGGGGCGTTTCGGCCTCGGAAGCACCTTGCGTGCCGTGGCGGGCTTGAGTCCGAGCCTTCTGGCGCGGCCGACCGCCGCATTTCGAGTGAATTCCGTGCCGAACCTCGCGTTGATGGTGTGGACCGCCTGCCCGTAGGACATACCTCGCGACAAGCAGTCTCGCAGCGCGTCGGAGTGCTCCGGCGCCCAGATGAACGATTGCATGAAATGTGCCTTCCCTGGCGATCAAGGCCCAGCCGCCCTGCCATCGCCTTACCTTCCGATATTCAGAAGCGAAAGTCAAGCTTGATTTCTGAAAATCGTCAAGCTATACCGTTCCGGGAATCGGAAGGGAGACAGATATGCTTGATGCGAAGATGATCATTCGGGCGTTGGAGCGAACCGGCAAGAGCAAGGGCGGCCTGGCGAAGGTCATGGGAGCCCGCCCCGGGGCGGTATCCGAAATCCTGTCGGGAATCAGACTGATCAAGGCCTCCGAGATCGCCCCGATGATGGAATATCTCGGCCTCAACGCGGTGCCGATCATGGGCCGCGTCGGTGCGGGTGCCGTGATCGAGCCGGACAACGAGCAGGTTCCGCCGGAAGGTCTCGGCGAGATCGAGCTGCCGTTTCCGATCGAGGCTGACCTGGTCGCGTTCGAGGTATCGGGCGATTCGATGGTCCCGAAATACGAGAATGGCGACGTCATCGTGTGCTATCGCGAGCAACGCCACCCGCTCTCGAGCTTCTACGGCGAGGAGGCCGCGGTGCGGCTGAAGACCGGCGAGCGCTATCTGAAGACGGTCGAACGCGGCAAGGGCCCGAACCTGGTCAATCTCTCGAGCTTCAACGCCAAGCCCATAAATGGCGTGAAGCTGGAATGGATCGGCGAAATCTGCGTCACGTTGCCGCGCGGACAGATCGCGCGGATGCGGTCCAAGTCGGCGCGCGGCCGCAAAGCCAAATCCAGCCGTTAAGTCCCCGCGGCTGCCGGTTCCGCGCCGGCCGCCGTCATGATTTCCGGATTCCGGAAAAAGGCGCTTGACTATCTTCCGATTTTCGGAAATACTGCGTTCATGCAGTATTTCGTCGTCATGATCGACTACGGCCGGCGCGGCCGTGAGGCCGTGGTCGATCCCGAGGTCACCCGTCGCGAGGTCGTCTCCCGGATCGCCTCGGGCGAGTACACCAATATCAGCTTCATTCACGAGGTCGTGGATCGTTCGGTCGAGGACGTCACCGAAGAGATTCTGGCTGAGGCCGCCCTCCCCGAGGTCGCAATCGATTGCGACCGTGAGGCCGACCGCTTCGATCATGCCCACGACCTGCGCAAGCACGAGACGGTGTGACCGCTGGAGCGCGCACCGGCACCCGCATCGAAATGAAACGGAGGACGCGTTGCTTCACCTGCAACGCGCCCTCACTTCTCACACCAGGAAGACCGTCGAGCCCGTGGTCTTGCGCGCGGCGAGATCGGCATGCGCCTTGGCGGCGTCCTTCAGCGGATAGGTCTGGTGCACCTCGATCTTCACCGCACCGGACTGCACCACCTCGAACAGCTCCTTGGCCATCGCAGTCAGGCTCTCATGCTTGGCGGCGTAGGTGTTGAGCGTCGGGCGCGTGACGTAGAGCGAGCCCTTCGCGGCCAATAGTCCGAGGTTGAGCGGATCGACAGCGCCGGAGGACGCGCCGAACAACGCGGCGACGCCGAGCGGCGCCAGGCAATCCAGCGACTTCAGGAAAGTGTCCTTGCCGACGGAGTCGTAGACGACAGGGACCTTCTTGCCGCCGGTGATCTCGTCGACGCGTTTGACGAAGTCCTCGCGGGTATAGACGATGGTATGCGCGCAGCCATGAGACTGCGCCAGCTTCGCCTTCTCGTCATTGCCGACGGTGCCGATCACGGTCGCGCCGAGATGCTTGGCCCATTGCGACAGGATCAGGCCGACGCCGCCTGCGGCCGCATGCAGCAGGATGGTATCGCCCGCCTTGACCCGATAGGTCTGACGGATCAGGTACTGGGTCGTCAGACCCTTCAACATCATCGCCGCCGCCGTCTTGTCATCGATGCTGTCGGGCAGCTTGAGCAGCCGATCGGCGGGAATCAACCGTGCCTCGGCATAGGCGCCGATCGGCGCGGCGCCATAGGCGACGCGGTCGCCCGGCTTGAGATGGGTCACGCCGGATCCAACTTCCTCGACCACCCCGGCGCCTTCGCCGCCGAGCCCGCTCGGCATCTGCGCCGCCGGATAAAGCCCGGAGCGATTATAGATGTCGACGAAGTTCAGCCCGACCGCGGTGTGGCGGATGCGCGCTTCCCCGGGACCGGGCTTGCCGAGCTTGACCTCTTCCCAGACCAGGACTTCGGGTCCGCCGGGTTTGTGAAAGCGGATGGCGTGCGTCATGCGTGACTCCCTTTGATCATATGCAGATTTCAGCTGCCCGCTTCTGTGGCGGCACAGGCTTAGGCGTCGATCGCATCCTTGATGCGTTTCCGCGTCAGCGGCAGGTTTCGTAGCCGTTTACCCGTGGCATTGGCAATCGCATTTGCTAGCGATGCCGCCGCAGGCCCCTGCCCGGTCTCCCCGCTGCCGAGGAATGGCTGCCCCGGCCGGTTGATGATGTGCACGTCGATCGCCTCGGGGACGGCGTCGAAGCGCAGGATCGGGTAGGTCTGCCAGTCGATGCTGGTGATCCGGGTCTCGTCGAACGTGACGGCTTCATACAGCGTCCAGCTGGTCGACTGCATGATCGCGCCCTCGATCTGGTTGGTCAGGCCGTCCGGACTGACCACCTGCCCGCTGTCGACCGCCGCCACCGCCCGCACCAGCCGGGCGCGGCCGGTCTCACTGATAACCTCGACCTCGCTGGCAATGGCGCAATAGGCCGCAAGGTTCTTGTACTTCGCGAAGGCAAAGCCGTAGCCGCGGTCGGGCGGCGCCTGCTGCCCTTTGCGCCAGCCGAACTCTGTCGCCGCCTTCTCGATCACGTCACGCCCTCTCGCATCGTCGAGATGCGTCAGCCTGAACGCGACGGGATCAGCGCCCGCGAGCAACGCCAGCTCATCCATGAAGCTCTCGATCGAGAATACATTGTGATAGGCGCCGAGCGCCCGCATCGCCGAGATGCGAACGGGCATGTCCGGGATGAAATGATGCACGACCCGCGCGTTCGGGAATTTGTAGATCGGAATCGCGTTGCGATCACCGCCGCCTTCCGGCAGCGGTAGCGGCTTCGGCTCCGGCGGCTTGATGGATTGGGCCATGTGCTGCGCGGCCAGCATCGCGCCCGCGCCACCCGGCCGCATCGAATGGGTGTTGCTCCAGACATCGAATTGCCAGTCCGCGATCTTGCCGCGATCGTCGAGCGAGGCCTTCACCTTCGTGACCATTGCGGGCCCGAACGGCTCCCAGGCATGCTCCTGCTCGCGCATCCACTGCACGCGCACGGGGCGGCCGGGCAGAGCGCGCGCGATCAGCGCCGCATCGGCCGCCGCATCGTCCGCGCCGTTGTGGCCATAGCACCCGGAGCCTTCGACATGAATCAGGCGCACGCTGGCGGGCGGCATGCGCAGCATCTCGGCAATGGCGGCGCGATCGGGATAGACGCCTTGCGTGTGCGACCACACCGTCATCGCGCCATCGACGAATTGCGCGACCGCGCAGGACGGCCCGATCGAACCATGCGCCTGATAGGGCCGCGTGTAGGTCGCCTCGATGGTTTTCGTTCCGCTTGCCGACGCGTCGCTGCGCGTGAAGATCGGGAAGCTTTGATTTGGAAGCGCCAGCAGCGCGGCCGGAAGATCATCCTGCTTCGGCAACCTTGCCGTTTCCTGCCATTTCGCGGCAGCTGCCAGCGCCACCATCGCCTTGAGGGCCTGGAATTCCTTCTCGGCAACGACCGCGACGAAATTGCCGTCGCGAACGACTTTGATGACGCCCGGCATCCTCTCGACAGCAGACGTCTCGCAGTCGGTGAGCTGTGCGCCGTAGCTCGGTGGCCGCACCACGCGCGCATGCGCCATGCCTGGTAGTCGCAGATCCTGCACATAGGCCGCGCCGCCTGTAACCTTGGCCGGGATATCGACGCGCGGGACCGATTGTCCAATCACTTTGAAGGTCGCGGGATCCTTCAGCTTTGAGATCGGCTGGGCCTGCACATGCAACATATCGCCGGCGACAAGCTCGCCATAGGTCAATCGCCGTCCATCCTGCGCAACCACACTGCCGTCTTCCGTGCGTACGCTGTCTGCCGCGACATCGAACCGTTTGGCAGCCTCCGCGACCAGCAGCGCCCGCGCCTGCGCCGCTGCATTCTGGATCGCGGTGCCGCTATCCTTGGTCGAGTTGCTGCCGGAGCTGTATCCCTCATTGGGCGTGAGCTTGGTGTCGGCGGTCACGACCTTCAGCGCCGCAAAGGGAACGTCGAGCTCTTCCGCCGCGATCTGCTGGAACGCGGTCTTGAAGCCTTGGCCCAGCTCGGCCTTGCCGGTGAAGACCGTGATCGAACCGTCGGCATCGATGCGGAGCCAGGAATCGAGGTAAGGCGACGTTTTCAGGCTGCCCGGCGGCTTCGGCGCAGCAGGCGGCGCGCCTTGATCCTGCGCGAACGCATTGCCAAGCGAGAAGCTGACGATCAACGCGCCACCGCCTGCAAGCACCCGACGGCGATCGAGAATGACGGGGGCGTTCATCGTGTGCTCCCTTCATTGGTCGGAGCCAATGCGGCCGTATCCATCAGCCGCGCCGCGCGCTTCACCGCGCGGATGATGCGCATATGCGTGCCGCAGCGGCACAGATGCGGCGCGAGCTCGGCGCGTATTTGTTCGTCGGTGGGCTTGGGCACGCGCTGCAGCAGCGCCTGCGCCCGCATCATCATGCCGGCGATGCAGTAGCCGCATTGCGCCGCCTGCTCTTCGATGAAGGCGCGCTGGATCGGCGCGGGCGTGGCAATGCTGCCGAGGCCTTCCAGCGTGGTGACCTGCTTGCCCTCCAGCAGCACCAGCGGGGTCACGCAGGACAGGACCGCCTTGCCGTCGACGATCACGGTGCAGGACCCGCATTGACCGAGGCCGCAGCCGAACTTCGCCGCGTTGAGCTTGAGATCGTCGCGCAGCACGTAGAGCAGCGGCGTGTCCGGCTCGGCGTCGACCTGGTGATCCCGGCCGTTGACCTTCAATGTCATCATGGCTTGTCTCGCTGCGCTGGATCGGCGGGCGCATTGGTTGGTCCTGCCGAGTTCTGGACATAGGCGGTCTGCGTGCGCCTTGCTTCCGCGACCGTTCTCTCGAGATCGCTCCAGCGATGGTCGCTGAAGCGTGCCCGCAGATATCCCAGCAAGGCGGCAACCTCGCGATCATTCATGCTGGCGGCAAAGCCCGGCATGATCGGGCTGCGCTCACCCTCGACCGGCCGCACGCCCGAGAGCACGATGTTGGCAAGGTTGCGCGGATCGTCGGCGCTGATTGCGGTGCTGAGACCGAGATGAATGCCGCCATAGGGCGGCGGGCGACCGCTATCGTGGCAGCCGGCGCAAGCGCCCGCATAGATTTTGGCGCCTTCGGATTCCGGCGGAGGCGCCGTGGCCGACTTTGCCTGCGCGAGCACGGTTTCGCCCTGGAGCTTGCGAACCGGCGACGGCACGCCGAAGATATCGGCCATGTAGGCCGCGATGGCGCGGACATCGCTGGCCGGCACCGCCGACAAATTGCTCACCACTTCCGCCATCGGCCCGCGCGCGGTGCCGTGATCGGGATGGAAGCCGTCGCGCAAGTAAGCGGTGAGCGCGTCCGCGTCCCATGGCACCGGCGCCGGCGATTGCGCATTGATCGGATAGGCCCGCCAGTTGTCGACATCGCCGCCGGAAAAGCTTGCGGCCGACTGCTCCGCGCCAAGCGCATTGCGCGGCGTGTGACAGGCGCCGCAATGCGCGAGACCTTCGACCAGGTAGGCGCCGCAATTCCATTCAGCGCTTTTGGTCGTGTCCGGCCTGTAAGCGCCGGGGCGCAGGAACAGCAGCTTCCATCCAGCAATGACTGGACGCTGGTTGAACGGGAATGACAGCTGGTTCTGTCGCGCCGGCGCGCGAACCGCCTCGCGCGTCATCAGGAAGGCATAGAGCGCGCGGTCGTCGTCGTCGCTGACATTGGTGAAGTGGTCGTAGGGGAAGGTCGGATAGAGATGCCTGCCGTCGCGATCGACGCCGGAGCGCATGGCGCGGCGAAACGCCTCCTCCGGCCAGCGGCCGATGCCGGTCTCCGGATCGGGCGTGATGTTCGACGAGAACACCGTGCCGAACGGCGTCGGCACCGGCAGGCCACCGGCAAAGTTCTTGGCCCCGCGCACGGTGTGGCAGGAGTTGCAATTGCCGAGTGCGGCGAGCTCGCGGCCGCGCTTGACCAGAGCCGGATCGAAACTCTGTTTTGCCGGCGGATCGATCGCGGCCATCGCCGGCCGCCAGGCGATCGCAACGACGGCCACTGCGCCGCCCACAAGCAGCACAGCCAAAACGCCCCCGATGATCCCCGATTTTTTCATTTGTGCCGGCAGGTTTTGAGGGTTCCTAGCACAATGCACGGCCGCTGCGGAGCCGGTCCGGTCACCGCCTGTTGATGTGCAGCGCGCCCTGGGCAACCCAGAGGCCGGCCCTGCGTTCCCGCGTAGAATTGTCGCCGAACACGACAGCTAGCGGGCCCGCGCGAGCCACGCCCTGACAACCCCTTGACGCTTTTCGGCTTCGATCAGCGGGCCTAGAGCGCCAGCGTCGGCGCTTCCGCGTGATCGAGATTGCACTCCCTGAAGTGATACGCGATTTCGTCGAGCGCGCGCTGTTCCCATTCCTCGGCTTGCGCCAGCCAGAAGATCCTGCGCTCGGTATCAAACGCGGCACGCTCGCGACATATCTGCTCTTGACTGCGTATCTCCACGAGCCGGTTCATGAACCCTCCACTGCTGCGGTGTGAAGTCCAATGACAGCGCCACTCTAGCAGAACTCGGCGCGCGTTGTCTCATCCCGCATCGCCCAAACCAACAGCATTCCGTGATCGCATCGTGAGCAGGCACCGCAGTGCAGCAAAGGAATTCAGGTCTGCGGTTTTGACTCAAATTTCGGCCAAATTGCTCCCGTCATTCGTGACACGCATGCGCGACGTCGTTCGATGCCTGTCACATCCCTGTCGCGCGAACATCGCAAGGAGGAATCGCGACGCTTTCGAATCGACGGTGCCATGGACACGATCACGCCGTGAGCGGCTGGGCTGCACTTCTCGCCGCGGGACTGCTGGAAATCGGCTGGGCGCTCGGACTGAAATACTCCGATGGGCTGACGCGGTTCTGGCCCACGGCCGCGACGGTTGCCGCGATTGCACTGAGCTTCGCCATGATGGCGGTGGCCCTACGGTCGTTGCCCTTCGGCACGGCGTATGCGGTGTGGACCGGCATAGGCGCCGTCGGCAGCATCATTGTCGGCATGCTGCTCTACAGCGAGCCGACCGACCCGGCCCGCATCGTCTGCCTCACGCTGATCATCGTCGGCATGATCGGGCTGAAGCTCGGCTCGCCGGTCTAGATCGGCGCCGGCGGCGTCCGCGGTTTTCTTGCGCAGGTTTCGCCAGGCCTCGACGCCGCCGAACAACATCAGCGCGATCGACAGCGGCAAGAGATGATAGAGGAAGCGGAACATCAGGAGCACCGCGAGCAACTGCTCGCGATCCTCGCCGCCGAGCCCGATCAGGATGGTGGCATCGAACACGCCGAGCCCCGCGGGCGCATGGCTGGCGAAGCCGAGCAATGTGGCGGCGATGAAGACCGCCAGCAGACGGAACAGCCCGATGTCGAGACCGGACGGGATCAGGACATACATCGCGAGCGCCGCTGCGGTAAGATCGAGCAGCCCGACCACGATCTGCACCAGCACCAGCGGGCCCGAGGGTAGACGAACAAGCCATTTGCTGCGGCCGAGGCTGCGCGGATGCAGCCAGCTCCAGACCAGGAAGGCGGTGACGCCGCACAGCAGCACCAGCGCGAGCAGCCGGTTGATGCCCGGCGAGAGATGGTCGATCACGCTGATCGCGGTCGGCTCGTACAGCAGGCTGAAGCCGAGCGCCGTCATGTTGCCGAGCCAGAAGGTGAGCCCGGTGAGGAAGCAGATATTGGCAACGCCCAACGCGCCGACGTTGTTGCGCGAATAGATCCGGTAGCGAATGACAGGCGAGATCAGCGCGACCGCCCCGATGCCGTGCGCGATCGGATAGCTGGTAAAGCTCGCCAGCGCCGCGATCCGGTACGGCACGTCCTTGCGCCCCATCGTGTGCAGCGCCAGCCAGTCGTACAGCGTGATGCTGCCATAGGACGCGGTCACCAGCACCAGCGCCAGCGCGACGGTCGAGAAGTCGGTGGCGCGGATGACGTCGAAGACCAGATCGTAATCGACATTCCTGAGCGCGTGCGTCAGCCCGAATATCGCGGCCGTGCCGATCACGATGCTGATCATGGCGCCGCCGACGCCCTTGATACGGCTGCTTCCACCAAGTTTTTTCGTCAAGGAAGGAATATTCAGAGCGCTGGTCCAATCCGTCTTTTCGGCGCCAGTCGGTCCGCCGACCGATTCGAGGCAATGGTTGAATGATGTGACACGATGTTGTGACAGTTGCGTAACTCACCCCGCCGATTTTGCAAGCGGGATGTGGACGTTAGCAAGAGATCGCGCGTCGAAATCCGGACTCAAAACGGTCGCATCCTCTTCACTTGGCCCGGCTAAGAGACGTCCGCAAAACCTCCTTCGTCGCTGAGGCCGCATGAACAGTGAACTCGACCATAATCTGACACACGACCAATGGGAAACCTTGAAGGGGCTGCGCGGCGGCGCGCCGCAACGGCGCACGCCCGATCGCTTCGTGTTGGACCAGCTCGTGGATCTCGGTCTCGCCAGCATCGACGACGGTCTGCCCCTGATCACGGCCAAAGGCCGCAGCGTGTTGCTGCGCGGCTCGACGCAACTGCTCGACCTCGCGAGCTGAATGATTCACGATACTCACCACAGCGATTGCCGCGCCCGCTCCGGCCAGGCGCGGTCATAGTCCTCGCCACCGACACGATTTGCGCTCATCTCGGCAAGAATCCGTCCCGGCGTCGGCAACGTCGTGGGATCGACGTGTCTGTCGGGATTCCACAAATCGGAGCGCACGATGGCGCGCGCACACTGGAAATAGATTTCACCGACCGTCATCACGATCACAGTGCGCGGCGCCTTGCCGTCCATCTTGAAGGACGCGAGCAGCGCGGGATCGGCAGAGACCTGCGCGCGGCCGTTGACACGCAAGGTGCTGCCGGAGCCCGGGATCAGGAACAACAGCGCAACCCGGGGATCGCGCACGATATTGCGCAGCGAATCGACGCGGTTGTTGCCGCGGCGATCGGGCATCATCAGCGTCCTGTCGTCATGGATGCGCACGAATCCGGCGAGGTCGCCGCGCGGCGAGCAATCGAGGCCCTCCGGCCCCGCGGTCGCCAGCGCCGCGAACGGCGATGCCTCGATCAGCACGCGATAGGACGGCGTGATGAGGTCGGCGACTTTGACAGTCGAGCTCTCGCCGGGGTGACCGTAGATCGCCTCTAAGTCCGCGATGGTGGCGATGATCGACATGGCTGGTCCCCTGTCCCGGATCAGAGCGGCTCACGCTTTACACGTGAACCCGGCGAATCGAAAGATCGGATCATCAGCGGCCGACCTTGACCGGCGCGGTCTCCCGCATCAGCCCCATGGCGATCAGCGCGACGGTGACGGCCAGCAAGAGATACCAGGCCGGCGCCAGCGGATCGCCGGAGACATGCAGCAGCCAGGTCACGACGAGCTGAGCCGTGCCGCCAAAGGTGGCGATCGCGACGGCATAGACGGTCGCGAACACGCCGCCGCGGATGTTCTGCGGCAGGCCTTCGGCAAAGGTGGCGTAGAAGGCGGTATAAGGTATCGAGCCGATCAGCGACAGCAATCCAAACCCGGCGATCAGCGACAGCGCGCCGGGGTCGTGCACGATCCACAGGAACACGGGATAGGTCAGCAGCAGCGTCAACAGTTGCGGCCAGACCATCACAGGCTTGCGGCCGTAGCGATCTGCCAACCAGCCGCCGCCGAGCGCGCCGATGATCTGCAGCCCGTTGCCGACCAACGACGTGGTGAACGCCAATGTCGGCGGCACGTGCAGCGTATTCTGCGCGTAGGTCGTCATGTATTGCGTGACATAGGTCGAGATCGTGCCGCCGGCGAGCACCGCGATCGACAGCGCGATGATGCCGGGTGTGCCCGCGCGCCAGCGTCAGATGACTCGATGTCTCCGCCCTCTGCTCTCCCGCCGCGATGGTCTCGGGCAAGGTCCGGCGCATCCATAGCCCGAACGGCAGGCAGGCGGCGCCGATCAGGAAGGCGACGCGCCAGCCGGTCGAATCCAGCATCTCCGGCGTCATGGTCTTGCTGAGAATCACGCCGACCAGCGCGCCCGTCGTCGCGGCGATTTCCTGGCTGGTCGGCTGCCAGGCCACGACGAGGCCGCGGCGCTCCGGCGGCGCGATCTCGATCAGATAGGCCGTGGTCGGGCCGACCTCGCCGCCGAGCGCGAAGCCCTGCACCATGCGTGCGGCGATCACGATGATAGGCGCGGCGATGCCGATGCTGTTGTAGGAGGGCGTCAGCGCCAGCAGCAGGATCGCACCGCCCATCAGCGCGAAACTCAACAGCATGGCCGGTCGGCGGCCGACGCGATCGGAATAGATGCCGAGCACGACGCCGCCGATCGGGCGCGTGACGAAGCCTGCGCCGAAAGTCGCAAGCGACAACATCAGGCTGCCGTACTCGCTCTGTGTCGGAAAGAAAGTATGGCCGATCTGGATCGCAAAGAAGCTGTAGGTGATGAAATCGTAGAATTCGAGCATGTTGCCGATGGTGGCGGCGAACGCAGCGCGAACGACGTTGAAATCTTTTTCTCCGTTAACCATTTGAGCCTGTGGCAATTCGAAAATCCTCGAAACCTTCCGATGCGATCGAATATCGGTCTATACGCGGGGTTCAAACCCGCATGAAAGCTCCCCTATCATACATCGTCATCGCCGCCGCTGTCGCGGTGGCATCCTGGACCGTATTCGAGGCATTTGCGTCCATGGTTGCGGGCTAGCGCGCCGCTGCGCCGGCATTGATGGTTCCACTGTTCTGTTGCCGTCTTGACAAGCGCCGATATTCCCGCGGCGCGATAGTGTATTTCCCGCTCTCCTCGGCTAAGGACGTTTCGGTTCGGACCAGCGGGAGACACGTCGTGAGATTACAGAAGGTAGGCTTGGCGCTGCTGGCCATGATTTGGCTCGCGCAGGCCCATGCGCAACAGGCCGCGATCACCGTCGCATCGACAACCTCGACCGAGCAATCCGGCCTGTTTGGTTATCTCCTGCCACGCTTCACGGAAGCCACGAACATCAACGTGAAGGTTGTCGCCGTCGGCACCGGTCAGGCGCTGGACATCGGTCGGCGCGGCGATGCCGATGTCGTGTTCGTCCATGACAGGCCGGCCGAGGACAAGTTCATGTCTGAGGGCCAGGGCGTGAAGCGCTTCGATGTCATGTACAACGACTTCGTCGTTGTCGGCCCGAAATCCGATCCCGCGCACATCGCCGGCGACAAGGACGTGGTGGACGCGTTGCGCAAGATATCGGCGGCAAAGGCCGCTTTCATTTCGCGCGGCGACCATTCCGGCACGCATGAGGCCGAGCTGCGGCTCTGGAAGCAGGCGGGCGTCGATGTCGCGGCGGCGAAGGACGGCTGGTATCGCGAGATCGGGCAAGGCATGGGACCGGCACTCAACATGGCCTCGTCATCGAACGCCTATCTGTTGTCGGACCGCGGCACCTGGCTGTCGTTCAAAAACCGGGGAGACCTCGCCATCCTCACCGAAGGCGACAAGCGGCTATTCAACCAATATGGCGTGATGCTGGTGAACCCGGACAAGCATCCGGCGGTCAAGGCAAAGGAAGGACAGGCCTTCATCGACTGGCTGATCTCGCCGAAGGGGCAGGACACCATCGCCGGCTACAAGCTCGGCGGCGAGCAGCTATTTTTTCCCAACGCCTCCCACTAGCAGGAACGCGACCGTCGAGACCACGACGCTCAGCGTCAGCAGGATCAGCCCCAGACCAAGCGCCAGTGGCAGATCGCCCTTGCTGGTTTCCAGTGCGATCGCGGTCGTCATGGTGCGTGTGTAGCCGCGGATGTTACCGCCGACGATGATGATGGCGCCGACCTCGGCAATGGCCCTGCCGAACGCGGCGAGGAACGCTGTCAGGAGCGACGACCGTCCGAGCGCAAACAGCAGCGCAATGCTGCGCGGCCGCGAGAGACCGTCGGTGTGCGCGAGATCGGCGTATTCCACCCATAACAGCGCGGACGGCCGATGCACCAGCGCGACCACGATCGGCGTCGCCAGCAGCGTCTGCGCGGCGACCATGGCGGTGGGCGTAAACAACAGTCCGGCGGACCCGAGCGGGCCGGACCGCGACAAAAACAGATAGAGCACGAGGCCGACCACGACCGGCGGCAGGCCGAGCAACGCGTTGGTCAGCACGATCACGATCTGCCGGCCGCGAAATTTCGTAATCGCAAGCCATGCGCCGAGCGGCGCGCCGATCAGCAGCGCGATGAGACTTGCCGACAGGCTGACCCGCAGCGACAGCCCAACAATGCTCAACAGCTCGGGATCGAGCGTTCCGATCAGGGAGAAAGCCGCACCGACCGATTGCGCGAAATCATTCATGGAACGGCATCAAAACGAAGGCAACTCGACTGTCAATGTTGATGACGATGCATTGTCGGTTGATCGCTATAGCCGCCCAGTTCGGCACAGCGATGCATCTGCTCTGACGTGAGAAGAGCAGCTCTCTCGAAACGTCCCCTGTGTTACTGCAATCGCCATCGTGGACACCCTGGGGCCTTCGGGCGTGACCGATCGACTGGCGAATAGCCTGTCCAAAGAATCCGCTCCACTGGTGCCACACAGCCGCCGGCTGCGCACAGTATGAACCGGCTTGCGGACCGGGGAAAGACGAACGGCTATCCCGCAAATCCTGTGATTTCGGGCCCTTCCCACGTCGCCCTCCCCGCGACAAACTGGCACGGTTGTTGCTCGGCTAGCCTGCATCATCAGGGGGAGCGTACCATGGCCACCATCACCACCACTGCGCCTGCGGCGCGCAAGCCGCTCTATACGTCGCTGTTCGTTCAGGTTCTGGCCGCGCTGGTGCTCGGGATCGTGCTCGGCATGGCCGTGCCCGACTTCGCCATCGGCCTGAAAATCCTCAGCGACGCCTTCCTGAAGCTGATCTCGATGATCGTGGCGCCGATCGTGTTCTGCGTCGTGGTGCACGGCATTGCCGGGGCCGGCGACCTCAAGAAGGTCGGCCGCGTCGGGGTCAAGGCGCTGGTCTATTTCGAGGTGATGACCACGGTGGCACTCGTGGTCGGCCTGCTGCTCGCCTATGCCTTCGGTCCCGGCCACGGCATGAACATCGATCCGTCGACGCTCGATGCCAAGGCGCTCTCCAACTATGCCGGCAATGCGCAGAAGCTGAAGGGCGAAGGCATCGGCGCCTTCCTGATGAACATCATCCCGACCACCTCCTTCGATGCGCTGTCGCGCAACGACGTGCTGCAGGTGCTGTTCTTTGCGATCCTGTTCGGCGTCGGGCTGGCGCTGGTCGGCGGCGAAAAGGGCGAGCGCATCAGCGCCATGATCGATGCGGTCTCGACCGTGCTGTTCCGCGTGATGGGACTGATCGTGCGCGTCGCGCCGCTCGGCGTGCTCGGTGCGGTCGCCTATACCGTCGGCAAATATGGCGTCGGCTCGCTGAAGCAGCTCGTCTCGCTGGTGGCGTTGTTCTACGTCTCGGTCGCGATCTTCGTGCTCGGCGTGCTCGGCGGCGTCATGGCGCTCGCCGGCATCAACATCCTCAAATTCCTGGCCTACCTGCGCGAGGAGCTGATGATCGTTCTCGCCACCGCCTCGTCGGACGCGGTGCTGCCGCAGATCATGAAGAAGCTGGAGCGGCTGGGCGTGAAGGATTCCATCGTGGGTCTCGTGATCCCGACCGGTTATTCCTTCAATCTCGACGCCTTCTCGATCTATCTGACGCTCGCGGTGGTGTTCATCGCGCAGGCGACCAACACGCCGCTGTCGTTTGGCGATCTCTTGCTGGTGCTCGGCGTCTCCCTGATCACTTCCAAGGGCGCGCATGGCGTGCCGGGATCGGCAATCGTGATCCTGGCGGCCACGCTCAACGCGGTGCCGAGCATCCCGGCGATCGGGCTCGTGCTGGTGCTGTCGGTCGACTGGTTCATCGGCATGGCGCGCGCGCTCGGCAATCTCATCGGCAACTGCGTCGCCACCGTCGTGGTCGCCGCCTGGGAAGGCGATCTCGACCGCACCAAGGCCGCGCAGGTGCTGGAAGGCAACGAGCTGGTCGATGTGACGGCGGGGTAGAGCACAGGGATTGACGCGCACGTTGCGGCAATCAGATTCTCGTTAGAAATCTCAGCGAGAAAAGTGTGCGAATGGTCCGACGAAGCTGGTCGATACTGGATGCGAGGAATCGCTTTGAGTGAGCTTGTCGGCGCGGCACGGCGTGCCCCACAGACGGTGACCAAGCATGGCAAGCCTGCCGTCGTTGTCATGGACGTCACTGAGTACGAACGTCTGTGTCGCCTCGAACGGGCGCCCTCCTTTGCCGACGTGTTCTTCCCATGCCGCAGGATGGCGGCGAGTTCCCGAACCGCAAGGTCCGGATGCGCGATTTCTGAACTCAGATGTTCCTCACCCGCCGCGCTTCGCGCGGCGACCTCTCCCCGCGCGTGGGGAGAGGTGAAGGGACTACGTCTCCCTCATCCGGAAATTCTCGATCACGCGCAGCAGCACGCGCGCGCCGGCATCGGCGTCGGCCAGCTCGACATGCTCATCCGGATGATGGCTGACGCCGCCGCGGCAGCGCACGAAGATCATGCCGATATCGGCGATGTCGATCATCGCCATGCCGTCATGCCCCGCCCCGCTCGGCAGCTCGAACACGGGAAAACCTTCCGCGGAAATGGCGTCGGCGATCTGCGTCCGCAGCCAGGGCGAACAGGGCGCCGTGCGATTCTCATGGGTGACGTCGAGCTGCAGCGCCAATTTCCGCCGCCCAGCGATGGCTTCGACTCGCCGGACGATGTCGGTCACTGCCAACTTGCGGTGCGCGTCAGTCGGCGCGCGGATATCGATCGTGAACGACACCTGGCCCGGAATGACGTTGGTCGCACCGGGCATCGCGTGGATGTAGCCGACCGTGCCGACCAGCCCGTTCGCATCGGTGCGGCAGAATTCCTCGATCGCGCCGATGCATTCGGCGGCTCCCGCCAGCGCGTCGCGCCGCAGCGCCATCGGCACCGTGCCGGCGTGACCGGCCATGCCGGTGAGCCGCGCCGCAAGCCGTGTCGCGCCCGCGATTGCGGTGACGACGCCGACCGGCAGGTCCTGCTGCTCCAGCACCGGTCCCTGCTCGATGTGCAGCTCGAGATAGGCGAGCAGTTCGCGGCGAACGCGCGCGGCCGCACCGATATGGTCGGGATCGAGGCCGAACGTGCGCAGCGCCTCGCGCATCGAGACGCCGTTCTGATCACGCGCCCCGAACGCGCTTTCGTCGAAAGTGCCGGCCACCGCGCGGCTGCCCAGGAGCGTTGACGCGAAGCGCACGCCCTCCTCGTCGGCAAAGCCGGTGACCTCGATCGCGAACGGCAGGCGCTTGCCGCGCCGGTTCAAATCCACGACGCAGGAGATCGCGGTGATCAGACCGAGCGGGCCGTCCCATTTGCCGGCGTCGCGCACGGTATCGTAATGCGAGCCGAGCATCAGGCAGGGCGCGCCCGCGGCCTCGCCCTCATAGCGGCCGCAGACATTGCCGATGGCGTCGAGATGCGCCCGCATGCCGGCCTCGCGCATCCATCCCAATATCAGCTCGGCTGCGGCGCGATGCTCTTCGGTGAGGAAAATTCGCGTCAGATGCTCAGGCGTCTCCGAAATCGCCGCGAGCGCGCTGATGCGGCCGACGATCTCGCTTCCGAGCGACTATATCGCGAGGCGTGCCCATTCCGTGCTCGTGTCGCTCATCTTTTTCCAACAAGACGCCGAGCTTGCATCTGACCGGCTGAAGTCCCGAATATCGCAAGCAAATTCAATGGATTATTGCTCTTTCTTGTTGCCGATAAAAGGGCTATCTGAGCTATGGTTCGGGCAAGCCAGAGGACAGTTCGCGCCCAGTCAACCACCCCGCAAAGATTGAGATCACGAGACCGCCACGTGACCTATTCGGTCAAGGAGATTTTCAAGACACTGCAGGGCGAAGGCGGACAGGCCGGGCGCGCGGCGGTGTTCTGCCGGTTTGCCGGCTGCAATCTCTGGACCGGGCGCGAGGAGGATCGCGCCGCCGCGGTCTGCCAATTCTGCGATACCGATTTCGTCGGCACCAATGGAGAGGGCGGCGGCCGCTTCAAGGACGCGGATGAACTGGCCGATGCCATCGCAACCGCATGGAACGGCGCGCGCGAGTTTCGCTATGTCGTGTTCACCGGCGGCGAACCGCTGCTGCAGCTCGATGAACCGCTGATATCAGCCGTTGCCGGGCGCGGCTTCACAATTGCGATCGAAACCAACGGAACGATCGCGGCACCCCGGGGCATCGACTGGATCTGCGTCAGCCCCAAGGCCGATGCCGAGCTGGTGCAGCGATCGGGCCAGGAATTGAAGCTGGTCTATCCGCAGGCGAAAGCCCTGCCCGATCGCTTCGCGCATCTCGACTTCCAGCACTTCTTCCTGCAGCCGATGGACGGGCCGGAGCGCGACCGCAACACCGGGCTCGTTGTCGATTATTGCAAGCAACATCCACGCTGGAGGATCAGCCTCCAGACGCACAAACTGATGGGAATTCCATGACCAGGCATGTCGAGTCCAAAGACCTCGTGCTGGACCGGGCGTCGCGCGAGACAGACAAGTCCGCGAAGCTCACCACCCGGATCGGCCGGACCTACCGGTTCGAATCCGCGCATCATCTGCCGCATTTGCCCGACGGCCACAAATGCAAGAACCTGCACGGTCACAACTACCGCGTCGAGATCGTCAAGCAGGGCACGCCCGACGCCCGCGGCTTCGTCGAGGATTTCGCCGAGATCGATGCCGAGATCGCGCCGCTGGTGAAGACGGTCGACCACCGGCTGCTCAACGACGTGCCGGGGCTCGAGAACCCGACCGCGGAGGTGATCGCCGCCTGGTTCTTTGAACGCATCGCCAATTGTGAGAGGGTGCGGGTCTGGGAAAACGACGATTGCTGGGCCGAGGTGACTGCCGAGCAATGAACCGGACGTGGCGATGACGGACTCCGCGCTGGTCCTGTTCTCCGGGGGACAGGACTCCACCACGTGCCTGGCATGGGCGCTGGATCGCTACGCGCATGTCGAGACCGTCGGTTTCGACTACGGCCAGCGGCATCGCATCGAGCTGGACTGCCGATCCGGCATCCTCGCCGCACTGAAGCGCGACTTTCCTTCATGGGCGGGACGTCTCGGCGACGATCATATGCTCGATCTCTCGATCCTCGGCCGATTGAGCGAGACCGCGCTGACCCAGGACAAGGAGATCGCTTTCGCCGCGAGCGGCCTGCCGAACACCTTCGTCCCCGGCCGCAACCTTTTGTTCTTCACCTTTGCCGCCGCCATCGCTTATCGGCGCGGCATCAAGCACCTCGTCGGCGGCATGTGCGAGACGGATTACTCCGGCTACCCCGATTGCCGCGACGACACGCTGAAGGCGCTGCAGGTTGCGCTCAATCTCGGCATGGAGCAGCGCTTCGTGGTGGAGACCCCGCTGATGTGGATCGACAAGGCGCAAACCTTCGCATTGGCCGATGAGATCGGCGGCGACAAGCTGATGCGGATCGTGCTGGAGCACACGCATTCCTGCTACATGGGCGACCGCACGCACCGGCACGACTGGGGTTATGGCTGCGGCACCTGCCCGGCCTGCGAATTGCGGAGCCAGGGCTGGCTTCGCTACGTTGCTGACACGGGCGGGTAGGCTCGGCGATCTACGCCATCTCGAAGCGGATTTTCTGCGCGCCCTTCCAGAGCACGGTCTTGCCCAAGGCAGCCAGATTCTCCAGCCCCGACGTCAGGGTGATGAAATGATTGCCGGCGAGCTGACCCATCTTGCTGGCGAAATGGACCCCACCATAGGCGAGCAGAATCTCGGTCTCGCTGATGCCACCGGGATAGAGGATGATCTGGCCGGGCGCGGGGTAGCTCGTGTGGTTCTCATAGGAGACGCCGAAATCGAGATCGCCGAGCGGCATCCACACGCCCTCTCCGCTCCAGCGCACATGGATCGCCTGGCTCTCGAACGGCATCGCCTTCCTGAAGGCGGCACAGGTCTTCGGCGCCAGCTCCTCCTCGAAGCGGGCCTGGAAGGTGAAGTCGCCGGCGCGGATGATCAGTTGGCTCATGCGGCTCTCTCGCGGTCGTAGGGTCGTGATATCAATTGCCGCCAAAGCACGAGCGAAGCAAGCGCCGGTGCCTGCCCGCTGCAATAAAATATGACTTGATACGGCCCGGCACGGTAACATCGCCTGCAAACAAACCTTGGGGAAACGCGTGGCACTGAAAAACGTCATCGGCATCGACCACGCCGTGGTCATGGTCAGGGATCTCGACAAGGCGGCCGAGAGCTGGCGCTCGCTCGGCTTCACCGTCTCGCCGCGCGGCACCCACAGCGCGCATATGGGCACGGGCAATTATACCATCATGCTCGACCCCGATTATATCGAGCTGCTCGGCGTGCTCGCGCCCACCGAGCATAACGCGCCGGCCCGGGCCCTCTTGGAGACGCGCGAAGGCATCGAGCGCGTCGCCTACACCGCGATTGATGCCGCCGCAGGCGCCGAGGAAATCCGCGCGCGCGGGCTCGCACCGCTCGGGCCGCACGATTTCGAGCGGCCCGTGACCATGCCGGATGGCCGCATATCGGCGGCGAAATTCCGTACCTTTCAGTGGCCGGTCAAGGAAGCGCCTGCCGGCATGCGCATCTTCGCCTGCCAGCACAAGACCCGCGACACCGTGTGGATTCCCGAGCTGATGCAGCATGCCAACGGCGCAAAGCGGCTCAGGCAGGTGCTGCTGGTCGCGCCCGATCCGGCGAAGGAGGCCGCGCATCTGTCGCGCCTCACCGATCGCGAGGTGCGCAAGGAGCATGACGGCGCCATCGCGGTGCCCTCGGGCGGCGAGCGCGCCGACTTCGTGTTCATGACGCATGCTCAGCTAAGCGCACGCTATCCGGGCGTTTCGCTCGCGGGCCTGCCCGAGCGCGGCGCGGCGGGGCTTGTGATTTCGGCTGATCTTGCAAAGGCGGAAAGGGCGTTCGGCGCAAGCGGCACTCGCAGCGGCAACGCGATCTGCGTGCCGCCTGCTGCGGCCAACGGTACGCTGCTGGCGTTCGTCGCGGGCTAGATGTGGGTGCTCTTATTGCCTGCTGGCCAGCGAGATCCGATGACGGAGGCACTGGCCATAAGCGCACAAGCGGTACCAACGTCCGCTCGGGTTTCAGGAGCCCTGCGATCATGAACCAACGTGGTTCGATCGCTCCGCCAGACGAAACTCTGTCGACTGCCGATCCAGTTCCGCGACATTGCGCAGAGGAGCAAGAACGCAAGAATTCGAGCTCTTGAAGCCCGCCAGCCTCGCCAGCGATCTCATAATCAATTTGTAGAGGCGATACGCCGTTTGAGCACTGTTCTGCTCGTCGGGGTAGTCAGGATTCCGTGTATCAAGGCGAGCCGTGGACATAATCCCGACATGGATGGAAGCCTTCGTATCCATAAAGCTGCTGTTGTAGACGAAAGGGAGCGCGGCCTCCTTTAAATCGAAGGGCAAGATGAGATATTTGAATGTTCGCGGTCCGCTGTCATTGGCAGTCGCGCGGACGAATGCACCTGCAACCTTTTGGGTGTCGAGTTGTGTTGGCGACGCCCGCAGATCGTTTCCAAGAGAAAGTCTCAATTGCTGTGTCGAGACCGGCGCTGCAAGGACATGCTTAAGCGCACATTCGAGACGCTCGACAGAATTCCGTCCGCTTCATCTCCGAATGAATGTAGAGGACGACTTCCGACGGTCTCGTTAGTTCTTGCGCATGGACGGCTGATATCGCTCCGGGCGAACATGCAACGAGCCAGATGGCGGCTGTATGGCCTCGCGCGCGTGCAAGTTTGGACGGAACAACAGCTTGCGTCATGCGACCGCCGATTTGCCGCCACCGACCGTCTGCAGCGTTTCGAAACCTTCGAACTGCGGATGTCCAAGATAAAGCGGCTTGTTGCCGCCGGCCTTGGCGTGCGCGGCGCGGAACGCTTCCGATCGGGTCCACGCTTCAAAGACGGCGCGACTCTGCCACACCGTGTGCGACGCATAGAGCGTGTGGTCTTCCAGTTCAGGTCCCCTGAGAAGGTGGAATTCCAGGAAGCCCGGCACCTTGTCGAGATGGCTGTCGCGCGATAGCCAGACATTCTCGAAGTCGGCTTCGCAGCCCTTGATGACCTTGAAGCGGTTCATCGCAATGAACATTGACGTCTCCTCATTTCGACAGCATTCCCTGAATTAGGATGGACCGCCTACCGGCGCAATGGCGTGACCGACGCCCCACATTGCCGCTGCTCCCAGCCCTCGCGCTCGAGCTCTGGCACCTCGTTCTCCTGCTCGGGCCAACCGAGACAGAGATAGGCGACAAAGCTCCAATCGGCCGGCAGATCGAGCGTGGCGCGCGCCGCCTCGGGATCGAGGATCGACACCCAGCCGACGCCGAGCCCTTCCGCGCGCGCCGCAAGCCACAATGTCTGGATCGCCGCGACCACGGAATAACGGATGGTCTCCGGCATGGTGCGCCGTCCGAGGCCGTAGCCTTGCACCGTCGCCTCGTCGGCGCAAACCGCCAGATGTACCGGCGCCTGCTCGAGGCCTTCGAGTTTCAGCCGCGCATAGCGCGCCTGGCGCTCGCCGGCGTAACCTTCGAGCGCGGCCTTGTTGGCAGCGGAGAAGTTGTCTCGGATTGCGGCGCGGCGCGCTTGTGTCTCCACCAGCACGAAGCGCCAAGGCTCCGACAAACCGACCGACGGCGCGTGCGAGGCGAGCGACAACAAATGCGCGACGAGCGCAGGCTCGACGACATCACTGCGGAAGCGGCGCACGTCGCGCCGCCAGCGCACGAGCTCGGCGAACTGCGCCTTGAAGGCGGCATCGAAGCGCGGCGGCTCGCCCTTCATGTGGAGAGCTGGTCGAGCAACGTCTTGGCGTCGCGCAAATCGGCAAGCCCGAAGCCTTCGCTGAACTTCGCATAGACGGGCTGCAGGACTTTCCTGGCCTCGTTGCGCCGCCCCTGACTTTCCTTGAGCCGTGCGAGACTCATCGCCGTCCGCAACTCCCAGAACAGCGCGCCCTGCTGCCGCGCCACATCGATGGCTTCAACAAAGCATTGTTCGGCGGCTGCCGCAGCTGTGGAATCGGATTTGCGGAGCAACTCGCCCTTGATGCGCAGCAGCTCGGCCAAGTACCAGCCCTCTTCTCGCGCCTGGCTGCGCGCCACCGCCTCGTCGATGGTGGCAAGCCCGCGCGCCGCCTCGCCGGCTTCGCCGAGACAGGCCGCCAGTTCGCCGAGCGGCAGCAGGAAGCGCGGCAACAGCCTGGCGTCGCCTGCCTGGTCGAGAGCAGTGCGCAAGGCTTCGAGGCCCGCGCCGACGTGGCCGCGCTTGACCATCAGCATACCGCGGAAGCAATGCGCCCATAAGTTCCACAGCCGGATCGGATGGCGCTCGGTGTGCTCGATCAAGGCGGCACAATAATGCTCGGCGGCGTCGAGATCGCCGGCGAGATACGTCACCGGGCAAGCGCCCTGCCCCAACACGCTGCAGAAGGTCAGCGCGTGCCCGATGGCGCGTCCTTCCTCGATATTCTGCCTGACGATGCGCAACGCCTGATCGCCAAGACCCTGCAGCCACAGGATACGCGCCTGGAAATAATGCGAGGACACCCGCAGGTCGAACCGAAAGCGGACAATTTGCGGCTTCCGCGCCAGCACCTCGAGATGTTCGAGCACGCGACCGATGTGGTGGCGCGCGCGATCCTGGTCGCCGAAGAAATGCAGCGCGGTGGCAAGCAGACGGTCGGCCATCATCAGGTCGACGGCATCGGTCGAACCGGCGACCACGTCGGCGAAGCGCTGGGCGAACTCCAGGGCCTTGCGGAATTCGCCGTTGTTGAACTGGTTGATGCAGAGCCCCCAGAGGGCGCGCAGGCGATGGTCGCGGTCGTCGAGCTTGTCGGCAAGTTCGAGCGTCGTGGTCCAGGCGGGCCCCGCCTCGCGCGCCCGCCCCACCCCGTACATCAGCGACCAGCCGAGCGCCGCGGACAGCTGCATGCGCAGGCGATCGGCATCGCCGGCGTTGGCATCGAGCCTTGCCAGCGCCTGTTCGACGCGCTCGCGGCATTCGCCAAGCAGCGACAATTGCACCCAGACGGGAACGGCGGCGGCGGTCAGTGCGATGCCGGTCTGTGCGTCTCCACCCGGCGAGAATGCCCAGGTGAGACCGGCGCGCACATTGTCGATGTGGCGGCCATAGACGGCAAGCCATTCGTCCTGCGGCGTCGATTCGCTCTCGGCTTCGGCGCGCGTGAAATAGCTGCGATAGAATTCGGCATGACGCCGCGCGGCCTCCTGCTCCTCACCGCCGGCGCGCAACTTCTCCAATGCGTAGGCGCGCGTGGTGTCGAGCAGGCGATAGTGCGGAGTCTTGCCGCGCAGGTCGGCCGCGAGCAGCGACTTCGCGGCCAGGCTCACAACATGATCGGCGGCAAGGTCGCCGGCGGTCGCGATCACGGCCTCGAGCGGAAAATCGCCGGCGAAGATCGCGAGGCTGCGCAGCACCCTCGCCTCCTCCTCCGTCAACAAATTGTAGCTCCAGTCCAGCGCCGCGCGCAGGGTCTGATGTCGCGGCAGCGCGGTGCGCCGGCCCGCGGTCAGGAGCTTGAAGCGGTCATCGAGCAGGACGGCTACTTCCTTCGGTCCCAGCATGACCGAACGCGCCGCGGCGAGCTCGATCGCAAGCGGGATACCGTCGAGACGGCGGCAGATCGCGATGATGGCGCCAAGATTGTCCTTGTCCGCGGCAAGGTCGGCGCCGAGCGCCCGCGCGCGCGCCATGAACAATTGCACGGCGGTGTGTCCGACCGCGTCAGCCGGTTCGGTGCCGTCGTCCGGCGGCACATCGAGCGGCGGGACGCGGTAGACATATTCGCCGTCGATGCGCAGCACCTCGCGGCTGGTGGCGAGAACCGTGGTGCCCGGACAGCGGCTCACGATGGTCTCGGCGAGCTTTGCCGCCGCATCGATCACATGCTCGCAATTGTCGAGCACGAGCAGCAACTTTCTCGCGCCAACCGCGCGCGTGACCGATTCCGGCGAGGTCTCTTCGCCCTCGAGCTTGAGGCCGAGAACGCTTGCGACCGCCGACGGCACGAGTTTCGGATCCTGCAGCGGTGCGAACTCGACCAGCAGCGCTTCGCCGGAGAAGTCCAGGCTGCGCGCGACTTCCAGCGCGAGCGCGGTCTTGCCGATGCCACCGGGCCCGGTCAGCGTGACAACGCGATAGGCCGACAGCAGATCGCGCAGATATTGCACGGCGCCGGCGCGGCCGATCAGGCTGTCGGCGGCGGCTGGAATGTTGGTGGTCGTGGAGGCCTGTGGGGCCTGCGTCGCCGCAGGCAAAGGCACCTTTGGTTTCGGCACGTCGCTCGTCTGCTGGACAAGTTTCCAGCTTCCGAGCAGGCGATAGCCGCGGCCGAACTGCGTTTTCAGCATGCCGCGGTCGTCGCCGAGCGCCTTGCGGATGGCGGCGATGTGAACCTGGAGCGCGTTTTCTTCGACGATTGCGCCGGGCCAGACCTGATCCATCAGATCGTTCTTGCTGACGAGTTCGCCGTCGGCTTGCACCAGGACCGAAACGATCTCGAACGCCCGGCCGCCGAGCGGCACCGTCACGCCAGCCGAACGCAGTTCGCGCCGCGCGAGGTCGATCTCCCACCCATCTGAGGCATAGACAGGTCGTCGGCCCTGTTCAGGCACCATCGCGACCCTTGCTCCGCAAATTGCCTTCTTCCTTTATTGTTCTGTTTTAATTCAGGCTATTTCGTTGCTGGCAAGGACCAATTTAGTCGCGGAGCGAAAAGGATAGTCGAATCAATAAGTCGGACGGTGCCTATCCGTTGTGCAACGATCGCGACGGATCGAGGGCGTTCGCATTTCGCGAGACACTTGGCTGTCATATTTCGCCGTGCGGTTGGCACATCTCATCGCTACGGAGCCCTGGTTGCGATCTCCGCGAGGCTGATCAGCGCCGCGCTCATCTGGCGCAGCGTGTCCGCGGATTCCGGCATGATGCCGTGACGTTCTGCAAGCCAGACCGGATCGTTGTAGGACAGCCAGGTCGTGCCGTCTTCGGCTCGCCACACCAGCACTTTCAGCGGCAGGTCGATGCCAATGGTCTGGGTGGCTTCCATCAACGGCGTCCCGGCCTTGGCATTGCCGAAGATCAGCATCTCGGTCGGCCGCAATGACAGGCCAGCGGCTGCCGCGCCTGCCGCATGATCGATATGCGCGAACACCGTCATGCCACGCCCCCGGACCTCGGCCTCGAACCGGTTCATGGTCTCTTCCGGCCCGTTGCTGCTCTTGATCGTAATCAGGCCAGCGACCGTCGATGCGCTTCCCATTCACTCGCTCCTGAAGTCGCACCGGGACTGCTACCGGCGGCTGATTTGGGGTCGTGGAACGATCCAGACTGGCAGCGGGGCAAGGCGCCGGTCTTTCGCTTTCGCACGAACCGGCCCGGAATCGATGCCGGAACCGCCCAAAACAGCATTTTTCAGGCCGACGCAGCCGCAACATGAGATTTCAGGATTCTTAATGACGGGGCCCATGAATGGAACCGCTGTACCGCCGTATGAAAACCCCATGCTCCGGAGCACCGCTTCGGACCGAACGAACAGCATAGGGGTGAGCGATGATCCGCTTCGAGCAGACAGCAGCCGCGCGTTCAAATCCCGTTTCCCACGACGCATTCGCCCATGATGAGTCCATGGCGGTCCTTGCGGACGAACCGGCGTGGCGCGTCCTGCCGCCCGGCAGCAACCTGGACGCCATGGTCGTCGCAACCCGCTGGCGAGGCGCCGGGCCGCAGCCTGCGGAAGTTCATCACGAGACCCCGCGCGACCGCCATCTGGTCATGGTGGTCATGAACACCGCGAACATCCGCTTCTCGGTCAACGGCGCGACCATCCATGACGGCGCCGCCATGCCCGGCATGTTTCACGTCACCGAGCCGGGGGCCAGGGTCAGCTGCCTGTTCCGCGGCGCTCATGAACTTCTGCATCTGCACGTGCCGAATTCGCTGGTCGAAGAATATGATCGCACCGTCCCGAACGCCGCCGCGCCGCAGTTCTCGAAAACCGGGCTGCGCAAGGACCAGATGGTCGAGCGCCTCGCCCGCGCTCTGCTGGCGGGCGACCAGATCGGCGGCCCGCTTGGCGGCCATTACATCGAGTGCCTCAGCGCGGCCATCGTGATGCGGCTTCTGACCTCGGCCGAGCGCGTGGCGCCGGCAGCGCGACCCAAGGTCGCCGAGCTGGCGCGCTGGCGGCTCCGCCGCGCAATCGAGTTCGTCGAGACCAACCTCGCCAATTCCATCAGCAGTGCCGAGATCGCCGCGGCGACCGGATTGACGCGGATGCATTTCGCCGCCCAGTTCAAGGCTGCAACCGGGCTGCGCCCGCACGAATACCTGCTCCGCCGCAGGGTCGAGCGCGCCCAGGAGATGCTGGTCCAGACCGACATGTCGGTGGTCGACATCGCGCTCTCGGTCGGCTTCCAGAGCCAGTCGCATTTCACCGTCGTTTTCAACCGCTTCGTCGGACGCCCGCCCCATGCCTGGCGCCAGTCGCAAGGCAACTGTGGCGACAACTTGCGAACCCCGTTCAAATCCGTTTCACGGACACGTGCACGGCCGCTCGATTACGCCGCGACCGCCAGCGTGGCAATCTGATGGCCGGATGCATTCCGGAAAGACCGCGGGCTGAGGCCCGTCTATCCCTCGTGAATCCGGAATGAGATCGCAGCGCAAGCTGCCGGTCTCATTTCCGCTTGCCTTCAACAACAAAGGAGCCCGCCATGAGCGCCACCGCAGTCCAGGAACGAAAAACAGCCAAGCTGAAGACGCCGTCCGAACTCGGCTCCAATGCCATCAAGGACATTTCCGCGGCGCTGCGGGCCTTGCTGGCCGATACCTTCGCGCTTTACCTGAAGACCAAGAACTTCCACTGGCACATGACGGGTCCGCACTTCCGCGACTACCACCTCCTGCTCGACGAGCAATCCGAGCAGATCTTCGCGATGACCGACGACGTGGCGGAGCGCGCGCGCAAGATCGGCGGCACCACGCTGCGCTCGATCGGCAATATCAGCCGGCTGCAGCGCCTGCTCGACAACGACGCGGAGTTCGTCACGCCCGAGGACATGCTGGCGGAGCTTGCCGACGACAACAAGCGTTTCACCGGCCTCCTGCGCGAGACGCATGAACTCTGCGACGAACATGGCGACGTCGCCACCGCAAGCCTGATCGAGAACTGGATCGACGAAAGCGAGCGTCGGACCTGGTTCCTGTTCGAGAGCACCCGCCGGGCATGATGCCTGTGCGCCCAACGAAAAAAGACGGCGGATCGTTCAACGATCCGCCGTCAGCTTGGCACCCGCTTTGGGGGGAGGGAGTCGGGCGCCTCGGGGGAAACCACTACGGTTCGCATTCAACGGCAGGCGAGCCCAACTGTATTTCCGATGCGCACGCGCCTTTCGCTTTTGAACGCCGGAATCGGTCGGCCACAATGACGACGGGACCGCTCAGGACGCTTGACGGATCGAGCCCCCGGGCACAGCTTTTCGCTCAGTGAATGAGATGACGCAGGAGCGAGGTGCATGAGCAAGGTCCGTGTCGAAACCGACAGTCTCGGCGAGGTCGAGGTTCCCGCCGACAAATTGTGGGGCGCGCAGACGCAGCGCTCGATCGAGCATTTTTCGATCGGCACCGACCTGATGCCGCGCCAGATGATCACGGCCTATGCGGTGCTGAAGAAGGCCTGCGCCAATGCCAATCACGCCGGCAAGCGGCTCGACGGCGCGGTCCACAAACTGATCGTGCAGGCCTGCGACGAGATCCTCGCCGGACAGCACCATGACATGTTCCCGCTGCACGTCTGGATGACCGGCAGCGGCACCCAGTTCAACATGAATGTCAACGAGGTGATCTCCAACCGCTGCTGCCAGATCGCGGGCACGCCGCTCGGCAGCAAGAAGCCGGTGCATCCGAACGATCACGTCAACATGTCGCAATCCTCGAACGACAATTTTCCGTCGGCGATGTACATCGCCGCCGCGGCGAATACCGTCTCCCGCCTGATGCCGGCGGTCGCGACGCTGCAAGGCGCGATCGCGAAGAAGGCGGCCGAATGGGACGACATCGTCAAGATCGGACGCACCCACATGCAGGATGCGACGCCGATCACGCTCGGTCAGGAATGGTCGGGCTATGCCGGCATGCTGGCGGACGATCTGGTGCGGATCGAGGATTCCCTGAAATCGGTCTATCATCTCGCGCTGGGCGGCACGGCCGTGGGCACCGGCATCAACGCCGCGCCCGGCTTCGCCGAGGCCGCAGCCGGCGAGATCGCCACACTCACCAAGCTGCCGTTCATCAGCGCGCCCAACAAATTCACCGTGCAGGGTTCGCACGACGCGCTGGTGCACCTCTCGGGCTCCTTCCGCACGCTGGCCGTCTCGCTCTACAAGATCGCCAACGACATCCGCCTGATGGCGTGCGGGCCGCGCGCCGGCTTTGCCGAGTTGATCCTGCCGGAGAACGAGCCGGGATCCTCGATCATGCCGGGCAAGGTCAATCCGACGCAAGCCGAGGCGCTGACCATGATCGCGGCGCAGGTGATGGCGAACGACGTTGCGGTCGGCTTCGGCGGCGCCGGCGGCTATCTCGAGATGAACGTCTACAAGCCGCTGATGATTCACAACATCGCGCAATCGATCACGATCCTCGCCGACGGTTGCGACAACTTCCGCAAATATCTCATCGAGGGCACCAGGCCGAACCTCAAGAAGATCAACGACGACGTCAGCCGCTCGCTGATGCTGGTGACCGCGCTGACGCCCGTCATCGGCTACGACAAGGCTTCCAAGATCGCCCATCATGCGATGGAGCACGATCTCACCCTGAAGCAGGCGGCGCTCGAGCTGAAATTCGTCGACGAAGCGACCTTCGACCGCGTCGTCGATCCCAGAAAGATGACCAAACCCTACGTCGCCGAGTAAGGCGGCGGCCGAGCGCATGATCCGGAATCCGAAGAGATCATGCGCAAACAAAACGAACAGGAGACGAAGCGATGGCCCGGATCGTTGCCGACTACATGGCGGAAACGCTGAAGCAGGCCGGGGTCAAGCGCGTCTATGGCGTGGTCGGCGACACCCTGAACGGCTTCACCGACGCGCTGCGGCGGATCGGCGGCATCGAATGGATGCATATGCGCCACGAGGAAGCCGGCGCGTTTGCGGCCGGCGCCGAGGCGCATCTGACCGGCGAACTGGCGGTCTGCGCCGGAAGCTGCGGTCCCGGCAATCTGCATCTCATCAACGGTCTGTTCGACTGTCATCGCAGCCGCGTGCCGGTGCTGGCGATTGCTGCGCATATTCCAAGCACCGAGATCGGCATCGACTATTTCCAGGCCACGCATCCGGAGACCCTGTTCAAGGAGTGCAGCCATTATGTCGAGCTGGTGTCGCGGCCCGACCAGTTGCCTCAGGTTCTGGAACGGGCAATCCGCGCCGCTGTCGGCCACCGCGGCGTCGCCGTCGTCGTCATTCCCGGCGACGTCGCGCTGCAACCGCTCGACAAGAGCCCGCCGCGGTGGCTCGCGCCGTCAAAGCCGACGTTCTGCCCACCGGACGCGGAGCTCGACCAACTCGCCTCCCTGCTCGACGGAGGCAAGAGCGTGACCCTGCTCTGCGGCGCCGGCTGCTCGGGGGCGCATGACGAGGTCGTTGCGCTGGCCAAACACCTGAAAGCGCCGATCGTGCATGCGCTGCGCGGCAAGGAGTTCGTCGAATACGACAATCCCTATGACGTCGGCATGACCGGCCTGATCGGCTTTGCCTCAGGCTACATCGCGCTAAAGAATTGCGACACGCTGCTGATGCTGGGCACCGACTTCCCCTATCGCCAGTTCTATCCGGAGCACGCGCGCATCGCGCAGATCGATATCCGTGCGGAAGCGCTCGGCAACCGCTGCCCGCTCTGGCTCGGCCTCGTCGGCGACGTCAAGACGACACTGAAGGCGCTGTTGCCGAAGCTCACCGAACACAAGGATACGAGCCATCTCGACCAGGCGCTGGCCGATTACCGCAAGGCGCGCAAGGCGCTCGACGCGCTGGCCGAAAGCGGCCCGAACAGCAGCATCATCCATCCGCAATATGTCACGCGCGTCGTCAGCGAGGTGGCGACGGAGGATGCGATCTTTTCCTGCGATGTGGGAACGCCGACCGCGTGGGCGGCACGCTATCTCGTCATGAACGGCAAGCGCCGCCTGCTCGGCTCCTTCAATCACGGCTCGATGGCGAACGCGATGCTGCAGGCGATCGGTGCGCAGGCGACGTTTCCCAAACGCCAGGTCGTCTCGCTGTCCGGAGACGGCGGCTTCGCCATGATGATGGGCGACTTCATTACGCTGAGTCAGCTCGGCCTGCCGGTGAAGGTCGTCGTGCTCAACAACGGCACGCTCGGCTTTGTCGAAATGGAGATGAAGGCATCCGGCCTGCTCGACAATGGCTGCGAGCTGAAGAACCCGAACTTCGCGGCCGTGGCCGAGGCCATGGGCATCAAGGGCATCAGGGTCGAGAAGCCGCAGGACCTGAAGGGCGCACTCACTGCGGCCTTCAGCCACAATGGCCCGGCGCTGATCGACGTCGTCAGCGCGCGCCAGGAATTGATCATGCCGCCCAAGACGACCCTCGATCAGGCGCAACATTTCGGCATGTTCATGCTGAAGGCCGTGCTCGACGGCCGCGCCACCCAGTTGGTCGATTTGGCCAAGGTCAATTGGGTACGGTGACAGGACGCCGAGAACCAGATCCTCACTCGCTCACAACAGAATTGAGGCATTCCATGACCAACGAACGCGATCACAGCCGGCGCCGTTTCCTCGGCAACGCCGCAGCCACCCTCGCCGCCACCCAATTTGCGCTCGGCGGAACGGCAAGCGCGCAGACCAAAGCAAAGCTCGAGAGCACGAAGGCGGGCGCGCACACCTCCTTCCCGGCGTTGAAGCAGATCGACGCCGGTCAGCTCAATGTCGGCTATGTCGAGATGGGACCCGACGAGCGGGCCGGCGGTCCTGCTGCTGCACGGCTGGCCCTACGACATCTACAGCTTTGTCGACGTCGCACCGACGCTTGCCTCTGCGGGCTACCGCGTCATCGTGCCCTATATCCGCGGCTATGGCACGACCCGCTTCCTCTCGGCCGACACCTTCCGCAACGGCCAGCCCTCCGCCGTCGCGCTCGACATGATCGCGCTGATGGACGCGCTCGGAATCGCGAAGGCGACGCTCGCCGGTTTCGACTGGGGTGCGCGCACCGCCAACATCATGGCCGCGCTCTGGCCTGATCGCTGCAAAGCGATGGTTTCGGTCAGCGGCTATCTGATCGGCAGCCAGGAAGCCGGCAAGGTGCCGCTGCCGCCCCGCGCGGAGTTGCAATGGTGGTACCAGTTCTATTTCGCCACCGAGCGCGGCCGCGCCGGTTACGAGAAGAATCGCAACGAGTTCAACCGGCTGATCTGGCAACTTGCCTCGCCGCAATGGCATTTCGACGACGCCACCTTCGCCCGCAGCGCGGCGTCCTTCGACAATCCCGACCATGTCGCGATCGTCATCCACAACTATCGCTGGCGCCAGGGCCTTGCCGAGGGCGATCCGAAGCTCGACGAATTCGAGAAGAAGCTCGCGACTTCGCCTGTGATCACCGTGCCGACCATCACCATGGAGGGCGACGCCAACGGCGCGCCGCATCCGCCGCCTTCCGCCTACGCGAACAAGTTCTCCGGCAAGTACGAGCATCGCAACGTCACCGGCGGCATCGGCCACAACCTGCCGCAGGAAGCCCCGCAGGCCTTTGCCGAGGCGGTCGTCGATATTGCGGAGAGCTGACGGTGCACGAGGTCAGAGCTCGGTTCCTGCGCCCTGGAGATAACCCTTGATCTTGGGATCCGGCATCAGGATCGAAGCAACCAGCGCGATGGCGCACATGAAGGTGACATACCAATAGAAGCTGGTCTCCGCGCCACTGTTCTTGAACCACAGCGCAACATATTCGGCGGAACCGCCGAAGATGGCATTGGCAATCGCATAAGCGAGGCCGACACTCATGGCGCGGACCTCGGGTGGAAACATTTCCGACTTCACCAGTCCGCTGATCGACGTGTAAAACGACACAATGGCGAGCGCGATGACGATGAGTGCATATGCCACAAGCGGATTTTTGACGTCAGCGATCGCATACATCAGCGGCACCGTGCCCAGCGTCGCAAGCGCCCCGAACAACAGCATCGACGTCTTGCGGCCGAAGCGATCGGAAAATATTCCGAACACGGGCTGCATGAGCATGTAAGTGAGGAGCACGGCGGTCATGACCACGTTCGCAGTGCGGTCGTTCATGTGTGCGGTATTGACCAGATACTTCTGCATGTAGGTGGTGAAGGTGTAGAAGATCAACGATCCGCCGGCGGTATAGCCGAGGACGATCAAAAACGCCCGTGTGTGATGCCTGAAAATCTCGCGCAAGGAGCCGGCCTCCTTGCGTGAGCGACTTTCGGCCGAAGAGGTCTCGGTCAGGGAGGCTCTCAGGAAGAGAGCAACGACTGCGAAAACGGCACCCAGCAAAAACGGAATCCGCCAGCCCCATGCCCGCAACTCTTCGTCGGAAAGCAATTGCTGGACGACGAGGACAACCAGCGACGCGAGCAATTGGCCACCGATCAGCGTGACATACTGGAACGATGCGTAGAAGCCACGTTTGCCCGGCAGCGCGACTTCGCTCATATAGGTCGCGCTGGTGCCGTACTCGCCGCCGACCGAAAAGCCCTGAACCATTCGGGCGAGAAGCAGCAGAACCGGTGCCGCGGTCCCGATGGTCGCGTAGGTCGGCATGATTGCGATGGCAAGCGAGCCCGCGCACATCATCAGCACGGAAATCATCATCGAATTCTTGCGGCCGTACTTGTCGGCGATGAAGCCGAAAACGTAACCGCCGATTGGGCGCATCAAAAAGCCGATCGCGAACACGGCAGCGGTCTGGAGAAGCTGTGTGGTCTGGTCCCCTTTGGGAAAAAACGAGGGCGCGAAATACAGCGCCGTGAAAGCATAGGCGTAAAAATCGTACCATTCGACGAGATTGCCCGAGGAGCTTCCGAAGATTGCCCAAATGCGGCGGCGGCGATCGGCGTAATCGATGGCGTCCAGCGTGACAGCGGTCATGCAACAAGCCCCCCTCGAGATGTTCTCTTTTAATTACAATGATGCTAGGTCTAAAAACACAACTCAGCAAGGACAGGCGTACGGACCTGCATACCGGCCGGCGCGCAGGTCGCCAGTTTGTCAGAAGCGGAGAAACAGATGCGCAAGACCGTTGTCTTCGCCGTGCTGGCCGTGATCGTCCTGATCATCGCCGTGCAGTTCGGGCCGTCGCTGCTCGCGCGCTGAAAGACGCTAGATCGCTCCCGCCTTGCGCAGCGCGGCGATATCAGCTGCATCATAGCCGAGCTCTCCCAGCACGAGATCGGTGTGCTCGCCGAGCGTCGGCGGGCGGCTGACGATCTCGCCCGGGGTCTCTGAAAGCCGCACCGCGGCGCGCGCAACCGGCGCGGGGTTCGGCAAACCCGGATAGTCGACATTGGTCAAAAAGCCGGTCGCGCGAATGTGCGGGTGATCCAGCGCCTGCTGCGGGCTCAGCACCGGCGCTGCCGGAATGTACGCGGCGGCGAGCGTGTCGACGGCATCCTGCGTGGTGCGCTCGGCACACCAGCGCGCCATCCGTTCACTGATGACGGCACCGTTGTCGCCGCGCTTGATGTCGTCCGCAAAGCGCGGGTCCGTCAGCCAGTGGCCCTCACCTATCAATTTGGCCCAGCGAACGAACAACGGCTGTCCCGTGACCTGACACAGCACCCATCCGTCCTTGCTTCGGTAGATGTCGGCAGGTGCTGCGGTCTGGCCGAGATTGCCGGTTGGAACGCGGTTGACCGCGATCACGGCCTGCTCGATCAGTGTTGCATTGGCGAAGGTCAGTGCGGTCGCCAGCAGCGCGCCTTCGACGATCTGCCCGCGGCCCGACTTGCCGCGCTCGATCAAGGCGGCGAGTGTGCCGAAAGCGCAATGCAGCGCCGTTCCGAAGTCGACCCAGGGCACGGCCGCGCGGTAAGGCGGGTCGCCCTGGCCGGTCATGTAGACCGCGCCCGACATGACCTGAGCGACGCCATCGAAGCCGACGCGTTCGGACCAGGGGCCCGGATTGCCGAAGGCCGTCGCCGTCGTGAGAATGACGTCGGGCTTGATCGCCTTCAGCAATTCGTAGTCGAGCTTCATCGCCCGCAGCGTCTGCGGCGGCAGGTTGGCGATCACCACGTCCGACCGCGCGACCAGCCGGCGCAGCACCTCTTGCCCTTCCGCCTTCATCGGGTCGAGGGTGATGCATTTCTTGTTGCGGTTGATCTGCAGGAACAGCGCGCCCTCGCCGCCCGCTCCCACCGGAGCCACGAAACGGTCTTCACTGCCGTCGCGTTTCTCGACGCGGATCACCTCCGCGCCGAATTCCGCAAGCAAGGTCGCGCAATACGGCCCCGCGATGTAGCGCCCGAAATCGAGCACCCGCACGCCTTCCAGAATGCCCCCCATGGATCGATCCCTCTCCCTGGCCGCAGCGCAGGCTTGTCGTTACGCGAGCAGATTGGCCGTACCCAATCTGCTCGCATGCGGCAAGGACAACAAGGTGGAGATCGCCGATTCCGGCTCACACGGCGGCGCAGTCGCCCCTGACGATCCGCACCAATCGCCGGGCGTTGTCCTCAGGGCGGCCGACATTGAGGATGGTGATATCGGGCGCGGCCGTTTCGCTCACGTTGCGGCCGAGCCGCTGCCCGGACAGTCCGTCGCTGCCGCGCGCCCGCATCGCGATGCGCTCGGCCAGCACCTCGGGCGGTGCGGTGATCGACACCACCCTGACATCGGCATAGCTGCGCCTGGCCGCATCGATCACGGTGCGCGAAACATTGATCACGACGGTCCGGCCGCCGCGGATGTCGTCGTCAATGGCGCGGCGAAGGCCGTAGAGATGGCCATGGGCCTCCCAATGCAGGGCAAACTCGCGGCGCGCCAGCGCTTCGCGGAACGCGTCGGGCGAAAGCTGCTCGTTGTCTTCCGACACGGAGGCCTCGCGCGTGACCACGCGACGTGGGAAGGAGACGCTGCGATCCTCGATGCAGGCGGCCTTCGCAAGGTCGAGCAGCGTGTCCTTGCCGGCGCCGCTCGGGCCGACGACGAGGATCAGCCGACCGGGCCCGATAGCGGTTGCAGCGTGGCCCGAGATGTCATGCGCTTCGCTCATGCGACGCGGCGCCCTTCACGCCAGACGCAGCGCACGACCGGCACGTTGCCGGCGACATGGACGCGGATCAGATCGGCGCGCTTGCCGATTGCGATCTCGCCGCGATCGGCGAGGCCGACGGCTTCGGCCGGCGTCTTGGTGACGGTGCGCACCGCGGAGGCGAGATCGATCGCCGGCACGTGCTTCGGCAACATCAGCGCCCCCATCAACAGGCTCGACGGCACATAGTCGGAGGAGAGAATGTCGAGCATCCCCTCGCGCGCGAGGTCGACGGCGGCGATGTTGCCGGAATGCGAGCCGCCGCGCACCACATTGGGCGCGCCCATCAGGATGTCGATGCCGGCCTCGTGCAGGCCGCGCGCGGCCTCCACCGTGGTCGGAAACTCCGCGACTGCGACGCGATCGCGGATCGCATCGATGACGTTCTCGTCGGTGGTGTCGTCGTGACTTGCCAGCGGAATCCTGTATTGATGCGCCAGCGCGACGATGGCGCGCATGTTGTTCGCGGCATAGGCCTGCTGATAGTCGAAACGCCGCTTGAACAGCACGTCAAGCTGGGCATCGGTCATGCCGCCGGACTTGCCGCGATAATATTCGCGGAGCTTCACCTCGTCGCGGAACTGGCGCTGGCCTGGCGTGTGATCCATCAGCGACATCAGCCGCACGTCAGGGCGATCGATGAGTTCCTTCGCTTCCTCGACCACATCGGGCATCGGGATTTCGCAGCGCAGATGCAGGAAATGGTCGGCGCGCAGGATGTCATCGTCGCGGGCCGACGTAATCGCGGCTGCGAGTATCCCGGCGCGGCCGTCGACGTCTTCGGCACCGTCCTCGCGCCAGACCCGGAGCGAATCCAGCACCGTGGTGATCCCCGACGTCGCGAGTTGTGCGTCATAGGACACCACCGCCGCGATCGGGTCCCAGAACACTTTTGGACGCGGCACATAATGCGCTTCGAGATGATCGGTGTGCAGCTCGATCATGCCGGGCATCACGATGTCGCCGCCGGCGTCCTCGGCTCCTGCAGGCGCGGCGCCCTCGCCGAATTCGGCGATCCTGCCGTCGGCGGCCGCGACCCAGCCGCGCTCGATCACGCGGTCCGCCAGCACGATCCTGGCGTTGCCGATCAGGGTTTCCGGTCTGCTCGCGCTCATCTCGTGTCTTTCATTCAGGCCGCGGCGGCGAAGTCGGTCACATCGATCACGCGGTCGGCAATCAGCTTGCGGATCTCGTCGTCATGCACGATCGCGACCATGGCGACGCCCGCCCGCTTCTTTTCCTCGATCAGCGTCACCACCACCTCGCGATTGGCGGCGTCCAGCGAAGCGGTCGGCTCGTCCAGCAGCAGGATCGGATGGTCGGAGATGAAGCCGCGCGCGATGTTGACGCGCTGCTGCTCGCCGCCGGAGAAGGTCGAAGGCGGCAGCGACCACAGCCGCCCGGGGATGTTGAGGCGATGCAGCAGCCGCCCGGCCTGTTCGCGCGCGTCGCTGCGCGGCGTGCCGGTCACGATCAAGGGCTCGGCCACCACGTCGATGGTGGCAACGCGCGGCACCGCACGCAGGAACTGGCTGACATAACCGATGGTGTCGCGGCGGACGCTGAGCACGTCGCGAGGTTCGGCATTGGCGATGTCGACGATGTTGCCGCGATGGCGGATGCCGATGCGGCCGCCGTCGCAGCGATAATTGCCGAAGATCATCTTCAGGATCGAGGATTTTCCGGCGCCCGACGGCCCCGACAGCACCACGCACTCGCCGGCATGAACCTCGAAGTTCACGCCTGATACCACCGGCAGCCTGACGCCGCCCTGCAGGTGCATGGTGAAGGTTTTTTGCGCGTCGGCGATTTCGATCATTGCAGGCATCGGCTGGCTCATGGCGCAGGACTCATGGCGGAAGGATCGAGGACACGAGAAGCTGGGTGTAGGGCTGGTGCGGATCGTCGAGCACCTGGTCGGTCAGGCCGGTCTCGATCACCTGCCCGCCCTTCATCACCATCACCCGGTGCGACAACAGCCGCGCCACCGCGAGATCGTGGGTGACCACGATCGCGGCCAAGCCCGAGCTCGCCGACCAGGCTGCGCATCAAATCGAGCAAGCGCGCCTGCACCGACACGTCGAGCCCGCCGGTGGGCTCGTCCATGAACACCAGCCGCGGCTCGGTGACGAGATTGCGCGCGATTTGCAGGCGCTGGCGCATACCGCCGGAATAGGTGCGCGGCGCATCGTCGATGCGCGCGGTGTCGATCTCGACCCGCTCCAGCCAGGATGACGCGGTGTCGCGGATGCGGCCGTAATGGTTCCAGCCCACCGCCATCAGCCGTTCGCCGACATTGGCGCCGGCGGAGACCGCCATACGCAATCCCAGCGCCGGGTCCTGGTGCACATAGCCCCAGTCGGTGCGGAACAGGAAGCGCCGCTCGGCTTCGCCCAGCGCGTTGAGATCGCGCAACACGCCGTCGCGCATGCGGTAGGACACGGTCCCCGAAGTCGGCGCAAGCTGCGCCGACAGCATCTGCAGCAGCGTGGTCTTGCCCGAGCCGGACTCCCCGACGATGGCGAGCACCTCGCCGGGATAGAGCACAAACGAGACGTCGCGGCAGGCAGCAATCCGGCCGAAGCTCCTGGAGAGATTTTCCGCGACCAGCAGCGGCTCGTCGCCATGGGCGATCACTTGCGCCTCAACCATGCGCCTTCTCCTTGTGCGGAGCGGCACTCTCCTTGCCGCGATGGCCGGCTGCCTGGCGGCCTTCGCAATAGTCGGTGTCGGAACAGACATACATCCGGCTGCCGGCATCGTCGGTGACGATCTCATCGAGATAGGCATCCTCGGCGCCGCACAGAGCACATGGCGCATCGAAGCGGTAGCGCGTGAACGGATGATCCTCGAAATCCAGCGAAACCACTTTGGTGTACGGCGGGATCGCATAGATGCGTTTCTCGCGGCCGGCGCCGAACAGTTGCAGCGCCTCGCAATTGTCCATCTTGGGATTGTCGAATTTCGGCGTCGGCGACGGGTCCATCACATAGCGCGCGTTGACCTTCACCGGATAGGCGTAGGAAGTCGCGATGTGGCCGAAACGCGCGATGTCCTCGTAGAGCTTGACATGCATCAGCCCGTATTCGCCGAGCGCGTGCATGCGCCGCGTCTCGGTCTCGCGCGGCTCGAGGAAGCGCAACGGTTCGGGGATCGGCACCTGATAGACCAGCACCTGTCCGGCATGCAGCGGCGCCTCGGGAATGCGATGCCGGGTCTGGATCACGGTCGCGTCCGATGTCGAGGTCGTCGTCGCAACACCGGCGGTCTTGGCGAAGAATTTCCGGATCGAAATCGCGTTGGTGGTGTCGTCGGAACCCTGGTCGATCACCTTCAGCACGTCATCCGGTCCGAGGATCGCGGCGGTCACCTGCACGCCGCCGGTGCCCCAGCCATAGGGCATCGGCATTTCGCGACTCGCGAACGGCACCTGATAGCCGGGAATCGCGATCGCTTTGAGGATCGCGCGGCGGATCATCCGCTTGGTCTGCTCGTCCAGATAGGCGAAGTTGTAGGCAGGCGCGTTCATTCCGCGGCCTCCTGCATCGAGTCGGCGTCATCAGCCGCTTCGGCAAATTCCTTGCGCAGCTTGCGCAGCAATCCGAGCTCCGACTGAAAGTCGACGTAATGCGGCAGCTTCAGATGCTCGACAAAGCCGGTCGCCTGTACATTGTCGGAGTGCGACATCACGAACTCCTCGTCCTGCGCCGGCGACAGTACGTCTTCTCGCCGAGCTCGCGCGCGCGCAAGGAACGGTCGACCAGCGCCATCGACATGGTCTTGCGCTCGCTCTGGCCGAAGGCGAGACCATAGCCGCGGGTGAAGCACGGCGCTTCGCTCGCCGAGCCCTTGAACTGGTTGACCATCTGGCATTCGGTCAACTCGATCTCGCCGAGCGGCACGGCGAAGCCGACATCTTCGGCGGAGAATTCGACCTCGACCTCGCCGAAGCGGATTTCTCCGGCAAAGGGATGATTGCGGCCGTAACCGCGCTGGGTCGAGTAGCCCATCGCGAGCAGGAAGCCTTCATCGGCGCGGGCGAGGTTCTGCAAGCGCAGGTCGCGATCGGCAGGGAAGCTCAGGGGTTCGCGGGTGAGATCGCCGACCGGCGCGTCAGCATCCGCCTGCGGTGAGGGCTCGATCAAGCCGTCGCGGCCGAGGATGTCGGTGACCCGCGGCGTCGGCGCAGTGGAAGCTTCGGACGTCGCGGGGGACTCGGGAACGAAGCCCTCGGCCAGCGCGGGATCGAGCAGACGGTGGGTATAGTCGAAGGTCGGCCCCAGGATCTGTCCGCCCGGAATGTCCTTGAAGGTCGACGACACTCGCCGCGCCACCCGCATCCTGCCGGTGTCGACAGGTTCGGTCGCGCCAAATCGGGGTAACGTCGCACGAAACGCGCGCACCAGGAAAATCGCCTCGATCATGTCGCCGCGCGCCTGCTTGATTGCCAGCGCCGCAAGCTCGCGGTCGTACAGCGAGCCCTCGCTCATGACGCGGTCGACGGCGAGGCTGAGCTGCTCCGAAATCTGCGACAGCGTCACCTCGGGAACGCCGGCATCGCCGCGCCGCTCATGCGCGAGCAGCCGGTGAGCGTTCTCGATGGCGCGTTCGCCGCCTTTGACTGCGACATACATTGCGTCAGCCTCCGTGAGCGGCAAGCCGCGTGGTGCGCGGAATCGCGACAATGGCGTCGTCGGCGACCAGCACCACGTCGATGCCACGGGGAAACAGCGTGGCGTTGATCGCGAGCCGGTCGAACAGATCCTTCGGCTCGAAGGTGGCATTGAGAACGGCCGATCCGTCGATGCCCGGCCCGCGCAGTTCGTAGGCCGGCCCCTGCGTCAGGCTCGCGACCTGCAGGATCAGCGTGGTCGAACGATCCGGATATTCGTTGGAGCCAAGCGAAAAACGACCGAGATCGGGCAGCGCGCCGGCGTCAGCGATCAGCGCGAAATGGCAGATCGAGGAATCCGGAACGATGGGCGCGCCGGAATGGAATTTGAGCCATCGCGCGACATCCATGGTCTCCGACATCTTTTCGTCGAGCCAGACCGGCGTGTCGTGATCGAACAGCGTGAGCGCGATCGCGGCCGCCCCGCGCATCATCGGCGGCGGCGTGCCGACGGCGGCGGTGACGCGATGAACGCTGCCTGGACGCGCCATTGCTTCCATGACCGAGCGGAAGGTCGATTGCGCCGACAACACCTTGTCGGCAAATCCTGCGGGCAGTTCGGCGATTGTCGTCATCACTCAACCCTCACCACGTACCATCGTGTAGAAATCCACCCGCGTCGCCGCAGCCTCCGCAGCCTTACGGTCGCGCCGCGCGAATACCGCCGCGCGTAACGGCGCGATCACCTTCCCCTCGACATCGCCGGCAAATGCGGCCGACTGCACCAGCGCGTCGCACAGCGCGATCAGCCGCGCCTTCTCGCGGTCGCGCCCGAGCGTATAGCCGAAACCGACCTCGCCGCTCGCAAGCCGCACGGCCGCGCGCGACACCGTGGCCTCGCCGAGATTGAACGGCGCGCCGTCACCGCCGATGCGGCCGCGCAGCATGACGAGGCCGTTCTCGGCCTCGCGCAAATCTTCATGGTCAGGCAAGGCGATCGTCTTCAGGTGCGCCGCGATGTCGGCCGCGGCCGAACTCGCCAGCACGGCCATCGCCGCCTTGCGCCGGGCCACGCCGCTCTCATTCGCCACGATTTTCGCCGGAAACGGTCATGAATCCCTGTTCTAGCTTGCTCGACTCAAGTTGTCTATGATAATAGACAACTTCATATGGACGCGCCATGAAGCTTTCGTGACAGGACCATGATTTTCGCCAAGCGAGACAGCACGGCACCATGAGCATGCAGGACGCCAGCACCGGCGTTGCGCTGTGGCGGCAGGTTGCCGACGGCATCGAGCGCGATATCGCGGCTGGAACCTTTGCCGCCGGCGACAGGCTGCCGGGCGAGACCGAGATCGCGGAAACCTATCGCGTCAATCGGCATACAGTCCGGCGCGCGCTGGCGACCTTGGCCGAGCGCGGGCTGGTGCGGGCCGAGCGCGGCAGCGGCACCTATGTCGAAGCGCAGCGCCTCGCCTATCCCTTGCGCTCGCGCACGCGCTTCTCGGAGATCGTCGGGGCCGGCGGCCATGAGCCGCGCGGCCAGCTGATCGAGGCCTCGCACGATGTCGCCACGCGTGAACTGGCGCGCGCGCTTGGATTGAAGACCGGCGCGCCGCTGGTGCGGATCGAGGCGCTGCGGCTCGCCGACAAGACGCCGATCTGCGTCAGCACCACCTGGCTGTCGGCGGAACGTTTCCCCGATGCCGGCGAGGTCTTCGCCGGCAACCAGTCGATGACCAAGCTGCTCGCGCATTACGGCATCCGCGACTACCGCCGCGCCGCGACGAAAATCACGGCCGCGATTGCCGATGCCACCGACGCCGCGCGGCTCGACCTTCCACTCGGGCGGCCGGTGCTGGTGGTCGACGCCACCGACGTCGACGTTGCGGGCAAGCCGCTGGTGACCAAGCGCTCGCGCTTTGCCGCCGAGCGCGTCGAGTTTCTGGTCGAGAACAGTTAGGTGACTTTTTTTTGACGCGTTTCTTCACGCGAACCGGTTCCCACTTCGCTTGAAAACGCTATCGGCCCGGCGGCCGATGATGGCAAAGCGCAGCTTGCTGGAAATCCAGTCGATCGCCGCAACCGCGATCAGGATCATCAGGATCAGGAACGACACCTTCTGCCATTCCAGCACACGGATTTGCTCGGCGAGCTGCAAGCCGATGCCACCGGCGCCGACGATGCCGATGATGGTGGCCGAGCGCGTGTTCGACTCGATGAAATAAAGCACCTGGCCGGCAATCACAGGCAGCACCTGCGGCATCAGCCCAAAGCGGATCTCGTGCAGCGCGCTGCCGCCGGAGGCGCGGATGCCCTCGACCTGCTTCTTGTCGGCGGCTTCGATGGCTTCCGAGAACAATTTGCCGAACGCGCCGAAGTCCGACACCGCGATCGCCAGCACGCCGGCAAACGGTCCGAGACCGACGACGTTGATCCACACCAGCGCCCAGATCAGCGTGTCGACGCCGCGGATGGTGTCGAGGAACCGGCGCACCGGGAAACGCACGATTTCCGGCACGATGTTGCGCGCTGCGAACAGGCTGACCGGAAGTGCCACGATGGCGGCCACCGTGGTGCCGAGCAGCGCGATCGACAGCGTCTCGCCCAGCGCCTTGAGATACAGCGGCAGCGAGGAGCCGGGATCGGGCGGCAGCATCAACAACGTGATCCAGCCGAGCTCGCGCAAGCCCGTCACAAACCGCATCGGTGAGAAGTCGAGATCGACCAGACCGAAGACGAAGATGCCGAAGGCCAGCAGCGCCATCAAAGGCGTCGCCAGCCTAGCCGAGGCCGGGCGGTCGAACACCTCGGGATAACGTGCGCGCAATTGCGCGGGATCTGGCGCCGGCAGCCGGCTCATGCGTGGGCCTCCCGGCCGAACAGGCGTCCGCGCAGCCAGCCGGTGCCGATATCGATGATGAAGACGGTGACGACGATCATCAGCAGGATCGCGCTGACGTCGGAATAGTAGAATTTGCGGATCGCGACCACGAGCTCCTGGCCGATGCCCCCTGCCCCGACGAAGCCCATCACCGAAGCCTCGCGGACGTTGATCTCGAAGCGCAGCAACGCGTAACTGGCGTAACCGGCGACGACCTGAGGCAGCACGGCAAAACGCATGCAGGAGAGCCAGCTCGCGCCGGTGGAGCGGACGCCCTCGACCGGCTTCATGTCGGCATTCTCGACGATTTCGGAGAACAGCTTGCCGAGCGCACCGGTGGAGTGAATGGCAATCGCCAGCACGCCGGCCATCGGACCGAGGCCGAAGGCGATGACGAAGATCAGGGCGAACACGATGCCGGGCACGGTGCGGGCGAATTCCAGCAGACGTCGCACGGTGAAGCGCAGCCATGGCGCGGGCGAAGTGTTTTCGGCGGCGAAGAAGTTGAGCAGAAAAGCCAGTACCGCACCGATCAGGGTACCGACATAACTGATCAGCAGGGTCTCGCCGAGCAGTTTCAGCCAGTTCTTCCAGCCCCAGAACCATTCGGGGATGTTGGTCCAGACCCGCAAGCCATCGTCGAGTTTGAGGATGCGGTCGAAATAGCTGATGAAGTTGCCGAAATAGGTGAAGAGCGTCTTGAGATTCACTTCAGCGCCGATGGCGGCGATCAGCAATGCCGCGGTAAACACCGCCGCCCCGAGCGCCAGGCGCAACCGCTTGCGCGCAACAGCCCTGCGATAGGCGTCGTTGAGCGCGGCAAGCTGCTGGCTCGGCAGGATGGAGACGGCTGATGTCATCGAGGTTCGCCCGCAATGGCGGGAGCCGGGTCAAGCAGGCCCGGCCCCCGGTCGGAAATCGATTACGAACCCTTCTTGCGCAAGGCGTCGACGAACCTGATCAGCTCGATGGTCTTGTTGTAGTCCTCGTTGCTGATCGACTCCCATGGCTTGTTCTTGCCGTCGGACAGCTTCTTGAACGCCTCGGGGTCCTTCTGCGCCGCATCGAGGAAAGCCTGCTTGATCGCGGCCTTCATGTCGGCCGGAAGTTCGCTGAGATAGGCGTAGGGCGAATTGATGATGAGGTCCGACTTCACGATGATGCGGAAGTCTTCCTTCTTCATCGGCGTGCCGTCGGCATTCTTGACCATGCCCTTGTTGAGCATGCGCGTCAGGTTGGAATCATCGTCCGCGTTCCACCAGTTGGCGGCGACGTCGACGGTGCCTTGCGCCAGCGCCAGCACCGCGTTCTCATGGCTGCCGGTGAAGACGACCTTGGAGAAATAGGCATCGGGATCGATGCCGAGCTGGTTCATCTTGAAGCGCGGCATGTTGTTGCCCGACGTCGAATTCGGATCGACCAGGCCGAGATTCTTGCCTTTCAGGTCTTCGATCTTCTGGTACGGGCCCTTGGCGAGGACGTAGAACACCGAATAGTAGCCCTTCGAGCCGTCGGAATTGACGTCGATCACGAAGGCGTCGGTCTTCACGCCAGTCAGGCGCGCCCGCGAGAACGAGGCCGGGCCATAGTAGCCGATGTGGATGTTGCCGGCGCGCTGGCCTTCGATGACGGCAGCGTAGTCGTTGGCGACGCGCAAGGTCACCTTCACGCCGAGCTCTTTCGACAGATAGGCGACGAACGGCCCGAAGCGCTCGGTCACCCCTGAGCCGTTCTCCGCCGGGATCACGCCGAAGGTGATTTCGGGATATTTGGCCTTCCAGTCATCGGCAAAGGCGGACGTTGCGAACGCAAGCGAGGCCATGCCGGCGATAACTAGTCTGCGGTTCATCATGATGCACCCTTCGGGGTTAGGTTTGGCGGGCAGTGAAGGCCTCGAAGAATCGGCTTCGAGGAGAAAAATCAGGCAACTGCGGCAACCGGAACGACGTTACCGGCAGGCGCTTCGGCCGGCGCCGCGCCCATGACCTCGTTGGCTTCGAGATCGTAAAGCTCGCGCGCGATGTGCTCGGTGAGCGCGGCCGGCGCGCCGTCGAACACCACGCGGCCGGCAGACATGCCGATCAGGCGGTCGCAATAGCCGCGGGCGAGATCGAGCGAATGCAGGTTGCAGAGCACGGTGATGCCGAAATGCTTGTTGATGCGAAGCAGCGCGTCCATCACGACCCTGGTGTTGCGCGGATCGAGGGAAGCGATCGGCTCGTCGGCCAGGATGATGTCGGGCTCCTGCACCAGTGCGCGCGCAATCGCCACGCGCTGCTGCTGGCCGCCGGACAGCTGGTCGGCGCGCTGGGCGGCGAGTTGCGCCATGTCGAACTGCTCCAGTGCCGACATCGCGACCGCGACGTCCTCCTCAGGCCAGAGCTGGACAAGGGAGCGCCACGCCGGGATTTCCGACAGCCGTCCCATCAGCACATTGGTCAGCACGTCGAGGCGGCCGATCAGGTTGAACTGCTGGAAGATCATGGCCGACCGCGCGCGCCAGCGCCGCAGCGCCGGCCCCTTCAGCGCGGTGACATCCATGTCGTTGAAGAGGATACGGCCCGAGGTCGCCGGCGCGAGGCGGTTGATGGTCCGCAGCAGGGTCGACTTGCCGGCGCCGGAACGCCCGATCACGCCGATGAAGCCGCCCGGCGCAATGGAAAATGACGCATTGTCGACCGCGGCTTTCGTGCCGAACCGGCACGTCAGACCTTCCACCACCAGCATGCCATTCTCCGCGCCCAGTCGGAGCCATGGCTATCGCTCGGATTCTACAGTTATGTGACAGCTGCGCCTCGGTGCGGCACTCCTCCACACCGACCTTCGCATACACGCTTGCCCTCACGCGTTCGCACAGGTCATGGTAACGTCATGAGATTGTCATCAAGCCCCCGGATGACGGGCATCCATACAGATCACTGCGGAACCTCGCATGGCCAAGATGCTTTCGACCGAACCTCTCGTTGATCCCACGGCCAGCCTGCGGGAGACGCGGCTTGGCGCCTATTGCGAAGTCGGCGCCCGCACCATCCTGCTCGACGTCGAGATGGGCGACTATTCCTATGTCGTCAACGACTCGCAGATGACTTACACCACGATCGGCAAGTTCTGCTCGATCGCCGCGATGACGCGAATCAATCCGGGCAATCATCCCATGCACCGCGCGAGCCAGGCGCACTTCACCTATCGCGCGAGCGCATACTTCGCCGGCGAGAGCGACGACACCGAGTTCTTCGAGTGGCGCAAGAGCCATCGCGTCCATATCGGTCACGATGTCTGGATCGGCCATGGCGCGATCGTGCTGCCGGGACGCAGGGTCGGCACCGGCGCGGTCATTGCCGGTGGTGCCGTCGTCACCAAGGACGTGGCCCCCTACACCGTCGTCGGCGGCAATCCGGCGCGGCCGATCAAGCGGCGCTTTTCCGAGGCAATCGAGGCGCGGCTGGTTGGCCTTGCCTGGTGGGACTGGGATCACGAAACGCTTCGCCGCGCCCTGCCCGACTTCCGCAAGCTCGCGATCGAGGAATTTCTCGACAAGTATGAGGCGGCCTCCCTCGCCTCGCATCCCGCAAGAAGAAGTGCTGCATCGTGACCGATATTCTCATCGAAGGCGGCCGCGCCCTGCTCGACGGCGACATTTTCGAAGCATCGCTCGCGATCGAGGATGGCCGGATCCGCGACAGCGAAAGAAGCGGAGGGCATGGCAAGCTCGAGCTCGACGCGCGCGGCCTCCTGGTGCTGCCCGGCATCGTCGACCTGCATGGCGACGCCTTCGAGCGGCAGATGATGCCGCGCCCGGGCGTCGACTTCCCGATCGATATCGCGCTCATCGACAGCGACCGACAGATTATTGCCAACGGCATCACGACGGTGTTCCACGGCACGACGTGGTCGTGGGAGCCCGGACTGCGCAGCGGCGACAACGCGGAAAAGCTGATCGAGGCGATCGAGGCGATGCGGCCGCAACTCGTCGCCGACACGCGTTTTCACCTGCGCCACGAGACCTACAATCTCGACGCCGAGGAGAAGATCGGGCAATGGCTCGCCGCCGGTCGCGTCGACCTGTTCGCGTTCAATGATCACATGGACATCACGACGGCGTTGCGAAACAAGCCGCGAAAGCGTGCCGCCATGGTCGAACGCACCGGATTGTCGGATGAGGCGTTCGATCGGCTCGTGGAAAAGGTGCTGTCGCGCGCCGCCGAGGTGCCGGGATCGATCGCGCGCCTTGCGGCGATCGCGCGTGAGGCGAAGGTGCGGATGCTCTCGCATGACGACAAGACGCCCGCCGCGCGCAATGCGTTCCGCGCGCTTGGCGCGGCGATCGCCGAGTTTCCCGTCAACGAGGAGACCGCGCGCGAGGCGGCGGCAGGCGGCGACGCCATCGTGTACGGCGCGCCCAATGTCGTGCGCGGCGGCAGCCATACCGGCTGGACCAAGGCCGCCGACATGATCGCAAAAGGCCTCTGCTCGGTGCTGGCCTCGGACTATTACTATCCGGCGCCGCTGCTCGCGCCGTTCCGGCTGGCCGCCGATCACGTGCTGCCGCTCGCCAGGGCCTGGGATCTGGTGTCGTCAGCGCCGGCGCATGCCACGGGGCTCACCGATCGCGGCACGCTTGCTGCGGGACAACGCGCAGATATCCTGCTGGTCGATGATGCGCTGGCCCTGCGCCCGCGCATCGTCGCGGTGATCGTTGCGGGCCGCCTGGCCTACCTCGCCGACGCCGACCGGCTGGTCTCCGCGCGAGAGAGCCGCCAAGCGGCGGTTGCGGCGGAATAGCCCTTCACTATTCTGGGTGCGATGGCTCATTTCCCGCGCTATGCGATCTACTACGCGGCGGCCCGCGGCGGCGCGCTTGACCGTTTCGGCGCGGCGCATCTTGGCTACGATGCCTGGACCGGTGACGAACTGCCCTTCCCGGACGGTCTGCCGCCGGATTGGCTCGAGCTGACGCAAGATCCGCGCAAATACGGGTTCCATGCCACGCTGAAGCCGCCGTTCGCGCTTGCGCCCGGCAAAAGCGAAAGCGAACTCACCGCCGCCTGCGCCGATTTGGCGCGCACGCCCCGCCCGATCCCGGTGATCGCGCCGGTCGTGCGTTCGATCAGCGGATTCATTGCCGTGGTTCCTGCGGAGGCGTCGGACGAACTCGTGCAACTCGCCGCCGATTGCGTCCGCGTCTTCGATCCGTTCCGTGCGGCGCTGACGCCTGAAGATCGCGCGCGCCGCAAGCCCGAGAGGCTGACGCCGCGGCAACGCGCCCATCTCGATCGCTGGGGTTATCCCTATGTCATGGAGGAATTTCGTTTTCACATGACGCTGACCGGACGGCTGGAAAGCGGACGCCGCGGACCGGTTCTCGAGCTCCTGAAGGCGCGGTTCGAAAAGATCGGAGCGAGGTCGCTCGCAATCGACAGCATCGCGCTGTTCAGGCAGGCCGAGGCCCAATCACGCTTTCGCATCATGGGCGCGTGGCGGCTTCAGGGATAGCGATGGATCGGCATTCAGCCGTGATAGGCAAACAACTCGATTGGGTCGTTGAAGCCGCGCACCGGATACTCGCCGACGCGTTCGAGATCGAAATCGCTCGCGACGAAGTCGGCGAACGCGCGGGACAGCAGCACCGGCCTGCCCAATTCCTTGGTGAGGGCTTCGAGACGCGAAGCCATGTTGACCGCAGGACCGATGACGGTGAAATCGAGCCGGGTGCGCGACCCGATATTGCCGTACATGACGTCGCCGACGTGGACGCCGATGCCGTAATTCAGCGGCGCACGACCGGTTTCGCCGTTCTTCTCGTTCAGGGCAGTCATGGCCTGCCGGGCCTCGGTCACCGCGTGCAGCAGATCTGCGCAGGCCGAGGGCTGGCTGAGCGGAAAAATCGCGAGCAGACCGTCGCCGATGAACTTCAGGATTTCTCCGCCATGCCGCGCGATCGGCTCCGACATCGCGTCGAAATAGCTGTTCAGGAGGTCGATGACGTCGTCGCGCGGCCAGTTGTCGGAGATCCGGGTAAAGTCGCGCAGATCGCAGATCATGATGGCGGCGCGCACCGTCGTCCCGCTGCCGCGCCTGGTGGCGCCGGCCAGGATGAGCTCACCGGCATGCGACCCGACATAGGTTTCGAGCAGCGTGCGCGCCAGCCGGTTCTTGACGCGGATTTCGCTGACCAGCGCCAGAGCCGGCAACAGCTTCAACAGGCCGGCGACATGCGCATCGTCGAACCCCCCGGGCCGATCGGTGGCAAAGGTCACCATATGTCGCTTGCCGAGCGTGTGGTACAGCGGCCATGCCACATAGTCGGTGAGGCCTTTTGCGCGCATCTCGTCATAGACGGCGTGCTTGCGGCCAAGCGAGGGATCGCGTTCGAGATTCTCCCGCACCTCGGCGGCGCCGTCCTGGAGCTCGTTGGCGGGACTATCGATATATTCGGATCGCTCCCTGACATCGTAGTCGACCCGCGCAATCTCGGCCTCGTGCATCCCGTCGGCCCACATGAAGCGGGCGCCCAGCCACTGCGGATGGTGGATCAGGATATGGAGCGTAGATCGCTTGAGGGGAATGCCCGACCGCTGAATCCGGATACACAGCTCGGCGAAAATATTGTCGACGAAGCGCTCATCGCGGGTGCCGTTCATCAGCCAATGCACGACGTCGCCGTCAGAATCCGCGGCGACGGGAACGATGTTGGATGGCGCGTTCATATCTTGCTCCTGAGCGGTGCCCCGATCGACGGCACAGGATATGTTGTGTCTCCCCTCGACCGCGTCAACGGAGCCCGTCACAGTTAAAACGCCACTTCACTTGGCGTTCGCTTCGGTCAGGATAAACGGCCGGCGGCACGGCGCTCCTCGAAAGCCTTGATGTGGCAAGCATCCCGCATCATTGCGACAAACTTTCGTCAGTCTGCAAATTCGCTCTATTGCTCGCTCGGTGACATCCCCGCGCCTGGCTTGACAAGAGAATCCTGTGCGCTCCGGCCGACGCAGTCGCTTGTTGGTCTCTGGTCCTCATGTCATCATCCCCGATAAAGCATGAACCGGAGGGAGGAACGAGTGGTTGAGAGGCTGACGAGGCGAAAGTTGCTGGCAGCGACCGGCGGCATTGCCGCAGCGGCAAGTATCGCCGGCTCCGCCAAAGGCGCGGACGCTTCGTGGCCGAGCAAGCCGATCCGCGTGCTCATGCCATTCGGCGCCGGAGGCTCCATGGACATTCTGTCGCGGCTACTTGCCCCGATCGTATCGGAATCGCTGGGGCAGCCAATCGTTGTCGAGAATCGTCCGGGCGCCACCGGCACGCTGACAATGGCGGCGGTAGCAGCGGCTCCGGCGGATGGTTATACGTTGATGTTTACGGGAAGCAGCTACTCCATCATTGCGCTCTTGATGCGCAATCTTCCCTTCAGCATGGACGACTTTACGCCGCTCTCGCGGCTGACCATCGGACCGACCCTGCTCGCAGTGCCAAGTCAGCTCGGCGTCAAAACCATCGCCGAGTTCGTTGCCGCAGCGAAGGCCCAGTCGGGCAAGTGGTCTTTTGCCAGCAGCGGCATCGGCACGTCCGTGCATCTTGGAGGCGAGCTTTTTAAAATGGCCACGGGTGTGGATTTGACGCATGTCCCCTATCGCGCCACACCGGCAATCCTGACCGACCTCCTGGAGGGACGCATACAGATGTCCGTCCTGGGCGTGGCCGACTGCCGACAATACGTCCTTTCTGGCCAACTGCGCGGGCTTGCCCTCTGTTATAGCGATCGCATGCCCGAATTTCCCGACCTCCCGACCTTCGCGGAAGTCGGCTACCCCAATGTGCGAGCGAGCAACGACTTTGGCATAGCGGTTAGGGCCAGCACGCCAGCTCCGATCCAGGCACGAATTGAGGAGGCCTACCGAGCGGCCGTACGAAGGCCGGAAATCGTGCAACGGCTCGCTGATATGGGTCTGATCGTCGTCGGCACCTCGTCCGCGGAGTTCAAACTTGCACTCGCCGACGACGCCGCTCGCTACGGCGAGGTCATCCGCGCAGCCAACATCAAGCTGGATTAAGGCGCTTCCGCTCCATGCAACGGTGGACAAATCCAACCTTTGGAGAAGCTGGTCATATCAACGTATGAGCGGCTGGCGCTTGGCAGCCCTATCGAGACCGTCAATCATGCCCGCGGTTCGGTACGCTGACCGCATTTTGCGATTTTGCGGATCTGTCGGCGCGAAGTGTGGCGATCAAGCCATCAAAGCAAGCGGCTCAGCACAGCGTCTATACTGAACGGTCCGGCGCCATTGGCGACGAACAAGCCTAGCAGCATCACATAGAGTACTTCGGGGAGATAGAGAACGTCGTCTATCACATCGGCCTTGTCGATTGCGCCCCATCCCTTAATTCGGTGCAAGCCGTCGGCGTAAACCGCGACAAGACAGATTGTAACGAGGCCGAGAGCTGAAAGTGGCGTCAGGAATCCGAAAGCAACCCCAAGGCCGGCAAGGAACTCGACGCCAGGGACAAACCATTGCATCACCGCAATGAACGGAATGTTGCAGGCTTGAAGCGTCGCCACAAACACGGCGCGGCGTTCGGCATTGGTGAGCTTGTGATAGCCTGAAAATACAAAGAACGCGCCGGTCGCAACGCGTGCTCCCAGGTAGAACCAAACAGCGCCGCCCACACCATTTAGAAGCATATGCGACACTGTTTGCCACATTGATTGAGTTGCCCCCGAGTGAGGAACTGAGCCTTGATCTCAGGGCGACTTGGCCAGCGCGGCGCGCTGGCTCGCAACCGTGCTCGCCGAAACCGATGCTGCTGCATTTCCCCAGTTGTTCCGGATGTAAGTCAGAACTGCCGCCACCTGCGCGTCGCCAAGCCGCCAATCGAAGGCGGGCATCGCGGGAGCCGTCGGCGCGCCGGACGTGGAGACCGCACGAGTCCCATGCAGGACGACGCGCACCAGCGTCGTCGGATCGTCTGATTGCACCAGCGCGCTACCGGCCAATCGCGGAAAGAGATTGACCTCGCCTTCGCCCGAATCCTTGTGGCATGCGGCACAACTGTCCTTGTAGATTGCCGCACCCGCGCGCATCGCATTGTTGTCGGCGGCAACCGGCTGCGGCCTGGCGCTGGCGCCGCCCTCGCCGCTGTCCTTCAGATACGTCGCAATGGCCAGAATATCCTCGTCGCTCATTCGCGATGTGGAATGAAACACGGCTTCGGCCATCGGCCCCGAAGCCAGCGTCCACTTGTTGGCGCCGGTCTTGAGGTACTGGACCAGGTCGTCCCTGGACCACCCACCGATACCCTTGCGCGGATCGTTGGTAATGTCGGGCGCGAACCAGCCCTGAAGCGTAGCTCCGGTCAAGGCGGCACTGTTCTTGTCGCCGCCGAGAAGCGTCTTCGGCGTGTGGCAGGTGCCGCAATGCGCCGCGCCCTGGACGATATAGGCACCGCGATTCCACACGGCGGATTTTTGCGGATTGGGTTGGTAGCGACCGGAGGTGAACTCGAGCCCGTTCCAGAACACCAACGAGAGCCGAATGTTGAACGGGAACGGCAACTGGTTGGACACCACACGATTGGTGACCGGCGCGACCGTCGCAAGATAGGCGCGCATCGCCAGTACGTCATCGTCGGTCATTTTGGTATAGGCCGGATACGGCATCGCCGGATAAAGCCGCTTGCCGTTGTGACCACGGCCTTCGTGCAATGCCGCGAGGAATTCCTCGTTGGTCATGTTGCCGATCCCGGTTTCGGGATCAGGCGTGATGTTCGGCGCGACCAGCGTACCAAACGGTGTTTGCAGCGCCAGGCCACCGGCGAAAGGCTTCCCGCCCGGCGCGGTATGACACCCGGTGCAGTCGCCGAGCACGGCAAGATAGCGTCCGCGTTCGATGCGGTCGAAGCTCTGCGTATCCTGGGCAAATGCCGTGCCCGTCAGGCTGACGAATAGGGCTGCGGTGGTGAGAGGATGGCGCACATTTCCTCCCTAAACCAATGGACCGGGGTTTTTCAGATAGCGCTCCCGAATGGCGTCAGCAGCCCAATATGCGAGTGCGCCCACCGTGTCGGTCGGATTGTAACCGTGATTTTGCGGAAACACCGACGCGCCGCCCGGCACAAAGACATTGTGCACATCCCAGCTCTGACAATAGCGGTTGACGACACTGGTTGCGGGATCGGCGCCCATGACCGTACCGCCGGTATTGTGGGTGGTCTGGTAGATCGTGCTGTCGTAGGGTCCCTTGCGTGGGCTCGCCGTCATCTCAACGGGATCCATCGCCTTGGCAATCTCCGCGAGCCGATCGGTCAGGTAAGCCGACATCTTCAATTCGTTGTCGTGAAAATCGAACGTCATCCGCATCAGTGGGCGGCCCAACCTGTCCTTGTAGGTGGGATCAAGATCGAGGTAGCAATCCTTGTAGCTGTAAGAACTGCCGTGGACCGCCAGACTGAACGCGCGTTGATAGGTCTCCGCGGTCGCCTTCTTCCATTCCGCGCCCCATTTTGGCGTGCCCTTCGGCACCGGCCGGGTCTGAATAGGCCGTGCGCCGGTCTGGCCTGCGCCCATGTAACCGCCGCCGACAAAGCCAAGGCCGGTGTGATCGAAATTGTCGCCGTTGTAATCATCAATGATCATGCCGTGCGCGCCGGTGGCGATGAACGGGTTGAGGATCTTGTCCTTGAGGATCAGACTCACGCCAGAGGTGGTCTGATAGGCGTAGTTCCTGCCGACGACACCCTGCCCTGTCTGCGGATCGTAGGGCTTTCCAATGCCGGACAGCAGCAGCAGTTGAACATTGAAAAGCGAAAACGCGCATACCAGCACAATATCGGCTGGCTGCTCCCACTCTTCGCCTGAAGTGTCGACATAGGTTACGCCGGTCGCGCGTTTTCCGCTCGAGTCGAGGTTGATTTTCGTGACCTCGGATTCGGTCTGTGCGCTGAAATTGGGAAATCGCAGCAGCGCCGGCAGCACGCAAGTCTGCGGGCTCGATTTGGCATAGTTGCCGCAGCCGAACCGCTCGCAGAAGCCGCAATAGGTACACTGTCCGAGTTTCACGCCGAGCGGATTGACATATGCTTCACTGAGATTGGAGGCCGGCTGCGGAAATGGAGAATGGCCGGTCTTGCGCGCCGCTTCGGCGAACAGCGTCGCTCCCAATCCCTGCTTCAGTGGCGGCGTCGGATATTCCGACGAGCGCCATCCCTCGAAGGGGTTGCCACCCGGCTGCTTTTGTCCCCGGATATTGCCCGCCTTGCCTGAAGTGCCGCAGAGCTTTTCGAACCGGTCGTAATAGGGCTCCAACTCATCATAATTGACCGGCCAATCCTGGATCGTCATGTCGGCCGGCAGAGCGTCCTTGCCGTAGCGCCCTTCGAGGTGGCTGCGCAGCTGGAAGTCGCTTGGCAAGAAACGCCAGGTCTGTCCGTTCCAATGTATCCCTGCACCGCCGACGCCGTTACCCGGAAGGAAGCCCGAGAAACTGCGGATCGGCATCGCCGTCTGGCCCGCATTGTTGCGAAACGTCATCGTTTGTTGGTCGGGACGCAAAAACAGATCCAGCCGAACCGCATAGCGAAGCTCGTCCTGCGCGTAGGCGGGTGGAAAATCGGTCGCGGTATCGCGCCAGGGGCCACGTTCGATCGCCACGACGTCCAGTCCGGTTTTGGCGAGTTCATAGCCAAGGATAGCGCCCGTCCATCCCAGTCCGATGATCACGACATCCTTGGCGGGGAGTTTGCGGGCCATCGCTATTCCTTCACTGTCCAGTCGGAACGACCCATGATGCCGACGGGAGGCAACGGGTAGGGTTCGTTGTGACGCTCGACCCAATCGCGGTAATCGTAACGCGCACCCGGAAAGCCGATCAGCCTCCAACCTGCCATATCGCGGTTGCCGCCGTAGATCGGATCGGCAAAAAACCCTTCCTGCGTGTTCGCAAGCAGCAGCGCGAAAAACGACGCGCTCTTGACGTCCTTCAGCTCGATCGATCCCAACTCAAGCCCCTTGAGCACGATGTCCTGATCGTTCGGCACGAGATTGTTAAAGGACTTTCCAGAAAAATTGCTTTTGATGTAATCGGCGAGCGCCCTCAAGCCCACCCGATATCGGGCCGCGGGAGAGTCAGGGAGCTGATAGCCCTGCGTAGCCGCGCCAGGCATGAACGGCGGCCTCATATAAAGGCCCTCGGACCGGCCATAGGGGCCTGCGAGTTGCCGGTCGATGAACACGGCGCATCCGGCGTCTCTGCCGCCGGGTCCGCGATTGTCCGGAGGGATCAGACGATCAACCATGGCTTCAATCACCGCGGCCTCGTCCGCCGTGAAAAATTTCCAGGGGCCCGGAAGCACCACGACCGGAGGCGTCGCCGTTCCCGCCTCCCAAGGCAGCCCGCCGGCAACGGCGCGCGCATGCGCCAAAGTTGTCCCAACGAAAAAAAATGCGGCGGCGGAACTCAGCAACAAGCGGCGGGATGGTTGCGAACAGGTGATACAATTCATGGCCACCCTCTGGCACCTCACGTCCGCGCTTCAAATCGCGCCCGCTGCTTGTAGCACAACATCGACATGCGAAGCGTCCACAATTTGCTGCAAATCACGGTGCCGGAGCCGGAACAGGCGATGCCAGCGGCTTGCCTTTTCCAACGATATAGTGGGCCAAAGCCTTGAATGGCTTGCCGCTGACATTGAAGTCGTTGTGTGGAAGTCCGGGCGCGATCAGCACGGGTTGCCCCGCTTTCACAACCCGGTCCGGCTCACCCGCGAAATGTATGAGAGCCTCTCCCTCCAGGAAATACGAACTTTCAAGCCCTGGATGAGTATGCCAGCCGGAGCATTTACCGGGCTCCATATGAGCTGGCGACCGGTCGGACGGTCGGCCCAGCGCGCTGAAACGTTCGCCCGTCAACGCACGCGACGATGAGGCTCACGCAGGGTTCGGGTTTCATCGGCTACCGCCAACTCACCTTCCCCACCGGGCTAATCTCGAGGTGTTATACCACGGACCCTGAGGTCTGATATCCTTTCAGCCTTCCTCCATTAGCGTCACATGAGGACGCGGCAATGCAGCGATTGCGTGATGACCGGTTAGGGTAACGAAACGAGCGGAGGCCGAGTGATGATCAAGCATGCAAGAACGGCAATCATAGCAATTCTGATCGCGTCTTCGTTCTTAGCAGGTGGCGCGTGGGCTGCCGCCGGCGAGAAGCTGCCCGACCCGGCAACGGCCGGTTTCGCCGAAAGACTATATCGGGTCGATTGCGGCCACTCTCTTGCCAACGACGAGTCGGTGTGGACCCCCGGCGAAAACGTTGGGAAGAGCATCGAGTTCTCGTCGACTTGCTGGCTGATCAAGCGGGGAAACGAATGGGTGCTCTGGGATACGGGTGTTCCCCAATCTGCCTTGAACGACCCCAAAGGCTGGTCAACGCTCCCCAAGTTGATCGTCTACCATCTGGATAAAACGATATCAGGCCAACTCGCGGAGATCGGACTCAAGACAAGCGATATCACCTATGTCGTGCTGTCCCATACTCATGGCGACCACATTGGGAACGTTGGCCTGTTCCCGGATTCGAGAATTGTGATGCAGCGCGTCGAACATAGCTGGATTTACTCTCCGGATGGAGAAAACGACAACGTCAATCAATTGAAGGCTCTCGCACGCAACCTCATGGGCACGCCAAAGCACCTGCAATTGATCGACGGCGATACGGACCTGTTTGGCGACGGCAGCGTGACGCTGGTTTCGACACCAGGACACACCCCCGGCAGCCAATCCCTGCTGGTTCATCTGAAGGATTCGGGCTTCATCATTCTGTCCGGCGACGTCGTTCATCTCGAAGAAAATTTCGAGAAAAACATCGTACCGTCCTTGAATACAGACAAGGCGGCGTCAATTGCGTCGATGGACAAGGTCAGGCGAATGATGGCGACATATCATGCAAAGCTGTTCATCAATCATGACAAGGCGCAAGAGGACATGCTGAAACTGCTGCCGGCGTTCTACGAGTGATGGACGGTGATCCGCGAAGCCGCCTACTGGCTACCGAGCGTCGGGGCCCGGTGATCCTTACCAACTCGCTGGGCCGTCCCTGGGCCGCCGACGGATTCAGGTCGTCGTGGGGCAAGCTGTCGGATCGCGCCAGCATCAACGACCTCACGTTCCACGACCTCAGAGGCACAGCGGTGGTGCGGCTTGCAATCGCCGGCGCCACGGTGCCGCAGATCGCGACGTTCACCGGTCACAGCCTGAAGGACGTCGAGGCCATTCTCGATGCGCACCTATCTCGGCCGCGATATTCAGCTCGCTGAAGCGGCGGTGTTGAAGCTCGAAGCGAGAACAAAACTGCAAACGGCGCCGATTTCATCGCCGATCAAAACTACTAAGTGTCTGAAAAGCCTGGTGGGCGCACCAGGGCTCGAACCTGGGACCCGCTGATTAAGAGTCAGCTGCTCTACCAACTGAGCTATGCGCCCGAAAAACTTTCGATCGGGAAAGCCTTTGCAAGGCCGGTCGTTTAGCAAGGCGACCCCACGATGTCCAGCAAAACGGGCGGACTTTTCCCCTGCCCGGCGTCTCCGCACGAGGCAAAAAAGCCGCCGGATTCCGGCGGCTTAGCTGCTGCGCGCGCGGCGCAAGGGCGAGGACGTCAGAGCCGCTCGCCGCGGCTGCCGTCGCCATCCCCGTCGCGGCCCATGCCACGATCCATCCAGCGATGCCGCCAGCCCTCCCGCCGCCGCCGCCGAACCGGCCGTGATGGGTGAGCATCGTAAGCCGCCGCTTCTGGCCCTCGTCGAGCGTCTTGTAGAGCGGATCGGCGGCATCGGCGATCTTCTTCAACGAAGCGGCGGAAGCGGCCATGTTGTCGGCGCGCTCGCGCAGGCGTGCGACCGGATCATCCGACTTTTGCTGTCCTTGTGGCTGTCCTTGCCCATCGCCCTCGACCTTCATCCGCGCATTGGCGCGATCGATTTTGAGCTTGGCGAAATCCCGCACCGCGGCTTCCACCGGCGGCCACAGCTTTTCCTGATCGGCGTTGAGCTTCAGCCCGGCATGCACGGCGGCGATCCGCGCATCGACGAAGGCGGCCCGGTCCTCCGGGTTCATCCGCATATGTTGCATATGATCATGGAACCAGGGCCGGTACTGGGCATAGACCGCGGTCGTGCCGGCGATCGCGAGTGCTGCGACAGCGGCGATGGTGAACCTTCTCATGTGAACCTCCTCGGCAGGCTTGCCCGAAGAATGGGCGCAGCAGGAGACGCAATCAACTTACAGTTTGGACAGAACGCCCCGCCTTACCAAGATGTAATTCCGATGAATTCATCGAAAATAAACCATCACATCATGCCGAGCAGCTTCGGCAGCCACAGCGAAATCTCCGGCACGTAGGTGATCAGCCCGAGGAACACCAGCATCGCGCACAACCACGGCAGCACCGCAATGGTGATCTCGCTGATCCCCATCTTGGCGATACTCGAGGCGATATAGAGGTTCAGCCCGACCGGCGGATGACACAGCCCGACCTCGGTATTGACGATCATCAAGACACCGAGATGCACCGGATTGACGCCGAGCTTGGTCGCCAGCGGATACAGGATCGGCGCCATGATCAAGAGGATCGACGAGGGGTCCATGACGTTGCCGGCCGCAAGCAGGATCAGGTTGACGACCAGCAGGAACACCCAGACCGAGAAATTCTTGTCGATGATCCAGGCCGCCATCGCCTGCGGGATCTGCTCATGCGTCATCAGGAACGAGAACAGCACCGCATTGGTGATGATGTAGAGCAGCATCGAGCTCATGCTCGCGGCCTGCAGCAGCACCTTCGGCACGTCGACGAGCTTCAGCTCCTTGTAGACGAAGACGGTGATGACGAAGGCATAGACCGCGGCGCAGGCGGCGGCCTCGGTCGGCGTGAAGATGCCGCCATAGATGCCGCCGAGCACGATACCGATCAGCAAGAGGCCCCACAGGCTTTCGCGGAACGCCGTGAACTGCTGGCCGATGGTGGCCTTCTTCATCCTGGGATAGCCGTTGCGATACGCCACGAACCAGGTCACCGCGGCGAGCATCAGCGCCAGGATCACGCCGGGCACGATGCCGGCCATGAACAGCGCGCCGATCGAGGTGTTGGTGGAGACGCCATACAGCACCAGGATGATCGAGGGCGGCACCAGGATGCCGAGCGCGCCCGAGGTCGAGATCACGCCGACGCCGAAGCGCTTCGGATAGCCGTATTCCACCATCGCCGGCATCATGATCGAGCCGATCGCGACCACGGTGGCGACGCTGGAGCCGGAGATCGCCGCGAACATCGCGCAGGCCGCAACACCGGCGAGGCCGAGGCCGCCGGGGAGATGCCCGACCAGCGAGGTCGTGAACGCGATCATGCGTCGCGCCACCCCGCCGCGGGTCAGGAACGTGCCGGCGAGGATGAAGAACGGGATCGCCATGATGCCGAAATTGTCGAGGCCGGAAAACAATTTCAGGCCGACGCTCTCGATCGGCACTTCCGTCATCGTGAACAGGAACATCAGCACGGTGAGGCCGAGCGAAATCGAGATCGGCATGCCCGTCAGCATCAACCCGAACAGCAGCCCGAAGATCAGCAGCGCGCTCATCAGGCTTCTCCAAGCGCGATCGGCGCGGTCTTGGAGGTCTCGATGCCCTCGACATGGGCCTGGTCATGGTGCGGCAGCTCGCCGGTCCAGTAATACGCCCACATCACCTGCAGGAAGCGGAAGCACATCAGGTAGGAGCCGAGCGGGATGCAGGCGTAGACGATCCAGCTCGGGATCTCCAGGTCGGGCGAGACCTGGTCGGTGTGCATCAGCTCGAAGACGAACTTGGCGCCCATGGTGCCGACGATGGCGGTGAACAGCGCGCCGCCGAACAGGCCGAACAGGATGACCCCTTTGCGCGGACCCTCCTTGAGGCGGTTGATCAGCACGTCGACGCCGACATGGATGCCGGTCCGCACGCCATAAGCGGCGCCGAACTTCGCCATCCAGATGAACATGTAGATGCAGAGTTCCTGCGACCAGGCGAGGTTGATGCCGAACAGATAGGGATAGAGGACCGGCACATCGACCAGATAGCGATGGACGACCGTAATGAAGGTGATCACGGTCGCAGCCCCATCAGGCTCGCGATGATGATCTCCTCAAGCCGGTCGAGTATGCGCAAGAACATAATATCCCCAATATGGCCGCCCACCGGCCGTTGTCTCCCTCTCCCCGTTCTTACGGGGAGAGGCGTAGGCGGCCTACGGCCGCCGTCCTCCCTCATTCCAAGAACGCCGATGCGAAGCATCGGCTATGGGTGAGGGGCTTCATCCACGCGCACGATACGAGACTGCTCGCGGAGACTCCCCCTCACCCGCATCGCTTCGCGATGCGACCTCTCCCCGCAGGCGGGGAGAGGTGAAGCAGCGTCAGTTCATCGGACCGCGGCCGGTCTCTTTCAGAAACTCGTCGATCAGGGGCTGACCGACCCGCGAGGCGACGTCCTTGTAGACCGGCATCATCGCCTTGCGCATCGCATCGTCCTGCTCCGCCGTCAGCGTGATGATCTCGGTCTTGCCACTCTTCTTGATCAGGTCCAGCGCCTCGTCGTTTTCCTTCTGCGACTGGCTGTTGCCGAACTCGGTGGCCTCCTTCATCGCCTTGGTGCAGGCGTCGCGAACGTCCGCCGGCAGGCCGTCCCAGAACTTCTTGTTCACGACCACCACGTAGCCGATGTAGCCGTGATTGGTGACGGTCGCGTATTTCTGCACCTCGTGCATTTTCTGGGTGTAGATGTTCGACCAGGTGTTCTCCTGCCCGTCGACGACGCCGGTCTGCAGCGCCTGATAGACGTCGGAGAACGCCATCACCTGCGGGATCGAGCCGAGCGTGCGGAATTGGGCTTCCAGCACCTTGGAGGATTGGATGCGGAACTTGAGGCCCTTGTAGTCGGCCGGCGTGAGCAGCTTCTTGTTGGCGCTCATCTGCTTGAAGCCGTTGTCCCAATAGGCAAGACCGGTCATGCCCTTGGAATCGAGCAGCTTGAGCAGCTTGGTGCCGAGCGGGCCGTCGGTGACCTTCCGCAGCGTCTTCAGGTCGGGAAGGATGTAAGGCAGGTCGAACACCTCGAATTCCCTGATCCCGATCGGGCCGAATTTCGAGTTCGACGGCGCCAGCATCTGCACCGCGCCGAGCTGGAACGCTTCCAGCTCTTCCTTGTCCTTGTAGAGGGTCGAGTTCGGATAGACCTCAACCTTGACCTTGCCGTTGCTGTACTTCTCGGCGAGTTCCTTGAACTTGTCGGCGGCCTTGCCCTTCGGCGTATCCGCGGCCACCACGTGGCTGAACTTGATGACAACAGGCTGATCGGCGGCCGAAGCCTGGCCGGCGAACGCCAGCGCCGCGATCGATGCCGCAGCCAGAATGATGTTACGCATGTTTCCTCCCGCGCTTTTGGGGAGCGCGCGAGTCCTCTCGCCGCCCCCATCTCTCACAACCTGCGGCATCCAATACAGACGCGCCGGCTGGAACGCTATTGCCCCTTTAGCAGGGGCTTATGCGTCGTGTTGCGGTGCAATATGGACACTCGTCATTGCGAGCGAAGCGAAGCAATCCAGATCTTCACTGCGGAGGCAGTCTGGATTGCTTCGTCGCGGAGCCTGTCATCGCGGCTTCGCGCGACCCGTTGGCTCCTCGCAATGACGAACGGCTTTTACCCCGCAGCCGCCGTCGACACGGTGTCGCGCTGGCGCTTCATGACGATCTTGTTGAGCGCGCCGAGATAGGCTTTCGCGGACGCCACCAGCGTATCCGGATCCGCCGCGCGCGCCGTCATCGAGCGGCCCTCATGGGCGAGACGAACGGACACCTCGGCCTGCGCGTCGGTGCCCTGGGTCACCGCATGGACCTGGTACAGTTCGAGCTTGGCCTCGTGCGGCACCAGCGCCTTGATGCAGTTGAACACCGCATCGACCGGGCCGTTGCCTTCGGCCTCCTCGATCCTGATCTGGCCGTCGACGTCGAGCTTCATGGTGGCGCGCTGCGGGCCGTGAGTGCCGGCAATCACCGTCAGCGAGGTCAGCTTGATGCGGTCATGCGAGGCCGCCATCTCCTCATCGACCAGCGCCTCGATGTCCTCGTCGTAGATGTCCTTCTTGCGATCGGCGAGCGCCTTCATCCGGGTGAAGGCGTCTTCCAGCTGGTTGGCGCCGAGCTTGTAGCCCATCTCCTCCAGCTTGTGCACGAAAGCATGGCGGCCGGAATGCTTGCCGAGCACCAGCGACGACTGCTTCAGTCCGACCATCTCGGGCTTCATGATCTCGTAGGTCGAGGCGTCCTTCAGCACGCCATCCTGATGGATGCCGCTCTCATGCGCGAACGCGTTACGGCCGACGATCGCCTTGTTGTACTGCACCGGGAACGAGGTCGCTGCCGACACCAGCTTGGAGGCGCGGGTCAGCTGCGTGGTGTCGATCTTGTTCCACCACGGAAACACGTCGTTGCGCACGTTGATCGCCATCACGATCTCTTCCAGCGCCGCGTTGCCTGCGCGCTCGCCGATGCCGTTGACGGTGCATTCGACCTGGCGCGCGCCGCCGGCGATGCCGGCCAGCGAGTTCGCGACCCCCATGCCGAGATCGTTATGGCAATGCACCGAGAATACCGCCTTGTCGGAATTCGGCACCCGCTCGATCAAGGTGCGCATGAAGCGCTCATATTCCTCGGGCGTGGTGTAGCCGACGGTGTCGGGAATATTGACGGTGGTGGCGCCGGCCTTGATCACGGCCTCGACGATCCGGCAGAGATAGTCCATCTCGCTGCGGGTCGCGTCTTCGGCCGACCATTCGACGTCGTCGATCTGGTTGCGGGCGCGGGTGACATTGGCAATCGAGAGCTCCATCACCTGCTCCGGCGTCATGTTCAGCTTGACGCGCATGTGCAGCGGCGAGGTCGCGATCACGGTGTGGACGCGGCCGCGCCTGGCGAACTTCACGGCCTCGGCGCAGCGATCGATGTCCTTCGGATTGGCGCGCGACAGGCCGGCGATCACGGCGTTCTTGGAGCGGCGGGCGATCTCGCTCACCGCCTGGAAGTCGCCTTCGGAGGTGATGGGAAAGCCGGCCTCGATGACGTCGACGCCCATGTCGTCGAGCATCTCGGCGACCTCGATCTTCTCCTCGAAGGTCATGGTGGCGCCGGGACACTGCTCGCCGTCACGCAAGGTGGTGTCGAAAATGATGACGCGGTCCTTTTCGGACTTGTTGGCGGTGGTCATTGCAAGAATTCCTTTTGGGTGGTGCGCCGTCTCTTTGGGGGCGCTGAGGGTCCGGTGATCTCACACAACCCCTGAGTGCCCAGGCGCAAACGCCCAGTCGGCCCTCAGGGGCAGATAAGAAGCAGGAGCCCAAGAAGCCGGGTGGGCGCCGACGCAGCGGAAATCGCAGGCGTGGCTTCTGCCCCGGCCCGAACTCCCGATATATCGCTGCAAATCAGCATGCCAAACCCTTGGATGACGCTGAAATCCTCGGCCAAAACGGTTGATGCTTGGTTGCCAGAGGCGCGCCGTGGCGTCTTTCTAGACGAGAAAGCCGAGCCGCCGCAATGCCAAAAGATGGTCAGAATGGATGACCTTTCTGCTCCACTTCGATTTTGCGCCGTTCGCCAACGGCCTCGCGATCGCTCGGCCTGCTCGGGCGCTTCGATTTTGCGCCGTTCGCCACGGCCTCGCGAACGCTCGGCCTGCTCGGGCGCTTAAAACAACTCCTGCTTTGCCCGCGACAGCGAGAACCCGTGACGATCGGCATTGGAGCAGGTGACACCGGTTTGCTCCACCGTGCAGGTGAAGCCGCCGCGTTGCCAGACTTCGCCATAGCCAATCACGGGCAGCACCTTGTCGGTCAGGGCGTCGCCGTAGCAGATGCGTTCGGCGCCGCCTCTCGAATCCATCATGAACGCTTGCCCATATTCCAGATCGCAATCGGCCGGGCGTTTCGGCTTGGTGTCCATGGCGGCGATGTCGCAGCGAATGGCGGTCTTCTTGCCGTCGGGAAAAACGAGACAGGAAATGTTCCTGGACGGCGACTGAAAGCCGACGGTATCGCTCTGGGCGCGGGTTGGGCCTGTTGCGATCACAAGCAAGGCTAGGGAAGCCAGCAGATGTCGCATGGGCTCAGTCTCCATGTTCATTGACGGGATCGGCGACGCCGTCAACTGACGCAGCGACACTGGACCAGCGCGCCACTTGGGGTTCTGATGCAGGACTTGTCGAGATTTTGGGGACAGCCGTGAGGGATGAAGACCTTGGTGCCGCTCCCGCCCGCGTCTTTCGGGATGCACTGCCCCATGCTCGAACTGTAGACCTCACTTGGCTTGCAGCCCGATGGCGGGTTCGCGGGGCCCCGCCCCGCGCTCTTCGGAATGCACTGACCCATGCTCGAACTGTAGACTTCATCTCGCTTGCAGCCTGAAGGGGGACTCGCAGGCGCCGGTCCCGGCTTGGTGTCAGCCGCGAATCCCTCGACCGCTGTCTCCGTTCGCGTCAGCGTCCAGGCCTGACCGGTGACATTGCTGCATTGTCGCAGCTGCGGCTGGTTGTTGTCGTCGCCACCGTTGAAGATATCCAGGCACATATCGGGGCCCCGAAACTCCGTCGTCAGACGGAAGGCGTGATTGTCGCCCGAAATCTTCCAATGCTGCCCCGTCAAGTCACCACAGCGCGTCAGATGCGGCTGGTTGTCGTTCTCGCCGCCATTGAAGACGTCCAGGCACATCTTCGAACCGCGAAACTGGGTCGACAATCGATACCAGCCGCCATCCGTTTTCGTGATGCGCCAGAACTGGCCGGTGACGTTTTGATCCGGCTCCAGCCGCGTCAGGTTGTTCTTCGGTCCGCCGTTGATGACGTCGAGCTTCATTCCGGAACCGCGAAATTCCGTGTTCAGTTTGTAATAGAAACCGTCGGGGACCGATTGCGCCGCTGCCATGGACGGCACCGTCGCGAGTAGCCCGACAATGATGGAGATCAAACGCGATTTGCCCGTGAAAAAACCCGCCGCAAAAGGGCGGGGTGACTGCGACTGCATTTAAATGCCTCCAAAAAAACGAACCGTACGCAACATCGTGCTCCCCGACAAGCAGGCGCACCGCTTGATGTCGGCGGCAAGTCTGCCTTCTCGATACCGATACCGCCGATCGCGGGTTGCAAGGGCTCATCGCGACACCTTCGACGACATGACTCTGTATTCCCGCGGCGCGATTTCGCGTCCGGGTGATGCATCAAACGTCGCTCCCTCGAAACAGAGGGCGCAGGGAATGCCGGGCGCTCAACCACACCCGCAAGCCTCGTGGGCTGAAAAGGAAGAATGCCCACAAGTCGTCAGGTAGGGCCGAAATCGCACGGCACTCCCTGCGCAATGGTTTTACGGCTGCTCCGAGCTCTCCCTGGAGTACCGGGCTTGTTAGCCTCCATCGCCTGCCGATTCCGAAATCGGCAGGCTTGATCCCAGCATCGGGGGATCAGGACCACACGGCTTGACCGTACGCGGGCCGCGCCACACGTCTTGCGGCACGACCGCGTCCATCGCATCCCGCCTCGCGTTCGGTGACGATAGGCCTAACGCCCCTCTTGTCGAGGCGGGACGGCACGCTTAGAGCACACATTCCGAATTTCGGAAAGAAGCATATTTTCACGCCGATGGGTTGACATCGCATTTCTGTAAATCGTCAGGTGTTTTGCCCGTCGTGTCGCGGCGGCAACACTTCGATCAAGTCGCAGGCGCAACCCCATGCGGACGGAGACGATGTCCGTTTCCGTGCTGCTCCGACATCACTCGCCGACGGCTGCGCTGGCGAGTATTTCTCACGCAATGATATGCCAGTCTGGCACAACCGCGCCCGGACCGGCGACCGTGTGCCCGATCTGGCCGTTATCCCAGATCGCGACCGCGCCAGCTGTCGTTGTGCCAGACGATGTCACTCTTGCCATTGCCATCGAAATCGCCGACGCCGGCCACGTGCCAGCTGCTCGGCATCCCCGTAGCGATGGTGTGCCCGATCTGACCGTTGTCCCAGATCGCGACCGAGCCGTTGTCGTTCTGCCAGAGAATGTCACTTTTGCCGTTGCCGTCGAAGTCGCCGACGCCGGCCACATGCCAGCTGCTCGGCATCGAAGTGGCGATCGTGGACGCGCCCGCAGGCTGCCCGTTATTCCAGATCGTGAGCGCGCCGTTGGCTGGTGTTCTGCCAGAGAATGTCGGTCTTGCCGTTACCATCGAAGTCCCCGGTGGCGACGACGCGCTCATTGGCTGGCAGCATCGATCCCGCACCGGCGACCGTGTGTCCGATCTGGCCGTTATCCCAGATCGCAACGGCGCCGGTATCGTTTTGCCAGAGGATGTCACTCTTGCCGTTGCCGTCGAAATCGCCGGTGCCGACGAGATGCCAGCTGCTCGGCATCCCCGTCGCGATCGTGTGCCCGGTTACGCCGTTGTCCCAGATCGCGACCGAGCCGCTGTCGCTCTCCCAAAGAATGTCGGCCTTGCCGTTGCCATCGAAGTCGCCGATGCCGTCCAGATGCCAACCGGGCACCGAGGAGGCGACCAGGGAGTTGCCCGAGGGCAGCCCGCTCTCCCAGATCGACACGGCGCCGCTGGTGCCGTTCTGTAGGAGGAGGTCCGCGTGTCCATTGCCGTTGTTGTCGAAGTTGAAATCGAAGGCGCCTGGCGCGCTATTCGCGAACCCATCGGTGATGACCGAAATGGCAGTATCCGTCAGCGGCCCGGGGGTGCCGGTATGGCCGCCGTCGTTGATCGACAGCGAGAGCTGGACACTGGCCGCCGGATGCGCGCTGGTGTCGATGTAGCTGACCGCTGACGCTGCCGTCGGTGTTCAAGAGCGCATCGAGCTGGGCAATCGTCCCATGGAACGTCACCGAACCGGTGCCGTTGCCGCTGTCGATGACTGCCCCGCTGGTCCCCGCGGCAAGCGTCAGCGTCCCTTCGGTCACCGAAAGGATCACCGTCTCGGCACCGTTGTTGCCGTCGACGTCGGAAACCGACATGCCGCTGTGCTTGAGGTCCAGCACGGTATTCGGGGCAACGTGGTACGGATTCGTCGCGATCAACGCCACCGGCGCATCGTTGACCGCCGTGATGTCCACGGTCGATGTCGCCGAGGCGGTAAGCGGGCCGCCAGTGCCGGTATTACCGTCGTCGTCGATCGACAGCGTAAGCAGTGCGCTGGCCGCCGGATTGTCGTTGTTGTCGACGTAGCTGACGGACGAGGTGGCGTCGGTGTTCAACAGTGCGTTGATCTGCGCAATCGTCCCATGGAACGTCACCGAACCGGTGCCGTTGCCGCTGTCGATGACCGCGCCGCTGGTCCCGGCGACCAACGTCAAGGTGCCTTCGCTGGCCGACAGCGTCACGGTCTCGCTGGCGCCATTGGCGTCGGCGTCGCTGACCGACATGCCGGTGTTCTTGAGGGAAAGATTCGTCTGTTCGGTCGCCGCATAGTGAGCGACGGGGGTCGTTGCCACCGGTGCGTCATTCGCTACCGGGAGCGTGACTGCGAACACATCCAGTGCATTGTTCGAATCCGTGAAGCCGAAATCATTCGCCGCAGACATGAAGGCGACGACCCGGCCGTCGCCCGAGATTACAGGGTCCGATACGTCTGAATTCGACGGCCCCGTCGTGGGCGTCGAGACCAACGTGGTCGTACCCGTGGACAAATCTATCACATATAGTTTTTCGATCGCGTCCGACTGGATCGCCCGTTACCAGATTATCGGCGTCACTTTCGAACACCACAAATCGCCCGTCGGCCGAGATCGAAGGATGTTCGGGCGTCGAAGACTGGGAGACGACCGTCAGTTGCGTTGGAAACGCGTGTCGTCGTTTCCGACGAAGGAGAATAGCGTGTCGCGCAGATATATATTTTCACCTGGGAACGGTGGCGGCGGTGGTTCGAGTACGAGGTCTGAGGCAACGCTTGCGAAGGCGACATAACGACCGTCGGCTGAAATTGTCGGAGCGAAGCTGTCGGAATTTCCCGCATCAGTTCCAGTGTCGTTGACTGAGATAAGTTCGGGAGCGATGTCAGGTATGGGAGAAAGGCGTACCAAATACACGTTGTCAGTGTTCGTCGTCACGGGGGTGGGGCCCCCGAGGGCGGCTGGCTTTGTCATATCGTCGGCATGGCTGACGAATGCGACTGCGTTTCCGTCCGCTGATATGACGGGGTTGGAACTGTTGTTGTCCGCACGCAATCGCCCCGGTCCAGTCAGTGGAGACCAACCGGATTGTTTGATTCGTCAGGTCGCGCACGAACACATTGGAATTCGCAATCACGGGATTATGAAGGGGAGTTGATGAAAGATTGCTGGCGTCACTCGTGAACGCTACTTTCGTCCCGTCGGCTGAAATCGAAGGATCGAAACTCGCCCCGTCGCCCTGTACCGGGGTGGGCCCCTGCCCGTTGTCGACGGACACCAGGGTCGTCGTGTGGTTCACGAGATCGCGAACGAACACGTCCGAGACGCCATTGGTATCGCCGCTAACGAGGTTGTCCGCCGAGCTCGCGAACGCCACGTAGCGTCCATCAGCCGAAATGGAAGGATTGAAGCTGCCGGCGTCACCTTGCGCGCCGGAGTTGCCAACCGACACGAGCTGCGTCGTGCCGGTCGACAGATCGCGAACGAAGACATCGGTCGCGCCGTTGGTGTCACCGGCCACAAGGTCCGAAGCGCTGCTGGTAAACACCACAAAGCGGCCGTCCGCGGACAGGACGTGACTATCACTACTCTGGCCTGTGCGAATTGGCGTCATCCAAAACGCTGGTCCCGTTTCCGGCATTCCCGGTCGTGGAAGCACTGACAAGATCAATGGCGGACATGGAATTCTCCATAATGCAAGGTCAAGCGCCTTGCCTGAACCAGCGGGATTAGAAGCTTTCCGGCCTTTGTCACTTTGGCGTGCTCGGTCGCGCCATCATGAATTGAGCAACGTAATCGAAGAGTTTCGCCCGATCGCCCCACGCGGGCGTTCTGCGATGTAATATCTGCACCAATCGTTTTCTTGGTCGGGTGTCGTCAAGGATCCAAAAAGCGCGGCTTCGGCCATGGCCCGGTTGCTTCCGTGTTTGGAAGTTCGAAAGCGGCCAAAGCGATGTATCAATGTATTTTTCGATGATTGAATCCCACAGCGACGCTTCGAACCGAAAAGGATCGGAGCGCGGCACCTAACCCGATAGCAGTCTGGCAGACTTTCGGAAAGGGCGACATCAACCGAAAGGTTGAATTCGCGAAACGCGGTCACCCGGTGGCCTTTTCAGCCGCTTTGGCTTGCCACCGCATGCATCCCGGCTTCCAGATAGCAATCCGTGGTTACGGTTGGCTCAACCCTTCACGAGCCGATCAAACCTTCGCTTTCCTCTGAAATTTGCCAAACGCGCCGCAGACTCGGCGGCACTCGTACCACACGGCTTGACCGTACGCATCGATCTCGCACGTCTTGCGACCCCAATACGTCCATCGCATCCCGCGCCACGTGTCGTGACGATCGCGAAACGCCCTCCGTAGCGAGCGCGGGACGGACGATTTAAAGCATGCGTTCTGAATTTCGGAAACATAAATATTTTGTGAGGTCGGGTTGACATCGCATTTCTGTAAATCGGCAAGTGTTTTGCCCGTCGTGCCGCGACCGCAAACACTTCGATCAAATCGCAGGCGCGACCACATCCGGATGGAGGCGATGTCCGGTTCAGTGCGGGAAGCGGACTTGGCATTTAGGCGCGACGAGTCCGCTAAGTGCCAAGAGGAGACATTCGGCTGATAGCCCGTGGAAGATCAGACCGCTCCATTTGGAGCGACCAAGACTTTTTCGCCTGAGCAGGACGTTGAGCGTGTGTGAGGGCGGCGCTGATTTCGTCTATCGCCGCGGCGAGCCACTACGATACCGCCTCCAAGGCCATGCGCGCAGCCTTCTCGCCGATCATGATCGACGGTGCATTCGTGTTGCCGGACGTCAAAGTCGGCATGATCGAGGCGTCGGCAACGCGCAGGCCAGCGATCCCGTGGACACGTAGCTGATCATCGACGACGGCAAGCGGGTCACTGCCCATTCTGCACGTTCCGACCGGATGATAGGTCGTCTCCGCTGTGCGCGTGACGAAATCGAGCAACTCTTCGTCCGAATGCACCCCCGGACCCGGCGCAAGCTCCTCGGCCCCGAGCCAGGCCAGGTCCGGCGCAGCGACCAGCCGCCGGACGATCCGCATACTTGCGAGCACACAATCGCGGTCAACGCGCTCTGCCAGAAAGTTGAAGCGGATCGACGGGTGTTTGCGCGGATCCGGCGCGTTGATATGCACGCTGCCCTTGCTTTCAGGGCGCAGCTGATGCGTGATCATGGTCATTCCGGACTCCTTAGCCAGCTTCACGTTCGGCGTCGACAGGAAGGGCTGCATCGTGAACATGGCGTCCGGGCTGTCGAGGCCTTCGCGCGTCCTGAAGAAGGCACGCATCGGAGACGCCGGGTGGCTCAGGAACCCTTTTCGCGTCGTCATGTAGAGTAGCCCGTGCCACAGCGCCCCATAGCCGCGTGCGCGCTCGTTGAAGGTGACCCCATGCCGTCCGACGCGCCATTTCATCCGCGGCGCCCAGTGGTCCCGCAGGTTCTCGCCCACGCCTGGCAGATCGTGGCGAACCTCGATGCCGAGGCCCTTGAGGCGCGGCCCCTGGCCGATGCCGGAAAGCTCCAGCAGTTGCGGTGATGCGATCGAGCCGGCCGCGACGATGACTTCGCGTGCAGCACGGGCCTCGCGTATTGAGCTGCGGCTGGAGTATCGCACACCTGTGCAGCGACGGCCTTCGAACGCCAGACTTTCCACCATCGCATCCGTTTCGACGGTGAGGTTTGCTCTTTTTCGCGCCGGGTCGAGATAGCACTCCGCTGTGCTCATGCGCCGGCCGCCACTGATCGAGGCCTGCGTCATGGCGATGCCGTCCTGATCGAGGCCGTTGTAGTCGTGCGTTCGCTTGATCCCGATGGATTCGGCGGCGGCGAAGAAGCTATCATAGAGGCGACCGCTCTCGTCGCTGTCGGTGATCTTCAGAGGCCCCACACGCCCCCGAATCTCATTGGCACCGCCGGCGTAGCTTTCCATGCTCCTGAAGATCGGCAGCACGTCCTGGTAGCTCCAGCCACGGTTGCCGAGCTGTGCCCAATGATCGTAGTCCTGCCGCTGCCCGCGGACCCATACCATCCCGTTGATGGCGCTCGAGCCACCGAGCATGCGCCCGCGTGGGACGGGGATTGCTCGCCCTCCCGTATTGTCCTCGGGTTCAGAGGCGTACAGCCAATTCACGCCGGGGCGATTGATGAAGCTCGCGAAGCTGATCGGTACTTGCGACAGCCGATGCGTCTTGCCTCCTGCCTCCAGCAGCAGAACGCGAAAGCGGCCGTTCTCTGTGAGGCGGTTGGCGAGCGCCGCGCCCGCCGATCCAGCGCCAACGATGATGAAATCGACGGTGCGTTGGTCCATAGCAGCAAGTCCTCCGATCCTTTCCGCCGCGACTGCGCCAACGACACCATCGAGGACGCCGGTTGTCGAGAGGGGAATTACCAATTGTCGACATGGGCCTATGCTCAAACATGATCGGCCGGTGGTGGGCTGCGTCGGCTCGGCGGTGTAATAGAAATGTGAGGTTATCGTGTTGCTCCGGAGGGCTTATGATGGTCGAGCGTATTCTAGTGGTGGGTCCGAAGGACTGTCTGGCGATGGTCGACGACCTCGCGCCGAAAGGCTTCGAGATCATAAAGGCTCCCTCCAATTCTCCGGAGGCCATTTCGGCACTGCCTGGCGCGCACTATCTTGTGGGTTTCGTACAACAGATGGTGTCGGAGCAGCTCTATAAGGCCGCGCCCCATCTGAGGCTCGTGCAATGTTTGTCTGCCGGCTACGATCAGGCCGATCTCGTCGCGGCCCGCCGGAGCAAAATTCCGTTGTGTAACAACGGCGGCGCCAATTCCGTCGCCGTTTCAGAGCACGCGCTGCTCTTGATGCTCTCGGTTTCGCGGCGGCTCATCAGGCAGCATGCCAACGTCACAGCGGGCCGCTGGCACGGAAATGCTCCGCCGACCGTCCATGAACTGCGCAGCAAAGTCTTGGGCATCGTGGGGCTCGGCACTATCGGAAAGAAGGTGGCGCGCCTGGCGCAGGCCTTCGGCATGACTGTGCACTACTACGACATTGCACGATTGAAGGAAGATCAGGAAGACACGCTTGGCGTGCGCTTCCGCCTTTTGCCCGAAATCCTGCGCCATTCTGACATTCTCTCGCTGCATGTACCTCTGAACGACTCGACACGCCACCTGATTGGCGCCGGGGAACTCGCGTTGATGAAGAAGTCTGCGATCATCGTAAACACCTCGCGTGGACCCGTAATCGACGAGCAGGCGATGACAGCTGCTTTGAGTGCTGGCGATCTGTTCGGCGCCGGCCTCGACGTATTCGACGAGGAGCCAACGCCGGTCCACAACCCGCTGCTCAAGCTCGACAATGTAGTCCTCACGGCGCATCTCGCCGGACCGACGTTCGAGAGTAATATTACGCGGCTGCGCAACGGCTTTGACAATGTCCAGAGAGTCGCGCGCGGCGAGCCAGCCCTTTGGGTGGTCCCGGAGCTTCTCTAGATACCATTGCTACGAGAAATGACGGAGAACGCTGGGGGAAACTGATCGATGCGTCACTCGGTTCAGGTCAGCTAAGGTCAGAAGGCGATATCGGCCAGCAGCCAGACCGCGTCCGCTCTACCCCCAGGAACGGACATCACGGACTGAGGTCGCCACGTCCGCTAAGTGTGCCAAGTAGCGGACATCGGGGATTTTGCCGCCAAGCGAGACGGGATGCTTCCAGATAGCAATCCGTGGTTACGGTTGGCTCAACCCTTCACGAGCCGATCAAACCTTCGCTTTCCCTCCCCTGAAATTTGGCAAACGCGTCGCGCCGCGACACCGATATGGTCAACGAACGGCCTGGCGTGCCATTCCGGGGTTACGCCTTTTGCGGGCCGGCTCACTTATCGCTTCCTGGGACTGCCGCGCTTCACACACTCCATAACTCTCTCGATATAATAAGTCATCTTGGCGTCGCCCAGGATGTAGCATGGGTCTCCTCCTTGATAAGCACCACTGCTCGTCTTGGGGTTGATCACCCGGCAATCGGGACCCATCATTTCGGCCCGCACAGCCATACGGCATTGGTTTTCGATCGACTCTGCGGCCGCCCCGACGAGGAAGGCCGGGCCGCTTAGGCCGCACATGAGACTCGCAATGAAGAGTGAGGAAACCCTCATAGGGCTGTCCTCCAGAGCCTGTCCTTGTCCGGGTCCATCGACATCGCTTTCTCAAAAGGAAGAGAAGCATCACTGCAAGTGTCCAATGTATCTCGCGAATGTCCGCGTATGGCCGTTCTGAAATTTTCCATGTCGGGCCAGCAGAACGATACACCATGTTACAAACCAGTGTGGCCAGAAGCGCGCCACGCGGTCAGAAACCGCTATGCGGAGCTCGCCGAGCCATCACTGCAATGCGGCGGACCGGACGTCGCCGAAAGCAGCGGAAATCCCCCGGCAGGCAATTCCCACGGTCGTCACGTAGATTCCTTCGATCACGCATTGATCGGGATTGAACTGGAAAAGGTCGAGCGAATTTTCACTGTTGAGAGGAACATCGGTTCTGACGACGATACAGGGATATTCGGCGGCGAGCTGTTTATAGGTGTAACGGCGAAAGTCCTTGGTCATGATGTTCATGCCGGCGTTATGGTCGAGCAGAGGCGCGTTGAAAACGCGGGCGTATGAATCCGAGAACCGCTCCTTCTGCTCCTGGGTGCCCCACCCCGCGATGGTCATGTACCAGCCATGGTTCATCTCGTCCTCAGGCGCGCGCACGAACGGGCCCGACACGTTGGCGCAGGCCGGCCCGGCCTGGGCCACCGCCACGGAAAGGCGCGCGCCGACGTTGTCGAGCGCCATCCATTCGATCGCCTGCCGTCGGGTTTCATAAAGCGTCTGGCCGATCAGCGTCACACAGATGGCGGCAACGACCGTGGCAATCGCCGCAGGCGACAGCGCCGGAACCAGCCGCCGCACCTGCAAGGCAACGAGAACGAGAATGCCGCCAACGAGAACCCACGACGCCATCATGTAATGATAGGCGAAATGCTTCGACGTCGCGACAAGCTGAAGCGCGAAGGCAAGGAAAGCCGCAAGAAGGGTCAGGCTGACGGGATCGGACCAACTTCGCGTCCTGATCATCTGCGCCAGCGACGCGAGCGCCGCAACGACGAAGATCGTGAACACCAGCGGGGCAGCGGCGATGAGGTCAGCCATGTTTGGCCAGAACACGCTCATGTCGATGAAGCCCCGCTCGCCCGCGCCGTAAACGCCCTTATGTGTCGCGACCGTGTACATCCAGCCGAAGCCGCGCGTGAAGACAGCGGGATTGAAGATGAGGTTGAACGCGGTGAACCCGACCGCCCCTGCGATACACGCCGCCGTGAAGGCCCGCGGATTTCGCAGCAGGCTGACGCCGAGAATGGCGAGCGGGAGATAAAGGTATTTCGACGAAAACCCGAGCGCGAAGATCAGGCCGGCCGCCACGCCCAGCCGAACCGTCGGAGGCCGGTCATCGAGCGCGGCCTTGATGACCAGCGCCATGCCGAAGATTGCGCACGACACCATCAGACTTTCCGGGATCAACAGCATATCGATATGGAAGGTGTCGAAATGCACGAACGGCCCGACCTGGAACACCATGGCCGCGATGACGCTCCGGGTCGCCTTCGCGACGATGAGGCCGCCGGCCAGCAGCGCGCCGAACAGGATCAATGCCTCGCAGGTGCGCGCGGCGTAAATGATCGCGTCGTAATTCTTGAAGCTGAACGCAACGATATCGTCGGGCCGCGCGACCAACGCCCATAGCCTGACGATGATCTCGACCAGCAGCGTCGTCGTGGTGCCCGGATGATCGAACTTCATCGATCCGTAGCCGGCCGCCGCGATGATGCCATTCATGGCATAGGCGGATTCGGGATCGACCTGACGTCCCCAGGGCGCCATGCAGGCCGAATAGATCAGCGTCGCCGCCAGATACAAAAACGGCAGCAACAGAACCCAGAATTTCGCAAGCCCGCCGCCGGATGGCGACCAGTCCCCCAAATTCCTCATAAACAATCCGCCGACCGGCGCCGGGAAAGCGCCGCCAGTTCAAAAAATAAAATGCCGGATTTCCCCCGAAACCCAGCGCAAATCTAAGCGCAACGCTTGCGCGGTCGCAAGATGAATCCGCCGATTTTTCCCGTGCACGCCTTTCCGGCCACATCCGCAACCACCCCGAAAGTCGCGCACCAAAGGTCTGGCCGGGCGGCGCAAGTTGGTTCATGATCGCGTCGCATCCCCGCCGACGCGCCGGGGTGCCGCACAAACTCAAAAACAACCAGCACGTACGGGGAATGCCATCGAAATCCAGGTGAGGAGGAATCGCCATGACTGCGACTGCAATCGCCAATGGTCCAATGTCGGAGGCCGATCATCAGGTGGCGCTACGCCGCGCGGTGATCGCGAGCACGGTGGGGACCACCATCGAATGGTATGACTTTCTCATTTACAGCACGGTGACCGGCCTCGTCTTCAACAAGGTTTACTTTCCCGGCTCCGACCCCTGGATCGGCACGCTGCAGGCGTTCGGCGTGTACTTCGTCGGCTTCGTGGCGCGGCCGATCGGCGCCTTGATCTTCGGCCATTACGGCGACCGCATCGGCCGCAAGGCGACGCTGATCGTCACCCTGCTGATGACGGGGATTGCGACCGCCGCGGTCGGCCTCGTGCCGGGCTATGACAAGATCGGAATCTGGGGCGCGGTGATCCTCACCTTCCTGCGCCTGATCCAGGGCATCGGCGTCGGCGGCGAATGGGGCGGCTCGGTTCTGCTCGCCATGGAATGGTGCCGGACCAACAAGAACCGCGGCTTCATGACCTCCTGGCCGCAATTCGGCGCGCCCGCCGGACTGTTCCTCGCCAACGTCGCGGTGCTGTTCTTCAGCTGGTACTCGGGCGATCAGTTCCTGACCTGGGGCTGGCGCATCCCGTTCCTGATGAGCATCATCATGGTGGCGATCGGGCTGTGGATCCGCCTCGGCATCCTCGAGACGCCGGTGTTCCAGCGGCTCGTCGCCGAGAACAAGATCGAGCGCGCGCCGATCCTCGAAGTGCTGAAGCGCCAGCCGCGCGAAGTGATCCTGTCCGCGCTGCTGCGGATGGCCGAGCAGACCCCCGGCTACATCTTCAACGCCTTCGTGCTGACCTACGGCACGCTGGTGGTGGGCGCCTCACGCGATTTGCTGCTGTCGGGCCTGGTCGCGATGACCTTCCTCGGTTTCATCACGGCCCCGCTTGCCGGCCTGCTGTCCGACAAGATCGGCCGCAGGAAAGTCTTTATCGGCGGCTGCCTGTTCGTTGCCGCCTTCACCTTCGTCTATTTCGCGATGCTCGACACCAGGGACCCGACGCTGATCTTCATCGCGGTGGCGGTGTCCTTCATTCCGGTCATGGTGATGTACGGGCCGGAAGCGGCGCTGATCGCGGAAGCGTTCACGCCGCGGCTGCGCTACAGCGGCGCCTCGATCGGCTATCAGCTCGCCTCGATCATCGCCGGCGGACCGGCGCCGTTCGTCTCGACCTGGCTGTTTTCGACCTACAAATCGGCGGTCCCGATCGGCGTCTATGTCTGCGTCTGCGCGGCGATCAGCATCTGCGCGGCCTTGCTGCTGCCCGACCAGACCAACAAGGACATCGCGCACGAGGTGAACTACGGCAACGCGTGAGGCGTGCCGCGCGCGTCGAACCGGGCGGCTTTGCGGACTCGAGGTCCGCAAAGCCCGCCTGGACGCGTTTTATTTTCGCATGATCTCCGCGCAAACGTTACGCGTTTGTCGCGAGGGAAAATCGCTGCACATTTTTCCGGGATCATGCGCTAGTTCGCCCAGCGCGGCGTCGCGCGATCCTCGGCTCCGAGGTTCTGCAGCCTGGCACTCAGGCTCGTGGTTCGCGCAAGCAGGTCGCGGGCTTCCCAGCCGGGATCGCCGGCCGCGTCCGTCTGCGCGAGTTGCAGCGTGGCGAGAAGTGCGGTCTTTGCCTTGTCGAAGTCGCCGCCGGTCGATGCGCGAAGCCGCGCCAGCTGCCATTGCAGCTGGGCGGTCCGCAAATGCAATGAAGAGGCGGGTTCGCCCTTTCCCGCCAGCGCCAGCGACGCCTCGATCAGCGGAGCCGTGTCCTGCTGCTCGGATCCCTTGCTCCATTTGAGGGTGTACAACTGGGCAAGCAGCGCCATGATCGTGCCTTGGCCCGGTCGAAGCTCGCGCGCCCGTTCCGCATGAGTGATCGCAGTCTTGATCGCCTCGAGGCCGTAGAATTCGACGCCCCGTTCATACGCCTGACGGATCGCCAGTGTCGCCAGCTTCTGATGGCCGTAATAATCGCGCTCCTTGAGCTGGAGCGAACGCTCGAACAGCGCCTGGGCTGTATCCAACTCCTTGCCGTCGGGGTCATACCGGGGATCGCCGTAGATCACGCCCAGGTTCTGCAGGATGGTATATTCGTTCGGCCGCGCGGTCTGGGCTTCGACAAGGCTGGCAAGTGCTGCCTTGCACTGTTCCCTGAACCGTCCATCGTCGGGCTCGTGCCGCAAGGCGTATCTAAATCGCGCGTAACCGTCGGCATTCCGCAGATCGCCGGTGAGCCCTGCGCGGGTATGCTCCCACTCCTCCTTGTTCAACTGTTCGGCGGCCGGCACCGTGTCATCATTGACGAACGCGCTGATGTCGGAGAGCGCCTTTTCGGCCTCGGCGATCAGCGCCTGCTGCTTGTCGAAAATGACTTTCATCTGCTCCGCAAAATCCGCACGGCGCAGCGCCTTCGCTGCCGCGAGTTGCACGGGATCGGTCGTGTTTCGGACGGCATTCTCGTGATCCCGCAGCACGGTCTGACGCTCGACCGCCAGGCTGATCGATGCCGGAGCGGACGCTTGCGCCGCGGCAGCCGACGGCCCGGTCAACGCGTCGACGAAATTCGCCTCATTCAACAGGATCAAGTCGTGACCGATGGTGTTGGCGGTCTGGTAAAGCACGCTGAAGCGGATTTTGCTGAGATCATAGAAAGCCTGCCGGGTCATGCCATCGGGACGCGCCGACGGGATGTCGCCAAGCATGCCCTCGAGCATGCGCAAGGCCGCGTGATTGTCTGCCCAGTCGTACATCTGGAACAGGGCCTTGGCCGTAAACAGGCGCGCCTGCAGCGCTGTTTGCCGATCGGTCGCCGTTGCTGCGGCCGCCAACGCGCCACCCGGGGCCGGGGCCAGCAATTGTTGCACGCGATCGAACGCGCGGATGGCGTCCCGCTCGCGCCGGTTTTCCAGCAATGCGATTCCGAGGAACATCCAGCCAGGCACGAATTGCGGCATCTCCGAGCTCAGCAATCGAAACTCTTTTTCCGCCCCGTCGAGGTCGCCTGCCTGAAATGAGCGCTGGTAGGAAGCCAGCCGCTGCTGCCCGCCATAATAGGCCTCGAGCGTGCGCGCGCTGGTGAAGTTGGCCTCGAGGTCCTTTCGCCACCTGAGCCCCTTCGGGTCGTAATACATGTGATACCAGATGGTGTAGATCGCGCGATCGATCACCTGGCTCGTCGTCGCGGCGGCCGACGGCGCAGCGGCACCGGGGGGCGGGCTTTCGGCGTGCAAAAGCCACGATTTGCGATCGCCGGACGGCGACATGAATTCCATGTTGAGGACCGGCCCCGCCGCGCCCGCATTCCCGGCCTTCGCCGTAATCGTGTAGTGGTCGTCCGGAAGCGCGTTGAGGGCCGCGCGAATGATCGAGGGAACGTCGACGCCCTGCAGGCTGAGCTTCACGTCATCGAGAAATTTGAGATCGTCCTTGGCGCCGAAATTTCTGGTGATCGGCGGCACCTTCACTTCGAACAGGGCGTCGAGCGAGACCGGGCGGCTGAGCTCGGCCGCACGGCTGACCAGGACCGGACTGAGGTCCTTGCTGCCGTCGTTGATGTCGACAAACGTCCCGACCTGGACGAATTGCGGCCAGAACCGGCCGACGGCGGTCTTCGTGTAGGCGATGAATGCCACCAGGAAGGACAACCAGATCGCGAAGAACACCAGGAATTTGGCGGAGCTCACAATGAAGGCATACATTGAAATACCCATCACGCAGCAGCGCCGCTTCCGGCCGTGTGACGCGCGAGCGCTGCGGAAAACCGCATGTTATGCCGCACTCTGAGACCGGGCAAGCAGGTTCGATCGCGTTGGCCGTCGCGCGGACGCTCAAGCTTTCCGCGCCAGCGCTAGTGACGACCGTTGTGCTTGGCGCGCACCAGGCGTCCCGGCATCGCGCCGGTATGCTCGCCGCGCTCGAAGATGGGAATGCCGGCCGCGATCGTCGCTTCATAGCCATTGACCCGCTGCACGAAGCGCCGGCCGCCCGCCGGCATGTCGTGCACCAGCTCCGGCTTGTGCAGCTGCAGCCGCTCGAAGTCGATGAGGTTGACGTCGGCGCGCATCCCCGGCGTCAGCCGGCCGCGGTCGGACATCCCGAAGAAGTCGGCGGTCTCGCTGGTTTGCCGCTTCACCAGCTGCTCCAGCGGCAGACGCGGCCCGCGGTGGCGGTCGCGGCCCCAATGCGCCAGCATGAAGCTCGGCAGGCCGGAATCCACGATCGAGGTGCAGTGCGCGCCGCCGTCGCTCAGGCCGAGCAGGCAAGCGGGGTCTTTAAGCATCTGGTGGATCGGCTCATGGTCGCCGGTCACGTAATTCACCACCGGGAAGAACAGATACTGGTTCTGCTCGACGATGTAGTCGTAGGCGATTTCATCGGGCGTATGGTTGGTGCGCGCCGCGATCGCAGCGACGCTCTTTTCCGGACCCGGCTCGTAATCCGGCGGGTCGTCCATGGTGAAGAACTTGTCCCAGCGGCTGGTGACGAGCTGGCGGAACTGGGAGAGTTTCGCGACCTCGGTCTCGGACGGCTTCTCGTCGAGGATTTTCCGCCGCAGCTCCGGATCGAGCAGCCGCCTGCGCTGCTCTTCGATGGGAAGGTGTTCGAGCATCTTGTAGGTCGGCCGCACCGTGAACGGATTGAGCGCGGTGCCGATGCCCATCATCACGCCGATCGGCCGGCCGGCGATCTGCGCCGTGAGCGGCAAGCCGTCGGCGCGCGCCGCGTGCACCGCTTTCATCAGGCGCCGCCAGCGCTGCGGATCCTCGAAGCGATCGGTCAGCAGGAACCAGACCGGACGGCCGGTTTCCTTGGCCTGCTTGCGCATCCAGCGCAGCTCATAATCCTCGTCGTCGAAGTCGCTGTTCATGCCGAACGTGCCGCTGCCGAGCTCGCCCAGCGCGGAGCCGATGCCGAGCAGTTCGTGATCGTCGGCGTCGCGCGAGGCCACCAGCTCGCCGTCGGGCGTCTTGTGCGAATCCGTGCGCGAGGTGGTGAAGCCGAACGCACCAGACCGCAGCGCTTCGAGGGTGATTTTCCGCATCTCGGCGATGTCGTCGGCGGTGGCTTTCTCCCGGCGCACGGCGCGATCGCCCATCACGTAGACGCGCATCGGCAGATGCGCGGCTTGCGCCGCGACGTCGATGACGCGCTCGCGCCTATCCAGCGCGTCCATGAACTCGGGGAAGGTCTCCCACTCCCAGGTCAGTCCGGCCGCCAGCACGGGGTTGGGAATCTCCTCGACCCCCTCCATCAAATCCATCAGGCCCTGGCGATGATGCTTCTTCACCGGCGCGAAGCCGACGCCGCAATTGCCGAACAGCACGGTGGTCACGCCATGCCAGCATGAGGGCGCCAGCAGCGGATCCCACATCGCCTGGCCATCGTAATGGGTGTGAACGTCGACCCAGCCGGGCGTCACCATCAGCCCATTGGCATCGATCTCGCGCTTGCCCGGTCCCTGCTTGCCGCCGACCGCCGCGATCTTGCCGTCGGCAATGGCGACATCGCCGGAAAAGGCTGACTTGCCGGTGCCGTCCACGATCGAGCCGCCACGAATGACGATGTCGTGCATGCCAACCTCCCCTGGGGACGCGTGGCCTTGAGCCGCGCGGAGATTTGTTTTCGTTGGACGAAGTATCGCCTGGACGTCGGGCGGGAGACCAGTGGTTGCGGCGTATCCCTCCCCTGCAGAAACACTACGCCGATTCACGCAACACGAGAAGCTGGACGGCTGCTGCAGCGCACTGACGGTGGAGAAGGCACGAAAGGCGTTCCCGCGGCGCGATTTGCGTCCGAGCCTTGAAGTTCAATGTCCCTCTCCGAAAAGAGGGCGCAGGGAATGCCGGGCGCTCAACCGCACCCGCAATCCTCGTGGGCTGAAAAGGAAGAATGCCCACAAGTCGTCAGGCAGGGCCGAAATCGCACGGCACTCCCTGCGCAATGGCTTTACGGCTTACTCCGCGCTCTCCCTGGTGTCCGGGCGTTTTAGCCACCATCCCCCGGGCTCTTGACCCGGGGGTTGATCCCAGCGTCGGGGGATCAGGACCACACGGCTTGACCGTACGCACCGCGCCGCACGCCTTGCGGCCCAACGCGTCCATCGCAACCCGCGCCGCGTGTCGTGGCGATCGCGAAACGCCCCTCCTGTGAGGCGCGGGATGGCTTCGTTAAATCATAAATGCTGTATTTCCGAAAGTAAAATGTTTTCGTGCCGTGCGCTTGACTCGTCGGGCAAAACAGGCGGCGTGTTTTTGGCCGTTTTACCATCCTGTCGCTGCGCAACAGCTCTCGTGTCGCGAGCGCGCCCATTCGGAAACCGGGTGGTAGCCGCGGACCGAGCTTCTACCGTGTCTGAAAGACACGGGAGCACGACATGCGCAAGTTTCACTCGATCGCCGGCCTTTGCGGTGACGGCCTTCGGCCCGAACTACAAGCCCTGTTCGACCGACTGACGATCGATCCTTACACCGAGCTATTCGTTCGCCCCGACGGTATGACACAGTCCGGCCCCGATCCCGTCTCGGAAACCGCAGAGGACATTCCAGGGAAGCCTAAACGGGTGGCCTAATTCAAATCTGCGAGAGCGCGCCCAGACTCGGAAACGGGCCATTGGCCCCTTTCCGCATGTTGCAGTGCATAAAGGGGCCAGCACCAGGGGTCGGGAGTACTGGCCTGTTTCCGACGCTAGCGGCCTAGTTTGAAAATCGCAGTGGCTTCCTTTGAATTTTGTGGATTCCGGAACTGACTCGCGCGCGACGGCATATTAGGATCGGGAACTTCAAACCCTACGGTATAGGACCCGTAAGTAGGAGGCCGTGTCATGAAGCGCCGCCGTTTCACACAGGACACACCGCGCAAGAACGTCTCGCCATGTTCTCGCAGGACTTGCGCGAGAAGGCCTTGATGCTCCCGCCAGGTCCGGAGAAGGACGATCTGCTGAGGCGCGCACGCCAAGCGGACACCGCGTTGCATCTGGAGGACTGGGCCAACTCTCCCGGCCTGCAGCCGCCAAAGTAGAAATACGAATTGGTTGGACTCCAGCGCGCAAGAAGCGCGTAGTCCCAGCATCACAGCCATGCCGTACCAAGTCCGAGTCGGTCTACTTACAGTTATCGCCTCTACGGCGGTGACCGCACTCATGATATTTGACCAATGATTAAGTCTGGGAAAGAAGCGGTATCAATCCGCGATATGGACGGCAAAGTGATTGATCACGATACGTTGCGATCACCGATTGCAGAGAAGTAAGGCCGCGTCAGTTGAGGGAGCGCGTCGTGAGATTATTTGGATATTGGAGCAGCGACGCACCGCCCGAAAAGAAGGCCTTTCTCAGAGCGGCATCAATCGTAATGGTCGCTTTCATCATCGGCGTATTCGTCATTTTCCTCTGCTTGTGAAGCCGCCTCAGTTGGCCGTTGGTGCCGCTAACGTTCACGGCCTGTGCAGCCGAGTGAGCAAAATTGCACACCCTGGATCAGCCATTTGCGTACGGGTCATGAACTAAAGGGCCGCCTCACGACTTCGCATTCCCGCGGCGCGATTTCGCGTCCGAGATGACGCGACGGCTGTCTTATTCGCTCAGCAATTTCACGAGTTGCGTCGAGAGGGCATCAGCAATCCGAGCCATCACCATAAGACTCGGATTGCGTTGGCCACGTTCAATTCCGCCTACATAGGTCAGGTCAATTTCTGCTTCAAAGCCTAGCTGTTCTTGCGTCATACCTCTTTGCAGCCGAAACTTCCTGACGTTTTTCCCGACGATTTTTGGCCAATCCTGCATTTGCAGGATCGAGCACAATAAGGTATATAGTCTCTAGGGAATATAGTCATTCCGAGGCCTAATAGAAGATAGGGCCTGGCCTGTGAAGCCACTGAACGGCGCGATTATGCAACCTAAAATAGAATATTGGCGTCTTGAGAATGGTGAGGTGGAACTTTAATATTCCACTCCACGCGGCGCATGACTTTGTCGCTGATATGCGCGCGTATCACGCCGAGACAGACAGCCAGCAGCGCGACCAGATCGCGGCTCGGCAAGCGCGGCTCCTCAACGATCATCTGCCGCCGAAGTCGAAACGTATGACGCCCGCTGAGGTCGGGGAAGCATTCAGGTTGATGAAAGGGCGGTCCTGAGCGAACCGTCCCCCCGGGGTTGAAAAAGAAAAACCACGTCGGCAAGTCACCACAGGTAAAGCCGAACGATCGGCACTACCTGCGTGTGCGGGCCTCGACCGCGAACTCCGTCACACCATGGGGCATTTCTTCCTGGTCACTTCCGCCCTTTCCGATGACCATGCGCATGCGCACCGTGCGAATGCCCGTGCTCGCCGTCGACCGGCATCATCACGACATGGCCGTGGCGAACGCCGCGTTCGGCGATGACGTGATCGGCGAAGGCCTTCACCTCGCTGCCGCGGCCCTTCAGCACCGTCACCTCGAGACAGGAGTCGTGATCGAGAAGGACGTGCAGCGTCGCCTGCGCGAGATCGTGGTGCTCGTGGAAATCCTTGGTGAGCCGCTTCGGCAATTCGCGCGCGGCATGGTCGTAGACATAACTCAGGGTCGCGATGCAGGGACGGTTGCCCGCGGTCGCGCCGCCGGAATGCTCCAGGCCGCTGCGCACGAGATCGCGAAACGCCTCGGAGCGGTTGGCGTAACCGCGTTGCGCGATGAAACCGTCGACCTCGGCGACGAAGTCATAGTCGATGGTGATGGTAAGGCGTTTCATGTGAACTCCCGTGCGAGTATGATGTTTTCCTATTGGCATCATACTGAGTGCAAAACTAGCGTTCTTAGCATCGGGCGGCGGATCGGAGCGTGGCGATTGGCTTCCTCGCAGGCACAGGACGGGCTCCCCACGGCGTTGGCGCAGTCGGTTCCCGAACATTGCCACAGGTCACGGTGCAGCCGCTCGCAGAAGCCGCATACTGCGGCAAAGCGCGCCGCTCGCAAGAAGCCGTCGACCATCGCTCACCGCTCCCGCCTAGCGTGCAACGCCGGTGTCAACGTCGGCTCCGGCGCGCCGAATGCCGGCTCAGGACCCACCGCAGCGCCGAATATGGCAAGCGAGACCAGCTTCAAGGGCGAAGAGTTGAATGCGCGGCCAGTGACGCGGCCGGGCGATGCTGGAGGCGGAGCCCGGCCTGACGTGACCCAGCACTCGGGCGAAGGCAAAGCCAACCAGTATTTCTCGCGGCTATAAACTCCCTCACGGCACCGACATGGTGATCTACGGTCGACGACGTGCCGGTCAACATGCGCACGCATGCGCACGGCCAGGGCTATGCCGATCTGAACTGGCTGATGCCGGAGACGGTCAATTCGCTGCTGGTGCGCAAGGGACCGTACTTCGCCGACGAAGGCGATTTCGGCTCGGCCGGCAATCCATATCGGGCTGATCGACAGCGTGCCGAAGGCGATCGCGCTGGTGACCGCCGGCAGCTTCGGCTATCGGCGGCTTTTCGGCATGGACTCGGCCAAGGCCGGCGACGGCACGCTGCTCGTTGCCGGCGAAGTCGGCAGATATAACGGGCCATGGGACAATCCCGACGACATGCGCAAGATCAACGGCCTCGTCCGCTATACGCAGGGCACTGCGACCGATGGTTTCACCGTCACCGGCATGGCGTATTCGAACAGATGGAATTCGACCGACCAGGTGCCGCAGCGCGCGATCACGCTGGGGCGAGATCGGCCGCTTCGGCGCCGAGGATCCGAGTGATGGCGGCAATACCAATCGCTTTGCGCTGGCGCGACGCTGGCACGAGACGCCGGGTCGTGGAAGGCCAACGCCTAGGTGGATCAAAAGCCAGCTCGATCTCTTCAATAACTTCACCTATTTCCTTAGCGATCCCGTGCTCGGCGATCAATTCCATCAGCACGACGACCGCGTGATGGCCGGCGGCAATGCCTCGCGCACCCTGAACGGCTCGTTTGCGGGCTTGCCGATGCAGACCACGATCGGGGTGCAGACGCGTTACGACGACGATCAATCTCGCGCTATCGGACACGTTCCAGCGCAGCTTCCTCTCCAATGTCAGGAGCGACCGGGTTGGCGAGGGCAGCGTCGCCGCCTATGTCGAGAACACCGTGCGCTGGACCGACTGGCTGCGCACCACGATCGGCTGGCGCGGCGATTATTATCACGCGCGCGTCGAATTCGATCTTCGACTCCCGACAATTCAGGCACGGTCTCGGCCGGCATCGGCAGTCCGAAATTCCGGATGACGCTCGGGCCATTCAACAAGACGGAGTTTTTCGTCGGCGCCGGCGAAGGTATGCACAGCAACGACGCGCGCGGCGCCACCATTGCCGAAGACCCGATCGATCCCACCACCAAGTTGTCCTCCTCGCCGCTGCTGGTGCGCACCCAAGGGCGTGAAGCCGGCGTAAGCAAGACGAGCCTGGGCTCGCTTTCGGTCAGCGTGTTACTGCTCACCAGGAGTCCGAGATCGTGTTTCAGCGGCGACGCCGGCGACACCGCGGCGAGCGCGCCAAGCCGCCGCTACTGGCGTGGAGTGGACCAACCGCTATCGGCCGGCATCGTGGATCGACATCGATGCCGATGTGGCGTGGTCGCATGCGCGCTTTGTCGGTTTCGACAGCGACCAGGCCGGCGCTCTACGCCTCGCTCGCCGGATTCCCGCAATCGCAGATCGGCAACGCGCCCGGCAATTATATTCCAAACGCGCCCGCAATGGTGGCCTCGGCCGGCATCACGCTCGGCGAGAAGACCGGGCCGTTCGGCACGCTTGCGCTGGCGCTATCTCGGTTCAAGCCCGCTCACCGAAGACAACGCCTTCCGCTCGCCACCAGTCAGCATTTTCAACGGCCGCGTTGGCTGGCGCTGGGACAATGGTTGGCGCATCCAGCTCGACGCGCTCAATCTGTTCAATGCAAAGACCAACCAGATCACCTATGCCTACGGCTCGCTGATCAAATCGGACAGCGTTTACAATCTTTGCTATCCCGTCCAGATCGCTCCCGCAGGGGTGTGCCAGAACGGCGTGATGGATGCCGTGCTGCATCCGATCGAGCCGCTGGCGATCAGGTTGACGCTCGCGGGAGCGTTTTGAGCCGGAAAAAACAAGACCGCGAACGCGGCGCGAGGCCCCGTGGCGATCGCGGAAACATCACGATAGGAAAACCCGCTGCGCTTCCGAGCCCGACCTAGCACCCCCGGCAGATGCCGGTGAAGTGGGAGACCTCCGGGCGGGCGCGCCGGCGAGACGGCGCGTTGCCTTTCGGCTCAACGGCATGCGCGCTGGTGATCCGTGACGAGCCGCCAAGAGAAGACGGCGGCGTGACGGTGCGGATCGGCGCCGTCTGGTACGAGTTGACCACGGGCGTGGGCGTGTTGCTGCGCAGCGCCGGTGTGCTCGCCGCATTGCCGATGCCGCTGGGGTCGGACGCGCTTCTGGGATTGGCAGGGCCGTAGGGCACGCCGCTGATCGGGGCATTGCCGGCGCCGGCCGATCCGGCGGGCGGAAGGGCTTGCGCAAAGGCGGACCCCGGCAGGACCAGGCTGCCGAGCACGGCGAGAACAAGCGCAGTCATGCGGGACATCGGACCCTCCGCGAGCTTAGCTTCAACACTGAAGTAAGCCGCGCGTTCCCGCGGGCAAGGGCCCCGCGCTCAGTTGTCGAAATCGGTGTCGTTGCCCTGGGGCACCGTGGTGGTGCGGAATTTCGACGGGCGCCCCTCGCGCGGGGCCGCCCGCTCCGAAGGATCGCGCCCCACCTTCGGCTGCAAGGTGACGAGATCGATGAAAACATCGGCCTGGCGGCGCAGCTCGTCTGCCACCATCGGCGGGTGACTTGCGATGCTCGAGACCACCGTGACCCGGACGCCGCGGCGCTGCACCGCCTCGACCAGCGAGCGGAAATCGCCGTCTCCGGAGAACAGGATCATCTCGTCGATATGCTCGGCCAACTCCATGGCATCGACGGCGAGCTCGATGTCCATGTTGCCCTTCACCTTGCGCCGGCCGGACGAGTCGACGAATTCCTTGGTCGCCTTGGTGACGACCGTGAAGCCGTTGTAGTCGAGCCAATCGACCAGCGGGCGGATCGACGAAAACTCCTGATCTTCGACGACGGCGGTATAGTAGAAGGCCCGCACCAGTTCGCCATGCGTCTGGAATTCCCGGAGCAGGCGCTTGTAGTCGATGTCGAATCCGAGGGTCTTGGCCGTCGAGTAAAGGTTTGCGCCATCGATGAACAATGCGATGCGGCTTTGTGATGCGGTCATCTACTTTTCCAAAAAGCTTCAAGGGGCTGAAATCAATGATAGTACGTTAGTCGCGACCATGGCCATCATCGTTCACGTGGAGCGCACACCTATCCTTGATCTTTCAAGTTTGAAACATCTTCTTGGTGATTGTAGCGAAAAATCACAACTACTTTAAGTGTTGCAGCCGCGCATCACCACCCCCGCCAACATTTGTTAAATCAAGATAATTTGCAAAAACGTTGAACCTGGCCCATGGCAAAAATGACACATAGGGCGATGGAGCAGCTTGGTTCGGGACGATGCCGGCGCAATTCCAGACTTTTGAAGCAACTGTGCGGAAGCGCCGGCGGACCTGGCGCTGGTACATCTGCACGGCCGAAGGCAACGTGGTGATGCAGGGTTCGGACCCCAGCAGGCCGGGTGCGCGATACCAGGCCAATCGGGCGCTGTTCATGCTCCTGCTGAACTCCGCCTACCGGACCAGCACGACGATTGTGCCCGATGTGTCCGACTACGACCGTTTCGGCGAGGCGTCGTCCAAGTAACCGCATTCCGTCGGCCTCGCGACACGCCCGCGACCGCGCTCATTCCGTCGAATCGAAATCGTGCTCGCTGGCGCTGAGCAGCGCAGCCAGTGTGCGCAGGCCGTCGTCGAGCTGATCCATGGTCGGCGCCGCCAAGGCCAGCCGCACCGCGTTCGGCGCGTGTCCGGGCGTGGTGGCAAAGGTCGTCGATGGCGTCAGCGCGATGTCGCGGCGGGCGGCGGCCGCGACGAAGGTCTGCGAGCGCCAGTGCGGCGGCAGCATCAGCCAGAGATGATAGCATTTTCCATTGGTCTGGATGTCGCAGCCCGCAAGGCGATCGATCGCCAGCTTCTGACGCGCGCGCGCCTCGATGCGCTTCAGCCGCGACAGCTCGGCGACGGTGCCGTCGCCCATCATCCGCTGCGCGGCCGCGAAGGCAAATCCCGAGGCGGTCCATCCGCCCGAGCGCACCGCGGCCATCACGCTCTCGCGCAGCCGCCGCGGCGGCACCACGAAACCCAGCGCCAGACCCGGCGCGACTTTCTTGGAAAGCGAGTCGATGACGATGCAGCGATCCGGCGCGAGCGCGGCCAGCGGCGCGATCTCATGATCGAGGAAGCCGTAGACGTTGTCCTCGATGACGGGAAGGTCGAGCTTCTCGACGATCCGCAACAGATCCGTGCGACGCGCGGGCGGCATCGTCATGCCCAGGGGATTGTGGACCACGGGCTGGATATAGATCGCCGAAAGATGGCCCTCGCGATGGGCCTTTTGCACGGAGTCGGGTCGCACGCCGTGCTCATCCATCGCCAGCGGCACCAGTGAAATCCCGAGCCGCGCGGCGATGCCCTTGATGAAGGGATAGGTCAAAGGCTCGACGCCGCAGCGGCCGCCGCTTGGGACCACGCTGGCGAGCGCGGCCGCGATGCTCTGCCGTCCGTTGCCGGTAAACACGAGCTGATCTGACGAAGGCGACCACGCGCCCTGCGACAGGTGGGCGGCCGCGACGCTGCGGATCGCGGCCGTTCCCACCGATGTCGCCGGCCGCAAGGCGGTTTCGAGCGCGGCGGCTGTCTGCAGACCGTCCAGGCTCTTTGCGATCAATGCGGTGTGGTCGGGACGCAAGGGATAGTTGAACTCGAGATCGATCCGGACGCCGCTGGGCTCGCTCGGCGCCGTCACGCCGGGCTTGGTGTCCCCCGAGATGAAGGTGCCCCGCCCGACTTCGCCGACGACCAGGCCGCGGCGCAGCAGCTCGGCATAAACGCGGCTCGCGGTCGAGACGGCGATCTTGCGCTCCCAGGCGAAATTGCGCTGCGGCGGCAGGCGGTCGCCTGCCTTGAGCGTGCCGTCGGCGATTTCCGCCGCGATGGTGTCGGCCAGGACCAGATATTCGGATTTCATGATTGCACGGACTGATTGCTCCGAGAGCAATGTTTCGATTGCACCGAGACTATATCGGATCAATATATCCATATCAACCGGATTGTACCGGGACATTCGAAGTTTTCCGCGGCCCATGAGCGAGCGGCCGGCGCGACCACCCGGTTTGCGCCGACGGCCTCTCATTGCCCGGAGCAAGCAATGGAGAGCGGACATGTCTGCAACCTTTTCAGCCGTCGCCCGGCCCGCGATCGCGAAGCGGCCCGCCACCTTCTCCCGAATTTGCCTCGCCGCCTGGGACGCCGTGTCCGGCTATGTCGTCCGCCGCAGCGCGATCGCCACGCTGCGCGAGCTCGACGACCGCGCGCTGTCCGACATCGGCATCGCACGGAGCCAGATCGAAGCCGCGGTCCACGGCCTCACCCCCACTGCCGAGCGCGGGAGGCTGTCATGACCATTTCCTCCCCGGCCGACCTGACGCTTGCGACGATCCTGGTCGCCTTTGCCGGCGTGTTCCTGATCTGCTTCATGAAAGGCGCGTTCGGCGGCGGCTTCTCCATCGTCGGCATTCCCTTGCTGTCTTTTGTGATGGACCCTGTGACTGCCGGCGGGCTTCTGGCTCCCCTGTTCATTGCGATGGATCTGTTCGCGCTGCGCTACTGGAAGCCCTCGACCTGGTCGAAGCCCGACCTCGTGTTGTTGCTGCCGGGCCTGGTGGCCGGCATTGCGTTTGGCTATGTGCTATTCCGTTTCCTCGACCACCGCGCGATTTCCATCGTGATGGCGGTGACCACGCTGATCTTTGTCGGCCTGTGGCTTTTTTCCGGCGCGGAGACGACAATTCAGCCGCGTTCGACGCCGAAGGCGATCGGCGCCGGGCTCGCCTCGGGCGTCACCACCATGGTGGCGCATTCGGGCGGACCGCCGCTTGCGATGTATCTGCTGCCGCTCGGCCTGACCAAGGAGATCTATGCGGGCACCACCAGCCTGTTCTTCACCGTCGGCAACGCGACCAAGGCAGTGCCGTGGCTGTTGCTGGTGCGGCCGACCACGGGCGTATGGGAATTGATGGGGTTCTGTCTGTTCGCGATTCCCGCCGGCGTCTGGCTCGGCTGGCGGCTGCACGGCTCGCTGGACCAGCGCCAGATCTATCGCGCCTGTTACGGACTGCTGGTGGTGACCGCGGTGAAGCTGTTGTGGGACGGCGTGTCCGGATATATGGCGTGAGCGCGCAAACGAGAGCCATGAACTGATGACCAAGCCAGTCCCCGAGCGCTATCGGCATCTTCGCAGGTTCGCTTTCGGCGACAATCCCGCGCTGGCCGATGAACTGCTCGACCTCGTGATGAAAGGCGTCAAGACCGCGACCTGCAGCACCGAGGACGAGCCGAACACCTCTTCACCGGGCGAGCAATGGGTCGTGCTCGACAGTCATGGAAACCCCCGCTGCGTGATCGAAACCACCGAGGTCACCTATCGGAAATTCGGCGAGGTCGATGCCGCGTTCGCGCATGACGAGGGCGAAGGCGACCGCAGCCTGGCCTGGTGGCGTGATGCGCATCGCCGCTATTTCGGCCGGCTCGGACGGTTCAGCGAAGACATGACGCTGATGTGCGAGCGCTTCCGGCTGGTCGAGGTGTTGGCACAAGAGCCATAACCCACCCTACGAAGCTTTGCCCATCCGCGCCTTGAGCCTTGCATCGAGCTCCGGCAGCAGCACGATGCCGTCCTGATCGCTGCCGGACGAGTGCACCACGATCCAGGTGCACGGCTTGCCGCTTTCGTTGCTGGGGGCGTGCGGAATGTCGGGGCCGAGGAAACAGGTGTCGCCCTTGTGCACCTCGACCCGCTTCTCGAGATCGTCGCCATAATACACGGCGCATTCGCCCTCGAGCATATAGGCGATGGTCTCGATGCCCTCATGATAGTGCGCCTTGGCGACCGCGCCCGGCGGCATCGGCAGCACATTCATGCAAACCTTCTGCGCGCCGGCAGTCTCTGTCGATACGCCTGCACCATAGGTAAAACCCTGTTTGCCGACATAGGTCTGGCCGGGCTTGATGAGTGCGAAACCATCGCGCGCTGGTTGGGACATTTGCTTCGCTCCTCTATCATCCAGGTCGGTTGCCATAAATCACCGGAACGCCAACCCCTTGAAATCGCCGGCGTTGCGCCAGCCGTCGAGATAGCGGAAGTAAGCGCTCGGCCCCGCCGGATATCCGACATTGAGCTTTGAAGCCAATGTCGGCGCCTGTCCTTCATTGTTGTAGTAGCCGGGCGTGCAGTCGGGCGAGCCGATCAGGCGGGGCGGCGCGGTGAGCAACAGTTCGACCCAGGCCTGCTGCGCCTCACGCGTCACCTCCACCTCGCGCGCGCCCTTCGCGCTCGCATGGCGCACGATCGCGGCAATGGTCAGCGCCGCTTCGGTCAGATTGTGCGGGACATTGGAGATCAGGTTGGCGCCCTGCGCCGGCTGCACGAAGAAGGCGTTGGGAAAGCCGTGCACATGCGTGCCGTGCAGCGACTTCATCCCCTCGCCCCACGCCTGCGACAGTTTCAGCCCGTCGCGGCCGACCAGATCGAAACCGGCGCGGCTCTCGAATTCGGTGCCGACCTCGAAGCCCGACGCGTAGATGATGCAATCGACTTCGTACGCGACGCCCGCGACCACGAAGCCGGTCTCGGTGATCCGCTCGACACCCTTGCCGTCGGTGTCGACCAGCGTGGTCGACGGATTGTTGAAGGCCTGCAGGTAGGAATCGTGAAAGCACGGCCGCTTGCACAATTGCCGGTACCACGCCTTCAGCCGCTGCGCGGTCTCGCGGTCGCGCGACGACTGGAATCCACGCGCGCGCGGATTTCCTCCATCTTCTCGAAATCGGTGTCCTCGAAGGCGGCGAGCATCGCGGCCTGCGTCAGCTTCTCGCGCGGCAGGTGCTTGAACTTGCCGCGGATGCGCCGCGACAGGTCGGTCCAGCCGTCCTGCACCAGGTCTTCGGTCGGCGCCGCCGCCGGCCTGGTTGTCGGTGAAATTCCTCAACCAGCGCTGTTGCCAGCCCGGCGTCGCGATGCCGGCGAACCATCCGGCATCGATCGGCGCATTGGCGCGCACGTCGACCGAGGACGGCGTCCGCTGCACGACATAAAGCCGGCCCGCGCTGCGCGCCAGATACGGCACGGCCTGCACGGAGGTCGCGCCGGTGCCGATGATGGCGACGCGCTTGTCGGCAAGCCCCGTCATCGGCGCGCCGGCCGCATCGCCGCCGGTGTAGTCGTAATCCCAGCGGCTGGTGTGGAAGGAATGGCCCTCAAAACTGTCGATGCCGGGAATGCCCGGCAGCTTCGGCACGTGCAGCGGACCGGTGCCGACGCCGATGTAGCTCGCGGTGAAACGATCGCCGCGATCGGTCGAGATCACCCAGCACTTCGCGCTGTCGTCCCATGCGAGGCCGGTCACCTCGGTCTGAAACAGCGCATTGTCGTAAAGGCCAAACTTGCGGCCGATGCGCCGGCACTGCTCGAGAATTTCGGGGCCGTGCGCGTATTTCTCCGTCGGCATATGCCCGGTTTCCTCGAGCAAGGGCATGTAGACCATCGAGGCGGTGTCGCATTGCGCGCCGGGATAGCGATTCCAGTACCAGGTGCCGCCGAAATCGCCGCCCTTCTCGACAATGCGGACGTCGGTCACGCCGGCCTCGACCAGCCGCGCGCCGGTCACGAGGCCGGCGATGCCGCCGCCGACAAAGGCGAAGGTGACGTGGTCGAACAGCGCCTCGCGGTTGATCGGCTCGGCGTAGGGATCGCGCTTGTAGTGCGAGAGCTGGCCTTCGAGCCGCAGATACTGCGCATTGCCGTCCGCGCGCAGCCGCTTGTCGCGCTCGGCGAGGTATTTCGCGAGCAGCGCCTGCTTGTCGATCTTGCCGTTCACGGTCGTCTCATCGGACATCTGGAATCCAAATTGCCTCTAATACTTGGCAACAGCATCGCAAATTGTCATTCGCAATTGCAACATTTCATGGATGATAGCGTTTGACGATGGCTGTACCGCCGCGGCTGGGGGATTGAAATGACCGATTTCGCCATCGAAGAAGGCCTGCCCTACCCGCTCGGCGCCCATTGGAGCGGCCAAGGAAGCAACCAGGGCACCAATTTCGCGCTGTTCTCCGCCAACGCCACCAAGGTGGAAATCTGCCTGTTCGACGGCGAGCGCGAGACCCACCGGTTCGAACTGCCGGAATATACCGACCAGGTTTTCCACGGCTACATTTCCGGCGTCGGCCCCGGCACGTTCTACGGCTATCGCGTCCACGGCCCCTATCAGCCCGACGACGGGCATCGCTTCAATCCCAACAAGCTGCTGCTCGATCCCTATGCCCGCGCTCATGCCGGCGCGCTGACATGGAATCCGGCGTTGTTCGGCTACAAGATGGAAAGCGGCGACGACCTGACGTTCGACGAGCGCGACAGCGCGCCCTTCATGCCCAAATGCGTCGTGGTCGATCCCGATTTCGACTGGCAGGCGGAGGCGCAGCGGCAGAACGTCCATTGGGACGAGACCATCGTCTACGAGACCCACGTCAAGGGCTTCACCAGGAAGCATCCCGGCGTGGACGAGCATCTGCGCGGCACCTATGCCGGCTTCGGCTCGCCCGCGGTGATCGACTATCTGAAGGCGCTCGGCGTCACCTCGGTCGAACTGCTGCCGGTGCACTCCTTCGTCAACGACAGCAATCTGCTGGAAAAGAAGCTGACGAACTACTGGGGCTACAACACCATCGGCTTCTTCGCGCCGGACCCGCGTTACGCGGCCGAGGTCGCCCACAGCCTTCGCGAGTTCAAGGAAATGACGGCGAAGCTGCATGGCGCCGGCCTCGAGGTGATCCTCGACGTCGTCTACAATCACACCGCCGAAGGCAACGAGCGCGGCCCGACGCTGTCGTTCAAGGGCATCGACAACGCCAGCTATTACCGGCTGCTGCCGGACCGGAAGCGCTACTACATCAACGACACCGGCACCGGAAACACCGTCAACCTGTCGCATCCGCGCGTGATCCAGATGGTGATGGATAGCTTGCGCTACTGGGCCGGACACATGCACATCGACGGCTTCCGCTTCGATCTCGGCACCATCCTGGCGCGCGAGGTCTACGGCTTCGACCGAGCAGAGCGGCTTCCTGAAGGCGATGGACCAGGATCCGCTGCTCGCGACGGTCAAGCTGATCGCCGAACCCTGGGATACCGGACCCGGCGGCTACCAGGTCGGCGGCTTCCCGCCCGGCTGGGCGGAATGGAACGACAAGTTTCGCGATACCGCGCGCGACTATTGGCGCGCCGAGGCGCCGCCGTCAGCACTGGCGAAGCGGCTGCTCGGCTCCGGCGACGTGTTCAACCGCGACGGCCGGCGCAGCTGGGCCAGCCTCAATTTCATCACCGCGCATGACGGCTTCACCCTGAACGACTGGGCGAGCTACAACGACAAGCACAACGAAGCCAACGGCGAAGACAACCGCGACGGCAGCTCGAGCAACCGCTCCTGGAATTGCGGTGTCGAAGGGCCGACCGACAACAAGGACGTGCTGGCGCTGCGCGAGCGGCAGAAGCGCAACATGCTGGCGACCTTGCTGCTGTCGCAGGGCACGCCGATGCTGCTCGGCGGCGACGAATTCGGCCGCACCCAGCAGGGCAACAACAACGCCTATTGCCAGGACAGCGACATCTCCTGGTTCGACTGGAACATGGCGGAGCCTCAACAGAAGCTGCTCGCTTTCACCAAGCGCGTGATCCAGCTTCGGCGCGACTATCCGATCCTGCGCCGCAGCCGCTTCCTCACCGGCGCGCATGACGCCCAGCTCGACATTCGCGACGTCGTCTGGCTCAGCGCCGGCGGCCACGACATGACGCAGGACGAATGGAACAGCGGCTGGATCAAGTGCTTCGGCGTGATGCTCGACGGCCGCGCGCGCAAGACCGCGGTCGCGCGCCACGGCGAGGACGACAGCGTGCTCATCATCATGAACAGTTCCGACGGCGCGGTCGACTTCAAGCTGCCGCACACCAGCGCGGGGCCGAAATGGACCTTGCTGCTGGACACCAATGTCGCCGACGGCGTCAGCGCGACGCCGTTCGCATTCGAGAGCGTGTACAAGATCGCGGCCCGGTCATTCGCGCTTCTGACATCGGCAGATGCGGTGTAGCAGTTCGCCTCAAATGCAGAGGCTGAGCACCTTGATGTGGCAGTCGCTGGATTTCGGCTTGGCCGCCGGAGCGACGTCGCGCCTGACCGCGACCAGCGGCTCCCGGTCTTTTCTGCCCTTTGGCGGCTTCGGCTCGTAGTCGCCGGCGATCACCATGGCCCAATAGGTACGCTTGCCGCTCGCATCCTTTGCGCTGGCGATGCCGACCCTGGAGGCGTTGTGCAGCAGCAGGTTCTTGCGATGCTCGGAAGAATCGATCCACTGGCCCAGCGTCTTCTCGAAACTCTCATAGCCATAGGCGATGTTCTCGGCGGCGCGGCCCGCGCCGGCCGGCGCGACCCGCCTGGAGAACGCGCCGAGCACCTCATGGCTCAAATTGTCCTTGGCGGCCATGGCGCGCGCCTGCTCCTGCGCGATGCGGTCGAGCGTGGAGTCGCGCACGACGCGGACCTCGCCGTGCTTGAGGCGATAGCTCGAGATCGCCTCTGCCGGTGACTCCGCCGCGATCGCGGGCGCGGCCAGCAGCAGAAGGCCTGCGATCGCTGCGCCGATTGCCCGAGATGTCATCGTCCCCCGAAGGTCCATGTCCCACCGATGATTGCCCGGCGCTTCTCCCCCGGCAATGTGGACGCTTCAAGGCAGTTCCGGAGTCCGCGGCGATGGAGCGCGGACTTCGGAAAGTGGGCACTAGCCGGTCTTCGCGGCCGCCTCTGCCTGCGCTTTCTTGACGCCATCGACGATCGCGAGCTTCACCGCCCAGGCCACGCGCTGTGTGGCCAATTCGCTGTCGTGAAGCCTGTCGTTGTCCGTGGGATCGACCAGCCGGTCGAACGAGATGTGCTCGATCTCATTCAAGCCCTTCATGAAGGCAAAACGGCGGAACACATTGGCGCCGGCCTTCTGCGCGAGATCACCGATCGCCTCGACCATGGCGAGCGCCTTGTCCTTCTTTGCCGGCGTCAGCACGGCGGGCACATATTGGAGATCCATCAAGATGACGTCGGCCCGCGTCTTCGCGCGCAGTTTGACGAGTCCATCGGCGATGGCCTTTTTGGTATCTTCAAAGGAAGGCGGATGCTGGTCGGCGGGTTGCCAGACGGCATTCGTTCCGACCTGCCAGATCACGAGATCCGGCTTCTGGGCGATGACGTCGGCATCGAACCGCTGAAGCTCTGCCGGCGCTTCCTGGCCGCTGATTCCCTTGTTGGACATGATGATGTTGGCGTGCTGATATTCGCCTTGAAGAAACGACAGCAGCCGGCCGGGATAGGCGGCAATATCGCCTTCGCCCGCCGTCGTCGATGAGCCGATCGCGACAACCTTGGCCTGTCCTTTGGCGATACTCTCCGCAAAGCGCTTCAGTCCAAACGCAAAGGGGATCGGTTGAACCGGAATCTCCCGCGGATCGCCGTCCATGAGTCACCGTCCTGTTGCAGCCGAGACAATTTGAGGTGGAAGAAGCATAACGCGCCGCGGCGGTGCCGCCTAGTGGCGCGCCATGTCCCGAGCAGCCGCCCCGCCTTACCGCGAATTAAGCTCCCCGCAAGCAAATCTTAATTCGCCCGACAGCACGCCGTAAGGAACGCTGCGTTATCTCCTCATCAAGTGGCGGGCAAATCAGATGTGGAGAGACGAACGATGACGCAATTCAATGATCCCAATCGCGGGATTCTGTCGCTGCGGCGACTGACGCTGCTCGGCTCGGTCGCGGTGGTCGGCGCCGCCCTGGTGCTCGGCGGACCGCTGGAATATGGACACTTTACCTCGCAGGCCCATGCGGCGACCACGCAGGCCCAGCAGGGCCCGGCGGGCTTTGCCGATTTGATCGCCAAGGTGAAGCCGGCGGTGATCTCGGTGCGCGTGAAGGTCGACCAGGGCGCGACTGACGACGACAGCCCCAACACCGGCGGCCATGAGCTGCAGCCCTTCATGCAGGGATCGCCGTTCGAGCGGTTCTTCGGCGAGAACGGCCCGCGCGGCTTCGAGCGGCATGGGGTGCAGCCGCACCAGATGATCACCGGCGTCGGCTCCGGATTCTTCATCTCTGCGGACGGCTATGCCGTGACCAACAACCACGTGGTCGATCACGCGAGCTCGGTCGAGGTCACGACCGATGACGGCAAGACCTATACTGCCAAAGTGATCGGCACCGATCCCAAGACCGATCTCGCGCTGATCAAGGTCGACGGCAGGACCGATTTCGCCTTTGCCAATTTCGCCACCGACAAGGCGCGCGTCGGCGACTGGGTGGTCGCGGTCGGCAACCCCTACGGCCTCGGCGGCACCGTGACCGCCGGCATCATCTCGGCGGAAGGCCGCGACATCGGCTCAGGCCCGTATGACAACTACATCCAGATCGACGCGCCCATCAACAAGGGCAATTCGGGTGGGCCGACCTTCGACAGCAACGGCAACGTCGTCGGCGTCAACACCGCGATCTATTCGCCCTCCGGCGGATCGGTCGGCATCGGCTTCGACATCCCCGCCTCCACCGCGAAGATGGTCGTCGCTCAGCTCAAGGACAAAGGCGCGGTGACGCGGAGCTATATCGGCGTGCAGGTGCAGCCGGTCTCGGCCGGCATCGCCGAAAGCCTGGGGCTGAAGAATGCCTCGGGCGCGCTGGTCGACGAGGCCAAGGCCGATACGCCTGCGGCCAAGGCCGGCATCGAGGCCGGCGACGTCATCACCGCCGTCAACGGCACCGCGGTCAAGGATTCGCGCACGCTGGCGCGCGAGATCTCGGCCATGGCGCCCGGCAGCACCGCCAAGCTCGACATCCTGCGCAAGGGTGAGCAAAAGAGCATCAGCGTCACGCTCGCCGCGATGCCAAACGATCAGAAGCAGGCCAGCGTTGAAGACCGCGACGGCTCGATGCGCGGCACGCCACGCCTCGGCCTGTCGGTCGCGCCGGCAGCCGACGTGGCCGGCGCCGGCGGCAAGGGCGTGGTGGTCACCGCGGTCGATCCGGAGGGTCCGGCCGCCGAGCACGGCGTGCAGTCCGGCGACGTCATCCTCGACGTCGGCGGCAAGAGCGTCGGCAATGCCGGCGAGCTGCGCAGCGCCTTGTCGGAGGCGAAATCCGCGGGCAAGCACAGCGTGCTGATGCGGATCAAGAGCGCCGACAACACCCGCTACCTCGCGATGCCGATCGGCTGAGTCTCCGATCATACCGACAAGCGCCCGTCGCCGTCACAGGCGGCGGGCGTTTTCGTTCAGGCAATCCCGACGATACCCCAGCCATGCGGCGGCAAGGTCAGTTCCGTTGCGCCACCCTTGCGCGTAACGGTGACATCTCCGGCGAGCTTTTCGACAGCGGTCGGAAGGCTGCGCGTTGATGGCGGTGTCCGCGATGTTCAAAGCCGTCCATAGCCGGTCCTCACCGGCCGAGGCCTCAAACAGCATATCGGTGTTGCTGATGCCGACCACGCGGTTTTGCGCGCGCTGCAACCAGGGATGCCGCCGGCGCAAGCCGATCAGCTCCTGATGCAGGCGATAGACCGGCCAGCCGAATGGTGCGAGCGCGGACGGCGTTGCCGGGAATGCCGGACGGATGGCGTCGTCGCCGCCCGCGCGGTCTTCCTTGATGCCCCTGAAGGCCTGCTCGTCGCCGGAATAGATCGAAGGCGTGCCGCCGACGGTCATGAGAATTGCCAGCGCGTGCGCCAGATGCCGCTCGTCGTCGAGCCGGCTTGCAATGCGCGTCACGTCGTGATTGCCGACAAAGGTCTGCGGCACGAACGAGTCCAAAAAGGCGTTGTGCCGCTTCAGCGCCCAGGCGAGCTCGAAGAAGTTGCGGCTGTTGAGCGAACTCCAGATCGCCTTCCACAGCTCATATTGCGTCACGCTGTCGACGCCGGTGTCGTGCACGAAGGCGGCGTAATCGCCGTGGATCACCTCACCGAAAATCCAGGCATCCGGATGCTGCCTGCGGACCTCCGGCAACACGCTGCGCCAGAACGGGCGGGGCACGGCATAGGCGGCATCGAGCCGCCAGCCGCTCGCGCCGCGATCGAGCCAATGGTTCATCACCCGCGCCACATAGTCGGCGACCGCGGGCTCGGCATGGTTCAACGTGACGAGCTGGCGATGGCCTTCGAACGTCGCATAGTCCGGCTCGCGACCCGATCCATCCTGCGGCCAGGTGAGGTGAAACCAGCGGGCTTCGGGCGACTGCGGCCCCCCGGCGAGCGCACGCTGGAAGGCCGGAAACTCGCGCCCGACATGATTGAACACGCCATCGAGGATGACACGCAATCCGCGGCGGCGTGCTTCCGCCACAAACGCATCGAAATCGGTGTCGTCACCGAGCCGGCGATCGATGGCGAAGTAGTCGATGGTGTCGTAGCCGTGGCTGGACGAGGAAAACACCGGTGCCAGCAGCAGGCCGGAGACGCCGAGATCGACGGCATAGTCAAGCCAGGAGACGATGTGGCTGAGCCTGTGCCGCACTTCGGGGCAAGCCGCAACTTCGCTCTCGGCGCCAACGAAACCGAGCGGATAAATATGCCACCAGACAGCCTGCTCGATCCAGTTTGCCAACGCGGTCTCCCATCAGAGACTGCCCCAATCCGCAGAAAAAGAAAGCCCCGCTCTCGCGGGGCTTTCGCTGTTTGACGCTCGAATTTTTTTGGATCAGTAGCGCGCGACGATCGGGCCGCCGAAGTGGTAGTTGACCTTGACGTTGACCATGTCCGCATCCTGGCGGATGTCGTCGTTGCGGGTGTTGATGCCAACCGGCGCAACGACGCTGGTGAAGGCGTAGTTGTTGGTGCCCATGAACAGATGGTTGTACTCGACAGCGGCCGACCAGTTCGGCGCGAAGCCGTACTCGACGCCGGCGCCGACCGCGCCGCCCCAGCGGGTGTCGGACGCATGGTCGATGACCAGGCCGGTTCCGGTGAGGAGGCCGTCATAGCGGTTGTCGGTGACGGCAGCGCCGCCCTTCACGTAGAACAGCGCGTTGTTCCAGGCGTAACCGACCTGGCCGGTGAACAGGCCGAAGGCGTCGATCCGCGTGCGGTTGGTCAGGCCGGCGAACACCAGGCTCGCGTTGGAGCCGGAGAAGTCGGCCCAGTTGCCCTGCGCTTCCAGACCGAACACCCAATTGCCGGCCTGCCAGCGATAGCCAACCTGGCCACCGACCGTGCCGCCCGTGGCATCGTGGCAGCCCTCGCCGAGGGGGGTGAACGCGACGCCGAAGACGGCGGTGTTGCTATAGCAATTGTGGCTGGAGCCCCAGCCGCCGTTAACGCCGACGTAGAAGCCGCCCCAGTTGTAGATCGGGGCGACCATCGGCGGCGGCGCCTTGGAATAATAGCGCGGCGCCATGTCGGCGGCGGAAGCCGCAACCGTGGTGCTTGCCAGGATGGCTGCAACGAGAACCAACTTTTTCATGTGACTACTCCCCATGTTCGAAACGCGACATTGCTCGCGGTGACCGTCGCATCCACAACGAACCAAACCGTTAAAACGGCGTGGCGCAAAAGTCACAGTCACGGGGAATCGGAATCGGCGCCACTGTCGCGGAGACGGCGAGCCGCGCCGACTAGGCGCCGAACATGGTTTAGAAAGCGTTAAGGGAACCGGGGCCGCCTCTCTCCGTTGTGAGAAAAAGGAGAGGGACAATGCGTAAAGCGATCGCAGAACTCGATGAGGAGCAGCGCGCCGCGCTGCTCTATGTCGCCGATCTCGGCACCGCGGTCTGCGCGTCGGCGCTGATCGTCAGCGTGTTGCACCTGCTCGGCGAGCTGATTTAGCGGGCTTACTTCTTCTTCGCGGCCTTGGCGCGGGGTTTCGCCTTGCCCTCGCTCTCCAGCGCCTTGCGCACTTTCGCGAACTCCTCCAGCGAAGCCTTGTCGACGCGCGGGAAGCGCAGGTTCAGGCTCTCCAGGGTGGAGACGATCACCGAACCGATCACGACGCGGGCGAACCATTTATGGTCGGCCGGCACCACGAACCATGGGGCCTCCTTCGTGGACGTGTGCCGGATCATGTCCTGATAGGCGGCCTGATAGCGCGGCCACAGCGCGCGCTCGCCGATATCGGCCATCGAGAACTTCCAGTTCTTGGCGGGCTGGTCGAGCCGGTCGAGGAAACGCTCGCGCTGCTCCTCCTTGGAGACGTTGAGGAAGAACTTGAGGATGACCGTGCCCTGCCGTGTCAGGTAACGCTCGATCGCGGAGATGTCGGCAAAGCGTTCCTGCCAGATGTTTTTGGTCACCAGCTTCGGCGGAATTTTCTCCTTCAGGAGAAGCTCGCGATGCACGCGCACGATCAGGCATTCCTCATAATAGGAGCGGTTGAAGATGCCGATGCGCCCACGCTCCGGAAGCTTGATCATGGCGCGCCACATGAAGTCGTGATCGAGCTCGAGCGTGGACGGCTGCTTGAAGGAAGCGACCTCGCAGCCCTGCGGATTGACGCCCTCGAAGATGTGCTTGATCGTGCTGTCCTTGCCGGCCGCGTCCATCGCCTGGAAGATCAGCAGCAGCGACCAGCGGTCCTGCGCATAAAGCTTTTCCTGAAAGCCGCTCAGCCGCTTGCGGTTGGCGTCGAGGATCTTCTCCCCCTTGTCCTTGTCGATCCCGCCTTTATCGGCGGTCTTGTGCGATCTGAGATGAAACCGGGACGAGCCGTCGACGCGGAACGGCGAGATGAAGCGATCGAGCTCGGAGGCGAGCGATTTCGCAGGTGACTTGCTCATCTTGAGCTCCTATTGCCGGCGCATGATCTTGTCGGAAAACCGCTTCACACTTTTCCGGATCATGCGCTAAGCGATCTCGCGTGCATCGCTGCGCCGGAACAGCATCAACCGCAGCGGCGCAAGCCGGCGCAACAATCCATGGGCGACCAGCGGCGCAGGGGCGGTGAAAGGCAGCGCAAGCTCGTTGTCGGGACAACCCTGCACGGCCCGCGCAAGTTCCGCGCCCAGCGGAATTGACAGGGCGACCGCGCGGCCGTTGCAGCCGGTCCAGGCATAGGCGTCGGGACCGAGACGATGGATGCGCGGCAGGAAGTCGGTGGTCATCCCGACATAGCCATTCCAGACATAATCGAACTTCACCGCGCCGATCTGCGGCCACAGCCGCTGCAGCCGCGCGGCGACGACAGGCTTCAAACGCGCAGGCCCGTCGTGCGCGCTGATCAGCGCGCCGCCGGTGACGAGGCGGTTGCGTGCGTCGTAGCGCGCGAAATAGAGTTCGCCATGGGTGTCCGACATCGCCTGCCGGCCGGGAATGATGGTCTTGCGCACCGCCTCGGACAGCGGCTCGGTCGCCATCTGCCAGGAAAAGACCGGGATCACCTCGTGCGCGACAGCGGGCAACAGCGATGTCGAGAATTCGCCGGTATAGGCATTGGTCGCGACGATCAGCGCGCGGCCCGTGATTTCGCCCTCCGCGCTCTTGACGATCCAGCGATTGCCGCGCCGCTCGAAACTTTGCGCCGGCGAGCGCGCATAGATGCGGCCGCCGCGATCCAGCACGGCACGTGCCATGCCCCGCGCCAGCGCCAGCGGATTGACGTGGCCTCCGCTGCGATTCCAGAAGCCGCCGTACCAGGCTTCCGAGCCGAGCATCGCCTTCATCTGCTCGCGCGACAGCAACTCGACCGGCGCGCCTCGCGCGGACCATTGCCGCACACGGCGCTCGGCGATCTTGATGCGGCCGGGCGAATGCACCGGCTGGATCCAGCCCGTCTGCTCCTGCTCGGCCTGGATCTGGTAGCGGCGCGCAAGATCGAACAGCGCATTCGCGCTGTCGCGCAGCATGGCGACGAAGCGCTCGCCGGCCGCGCCGTGTTTGGCGACGATGTCGTCGGGGTCGGGCCGCGACAGCGTCGGGATCACCTGGCCGTTGTTGCGGCCCGAGGCGCCCCAGCCCGGCTCGGCCGCCTCGATCACGGCGACGTCGATCCCGGCCTCGCGCAGGTGCAACGCTGCGGATAGCCCGGTGAAGCCGGCGCCGATGACGACCACGTCGGCTTCCGCACTGCCGGCAAGCTGCGGCAGGTCGGGACCTTGCGGCGTCACCGCGGCCCAGAGCGACTCCGGCCAGCGCACTTCAATAGCGCTCATCGTGCTTCATCCTTTACGACTTGCGCGCGGGCGCGAACCGTTCGGAAAGGCTGCCAAGGATGCCCTTGGGCAGGAAGATGATGAACAACACCAGCAGCAGGCCATAGATCAAATTGTCCCAGCCGACCGCGCCGGTGCCGAAGAAGATACGAAGTGTCTCCGCCATCAGGATGGTGATGATGGAGCCGACGGTCGGCCCGAGTGCGACATAGAGCCCGCCGACGATTGCGGCGAACACCATCTGCAAGGACACCGCAATGCCGCTCACCGTGTCCGGCGAAATGAACATCTGGTACTGGGTGTAGAGCGCGCCCGCGAGCGCCGTCATCAGCGCGCTGATCAGGGTGATCTTCAGCTTCTCCGCGGTGACATTGACGCCGGCCGCCGCCGCGGCGTCCTCGTCCTCGGAGATCGCCTCCATGGCGTGGCGGCCCATGCCGCGGTCGATCCAGTGCCAGATCACGATGCCGAGCAGCCAGACGAACAGCGCGATCATGTACCAGGTGATCTTGTCGTCGAATTGCAGCGCGAACCAGCTCGGCGCCCGGTTCGGCGTGTAGCCGAGCGAGCCGCCGGTCCAGTCGCGGGTGGCGGTGATGACCTGAAGCACGATGCCTGACAGCGCCAGGGTCACCAGCACGAAATAATGCCCGGTGATGCGAAAGCGGAAACAGGGATAGGCCACGACCAGCGCGAGCGCGCCGGCGCAGATCATGCTCAGGGGAATGCCGATCCACGGCGTGATCCCCAGGTGATTCCACAGCAGCGCGGTGACATAGGCGCCGACGCCCATGAAACCGCCATGGCCGAGCGACACCAGGCCGAAGCGGCCCATGATCGACCATGAGGTGTAGGCGAACGACCAGATCAGGATCAGCACCATGATGTGCAAATGATAGGGATCGCGATGCACGAAGGGCAGCGCGACCGCGATCAGGAGCCCGACGATCCAGCCGACATATCGCGCCTTCATCGGCGCCTCGCGAGCAGGCCGCCGGGCCGGATGAACATCATGACGATGAAGAAGACGAAGGCCAGCACGTAGCCCCATTCGAGATCGGAGAACAGGCCGCCGAGCGTGATGATCTCGGCGAACAGGAACGAGGCGACGAAGCCGCCGATGAAATTGCCGAGCCCGCCGAGCACGCAGATCAGGAAGGTGATCGGCCCGAACGACAGGCCGATAAAGGGATGCACGTCATATTGCAGCACTAACAGGCAGGCGGCGAGGCCGGCGAGCCCGCCGCCGATCGCTGACGTGATGAGATAGATGCGGCGTGTGTCGACGCCCATCAGCGGCATGATCTGGCGATCCTGCGCGATGGCGCGGATCGCGGTGCCGGTGAAGGTCCGCGTCATGAACAGGTAGACTGCGACCATGCCGAACAGCGCGGCGGCAAATGACAAGAGCCGCGCGTAGGAAAAATTCATGTCGCCGAGCGAGAGCACCGGCAGGCGGATGCCGAGATTGCGGAAGTTGATGCCGAAGGCGACCGTGGCGAAGCTCTGCAGCACGAACAGCACGCCGCCGGTGGCGAGCAGCTGGTTGATCGGCGGCGCGCTGAGCAATGGCGCGATCACGAAGTAATGCAGCGCGGCGCCGAGCAACGCGACCAGCAGGATCGTGAGCGGCGCTGCGATGAAATACGACAAGCCATAGTACTGGACCAGGAAGTACATCGCGTACATGCCGATCATCACGAGCTCGGCGTAGCAGATCCAGGTGACGTCGATGACGCCGAAGATCAGGTTGAGCCCGAGCGCGAGCAGCGCCAGCACGCCGCCGAGCAGGATGCCGTTGATCACGGCCTCGAGCAGGTAGATGTCGAAGATATCGAGGAAGGCCTGCATCCGTGTGTGCCCTATGCTCGCGCGTGGTTGGTTCGAGGCTGTCGCCGCACACTCATCACCTCTCCCCTGTGGGGAGAGGTCGCGCCGAAGCGCGTCGGCGTGAGGGGCCTTGTGGTCCATGAGAGAGCGAGCCCCCTCACCCGGATCGCATTTGACAATGCGATCCGACCTCTCCCCACAGGGGAGAGGTGAACTATCATCGCGGTGAGAGCCGATCCCATCTCAGTTACACCCCCAAATACGCCTGTTTGATCGTGTCGGTCGACAGCATCTCCGCAGCCGTACCCGAGGCGCGGATGCTGCCGGCTTCCAGCAGATAGGCGCGGTCGACCACCTTCAGCACCTGCTGCACGTTCTGCTCGACGATCAGCACGGTGAGCCCCGAGGCGCGGATGCGCTTCACCAGTTCGAACACCTGCTGCACCACGACAGGCGCGAGGCCCGCCGACGGCTCGTCCAGCAGCAGCAATTTCGGATCGGACATCAGCGCGCGGCCGATCGCGCACATCTGCTGCTCGCCGCCCGACATGGTGCCCGCCATCTGGTGGCGGCGCTCCTTCATGCGCGGAAACAGCTCGAACACGAAGTCGAGCCGTTCGGCATATCGGCCGCGGGCGTCCTTCGTGAAGGCGCCCATCTTGAGGTTATCGTCGACGGTGAGGCGCGGAAACAGCCGGCGGTTTTCCGGGACATGGGCGATACCGAGGCTGACGATGCGGTGCGGCGGCGTGGCCAGCACATCCGTGCCCTGCATGCTGACCGATCCCTTGCTCGGGCGGATCAGGCCGGAAATCACCCGCATCAGCGTGGTCTTGCCGGCGCCGTTCGGACCGATCACGCCGATCGCCTCGCCCGGCCTGACGTCGAGATTGACGCCGAACAAAGCCTGGAACGTGCCATAGCCGGCATCGACCGATCTGAGCTCAAGCATGCCTCAGGCCCCCGTCCGGACGCGCGCCAGCGCAGCCGCAGCCTGGGTCGCGTCGGCGTCGGTGCCGAGATAGACCTCGATCACCTTCGGGTCGCACGCGACTTCGGACGGCAGGCCCTCGCTGATCTTGACGCCGTGATCGAGCACCATGACGCGATCGACCACGCGCATCAGCACGCCCATGATGTGCTCGACCCAGATGATGGTGATGCCGAGCTCGTCGCGGATCTTGCGCAGCATGTCGGCGGCCTGATCCATCTCCGTCTCGTCGAGACCCCCCAGGCTCTCATCGGCAAGCAACAGCTTCGGCCCCGTGGCGAGCGCCTTCGCCAACTCGAGTTTCTTCAAACCTGCGGCGCCCAGGCCGTCGACGCTGGCATGACGATCGGTCGGCAGGCCGACCATCGCAAGCGCGCGCTCCGCGGATTCCTCCGCTTTCGCCCGGCTGTGACTGTTCTGACCGAAGTAACCTGCGAGCGCGACATTGTCGAACAAGGTCAGGCGATGGAACGGCCGCGGGATCTGGAAGGTGCGGCCGATGCCGCGATTGATGATCCGGTGCGGCGGCAGGCCTGCAAGCTCATGGCCGTCGAAGGCCATCGAACCCGAGGTCGGCGGAAACGTGCCGGAGAGCATGTTGAAGATGGTGCTCTTGCCGGATCCGTTCGGGCCGATCAGGCCGAGGATCTCGCCCTTCTCGACCTTGAACGACACGTTGTTGACGGCGCGGAAGCCGCCAAAGCGCTTGACCAGACCCTCAACAACCAGCACGACGTTCCCCTCGGCCCCTTGTGGGCACGACCTTACTTGTAGCTGTAGGTCATGCCCGCAGGCAACGGCAGCACCGCCTCGCGCTGTGCCTGGCTCTTCGGCCAAACCACATACGACTTGTCGTCGATATACTGGAGCACCACCGGGAAAGAACGTTGGTTCTGCCCGGCCATCTGGGTGCCCTCCGGCCAGAACTTGACCCCGAAGCCGAGCATGGTGCCGCCTTCCGGCAGATCGACGTCGAGTGCGGCCTTGCGCAAGGCATCGGGATCGATGCCGCCATATTGCTTGATGGCGCGCGGCAGCACGTTGTTCATGAACACGTAGGTGTTGGACGCGGCGATACCGACGTGCGCAGAACGAATCGTCTGACCTGGCCTGATCTTGTCGAATTCCTCGCCGACCATCTTGATGACGGGCAAGAGACTGGGATCGAGGCCCTCGGGCTTGGCAAGCCAGATCGAAATCGGATCGGTGTTGAAGATATAGTTGGCGTCGGCGCCGAGGCTTTCCTTCAGCTTCTCATACACGCCATAGCCCGAGCCATGGCCGACCAGCGCGCCGAATTTCAATCCCTGCTCCCGCGCCTGGCGCAGCAACAGCGCAATGTCCGGATTATACCCGGTGTGGAAGATCACGTCGGGCCGTGCGCGCTTCAGTTTGGTCACCAGCGACGAAAGATCGGGCGCCGTGACGGAGTAACCTTCGTTCAGCACGATCTGGAAGCCGGCCTTCTTGGCACCTAGCTCGTTGCCCTTGGAGACGTCGACGCCGTAGGAGCCGTCTTCGTGGATGATGGCGACGCGCAAATCTTGCGGGTCCTTGCCGAACTTCTCCTTCGAGACACTGGCGATGAAATCCATCGTCATCAGGCCGAACTGGTCGCCGCTCGCCTGCGGGCGGAACACATATTTGTAATTCTTGTCGGTGAATACGGCGGACGAGATACAGGTCGTCATCCACATGAACTTCTTGAGCTGCTCGACGCGGGCGGCCACCGGCACGCATTGCGCCGAAGAAAAGAAGCCGAGCACCATGTCGACCTTTTCCTGCTCGAGCAGGCGCACGGATTCGTTGATGGCGACATCGGGCTTGCTTTGCGCGTCCGCGTAGATCGTCTCGACCTTGTAGCCCTCGACGCCGGTCTTGACGTAGTGGTCGAGCATGATCTTGGCGCCGATATATTCGAGCTCGGAGCCGCCGCCGGCGAGCGGGCCGGTGAGGTCGAAAACCACGCCGATCTTGATCTTCTTGTCCTGCGCCTGCGCCGACACGCCCATCGTCAGCGCCGCGATTGCGGCAAATACCCCTGTTACCAGGCAAGCAGTTTTCTGCCCCAGCATTCCGTCCTCCCGAATTGTGTATTGCATCTGTTCTTGTTGTTGGCGCCTATCACATTGGGCGCGGCCAACGATGTCAAGCTGCATTAGGATGCAGGTAGCCGCGACCGCCCGCCGCGCGTGCGGAAATCAATCAGCTCGCGAATTGTCGCTCGATGAAGGCGGCGACAAAGAGCGGCATCGCGCCGTTTATAGTTGTACTCCGCCCCATGTCCGGCGCCAAAAAAACGCCCTGCCGTGAGGCAGGGCGTCCGAGGCTCTTGCGATCGATCGGCTTTTGCTTGGTCGATCGCCGATTGGAGTTCAGGTCAGGGTTGCTCCGGCTGATTGCCGTTGTTGAAGGTGAGCAGCGGCTCCCAAGTCGCGCAGAAATGGTCGTTCCTGAAGCTTTCGAACGGCTGCGGCCCTTGCGGCGTGAGCGACTGGACCTTCTGATTGCCCCATGCCCTGGCCATGATCACCTTGGGTATCGAAATGCGGCCAATGCGGCAACCGGTCGCTCGGCGTCCTGAGGCTGACAAGGACGGCAAGATCACGATCACGATCGCCATCGCTGTGGTTCGGATTGCCGGTCTTCACGAAATTGGCCCAGTAGGTCTTCATATCGGTCGCCAGCGCCGCCTGCGCGGAGGTGAACGCCGAGCCGAAGTTGAAGATGTACTGGAGTTCGGCTGCGTGCTGAGAAGCCGTCGTGAAGCCTGAGCCATTCGACCCCGGACCCGGGACACCCGCCTTGCTCGGGGCATTTGGATCGTCGAACTCGTAAGCAAAGACCTTAACGCGTCTGGACAGGTCGCGGTTTGAATCAAACCCGTTACAGGCGAACACGAAGTCGGTGAAGATCTGCGAGAGCGCCTCATCGACGTTGCCGCCGCCAAAGTTGTTCTTGAGGTTGGGGATCGTTGAGACCGTCTGCGGTACGAAGTTGTGGAAATTACCGATTGGATACTGGGTTTTCGCCGTCGTCGCGGCGGCGAGAACGGCCTGGGTGAAGGGCGAGGCCAGGGTCTGTGTGGACGGTGTGGCCGTCACGAGGGTGGCGAGAAAGAACTGGATCTCCTGCAAGTAGGAACAGATCGCCGGCGTGCCGGTGAACTGCGGCGTCGCACACAGAATGTTCGGGACCTGAAGATCGAAGCTCGCCGGACCACCGGCGGCGAAGATCGTCGAAGCGTTGCCTTGGGGAGCGGTGACCTGACTGGGGAAGAAGCTCGGCTCGAACAGCCGGCCCTCATTGGCGTTGGTACCCTGGAGCACCGGGACCTGGTTGAACCGGCCGGTCGAGAAGGCCGTATGCAGGTCAAGCGGCAGGATTTTCGTGTTGGAATTGGGCGCAATGCCGAAGCCGCCGAAGACGGCTTCATTCGCGAAGAGTTGCGCGGTGGTCAATCCCTGGAGACAGGCGAGGCTCACGTTACCGCCGCAGAATGAGTTGGCATCTTTCTGGGCGAAATTGTCGCTGAGGGTCCGGTACGTGGCGAGCGATGGCAGGTCATGATACATGTACGCGCCGCTCTCGATGATCGCACCGCCGAACAGGTCCCGGTTCGTGAGGCCCTTGAAGGTGTTCGTGGAGGCAAGATGCGCCGAGACGCTGAGACCGCCGGCTGATTCCCCGCCGATCGTCACCGTCCGCGGATCACCGCCGAAAGCCTCGATGTTTTGCTGGACCCAGGCCATCGCGAATTGCTGGTCCATCAGACCGTAGTTGCCGGCGTCGCCGACGTGCTGGAAGGCGTTCGCCTGGGGCGCCGCCAGCACGCTGGCCGCGAGGAAGCCGAGGCTTCCGAGGCGGTAGTTGATCGTGACGACGACGATATCGTTCTGGGCCACCATCACCGACGGGTCGTAGTCAGACCCGGCACCGTTGACGAGCGCGCCGCCGTGAATCCATATGAAAACCGGCAGCTTGGACCTCGCAGTGGCGGTGGACGGAGCATAGACATTGAGGAACAGGCAATCCTCGGAATCAGTTGCCCTTCCCTGCGTGCAAGTGTGGCCGAAGGTTCCTGCGACGATCGATCCCTGGCCAGGATTGGGCGCCTGGGGCGGTTTCCAGCGCAATGTGCCTGCCGGCGCCTGGCCGTAGCGGATGCCCAAGAAGGCGTTAACCCCCGGATCTCCCGGTTGGAGCTGGAAGTTCTTCAGGCCCTGATAGGTTCCGGTCGTCGTGGTGACAAGGGCCGTCAGATCGACCGCGTTCGCCGCTGGCGCGGTAGTCAGGACGCAAGCAACGCTCATCGCGCCAATTACGCCAAGATGCCGTAACTGCTCTCTCATGGGTCTCCCCCTTTTTTGGCGCTGGTCTGCCAGCAGTCTTGCCGGCAACGAGAGGATGACGGCGATCAAATCTACACGCAAGCAAAAAAGCGGACGTTCGCCAACGCCTTTGAAAATATGGATCGCCGGGACAAGCCCGGACGCCTTTGGGTCTCAGGACGAAGGTCCCAAATACTTCTCGATAAATGCCGTGACAAATTTTGGCATCGCCGCGGTGAGATCGCCCGTGCCCCGCACCAGATGGATCGCGGACAATTCCGGTTGCTGTTGCCGGGCGAGGTTGGCCTCGATCCGCGCGCGCAAGGCGTCGGCGGGCATCGCGACGTTGAGGAGGCGGATCAGCGCGATTGCCGGGCCTGCGGTGACGCAATCCCAATGCGGCGCCGCCTCGTAGTCGGCCGGCGTCAGTCCGGTCTCCTCCTCGAGCTCACGCATGACGCTGCCCGCAATATCGACGCGGTCGCCGACGATGTCGTCGGGATCGGGCGTGCCGGCCGGAAAATAGATGCGCCCGGCGGTGGACGTGTGCGCCCCCATCTCGCCCATGACGAAAGCGCCATCGACGCAGCGCAGCGCGCCCATGCCAAAGCTGTTGAACACGGAGGCATCGACGAAGCCCCAGTCGCGCCAGGCAAGAAAGCTCGCGAAGTCGGTCGCGAAGTAGCTGGCGCTGAAGCGATCCCCGACACAGGCGGGACGGCGCGCCAGCAGCACCTGCCCGTTCCAGATATTCGGCTTCTCGCGCTGCTTCGTAGCGAAATGCGCGTCGATATCGGCGCGCCGCCTCGTCGCGAACGGCCAGTCCCAGGGCTCGTATCTCAGGTCAAGCGTCGTGACGCGATGGATGACCGGATCAGTCGTCACCTTTCGTTACTTCGCATTCATCCCGGTCGTCTTCTTGGCCTGCTCCACGAATTTGTTGGTGAAGGTCTTGCTGACGTCGATATTGGCCTTGGCAACCTCGGGAGAGCCGACGCTGAACACCGCGAGCACGGCGTCGGCGCCCTTGGGGTCCATCTTGCCGGTCTCCGAATACATCGGAATGGTGTTCTTCAGCGCCTCGACATATTGCGCCTTGTCCTTGCCGACCATCTCCGGCGGCATCTTGGCCATGATCTCCTCGGGCGTGTGCGAGTGGATCCAGGCCAGCGTCGAGACGATGGCATTGGTCAGCGCCTGCGTCTCTTTCTCGTGGGAGGCGACCCAGGCCGCGGTGGCATAGAGCGAGCCGCCCGGATATTCGCCGCCGAAGATGGCGAGCGTGTCCTTTTGCGTCCGCGTATCGGCGAGGATTTTCAGATCCGGATGGTTCTTTGCCAGCACGGTGACGGCGGGCTCGGCCATCACGGCCGCATCGATCTGGCCCTGCTCCATCGCCGCGACCGCGGTTGCGTTCAAGCCGACGCCGATCACGGCGGTGCCGGCCGGATCGAGCCCGTTCTTCTTCAACAGGAACTTCAGCATGAAGTCGGTCGAGGAGCCCGGCGCGGTAACCCCGACCTTCTTGCCGGCGAGATCCTTGACGGAGTTGATCTCCTTCGTATGCGAGGGCGCGACCACCAGCACGAGGCCCGGATAGCGGTCATAGACCACGAAGGCCTGCAGCTCCTGCTTCTTGGCGGCGAGATTGACGCAATGGTCGAAATAGCCCGACACCACGTCGGCGCTGCCGCCGAGCATGGCTTTGAGCGCATCCGAGCCGCCCTTGAGGTCGACGAGCTCGACGTTGACGCCCGCCTTGTCGTACTCGCCGAGCTGTTGTGCCAGGATGGTCGGCAGGTAGCACAGGCAGCCGCCGCCGCCGACAGCGATGGTGATCTTGCTTTGGGCCGCGGCGGGGCCGCAGATCAGGGCCAGCGCCAACAGCGCGCCCGAAAGCCTGCTCAGCATGGTTTGCATGACGTCCTCCCTTTGTTGGGTCGCAACATAATGCGGCGCAACGCGATTGAGAAGGCGACTTTGGTGCGAGGTGCTGCGACGCGAAAAAACCTGATGCGCCCGCTTATTCCGCAGGCGCCGGGTGAAGTTTTTCGTCGCACCCTTCGATGGGCTGATGGCCAGCAGCGGATGGAAGACCTAGCATGACGGGCACAAGAAACCACCAACGGGGAGGCTACCCATGAATCGTATCGCAACTACGCTTGCCATCGCGACCGCGTTCGCCGCCGGCTGCGCCGTCACGCATGTGCTGCGGCCGGCCTATGCCGCCGACACCATCAGCGCGCAGATCATCCATACCGGCGAGCTCGAAGGCGACGCCATTTCGGCGCCCAACGCCGGCGGCATGCGCAACAAGACCTTCGTCGCCGTCGACGGCGCGACCATCTCGGTGCAGGACGGCAGCCCGCCGAAGCATCTGCACGCCAACGCCAACGAGATCCAGTACATCCTCGAAGGCACCGGCACGATCTGGCTCGGCGACAAGGAAGTGAAGGTGAAGCCCGGCGACCTCGTGATCATTCCGAAGGGTACGCCGCATGGCGGCACCAAGCCCGATGGCCGCACCATCAAGGCGATCGCGATCAAGACGCCGCCGCAGGCGCCGGACGATACGAAGCTGTTGAACTGACGGCGGGCGCCTCGTCGCGAGAATCGCAGGGTGGGCAAAGCGGCCACGTCTTCCGCAGCTTCAACAAGCGAAGGCGGAAGCGTGCCCACCCTCGGCACATGACTTGAAGTGGTGGGCACGGCGCAAGAGCGCCTTTGCCCACCCTACAAAATCATCTCCCCTCCATCGTCGGCCGCCACACCAGCAGCCGCCGCTCGACCAGCGTCACCGCGAGGTCGATCAGGATGACGAAGATCGCGAGCACGAACATGCCGGCGAACACGCCGGCGACGTCGAACGTGCCTTCCGCCTGCAGGATCAGATAACCGAGACCGGCCGCCGATCCCAGATATTCGCCGACCACGGCGCCGACCACGGCGAAGCCCACCGAGGTATGCAGCGAGGAAAACATCCAGGACAGCGCCGACGGCCAATAGACATGCCGCATCAGCTGCCGCTCGCTCATGCCGAGCATGCGGCCGTTGTCGAGCACGGTGGTGCTGACCTCCTTGACGCCCTGGTAGACGTTGAAGAACACGATGAAGAACACCAGGGTCACGCCGAGCGCGACCTTCGACCAGATGCCGAGCCCCAGCCACAGCGCGAAGATCGGCCCCAGCACCACGCGCGGCAGCGCATTGGCCATCTTGACATAGGGATCGAACACGGCGGCGACGCGCGGCTGGCGCGCAAACCAGAAGCCGATCAGCACGCCGCCGATCGATCCGATGATGAAGGCGAGGATGGATTCCCACAGCGTGATGAGGAGGTGCTTCCAGATCACGCCTGACGAAAACCAGTCGATCACCTGGCTGAAGACATCGACCGGGGTGGAAAAGAAGAACGGCGGCAACAGCATCTTGCCGAAGACGGGCACGGTGGAAAAGAACTGCCACAGCGCCAGCGCGACGACGGCGACGAGGAGTTGGAGGGCGAGGAGGGTCAGTCGAGACATGACGATGGCTCCCTCCACTCCCCTCCCCCTTGCGGGGTCCGAGGCGAGCGTAGCTCGCTCTCGAGGTCGGGGGTGGGGGTAGCCCAACTCACAGCTGTTTGTTTGGACCCCCCTCCCCAACCCTCCCCCGCATCCGCCTTCGCCAGAAGGCGGGCTTCGGCGGACAAGAGGGGGGAGGGAGCCGACCGCCGACGCGGCCGCAGTTCACCGATGAACGACCAAACCAGCATCATCCCTCGCAAGCTTCGTCACCAAACACGTTCCACTCTCACTGCTTGCTGAACGTCGCGATCAGGCTGGTCGCGCCCTTGGCATGGCCCTCGAGCGCCTTGATCGCCTCATCGCGGGTCATGCCTTCCTTGAGCGCAGTCGGCTCGAGATCGGTCGCCATCAGCGTGAGGATGTAATGATGCGGCGGTCCGGGCGGCGTGCACGGCCCGAAATAGTTCGCGAGCTTCATCGTGCTTTGCCCGCCGACATATTTGTCCGATGGCTTGGACACCTCGCCCTCGGCAAAGCCGGTGACGGAGGCGGGAATGCCATAGGCGACCCAGTGGCTGACGCCGACGGGCGGACGGCCGTCGATATCGAGCATCAAGAGCGCGTAGCTCTTGGTGCCCTCCGGCGGATTGGCCCAGGCCAGCGGCGGCGAGACGTTCTCTCCGACGCAATTCGGGTTGGACTTGTTGTTGCCGGCAAATTTGGTCGGCAACCGCTCGCCGTCCTTGTATGCGCTCGAGGACAGCGTGAACACGCCGTCAGCTTTTGCTCCCTGCGATCCGCAAAGCGTGGCAAGCATGACGGCGCCTGCCAGAACCGATCCACGTAACACCATGATGACTTCCTTTTCTTTTTGCCCCATTGCTTGCGCGCGTTCACGGGACCGGCATCAGCCGGCCGCCGATTGCGCATATCCCTTCAACACCTGTTCCTTCAGAACACTCCAGATTTCCCGATGCAATTCGTGAAATTGCTTCTGCATGCGGACTTCCGAGATGTCGCGCGGGCGCTCGATCGGAACCCGCCAGTCGCCGATCACGCGCGCGGACGGCCCCGCCGACATGATGACGACGCGGTCGGCCAGCGCGATCGCCTCTTCCAGGTCGTGGGTGACGAACAGCACCGCCTTGCGGTTCCGGCTCCAGAGGTCGAGCAGCAGATTGCCCATGATCTGCCGGGTCTGGGCATCGAGCGGCCCGAACGGCTCGTCCATCAAGAGTATCCGGGGATCGCGGATCAGGACCTGGGCAAGGCCGACGCGCTTGCGCTGTCCGCCTGACAGCATGTGCGGATAACGGTTGGCGAAACCGCCGAGGCCGACGGAGCCGAGCCAGTCCTGCGCGCGCTTGAGGGCCTCGGCACGCGGCGTGCCTGCGACCTCGAGACCGATTGCGACATTGTCGATCGCAGTCTTCCAGGGGAACAGCGCATCGGCCTGGAAGAGATAGCCGGCATCGCCGTTGATATCCGCAAGCGGACGGCCGAAAATTCGCACCGCTCCGGAGGCCGGCCGCAGCAGGCCCGCGGCGATATTGAGCAGGGTGGACTTGCCGCAGCCGGTCGGGCCGACGATGGCGACGAACTCGCCATCCGCCACGGTAAGCTGCGCCTTTTCAACCGCGGTATAGACGCGGGACTCGTCAAGGCGAAACGCCACTGTCGCGTCATCGAGCGCAACCGCCGCCTGCCCTGCCGCTGCCACCGCATCCTCCCACGCCTTGGGAGCATGCCTTAGCGGTTACCGGCTGCGAGTTCAACGCGGCGCTGCAGCACGACGGCTGGATCGGCCGCCGTTCCTTGTGCCGGCGAAGGGGTCACATCGCGCCCTTCTCGCATGCGGGCAATTCCGGCGCGAATGCACAGGCGCGCGAGCTCTCGCCAGTAAAGCCTCCACCAGCTCTTGTCCAAGCCGGCAAGAAATTCGAGCTCGCGGCCCGTGAAAGTCGACATGAGAGCGCCTGAGTACCGAATTCGACCGCAACGACCGGCGCAGCAGCGGGGCACCGGACAGCTATATGCGTTGCATTCCGCCGCTTTGCTTGCCGCTGTACGGGCCGACGTGAACGCCGGTCTGCATGCACTGCGACTTGGCGGCCTGGCACATCTGCACCCTGTCGGCGCGCGCGGTGGAATCGCGAATGCACGAGGCCGCGTATGCGCTGCACGTATGCGGTATGGCCCGCCGCTTCACGGCCATCCTGTAGCGGTGCGAGCGTCCGCCATCGGATGACTGGCAACATTTGCCGTTCATCTTGGTGGCAGAGGCCGGCGCGAATCCGGACGGCAGGGTGATGGCGGCGATTGCCACGAACAGAACGACGGCGGACGATTTCATGTTGGTCTCCTCTGTCAGCCGACAAGACCGGTCGTCGGGGCGACGCCGGCGCTGTCGGGGAAAACGTTGCTGGCGAGCACGCGCTCGTCAACTCGCAGATGGTCCCTGAGCAGACCCTTGAGCACGGCGCGCAGGTCGGTGGTCGGCGCGAGGTCGCGCTGTTCATAAAGCTGAGCGGGCTTCAGGCCCGGCCAGTCGGCGATCACGCGACCGCCGCGCAGCGCGCCGCCGGTGAGGAAAGCAACGGTGCCGGTGCCATGATCGGTACCGTTGGTGCCGTTGATCTTCGCGGTACGACCGAACTCGGTGATGACGGCCACGACCGTCTCCCGCCAGGCGTCGCCCATATTGGTCTCGATGGCGGCAAGCGCGCCGTCGAGTGCTCCCAGCAGGTTGGCCAGCTGGCCGGCGGCGGCGCCTTCATTGATATGCGTGTCCCATCCGACAAAGCCCATCGCGCCGACGCGCGGGCCATCGGCCCGTGCCAGATAGCGCGCGGCGGTGCCGGCAGCTTCCGCGAAATAGGCGCGAACGCCCGCGATGCCCGCCGCAGGCGTCGCCTCGTCCGGCTCCGTCGTCATACCGGCACCGTGCGTAATGGCTGCCAGGCGGATGCGCGCTTCGAGCGCGACCGCGAGCTTGGGATCAGTGTGCTGGTACAGATCCAGCAATCGGGCCTGGGTATCCTCACTCGCCGGCAGCAATTTCTGCGGCACCCAGGACATGACCTGCGCCTTGCCGCGCACCACCAGCGGTGTGACCGCGCCCACGCCGAGCACGCGGCTGTCGCGCAGATTGACCCGGCCATCCGATGCCATTTCGAGCAGGGCACGGTTCAGCCATCCGGTGGCGCTGGACCCTGGCCGCGCGAGCCCGCTCTCCAGAACGTCCTGGCCATCGAAATGCGAACGCTCGCGATAGGGCGTCGCCGTGGCGTGCACGATCGTTGCCTGCTGCGCCTTGTAGAGCCGGTGCAGATTGGGCATCGCCGGATTGAGCGCGAAGAAGCTGTCGAGCGGCAGCGCCGGCGTCTTGCCGTCGAGGACCAGGGCGCGATCGCCGCGCAGGCCGATCCAGTCGGGATCGCCGACCGGCGCCACTGCGCCCAAGCCATCAAGTGCGCCGCGGAGCACGATCACGAGCAGGCGAGGATCGCGGCCTTCGGCCCGCGCCAGTCTCGGCATCTGGCTCCAGGCAAACAGGGCGCCGGCGCCGAGCAGCGCTTCGCGGCGGCTGGGCAGGTGATGCAGGTGATGGTGAAGGGTCATGGTCACCTCCGCTGGAATTCGGCCGACATGAACAGCAACGCCAGCGCCTGCTGGCGGCTCTCGGCCCGGCCAACCGCCTGCTTGACCTCGTCCGATACGGTCGAAGCAAACACGGTCTCGATGATGTCCTGGGGATCGACGGTGGTCGCCACGCGCTCGGCAAAATTGTTGGCGACGTCGAGCCGGCGCCCCATGCCGTCGATCCATGACGCTTCGTCGTCGGGAAAACCCTTGGGCGAGGAAGGCCGCCACAATGGCTCGCCAAGCAGCGCCTGTCCTCCAGTGTAGCGGCCGGCATCGACTTGCACGATGCCGGCGGCGCGCACCATGCCGACGACCCATTCGGCCGGGCGCTTGAGCTTGGCGGGCGGCGCCGTCCAGGCTTCCTCCGACAAGATCATCGTCCTGGCGACGTCCTTGAGATCGCCACCCGTATCGAGAAAGGTCTTGGCCATGCGCTCGACCAGCGGCGCGGGCGGCGCGTCGGCGATGAAATAGCTCGCCAGCTTGCCGGCAATATGCGTGGCAGTTGCCGGATGCGCGGCCAGATCGCGCAGAACCGCTCGTCCCTGCTCGGCATCTTCTTGCTCGTAGGTCTTGCCGATCACCTTCTGCGGTCCGGGCTCGTGCAGGCGCGGATTGAAGCTGAATTCGCCGCCATGCTCGATGTTGCCTCCGCCAACGAAGGTCCACCCGGTCAGCACATTGGCAAAGGCGATGACGTCGTCCTGGGTATAGCCGCTGCGAACGCCAAGCGTATGCAGCTCCAAGGTCTCACGCGCCAGGTTTTCGTTGAGACCGCGCGAGCCGTTGATGCCGGCGACCGAATTCGCGCCCATCGATGCGGCCTGATCGAGATAGAACAGCATCGCCGGATGGCCCTCGGAGGCCAGCAGCAGGTCGACGAATTTGCCCAGCACGTGCGGACGGATGGCTTCGCGCTCATAAGCGCCCGACATGCTCTGGATCTTGTTCGCCGAGATGCAGAAGTGATTGGACCAGAACCAGACCAGCCTTTCAGCGAAGCCGATCTCGGCGCCGAGTGCTGCTTCGGTGCGGAGCTTTGCCTCCTGGAGATAGATCGGCCGGCCCGGATCGGGAACGGCGTCGGCGGCCATCTTCTGCGCCGTCTCGCTGGGGGCAGGCCTGGCTCCCTCCGTCATCATGGCTGATGCTTCGGCCATCTCTTTTCGATTGGCAGCTTCCTGCTTGGTGGCCACGATCGCCTTGGCTTGCCGCCTCGCATTCGCATCGAAGACGGTGCGAAACGCCTTGGCGCTGGACGACAGCATGGGCGCGGCGAGTTGCGCCGCGGACGGCCGCTCAAGCTCGGCAATCAGCGCGCCGCGCGGGTCGGACTCGATGACCGCAATCGAGCCCGGCCGCGGACCCATGCCGAAGCGGTGAAGAGCCAGCACGGCTTCGGCCTTTGCGGAATTGCTCATCGCATCGCCTCGCAGATCGCTACGTCTCGTAGTGTTACTGTTTGTAGCATTAAAGAGCTGCCAGCGCAAGCGCCGTTTACGCCTCGGGGCCTGGGATAACCGAGGCCGCCTGAACCGGCCCGCAGGGCCTGGACTAGTATTGCGGCCCTAGCGCAATCCGGCCGATCGTGCCGTCCTTCGCGAGGCCAATTCGCCATTCCGCCGATCCGTTGGCAAAATGGGCGATGTAGACATCGCTGCCCATCGCCGAGACCGTGCGGAACGTAACGGACCGCAACGTGCCAAATCTGGAGAGAATGGCCTGATTGAACGGAAGCTGCTGGCGCGTTTGCGCCGCCACTTCCGAACTCATGCGATCGTAGTCCGGCTCGCCGCGCGCCAACGCCTCGATATATTGACGCAACATCGCCTCGCTCCCCGCCTGCGGTGCGGTACGGAGCGACACCGCGCGCTCGAGCTGACCATCCGCCCTGCTCTCACCGACGGTGTGATAGCGCGTCTGCTGTCCGGGCAGCACGATCTCCAGGCATTTGCCCGAGCCATCGGCGACGATCACGGGATTGTCGACATAAGTCAGGATCTGGGACGACACGTCCTCTGCGATTGCGCCCTGGCCGAGACGCTTGCCGTCGGCATCCAGCCTGTAGAGTTGCAGTTTGCCGCCGGTGCCGTTGTAGACGAACAGTTTGATCGGCGCGGTGTCGTCTCTCGCCTTCAGGCCGGCCTCGCTGGAGCAAGCGGCAATGCCACCCTGCGCCTCGTTGCCATCGGGCCGGAAGACCACGTCCTCCGCCTTGCCGTCCGCACCCATCAGGGCGCGAAACTCCGCAAACCCCTTGGCGAACTTGACGCCATAGATGTCATAGCCACCGGGGCCGACGCCGCGGAAAAAGATCGACTCGACCGCGCCCAATATATTCATCATGGCCTGCAGCTCGGCCGCCTGATGACGGACTTTCGCCGCGAGATACGGGCTCATCCGTTCATAGTTCGGAGCGCCGCGCTGCAGGTCGGTGATGCCGCGCAGGATCAACTCCTTGCTGCCGGCCTGCGGCACCTGATCCCGGAAGCGTTCCGGAACATCGGCCATTCGCCGCGCAAATTCCTCCTGCACGGCCTTGGCCCTCGCAGGGCTGACCCATCGCGCGAGTCCGGCACCGAATGCCGGCTCCTGGAGCAGCACCTGCTTCACCTTTCCCTGATCATTCCGGAGAAAGGCCACGAGGGCGCCGTTGGCGACCGAAAACGCGTCGACGCCATAGGCCGACACCTCGAATTTCGGCCGACCGCTCTCCTCGATGAACAGGCGGCTGCCTTCGCGCGTGACGGCAAGGACGCGGCTCGGCGCCAACTCGTACCAGCCGACATAGGCGTCGAGGGTTTGCGCATCGACCTCGATGTCGCGCGAAACCGATTCCGCGATACGGGCGGCATGCAGCGTCCGGCCGTTCTGGATCAGCGTCAGCTCGGATTTTCGCGCATCGTCGATGGCGAAGGTGATCTGACCCGAAGGCGCCGGGTAGGAATAGGTTCCCTCGCTCACTGCCGCCAGCCGCAGCTTGCGCTGGCCGCTGAGTTGACCGAAGACCTCGTCGCTGCTCCGGGAGATGGCAAAGATGGAATCGCGGCCCAGCACATAAAACGAGACGCGTTCAGGCAATGCCGTGGCCGTCATCTCCGGTGCACCGCCGGCGGCAACCTCCGGCCCCGTCGGCCGGCTATAGGCAACGCTCGCAGCAGAGGCGATCACCAGCGGCAGAACGGCCGCGGCGACCCAGGCTCGCTTGCGCCAGCCGAGACGCGCGGGTGGCGCGGCGGCGGCGAGAATGCGCTCGACGCGCGCACCCACCGTGCAGGCGCGCGCCATTTCGAGCCCTGCCGGCGCATGGCGAACCCGCTGCACGAGATCGAGCAGAATCTCGGCGTAGGAGCACTTGTCCTTGACGATTTCGATCGCGCGGGCATCGCTGATCACCTCGGCGAGCTCGGCCAGCCGCGTGAGCTGCCACCACGCAAACGGGCTGAACCAGAACAGCGCGCGATTGAGGCTGGCCAGCAGCAGGACGTAGAAATCTCCGTTGGCGACGTGAGCGCCCTCATGGGCCAGCACGGCGCGGCGCTTGCGCGAATCCCAGTCGCCGTAATGCGGCGGCAGCAGGATGGTCGAGGCGAAGGTCACGGGACCGCCGATCAGATCGCTGACACGCACGCGCCAGCCTCCGGTCCAGGATTCCGCTGATGGGCGTTGCAGCGCGCGCCAGCCGCCAGGTCAGGAATACGCCGATCGCCAGCCGGAACAGCAGCATGCCGGCAACGATCGCATAGACCGCAGTTGCGAGCCCAAGCCAATTGAATGCGGTATGGCTTGCCGTGGCTGCGGCGTGCATGACTGTGTCGAGCGGGAGCTGGGTCTCCGGCAATGCCGGGCTGGCCGGCCAGAAATTCTCCGGGGCAGGCATCGGCAGAGCCTGCAAGGTGATTGTCACCGTGGTCCAGCGCATCAGCAGCGGCATCGCAAGCGAAGCCGCCAGCACGACGATCCAGGACATCATGTGGACGTGCGGATTGCGCACGCGAAGCAGATTCAAGCCCATCCACACCACACCTCCCAGCAGCAGGGAACGCAGCGCCAACTCCGCAAGAATCGTGAGGATCATTTCTTCCTCCCTTTTGCCTTGGCCCGCGCGACCTGATCGGCGAGCGAGCGCAACTGCTTCTGGTCGAGCATGGCGCGGTCCACCATCCCGACCAGTACCTCTTCGACGGACCCGTTGCAGAACCAGTCGACGATGCGCTGCACCGCCTTCGCCGCAACCCGTCCGCGATCTTCAGCCGCCTGGTAGACGTAGGTTCGTCCATCCACAGTATGCGTCGTGTAGCCCTTTTCTTCCAGCCGACGCAGCACGGTCCGCACCGTCAATTCCTTGAGCGGGCGTGACAGCTGCTCGCGGACGGCCTCCGCCGTGACCGGACCGTTGGCCCAAACCAGTTGCATCACCTCGCGTTCAAGGTCTCCCAGTTCGGGCAGGCTCTCGTTCATGATGATCCCTTGCGATATGCGTCTTCTTGTAATGCTACAGAGCGTCGCACACGTCGCGCCGCTCCGCAATGACAATTCTGCCTGGAACGGCCACTATACCGGTGGTCCAATTCCAACATTCGCATCCCATTGCGGCGGGCACTTTGCGAATGTTGGAATTAAAGGACCACTAGAAAATATTGATTCTAGTGGAGCTTTGGATTTGACGTTCGCTTGCGAACACGCGGCCAGCAGGGTAGCGAACGTCAAATCCGCGCCACTAGCCGGATTCGAGGCCGCCCGAATGACAGCAACGCCCCTGATTGCCTATGCGAACGTCGCAAAGAGTTTCGACGGCGGGCGCGTGCGGGCGGTGGACGATGTCACGCTCGATGTCGCCGCAAGGCGAATTCCTCGCCATTGTCGGCGGCTCCGGCTCGGGCAAGACCACGCTGCTGCGGCTCGCCAACCGGTTGATCGAGACCGACAGCGGCACGATCACGATCGAGGGCGAGGACGTGCGCACGCGCGACGCCGTGCAGCTTCGCCGCCGCATCGGTTATGTCTTCCAGAGCGGCGCGCTGTTTCCACATATCTCGGTGGCCGGCAATATCGGCATCACCCCGAAACTGCTGGGTTGGCCCGCGGCCGAGATCGCCGCCCGCGTCGACGAACTGCTCGACCTCGTCCAGCTTGATCGCCGAAAACATCGCGACCGCCTGCCGCAGGAATTGTCGGGCGGACAGCGACAGCGCGTCGGCGTGGCGCGCGCGCTCGCGGCCAAACCCCGCATCGTGCTGATGGACGAACCGTTCGGCGCGCTCGATCCGCTGACGCGCGATGCGCTCGGCGACGATTACCGCGCGCTGCACAGCAAGCTTGGGCTGACCACGGTCATGATCACCCATGACATGACCGAGGCGCTGCTGCTTGCCGATCGGATCGCGGTGATGCGCACCGGCAAGCTGCTGGCGCTGGGCACGCCCGTCGAACTGACCGGGAGCGACGATGCTTACGTCGCCGAGCTGTTGCGCACGCCGCGACGGCAGGCCGAGCGGCTGAACGCGCTGCTGCCGCGGGATGGCGCGGCATGAGCCTGCTGTCCGATCCGCGCTGGGGCGAGGCGCTGACCCATCTCTCCGACTATCTCGGCAATCATGTGCGCGTCAGCGTCACCGCGCTCGCGCTCGGACTCGCGGTGAGCTTGCCGCTGGCGATCGCAGCGCGCAAGGCGCCGCTGTTGCGGGGCATTCTGCTCGGCATCGCCAGCATCGTGCAGACCATTCCGGGCTTGGCGCTGCTCGCGCTGTTCTATCCGCTGCTGCTGGCGCTGGCCTCGGTCACGCTGGCCTGGTTCGGCATCGGCTTCTCCGCCTTCGGCTTCCTGCCCGCGGTGCTGGCGCTGGCGCTCTATTCCATGCTGCCGGTGCTGCGCAACACCATCACAGGGCTCAACGGCGTCGACCCGGCGCTGCTGGAGGCTGCGCAAGGCGTCGGCATGACCCCGCGGCAGTCGCTGTTCACGGTGGAGCTGCCGCTGGCGCTGCCGGTGATCATGGCGGGCATCCGCACCTCCGCGGTGTGGGTGATCGGCACAGCGACCTTGTCGACGCCGATCGGCCAGACCAGCCTCGGCAATTACATCTTTGCGGGGCTACAGACCCAGAACTGGGTGTTCGTGCTGTTCGGTTGCCTCGCTGCCGCCGTGCTGGCGCTTGCGGTCGACCAGTTGCTTGCGCTGATCGAGAACGGCTTGCGCAATCGCAGCCGCTTGCGCACTTCTCTCGGCGGCATCGGCATCGCGGCGCTGATTCTGGCCACGCTGGTGCCGACGCTGGCGCGCGGGCCCTCGACCTACATTGTCGGCGCCAAGACCTTCACGGAGCAATATGTGCTGTCGGCATTGATCGCGGAGCGGCTGCGCGCGGCAGACTTGTCAGCGAGTTCGCGGGAGGGGCTCGGCTCCAGCGTGATCTTCGATGCGCTCGCCGCCAATGACATCGATGTCTACGTCGATTATTCCGGCACCCTGTGGCTCAACCAACTCCATCGCAGCGACACGCCGCCGCGCGAACAACTGCTCGGCGAGTTGAAGACGATTCTCGCAAAGCAGAGCATCACCCTGTTCGGCGAGCTCGGCTTCGAGAATGCCTATGCGCTGGTCATGCCGCGCAAGCGTGCCGATGCACTCGGCATCCGCGGGATCGCCGATCTCGCATCCCATGCATCGACCATGTCGATCGCCGGCGACTATGAATTCTTCTCGCGGCCGGAATGGGCCAATCTGCAAAAGGCCTATAACCTCGCCTTCCGCGCGCAACGCACCATGCAGCCCGATTTCATGTATGCCGCGGTCGCCTCCGGCGAGATCGACGTCATTGCGGGTTACACCAGCGACGGGCTGATCGCGAAATACGATCTGGTCGTGCTCGACGATCCCAGGCACGCGATCCCGCCTTATGACGCGATCGTGCTGCTGTCGCCGAAACGCGCGGGCGATCAGGCGTTGCAGGCGGCGCTGAAGCCGTTGCTCGGCAAGATCGACATCGCGGACATGCGCGCAGCGAACTTGCGCGCCAGCGGCAATGACGCGACGTCCTCGCCGGATGCAGTGGCGCGCTGGCTGTGGGACAAGATCGGATCGCGCCAGTGAACATGTCCGGCTTCGAGAAAACGCCCGGCTGGCTCGATTGGTACGCCAATCCATCGAAGCCGCGCTTCAGACTGCCTGCGGGCGCGGTCGATGCGCATTGCCATGTGTTCGGCCCCGGCGCCGAATTTCCGTTTGCGGCGGAGCGCAAATACACGCCGTGCGACGCGTCGAACGAGCAGCTCTATGCGCTGCGCGACCATCTCGGCTTTGCCCGCAATGTGGTGGTGCAGGCGACCTGCCACGGCGCCGACAACCGCGCCATGATCGACGCGCTTGTTCATTCCGGCGGCACGCGCGCGAGGAGTTGCCACGGTGAGACGTGACATCAGCGACGCCGAACTGCAGTCAATGCATGAACAAGGCGTGCGCGGCGTACGCTTCAATTTCGTCAAGCGGCTGGTCGACTTCACCCCGCGCGACGAGCTGATGGAGATCGCCGGCCGCATCCACAAGCTCGGCTGGCATGTGGTGATTTATTTCGAGGCGCCGGATCTGCCGGAGCTGTGGGATTTCTTCTCCGCGCTTCCGACCATCGTCGTGGTCGATCACATCGGCCGCCCCGACGTGAGCAAGCCGGTCGACGGCCCCGAATTCGAGGGCTTCATGCGCTTCATGCGCGAGCATCCGAACGTGTGGTCGAAGGTCACCTGCCCCGAGCGGCTCTCGGTGTCGGGACCGCCGGCGCTGAACGGCGAACGCGACGCCTATCGCGACGTGGTGCCGTTCGCGCGGCGCATCGTCGAGACGTTTCCGGACCGCGTGCTCTGGGGCACCGACTGGCCGCATCCGAACCTGAAAGGCCACATGCCGGACGACGGCCTGCTGGTCGATTTCATCCCGCATATCGCGGTCACGCCTGAACTGCAGCGGAAACTCCTGGTCGACAATCCGCTGCGGCTCTATTGGCCGAGAAGAACGATAACGTCTCACGCAAACGCGGTCGCGAGGAACGCGGCGATGATGCCGCCGATGACGAGATACTTCACCGCGTAATAGACGCGCTTGTTCCAGGCCTTCATGCGCTTGCCGGCAAGGCGCACCTGATAGACAGACCCGAACACGCGATTGAGCCAGCCGACGCGCTCGCCCTCTTCGTTCTGGGTCGCGCTCTCGTTGATGATGTTGCGCGAGACCCAGCGGTTCATCGAGGTCATGGCCTTCGAGGTCAGCGGACGCTCGACGTCGCAGAACAGGATGATGCGCTCATCGCTGGTGGTGTTCTCGGCGTAGTGCAGATAGGTCTCGTCGAACAGCAGACCCTCGCCGTCGCGCCAGGAGTACGGTTGACCGTCGACGAAGATGCGGCACTCGCCCGCCGACTTCGGCACCACGAGTCCGAGATGATAGCGCAGCGAGCCGGCATAGGGATCGCGGTGCTGCACCAGCTTGCCGCCCGGCGGCAGGTTGGCGAACATCGCGCCCTTCACCGTCGGGATCGAATTCACCAGCGCCACCGTCTTCGGACAGTTGGCGACCGCCGAGGGCAGCGCCTCCTCGTACCACTTCAGGTAAAAGCGCTTCCAGCCGGTGCGGAAGAAGGAGTTGAAGCCCCAGTCGTTGTATTTGTCGGCGGCCTTGATCTGGCCCTGCGCGAACAGATGCTGCGCTTCCTCGCGGATGGTCTCCCAATTGTCGCGCAGCACGGTGAGTTCGGGCACCATGCCGACTTCGAGGATCGGCCGGTTCGGCACGCCCGAGAAGATGTACATCAGCACGTTATAGGGCGCCATGATGGTCGAGTGGTCGGAGAACTGGCGCCAGAATCCGAGCCGCACCTTGCCGCGGAAATGCACTGTTAGCGCCGAGCCGATGAAGGCCCAGAGGACGAGAAATTGCGGCGAAAAGAGTCGCATCACCATGGTGGAAAGCCTGCCCTGAACGCTGATACCGCCGTTTAGCAGGTTTGCGATGCAACACTCAAGATCGCTGGAAGGCTGGAACCGCGTCACAAGCCCTGGATCATGCCGGCGTCGATCAGCAGGCGATTGAGCCGGCGGGCCTCCGCGCCGTCCTTGCAGGCATAGAAAATCCCCTGACAGCGCAACATGATCGCCTTCTGCTCGGCAAAGGAGGGATCGAGGGGGATGCCGGCTGCTTCCTGGATCACCAGCGGCAGGTAGGCCGCATCGATGGTGTCCATCACGGCCGGGCTCTTCACCGGCTCGAAATTGATCGCGTCGATCGCGTAATAGGTCCCGTAATAGCGCGGATCATACGCATCGAGCTTCTTGCCGATGCCGGCCTCGTCGAGGCCGGGATCGAGCAGATGCGACGAGAACTCCGGCTGGTGATCGCCGTAGCGCACGATCAGGAACGGCTCGCCGGCAAAGCGCTTCTTGAGGTTGGCGATGAAGCCGGCGTAATCGTTCACGCTCATCGCCTGCCGCCGCAGATATTCGTCCACGATCGGTTCGTTGCCCGGCGCGCGCCAGCCGGCCAACAGGTCGGGGCGGAATTTGGTCCCCCAGGGGAAGTGATTGGCGCCGAGGTAGACGAACATGAAGAGCGGCTTGTGCGCGGGACGCCCCGACATCAGCCTCACGGCGGAGTCGTAGAAGAAGCTGTCGGGCTCGACGTCTTTGGCGCCGAGATCATGCGCGTCGTAGAAATGCTCGATGCCGGTCGTGGTCTGGAAGCTGCGCGCGCTCATGAAGGCGCCCAGCGCAGGATAGAGCGAGACCGTCTCATAGCCGCAACGGCGCAGCGACAGCGGCAGTCCGCGCTCGACGCGGCCTGCGGCGATGCGCGTAATGAAATAGGCGAAGCGGCCGAACGAGCGCGAGGACAATCCGGCCAGCACGTTGTATTCGGTGTACCAGCTCGGGCCGCCATTGCTCTCGGCGAGGAATTTGCGCTCCCTGCCGTCATAGGACTTGAAATGACTGCCGTAGCCCGCAGGCACCTTGACCGTGGCGGCCTCGCGGATATCGAAGCTCAATTCATCATGGATCATGATGATGTTGGGGCGGCGGCCGGCAGGATGGCAGGAATCGACCAGCGGGATATTGAGGCGATCGGTCGTGGCCGCCGCCTTTTCCATGAAGCCGTAGTTCATGAAATCGGAAACCGCTGTCACGCCGGAGCTCGCGAATTTCGAGAGGTAGCCGTCGTCGTAATAGGCGCGCCAGGCTTCATCCGGCCAGGTGAGCGAATAACCCGTCAGCGCGGCGAGGCAGGCAAGCGCGCCGGCGAGCGCCGGCAGGCGACGGATGCGAAAGGGATCGAGCCACCACAACGCGTACATCAGGGGAAGCGTGACGAGGCCCGCCGAGATCACCGACCAGCGCAGGCTCGGGAAGATCGTGAAAAGGAACGCGGTCGAGTCACGGTCGATCACCATCAGGTCGACGAAGTTGACCGTCATCTGCGCAACGTCGTGCTTGAGCCGCGACAGCAGCACCAGGATCACGACCATGGTCAGCGACAGCGCGCCCGATAGCGCAGGCCGGCGCAACAGCGCGATCCAGACGAAGTTGAGGATGCCCCAGCTCAGGACGAAACAGAGCCGCGAGCCGAAATCGGTCTCGGTCTGCAGCATCAGGACCAGCGCGGCGAATTGAGGAACTGCGACGGCAAGCCGCCTGACAATGCCGAACGAGCCAAGGCCGGTCGTTGCAACCGCGGTGGGCGGACCTGGGTTCGGCGCCGGCGCCATTGTCGGAACGCGTACTCGACCGGCGCGGGAAGGCCCCTGTCTGGACAAAAGACCAGCTGGCGACGCCGCGGCCGGAGCACGGCATGTCACAAAACTGTAGGGGAACCGTCATGAACCGGCAATGGACGGGCCGTTCAGACCTTCGCTTAATCTGACTGGCGTGACTTTTTCCCCTCACTATGAGGGATTTAAGGCTTCGCCAGCCCCGCGATGAACAGATCGACCACCGCCTCGGCCATCCGGTCGACCCTGGCGTCCGCCACGCCCCAGCGCGGGAAATGGCCGTCGATCTTCATCCGGGCAAAGCCATAGACCAGCGCACGGCCGGCGATCTGCACCGCCTTGAGATCGGCGGCACGCAGGCTGCCAGCCGCCGCCGCGTCGGCCAGTATCCGCTCCGTTATCGCGATCAATTCGTTGTTGTCCTGCGATAGCGCCGTCGCCGCGTCATGGTCGAAATGGCGGCCGGACGAAATGATCTCGAAATGCGCGGGGTTTTTCATCGCCCAGCGCAGGTAAGCGAGCCCAAGGGCGCGAAACCGCTCGAGCGGGTCGCGCGCGGGCGCCGCCTTGAGCGCCGCGTCGATCTCGGCGCGGAAACGTCGTTGCGCCTCCTCGGCGACTGCCGTCATCAGCGCGGCCCGGCTGTCGAAATGCCGGAACGGCGCCCCCGGCGAGACGCCTGCCCGGCGCGCCGCCTCGCGCACGCTGATCGCTCCCGGGCCGCCTTCCTCGGCCAGCTTCAGGGCGGCCTCGATCAGCACGCGGCGGAGGTCGCCGTGGTGATAGGGTTTCGCCGCGGCCGGGCGGCGTCTAGGCGTCGGAGATTTGGCCATCGGTCACTCCTAGCATCACCCGCTTGTGAATGTAAGCGACGATTACACTGTTGACCGCTTGTCTCCCGCCAGATGTAACTATCGATTACATCAGGAGGGAGCGCGCCATGTCCATGCAGCGGCAAAACTGGTTCGACGGCTGGCGGCTGTTCGCCGTGTTGGCTTCGGTGCTGATCGCGCTTTGCGCTGGCATTGCGGGGTCGCACCAGTTCGATGCCGACGCCATCCGCATGGTGATCCGCTTCACCGCGCGCACCTCGCTGCTGTTCTTCTGCCTCGCCTTTTCCGCAGCGGCGCTGGCGCAGCTCCGGCCGAGCGCGTGGACGCGCTGGCAGCGCCGCAACCGCCGGTACCTCGGCGTCACTTTTGCCGCTTCGCATGGCCTGCATGCCATCGCGATCGTCGCTTTCGCCGTCGTCGACCCGATTGGCTTTGCCAAGGCTACCAGCCTCGCTTCTTACGTCTTTGGCGGCGTCGGCTATGCCTTCATCATCGCGATGACCGCGACCTCGTTCGACCGCACCGCAGCATGGCTCGGCCCACGCGCCTGGCGCACGCTGCATCTGGTCGGCGGTTACTATTTGCTGCTGCAGTTCACGGTGTCGTTCGGCAAGCGGATTCCCGAGATGCCGCTTTATGCGCTGTTCCTGATCCCGCTGGCGCTGGTGTTCGCGCTGCGCATGCTCGCGATGGCCGCGCGGCACACGCCGCGCGCGGCCACCGCAGGCTAGGACGGCTCCTCCATCCAGCTTGCCCGCCGCCTGCTCACGGGAACCTTTGCAGCCTTGCTGCATCTCACGTAAGGAAGAGATCGGACATCGAGAGCAACCTCCTTTGATTGTTTTGGCCTTGCTCCTTGCGGCTGTGATCGGCGTCGTCGCGCTGACCGAACGCAGCGTCGAACACCTTCCATTTGCGATCGCGGCCCTGTTCCTCAATGCCGCCCTGCTGCTGGTGTTCGTCGGGGATCTCGAGCGAGCAATTCTGCTCTCCGGCATGCTGGCGCTGGCGGTTGCCGGCGTGTCGATGGTGAAATTCAATCACAGCGCGCTCAAGCTGACCGTTTCCGATCTGCCGCTGGCCTTGGCCGGCACGGTCCCGTTCCTCATCCTGCAATACCCGCGTGCAATGCTGGGCGTTCTGCTCGGAAGCGTCTCGCTCATTTTGGCGTCGACCGCGGCTCTGCTGTACGGCGCCGGACTTCCGCTTTCCCTGGAAGCTCGAACCCTGCTCCTCAGTCTTGCCCTCATTGGCTTCACAATTGTCGCGATGGCGAAAGGCGCGTCCGCGCGGGAGAGCCTGACCGAGCAGCGATGCTTCTACTCGACCTTCGTCGCCTCCCTGATCGATCCCGCGTCCTGGCGTCAGTTCGGCGGCCTCGCCATGAGCGATATCGCCGACGAGCCGTTGCCGCTGCGGCGAGCGCTGCCGGCGCGCGCGACGGTCTTTCCCGACATCATCGTGATCCAGCACGAGTCGATCTTCGACCCGCGCACCTTCGGACTGCCGGTCGAACCCTCAGTCGAGGCATTGCTGTCGCCGACGCAAGGCCGACATGGGCGGCTCAACGTCGACATCTTTGGCGGCGGCTCGTGGCAGTCCGAGTTCAGCCTGCTGACAGGGCTTTCAAGCGCGAGCTTCGGCTCGAACGCCTATTACCTCTTCAAGAAGGGCGCGGGCCGATTCCACACCAGCCTGCCCTATTCGCTTGCTCCGCTCGGCTACAAGACGACGCTGATCTCGAGCTGCCGCCGCAGCTTTCTGCACTACGACGCGTTTTACCGCTCGATCGGCATCGACGAGCGCATTTTCACCGACGACCTTCCGCCGCCGTTCGATATCGGGCGTTTCGAGGCCACCAATTCCGATGCGTTGTTTCTGAAGGCTGCAATCGACCTTCACGCCGAAAGGATCGCCGGCGATCCGGCGCCCCGGTTTCTCTATGTGCTGACGAGCTCCAATCACGGTCCGCACGATCGAAGGCTGGCGGGGTCGTTCGAGAACGAGCGCGCCTTCGCCATGGCGAGCCTCCCCGATGCGCCCTACGCCGAATATTATGCGCGGCTGGCCGAGACGGCTTCGACCTGGCAGAAGCTCAGGTCCGAATTGGCGAACAATCGTCGACCCGCGCTGATCGTTCACTATGGCGACCACCAGCCGGTCTTGACGCAGCGGATCGATCGGCAGCTCGACGGCGACGCGCGGCGCGCGTTCCGCACGTTCTATGCGATCGAGGGTCTGAACCTCGCTCCCGAGCGCATCGGTTGCGGACGCGGCGCGGATCTCGATATCGCCTTCCTTGGAACGGTCGCCTTGCAAGCGGCAGGCCTGCCGCTCGATCCGATATTTGCGACCCGCGCCAGCCTGCTGGGCGAATGCGGGGCAAGCTACTTCGCATCGGCCTCGGAACGGAAACGGCGATTCCACCGCACGCTGGTGGATCTGGGGCTGGTGGATCTGGGCCCGCGCCCGCAAGCCACGCGAGCTCGCACGCCTGATATCGCCGACCTGACGCGAAGGCGCCCTGTCACGGATCGGGCCGCAAACCCTTGAGACATGTGCCGGCCGCGGCCTCGCCATGATTTGCCGAACGCGATTACCTCCCTCACAATGCCCGCATCACATGCGGCGGTCGATCGCAGATTCAGGGAGTTCTGTCATGACGGGCATTCTGGAAGGCAAGGTCGCGTTGGTCACCGGCGGCGGCTCAGGCATCGGACGGGCGACCGCGGTGATCATGGCGCGCGAAGGCGCGCGCGTCGCGGTGTCCGACCTTTCGAAGGACGGCATCGAGGCCACCGTCGGCCTGATCAATGCCGGCGGCGGCCAGGGAATCGCGATCGCCGGCGACGTCACCGACGAGGCTGACGTCGCCAACATGGTGGCGCGCACGGTGTCGGCTTACGGCCGCCTCGACTGCGCCTTCAACAATGCCGGCATCTCCAGCCGTGCCGACAGCCCGGCCGGCGCCCGCCTCCACGAGGTGACCAAGGCCGCCGTCGACAAAATGCTGGCAGTCAACCTGACGGGCGTGTTCCTCTGCCTGAAGCACGAGATCGCGCAGATGCTGAAGCAGGGCAGCGGCGGCGCGATCGTGAACACGGCGTCGATCGCCGGGCTGATCGGCCTGCCGACCTCGAGCCATTACGTCGCCGCCAAGCATGGCGTGGTCGGCCTGACCAAAACCGCGGCGATGGAATATGCCCAGGACGGCATCAGGGTGAATTGCGTCAACCCCGGCTACATCAAGACGCCGATGACCGACGAGATCATGAAGTCGCGCTACGAGGAAATCATGGCCAAGGTGCCGATGCATCGGCTGGGCAGCGCGGAGGAGATCGCAGAAGCGGTGGTCTGGATGTGCTCCGACAGGGCGTCGTTCATGACCGGCGCCTCGCATCTGGTCGACGGCGGATTCTGCGCGGCCTAGTCCGCGACCAGATGAAACTTGCGCCCGAGCTGGTGGTGCACTGACATGACGGCGCGGTCGACGTCGCTGATCAGGCTGTCGCCGAGCACGACGTTGGGAATTTCCCAGTTGCGGCCGCTGTGCGCATGCGGCAGCGCCGCGAGCGTGGGCACGCGCGCGGTCTCGCAACCGGGCTGGCTGCGCAGCGCCTCGTCCGCAAGCGCTGTGAGTTCCGACTGGATCTTCGGTGTCGACATCGCAGCTGCACTGACGGGCGAATGTGGCGCTGGCATGATTACGCGTTCGGCATCAGGCCCACGCGCTTGGCGATGATCTTGTCCACCATGCGCTTGGGCAGCCATTGCGTGATCAAGTGCCGCATCGGATCCGGCGCGATCATGTAGCGCGTCTTCGGCTTCGGCAGCGTCAGCGCGTTATAGACGCACTCGGCGATCTTCTCCGGCGGCAGCCCGATGGAATCGAGGTGCTGCATATAGGCCGTGACCTTCTGCATCGACGCCTGGTAGGGCGAGTTATTGTATTTGGACGTGTCGAGGTCGCTGCTGGCCCTTGCTCCAGATCGGCGTCTTCACCGGTCCCGGTGCCACGATGATGACATCGATGCCGAACAGCATCAGCTCGCGGCGCAGGCTTTCGGACAGTCCCTCGACCGCGTGCTTGGAGGCGCAATAAGGCGCCGTCAGCGGGTTGCCGTTCTTGCCGGCGACCGACGAGATCATCACGATCCGGCCTTTCGGCCCTTTCAGCGATCGATCGACGCCGAGCAGCGGCCCGAACGCTTGCGGTGACGATGACCGGGCCGGTCACGTTGACATCCATCTGGCGGCGGAATTCATCGACCGACAATTCGAGCACGGGACCGGTGACCGCAATGCCGGCATTGTTGACCAGGCCAAACAGCGTCTCGCCATTGAGCGCGGCGCGGACCTCGCGAGCGGCCGCAAGCGCCGCCGGCTCGTCGGTGACGTCGAACAGTAGCGGGATGAAATTGCCGCCGAACTCGCTTTTCAGCCGGTCCGCATCGGCCTGCTTGCGGACGCTGCCGAACACGCGATAGCCCTTGCCGAGCAGGAATTTGGCGCTGGCATGCCCGATGCCGGTGGACGCACCGGTGATGACGACTGATTGCATGTGTGGTCCCGCCCTGCTGGAGTGTCCCGGTTCCATTTAGGCGAAACCGCGGGAAGCGCAATGGCGGGCGGGCGCGGCACCCGTGGCGGGCAATGACCAATCCTGCCTGAACCGGCTGACGCTAAGCCGCGCCTCACTAACCATCGCCACCAATGGGCGGATGGACTTTTGTCCAGTGGACACCGATAAGCTGTGCACTCTTATTGCAACTACCAGGGGAAAGCCATGCTCCCGTTCGATAAGGAACAACAGTCGTTCAACAAGAGCGCGCTTGGATGAAGAGAAGCTGCTGAGCGGGCAATTCTGGGCCGAACTTCGCGTATTTCTCGCCGTGGCCAAGACCAAGTCGTTCAACCGCGCCGCGGAGATCACGAAGCACGAGCCAGCCGACAGTCAGCCGGCAAGTCAAGCGCCTTCAGGATGCGGTTGGATCGCAGCTTTTCATCTCGACCCCGCGCGGCGTCAAGCTCACGCAGAAGGGCGAAGCGCTCGCGCACGCCCTATCGCGGCTCGACCATACTCTCCATTCCCTCACCAGTGAGTTGAAGGCGGAGAGCCGTGAAGCCGAGGGTCTGGTGCGCGTCAGCATCACTGATGGTCTGAACGCGCTGTTTGCCGTGCCGGCGCTCGCACGGTTTTCTGAGCAATATCCGAAAATTCAACTACACCTCAAAAATCCGCTCAACCTGATGGACCTTCAGGAAAATCAGGCAGACATGATGATTGGTATCGGCCCGAGTTCAATCATCCGGATATTCGGTTTAGGAAACTCGGGCAGCTTCATTTCATTCCCGTTGTCGCGAAAGACTATATTCAAAACTACGGCCTGCCGACGCAGGATAATCTGGAAAAACATCTCTTCATTCAATCGGAACAATATATCGCCAGAACCGGAATGTGGGATGATTGGCAGCAGGCGGTGGCGCGCGGACGCATCGCGCACTACGGCGATAATTCATTTTCGTACGGCATGCTGGTGAAGGCAGGGCACGGAATTGGGCTGCTTGGCAGCTACGCACTGGTGGAACCGTGCATTGTACCGTTGGAATTGGGCTTCAGGATTTCCGTTCCGCTCTACCTGATAGCGCTGACGGAGCGTCTGAATGCTCGCCCGGTCCGTCTCGTGTTCGATTGGCTCAGTGAAGTTTTTGGCAGCGACAATCCGTGGTTTAACGACGAGTTCAAATTGAACAATCCACCAAGCGAATACGACGCCGGCTGCAGGAAAATGTTCAATCTTGAGGTGAGTGGTAGGGATACTCCTCGTTGATCTGCTTTGAAATGGACATGCTTCAGCTAATTTTTCGATCCGATAGGTGGAACTATGCTCCCGTTCGATGAAGAACAACAGATCTTCAATAAGAGCCCACTCGATGAAGAGACGCTTCTGAGCGGGCAATTCTGGGGCGAACTTCGCGTTTTCCTGGCCGTCGCGAAGACCAAGTCGTTCAACCGGGCTGCAGAGATCACCAACACGAGCCAGCCAACGGTGAGCCGGCAGGTCAAGCGCCTCCAGGATGCGGTGGGCTCGCAGCTTTTCATCTCGACCCCGCGCGGCGTCAAGCTGACCCAGAAAGGGCGAAGCGCTCGCGCAAGCCTTGTCGCGGCTCGACCACACGCTCTATTCCATCACCAGCGACCTGAAGGCGGAGACCCGCGAAGCGGAAGGAACCGTGCGGGTCAGTATCACGGACGGGCTGAATGCGCTCTTTGCCGTCCGGCACTCATCGCAGTTTTCGGCGCAATATCCAAAAATTCAATTGCATCTGAAGAGCCCGATGAACCACGATCGAACTTGCGAGAAAATCAAACGGACATGATGATCGGATTTATTCCGAGCGCGTCATCCGATATTCAGTTTCAGAAAGCTCGGTCAATTTCATTTCATTCCAATCGTCGCCAAGGACTACATCCGCGAATCACGGCTTGCCAACGGCTTCCAATCTGGAGCAACATCTTTTCATTCAGTCCGAATATTATCTGGCGAAGAACCGGGCTCTGGGATAGTTGGCAGCAAGCGGTGGCGCGCGGGCGGATCGCCCACTACTGCGACAACTCGCTTCGCGTACGGCATGCTGGCAAAAACGGGGCAAGGAATTGGTCTGATGGGCAGCTTCACACTTATCGACCCTTGCCTCATTCCCTTGGAACTCGGCGTTAGGATTTCCGTTCCGCTTTTTCTGCTTGCGTTGACCGAGCGCCTGAACGCCCGCCCGGTGCGTCTTGTGTTCGATTGGCTCAGCGAACTCTTTGGTCCCAATAATCCGTGGTTCAACGATGAATTCAAACTGAGCAATCCGCCGAGCCAGTACGATGCTCGGCAGCAGGAAAATGTTCAATCTTGAATAGGCTGGTGCGAAAGGCAGCGCTCGCTGATGCGCTCGGCGATCTTTAGATAGGTCTTTCCGGCGTCTTCAAACAATTCGGCGAGGTCCAGACCCACGGCCGAGTCCTCCTCGAACAGCAGCTTTTCGAACATGGCGCGGTGGATGCTGACCACCTGTTTCAGATGAGATCGATAGAAGTCCACGAGAACACCCGCTTCGATGTCTGGTCCGGTAGCGTCGTCGGAAGTTTCGCGGCGGTCACGCCGCAGCGGTCTCGAATTCGGACGGCGCGTCCCAGTATCCCTCGGTCCGGAACAGGACGTTGGCGTCCGTGTGCTCCGAGATGGCGTTGGCTGGTGGCGTTAGCTCCTTGACGAGTTCGATGTACGGCTCTTCATGGCCTTCGAAATAGACCGGTTTCTTGCCATCGACGTTCTTGAATCCGAGAACCATCCTCCAGAGCCGTGCGTATTTCGGCTGCGCGTGGGTGATGACCCTGTCATACCCCTTGCGCGCGACGTGATCGAATGCGAAATCCGAAACAATTTTCAGGACGCGTATGTCCCGATACGCCTGCCGGAAGGACGAGCGCTCGATCTTGGCGAAATCCTTGAACCATCGGATGCGCAAGGTGCCGACCGGTTCTTCGCCTGCGTATGCGACCATATGGGTGGCCTGGTAATCGTTTCCATCGAAGGTCTGGCGCGCTTTGACGCCATGTTCTTCCATGAAGCAGATGCTCCGGATGGCATAGGCATGCAGCATTTGCTCGTACGTGGTTACGACCTCGCAGCGGAGCTGATTGTGGTCCGGGGTAATTGGCCTCATCTTATGTTCCACAACTTCTCTCCTCGCTACGCCTGGTAGTGAGCGAGTAGAGCGAACCGCCCTAGTCTCCGGAAGCGGTAAAATGTGCTGCCGTTCAACATCAGCGTTGAACTCGCGGGACGGCATTTCCTCGGGGTGGGTGAGCCGAGCCGACGCGCGCGTACGAGTTGTGCCGAAAAATCGCGGAAACTATGCAGTGCCACGTAGAAAATGCGCTCAGAAACGTTTCCCACCCTATCTACAAACGAGCAGAACGGTTCAACGCAAAATATATCTAAGATTGTACGATTCTCGAAAAAACTCCCTCTAGAGGTCGTACCTTGCTTCCGATGAAAAAGCCGACAGACTTATCTCAGGCTCCCTCATTCAAGAAGCCTCAAAACCCAGGAAAGAAGAAAAGGCGGTCCAACGCCGCGGACAGCCAACTTGGCGAATCCATTCGCGCCCATCGGCTGGTGGCAGGCATGTCGCAGAGCGATCTCGCGGCAAAGCTCGGCGTCTCGTTTCAGCAGGTGCAGAAATATGAAAAGGGCGCGAACCGCGTCGGCGCGGGGCGGATTCCCCTGATCGCCGAGATCTTCGGCGTTCCGATCAGCGCGCTCTTCAAGGACCATGCACAGACGGCAAGCGCTGTTCCGACAAAGCTCATTACGGACCCCACGGTCGTCAAATTGCTGACGGCCTATGCGGAGATCAAGGATCGAACGGTCCGTCGCCACGTCAGCGAGTTGGTTGATCGGATCGCCAAATCCGTGAAGAAAAAATCCCGGAGGCAGTGATCGCCTGCCCACTCCCGCGCGGTATGCTAGGCGCGCAAGCCAACGGCGCAACGCCGCCGATCGAAAGACAGGAATGATGCGCAGCCAGTTTCCCCTCGTCGCTCTGGCGCTGGGCAACTTCGTGATTGGTCTTAGCATACTTGCGCCAGCCGGAATGATGCCGGAGTTGGCATCGGGGTTCGGCGTCTCGATAGGCACGGTCGGACTGTTGATCAGTCTGGGCGCCGCGGTGGTTTGCCTGTCGCCGCCGTTGGTGGCCTGGGTGACCAGCCGCGCCGATCGACGCTTGCTCCTGAGCGTGATTATGTTGTGGGTTGCGATTGGCCACATCGCTTCCGCGCTCGCGCCCAACTATCCTGGTCTGCTGGCGATCCGGCTCGCGATGCTGGCGCTCGCCGGCGCCTTTACGCCTTTGGCGGCCGGCACCGCAGCCTTGCTGGTTCCGGAAGACAAGCGCGCAAGTGCTATCTCCTCCATTTTGTTTGGCTGGGCCCTCGCGATAGCATTCGCGTTACCTCTGGTTTCGCTGATCGTGCCGCGGATCGGTTGGCAAGCGACCTATTCTCTTATCGGCAGCCTTGCTGCTCTTTGCCTTCTCGCACTGCTGGTTGGATTGCCAAGGGGGCTCGAGGGAGCACCCGTCAAATTTACGACCTGGGCCAAGGTCGGACGAAGCCGTGATCTCGTGTTGCTTCTATTGATCACCAGCCTGCTTGCCACTGGCCAAAACGTCGTCATTGCGTTCGCCGGTCCCTTGCTGATCGAACTCACCAACGCGACCGCTGAGAAAATTGCCACCGTTTTCGCACTGTTCGGAATCATGACACTCGTTGGAAACGTCTGCGCGTCCCGTGTCGTTCAAAGCTGGGGACCGTTCACCACATCCGCCGTTTTCATGGCCTGTATCGTGTTTGGCGCCGCGCTTTGGGCCTTTGGCGCAGGCGTCTATCTGTCGATGGCAGCCGGCGCCGCCATCTGGGGGCTGGGGTTTGCTGCCGTCTCGGCGATGCAGCAAGTCAGACTGATCATGACGGCGCCGTCGCTCTCAACGGCGTCCGTAGCCATCAACAATAGCGCGGTCTACCTCGGCCAGGCCTTGGGTTCCGGGCTGGGCGGCGCATTGTTTGCGCGAGGAGATCTGCATGCCATGGGTTTCGTGGGGCTTGCTCCCGTCGCGCTCGCCTTCGGTATCCTTTGGTTGACCCGTTCCGCACCGGAGCCGCAATGACAAGACCTTCCGACAAGATTGCGATTTTCGTCGACGGCGCGAATCTTCATTCGACCGCCAAGATGCTCGGCTTCGACATCGACTACAAGCGCCTGCTCGGGGAGTGTCAAAACCGCGGCAGCGTGATACGGGCGTTCTTCTACATCGCGATCAACGAAAGCCAGGAGTACTCCTCGATCCGCCCGCTGATCGACTGGCTCGACTACAACGGTTACACGGTCGTCACCAAGGCGACCAAGGAATTCATCGACGCCAGCGGCCGCCGCAAGGTGAAGGGCAACATGGATGTCGAACTCGCGGTCGACGCCATGGAGCTGGCCCGGCATATCGACCGGATCATCCTGTTTTCCGGTGACGGCGATTTTCGCTCGCTGGTCGAGGCCGTGCAGCGCCGCGGCGTCCACGTCACCGTGATTTCGAGCATCGCGACCCAGCCGCCGATGATTGCCGACGAGCTGCGCCGGCAGGCTGACCTGTTCACCGATCTCGTTGAGCTGCAAACGAAGATCAGCCGCGATCCGTCGGATCATCCGGCGTCCCGGCCGCCGCGGCAGGGATGAGCGCGGTCACGCTTTTCTGTCGAGGAGAGGTGACAGAGCCCCTCGGATCGATTTGAGTAAATTCAGGCCGCGCAGAATCCACCGTCGACCAGATGCGAGGCGCCGGCCCTACTCCGCGTGACCGTCGATGATCGGGCCGAACAGCTCCCATTTCTCGCCGGTGAAGCGCGACATCTGCACCTGCTCGATCGGGTAGAAATCGGTCGGCGTGGTCTTGATGTGGACGCCGGGAATGTAGGTGTCGATCTCGAAATCCATGTTGGCGACGATCTTCATCACGTTCTCCCGCGTGAGATTGTCGCCGCAGCGCTTCAGCACCTCGACCATCGCGGTCGACGTGTTCCAGGCGGTCAACGGCCCGCTCTCCAGGCGATCGGCTTCCGGATAATATTTCTCCATGAAGGCGCGGAAGCGCTTCATGCCGGGCGTCGAATCCCACTGCGGATCGGTGACGTCCATCTGGTATTGCGCGGTCAGGATCCCCTTTGAATTGTCGAGACCGGCAGGTTTCATCACCGCGCCGACCGACTGCGAGACGTTGGTCATGATGTGGATCGGGTGCCAGCCGAGCTCGGCGATCTTCTTGATCGCCTGCGCCGCGAATTTCGGCGTCGCGACATTGATGAAGATATCCGGGTTCATGCTCTTGATCGCGACCACCTGCGACTCCACCGTCGGCATCGCGGTCTCATAGGGCACGCTGGAGACGACCATCCGCTCGTACTTGTCGCCCAGCACATCCTTGAGGCCGAGCACGTAATCCTTGCCGAAATCGTCGTTCTGGTAGAGCACGCCGAGCTTGGCGTTGGGATAATTCTGGAGGATGTAGGTGGCGTAGACCCGCGCCTCGGCGCGGTAGTTCGGCTGCCAGCCGATGGTCCAGGGGAAATGCTCGGGATCGCCCCAGCGCGAGGCGCCGGTCGCGACAAAGAGCTGCGGCACCTTCATGTTGTTCATGTATTTCTGGATCGCCGCGTTCGGCGCGGTGCCGAGCGAGGCGAAGATCAGGAACACCTCGTCGCTCTCGACCAGCTTGCGCGCCTGCTCCACCGTCTTCGGCGGCGAATAGCCGTCGTCATAAGTGATGAAGTTGATCTTGCGGCCGTTGACGCCGCCATTGTCGTTGATCATGCGGAAATAGGCGCTCATCGTCTTGCCGATGATGCCGTAGGCGGAGGCCGGCCCCGAATAGGGCATGATGTTGCCGACCTTGATCTCGGTGTCGGTGACGCCGGTATCGTATTTCTTCTGCGCCAGGGCCGGCGCGGCCGAGAGCGTCAGCACGGTTGCCGCAAGCGCGAGCCTGGCGGTGATCTCTGTGAAACGGCTCGGAACGAACGGCGTGGCACGGCGCTGCATGGGTTTCTCCCTCGGGCAAGGCGTGAAATCGATCTCGTTTCCCCTGACGCTTTCGTCCGACGTTTTCCCGGCTTTCTTCTTCCGTCGAAACTCCAGGATACCAGCCGCACTTCCGCCCCGAAAGCAGGCAGAATGGCAATGATGGGGACGATTTGTCGCGTCGCATCTCGACCGGGCAAATCCGTATCGACTACTCTTACGTGTGTGAACTGGATTATACTTCCGGCACGCAGTTTGGGTAGGCTGTCAGTTTTCCAAGTCGAATATTTTTGGAGGTTTCCATGGCCAAACGAGCGGGTGCGAAGAAGTCGGCAAAGGCGGCAACGAATAGTCCGCGGAAGCGCGCAGGCGGAGCCCCGCCATCGACAGGCAGCGGCTTCAAGACGCTGGCCATGCACATCACCGAAGAAAGCGGCCGCCGCTCCTTCGATGCGCTCAAGGCGGAACGGCCGTCATCGAGCGCATTCTCGCTGACCGCCACCCAACCCCAGAACCTCGATCCGGAAAGCGCCGCCAAGCGCATCCTCGAGCACGCGCTCGCGAGCGACACCATGCCCTCGCTGACGGCGCCAAAGGTGGACGGAGACGAGAGCACCTTTAAAAGCCTCGGTGTCGAAACCGTCCCCCTCACCGGCACCACCGTCGTGAAATTCCGCCAGCAGGTGAAGGGAATCCCGGTCTACGGTTCGCTGATCAGCGTCGAGCTCGACGACAACAACGACATGGTGTCGCTCAATTCGAACATCGCCAAGCCCAACCTGCCGTCCTATGTCGCGAAGATGTCGCCGCAGGATGCGCTGAAGAAAGTCGCGGCCGAGGCCGGCTACGGCCGCCAGCTGCCCGACAGCACACCGGCGCTGAATCTGTACCACGACCCGAAGAAGGGCAAATGGCATCTCGCCTACGTGGTGGAGGACGTGCGCAGCCGCCAAAAGTCCAAATCGGAGGATCGCAACAGCCCGCTCGTCTACGATTATGTCGTCGACGCACTCAGCGGTTCGCTGGTGGCCGAGCTGCCGCGCACGCCGACGGCGACCGAGAGTGCTCCCGACGAACACGGGGAGGTGCGGACCTTCGGCGTCGACATGGTGGGCAACAGCAAGGTGATGCGCGATCCCGCGCTGAACATCGAAACCTACGACTTCCGCTTTGCCGATCCGCAAGGCGGCGGACTGCCGGGCAAACTCGCCGCCTCGCCATTCACGCCGGCCGCCGTCAGCGCCCACGTCAATGCGGCGCGGGTTGCGACCTTCCTGCGCGAGACATTGAAGCGAAACAACATCGACAATAGCGGCGGCCGGATGGTCTCGAGCGTCAATTGCGTACTGAAGCGGGACGAGGACCCTCCCGGCAGCAAAATCTGGCTGAACGCCTTCTGGGACGGCAATGCCAACCAGATGATTTACGGTCAGGCCACTTTCAATGACCGGCTGCAGTCGCTGTCGGCATCGCTGAGCGTGGTGGCCCACGAGCTGTTCCACGGCGTCACCGGCGCAACCTCCCGGCTGGTCTACCAGGGCGAAACCGGCGCGCTCAACGAATCCTATTCGGATATTTTCGGCATCCTCGTCGCGAATTTCGACGAGCCGGACATCGGCAAGTGGGATTTCCTGATCGGCGACGGCCTGTCCACCGGCCTGGAAGCCCTGCGCGACATGCGCGATCCGACGCGCTTCAACCAGCCGAAGCTGATGCGGGACTTCCGGAATATGAGCAGGGACAATGGCGGGGTTCACATCAACAGCGGCATCCATAACTTTGCGGCCTTCAGCGTCATGACCGCGAGGAATGGCGACGGCTTCCTGTTCAAGGCGCCGGAGCTTGCCGCGATGTTCTACATCGCGCTCAGCCAGCAGCTGTCGCGGCAGTCGACCTTTGCCGACAGCCATCGCGGCGTTGCTCTGGCGACGCGATCGCTGTTCCGGACCTTGCCGCAGGCCGACCTGGACGCACGGGTTGCAGCCGTCGATGCGGGGTTCGCGGCGGCCGGGATCGGCTGAGTGCGCGCCACGATTGAGAAAGGGAGCGAGCAGTCGAGTCTTGCGGCTTGAAGCCATTGGCTTTTTCCCACGCGCGAGTTCGCGCGAAGGGCTTCAGACCAAGAATGTGGTTTAAGTCTCAATTCTTCGCTGACGAGCTGCAGTGAAGAATTTGAATGAAGACGCAATGCTTCGCGAGACGAGAAAGGCGAGACCGCGTTTCGCGATCTCGCCTCTCGTTGTAGCGATCAGCCTTTAATTTTCGGTGTCGCAGGCGTTTCTCCAGCAAACTCGTCATGCCCGGCCCGCAGTCAAGCTTGCGCAGACTGCGTAAACTTGTCTGCGCTGCCGGGCATCCACGTCTTTGGTGCCCACTTGAAAGAAAGACGTGGATGGCCGGGATGAGCCCGGCCATGACGAAGACCTTCGAATGCCGCTGCTAGTTCTTCGTCTTATCGACCAGCGCGCCCTTCTTGATCCACGGCATCATGTCGCGGAGCTTCTCGCCGACCTGCTCGATCGGGTGCGTCGCAAGCTTGGCGCGGGTCGCCTTGAACGAGGTCTGGTTGACCTTGTTTTCCAGCATCCAGTCGCGGGCGAACTTGCCGGACTGGATGTCGGCGAGAACCCGCTTCATCTCCGCCTTGGTCTCGGCAGTGACGATGCGTGGGCCGGAGACATATTCGCCGTATTCGGCGGTGTTGGAGATCGAGTAGTTCATGTTGGCGATGCCGCCTTCATAGATGAGGTCGACGATCAGCTTCACCTCGTGCAGGCACTCGAAGTAGGCCATCTCCGGCGCGTAGCCGGCCTCGACCAGCGTCTCGTAACCACCCTTGATCAGCTCGACGAGGCCGCCGCACAGCACCACCTGCTCGCCGAACAGGTCGGTCTCGCACTCTTCCTTGAAGGAGGTCTCGATGATGCCGGCGCGGCCGCCGCCGATCGCCGAGGCATAGCTGAGGCCGAGATCGTGGGCGTTGCCGGAGGAGTCCTTGGCGATCGCGATCAGGCAGGGCACACCGCCGCCGCGTTGATATTCCGAGCGCACGGTGTGGCCGGGGCCCTTCGGCGCGATCATCAGCACGTCGAGATCGGGACGCGGATCGAGCAGGTTGAAGTGGACGTTGAGGCCGTGCGCGAACACCAGCGCCGCACCCTTCTTCATGTTGTCGTGGAGGTGCTCGCGATAGATGTCGCCTTGCAGCTCGTCCGGGGTCAGCATCATCACGAGGTCGGCCCATTTGGCGGCGTCCGCCACCTCGAGCACCTTGAATCCCGCCGCTTCCGCCTTCTTGGCCGAGGCCGAGCCCTTGCGCAGCGCGATGGAGACGTCCTTGACGCCGGAATCCTTCAGGTTCAGCGCATGGGCGTGGCCCTGGCTGCCATAGCCGACGATGGCGACCTTCTTGCCCTTGATCAGGTTCAGGTCGGCGTCGCGATCGTAATAAACACGCATGGTGGTTTCCTCTCGGTGGCCAAATCGGCCGGTTGATCAGGCTGTTAGGTGGGTCACCGGTCGCCCGCAAAATTTCCGGCGTTGTCTAGAGCATTTTTCCTCTCGGGGGAAACCCCCTTCTCGCATGGCGTGGGGCGGCCTCATGCTTCCACGAGGACCGGAATGAGGGAGGCGAGCAGCAGGATCGCCATGACGATGTTGAAGGCGCGGACGGCGGTCGGCGAGGTCAGCACGGGGCGCAGCGCGCTGCCGAACAAGGTCCAGATCGAGGTCGAGACGATGCCCATCGCCAGGCTGAGGGCGGTCTGGATTGCGATATTCCAGGGAAAAGCGGCGATCGCCGCATAGGCGGTGATGGTGCCGATCACCATCACCCATCCCTTGACGTTGACCCACTGAAACATCGCCGCGCCGAGGAAGGTCATCGGCCCCCTGCCCGCCTCGCCCGGCTTGGGTGGACCGGACATCGCAATGGCGGCGGCGAGATAGACCAGATAGGCCGCGCCGGCATATTTCAGGATGGTCTGCAGGATCGGAAAGGCCAGGAAGACGGCGCCGAAACCGAAACCGACTGCACCCACCATGAACGCAAAGCCGAAGGTGATGCCGAGGATATGCGGCATGGTGCGGCGGAAGCCGTAAGTGAGGCCCGAGGACAGCACCATGATGTTGTTCGGACCCGGCGTGAAGAACATCACTGCGGCGAACACGACAAAGGCGAGCAGGAGCTGGTGCGACATGCGTCAGGCTCCCGCGGCTTCCGGCAGCACGCGCGGGGACGGCATGGCCGCGATCCGGAGCAGGAGCACACCTGTGCCGCGGTCGATCGTCGGGCTTTCACTCACGATGTCAGCCTTGCGCGCCGGGCTTCGGCTTCTGCAGCAGATAGGTGCCGTGCATCGGCGCGTGATAGTCGACCGCGACCAGCTCGAATCCGACCTCGGTCAGCATCCGTTCCATGACCCAGCCGAAGGTGGAATATTCGTCGCGCATGTGGGTGACGACGCTGTCGCGCTCGAAATCGTGGTTCTTGATGTGGAAGTCGGCCCATTGCTCGACGTCGCGCTCGCTGCCGTCAGGCATGCTGACGAACACGATGTCGCGCAAATAGAAATTGGCGCCGGGCTTGAGCGCGCCGAAGATGCGCGACATCGCCACAGCCTTCCAGAAGTCCGGCAGATGGTGCAGCGTGAACTCGCTGACGATCAGGTCGTACGAATTGGGCTGGTAGGCGAAGCTGAGCAGGCCCGCCGGCTGGGTGCGGATCTGCGCGCGACGGTCACGGGCGTAGACTTCCGCCAGCGCCAGCATGGCCGGTGAAATATCGACGGCGTCGACCTCCGCGCCCATCAGCGCCGCTTCGGTAGCGAGCACGCCGTTGCCGCAACCGATGTCGGCGACGCGCCAGCCTTTCTCCACACCGAGCGTTTTCAGCGCGGCCCGGGCGCGGATGTCGCTGTCGTCATGCCGGTCGTAGATCGCGGCGACCGCGGTATCGAGCCCGATCCCTCCACGTTGGTTGTAGTACCAGTCGCGCGACAGCATGGCTCACATCCCTTCAGGTCCGCGGCCAATCGCGGCGACGCCGGTGCGGGACACCTCGACCAGGCCGAGCGGGCGCATCAGGTCGATGAACTGGTTGATCTTGGCGGTGTTGCCTGTGATCTCGAACACGAAACTTTCCGTGGTCGCGTCGATCACGCGGGCACGGAATGCGTCCGCCAGCCGTAGCGCCTCGACCCGGTTATCGCCGGTGCCGCGCACCTTCACCATCGCCAGCTCGCGCTCGATCGAGCGTCCCTCGAGTGTCATGTCGACCACGCGATAGACCGGCACCATGCGGTCGAGCTGGTGCTTGATCTGCTCGATCACGTCAGGCGTGCCCGTGGTGACGATGGTGATGCGCGAGAGATGCTTCTGGCTCTCGGTCTCGGAAACCGTGAGGCTGTCGATGTTGTAGCCGCGGCCGGAGAACAACCCGATCACGCGCGCGAGCACGCCGGGCTCGTTCTGCACGAGCACCGAGAGCGTGTGGGTCTCGGTGGGGTCGTGGCGATCTTCGAGGAAATAGGCCGATGCGGGCTGGTTCATTTTGGTTGTCCCACGAAAGGTGCGCCCCCTCTCTCCCGCCTGCGGGGAGAGGGTTGGGGTGAGGGGGAGCATCCGCAGGGGCGGTGAAAGACGTGGACTGGCTGAGAGCCCCCCTCACCCGCGCCTTCGGCGCGACCTCTCCCCGCACGCGGGGAGAGGTAAAGAAAGAGTTCGTCGAGCGCGCTCATGCCACGGCCCTGCGTCGCGGCTGGCGCATCCGTCGCGACCCATTTCTGGAACAGGTCGAAATCGATATTGCCGCCGGTCAGGATCAAACCGACGCGTTTTCCCGCGAGCTTCTTCTTGTCCTGCAGCGCGGCTGCCAGCGGCGCGGCGCCGGCGCCCTCGGCGAGATTATGCGTGTCGGTCCAGTACGCCCGGATCGCGGCGCCGATCTCGTCGTCCGTGACCTGCACGATGCGCGAAGCGCCCTTGACGATGATTGCGACCGCGTCCGCATCCGGGAAGCGCGTCGCCACGCCGTCGGCACGCGTGTTGCTGGTTTCCGTGGTCACGACCCGGCCTGCCGCAAACGACAGCGCATAGGATGGCGCTTCGGTCGACTGGACGCCGACGATCTCGGTCTTCAGGCCAAGCAGGTCGCGCGCCATGATGCAGGCGGAGATACCGGAGCCCTGTCCGATCGGAACGTAGAGCACGTCAAGATCGGGCGCGGTCCGGAACAGCTCGAGCGCATAGGTCGCCACCCCCAGAACCAGATCGGGATGGAACGATGGCACCATGTGGAGCCCCGCGAATTGCGCGCGGCGCACGGCTTCCTCGCGCGCGGTCTGGAAATCCTCGCCATGCTCGACCAGCTCGGCGCCGAAGGCGCGCATCGCGGCATTTTTTTCGACCGAATTACCCCGGGGCACATAGATCACGGCCGGCACGCCGTGACGCCGTGCCGCGAATGCAAGGCTCTGGCCGTGATTGCCGGTGGTCGCCGAAATGATGCCGGGCACGTTGGGCCGCTCGCGCTTCAAACGGTCGAGATAGACGAGGCCGCCGCGCACCTTGAAGGCGCCGGCCGGCGTGTGGTTCTCGTGCTTGACCACGACATGCGTGCCGAGCCGCTCGGCGAGCAGCGGCCAGGCATGCGCCGGGGTCGGCGGCACCGCGGCGCCTACGATCTCGTGCGCGCGTTCGAGTTCTCTGAGGTCGAACATGGTCACACCAGCGCCTTGCCGCCGGCGAAGGCGGCCGCGGTCGCCTCATCGGTCGCCTGCTCCGGCAACAGCATCTCGTTATGCGCCTTGCCGGAGGGGATCATCGGGAAGCAGTTTTCCAGCGCCGCGACCCGGCAATCGAACAGCACCGGCCGCTTGACCTTGATCATCTCCTTGAGCGCGCCGTCGAGATCGGCGGGCTTGATCGCCCGGATGCCGACGCAGCCATAGGCCTCCGCGAGCTTGACGAAGTCCGGCATCGCCTCGGTGTAGGAGTGCGACAGGCGGTTGCCGTGCAGCAGCTGCTGCCATTGCCGCACCATGCCCATGTACTGGTTGTTCAGGATGAATATCTTGATCGGGAGCTCGTGCTGCACGGCCGTCGACATTTCCTGCATGGTCATCTGCACCGAAGCGTCGCCGGCGATGTCGATGACGAGGCTGTCGCGATGCGCGACTTGCACGCCCAGCGCCGCCGGCAGGCCATAGCCCATGGTGCCGAGCCCGCCTGATGTCATCCAGCGGTGCGGCTCCTCGAAGCCGAAGAACTGCGCGGCCCACATCTGGTGCTGGCCGACTTCGGTCGTGATGTAGGTGTCCTTGCCGCGGGTGGCCTCGAACAGCTTCTGGATGGCGTATTGCGGCAGGATGATCTCGTTGTTCTTCCGGTAGGACAACGAATTGCGCGCGCGCCATGTCGCGATCTGCTGCCACCACGCCTTGATGTCGGGCTTCTTCGCTTCCGCCTTGAACACCGTCAGCAAATCGCCGAGCACGTTGCCGCAGTCGCCGATGATCGGCACGTCGACGCGGATGTTCTTGTTGATCGAGGACGGATCGATATCGATATGGATCTTCTTGGAGCCCGGCGAGAACGCATCGGTGCGGCCGGTGATGCGGTCGTCGAAGCGCGCCCCGACACACAGCATGACGTCGCAATCGTGCATCGTCATGTTGGCTTCATAGGTGCCGTGCATCCCGAGCATGCCGAGCCAGTTCGTGCCCGAGGCCGGATAGGCGCCGAGGCCCATCAGCGTCGAGGTGATCGGAAAGCCGGTGACCTCGACCAGCTCGCGCAGCAGCTTCGAGGCCTCGCGGCCGGAATTGATCACGCCGCCGCCGGAATAGATCACCGGCCGCTTGGCGTTGGCGAGCAGCGCCACGGCTTTGCGGATTTGCGCGGCATCGCCCTTCACCCGCGGCGCGTAGGAGATGTGCACATCCGACTTGCGCGGCGGATGATAGGTGCCGGTGGCGAACTGCACGTCCTTCGGCACGTCGACCACGACCGGGCCCGGCCGGCCGGTTGTTGCGACATAGAAGGCCTCGTGCAGCACCTTGGCGAGATCGTTGACGTCGCGCACCAGCCAGTTGTGCTTGGTGCAGGGCCGCGTGATGCCGACCGTGTCGCATTCCTGGAACGCGTCGTTGCCGATCAAATGGGTAGGAACTTGCCCGGTGATGCAGACCAGCGGAATGGAATCCATCAGCGCGTCGGTGAGTGGCGTCACCATGTTGGTGGCGCCGGGACCCGAGGTCACCAGCACGACGCCGGGCTTGCCGGTCGAGCGCGCATAACCTTCGGCGGCGTGGCCCGCGCCCTGCTCGTGCCGCACCAGGATGTGCTCGACATCGCTTTGCTGGAAAATCTCGTCATAGATCGGAAGCACGGCGCCGCCGGGATAGCCGAACAGGTGCTTCACGCCGTGATCGATGAGCGCGCGAACGATCATCGCGGCGCCGGTCATCTGGTTCGGATCGTGGCTGTTGTCACTCATGGTCTGCTTCCTGGATCGCTGCAGCTCGCGCCGCCTGGTTCTTTGCTTCGGGAAATAAAAAAGGGCCCCCAAGAGGCCCCGTGCGCACCGCCTGCATTCGGATGGCGTTCAGCCACCCCCGGCGATGCGCCTGGGTACGACGGCGATAAGGAGTTTGGTAATAATATTACGCATCTGATCGCTCGGACTTCCCAAAGATTGCGCGAACATAGCTCCCAGCACCCGAATGTCAAGGCACCGAGGCCATTCGGCCTGTCTTTTCATACCTTAGCGGCGTTCCCGGCGTTCGGCGAGTGCGAAAATGCTGCACCGGCACAAAAGAGCGTCATTGGCGGGGCGCCGGAACGCGGACGACCTACGCCACTTCCAGCGTCGGAATGGCCTTGATCTTGTCGCCAAGTTCTTGCTCGGCATGATGCAGATCGTAGCGCTTCTGCAGATTGAGCCAGAGGTCGGGACCATTTCCGCAAAGCTTCCCGAGCCGCAACGCCATACCCGGTGTCACCGGCTGCTTCTCGTCGAGAATATCGTAGAGTGTCTGGCGCGACACACCGAGCAACTTCGCGATCTCGGTCTTGGACCGCCCCAGGGCCGGCAAAACATCATCCCGCAGGAGTTCGCCGGGGTGCATCGGCAGCAAGCCGCGCTTTGGGGGTCTCTTGGTCATAGCCGCTATCCTTAGTGATAATCTTCCAGATCAACGTCCGTCGCTTCGCCGTCCAACCAACCAAACGTAACCCGCCAGTTTCCACTGGCATTCACCGCATAACGACCCTTGTCACGGCCAACCAGCGCGTGGAAGCGAAACCCCGGCAAGTTCATGTCCTCCGGGCGCGACGCATCATCCAGCGCACGCAGGATATTGGCCATTCGTTTTGCATTCTGCACGCTGAGCCGACGACCGTCTCCGGTTGCGAAGAAGCGTTCCAGGGCCTTGTTCCTGAACGATCGGATCATGCCTTATGTAAGTCACCACCATACAATGTGTCAAGTACTGACTTACATTATGAGCCATGACACATTCGCTTGCAGCCATCCCCTCGCCGCCTCCGGCTGCATCCACTCGAACTCCGGCAGTTGATGCCGAAACCAGGTGAACTGCCGCTTGGCATAGTGGCGGGTGTCGGCGCGGCCGATCTCGGCGGCCTGATCCAGCGCGATCTCGCCCTTCAGATGCCGGATCAGTGCCGGCACGCCATGCGCCTTCATCGCCGGCAATAGCGGATCGAGTTTGCGCGCGGCCAAGCGCCGCGACCTCGTCCAGCGCACCGGTTTTCAGCATCGCATCGAACCGCGCATCGATGCGCGCATAGAGCTGCTCGCGCTCGGGCGCGAGGAACAGCGCGACGAACTCATCCGGCGGCAGGATCGGCGGCAGGCCTTCGCGATGCCAATCGGTGAGCGAGCGGCCAGTCGCTTCCATCACCTCGAGCGCACGCGCGATACGGGTGCGATCGCGCGGCTTCAGCCGATCGGCAGACACGGGGTCGCGGCGCGCCAGCTCCGCATGCAATGCTTCGACACCGTCGCGCTCCAGTCTCGCTCGCACGCCCTCCCTCACCTCAGGCGGAATCGGCGGCACAGCCGACAATCCCCGCGTCATCGCCTTGAAATAGAGCCCGCTGCCGCCGACGAAGATCGGCACGCGGCCTTGCGCGCGCGCTTCCGTCAGCATCTTCGCCGCGTCGGCCACGAAACTGCCGGCGGAGAAATTCACGGCGGCATCGACATGACCATAGAGCCGATGCGGCGCCAGCGCCTCTTGCTCAGGCGTCGGCCGCGCCGTCAGCACGCGCAAATCGCGATAGACCTGCATGGAATCGGTGTTGATCACCGTGCCGCCGTGCATTTGGGCAAGATCGAGCGCAAGCGCCGACTTGCCGCTGGCGGTCGGCCCTGCGATAAGCACGGCCTTGCTCGGTCCCTTTGAAATCACCCGATGTCTCTCGTCGCCACGCTGATCTGCAATCCCAACAATCCCGCGCTGGACTCTACCATCCTCGACGGCGCGCGCGCAGTGCTGCCTTCGGCTGCGCCGGCGCACTGGCTGTGGGACGAGGTCGCGGCCGACATCCCCTTCGATGCGCCGGCAAACAGCAAGGACGACATCCGCGCCATTGCCGATCGCCTCCGCGCGGCGCGCGGCGACCTGCCGATCGATATTGTCGTGCAGCCGATCGCAACCCGGCGCAAGAAGCTTTTTCTGGCCGACATGGATTCCACCATGATCGGCCAGGAATGCATCGACGAGCTTGCCGACTTCGTCGGGCTGAAGGCGCATGTGGCCAAAATCACCGAACGCGCGATGCGCGGCGAGATCGAGTTCGAGCCGGCGCTGCGCGAGCGCGTCGCGCTGTTGAAGGGCCTCTCCGTGAGCGTGGTCGACGAGGTGCTGAAGACGCGCATCACCGCGACGCCGGGCGGGCGCGAGCTGGTCATGACCATGCGCGCGCATGGCGCCTACACCTGCCTGATCTCGGGCGGCTTCACGCTGTTCACCAATGCGGTGGCGGCGCGGATCGGCTTCCAGGAGAACCGCGCCAACGAGCTGGTCGTGCGCGACGGCAAATTCACCGGCGAGGTCAAGGAGCCGATCCTCGGCCGCGCGACGAAACTTGCGACACTGATCGAGCTCACCGAAAGCTTCGACCTCGACGACATCGACACCATGGTCGCCGGCGACGGCGCCAACGATCTCGGCATGATCCAGAATGCCGGGCTCGGCGTCGCCTATCACGCCAAGCCCGCCGTCGCGGCCGCCGCCGCCGCACGGATCGACTATGGCGATCTCACCGCGCTGTTGTACGCGCAGGGGTATCGACGCGAGGAATTTGTGGGAGACTGAATGCCAACTATCCTGCGATGGGGTCCCTATCGCGCGTTCTTCTATTCGAACGAACGTGGAGAGCCGCCTCATGTGCATGTGCGGGCCGGCGATCGCGAAGCGAAATTCTGGCTCCACGACCTCTCAGTTGCGGTTAATGCGGGATTTCCCACACACGAAATCGGAGCTATTATCCGTCACCTCAGGTCGCAACGGGATCTGCTCGAAGGCAAATGGCATGAGCACTTTGGAAATTGACGTCAGAGATATCAGGCCGGTTTCGGTTGCCTTCACAGCTGACGAACTAGTGGTGACGCTCGCCGACGGTCGCCGGATTGCGACACCGCTCGCGTGGTATCCCCGATTGCGGAACGCGAGTGCGGCGGCGCGCGAGCACTACGATCTGATGGCGATGGGCATTCACTGGCCGGAACTCGATGAAGACCTCGGGGTCGCGGGGATGTTGAAAGGCCGCCCTGCGATTTGATCCCCACCCGGCTGGCCTTCGGCCAGGCACCCTCCCCGCATGGGGGAGGGATTCAAGCACGCCTTACTGCACGCTCAGCGCCACGAAGCGCAGCTCGCCCTCGGCGTTGGAGACCAGCAGCAGCACCGACTTCTTGCCGTCCTTCTTGAGCTGATCGACGCGCTTCTTGATGTCGGCGGCGCTGGCCACTGCCTCCTGCGCCACCTCGACGACGACGTCGCCGGCGGACAGCCGCTTCTCGGCGGCATCGGAGGTACCGTCGACGCCGGTGATCAGCACGCCCTTGACGCTGTCCTTGATCTTGTAGCGCGTGCGCAAATCCTTGCTCAGCGTCGCCAGATCGAGCCCGAGCGCCTTCTGCGTCACCGGCTTCTCCGCCGGTTCGTCCTTTTTCAGCGCGGCCTGCTGGGTCTTGTCGTTGTCCTCGAGCCGGCCGAGCGTGACCTTGCGGGTCTCCTCCGCGCCCTTGCGGATGACGACCACGTCGACATCCTTGCCGACCGCCGTATCCGCGACGATCCGGGAAAGATCCTTCGGCTCCTTGATGTCCTTGCCGTCGAACTTCACGACCACGTCGCCGGTCTCGAGGCCCGCGGCCTTGGCCGGGCCGTTGGGATCGACCTTGCCGACCAGCGCGCCGCGCGCCGGCTTGATGTTGAGGCTTTCGGCAATCTCGTCGGTGACGTTCTGGATGCTGACGCCGAGCCAGCCGCGGCGCAGCTCGCCGAACTTCTGCAACTGGTCGACCACGCCCGCCACCGTCTTCGACGGCACCGCGAAGCCGATGCCGATCGAACCGCCGGAGGGCGATATGATCAGTGTGTTGACGCCGATCACTTCACCGTCGAGGTTGAACAGCGGGCCGCCGGAATTGCCGCGATTGATGGCGGCATCGGTCTGGATATAGCTGTCATAGGGACCGGACGAGATGTCGCGGTTCTTGGCCGAGACGATGCCGGCGGTGACCGTGCCGCCGAGGCTGAAGGGGTTGCCGATCGCGACCACCCAGTCGCCGAGCCGAAGCTTGTCGGAGTCGCCGAACTTCACCGCGACCAGCGGCTTTGCGGGCTTGAACTTCAAGACCGCAAGGTCGGTCTTCTTGTCGATGCCGACGACCTCGGCCTTGATCTTGGTGCCGTCATTCATGATGACGTTGACCTCGTCGGCGTCCGCGATGACGTGGTTGTTGGTCACGACGATGCCCGAGGTGTCGATGATGAAGCCGGATCCAAGCGAATTGGTCTTGTGCGGCTGCAGGTCGCCGCCGCCGCCCTTGCCGCCCCTGCGATTCTTGAAGAAGTCCTCGAAGAACTCCTCGAAGGGAGAGCCCGGCGGCAGCTGTGGGACCGCGCCGCGGCCATCGCCGCCGCCCTTGGCTTCCACCGTCTGCGAGGTCGAGATGTTGACGACCGCGTCGATCACCTTCTCGGCGACGTCGGCGATGCCCTCGGGTCCGCGCGCCAGCGCCGGTGCTGCGATCAGCGTCGATGCCGCCCCAAGGCAGGCCGCTGCCAGCAGCGGGCGCAGGCGTCGGCTCAGGGCTGTTGTGACAGCGGTCATGTCGGCTCTTCTCCAGCGGTGTCGGAATGTCCTGCCACACTGTGCCCGAACGGGGCAGCGGCGCAAGCAGGCCGGCACACAAATGTCAGGGCGCTCAATCGCTATCTAATACGGCAAAAAGCCGACGGTAAGCCCTCACGATCCCGTAGAAACCGCGTTTCGTCAGATCGGGCGGCGAACCACCCAGATCAGGATCAGGCCGGCGACCGCCGAACCGATCCCGACCGCGCGCAGGATGTTGTCCGGCGTCGCCAGCGCGCTTTTCATCGCCTTGCGCATCCAGGCGGGGCTTGCTGCGAACATCAGCCCTTCCAGCACGAACAGGATTCCCACACCGATGAGGAAGTCGGCGAACGCTATGGACCTCATCGGATTGGAACCTCCCGTTTGTTTTTCTTGTTGGCGGGACTTCTGCCCCTGCCATTGGTCGTCGAGGCCTATGGTTTCGCCGGTGCCGCTGCCGACACGCCCGAAGGGTTGCCGAAGAAGCGGAAGAAATCGGAATCGGGCCTGAGCAGGAAGCGCGTGTCGCTGCCCTTCAAGCCATGCTCATAGGCTGCCATCGAGCGATAGAACGCGAAGAAATCCGGATCCTTGCCATAGGATTCGGCAAACAGGCGGTTGCGCTCGGCGTCGCCCTCGCCGCGCGTCTGCTCGGCCTTGGAGTTCGCCTCGGCCACGATCACCGTCGCCTCGCGGTCGGCATTGGAGCGGATCTCCTGTGCCTTCTGCCCGCCCTGTGCGCGGAACTCGGCGGCCTCGCGTTGGCGTTCGGTCTGCATGCGCTGGTAGACCGCCTGGCTGTTCTGCTCCGGCAGATCGGCGCGGCGGATACGCACGTCGACCACCGAAATGCCGTAACCGTCGGCCTCGTGGTCGAGCTGATCGCGGATGCGGCCCATCAGCACCTCGCGCTCGTCGCGCACCACCTGGATGAAGGTGACCTCGCCGAGCACGCGACGCAGCGACGCGTTGAGCAGCGTGGTCAATTGCAGATTGGCGGCCTGGATGGAGCCGACGCTCTGGTAAAACCGCAACGCGTTCTTGATGCGATAGCGCGCGAAGGCGTCGACCACGAGCCGCTTCTGGTCGGAGGCGATCACTTCCTGCGACGGATTCTCCAGGTCGAGGATGCGCTTGTCGATCGAGATCACGGTATCGACGAACGGCGCCTTGAAATTGAGACCGGGCTCGGTGATCACCTTGACCGGCTCGCCGAGCCGCACCACCAGCGCCTGTTCGGTCTGTTGCACGGTGAAGACCGAGCTGTAGGCGACGATCACGACCACGAACAGGAGGATCAGCGTAACGATGCCTGTGACGGGAGACCTCATCGCGTGCCTCCGCCGCTGCTGCTGCTGTGGCTGGCCGGTGGTGGCCGGCGGCGGACGCCGCGGCGTCAATTCGTTGAGCGGAAGATAGGGCACGACGCCCTGGCCGGCCGAGCCGCCGTCATAGACCAGCTTTTCGGAGCCGTTGAAGATGCGCTCCATGGTCTCGAGATAGATGCGCTCGCGCGTCACGTCCTTGGCCTTGGCATATTCGTCATAGACCTTGAGGAAGCGGGCGCTCTGGCCGCGCGCCTCGGCGACCGCCTGTTGCTTGTAGCCTTCGGCAACCTGCAGAATCTGCGCGGCGCGTCCCTTGGCGTCCGGAACGACGCGGTTGGCATAGGTCTGCGCCTCGTTCTGCAGCCTTTCGAGGTCGGCGCGCGCCGCCTGCACGTCGCGGAAGGAGTCGATGACCTGCGCGGGCGGATCGACTTTCTGCATCTGCACCTGGGAGATCTCGATGCCCGAGCCGTAACTGTCGAGCGTCTTCTGCATCAGCAGCTGCACGCCCTGCTCGGTGGTGGTGCGGGCGCCGGTGAGGATCGGCTGGATGTTGGCCTTGCCGACGGCCTCGCGCATCGCGCTTTCAGCCACCGCCTTCACCGTGCCTTCGGGATTCTGGATGTTGAAGAGGAAGTCGGCCGCGCCCTTCGGCTTGATGCGCCACAGCACGGTGAAGTCGACGTCGACGATGTTCTCGTCGCCGGTCAGCATCAGGCTTTCCTCCGGGACGTCGCGCATGGTGCGGCCGCGCCGCGAGGGATCGTCGATCAGGGTCATGCCGATGGAAATGGTGGAGACGCGCAGCGCCTTCGGCAGCAGCACCGTCTCGATCGGATACGGCAGGTGATAGTTCAGGCCGGGCTGGGCGTCGCGAACATATTTGCCGAAGCGCAGCACGATGCCGAGCTCTTCCGACTGCACGCGATAGAAGCCGGACATGCCCCAGATCGCGATCGCGCCGAGCACGATCAGCGCGATGCCGAGCCCGGAGAAATAGCCGCCGGGCAGCAACTGCTGCAGCCGGTCCTGACCGCGCCGCAGGAGATCCTCGAGATCGGGCGGCCTTGGGCCGACCGGTTGCGGACCGGAGCCCCATGGTCCTTTCGGACCCGAACCCCACGGGCCCCCGCCCTGATTCTTCCACGGCATGAAACGCTTCTCCTACGGCGGGACCTCGGGCCCACAGGCCGGGCTCCAGACTTGGCAGCCTTATAAGGGAGGTGTCCGGCCCTTACAACGGAGGCACAGTGGCTGAGACAGCTATGCTTGAGGCGGGTTTTGTCAATCTAAACATTGATGAATGCGGTTAATCCGTCCGCTTTCGACGGCGATATGTCACATAGGAAAAGGCCACATGGTCGTCCGGACCGACCTCGTGCCTGAGCCGCGCGACTTCCTCCCACGTATCCTTGTCGATGGCAGGAAAGCGCGTGTCCCCCTTCGGCGCGGCATGCACCTCCGTGATTTCGATCCGGTCGGCGATGCCGAAGAATTGTGCGTAGATTTCCGCGCCGCCGAGCACGGCGATGTCCGCCGCGCCGCGCCGCAATGCGTCGGCATGCGCAATCGCGCGCGCCGTCTCGAACGACGTTGTCACGACCGCGCCTGCGGCCTGAAATTGGGGATCGCGGGTGATGACGATGTTGGTGCGCCCCGGCAGCGCGCGCTTCAGCGAGGCGAAGGTCTTGCGGCCCATCACCACGGGCTTGCCCATCGTCATCGCCTTGAGGCGCTGTATGTCGCTTTTGAGCCGCCATGGAATCGCATTGTCGGCGCCGATCACACCATTGTCGGCAACCGCGGCGATGAGCACGATCTCCGTCACGGTGTACCTCTTGCAAGCGAAGCGAGCGCCGGCCCCGTGACGCGGCACAGCGTCCACTCGTCCATCATGACCGCACCGAGCGATTTGTAGAAGGCGATCGACGGCGCGTTCCAGTCGAGCACCGCCCATTGCAGTTGCGACCAGTTGTTGGCGACGCATTCGTTGGCGAGATTCACCAGAAGCGCCTTGCCGATGCCGTTGCCGCGCAAGGCCGGGCGCACGAACAGGTCTTCGAGGTAAATGCCGTGACGGCCGGCGAAGGTCGAGAAGTTGACGAACCAGGCCGCAAATCCGGCCGCTTCGCCATTCCACTCCGCGATGTCGCAGAACAGCCGCGGGTTCTTGCCGAACAGCGCTTCGGCGATCTCAGGCCTCGGTCGCGCGTACCTCGTGCAGGAGCTTTTCGTATTCGGCAAGCTCGCGCACCAGCGCGAGCACCAGTCCCGCCTCATCAGGTCGCGCGCGGCGAATATGAACTGACATCAGTCGTTCACACCGCGACTTCGGCCTTGATGTGCGGATGCGGGTCGTAGCCTTCGAGTTTGAAGTCCTCGTAACGGAAGCCGAAGATGTCCTTCACATCGGGATTGATCTTCATGGCCGGCAGCGGCCGGGTCGGACGCGTCAGCTGCAGCCGCGCCTGCTCCAGATGATTGGAATAGAGATGGGCGTCGCCCAGCGAATGCACGAAGTCGCCGGGCTTCAGCCCCGTCACCTGCGCCACCATCATGGTGAGCAGCGCATAGGAGGCGATGTTGAAGGGCACGCCGAGGAACACGTCGCCCGAGCGCTGGTAGAGCTGGCACGACAGCTTGCCGTTGGCGACATAGAACTGGAACAGGCAGTGGCAGGGCGGCAGCGCCATCTTGTCGACCTCGGCCGGATTCCACGCGCTGACGATCAGCCGCCGCGAGTCCGGATTCTTCTTGATCATCTCGACGACATTGGCGATCTGGTCGATCTCGCGCCCGTCAGGCGCCGGCCACGAGCGCCACTGCGAGCCGTAGACCGGACCGAGGTCGCCGTTCTCGTCGGCCCACTCGTCCCAGATGCTGACGCCGTTGTCCTGGAGATATCTGACGTTGGTGTCGCCCTTCAGAAACCAGAGCAACTCGTGCACGATCGCCTTCAGCGGCAGCCGCTTGGTGGTCAGCATCGGGAAGCCCGCCGCCAGATTGAAGCGCATCTGGTGGCCGAAGATCGACAGCGTGCCGGTGCCGGTGCGGTCGTGCTTCTCCGCGCCGTCGGCGAGGATGCGTTCGAGCAGGTCGTGGTACTGGTTCATGGCGTGCCTTTTGCGGGACCACGAATGGCGCGAACCCGAGCGGCTTCGATAGCTCCGATTCGGTCGTCGGCTGGGCGATTATACAGCGAAAAATGTGGGTTTTGCCCACAAACAACAAGGGCGGAACTTGCGTTCCGCCCCGGGGTTTTCTTCGCAATTTCGGACCGATTAGCCCTCGGATTCCACGAAGACCTCCTCGCGCTTCTTGCGCAAGCTCGGCAGCACCGCCAGCACCAGTAGACCGGCGGCGGCTGCCATCAGCACCGCCGACAATGGACGGGTGATGAATACGCTCCAGTCGCCGCGCGAGATCAGCAGCGCCCGGCGCAGGTTCTCCTCCATCAGCGGGCCCAGCACCATGCCGAGCAACAGCGGCGCCGGCTCGAAATCGTGCTTGATCAGCCAATAGCCGACCAAACCGAAGATGCCGGCGAGGACGACGTCCATCGGTGCGTTGTTGATGGAGTAGATACCGATCGCGCAGAACACCACGATCGAGGGGAACATCAGGCGGTATGGGATGCGCAACAGGCGGACCCAAATGCCGACCAGGGGCAAGTTGATAATGATCAGCATCAGATTGCCGATCCACATCGAGGCGATCATGCCCCAGACCAGTTCGGGCTGCTTCTGCATCACCTGCGGACCCGGCACGATGCCATGAATGGTCATGGCGCCGACCATCAGCGCCATCACGGCATTCGGCGGAATACCAAGCGTCAGCAGCGGGATGAACGAGGTCTGCGCTGCCGCGTTGTTGGCGCTTTCCGGCGCCGCCACGCCTTCGATCGCGCCGCGGCCGAACCTGGACGGGTCCTTGGCGATCTTCTTCTCGAAGGTGTAGGCCGCGAACGAGGCAATGACCGCGCCGCCGCCGGGCAGGATGCCGAGGATCGACCCCAGAACCGTGCCGCGGCCGATCGCCGGCAGCGAATCCAGCATGTCCTTCTTGGTCGGCATCAAGCCGGTGATCTTCTTCTGCACCAGCTCGCGCTCCATCCCGGCGCCGGCGTCGAGGTTGCGGATAATCTCTGCAAAGCCGAACAAGCCCATGGCGACGGTGGCAAAGCCGAGGCCATCGGCAAGTTCGGGCACGTTGAACGCCATGCGCGAGGCGCCGGTTTCGATGTCGGAGCCGACCATCGACAGCAGGATGCCGAACGCGATCATCGCGATTGCCTTGAGCACGCTGCCCTTGGCGAGCACCACCGCGAAGATCAGGCCGAGCACCATCAGCGAGAAATACTCGGCAGGCCCGAACGCCAGCGCGAGCTTGGTCAGGGGCGCACCGAGCACTGCGATCAGCACGGTCGCCACGCAGCCCGCGATAAAGGAGCCGATCGCGGCAATCGCCAGCGCCGGACCGGCGCGGCCCTGCTTGGCCATCTGGTGACCGTCGAGGCAGGTCACGACCGAGGTCGCCTCTCCTGGGATGTTGACCAGGATCGACGTGGTCGAGCCGCCATATTGCGCGCCGTAATAGATGCCGGCGAGCATGATCAGCGCGCCGACCGGAGGAAGACCAAATGTGATCGGCAGCAGCATTGCCACCGTCGCGACGGTTCCGATGCCCGGCAACACGCCGACCAGCGTGCCGACCAGCGCGCCGATCAGGCAAAAGAGGATGTTCATCGGCAGCGGAACGGTGAACCCGCCGAGCCACGCCGGCAGTGTGTAATGCACGAACTGGAAGACAACGGAGAAGCCGAGGCCTAGATTTTGAAACAGCTCAAGCATTGCGACCTCACTGCACCAGGAAACGCGGGAACAGCGGCATCGGCAGTCCCAGGATATAGGGGAACAGGAACGCGCATCCGACCGTCAGGCAGACGCCGACGATAATGGCTTCGACCCAGCGTGTTTCATCCGAGCCGAGCGCGGAGATCAAAAAGGCCGCCAAACCCGACACGATCAGGCCCAGCGGACGGATCGCCAAGGCAAAGAAAACGACGCCGGCCATGACGAACAGCGGCCCGCGATAGGAATAGCGCGCGACCCCGGGCCCATCAGCGACAATGCCGACCACCGCCACGGCGGCGCCGAGGCCCAGCAGCAGGAAGGCGAACATGCGCGGCGCTGTGCCGGCGCCAAACGAGAATCCGTGCATGCCTTGCAGATCGCTGCAGGCCCACAGCGCGAAGAGTGCGACGGCGCACAGCACGAGGCCGCCAACGAAATCCTGCGGGCACTTGATCCAGCTCGGCATGATGGATTTGCCAGCGCTCTCGCTTGGCGTGTCACTCATCGAACTGCCCCCCCTTTGATTTATTCGGGTCGTACTCGGGACCCCGGCTTTCCGCCATTCTACAGGTCTGGTGCCCCGCTTCGAGCACCTTGCCTAACGACTTTCGTCAGATAAGACCAGCAAAACCAATGATACCCCCGACCAGGAACATCCAGAGCGGATTGAGCCGTGTTGCGTAAGCCAGAACCGCGGCGACGGCTGTGATCAGTCCCGCAACCACGCTCCGATCCGTCGTTTGCGCCAAAATCAGCGCGCTCGCGCCCATCAGCCCGATCGACAACGGGACCAGCGCGGCCTGGACGATGGCAGGCCAGCGCGCGGCGCGCTTGCGCGCCAAAAAGCCGCTCACATAATAGGCAAGCACCGCGGTCGGCACGCACATCGCAAAGGTCGCGGCCAGCGCACCGACGACACCCGCCACGGTGTAGCCAATGAGGGTGACGATGAGCACGTTCGGACCCGGCGACAGTTGCGAGAGGGCATAGATGTCGGCGAATTGCTTGGCGCTCATCCAGTGATGGACATCGACCGCGATGCGCTGGATTTCCGGGATCGCCGCATTGGCCCCGCCGACCGCGAACAGCGACATCAAGGCGAAGGTCGACACCAGGGTCCAGAGCGGGTTGCCGCCTTCGCTCATGCGGCATCCTTTCGCTGCATGAACAGCGTGAGTGCAAGGCTGACCGGGATCGTGACGAGCAAAACAGCAGCCAACGGCCAGCGCGCAACACCGATTGCGACGAGCACGACCAGCAGCATGATGAAACCCGCAATGTCGCGGCGCTTGAACAACGGCGTCATCATGCGAAACACCGTGGCGATCAACAGGCCGACCGCCGCGCAGGCCACGCCGGCGAGAATGCGCCGCAGCGCTTCGACCTCGCCGAAATGCATGTAGAGCGCCGCCAGCACGGTCACCACCAGCATCGGCGGCAACAACAATCCGGCAAAAGCCGCGATCCCGCCGACGAGGCCGCGTAGCCGCGCGCCGAACACCATCGAAAAATTGACGATATTCGGACCCGGCAAAAAATGGCACAGCGCGAAGGTCTCGTTGAACTCGTCGGCGGTCATCCAGCGATGCCGTTCGACGATGCCGCGGCGGGCGAAAGGGAGAACACCGCCATATCCGGCAAGCGACATTCTCGCGAAGGCGAAAAACAGCGCGGGCACGCTGGGCAGTGGCGGTGGCGAGGTCGGGAGTTCCGGCGCGGACACCGCAGCCGGCGAGGAATCCAAAGGCATGGGGAAATCTAGAATGGGGCTTCAGCCGTGGCCAAGCCAATTTGCCATGTTTTCAAGGCAATAGGGACAAGAAGTCCCGAGACTGTGCTCAATACAGCACTGTTTTTCTCAACCTTTGCACCCTATATTGAGAATGCCGGTTCGCCGGCTATGGAAATAAATCGCCGTCGCAATAAACCATTCGGACCCGGGGGCGGTACCCGGCGCCTCCACCCAAGCCCACCTTCATCGCGTGGGTTTCGGCGGGGGCGAAATAGGATCGACGAGGGCGTAAAGGGCGTGTTTTTTCTCGGTATGGTTCCGCCGTTATCGGGCTATGCAATAGTTGCAAACGACAACTATGCTCCGGTTGCTCAGGCTGCGTAACGCAGTTTGAAAGACCATCTTGAAGTCCTGACGGGTTAAGCTCCGTCAGGCGGGGTTCGGAGGCACCTGGCAACAGAAGCCTCCACTTATCTTTGTCTTCTTTTGCCCCCTCCTCGTCCTCGCCTGCCGCAATTTCACGCGATCAGCCCTGCTGATTTCGGCCTGCCGGGAGAGTAGCATGGGGAACCGGCGAGTCGGGTGACCCGTGCCGCCGGGCGTTTTGAGGATGCGACAGGACCGACCATGGCGACCGACCATATCCGATACGATGTGCTGACGCGCGACGCGCTTCGCGGTGTGCTGAAGCGGGTCTTGAACGATGCGGCGGCGCATGGACTGCCGGGCGAGCATCATTTCTTCATCACGTTCCTGTCGACCGCCGAGGGCGTCAAGCTGTCGCCGCGGCTTCTTGCGCAGTACCCTGAAGAAATGACCATCATCCTGCAGCATCAGTTCTGGGATCTGGCCGTGCACGACGACCGCTTTGAAGTCGGACTGTCGTTCGGCGGCATCCCGGAACGGCTGGGGGTGCCGTTCGCCGCCATCAAGAGCTTCTTCGATCCTTCCGTGCAGTTCGGTCTGCAATTTGAACCGGCGGATGCGGAGACCGTAGCGGAGACTCCCGAGGTGCCCGCAAAGAACCTCCCGGCCTCCCCTGCTCCCTCGGCGCTCGCCGTTCCCGCGTCTCAGCCCGTCGCTTCCGACCAGCCAGAGGAGCCGGCGAAATCCGGCGAGGGCGCGGAAGTCGTGCGCCTCGACCGCTTCCGGAAGAAGTAAACCGCAACGCGAGTTCGGCGGAGTGGCCCGCGCGATGATTCGTGCCGTTGCGATGCTCTGCGACCGATCGCGGAAGGCGCGGCCCGAAAACGCTGGCATATTGTATGATGCATTCCATTTCATCGCCCTGCTCAAGCGTTGATCGAGCGTTGCACTGCAGGAATGCGCGTTGACGGAAAACGCATCCGCGCATGGCGACACGCGTTTCGCATTCACTGATCGCATACCGACGAAGATGAATGGTTGGACCGGTTGCGCGAGAAGTGCCCGTAAATCGGGGCTTTCTTAAATCGCGCAGGGCGCGATGCGACGCGCGCGCAGGGAGGCAAAATGACACACCCTGTCGCCTCCCCGGAAAATTACGGAGTTCAGCTGCGATTTACGATCGCGCGATATAATAATAGAGCATAACGCCTTAAGAGTGAGGCTGCTCAGCTACCGCCGTGGCGCTCGACCGTGGTAGGAGCACGCATTATTTTTGTTTTCGCAGAGCGGAACATACTTTTCTCTGCTATCAGAGAGCGATTGACGGGGAATTCCTGAATGACGATCGAGCTTGTGACCGCGTATTCCGCGTCGGCGGGTACCGGCTTTGCAAAGCATTCGCGCCTTCGCGAAATTGCGCAGTCTTGAGGGCATGGCGATGGGGCAAATTGTCAATCTGAAGCGCTTCAAGAAGCGCAGCGAACGCGAGCAGGCGACCAAAGAGGCCGAGGCCAATCGCGCGCGCTTCGGCCGCACCAAATCCGAGCGCGCCGCTGAGGCGATGCGTGCCGAGCGTGCAAGCGAACGTCTCGACCAGCATCGCATCGACGGCGGGGACGCGTCATGAAATCTCCCGTCGTCAAACGATCGATCGTGGTGGCCGGCCACAAGACCAGCGTCAGCCTCGAAGAGGCGTTCTGGAACGGCATGAAGGAGATCTCGGGTCTCCGCAACATGACGCTGTCGGAACTCGTGGGTGAGATCGACAACAATCGCCAGCAGGGCAATCTGTCGTCCGCGATACGCCTCTTTGTGCTCGACTACTTCAAGAGCCGCGCGAACGGCGCCCCGCTGGACGCCAAGGCGCAAGTGTAGGCGCCCGCTGCGAACGCGCTTGCGCCATCGATGTAGCCTGATAACCCCCGCAGTTACCCCTATTCCGGGTGAAACCGGTGCTCGCCTCGTCGTGAGCGGGCCGAAGGCAGTTTCCCGGTTGCTCCGGGCGCCGCAGCACCTGCGGCCCTTACAATCGTTCTAAGATCAAGCTGTTGACTGGAGTCGCGCTTGACCCGCCGCCTCTCGATTGAAATCTAGAGGCCATGACCGAACCCGGCGACATCAAGCCGCAATTGCCGCTCGGGCTTGCCCGGCGCGGCTTCACCGGCGTGATCCAGCATCTCGCCGCCAGCCAGGCAGGCTCTGCACTGTCCGACACCGAGCTTGAAAGCCGGCTGATCGAACTCGGCTTCGTCGAAGGCGCGAAGGTCGAGGTGCTGCACGAAGGTATCGTCGGCCGCGATCCCATTGCGGTTCGCGTCGAAAACGTCACCATCGCGGTACGCCGGCGCGAAGCGATGGCCATCATTGTCGCCTGAGGCGGCCGGATCGAAAGGTGTCATGGAAGCTCCTCTGATGCATCTTGCCCTGGTGGGCACGCCGAACAGCGGCAAGACCTCGCTGTTCAACGCGCTGACCGGGAGCCGGCAGAAGGTCGCGAACTATCCGGGCGTCACGGTCGAGCGCAAGGAAGGCGCCTTCGTCACGCCGCTGGGACGGCAAGTCTCGCTGATCGACCTGCCCGGCACCTATTCGCTGCGCGGCCGCAGCCCGGACGAGGAGATCACGCGCGATGTCGTGCTCGGACGCACATCCGGCGAGGCCCTGCCCGATCTCGTGCTGTGCGTCGCCAACTCCACCAACCTGCGCCTGACCATCCGCCTGCTGCTCGAACTCAAGAGCACGGGCCGGCCGCTGGTGCTGGTGCTCAACATGTTCGACATCGCGACCCGGCGCGGCGTCACCGTCGACGTGCCGCGCCTGTCGGAGGCGCTCGGCGTACCCGTGGTCACGTCGATTGCCGTGCGCAAGGGCGGCACCGCCGATCTGTTGCGGCTGACCGACGATTTGCTGACGCGAGCGCCGGACAAGGCGCGCGAAAATCTCTGGCAGCCGCTGAGCGTGTCGGAGTTGCGCGCAACCCAGCGCGAGGCCGATCGCATCATCGCTGCCACCGTCAGCCTGCCGGCGCGGCCGGACACCTGGACCGCGCGGATCGACAACGTGGTGCTGCACCCGGTCGGCGAACTCGTGATCCTGTTACTGATCCTGTTCGTGATGTTCCAGGCCGTTTTCGCCTGGGCACAGCCGCTGATGCAATTGCTGGCGGCCGGCTTCGATGCGCTCGGTCAAGTGGTTCATGACGTCATTCCTGCGGGCCTCGTGCAGAGTTTCCTGCAGAATGGCGTGATCAGCGGCGTCGGCAGCGTGATCGTGTTCCTGCCGCAGATCGTCATCATCTTCCTGTTCATCCTGCTGCTGGAAGATTTCGGCTACATGGCGCGCGCCGCGTTCCTGATGGACCGCATCATGGGCGGCGCCGGCCTGCATGGCCGCGCCTTCATCCCGTTGCTGTCGAGCTTTGCCTGCGCGATCCCCGGCATCATGGCGACGCGGGTGATCGACAATCGCCGCGACCGCCTGACCACGATCCTGATCGCGCCGCTGATGACCTGCTCGGCGCGGATTCCGGTCTACACGCTGATCATCTCGGCCTTCATCCCGCCGAAGCTGATCGGGGGCTGGATCAACCTGCAGGGGCTGGTGATGTTCGGCCTCTATACCGCTGGCATCGCCAGCGCGCTCGGCATGTCCTCCCTGATCAAGTTCTTCATGTGGCGCGACTACCAGCCCGCGCCGTTCATGCTGGAATTGCCCGACTACAAGATGCCGCGCCCGCGCAGCGTCGCGATCGGCGTCTACACCCGCGCCCTCATGTTCCTGCAGCGCGCCGGCACCACCATCTTCGGGATGATGGTGCTGATCTGGTTCCTGGCCTCGTTTCCGCAGCCGCCCGCCGGCGCGACCGATCCCGCGATCGACTACAGCCTCGCCGCGATGATCGGAAAAGCCGTCGAGCCGCTGCTGCTGCCGGTCGGCTTCAACTGGCAGATCGCGGTGGCGTTGATCCCGGGCATGGCGGCGCGGGAAGTCGCGGTCGCGGCACTCGGCACCGTCTATGCGATCGAGGGCGGCAAGGAGGCGGCGGCCCAGATCGGCCAAGCTCTGGCCAGCAAGTGGACGCTCGCCACTGCGCTGTCGCTGCTCGCCTGGTACGTCTTCGCGCCGCAATGCGCCTCGACGCTGGCGGTAATCCGGCGCGAGACCGGAAGCTGGCGGTGGATGGCGGTGAGCTTCATCTACATGCTGGCGCTCGCCTATCTCGCAAGCCTCGCCACTTACAACATCGCGGTGGCGGCGGGCCTCGGCTGATCGCGCGTTCTCACCGGAAATAATGCTGCACGATGTGCATGTCGGCCGCATCGGCCATGCGGCCGTTCAGGCTCGCGTCGATGACCCTGCGGCAGGCCTCCACCGTCGCATCGTCACGGAGATCGTTGGCAGCTTCGAGGACGAGCCAGGCCATATCGACCGGAGATCGATCCATCGCTTCGCTTGTGTCTTTGCGCAGCAGGGAAGAGTCCATGATCAAATCTCCAGACTATTGCAGGGTCGGCAGTCTCAATGGACCGCCAGTTGGGTCTCGCGGCCGACGGAATCACCGTTCTTGCGCGAGCGGTAGAACGACAGCACGCTTCGCGACGTCTTGACGTTGAGGCGGCCGAACTCCCGTTCCAGATCGCTCAACTCGCGCGCGGTGATACGATGATCCTTGGCGCCGAGAAACAGCAGCGCCATCGCGGTGTCCCAGTTGAAGTCGAGCGACTTGGCGAGGATCAGCAGCATCTCGCGATTCCGGTCGACCAGCGCCCGCTCGATCACGTCGATCGGTAGCGTGCACAACAAGGACATCCCGATCGTGACCTCTTCGAGCTTATGCGCCAGCGCATAGCCCGCGACACTCTCCTCGTTCAGATTGCCCTCGCGAAATTGCGCCGTCACCAGGCGCTTGGCCACGAAATGGCCGCGCGAGACCGGGCCGAACATGGATTGCAGCGTGCCCGTCACGTCGACCACCGAGGAGCCGATCTGCTCGCACATCTCCGGCCGTTCGACCTCGAGTCGCTTGCGCACGTCGTCGGAAGCCTTCGCGATGAGCTGCTGGAACAGATGCCGAGGAACGTCCTTGCGAAGTCCGAGCTGCTCGGCGAGGATCGAGTCGCCTTCCGCCCGCGTCACCATGTGCAGCAGCGAGGAGCCCGAGAAGCGCGCCCCGGCATTGCCGGCCACCGCATTCACCACCGCCTGATCGCCGCGCGTCACCAGCACGTCGGTCACCAACTCCCCGATCGATTTGCGTCTGGAAATCGCGAGCAGATGCGCCTGGCTCTTGATGCCGGCGCTGGCGATCAATGTCTCGTCGTCCAGACGGTCGGACGATTCCAGCACGGGTCCGGCAACCTCGATCGCGTCATCGAACGCAAGCTGGCGGATGATGTTGACCGGCGCGCCGTCGAAATGTGCGAGGCGCTCCGAAAGCTGCGCGCGCACGGCGACCTCGATCTCTTCCGCAAGCCGCCCGATCACCTTGCCGAAGGTCAGGATCTCCTCGTTGCTGTAGCGTCCCTGGATCAGAAGATCGGTCGCATGCCAGAGCGCGCGCGTGCGGTTTTCCGCCGTCCCGCGCAAAATTGCATCGTCGAGATCCTCCAGATACGACTTCGACAAACCCATTTCGTCAAACCTTGCCCTGCTCCGGTCGCGCCCCAGCGCGGACCCGGCATCACACCATAGTTGGCGAGTGCGAGAGTTCCGTAAAACCAGCTGCTAAGGATTGCCGATAAAAAACGGCCAACGCAGTTGCAGTCGGTTAACCATGCCGCATTGGCCTTACGGATTTTGCGCCGGCGGCGTCAGCACCATTGGAGGCTTCGGTTTCGGTTTTGCGAGCGCCGGCGCGGGCCCCGGCGGCGGCCTCACTTCGATCGGCGGCGGCAGCGGCGCGGCCTGCTGGCTGACGGAAGCGGGCGGTCGTGCCGCAGGTGGCGCGGCGAAATTGGGCGCCGGCGGCCGCGGCGGCGCGATCGCAGCCTTCGGAGGCAGACGGCGCGGATCGCGGCCGGGCAACGGCACGTCGACCCTCGGGGAGCTCGGCGGAACGATTTCAGGCGCAGCAGGCAACGGCAATGCCGCTGTCGCCGGCGGCGGCAGCGGCGGTTCGACCGGCGGCGGCTCGCCGCGCTCGATCGCATCCAGCCTGCGCGTTTCGCGATCGATCTTGCGCACCGCAAGCCATGACGACAGCGCGGTCACGTCGATCGTGCGATTCATCGTATCGGGCGGCCCCGCCGCGAACAGCTGAATCTCCGGACGGCTGGTCGCCGAGCCGATCACGGTCGAAGCCAGGCTTGCGCGAATATCGGCCTGATCCGCGGGAATGTCGTAGCCGCCGGACACGATCGCGCGCGCGCCCTGGGTCTCCAGCGTCGTCGCGTCGACGCGAAGCCGTCCGTCGCGGATGATGAAGGGAAATTCCGCGGAAGCGACGGGGAAGCCGGCCGCGGACAGTACGGAATCGACGACCTGCCGCAACCTGGTGTCGTCAGGCACCTGGTTCAAATCGCTGGCGCGGATCGCGGCGTCGAGCGCGCGCGGATCGATGCCGGCAATGGCGGCGGACTCGAGCTTGACGGTGCCGTTGCCCGACAGCGCGCCGGTGAGCGCTTCCAGACTGCGGCCCTGGCTCATCAGCGCCATCTGCGCCGAGGTGCGCCCGGTCGGCATCTTCAGGCCCCGATAGTGCAACGCCGCGCCGTCGACACCCGCAAGTTCGACGCGGGCGTTGAGCGTAAGGCCATTGGCGTTCGACCGCGCATCGAGACTTCCGTTGACATCGCCGCCGCCGATCTTGCCCTTGAGCGCCTCCAGCTGCAGCGATTGTCCGTCGCTCTTCACGGTGCCGCCGAGCGGCCGCAACTCGATGCCGCCGGGAAGCGTGGCGCTCAACGCCTCGAAGCCGACGTTCCCTCGCCATCCCCTGAACAAACCGGCGCCGAGCGGTTCGGATGCCCCATGCCCGGCGGCGCCGATCGCAAGTGCCACGACCGGCGAGAGCGCCAGCGCATCGACGCCGAGTTCGCCGTCGATCTCGCGCGGTTCGTCCAGATTGATCGCGAGATGGCCGCGCAGCCGCGAGCCCGCCGCAACGCTGTCGAGGTCGTCGAGGCTGAGCTTGTTGCCGGCGAGCGAGAGATTGGCGAACAACCGCACATTCTGTGCCGAGCTATCCGAGGGTTTGAGAGAGACCAGCGGCGCCAGATTGACGCTGCGGATTTTCAGGTTGAGGTTTGCCTTTTGGCTCCACGGTTCGGTCGTGCCTTGCGCCTCGGCATCGATATTGGCGCCCCACATTTTCGCGCTCAGCCGCAGCGGCTGGCGAAACATGCCGTTCGCCGATCCCTCGAATTGCAGGCTGCCGGCGGCGGCGACGGCATGATCGAGCCCGAGCAGCGCGAGCAAGGCATCGCCACGCTCCGCCGAGAATTTCGCGCGAAGGTTCACTTCGCTGCGGCTGAGCGCGTCGAGATCGATCGCGCGGATCGACGACGACAGCGGCGAGGCACTCGCCGAGACCTGGCCCTTGAGCTGCGGCGCGTCGAGGTCAAACTCCGCAGACGCAGCGACACGATCGCTCGACGCGGCTTTACCGGTCCCGAGTTCGAGCGCCAGATTGGCGTGCACGGGTCCGGGAGCGGTATTTGCCGCGGTGAGCCGTGCGGCAATCTGTGGCGAAAGCGGCGTGATCACGCCGGCCAGTTGGACCATCGAGGCGGACGTCGCGGCGAGCGTGAGCTTGCCGGTCGCATGCACGCGGTCGAAATTGCCGCCACCTTCCAGCATGATGTTGTCGGGCGACCCGATCCTGGCGCGATCGAGAATGATGTCCTTTGGCGTGTAAGTCAGCCGTGCGGTCAGCGGCTTCAGTTCCTGTCCGGCCGAGATCGCGCGGCCGACGTCGAGCACAACGGACGCTTCGTCCGGCCATTCCGCCTGCAGCGAGCGGATGAATCCGCCGGCCGCGTCGAGATCGAGGTTATCGGCCTTCAGCGCCGCCTCGAGCCGCGAGCCGCCCGACGGCAGCGTCGCCAGCGCGACGCGACCTTCAACCGCGCCGCCGTTGAGTTCCGCTTTCAGCGCATCGATGGTGATGCGGTCGGCCGCCACGCTGACCTCGCCATGCAGCCGCAGCGGCTTCTGGTTGCGATAGGCGACTTCGCCACGGCCCTGCAGCCAAGCGAACAGCACGTCCGGATCGGAGCAATCGATGTCGAGCACACCGGAGAAATTGCCGCTTGCGGCGACCGGCGCGCGCGCGGCGTTGAAGGCAATGCGGGTCGAGCCCGGCGCGCGCAGGTCCAGCCGGTCGATCGCCCAGAGCGCGGCGTCGCCATGCAATCCGCCGGACAGGTTCTGCAAGGGACGTCCGCCCAGCATGATCTGCTCGGCGCCGAAATCGACCTGGGAGGCGATCGGCAGACGCGGCAGTGCCGCGAGCGCGGTACGGAATGCGGGCAGGACGCGCGCCGGCGCCGCCGCATCCTTGTCGTCGCGCGCCATGAATTTATCGGCATCGAGCTGGCGTGCCGACAGCGCCGCATGCAGCAGCGGTGCGTCGCCGAAACGTGCATCGCCGGTGCCGACGAATTTCAGCGCGCGATCCTCCGTGCCGTAGCTGAATTCGATCTGGTCGAGCTGGGCGGTCAAGTAATTGGCCTTGACCTTGGTCGTGATCTTCCAGGGGGTCGCCGCGGCCTCGTTGCCCTTCTTCGGCGGCGGAGACGCCAGCGTCGCCATGCCCTCGAACCGCGGCACGCGCGACTGGAACGAGAGCACGCCTTCGAGATCGGCTGTCAGCGGACGATCGCCGGGATCGATCGAAAGATGGACGCGGTTGCCGCTGCCGTCGCCGCTTTGCCCCGACGACACGCGGAACGGATAGCGCGTGCCATCCATCGTAAAATTACCGCCGCCGCGAACGGCGCCTGCCAGTGAGCGCACGTCGCCGGAAAAGGCGATGTCGCTCAGCTCCAGCGTGGCGCGGCTTGCCGCGTCGTGCAGCGCGATGCGGCCGGTGAGGTTGAGCCGATCGATCGACAGCGAGGCGAAATCGAAGCTGCCATTCGAGGCCGGCCAATCGATCCTGCCCTCGCGGTCGAGGCCGAGATCGAGCGCCACACCGTTGATGGTGAGCTCGTTGGCGCGCCATTCGCCGCGCATGAGGTCACCGAGCGAAAACTCGACGTCGAGCTTGTCGGCGCGGACCTTGCCGAGATCGTTGGGACCACCGACCACGACCGAACGCAAACGCAGCGACGGCGTCGGCAACAACCGCGCGTCGAGCCCGCCGCCCACCCGCACCGGCGCGCCGATGATCTTCGAGGCCTCGGCCTCGAACTGCGGCCGGAACCTGTTCCAGTCGATGAAAAACGGCCCGACCAGCGCAGCGATCAGCGCGAGAATGAAGGCAATCGCCAGTCCGAGCAGCGTCGTCTGCACGGGGTCTCCCTGTGGCTCCGGCGGAGGCGGCCCATCCTCACCGCCGGGACAGCACACTATATAGAGACAACTATGGCGATGTCACAGCAAGGAGGCGTGACACCTTCGGCGCAACACTTTCGGCTTGGCCTACCAGCTCGCGGGCAGCGTCTTCAGGCCGCGCAACACGAAGGACTGCCGCCATTCCGGATTTTCCGCGTCATCCAGCCGCAGGTCGGGAATCCGCCGCAGCAGGCTGTTGATCGCGACCTCGGCCTCGATCCGGGCGAGTTGGGCGCCGAGGCAGAAATGGATGCCGCCGCCGAACGACAGCGGCTTGACGTTCGGCCTGGCGATATCGAGCCGCTCGGGGTGGTCAGGGTAGACGGCGGGATCGTGGTTGGCCGAGCCGAGCAGGCAGAGCACGTTCTCGCCTTTGGGGATACGCCTGCCCCCGAGCTCCATATCCTCGAGCGCGGTGCGGCCGGTCATCTGCACCGAGGAGTCATAACGCAGGAATTCCTCGATGGCATTGCCGATCAGCTCAGGCTTGGCCTTGAGCAGCGCGAGCTGATCCGGATTGCGATAAAGCGCCAGCAAGCCGTTGCCGATCAGGTTGACCGTGGTCTCGTGGCCCGCACCGAACAGCAGGACGATGTTGGCGTACAGTTCCTCATTGCTGAGCTTTTCGCCGGCTTCTTCCGCCTGCAGCAGGACCGTGGTCAGATCATCGCCCGGGTTCTTGCGCCGCAGGTCGAACAACTGTTCGAAATACATCTTCGCCATCGCCTGGCTGGCATTGCTCTGCTTGATCTCGTCAGGCGTCATCGGGACCGGCTCGAGGATTCGTCCGCTGCCGCGCGCGCCGGTGTAGAACATCTCGCGATGTTCCTCGGGAATTCCGAGCATGTCGCAGATCACGGTGACCGGCAGGCGGAAGGCAAAATCCTCGATCAGGTCCATCTTGCCCTGCGGGATGATACGGTCGAGATTCTCGTCGACGATCGCCTGAATGCGCGGACGCATGTCCTCGACCCGGCGCGCCGTGAAGGCCTTCACCACGAGGCCGCGCAGCCGGGTATGATCGGGCGGATCCTGCTGCAGCATCGTCAGCGAGAAGTTGCGGAACGTCGGCTCGTCCATCACCTGGGCGCCATAGCGCCGGGTCATGCGCGCCGAATAGTCCTTGCCGAACCGCTTGTCGCGCAGCACGAGGGTTATGTCGGCGTGGCGGCTGGCGACATACTGGCCGTGTTCGCTGAGGTGGACCGGATCGCTGACGCGCAGCCGCGCGTAATAGGGATAGGGATTGCGGATGAACTCCGGTGCCAGCGGATCAAACAACGACTCGGACGTCGCAGTCTGCACATGCTCGTTCATGATGACCTCGCTTGCTTCGCCCGAAATTCCGGATCTGCAACTCGATACACTCTTGTATCGAGTTGCATTCTGCCCTAAATTGCGCCGATGTCAAGAGTTCGAACCCGGCCGACCCGCGACGATACCCGCGACAAGCTGTTCGAGGCCGCCGCGCGCGTGTTCGAGGACCAGGGCATCGGCGGCGCCAGCATCGAGGCCATCGCGCTTGCGGCCGGCTTCACCCGCGGCGCGTTCTATTCGAACTTCGCCAGCAAGGACGAACTGATCATCGCCATGCTCGAGGCCCACGTCGAGCAATCGATCCAGCGCTGTCTCGACCTTCTGGCCAAGCACAAGAAGCCCGAGGATTTCATCGACGCCTTTCGCAACCTCGATCGCTCGCGTCAGGATCCGCTCGGCCGCTCTCCCCTGCTGCATATGGAAATGATCCTGTTCGTGGCGCGCGCCGAGAAGCGCCGGCCGGAATTGGCCAAGCGCCTGCGCGCGCGCAGGCAAATGGTGACGGAGATCGTCGACACGACAGCCAGGCACAGCGGCAGAAGCTTTCCGAATCCGGCGTGGGTCGGCGCCATCCTGCTCGCGCTGGAAGACGGCTTCCGCCTGCATCGCCTGATCGACCCCGACACCACACCCGGTGACAGTTTCGTGCGCGCGATCGGCGATCTGCAGCAGGCGATTGGCGTGGCATTCGACGCACCCTGAATTACCCTTGCCCAAGCTTGCCGGCGACCGCGCGGACCTTGCCGGGCGAGGCCCGCCAGATCGCGAACGCCGACAGGAAGCTCACGGCAATCCCGATTGCGAACGCAATCGTGTAGGTGCCGGTCACATCGTGCAGCGCGCCGGTGACCCACGGCCCCGCCGCGCCGCCGGCGAGCGCCGCCAGCATGATGCTGCCGAAAATGCTGCCGTAATGGGCGCCCTGGAAAATCTCCAGCACCACCGCGCCCATGATCGAGGTCAGCCCGTAGCCGAGCGCGCCTTGCGTGAACACCATGAGATAGATGAGCCAAAGCGTCGGTTCGAATTTCAAGGCGATCAACGCCGCAAAGCAGATCGCAAAGCCGAGCGAGGCGATCGCCCAGATCGCCTCGCGGCCGATGCGGTCGGAGGCGTGCCCCAGCACGATCTGCCCGGGAATGCCGAGCAGGCTGACGATTCCGAGCGCCCAGACGCCGACATTGGGCGAGAAGCCGATGTCGAGCAGGAATTTGGTCTGGTGCACCTGTACCGCGTACCAGATGTACAGCCCGCAGAAATAGCCGAGGCAGATCCACCAGAATCGCGCCGTGCGCAGCGCCCGCGCCAAGGTCCAATCGGTCGCAGCCCAGACGGGATCGACGATGTTGGAAACGGGCTTGGCGGCGGAGGCGTGCGGCGCGGCGTCGCCATCCGGCAGCAACCCCATGTCCTCGGGTCGCTTGCGCAACAGGAGATTGATCGGCGCGAGCACGATCAGCACCATCAGCCCCATCGTGGTACAGGCCGTGCGCCAGCCGCTCTGCTCGATCGCATATTGCACCCAGGGCAGCAGCGTCACCGAGCCGATGCCGACACCGGCAAAGGCGATGCCGATCGCGAGCCCCCGGCGGCGGATGAACCAGTTCGGCAGGAACAGCGACTGCCCGGAATAGCCAAGGCAGACGCTGCCGGACCCGACCATCACGCCAATGGTGAGATAGAGATGCCAGGGCTCTCGCGTCAGCGGCGCGAGCAACAGCCCGCCCCCCATCAGCACGACACCGGCCAACATCACCGCGCGCGGACCGGCGCGGTCCATCAGGCGGCCGATCAGCGGGCTGACAATCGCAGACGCCACAAAGCCAAAGGAGAATGCGCCGGCGGTGACGCCGCGCTCCCAGCCGAATTCGGAGAGGATCGGCGGGAAGAACAGCGAGAAGGCGGTACGCGCGTTGACGCCGATCGCCATGGTGACGAAGGTGACGGCGACAACCACCCAGCCGTAGAAAAATGGAAGCTGCTTGCCCTTCATGGCCGGCGCGTCCAGTGCTCGGTGTTGACGGCACCGTTGGGCGCCTCGCCCTTGATGATCGAGGCGACCTGGCGGACCGTCTCCAGCGCCTGATGCTCGATCGCCTGCGGCGTCAGACCCCCGACATGCGGCGTGGCGATGACATTGGGCAGCTTGGCCAGATCAGGTGAAGGCATCTGGTCCGGCGCGCGGCCGACATCCATCGCCGCGCCCGCAATGCGGTTCTCGCGCAGCGCCGCCGCAAGCGCCGCCTCGTCGACGAGATTGCCGCGCGACAGGTTGATGAAGACGGCATGGTTTTGCATCTTTGCCAGCGCGGCTGCATCGATCAGGTTCTCGGTCTGCTCATTGGCGACGGCGAGGCAGACGACATAGTCGGCCTCCGTCATGAGTTCGTCGAGCGGAACGTGCTGGATCGTAAGATCGTTCGGAATCGCGAAGGGATCGGCGACCATCACCTCCATCCCGAGTGCCCTGGCCAGCGGCGCGAGATAGCGGCCGATACTGCCATAGCCGACGATGCCGATCCGGCTGCCGGCGAGTTGCCGGCCCATCGCCACTTCCGGCGTACGGCCGGCATGATAGTCCGCGGTGGCGCGCGACACGCCGCGGGAGAGATCGACCATGAAGCCGATTGCAAGCTCGGCCACCGCCGGCACGAAGCCGGGCGAGGCCCGCGTCACCAGCACGCCGACGTCAGAGGCCGCCGCGACGTCGATGTTGCGGATATCGACCGCGCAGCGGACCATGGCGCGCAGCTTGGGCAGCTGGGGAAAGATCTCTCCCCTGCCCTCAGTGACGCGGTCGGCCACGATGATGTCGACGTCCTGCGCTGCCGCCACCAACCCGGCAGCATCGAGCGCCGCGTCGCCATCATGCAGCTTCACGTCCGCAATGGCTTGCAGGCCCTTGAGCGCGCGCTCGCCGTAATATTGCCGTCGGAAGTCGGGCGTGGGGGTGAGCAGGACTTTCATGTCTCAATATCCGAAGGCGCGCGGGAGATAAGTGCTGATGGCTGGCACGAAGGCGATTACCAGCAAGCACAGGAACAACAGGCCGAGATAGCCCAGGATCGGCTTTACCGTCTGCTCGATCGGCACATTGCCGATCAGGCAGGCGCCGTAAAGCCCGAGACCCAACGGAGGAGCAAACAGCCCGATGCCCATGGCGATCACCAGCACCACGCCGAAATGCAGGGGATCGACGCCGAGCTTGACTGCCACGGGCAGCAGCAGCGGCCCGAAGATGATCAGCGCCGCCGCGCCCTCCAGCACCGAGCCCATCACGATCAGCACCGCGATCGACAGCAGCATGAACAGCCAGACGCCGTTGGTCTTCGACAGCGCCAGCATCATGTCGCCGACCATATGCGGGACCTGCTGCAGGGTGAGGATGAAGGCGAGCGACTGCGCGGCGGCGACGATGAACAGCACCAGTCCCGAGCGGGTCGCGGCATGGACGAAACTCTGCGTCGCGGATTTCCAGCCGAGTTCGCGAAAGACGATCGCGCCGATCACGATGGCATAGAGCGCGGCGAAGGCGGAGATTTCGGTCGCGGTGGCAAAGCCGCTCTTGAAACCGGCGAAGATCATGAAGATCAGCCCGAAGGAGGCGATCGCGCCGGTCCACAGGCCCGAAACCTCCGTCCGAAGTTCGCTCGCATCCACCGCCGCCTTGCGGCCGAAGATCACGGACACCGCGATCAGCGCCAGCGCCATCAATCCTGCCGGCAAAATGCCGGCGACGAACAGCCCGCCGATCGAGAGGTTGGCGACGAAGCCGAGGATGATCAGGTTGATGCAGGGCGGAATGGTCTCGGCCATGACAGCGGAGGCCGCGAGCAGCGCCACCGCGCTGCCAGGATTCTGCCGCGTGCGGCGCGCGGCCGGGATCAGCACCGAGCCGACCGCGGCGACATCGGCCATCTTGGAGCCGGAGATGCCGGAGAACAGCACCATCGAGGTGACCATCACCACGTTCAGCCCGCCGCGCATGTGCCCGACCGCGCGTTGCAGCAGCTCGATCAGCCGCACCGACATGCCGTTGGCTTCCATGAGATAGCCGACCAGGATGAAGAAGGGGATCGCGAGCAGCACGAAATTGTCGATGCCGCGCGCCATCTGCTGCGCGAAGATGACGCCGGGCAGCGTGCCCTCGACCCAGATGAAGGTCAGCGCGGCCAGCGCCAGCGCGAAACCGATCGGCAGGCCGCAGAACAGCGTGACGAAGAAGCCGACCAGCATCAGCGTGCCTGATGAGGGAACCGTATCAGGTGCGAGATAATCCCAGGCGAGATAAAGGCCGACGATCACGGCTGTGGCAATGATCCCCGAGATCATGTCGCGCAACGGCCGGGCGCGAAACAGATCCAGCGCGAACACGGTCATGAACAATGCACCGACGCCCATCGGATAGAAGGTCAGTTCCAGCGGCAGGCCGGAGCCGGTGGTCTGGCCCGCGGTCAGGCCGCCCATCTTCAGCGCGTTGAAGGCGACATAGCCCGCGATCACGCTCATCAACACGGCGGCGACGGAGTCGACGACAGCGCGAACCTGCGCCGGTAGTCGGTCGATGAAGAACGCCACGCCGGGATTGTCGCCCCGCGCCAGCGCGCTTGCCGCGCCGAAGAAGCTCGAGCCGACCATCAGCCCGCGCGCGACGTCGTCGGACCATTCGACCGGCGCGTTGAACAGGAATCGCAGCAGCACCGAAGCGCAGACCACCAGCAGATCGGCCGCGAGCAGCACCGCGGCGACGGCGTCGCTGATCGCGAGCAGCGCTGATATGATCCAATGGCGCTCGACCGGTGCAGGCGTAGCGCCTGACATTTCTTTCTCCCTCGTCATGCCCGGCCTTGAGCCGGGCATCCACGTCTTTCGTCCCACAGGTCATCAAAGACGTGGATGGCCGGGACAAGCCCGGCCATGACGAATTCAAATGCAACACCTGACTTCATGAACTGCACTGCGAATGAAACTGTCAGGCCTGGGTCGCCCGGATCGCGTCGACGACCGCCTTGGCCTCGGGATGCGCCTTGATGAAATTGTCGGTCTGCGGCAACACGCGCTTGCGGAACGCCTCGCGGTCGACCTCGACCACGGTGACTCCCTTCTCCATGATCGCGGCAGTCGCCTCCTTCTCCACCGCCAGCCCATGGGCGCGGGTGTCGACCGCGGCTTTCTTCGCGGCATCGAGAAAACCCTCGCGCAGCTTGGGGTCCATGCGCTGGAAGGTGGCGTCGCTGAAATAGATCGAAAGCGGCGAGAAGATGTGCTGGGTCAGCGCGTAGTTCTTCGCGGTCTCGTAGAACTTGCTGGCGAGGATGGTCGGCGGATCATGCTCGAGCCCGTCGAGCACGCCGGCCTGCAGCGCGGTGTAGATCTCGCCGAAGGCGAGCGGCGTCGCCGCCGCGCCCATCAGCCGCAGGCATTCGGTGATGATCGGGTTCGGCAGCGTCCTGATCTTCAGCCCCGCGAGGTCCTCCGGCGTCTTTACCGGCTTCTTCGACAGCACGCTGCGCGCGCCGAAATTATAGGCCCAGGCGATGATGCGGATGTTGGCGCCTTTCAACAGCGCATCCTCGATCGGCTTGGCCGCGCCGCCGTCGAAGGCCTTGGTCTGCTGCTGATAGCTGGTGAAGAGATAGCCGAGGTCGAAGGTGCCGACCAAGGGCACCAGATTGGCCGAGATCGACGAGCCCGACACCATCAGGTCGATGACGCCGAGCTTGACCGAGTTGATGACGTCGATCTCCTGGCCGAGCTGGTTGTCGGGAAAGAAGGTGACGTCGATCTGTTCGCCGAGGCCGTTGCCTTTGATCTGCTTGACGAGGTTGTCGTAGTAGACGCGGCCGTTGGCGTATTTGGGATCGTTGGGCAGCGACGAGGAACATTTCAGCTTCAAGGTCGCGGCTTCGGCGCGGCCGATCGATCGCGGGCGAAGCGACGAGCAGGCTGGCGGCGGCCGTCGATGACTGGATGAAGCGGCGGCGGCTGAGCGGCGCTGTCGTCATGAGCTTTCTCCCGGAGTGTTTTGTGGCGCGATCGGCGTCGCGGCTTGTGGGAGACTGTAGGGGGAAAGTGCGGGCGTGGGCAAGGTGGGCATCGGCCGCTCGTTGCACCTCTCCCCGCGTGCGGGTGAGGTGATCCGGATTCGCGGCTGCCTTCTGATTTGAATTTCAAACAGCCATGCACCGCATTCCCGCGGCGCGATTTGCGTCCGGGTGATGCATCATGGTGTCGCTCCCTCAAGCAGAGGGCGCAGGGAATGCCGGGCGCTGGCTGCACCCGCAGGCCTTGTGTGCTGAAAGGGGTAGAGTGCACACAAGTCAGTCAGGTAGAGCCGAAACGATCCGGCACTCCCTGCGCAATGGCTTTACGGCTTACTCCGCGCTCTCCCCGGGGTACCGGGCTTTTTAGCCCCCGTCGTCTCGTCAGTCATCATCGACAAGACTTGATCCCAGCGTCGGGGGATCAGGACCACACGGCTTGACCGTACGCGTTGCGCCGCACGTCGGAACGGCATCGTCTGCGACTCAACGCGTCCATCGCATCCCGCCTCACGTCTGGTGACGAATGGCCATCACGTCCCTCGTGTCGAGGCGGGACAGGCGCATTCAAACACAACTTCCGATTTTCGGAAAGATAAATATTTTTGCGGGGCGGCCTTGACCCGTCGGGCAAAACAGGCGGCGTGTTTTCGTTGCCCGTCGTCGCGGCGAACATTCGAGCGGCACCGCTCGCCTAGTTCTTGGGGCTCAGCGATTCATCGAACAGTTGGGCCGGTGGGCCGCCATTGACCGATGCGAACCGGTCGAGCGGCAGCGCCGCCGAAACCGTCAACAGATTCGGATCGACCACCTCGATCGTCAAGATGCGGCCGGATCGGAGATCGCTGACAAAGCGAGGACTGGCGGGACCCGCGGCAACGCACGCGTTTGCAAGGCACCAGCTGAAGGGAATGTGGAGTGGCTCGTTCTGGTCCACCGTCAAGGTGACACCGGCTCGCAAATACATTCCGTGAGGAAGCAGCATCTGAATGCGGCCTTCGGCCGCGCCGGCTTCGATGAGGTCGAAGCGGATCATCTCCTGCCCCGTGTCCATCATGCCGTATTCGTGGTCCGGCACACTTTTTCGGCGGGCGACACCTCGAAGCACAGCTTGCGCCAGCCGCTCAATTGAATGTCCCGGATAGTCCGCTTTCCCCGCGGCTTGACGCCGGAACTGGTCGACATATCCGCCTTGGTGTCCGATTGCCTGTTGGGCCGATGCCGCACGGCAATTGCAGGCAGGCCAATGCCGACAGACCGGCAAGCAGATCGCGCACACCGACGTCGCAACGAACCAGCAGAACGCAGCGCCGATTTCCCGATCCCTCTCATGGATGCGCCTCCAGAAAGCGGCTCACGATAGGTGACCAGATCGGAATGGCGTTCGGGTCATCGACCAGGAAGTGCCCCTCGTTCCCGAATCGGAGGCAGCAGGTGATACTCGCCCATCCCGCCGGCGGCACGATAGGCTTCGAGCACCCTGCGCGAGAGCGCCGGTCCAAAATAGGTGTCGTTCTCGGTGTAGATCGAGAGCATGGGAACGCGCGCGGAACTGCCGAATTCACGCGCTGTCTCGATGAGCTTGTCGGGATCGCAATTGTTGTTGGGCTTTCCATCGACCGCCCGCCGCGGCCGGCCTCGAAGGTGATGATCGGCTCGCACACCGGCAGGATTAAGGCTCGACAACGCAAGCGCGCCCCAGCCGCCGCCGGATTGTCCGACGACGATCGTGCCGGACGCAACCGCAAGCTTCTGATCCGACGACATAATCGATGACCCACTGATCGAGCCGGGCAATCGCGATACCGGGATTGCGAAAATTGGCGTCGGTGCATTGTCCGACGGTGCCGAAATAGGTGCTGAACACGCCCTGCTCGGGCAGATCGATGGCCGAACTGCCGAAGCCGGGCCGAATGGGCACGACGACGAGATATCCGCGGCGCGCGAACCAGAACGCCGCGTCGCGAAATTCCACCATCGGATAAAAGCTGCGTTCGTTCGGGTCCAAGGTCTCGCCGTGGTTCATGACGACCAGAGGGAGCGGCGCGTCGGCGAGCGGCCTCACCACATAGGCGAGGACAGGAATCGGAAGCGGCAGAACAAGCAGGCGCTCGTCCAGGCGCGGCTGCTGGGCGCTGAGCATCCGTTGAAGAAAGCAACGCCAGGCAGGCGAGAACTTTCGCAAGGTGGTTCTCATTCAATTCATCCGGCATGCGGCGATGAAAAGGATACTAATGCTCGCATCAGTAGCGGCATAGTTACCTCAAAGTACGCGCAATTTGTCGCATCGACTAAAAATAGCGCGCGAAATGTTTCATCAATTTTGGGTTGACCTGTGAAGGCGCGAGGAACAACCTGTCCGAGGGGCGAATAGCGGGGAAGAGAGTCCTGACACCACGATACGATCGCCGCGCAAATCAATGACGCGGCGAGGTTTTTGGAGTTGTCGCCGTGATGACGTTACTGACCCCCGGCCAACACGATCGGTTGTTGGGGGATAGCCAAGCCGACGACATGGTCCGGATTCCCGGCGGCACGTTCCGCATGGGCTCCGACGATCACTATCCCGAAGAAGCGCCGGTCCATCGCGTGTCGGTCGACGGCTTCTGGATCGACCGCACGCCGGTGACGAACCGGCAGTTCAAGGCCTTCGTCAAGGCCACCGGTCACAAGACCTACGCCGAGATACCACCCGACCCGAAGGATTATCCCGGCGCGTTGCCGGAGATGATCTATGCCGGCTCGCTGGTGTTCGCGCCGCCGCCGCGCGTGACAATCTGCACGACTGGAGCCAGTGGTGGACCTTCATGAAGGGCGCCGACTGGCGCCATCCCTACGGTCCGAAGAGCAACATCAACGTGCTCGACAATCATCCGGTCGTGCACGTCTCCTTCGACGATGCGCTCGCCTATGCGCACTGGGCCGGCAAGGAGCTGCCGACCGAAGCGGAGTGGGAATTCGCCGCGCGCGGCGGCCTCGACGGCGCCGAATTCGCCTGGGGCGACGAGTTCACCCCCGGCGGCACGCACATGGCCAACACCTGGCAGGGCGAATTTCCGCGGCAGAATCTGAACGCAGACGGTTACGAGCGCACCTCGCCGGTGACGGCGTTTCCGCCGAACGGCTACGGCGTGCACGACATGATCGGCAATGTCTGGGAATGGACGTCGGACTGGTATTCCCAGAAGCACGAGGCCGACGCGCCGAAGGCCTGCTGTATCCCTGCAAATCCGCGCGGCGGCCGCGAGAACGCCAGCTACGATCCAGGTCAACCCAACATCAAAATTCCGCGCAAGGTGATCAAGGGCGGCTCGCATCTGTGCGCGCCGAACTATTGCCGCCGCTACCGCCCGGCGGCACGTCATGCCGAAGCGATCGATACCTCGACTAGCCACCTCGGATTCCGTTGCGTGAAGAGGACTCCAGCTACGGAATAATTGTCAGTCCTCAGCGTGAAGCAGGAGCTCAAAATGCCCGACGACACCAGGGAGCAAGACCGACACGACGCACCGCTGAACGAGACCGAAGACCGCGCCCCCAGCCGCCGCAATATCCTGCTCGGCTCCTCGGCGCTGGTGGCGGCAGCGACGATGACCTCCAGCGCGCTGGCGCAGGCGCAGAAGGCCGCGCCGACGCCGCGCCGCTGCGCCCATCAGCGGCCGCAAGCCGAACATCCTCATGATCATGGCCGACGACATCGGCTGGTTCAATGTGAGCGCCTATAATCTGGGCGTGATGGGCTACCGGACGCCCAACATCGACCGCATCGCCAAGGAAGGCGCGCTGTTTACCGACTGGTATGGCGAGCAAAGTTGCACGGCGGGGCGTGCCGCCTTCATCACCGGACAATCCCCGATCAGGACCGGCCTGACCAAGGTCGGTCTGCCCGGCGCCGACATCGGACTTCACGCCGAGGACATGAGTGTCGCGGAAGCCTTGAAACCGCTCGGCTACGCCACCGGCCAATTCGGCAAGAACCATCTCGGCGACCGCAACGAATATCTGCCGACCGTGCACGGCTTCGACGAATTCTTCGGCAATCTCTACCATCTCAACGCCGAGGAAGAGCCGCAGAATCCGGACTATCCCAAGGATCCGAAATTCCGGGCCAGGTTCGGGCCGCGCGGCGTGCTCAAATGCAAGGCCACCGATACCGACGACGCGACCGTCGATCCCGCCTACGGGCGCGTCGGCAAGCAGGTGATCGAAAACACCGGCCCGCTCGACACCAAGCGGATGGAGACAGTGGACGAGGAATTCATCGGCGCGGCGATGGATTTCATCGACCGCAAGCACCAGGCGAACACGCCGTGGTTCTGCTACTTCAACCCGACGCGCATGCATGTATGGACGCATCTGAAGCCTGCGTCCGAGGGAAAGACCAAGCTCGGAGTCTACCCTGACGGCATGGTGGAACTGGATGGCCTGGTCGGCCAGTTGCTGAAGAAGCTCGACGACCTCGGTATCGCCGACAACACGATCGTCGTGTTCACCACCGACAACGGCGCCGAGATGATGTCCTGGCCGGACGGCGGCGCCACGCCGTTCCGCGGCGAGAAGGCGACCAACTGGGAAGGCGGCTATCGCGTGCCGACGGTGATCCGCTGGCCCGGCACGATCAAGCCCGGCACGGTCTACAACGAGATGTGCTCGCATTACGATCTGCTCCCGACCTTTGCCGCAGCCGGCGGCGATCCCGATATCGTCGAGAAATGCATGCGGGGCGCGCAGATCGGCAACAAGACATTCAAGGTCCATCTCGACGGCTTCAATCTCATCCCCTTCTTCAAGGGCGAAGCGAAGGAGGCACCGCGCAAGGAGTTCGTCTACTGGAACGATGACGGCCAGCTCGTCGCGATCCGGGTCAACGACTGGAAATCCGTCTTCCTGGAGCAGGACAACAAGGGCATCGGCGTATGGTCCGGGCAATTCACCGAATTGCGCATCCCGAAGCTGTTCAACCTGCGCTCCGATCCGTTCGAGCGCGGCGACGAATCCATCCTCTACAACAAGTGGATGATCGATCGCGCCTTCGTCCAGGTGCCGATGCAGGCGCTCGCCGCCCAATGGCTGCAGAGCTTCAAGGAATTTCCGGTGCGGCAGAAGCCCGCGAGCTTCAACCTCGACGCGGTGATGGCGAAGCTGGAGAAGGCAGGGGCGAGCAGCGACTGATGATGGCAAGCGCGCTCACATCCTGACCGTCACCTTGCGGTTCTCGCCGAGCTTCGGTTCCTCACCGGTCAGCTTCGCCTTGGCGAACTCGAAGGCGGTCACCACGGCGCTCGCGGGGCCGTCCCACAATTCCGCCGTCGAAGGCGCGATCCGCAACAGGCATACGTTGGGATCGTCCGGGCCCGCCCACCACACCTCGTCGGTCTTTCGCCAGAACCGCTTTGTTGCCTCGGCATCGCGCAGGACCGAGGCCCGGCCGGTGATCGACAGGTAGGCGTTGTCGCCTGGATCGATGAAGGCGAGGCCGACATCGGGCGCGGCCTCGATCTCGTCTTCCTTGCCGCTGCGGATATCGGTCACGAAGAAAATCAGGCCGGCGTCGCGGTCCGGCCTCGCTTCGAGCGGGCGCGCACGCAACCCGCCGGCGAATTGCGTCGTCAGCATGCACACGCCGACCTTCTCGACGATATCCCAGACGCGGTCGATCTCACTGCTCATGTCAGAGAGAACGTGGCAACGATGATCTGGTTTCGCGAGGGCTGGACTTGTCGGGCAAAAACAGACGGCGTGTTTTTCGCCCGGCGGTCGTGTCGTCGGGGCAACACTCGCGCGGTCATTTCCGTGTAAGCTTGGCCGAATCTCGTGTCCGGGACGCTCAAGATGGGAATCTCCAAGCCCCTCCTTTTGGGGACTGCCACGTGCCTGACGATGATCGGCGCCGCGCAGGCCGCTGACCTTCCGGTGAAGGCCAAGGCGATCGAGTACGTCAGGATCTGTTCGCAGTATGGCGCCGGCTTCTTCTACATCCCCGGCACCGACACCTGCATCAAGCTGGCCGGTTACGTCCGCGCCGACGTCACCTTCAACGGCGGCGCCGCCCATGGCCAGCCGGCGTGGAACGGCGACCCCGGAGAGCTGAACCGCTATCGTAACGAATTCATCGACCGTTCGCGCATGATGCTGAATATCGATACCCGGACCAGCACCGAATATGGCACGGTCCGCACCTTCGGCGCAGCCAAGTTCCAGTTCACCACCCAAGGCGCCGGCACGGTCAACCCGGCCACGATCGGCCCGGGCGCGGTGACGCCCGCGACCGCCCTGTTCAACAACCCTGGTGACGGCTACGTCGCCGTCACGGATCTCTTCGTGCAGTTCGCAGGGTTCACCTTCGGCAAGTCAGCATCCGCCTATGCAAACCCCTGGCAGGGCACGCCCGGCAACATCAACGCGTTCCTGCTGGGCGGCCAGCAGAACGACAACACCGGAACCAACAACATCCAGTACACGGCGCAATTCGGCAACGGCGTGTCGGCCACGATCGGCCTTGACGACCCCACCGTTTGGGACCGCACCGCCGTCTACAATCTGTCGCTGCCGCTGAATGCCGTGCTGGGCGGGAGCAACGCCTATGCCGGCGTGCATGCGCCCGAAATCGTCGGCAACGTCCGTGTCGACCAGGCCTGGGGACTGTTCCAGATTTCGGCCGCGGCCCACGAGGTCTCCGGCTCCTATAATATCCTGAACCCGACCGGCACGGCCGCAATTCCGGCGGGCGCGCTTGGTCCGCCTGGAGCTGCTCCGAACACGCTGTCGGAAATCTCCGGTCATCCCGACACCAAGTGGGGCGGCGCCGTGATGGCCTCCCTCAATATCAAGAACCTGCCGACCGGGACCGGCGACGACATCAAGATGGATGCGAGCTACGCCAAGGGCGCGACCAAGTACATCATCGGCACCGATGCGACCTCGCCGAGCTTTGCCATGTACGGCGGCTCGTCGCGCGCCTATCAAAGCGTCGGCTTCGGAGCGACGACCGATGCCGTCTACCTTCCGACGATGTTTGGCGGCGATGAATCGCTGCATCTCACCGAGTCCTACGGCATGCGCGGCGCGTTCAACCACAACTGGGACGCGCACTGGGCGAGCAGCCTGTTCGGAAGCTATTCGGCGGTTCGTTATGACCCCACTGCCAAAATGTTCATCTGCGCGAACTACACCACGCCGGCCAAGGCGGTCAGCGCGGACTATGTCTGCAATCCGGACTACAACGTGTCGCAGCTCGGCGCCAATATTCGCTGGACGCCGGTCAAGGGCCTGACGTTCACGGCCGAAACGCAGTGGTTCCACCTCGACCAGAAATTCGCAGGCACTGCGACCCTGGCGGCGACGGCGCCGAAGCCGACGACGGTGTATGAGTTCAGGGATCAGGACACAATCCTGCTGCAGCTTCGCGTGCAACGGAATTTCTGAGCGTCCCCACGCGATGCAGGGCGAGACTTGCCAGCGCCCGCGATTCAACTTAACGACGGACCGTCCGCGGAATGCACGCTCCGGAAAGGAGGCGGCGCGCGGCAGACGCAATGAACCCGGGAGGATCTGACTTGGCCATATCGACGCTTCGGACAATATCGCGTGCAGCAGCCGCAACCGCCGTGTGTGCGACGCTCGCATGGGCCGCGCCGGCCGGCCTGATCGGCGCGGCGCAGGCGGCGCCGCTGCATCCCACTCCCGTCCAGGTACAGGACAGCAGCTCGGTGATCCAGGTGCACGGCTTCTTTGTCGGAGGCGGCCATGTCGGCCACGTGTCGGTCGCGCCGCGCGTCTCGGTCGCCCCGCGCGGAGCGGGCGTCGTGCGCAGCGGCACTGTCGTACGCGGCAACACCGTGGTGCGAAGCGGGGCTGTCGTCACCGGGCCGCGGGGCAATGTGGGCGCGGTTGGCCGGACGGCCGTCGGCGCGCCGGGCCGCTGGTCGCGCCCGGGATGGTATCACTGGCCGCGCGGCGGCGCGATGGCAGCAGGCGCGGCGATCGGCTTCCTGGCGGCCGCGAGCGCCACCGCGTATGGAGCGCCGCCGGAGCCGGGCATGTGCTGGTACTACACCAACGTGTCCCACACCCGCGGCTTCTGGGACTATTGTCCGTAGCGGCGGCGCGCCTTGCGCCGCACACTGGTCTTCAGATCGGCGGCACTAGATCTATTGCACCGCGCTGTGTTGTCGGAGTCACACTGGAATCGTAGCGAGTCGGATATGGGTTGACGTGTATGGCCGCAAACAAGGTAACGGCGGTACACAGGCTTCGTCGTCTCCCGACACAAAGTCACCTCAAAAGCCGCCTCTCGCGAGGCGGCTTTTTTCTTTGCCAGGCCGGATACGCCGCCCGCTCGTCAGCGCATCCGGATGCGACACGCGCGGCTTACCGATGGTGCCAGCGATGATGCCAGCCGTGGTGCCGATATGGCCCGCCATAATAGGCGTAGGCCGGCCTGAACACGCGGCGATAGCGATAGCCGTAAGCCGGTGCGTAGGCATAGCTCGGCGCATAGGCGTAAGGCCCATAATAGCCGCCATAATAGGCCGGCGCGTAGCCGCCGTAGTAGCCGTAGCCGGGCCCCCAGCCATAGGCTGACGAGGCGATGCCGCCGATCACGGCGCCGGCGAGCAGGCCGCCGGCAATGCCCGGTCCCCAACCCCAGCCGCCGTGCCAGGCTTTCGCCGGCGTGGCCGTCCCAATCGAGCCGACGGCGAGCGCGCCGACGGTGGCGAGAACGAGTGCTGTCTTCTTCATGATCACCCTCCTGAAATCGTAACCCTGTTCAACGGGACAAACCGGCAATGGTTGCTACGTGCGCAATTCGACCAACGACGGATGTCAGTGCTGCCGATCTGAAGTCCCTGCAGTGCCCATCTCTCCCGCTTGCACGATCCCCAAATGCTGTAGTCTGTCCGCCGACGATGTCTCGGGGGGACGCGATGGCGCAACACGGCGCAAAATCCTGGCCGCTGTTCCGCTCGCTGGCCGCGTGGCGGCCGGCCGACCTGCCGGGCGACCTGATCGCGGGGCTGACGCTTGCCGCGATCGCCATCCCCGAGCAGATGGCGACCGCCCGGCTCGGCGGCTTCGCGCCGCAAATCGGATTCTTCGCCTTCATCGCCGGCAGCGTCGGCTTTGCCATGCTCGGCGGCAACCGCTTCCTGTCCTGCGGCGCCAACTCCACCATCACGCCGATCTTCGCCGGAGGGCTTGCCGCGCTGGCCGCGACCGGCTCGGCCGACTATCAGGCACTGGCGATCGCGCTGGCGCTGATCGTCGGTGTCATGCTGGTCGCGAGCGGGCTTTTTCGTCTCGGCGGCATCGCCAATCTGCTGTCGGTGCCGGTCACCGTCGGCTTCCTGCTCGGCATCTCCGTGCACATCATGGTGTCGCAACTGCCGGGCGTGCTCGGCCTGCCCTCGCCTGCGGGATCAACAATCGACCGCATCGGGGTGATCGCGGGCGAGCTCGGCGGGTCCAATCCCGTCACCGTCCTGATCGGCTTCGGCGTGCTCGCCAGCGGTGTTCGTCTCTGAGACGATCAGCCCGAAAATTCCGGGCGCGCTGATCGGCCTGGTGGCCGCAACGCTTGCGGTGGTCTGGGCCGGTCTCGAAGCCAAGGGCGTCAAGGTGGTCGGCACGGTGCCGGCTGACTTGCCGATGCCGACCCTGCCCGAGCTTGCGCCGGAGCGATGGTTGCGGCTGGTGCCGCTCGCCTTCGTGATCGCGATCGTGGTGATGGTGCAGACCGCGGCGACCACGCGCTCGTTCCTGTCCGATCCGAAACAGCCCGCCGACGTCGACCGCGACTTCCTCGGTGTCGGCGCGGGCAGCGTGCTCGCCGGAATCTTCGGCGCATTTCCGGTCAATGCCAGTCCGCCGCGCACCGGCATCGTCGCCGAGACCGGCGGGCATTCGCAACTCGCCGGTCTCGCCGCGGCCGCGATCGTTCTGGCGCTGCTCGCCTTCGGCACCGGGCTTCTGCAGCACGTGCCTGATGCCGCGCTCGGCGGCATCCTGTTGTTCGTCGCGCTGCGCATCATCCGCGTCAGGCAGATCGCGCTGATCTATCGGCAGTCGATCTGGGAATTCGGCCTGATCCTTGCGACCGCGGCCTGCATCATCGCGCTGCCGATCCAGCAGGGCGCCGCGCTCGGCATCATCCTGTCGCTGGTGCACGGCATCTGGAGCACGACGCGAGCGAAACTCACGACATTCGAACGTGTGCCGGACACCACGATCTGGTGGCCGGCCTCGCCGCATCCGCAGCTGAAGGGCGAGCGGTCGCCGGGCGTCGCGGTCGTGGGCCAGCAGGCGCCGCTGTCGTTCCTCAATGCGCCGACCTTTCGCGCGGAGGTCATGAAGGTCGTCAACGACGACAAGCCGAAGCTTCTGGTGATTGAAGCCAGCGGCATGGTCGAGATCGACTTCACCGCCGCGCAGGTGCTGATCGATCTGTTCCGGGAATGCAGCGACCAGGGTGTCACGGTGGCGTTGGCGCGGCTGGAGTCGGTGCGCGCGCAGGACGCCTTCGAGCGGTTCGCGATCTACGAGGCGTTGCCGCGGGATCACGTGTTCCACAGCGTGGACGAGGCGGTGCGTAAGCTGGGGACGTGAGGGCCGATCGCGACTACTCGATGACCTCGTCGGCCGCCACGAGGATCGACGGTGGCACGGTCAGTCCGAGCGACTTGGCCGTTCTGACATTGACCAGCAATTCGAACTTGGCCGCCTGAACGACGGGCAAATCGGCGGCCTTTTCCCCCTTCAGGATGCGGCCCACGTAATTGCCGGCCTGGCGATAGGACTCCGTGAAACTCGGACCATAGCTGATCAATCCGCCGGCGACCGGGTATTCGCGCCAAGGATACAATACCGGCACCGCATGGCTTTTCGCCAACGCGACGATGTGGTCACGCAATCCTTCGTAGAAAGGATTGGTCGCGACGAGCAGCGCGTCCACTCCCCTGGAACGCAACGATGCAAATGTTGCGTCGATTTCGGCCTCCGTACGGGCGTCCAGAACAACAAGCTTCTGATGGTTCGCCTCTGCCGCCGCACTCATGTTCGGAATCGTCGCCGCGATTGTCGGGTTATCGGCGTTGACCAAGAGCCCGATCGTCGACGCTTGGGGGAGAAGCTCGTGCAGGAGCTGCAAACGCTTGGAATCGAGTTCGTAGCTTAGCATGCTGACACCGGTCGCGTTGCCGCCCGGCCGGTTGAGCGAGGCGACAAGTCCGCCCTTCACCACGTCGGATGAAGCGGTGAATACGATCGGGATTTGCGAGGTCGCCGACTTCGCCGTTCGCGCTACCACCTCGCCGCCGGTGGCCACGATGACAGCTGCCGGGATCTTGACCAGTTCCGCTGCGAGTGCCGCAAGCTGCTCGTATTTTCCGCCCGCGGAGCGATATTCGATCGTGACATTCTGCCCGGCGACGAAGCCCGCTTCCGCCAGACCCTGCCTGAAAGCAGCGACGAGGGTCGGCCGTTCATCCGGCGAGGTAAAGCTGAGATAGCCAATAACGGGGCGTAACTGCTGTTGCGCGTGCGCGACGAAAGGGTTCAGCAACACAAAGGCGATTGTGCCGAACAGAACCGAAGACCACACGTGTCATACCCGTCCTCAAACGCGTCCTCTACAGCCGGGAAGATAGGCGCAAGGCTGCGACACTGCAACGCGACACATTCTCAATTGGAAACAAGCTTACGCGATGATCCGCGGCGCGGCGGTCGCCGCATCGCCGGTGTTCGGCGTGCCGGTCGGCTCGATCAGGAGGATGTGCACCTCGCCGCGCGCCACGGGGCGGTGCTCGACGCCCTTCGGCACCACGAAAACCTCGCCGGGATTGAGCGTGACCGTGCGATCGCGCAGCTCGATGTCGAGCGTGCCCGCGAGCACGAGAAAGAAATCGTCGGTGTCGTCGTGCTTGTGCCAGTGGAACGGCCCTTCGAGCTTGGCCACCATGATGTCGTTGCCGTTGTAGGTCGCCACCGTGCGCGGCGAGAAACGGTCGGTGAAACCCGCAAGCTTGTCGGCAAGATTGGCGGCAGCTTTCATGATGTTTACCTCTCCAGTTCGGGATGATCGCGCAGCACCATGTCGCGGATATCAGGCGCCTGGATGGCGCGGAACAAAATCGTCGCGGTCCTGGTGTTGTTGGCGACAAGACAGAGGTCGACGATCTCACGCACCGCGGCATCCCGCATCAATTCGTCGGACATCTTCATGGCGATTTCCATCGCCATCCTTGCGGCGCGCTCGTAGCGATCGCTTTCGGCCTTGTGCTTCTTCTGCGCCGAGCGCTTGCCCTTGCCGGCAAGCTGCGTGGCCCGTTCGGCGCTGACGGTCGCGGAACGGCAGATGTTGCGGACGCGCTCGGCGGCTTCGATGTCGCCGAGCGGGCCGTCGACCGGCTCGTCCCAGACCTCACCGAGCTTTGGTTTGCCGAACCACTTCATCACGCCGCACGCGCCCCAAGGGGTACCGGCGCCTATCGTCATTTGCCGCGAGCGCGAATGCAAGCGCGATGATCACGTCCGGGCGCGACCGATCAGCTGGTGCGCTTGGCCCCGATGCTCTCGAACTGCGCCTTCTGCTCGTCGCTGAGCGAGCCCAGGAAATCGTCCAGCGCGGGCGCGACCTGCCTGATCGCGTCCAGCATGGCGTCGATCCGGGTCTCGGCGGTCGCAAGGCGGTCCGGCGGAGTGAGGTTTTCTTCCGGCTGACAGTCGAAATTCAATGTGTTGCCGGCGTGGACGCTCATGCGCTGGAGCACGCCGAGCTGTTCGCGCTGGCCGTCGTTCAGATGCAGCCGCGCCTCGATCTCCTTCGCCGGCCATGGCAGCGCGTCCGGTGGCGTGCAGCTTTGCGCGAAGGGAACCTTGGGGGCAAAGGCTGCGCGTTGACCGGCGAAGTCCCTGAGTTGCGCCTTTTGATCGTCGTCCAGCATCTCCCAGAAATTCTCGAAGGGATTGCGCATGCGGGCGATCGCGGCCTTCATCGCTTCCAGGCGCGTTTGCATCGCGGCCAGCCTCGCGGGAGCCGTCAAGGCGGCCTCCTTCGGACAGGCGGCGCTCACAGCCTGTGCCGCCTCGCTGGAGGCGTTGGCGAGTTCATCCAGCGCCGCGCGTTGCTCCTCGCTCGATCGGATCGCTCCCCTGATCTGCTCGACCGGCAGGCGGGCAAACTCGCTGAAATCATCGCCGCAGATCTGCGCCAGCGACGGCACCCTGCCCGGCCTGCGGTGGCGCGCCGGCGTCATGTAGCGGGAGAGTTCGTCCTCGTCATAAGGGGTGAAGATCGCGGCATAGATGTCGCGATAGCCGTAGCCCCAGAAACCCATGCCGTCGCCCCAGAGCGTGTAGTCGACGACGTCGTACCAGGCGAACGGCCAGAACAGCGGTCCGACCCAGCCATAGCTGCCGTCGCCATGCTGCCACCACCCCTTGGTGCCGCGTTGCGCGTGCCAGCCCGCAAGCGCCGCGCCGGCGGCGATCTGCACGCGCGCGACCGGCCGCACGATCCAGTCGGGGCCGCGGGTCATGTCGACGCGCGGCGACGCGCGAGCCGCCTCCTCTTTTGCCATCCTGTCGTTGGCCATGCGGATACGAGAGTCGTGACGACCGTGAAGATGGCGCAACGCAAGCATGCGTCCGGCCATCGATCTCACCATGCCGATCGGGGCCGCCGCCGATGTGCAAGCCCCTCGCCTCGACCGCGCTCGTTTGCGCGGTCGTCCAGAGAACGGCCAGTCCCAGAACGGCAATCGCCACGCGTGACATGGCGCGCTCCTGTGCGCGGACTCTTCCGCAAAATGAGAAACGGCCGATGGAACCGAAAGTTCCGGGCTTTATTTGGGCGCACTCTCACTTCACCTCTCCCCGCGCTTTGCGGGGAGAGGTCGACGCCGAAGCGCAGCGAAGGCGGCGGGTGAGGGGCAAAGCACGCTATAGCCCCATCTCAAATCCATCCGACTCGGAAGCGAACGTTCTTCGAGCCGGGACCAGCGTATTCGGACTGCTGGTGTGCTCGGCCCCTCACCCGCCGCGCAAGGGCGCGGCGACCTCTCCCCGCGAAGAGCGGGGAGAGGTTCAAGTGATCCCTAAGCCGCCGGGACGATCTTGCCGGGATTAAAAATGTTCTGCGGGTCGAGCGCGCGCTTCAAGGCGCGCATGGCGTCGAGCGCCTCGGAGCCGAGCTCGGCTTGCAGATATTTCTGCTTGCCCTGGCCGACGCCATGCTCGCCGGTGCAGGTGCCGCCCATCGATTGCGCGCGCTCGACCAGGCGATGCATGAAATCCTCGCCGCGCGCCATCTCCTCCTTGTCGTCGACATCGCAGAGCAGCGAGCAGTGGAAATTGCCGTCGCCGACATGGCCGACGATCGGCGACAGCAGGTTGAGCCGCTTCAGATCGTCCTCGGTCTCGGTGACGCAATCGGCGAGCCGCGAGATCGGCACGCAAACGTCGGTTGCGACCACGCCGGCGCCGGGGCGCAACGACTTCACCGACCAGTAGGCATCATGCCGCGCCTGCCAAAGTTTGGTGCGATCCTCCGGCCGGGTGGTCCAGGTGAAATCGCCGCCGCCGCATTCCCTGGCGATCTCGGCGAAATTCTTCGACTGCTCGGCAACGTCGGCCTCGCTGCCGTGAAATTCGAGCAGCAGCAGCGGCGTCTCCGGCAGCGACAGCTTCGAATAGTTGTTGCAGCAGCGCACCTGCTCGGCATTGAGCAGCTCGATGCGCGCGACGGGAATGCCGGTCTGGATCGCCATGATGGTGGCCTGGCAGGCGCCGCGCACCGTTTCAAAAGAGCAAGACGCCGCCGCGATCGTTTCGGGGATGCCGCGCAGCTTGATGGTGAGCTCGCTGATGATGCCGAGCGTGCCCTCGGCGCCGACGAACAGATGGGTGAGGTCGTAGCCGGCGGAGGATTTCTTCGCGCGCGTGCCGGTCGTGATGATCTCGCCGTCGCCGCGCACGACCTTCAGCGCCAGCACGTTGTCGCGCATGGTGCCGTAGCGCACCGCATTGGTGCCGGAAGCACGGGTCGAGGCCATGCCGCCGAGCGAGGCGTCAGCGCCGGGATCGATCGGGAAAAACACGCCCTGGTCGCGCAGATGTTCGTTCAGTGCCTTGCGGGTCACGCCGGGCTCGATCACGCAGTCGAGGTCGTCGGCGTGGACTTCGAGCACGCGGTTCATGTCGCGCAGATCGATGCAGATGCCGCCGGCGGGCGCGTTGACATGGCCTTCCAGCGAGGTGCCGGTGCCATAGGCGATCACGGGCACGCCGTGACCAGCACAAATCCGCACCGCGTCCTGGATGTCAGCTGTCTCCTGCGCCATCACCACAGCATCCGGCGGCTCCGGCTTCAGCCAGGTGGTGGTATGGGCGTGCTGGTCGCGCACGGCTTGCGAGGTGATCAGGCGATTGCCGAACCGCGCCGCAAGCTTCTCCAGCGTGCTCGCCAGCGCCTGTGGCTCCGGTCGTTTCAGATTATGGTTGGTGAGCGCAGCCACGGCGTGTCCTCCGGATTTTAGGCGACCGTGGCAAAGGATATATAAGGGGTCAAGAGAGCCGTTCTGACCGAAGGAAAATGCGATGACGACCGCGCCTGCGCCGAAGGATAAGCCGTTACCGCCGGCGCCCTTCCTGAGCTCGATCATGCAGATCGAGCCGCAATGGATCGACTACAACGGCCATCTCAACATGGCCTATTACAATGTGATGATGGACCGCGCCATCGACGAGCTGTGGCTGCAGCTCGGCATCGGCCCGACCTATATGAAGGAACGCCACGGCTCGACTTTCACGGTCGAATGCCATGTGCGCTACTTGCGCGAGATCCATCTCGGCGATCCCGTGCAGGTCGCGGTGTGGCTGCTCGGCGCCGACGAGAAGCGGCTGCACACCTTCGAGGAACTGCGTCACGCGGGGGAAGGCTGGGTCTCGGCGACCTCGGAGAACATGACGATGCATATCGACATGACAACGCGCAAGACCGCGGCATTTCCGCCTGATATCCGCGCCCGCATTGGCGACGTGCTGGCGAGCCACGCTGCGCTCGCGCGGCCCGTGGGCATCGGACGAAAGGTCACGATGCCGGGGAAGTAAGCATTAAGAGAACGCAGCGTTCTCAACTCGTCATGCCCGGCCTTGAGCCGGGCATCCACGTCTTTCTTGCTCGCTTCAACAAAGGCGTGGATGGCCGGGTCAAGCCCGGCCATGACGATTGATGAAGCGTGCCGCCTACACCCGCGTCCGTCCGCGGGCCACGCCGACCAGCGCGGAGACCAGGAACAGCACGACGGCGATGAAGAAGATGATCTTGGCGATTTCGATGGAGGCGCCCGCGACGCCGCCAAAGCCGAGCACGCCGGCGATCAATGCGATGATCAGGAAAGTGACAACCCAGCCAAACATGGTCAGTACCTCGGTTTTCGATATCCGTTCGAGCGGCGCTGACCTCAGCGCCTCCTGTGAAAATAAATCCGAGCGGAACTGAAGGTTCCGGGGTTGGAAACCGCTAAAATTTGCCGTGAGCGCGGAACCAAAATCGGGACTCGCCACCGCTGACTATCAGCGCCAGGACCGTCGGGATAAGTCTGTTAAACGGGCCGCTGCGGCCCCATATGGTCTGTAATCCCTGCTAAGAAAGCTCCCGTTCACGGCCCCGCGGTGTCATCGTGGGGAGAACACGATTCGCGATGACCGAGCCAAGCAAACTGCCGTTTTCCAGCGCCCCCGATCACCAGCCGGCCTCCGGCGGCATTGCCGCGCGCGCGCGTGCGGCGGCGACCGGTGGCGCGCGCTATCTCGACGGCCTCAACCCGGAGCAGCGCGAGGCCGTGGAGACGCTGGACGGTCCCGTGCTGGTGCTGGCCGGCGCCGGCACCGGCAAGACGCGGGTGCTGACCACGCGCGTCGCCCACATCATCAGCCTCGGCCGCGCCCGCCCGAACGAAATCCTGTCGGTGACCTTCACCAACAAGGCCGCGCGCGAAATGAAGCTGCGGCTCGGGCAGATGCTCGGCCAGGCGGTCGAGGGCATGCCGTGGCTCGGCACCTTCCACTCGATCGGCGGACGCATCCTGCGCTTCCATGCCGAGATGGCGCAGCTGAAATCCAATTTCACCGTGCTCGATGTCGACGACCAGGTGCGCTTGCTCAAGCAGCTGCTGCAGGCCGAGAACATCGACGACAAGCGCTGGCCGGCGCGGATGCTGGCCGGGCTGATCGACGGCTGGAAGAACCGTGGGCTGACGCCGTCGCAGGTGCCGGCCGGCGAGGCCGCCGTATTCGCCAACGGCAAGGGCGGCAAGCTTTATGCGAGCTATCAGGAGCGGCTGAAGGTGCTCAACGCCGCCGATTTCGGCGATCTGCTGCTGGAGAACATCCGCATCTTCCGCGAACACCCGGACGTGCTGCGGCAATACCAGCAGCGCTTCAGGTTCATCCTGGTCGACGAATATCAGGACACCAACGTTGCGCAGTATCTCTGGCTGCGGCTGCTGTCGCAGGCGCCGTCTTCTTCCACCTCTCCCCGCCTGCGGGGAGAGGTCGGATTGCGAAGCAATCCGGGTGAGGGGGATGCTCCGCAGACCGAACTCGCGGTGACAGCCCCTCACCCCAGCCCTCTCCCCGTAAAGGACGGGGAGAGGGAGCACAGCGCCGGTTCGGCACCCTCTCCCACAAGGGGAGAGGGTAAAGAGCCGCGCTTGCGGCAACAGCCGCCGCCCCCCTCAAAAACATCTGCTGCGTCGGCGACGACGATCAGTCGATCTATGGCTGGCGCGGCGCGGAGGTCGACAACATCCTGCGCTTCGAGCACGACTTTCCCGGCGCCAAGGTGATCCGCCTCGAGCGCAACTACCGCTCGACCGGCCACATCCTCGCCGCCGCGTCCTACCTGATCGCGCACAATGAAGGCCGGCTCGGCAAGACCCTGCGCACCGAGGACGTCGACGGCGAGAAGGTCACGGTGACCGGCGCCTGGGATTCCGAAGAGGAAGCGCGCGCGATCGGCGAGGAGATCGAGGACATCCAGCGCAAGGGCGAGAAGCTCAACGATATCGCCATCCTCATGCGCGCCTCCTACCAGATGCGCGAGTTCGAAGACCGCTTCGTCACCCTCGGGCTGCCCTATCGCGTGATCGGCGGCCCCAGATTCTACGAGCGCGCGGAAATCCGCGACGCGCTGGCGTATTTCCGCGTGATCAACTCGCCGGCCGACGACCTCGCCTTCGAGCGCATCGTCAACGTGCCCAAGCGCGGGCTTGGCGACGCCACCGTGCAGCTGCTGCACGATCACGCCCGCAAGCGGCGGATTCCGCTGTTCGAGGCCGCGCGCGCCGTGGTCGAGACCGACGAGCTGAAGCCGAAGGCGCGCGGCAGTTTGCGAAGCGTGGTGGCGCAGTTCGACCGCTGGCGCGCGCAGAAGGAGGTCACCTCGCATACCGAGCTCGCCGAGATCGTGCTCGACGAGAGCGGCTATACCGAGATGTGGCAGAAGGACCGCTCGGCCGATGCCGCCGGCCGGCTCGACAACCTGAAAGAGCTCGTGCGCTCGATGGAGGAGTTCGAGAACCTGCAGGGCTTCCTCGAGCATATCGCGCTGGTGATGGACCGCGACGGCAATGCCGACGACGACGCGGTGTCGCTGATGACCCTGCATTCCGCCAAGGGGCTGGAATTCGACAACGTGTTCCTGCCGGGCTGGGAAGAAGGACTGTTTCCGAGCCAGCGCACCCTCGACGAACAGGGTCGCGCCGGTCTCGAAGAAGAGCGCCGTCTCGCCCATGTCGGACTGACGCGCGCTCGCCGCCGCGCCAAACTCTATTTCGCCACCAACCGCCGCATCCACGGCACCTGGTCGACCACGATTCCCTCGCGCTTCCTCGATGAATTGCCGGTCGCAAGCGTCGAGATCACGGAATCCAAGGGCGGCACCGCCTGGGGCGGCAGCGGCGGTTACGGCCCGTCGCGTTTCGACAATGTGGAGTTTTTCGGATCGAGCTATACGACGCCGGGCTGGCAGCGTGCGCAGGCCCGCCGCGGCGGTGGCGGGGGCCGCAATGGTGGCGGGCAGGCGCGCGGCGGGTTCGACGAGGAGCAGTCGCCGTTCTCAGGCTCGCATCGCGATGCCTCAGGCTCGCATCGCGATGCCGCAGGCCGTGGCGATTTCGGCTTCGCGCGCACCAAGAAGCGCGCGCCCATGACCATCGAGGGCGAACTGGTGGCGAAATCCACCGGCACGGTGTCGGAATTCAATCTCGACGACCGCGTGTTCCACCTGAAATTCGGCTACGGCCGCGTCGTCAAGATCGACGGCAACAAGCTCACCATCGCCTTCGACAAGGCCGGCGAAAAGAAGGTGGTCGACAGTTTTGTGGAGAAGGCGTGAGGCCACGCGGCATCCGCTGAGCTCCCGCCGGAACGAAGATCCACCTCTCCCTTTGGAAGAGGTCGATTTGCGCAGCAAATCGGGTGAGGGGTTAGGGTCTCTCGATATAGCAGCGCCCCCTCACCCGGCGCTTCGCCGTAGCCGATGCAAAGCATCGGCGTTCTTAGGCCTAAGAACGGCCGCCAAAGGCGGCCTATGCCTCTCCCCGCTGGGGAGAGGTGAACCGAATGCGCGCTTGCAATCGTCCCAAAATAATCACGCGGCATAATGCCAGTGGTCTGCCCTTGGTAGCCCTTGACCAGCCCGCACCGCATCGTATGAGATGCGGCATGGTTCGGGGCCGGACGATCCTTTTGCTGCTTGCGCTCGCGTCGCCGTCATCGGCGTACGCGGACAACATCATGACATTCTCGGAAGCCACCGCGATGCTGGCGAAAAGCTGCGGCGCCGAGCTCAAGGCCAATTGCCGCGGGGTCAATCTCGATTCCAAACCGCTCAAGGAATGCCTGTCCCGTAATCAGGATGTCATGTCGCCGCAATGCAAGGCGAACTACTTGGTGCCGTTCGACCAGATCCAGAAACGGATCAACGCGCGCGCCATTGTCGCGCAGTCCTGCCGGCTGGAAATCATCAAGCTGTGCCACGGCTCGACCAAGGAGACCAGCAAATCGGTGCCCTGCCTGCTGACCGCCAAGGGCGTCAGCCGCAACTGCACCCAGGCCACCGTCGACGCAGGGTACAGGTGATGCGCCCTGCCCGCCTTGTCCTGCTGTTGAGCTGCCTTCTCGCGCTGGCCACGCCGGCCTCACGCGGCCAGACTGCGGCGCAGGCCGCGCCGGCCCGTGACGACATCGTCAACGCGCTGAGCAAGTTCGATACCGCGCCCGAGCTCGACATTCCCGCGCTGAAGCAGGCCATCTCCGAGCGGTCGAAAGTCCGGTCGAAGAAGGAGCCGGAGGCCAACAAGCGTCCGCCGGTCGTCCCCGACATCATGAACCTGCCGGCGACCTTCAACGTCGCGATCGCCTTCGACGTCGACACACCGATCATTCTGCCGGACTCCTACGAGACGGTCGGACGCATCGCGGATGCGATGGTGAATGCGCCGATGTTGCAATACACTTTCCTGATCGTCGGCCACACCGAGTCCAACGGCAATCGCCAGGCCAACGTGATCCTGAGCCAGCGCCGGGCGGACGCGATCCGCGACGTGCTGGCCAACACCTTCAAGATTTCGATCAAGCGGCTGCACTCGCTCGGGGTCGGCGAGGAGCAGTTCATCGACCAGGCCCGCCCGACCTCGGCGGTCAACCAGCAGATCCAGATCATCACGATCGGCAAGGTGCCGGAGACCGAAGCGCCGGCGACAGCGGCCGCGCCCGCGGCTGCCAAGAAGGGCGCGAAGAAGAAGAAATAGCTTCGGACCACAAAGCTCGTCATGCCCGGCCTTGTGCCGGGCATCCACGTCTTTGGCGCAATTTGAAAAGAAAGACGTGGATGGCCGGGACAAGCCCGGCCATGACGAAGCGAGGTCAAGATGGCCCACTATGTCGCCATTATCGAGGATGCTGGACCGGACCACGCCATCGGCGTCTGGTTTCCGGATTTGCCGGGCTGCACCTCCGGCGGTGACGATCTCGATGAGGCCATGCGAAACGCGCCGGAAGCTTTGCAGCTGTACGCAGAGAGCCGGGGCAAGCCGTTGCCGCGTCCTCGAACGCTGACGGAGTTGAGAGCCGACCCGGCCGTCGCGAATGACCTCCGAAACCACATGGTCGCGCTGATCGAACTACCGGAGCGCGCCCACGCCGCCGAGTAGACCCGCCCCACCGGGCGATTGCGCAATCCTCATCGCGCTTCCTATCTGAGAACACCCGCCATTTTCCTGCCTCAAAGCGGTCCAAAGTGCCGCGTCCCGCTTCGGCTCAACTCAAATCCCGCATGTCCCCCATCATCTCCGTCGCCAATCTGTCGAAGACCTATGGCACCGGCTTCACGGCGCTCAGGGATATCAACCTCGACATCAACAAGGGCGAGATCTTCGCCCTGCTCGGACCGAATGGCGCCGGCAAGACCACGCTGATCGGCATCATCTGCGGAATCGTCAATGCGAGCCGGGGCCGGATCACCGTCGACGGCCATGACATCGCCAAAGATTATCGCGCCGCGCGCTCGATGATCGGGCTGGTGCCGCAGGAGCTGCACACCGACGCGTTCACGTCGGTGTGGGGGACCGTGAGCTTCAGCCGCGGCCTGTTCAACAAGCCGAAGAACCCCGCGCACATCGAGAAGGTGCTGAAAGACCTCTCGCTGTGGGACAAGAAGGACAGCAAGATCGTCACGCTGTCCGGCGGCATGAAGCGCCGCGTGATGATCGCGAAAGCGCTGTCGCACGAGCCGCAGATTCTCTTCCTCGACGAGCCGACCGCGGGCGTCGACGTCGAATTGCGCAAGGGCATGTGGGAGGTGGTGCGCACCCTGCAGGCCTCCGGCGTCACCATCATCCTGACCACGCATTACATCGAGGAAGCCGAGGAGATGGCCGACCGCGTCGGCGTCATCAACAAGGGCGAGATCATCCTGGTCGAGGACAAGGCCAAGCTGATGGCGAAGCTCGGCCGGAAGCGCCTGACCTTGCATCTGCAGGGCAAGCTCGACGCGGTGCCGGAGGCGCTGGCGGCCTATCACCTCAAGCTCGCCGACGGCGGCCGCGAACTGATCTACGACTACGACACCAGGAGCGAGCGCACCGGCATCACCTCCCTGCTCGGCGACCTCCGCAGCGCCGGCATCCGCTTCGCCGATCTCGAAACCACGCAGTCGTCGCTCGAGGACATCTTCGTCAGTTTGGTGAAAGCGCCATGAATTTCCGGGCCGTCCGCGCCATCTTCAAATTCGAGATGGGCCGCACCTGGCGCACCATCGGGCAGAGCATCGTCTCGCCCGTGGTGTCGACCTCGCTCTATTTCGTGGTGTTCGGCGCCGCGATCGGCTCACGCATCAGCCAGGTCGACGGCGTCAGCTACGGCACCTTCATCGTGCCGGGACTGATCATGCTCTCGGTGCTGACCCAGAGCATCATGAACGCCTCGTTCGGCATCTACTTCCCGAAATTCATCGGCACCATCTATGAAATCCTGTCCGCGCCGATCTCCTATCTCGAGATCGTGCTCGGCTATGTCGGAGCGGCTGCGACCAAGTCGATCATGCTCGGCCTGATCATCCTGGCGACCGCCGGGATTGTTCGTGCCGCTGCACGTCGCCCATCCGGTCTGGATGGTGCTGTTCCTGGTGCTGACCGCGGTGACCTTCAGCCTGTTCGGCTTCATCATCGGCATCTGGGCCGACGGCTTCGAAAAGCTGCAGATGATCCCGATGCTGATCGTGACGCCGCTGACCTTCCTCGGCGGCAGCTTCTATTCGGTCAACATGCTCCCCTCCCCCTGGCGCACCATCGCCCTGTTCAACCCCGTGGTCTATTTGATCTCGTGCTTCCGCTGGAGCTTTTACGAGATCGCCGACGTCCCGGTCGGCATCAGCGTCGGCATGACGATCACTTTCCTCGTGATCTGCCTCGCCATCGTCTGGTGGATCTTCAAGACCGGCTACCGGCTCAAGGTTTGACCGGTCATCAACATGAACGGCCTGCCCCTCGCGAAAATGTCACCGGGGCCATCAAACCTCCGCCTTGTTCGCCAGACCAATGTTTGATGCGCGCTTTAACGATGTCCGCCGAGGGCTCTGGAACCAAAGGCCGATACCGGACATAGTGGATGCCGGGGACGGAGGGTTCGCGGCGTAAAAATAAGGCCTGGAGGCCGAAAGTCTGATGCGTACCTTCCTCGTCGCCCTTGCCGGCCTGATGCTCGCCGGCTCCCCCGCCCTGGCCAACGTCGCCATCACCGTCAACAAGGACAGCCAGACCATGACGGTCGCGGTCGACGGCGTGACCAAATACCGCTGGCCGGTGTCGACCGGCATCCCCTCGCGTGAGACGCCGAACGGCAGCTTCAAGGCCTTCCGCATGGAAGCGGATCACTATTCCAAGGAATTCGACGACGCGCCGATGCCGCACTCGATCTTCTTCACCAAGATCGGGCATGCGATCCACGGCACCATGTCGGAGGGACGGCTCGGCACCCCCGCCTCGCACGGCTGCGTGCGGCTGTCGCGCGCCAACGCCACCACGCTCTATGCGCTGGTGCAGGAACAGGGCGTGCTCAACACCACGGTGACGCTGACCGGCTCCGCCGCCGTGGCGCTGGCGCGCAACCCGCGCCCGAACACGCAGGTAGCGCGCCGCGATCCGAACGCGCAGCAGCCCTATGGCCAGCAGCAAGGCCAGCCCCAAGCCCAGCCCTATGAGCAGCAGACATATGCGTCGACCGGCCAGCCCGTCGACATTACGCCGCAGGCCCAGCAGTACGGCCGCAGCTATGCGCAAGAGCGGCCCGACGATGGTTACATCTATCCGTCGGACGGCAGCTCGGCCGACCAGCGCTATCCGGCGCCGACCCGCCGGCTGTTCGGGGCGCAGGTCTATCAGCAGCAGCAGTATCCGCAGCAGCAGTATCAGGGTTACGACAATCCCGCCTACGCGCAGCCGCAGCCCGGCGCCTATTACCAGCCGCGGCAGCAATATTACCAGCCGCGCGGCACCTACACGCAGGACTGAGCCGGGCGCCATTGCTAGTGAATTCGTCATGCCCGGCCTCGAGCCGGGCATCCACGTCTTTGCTTCCCAGTTGCACGAAAGACATGGATGGCCGGGCCTTCGCCTCGCCGAAGCGGCTTCGGCCGCGCAGGCGGGTCAAGCCCGGCCATGACGACGTTCTTCTACTACTCGCCGAACTTGAGCCGGCGCCACACCGCACCGAGCACATTGGAATAGTCGTCGGTCCAGACCCGCTGGCCCTCGGTCGGCTCGGTCTCGGCCCATTTGTCGTTCGAGGCAAGACTGCCGACGTCCGCCTCCTCGCGCGCCGACACCACGACGTCGGTCGAGAAGATGTATTCGTCGTCGCGGCCGGAATCCTCGTCATAGACCCAGCTCTTCAGATCGTTGGCATCGGCAATGCCCACCACGACGCTCTCGAGCTCCAGATGGCGGTTGGAGACGTGCATCACCACGGCGCCCTGCGGCGCGAGCTTGGCCTTGTAGATCGCCATCGCCTCCCTGGTCGCAAGATGGATCGGGATCGCGTCCGACGAATAGGCGTCGACGATGATGAGGTCGTAGACGCCGTCGGGCTCCCTGGCGAAGGTCAGCCGCGCGTCGCCGATCACGGGCTTGAAGTCGGGCGCGCAGTTTTTGATGTAGGAGAAATATTTCGGGTCGCTTGCGGTATCGACCATGGTCTGGTCGATCTCGAAGAATTTCCAGCTCTCGCCGGGCTCGGCCGCGCAGGTCAGCGTGCCCGAGCCGACCCCGATCACGGCGACGCGGAGCGCCGCGCCCTTGCGCTCGCGGATCGCGGCGATGGCCTGACCGATGCCGCCGTCCTTGTGGTAGTAGGTGATCGGTTCGGGGCGGCCGGTCGCCGGCGTGCCGTCGCTGTTCTGGAATTTCTGCGCGCCGTGAATCGTCGTGCCGTGCATCAGCACGTGATACTGGCCGTGCGGCGTCACCACGATCTTGTGCACGCCGAAGAAGCTGCGGATGGTCTCGGTGCGACCCTCGTCGGCCGGATAGATGCGGATCAGCGCCAGCGCGATCACGACGGTCGCAAAAATCTTCCATTTGTCGGCATTGAGAACGACGCCGATGAACCCGGCGAGCGCGCCGACGCCGCCGGCCACCCAGACACGATAATCCTCGAGCGAGGTCGCGACCTTGCCGATGGAGAAGGTCGGCACGATCAAGGCAATCGCAACTGCGGCAAGCAACAGCCAGTACCAGCGACTGAGGCGCGGGAAAAGCTCGGCGTGCGCCGGCCGGCACAACGCCGCCAGCGCGACCAGGATCGGATATTCCGCGATCCAGGAGAACATCAAGGGCGCGATCAAGCCGGCGAACAGACCGCCGACCATGCCGCCGAACGACAGCGCGACATAGAAGCCGGTGAGGAATTTCGCCGGCGGTCGCGTGCGCGCGAGTTCGCCATGACAGCTCATCGCGATCACGAAGAAGCAGAGCTGATGGCCGCCCAGCGTCAGCAGCAAATTCTGTTCGCCGCCGACCGCGAGCAGGATCACGACGCCGGCGATCGCGAGCGGCTGCGCTCCCAGCACCAGCCAATGCGGGATCAGCGGCCGCGACTGGAACACCAGCACCCAGGTGAGCAGATAGAGCGACAGCGGCAGCACCCACAGCAGCGGCGCGGCCGCGACGTCGGTCGAAATATGGGCGGTCACCGCGACCAGCAGGCCGGACGGCACCGCGGCAAGGAAGATCCAGCGCGCGCGCAGCAGCCATGCCGGCGCGGGCGCGGCGGTCTCCTCGGTCCGCAAATCGGCTTCGGCAAGCGAAGGCGAGCGCAGCAGCAGCGCGCCGCAGCTTGCGATCAGGACGATCAAGACTGCGTAGCCGCAGGTCCAGATCAGGTTCTGGGTGCGCAGGGTGAACATCGGCTCCAGCAGCACCGGATAGGACAACAGCGCGAGAAAGCTGCCGATGTTGGAGGACGCGTAGAGAAAGTACGGATCGGGACCGGCGGGATGGCCCGTGCGCACGAACCAGGCCTGCAGCAGCGGATTGTTGGCGGCGAGCGCGAAGAACGGCAGGCCGATCGAGACCGCGAACAACGCCAGCAGCCAGAACGCATAGCCCGATGTCGGCGGCTCGCCGAACCCGCCTGATATCGACAACGGCAGCGTGAGCAGGGCGACGACCAGCAGCACCAGATGTGCCGTGACCGGGATCGTGCGGTTCTTGATCTGCATCAGCAGATGCGCGTAGGCGTAGCCCGCGAGCAGCAGCGACTGGAAGAACACCATCGCCACCGACCACACCGCCGGCGAACCGCCGAGCCGCGGCAGCACCATCTTGGTGAACAGCGGCTCCACCGAGAACAGCAGCAGCGCGCTGACGAAGATCGCCGCGGTGTAGACCGCGAGCACCAGCCGGTTCCGCGCGGCGGTCGGCTGATCGGTCGCGGAAGCGGCCGTGGCGACGGACGGGGCGGATACGGTCATTGCTACTCCGGCATACCCGGCGGGCGCCGGAACGCCGCAAAAGAGCATACGGCGCCGCCGTGGGCAATGCGCTGCAATCTTCAAAATCGCTGTGCCTCTGTGCTGGCCTTCGCTAAGAAGCAACTGCAGGATCAACCTTTCTTGAAGGCAAGATGAACGAGACCGACGTCGTCATCATCGGCGCGGGCCATAACGGCCTCACCTGCGCGGCCTATCTCGCGCAGGCCGGCCTGCGCGTGACCGTGGTCGAACGGCGCAAGGTGGTCGGCGGCGCCGCCGTGACCGAGGAATTCCATCCCGGCTTCCGCAATTCGGTGGCGGCCTACACCGTCAGCCTGCTCAATCCCAAGGTGATCGCCGATCTCAGGCTGGCCGAGCACGGCCTCAGAATCGTCGAACGCCGCGCGCAGAATTTCCTGCCCTCCCCTGACGGCAAATATCTCCTCACCGGCGAGGGCCGCACGCACGCCTCGGTGGCCAGACTGAGCGCGCATGACGTCGACGCAATCGAGCAATTTTCGCGCGAGCTGGAAGCGATTGCCGACGTGCTGCGCGGCTTCGTGCTGCGCGCGCCGCCGAACCTGGTCGAAGGCTTCGGCGTCGCGCGCGATCGGCGAAGAGCTTCAACGCGCTCGGGCACCGCCAACATCCTGCGCGGCCTGTCGCTGGAGAGCCAACGCAATCTGCTCGACCTGTTCACGCGCTCGGCCGGCGAGATGCTGGACGAGCGCTTCGAGCACGATCTGGTGAAAGCGCTGTTCGGCTTCGACGCCATCGTCGGCAACTACGCCAGTCCCTACGCTGCCGGCTCCGCCTATGTGATGCTGCATCATGCCTTCGGCGAGGTGAACGGCAAGAAGGGCGTGTGGGGGCATGCGATCGGCGGCATGGGCGCGATCGGCCAGGCCATGGCGCGGGCGGCGCGCGCCGCGGGTGCGGAGATCGTGTGTGAGGCCGGCGTGCGCGAGGTGATCGTGGAAAAGGAGCGCGCCGCCGGCGTGATCCTCGACAATGGCGACACCATCCGCGCCAGATACGTCGCTGCGAGCGTCAACCCGAAGCTGCTCTACACGCGATTGATCCCGGCGCAGGCGCTGCCGCAAGACTTTCTCGTCCGCATCCGGCGCTGGCGCAACGGCTCAGGCACCTTCCGCATCAACGTGGCGCTGAGCGCCCTGCCCTCCTTCAGCGCGCTGCCCGGCGACGGCGATCATCTCACCGCCGGCATCATCCTCGCGCCTTCCCTCGCCTACATGGATCGCGCCTGGCAGGACGCGCGCGCGCACGGCTGGAGCCGCGAGCCGATCGTGGAGGTCTTGATCCCCTCCACGCTCGACGACTCGCTCGCACCTGATGGCGCGCATGTCGCGAGCCTGTTCTGCCAGCACGTCGCGCCCGAACTGCCCGATGGACAATCCTGGGACGATCATCGCGACGAGGTCGCCGACCTCATGATCGCCACCGTGGACAGATACGCGCCGGGCTTTGCCGCGAGCGTGGTCGGCCGGCAGGTCCTCTCGCCGCTCGATCTCGAGCGCGAGTTCGGGCTGCTGGGTGGCGACATCTTCCACGGTGCGCTGACCTTGAACCAGCTGTTCTCGGCGCGTCCGATGCTGGGCCATGCCGACTATCGCGGCCCCCTGCGCGGTCTCTATCACTGCGGCTCCGGCGCCCATCCCGGCGGCGGGGTTACCGGCGCGCCCGGCCACAATGCGGCGAAAGTGATCCTCGGCGATCACCGCGCGCTGTTTACAAGAGGTGGATAAGCGGGGGACAGTTTTGGGGAAAACTGGCCCGCGCGACGAAACCGTCGCCGCGCGGAGGCTAGTCGTCCGATTCCAACATTCGCATCCCATTGCAGCTACGGAAGTCGTGGCACCGCCCTGAGAAAGCGACGCCGCGCTACCGTTACTTCAAGGAGGTGTTGATCGAGGTGAACTTGGTATTCAGGGTGGTGCCGAGCCCATTGACCACCGCGATGATCGCCAGCGCAATGCCCGCCGCGATCAGGCCGTACTCGATCGCGGTTGCCCCCGCTTCGTCCGACAGGAATTTCTTGATGTGATGCTGCAACTTCGCCTCCGTATTTTTCGCACCGGGCTCACGCCGGCTCCGTAGAACTACGAAACCCCATCTAAAATTGCATAAATCGGGGACCCGCAATGCGCGGGGAAAACGATGCGCGATTACTGTTCAAATTTGAGTGGAAAGCCCGGGGACAACGCTGTGGAAAAACCTGTTGATGGGGCGCGGCCTCTCGGCAGTGTCTCAGTTTGAAATTGTCTTAGCCCAAAGCCGTGCTTCGCCCATCATCCCATGACGGTGGTTGAACATTAGCGTTGCTTTGACGGTGTAGCCTCCGCAATCCGGCTCCCAAAGTAGGACGGTATCTCCATCCTTTAAGCCAAGGTCACTGACTTGATCGCTCAGATTTCGACCTTCATGGAGAAGCACGAAAGTAGCCGTCGCCCGGCGTATCTTGGAAGCTGGTTTGAACGCGCAGCATAGTGCTGCCCCTCCCTTGCGAAGCTTACCGCCAGGCATTGGGCTATCAGGATGCGAAGAGGACCGAAAGGCGAAAAACCGCCCGGCCGATGCCATCGGCAACGCCGTCATGGTGTGAAATTCACGGCGCCGCGAAATGCAGGATCACCGCGCCGGCGAGGCAGATGCCGATGGCGAGGATGCCGCCGATCTTCCTGTTCGGAATGACGCCAAAGGTGACGACCGCCAGTGCGGCCAGCAGCGCGAGCTTGAGAACGGCTGTCGTCATCGTGAGCTACTCGAGTATTTCGTTGATGCGCTGCGATGATCTCGGCGACCGCATTGTCCGCCCGCCAGAACGGCAGCAGGTCGTCGGTGGTCATGCGTTTGCCGTCGACGCGCAGCGCCTCGGCCGCGCGCATCGCGGCATAGGGCAATTCCTCATAAAGGCTGCGCAGCTCGGCGATCTCGTCGGGCGCGAGCGAATAACGGCTCTTCGGAAACGGCGACGGAAAGGGCAGCAACTGGGGCTTGGCCATTGCAAACATCCTCCGGCTGGCGGCCCGAGCATAGCATGGCCGGCGGGGCTTGCGGCGGCGCCGGAAGCGGCTAAGCAAGGCGATCAACTGGACGTGACATGCCCCTCACATCAGCCACCCACCGCGCGAGCTTCACGCTGTCAGACGAACACGCCGCGAAGCAAGCCGTCGACGTCCTCACCGAGATTGTCTTCGAGGGCGAGGCGGCGATCGCAGCCTTCGAGCGGCCCGACGGACGCTGGGACGTCACGGTACATTTCGCCGACGCGCCGGACCAGGCGCTGGTGCGCCAGGCCGTGAGCAACGCCGCCGGTGAGCATGTTGCCGGCACGATCGCGTTCGACACCGTCGAGGCGAGAGACTGGGTGAAAGCCAGTCTCGAGGACCTCGTTCCGGTGCCGGCCGGACGCTTCGTCGTGCATGGCGCGCACGACCGCGCCCGTATTGCGCCGAACAAGCTCGGCATCGAGATCGAGGCGGCGCTCGCCTTCGGCACCGGCCATCACGGCACCACGCGGGGCTGCCTGTTGCTGCTCGACCATGTCCTGAAATCGCAGACGCCGCGCCGCGTGCTCGATCTCGGCACCGGCACCGGCGTTTTGGCAATCGCCGCCGCCAAGGCGCTGAAACGCGCGGTGCTGGCGAGCGACATCGATGCACCTTCGGTGAAAGTCGCGCGATGAGAATGCGCGGCTGAACGGTGTCGGAAATTTCGTGCAGGCGATCCGCGCCACCGGCTTTGCGGCGCCGGAGTTCGCACGGCACGGTCCGTTCGACCTGGTGCTGGCGAACATCCTCGCCAATCCGCTGCGGCAGCTGGCGGGACCGATGGCGCGTCATCTCGCGCCGAGGGCTTTGGTGATCCTCTCGGGACTGTTGAACCATCAGGCGGCGAGCGTGGTGGCCGCCTATCGCGCGCGCGGGCTGGTGCCGCTGCGGCATCTCAGGATCGAAGGCTGGAGCAGCCTGCTGCTGCGGGCTTAGGTCTTCGGCTTGGCGCGTTCCGTCGCGCGCTTCTCCTCGCGCTTGACCCGCGCCTCGACAAAGCGGTCGAGGATCGCGACCACGAGGCCGCGCTGCTTCTTGACGATCGGTGCAATCGGGCCGCGGCGCGGCGGCGAGATCTTCTCAAAGGTAAAGGCAGGCATCGCAACTCCCCTCTTCGTTGAGCTGGAGCACCCCTGACATTTCCCCCGTCTCCGGATGGTTTTGACGCCAACGCAACCGGAACTTTCGAAGCACGTTCTGTGCCATAACAGCTAACATTGCGGACTTGTCCCCGCAATCCTAATGTAGTCGCATGTTCGAGGCCCGTTTCCAGACATTCGAGGAACCCGAGCACGGCGTCGCGCTGACGGCCCGGCTGTCGGCGCTTCGCGACGAGCTCAAGCGGCGCAAGCTGGCCGGCTTCGTCGTGCCGCGCGCCGATCAGCAGCAAAACGAATATGTTGCGCCCTCCGAGGAGCGGCTGGCCTGGCTGACCGGCTTTACCGGCTCGGCGGGGCTGGCGGCCGTGCTGACCAGCGAGGCCGCATTGTTCGTCGACGGGCGCTACACCCTGCAGGCGGCCCAGCAGGTCGACGGCAAGGCCTGGAGCGTCGAATCGCTGGTCGAGCCGCCGCCGGAAAACTGGCTCGCCAAGCACCTGAAAGCCGGCGACCGCCTCGGTTTTGACCCGTGGCTGCACACGACAGCGGCAGCCGAGCGCATGGCGGCGGCCTGCGCCAGGGCCGGCGCCGAGCTGGTCGCGGTCGACAGCAATCCCATCGATTCGGTCTGGACCGAGCGGCCCCCGCCCCCGCTGGCGCCGGTCACCTTGCACGGGGCGCGCTTCGCCGGCGAGGCCGAGGGCGAAAAGCTCGGCCGCATTCGCGAGGAGATCGCAAAGCTCGGCGCCGACGCGCTGGTGCTGTCCGACAGCCACGCGGTCGCCTGGACCTTCAACATCCGCGGCGCCGACGTCGCGCATACGCCGCTGCCGCTGTCCTACGCGCTGGTGCCGAAGGACGGGCGGCCGACGCTGTTCATCGATCACCGCAAGCTCTCGAACGCGACCCGCGATCATCTGGAACGGTCAGCCGATGTGCGCGAGCCGGATCAACTCGCCCCGCAGCTCACCACGCTGGCCAAATCGGGCGCGTCGATCGCGCTCGACAGTGCCACCGCGGCGGACGCGCTGTCGCGGCTGATCACCTCTCACGGCGGCAAGCCGGTGCGCGGCAACGATCCCATCGCGCTCCTGAAGGCGGTGAAGAACACCACGGAGATCGCGGGCACCCGCACCGCGCATCAGCGCGACGCGGTGGCGCTGGCACGCTTCCTCGCCTGGGTCGACCGCGAAGCACCGAAGGGCGCGTCGACCGAGATCGATGCGGTCGAGGCGCTGGAGACCTTCCGCCGCGACACCGGCGCATTGAAGGACGTCTCCTTCCCCACGATCGCCGGCACCGGACCGAACGGCGCCATCGTGCATTATCGCGTCACCCGCAAGAGCAACCGGCGCATCGTTTCAGGCGATTTGCTGCTGATCGATTCCGGCGCGCAGTATGAAGACGGCACCACGGACGTGACGCGCACCATCGCGGTCGGCACGCCCACGGCCGAAATGCGCGACCGTTTCACCCGCGTGCTGCGCGGGCATATGGCGATCGCGCGCGCGGTGTTTCCGGACGGCGCCACGGGCGCACAGCTCGACACCCTGGCGCGGCAGCATCTGTGGGCGGCCGGCGTCGATTTCGAGCACGGCACCGGCCACGGCGTCGGCAGCTATCTGTCCGTGCATGAAGGCCCGGCGCGGATCTCCAAGCTCGGCACCGCGCCGCTGAAGCGCGGCATGATCCTCTCCAACGAGCCCGGCTATTACAAGACCGGCGGCTACGGCATCCGCATCGAGAATCTGGAGCTGGTCACCGCCGCGGAAATTCCCGGCGCCGAGAAGCCGATGAACGCGTTCGAGACGCTGACCTTGGCGCCGATCGATCGCCGCCTGATCGACAAGGCGATGCTGAGCCCTGCGGAAATCGATTGGCTCAATGCGTATCACGCACGGGTCAACCGCGAGGTGCGCGCGCATCTCGACGCGGCGGATCAGCAGTGGCTGGATGCGGCGACGGCGGCGATGTGAATTTCAACCCTCGTCATTCCGGGTGGCCGCGAAGCGGCGAGGCCCGGAATCCATACCCACCATCGGTGAGTTATGGATTCCGGGCTCGCGCCAAACGCACGCATCCCGGAATGACGAGTTCTGATGCAACTCCTGCCGCTATTATAACCGTCCCGGAAAACGAATAGCCGCATGACGAAACGCGGCTTTTCGCGTGAACGCATCTCGCTATGGTCGATTTAACGCGATTGAATCGGACCACGCATGCACGGAACGTTAGACAAGCGGCCTTCGGCGACGAGCGAACTCGCGACCTCGAAGCTGATGCTGATGCTGCTGGTCGCCATGACCGGCATCGCGCCGATCTCGCTCTACATGCTGGTGCCGACGCTGCCCGTGCTGGCCAAGACCTTCGACAGCTCGATCTCGCTGGCGCAGATGACGGTGTCGCTCTACATGGTCGGCATCGCCTGCTCGCAGCTGATCATGGGGCCGCTGTCGGACAAGTTCGGCCGGCGGCCGGTGCTGCTCGCCGGCATGTCGCTGATGGTCGTGGCAAGCGCGGCCTGCGTGTTCGCGGAATCGCTGCCGCAGCTGATCGCGGCGCGATTCTTCCAGGCGCTCGGCGGCGCCAGCGGCATGGTGATCAGCCGCGCCATCGTCCGCGATCTTTATGCGCGCGACCAGATCGGCGCGCGACTGAGCCTCGTGATCGCGGTCATGATGATCGCGCAGATGCTGTCGCCGCTGACCGGCGGCCTGCTCGACCTCGCATTCGGCTGGCGCGCGATCTTCTGCCTGATCACCGCCGCTTCGCTGGCGACCGTGATCGCGGTCGCGTTCCTGTTGCCGGAGACGCGCCGCGTCCGCGCCGCCGGCAACGGCTTCCGCGGCGACGTCGGCTCTCTCTTCACCAGCCGCGCCTTCATCGGCTATTTGCTGTGCCAGGTGCTGGCCTCGCAGATCATCTTCGCCTTCGCCGGCGGCGGGCCCTACATCGTGGTGACGCAGATGGGCCGCAACAGCGCCGAATATGGTGCGTGGTTCGCCACCACCGGCTTCGCCTTCCTGATCGGCAATGTGTTCTGCGTGCGCTTCGCGCCGCGCCACTCGCTGGCGAAGCTGATCTGGTTCGGGCTCGCGCTGCAACTCGCGGGCAGCCTGTTGAATCTGGTGTGGAGCGTCACCGGCATCAACCAGATGCCGCTATGGCTGTTCGGCACCCAGATGATCGTGATGGTCGCCAATGCCTTCGTGATGTCGAACACGGTGGCCGGCGCGATCAGCGTACGGCCGGATGCCGCCGGCACCGCCTCCGGCACGATGGGTTTCCTGCAGCAGGGCGTCGGCGCGCTGGTGTCGCAGCTCGGTGCGTATCTCGGCGGTCACTTCGTGACCACGCTGCCGCTGATGTCGTTCGTTTTCGCGCTGTCATTGGGATGCGCGGCCAGCATGGCCTTCCTGGTGCCGCGGCGCGACCTCGTGGTCAGCGAGGAACTGATCGGGCAGGCCGAAGAGGAAGAGAGCGGGATGTTGTAGGTTCTTCACCTCTCCCCGCACTTGCGGGGAGAGGTCGAAGTCGGAGCGACAGCGACGACTTCGGGTGAGGGGCAAGGCAGGCTGCTCGACAAACGAAAGCTTTTTCGAATTCGATGATGGGTCGGCCCTATGCCCTGCCCCTCACCCCAACCCTCTCCCCGTAAGAACGGGGAGAGGGAGAGACCGAGCTATCCCCCCACCAGCTTCAGCCACTCGTCCTCGGTCAGCACGGTGACACCGTGCTTTTTGGCGTCTGCCAACTTCGAGCCCGCACCAGGACCCGCGATCAGGTAATCGGTTTTTTTCGACACCGAGCTGGCGGCCTTGGCACCGAGACGTTCAGCATTGGCCTTTGCTTCGTCCCGCGTCATTTTCTCGAGCGAGCCGGAAAAAACCACCGTCTTTCCAGAGACGGGCGAATTACGCTTGGGCTTTTCGGCTTCAATGATTTCCTTGAGCTCGCCGACCAGGCGATCGACGATGCCGCGGTTGTGGCTCTCGCCGAAATAGGCGGCAACGCTCTGGATCACGGTGTCGCCGATCTGGTCCAGCGCGTCCATCTCGGCAATCGCCTCTTCGTCGCCCTTGGCGACCTTCAGCCCGGCATCATGGAAGGCATCCCACGAGCCATAGCCGCGTGCCAGCGCGAGCGCCGTGGTCTCGCCGACATGGCGCATGCCGAGCGCATAGATGAAGCGCTCCAGCGAAATTTTCCGCCGCGCCTCGATGGAGGCGAAGAGGTTGCGCACCGAGGTCTCGCCGTAGCCTTCGATCTCCTCCAGCTTCAATTTATTGTTGCGCTTCGACAGCGTAAAAATGTCGGCGGGCTCCTTCACCCAGCCCTCGTCGAAGAAATATTGCAGTTGCTTCTCGCCGAGACCGTCGATGTCGAAGGCGCGGCGCGACACGAACAGCCTGAGATGCTCGACCTTCTGAAACGGACAGGCGAACTCGCCGGTGCAGCGGGCGCGCGAGCCCTCCTCGCCGGCGGCGGTTTCCTCGCGCACCACGTCGGTATGCAGCGGGCACGGGCACTTCTTCGGAAAATGAAATTCCCTGGCGCCTTTCGGCCGCTTGTCGATGACGACGTCGACCACCTGCGGGATCACGTCGCCGGCGCGCTGCACCACCACGGTGTCGCCGATCCGGATGTCGCGGCCCTCGCGCAATTGCTCGCCGTCGCCGCCGATACCCCTGATGTAGTCCTCGTTGTGCAGCGTGACGTTCTGCACGATCACGCCGCCGACGCCGACCGGCTCGAGCTTGCCGACCGGCGTGAACGAGCCGGTGCGCCCGACCTGGATTTCGATGTCGCGCAGCACGGTCACGGCGCGCTCGGCCGGGAATTTGTGCGCGATCGCCCAGCGCGGCGTGCGCGAGACGAAGCCGAGCCGCTCCTGCCAGTCGATGCGGTCGACCTTGTAGACGACGCCGTCGATATCGTAGTCGAGCTCGGCGCGCTGCTCCTCGATCTTGCGATGGAAGGCGACGAGCTGCTCGATGGAGTGACATAGCTTCGTCAGCGGATTGGTCTTGAAGCCGCAGCGCTCGAACCAACCGATCATGCCGGTCTGGGTATCCTCGGGCATCGCGCTCATCTCGCCCCAGGCGTAGGCGAAAAAGCCGAGCGGGCGCGAGGCGGTAATCGAGGGATCCTTCTGGCGCAGCGAGCCCGCGGCCGAATTGCGCGGATTGGCGAAGATGGTGTCGCCGGCCGCCTTCTGCCGCTCGTTCAGCTTAAGGAACGCCTGCTTGGTCATGTAGACCTCGCCGCGCACCTCGCAGATATCGGGGACGTTGCGGCCCTTCAGCTTCTGCGGCACGTCTTCCAGCGTCTTGATATTGGCGGTGACGTCCTCGCCCTCGGCGCCGTCGCCGCGAGTTGCGGCGGTGATCAGTTCGCCGCCCTCATAGCGCAGCGACATCGACAGACCGTCGATCTTCGGCTCGGCGGAGAAATCGATCTTGTCGTCGGGCAGCTTCAGGAAGCGTTCGATGCGGCCGACGAAGTCGGTGACGTCCTCTTCGGCAAAGGCGTTGTCGAGCGAGAGCATCGGCAGGGCGTGGCGCACCTTCCTGAAGCGCCCGCTCGGCGCGGCGCCGACCTTCTGCGACGGCGACTCCGCGCTGACGAATTCGGGAAAGCGCTTCTCGATGGCGTTGAAGCGCGCGCGCAGCGCGTCGTATTCCGCGTCGGTAACGCTGGGTGCGTCGTCCTGGTAGTAGCGCCTGTCGTGGCCTTCGAGCTCCAGCGCCAGCCGCATGTGCTCGGTCTTCGCCTGCGCCCTGGTGAGAGCGGCGACATCGGGGAGAGTTCGTTTCTTTGCGGCTTTGGCCATGGCGTTGAATACGACGAAGAGCGTACTGAGAAAAGGCTGCCGCGCCCCGGAATGACGGCTAGGAAGCCGCCTTCAACAGCCGTTCCGCGGCGGCGCGCGCTTCCGCGGTGATCTCGGCGCCGGCCAGCATGCGCGCGATCTCCTCGCGGCGGTGGTCGGCCGCCAGCGCGTTGACGCGGGTGGCGACGCGCTTGCCCTTGTCCAGCGCGTCCTTGGAAATCAGCAAATGCTGCCCGGCGCGCGCGGCGACCTGCGGCGCATGGGTCACCGCCATCACCTGAACCTTGGCGGCAAGCCGCGCCAGCCGCGTGCCGATGGCGTCCGCGACCGCACCGCCGACGCCGGTGTCGATCTCGTCGAAAACAAGGGTCGGCGCCGAGCCGCGATCGGCCAGCACCACCTTCAGCGCGAGCAGGAAGCGCGACAGCTCGCCGCCGGAGGCGACCTTCATCAGCGGCCCCGGCCGCGTGCCGGGATTGGTCTGCACCCAGAACTCGACGCGGTCGAACCCCTGCGGGCCCGGGGAAGCCGCATCGCTCTCGATCTGCGTGGTGAAGGTCGCGCGCTCGAGCTTGAGCGGCGCGAGCTCGGCAATGACCGCCTTGTCGAGCTTCCGTGCCGACTTCTCTCGCGCGGCGGAGAGCTTCTTCGCCGCGGCCGCGTAGCGCTTGTCGGCCTCCTCGGCCGCGACTTCCAGCTTCTTCAGCTGCTCGGCGCCGGCATCGATCAGCGCGACATCGGCGGCATATTGCGCGGCGAGTGCGGCGAGCTTGTCGACCGGCGTGGAATATTTGCGCGAGGCGGCGCGCAGCGCGAACAGCCGCTCCTCGATCCGCTCCAGCTCGGCCGGATCGAAATCGGCGGCACGGAGCGCCGCGGTCAGATGCTGGTCCGCCTCCTCCAGCGCGTTGATCGCGATGTCGATCGCCTTGACCGCGGGCTCGACCAGGCCAGGCGAATTGGCGGCGCGCCGTTCCAGCCGCCGCACGGCGGCCGAGAGCGCCGCAATCGGCGAATGATCGCCCGAGACCGCATCCTGCGCCTCGCGCAAATCGGCTGCGATCTTCTCGCCCTGCATCATCGCGGTGCGCCGCTCGGCGAGCGCGGTCTCCTCGCCGTCCTTTGGCGCCAGCGTCTTCAATTCATCGGCGGCGTGGCGCAGGTAATCCGCCTCGCGGGCGGCGCGCTCCATGCCGGCGCGATGCTCGTCGAGCGCGACGTTGGCCGCGCGCCGCGCGTCCCATAGCACTTCGAGCAGGCCGGTGTCCTTCTCCAGGCCGCCAAACGCATCCAGCAGGCGCCGATGCGTCGAGGCATCGACCAGCGCGCGCTCGTCATGCTGGCCGTGAATCTCGACCAGCGCCGAGCCGACAGCCTTCAGCGTCTGCACCGAGATCGCCTGATCGTTGATGAAGGCGCGGGTGCGGCCGTCGGCGAGCTGCACGCGGCGCAGGATCATCTCGCCGGTATCTTCCAAGCCGTTGTCGGACAGGATCGCGGTCGCCGGATGGCCCTTCGGCACGTCGAACACGGCGGTGACCTGGCCCTGCTCCGCGCCGTTGCGCACCAGGGTGGCGTCGCCGCGGCCGCCGAGCGCCAGCGCAAAGGCATCGAGCAATATGGATTTGCCGGCGCCGGTCTCGCCGGTCAGCACCGCAAGGCCACGGGAAAATTCGATATCAAGACGTTCGATCAGGACGATGTCGCGGATCGACAGGCGGGCCAACATGGAACGGAATTCCTAGTTCCTGGCGAGGCCGACCTTCTTGAAGGCCCGGCTGATCCAGGACCCCTGATCCTCGCTCGGTTCAACACCGCCGGATTTTACAATCTTATAGGCGTCTTTGTACCAGGGACTGTCGGGAAAATTATGCCCGAGCACGGCGGCGGCAGTCTGCGCCTCGCCGACGATGCCGATCGCCAGATAGGACTCGGTCAGGCGAAATAGCGCCTCTTCGACATGGCGGGTGGTCTGGTACTGCGTGACCACGCTCTTGAAGCGGTTGATCGCGCCGGTGTAGTTGTGCTTTTCGAGATTGTAGCGCCCGATATCCATTTCCTTGCCGGCGAGCTGGTCGCGCGCGCCTTCGAGCTTGGCCTTGGCGCTGACGGCGTATTCCGACGTCGGATATTTGCGGATCACTTCCTGCAGCGCGTTGATCGCCTTCTCGGTGCGGGTCTGGTCGCGGGAAATGTCCGGGATCTGGTCGTAATGCGAGGCCGCGATCAGGTATTGCGCGTAGGCCGCGTCGGGGCTGCCCGGATGCAGGGTGACGTAGCGGGTGGCCGCGCCAATGCAAGCTGTCAAAGTCGCCCTGGTTGTAGGCGGCATAGGCCGACATCAAGAGCGACTTGCGCGCCCAGTCGGAATAAGGATGCTGCCGGTCGACTTCCTCGAATTTCTTCGAGGCCGCCTTGTTGTCGTTGCGCTGGTTCATCAGGTACAAGCCCTCATTGTAGAGCTTGTCGGCGGGCTCATCGACGAAGGTGTCGTCCTTCTTGGTGAACTTGTCCCAGAGCGCGCCGGTGCCGCAGCCGCTCAAGGGAATGGCGAGCGCGACCAGCGCTGCTGCCAGGCGAAGCCGCCGAGCGTCAGCCATGATCCTGCGTCCTGCGCGCGCTATACGCTGTACCGACATGACCTCGAGAACCTGACGCCCCAAATTGCAGTTGATGCGGTAGCTGCCCGTCATGCCGCCTTGCGCGGCCACCAACGCTGACGTTTCCGCCCCCGTGGCGCCCACCTGCAACCAGGGCCTGTGTATCCGAAAAAACCCCATTCACCAACCGCATAGGCAGGCATTCCGCCCGGATTAAGGCGGGCCAGCGGCGGGCCTGCCGATCCCAGCGGCTGGCCTGCCGATCGCCGTTAAACGCCATAATGAGCGACGGCCGGCTAAGAACCGGTTTCCGCAGACGATAATGGCCTTGGAAGGCGACCGGAACCGGTCAGGACAGGTCGGGCCCGTAGGCCGGCGCAATGATGCCGCCAACCGCGCGGCTGCCGGCCTCCAGAACGGGACGCGGGCGGCGCACGGCCTCACCCTCGACCACCCGCCAGGCGGTGCGATCGGCCATCAGCGCGGTCAGCACGGCGTGGTTGACCTTGTGGCCGCCCCGCACGGAGCGGAAGGCGCCGAGCAGCGGCAGACCCGCGAGCGCGAGATCGCCGATGACGTCGAGCACCTTGTGGCGGGCGCATTCATCGGCAAAGCGCAGGCCTTCCGGATTGAGCAGCCGCTCCTCGTCGAACACGATCGAGTTTTCGAAGGAGGCGCCAAGCGCGAAACCGGCGCTCCAGAGCCGCGCCACGTCGTTCATGCAACCGAAGGTGCGGGCACGCGCGACCTCGCGGCGAAAACCTTCGGCGCTGAGCTCGAGTGCGAATTTCTGGTGGCCGATGACGGGATTGGCGAAGTCGATCTCGACCTCGGCGCGGAATCCGTTGGCGTAGGGCCGCAGCTCGCCAAAACTGTCGCCAAGCGCGACCTGCACCGGCTTGACGACCTGGATGAAACGGCGCGGCGCCGACTGCGTGACGATGCCGGCCTGCTCGATCGCGGTGACGAAAGGCGCCGCGCTGCCGTCCATGATCGGCACTTCGGGGCCGTCGATCTCGATGGTGGCGTTGTCGACGCCCATGCCGCGCAGCGCGGCAAGCACGTGCTCTGCCGTGGAGACCAGCGGACCTTCGGCATCGCCCAGCACGGTCGCAAACTCGGTGGCGATCACGGCGTCGGCGGTGGCCTGGACCTCACGGTCGCCGCCCTCGAGGCCGCTGCGCACAAAAATAAAACCTGCATCGACAGATGCAGGTCCGATGGTCAAATTAACGGGAAGTCCGGAGTGAACACCGACGCCCGTCACGGTAGCTTGCGAGCGAAGCGTCGTTTGCCGGCTAAATTTCATGCGAAGACCCGCCCACTACAACTCACAAAGAGCACGACCGACCCGATACGGTGCCAACTCAAACTCGATGTATCCCCAAGTCGCCGCAACCATAATCACTGCCCTAAACAGCGCCAACTCACGCTTTTTTACCGATTGTTACCCCATCTATGCCGCATTGGCGCCAAGGGTTCACCCGATTTGGGCCTGTGGAAAGTGTGAATTCCGCGCCCCTATCAGACCAGCAAGAGCATAATTAAGGATTTAAAATCAGTCGCTTGTCAGGCGTGTGACAATCCGCTGCGGGAAAAAATCAAAGGTCCCGGCGGTTGCCCGCCGGGACCTTTTCCACTGCCAGAATTGTAACAAAATTCAGTTGGCCTGCCGGCGCAGGAAGGCCGGAATATCGAGATGGTCGTCGCCCTGTGGCGCGGGCGCAACGGGCGCAGGACGGCCGTGGCTGTCCAGTCCCTGTGGTGCGGGGCGACGAGCATACTCCGATACCGGCTCATTCGCCGCGATCTGCTCGGCCACCGATCGCTTGGCGGGCTTGCGCTCAGGCAGCGGCGGCATCGACGGACCCGACGCGCGGGCGGCGATCGGCGGCTCGCTTTCCTCGTCGCGGCGGCCGAGACCGACATTGGCGAGGCGCTGCAACAGCGACAGGCGGCTCTTCTGCGGATGCTCCTCTTCCGCCGTCTCGCCGCGGGCCTGGCGAATCTCGGCCTGCGCGGGCATCGGCAGGTCCTCGAATTTCGGCATCCGCTGCGTGCGGTTGGTCGGCCGCTCGGCCGGCTGCGGGATGAAGGTCTCCGGCATCATGGCTTCTTCGGGCTCGGTGCGCTTCACCTCGGGATCGGGAAACAGCGACGGCTTCTGTGCGATTGGGCGCACGGTGACGTCGCCATAGGTGGTCTGGACCGGAGCTGCGGCGGGACGCTTCGGGCGCAACGGCCGCGGCAATCGCCGCAAGCGCGGCGCGCTCGACATTGCTGGTCGTGCGCTGCGGCGCCGGAGCGGGCGCAGGAGCGGCTTCGAGCTTGGTGGCGCGTTCGGCGAGCCGTGCATTGTCGGCACGCAGGCGCGCGGTGAGATCGGCGAGGCGGTTCTCCGGCTGGGCAGGAGCGACCGCATGTGTCGGCGTCGCCAGCGGCGCGGACGCGGTGCGCACCATGCCATTGGTCTCGATGCCGGTCGCAACCACAGAGACGCGGATCACGCCATCGAGGTTCTCGTCGAAGGTGGCGCCGACGATGATGTTGGCGTCTTGATCCACCTCTTCGCGGATGCGGGTTGCGGCTTCGTCGACCTCGAACAGCGTCAAATCGCTGCCGCCGGTGATGGAGATCAGGAGGCCCCGGGCGCCCTTCATCGAGCTGTCGTCGATCAGCGGGTTGGCGATCGCGGCTTCAGCCGCGGTCAGCGCGCGCTTCTCGCCGGTGGCCTCGCCGGTGCCCATCATCGCCTTGCCCATCTCGCGCATCACGGCGCGGACGTCGGCGAAGTCGAGATTGATCAGGCCTTCCTTCACCATCAGGTCGGTGATGCAGGCGACGCCGGAATAGAGCACCTGGTCGGCCATCGCGAAGGCGTCGGCGAAGGTGGTCTTCTCGTTGGCGACCCGGAACAGGTTCTGGTTCGGGATGATCAGGAGCGTGTCGACCACCTTGTGCAGCTCGGCAATGCCGGCTTCCGCCGTGCGCATGCGGCGCTGGCCCTCGAAGTGGAACGGCTTGGTGACGACGCCGACGGTGAGGATGCCCTGCTCGCGCGCGGTCTTGGCGATCACCGGCGCAGCACCGGTGCCGGTGCCGCCGCCCATGCCGGCGGTGACGAACACCATGTTGGCGCCGGTGAGATGATCGCGGATTTCATCGATCACTTCCTGCGCGGCGGCAGCGCCGACGTCGGGCTGCGAGCCCGCGCCGAGGCCCTGCGTCACCTGCGTGCCCATCTGGATGATGCGCGGCGCCTTCGACATGGTCAGCGCTTGCGCGTCGGTGTTGGCGACGACGAAATCGACGCCCTGCAATCCGGCGGTGATCATGTTGTTGACGGCATTGCCGCCCGCGCCGCCGACGCCGAAGACGGTGATGCGTGGCTTCAGCTCGCTGATGTCGGGGGGAGAAAGATTGACTGCCATGGTTGCCTCTCGTCGATTACGCGCGGTGGGGTTCGCCCCGCCCATCCGGCGCGGGAGTTGGTGAAATTCTCGAAGTGCGGAAAGCGGTCATCAGAAGCCCTCGCGAAGCCATCGTCCGACCTTTCCGAAATAGCCGTCAGTCCCTGTCCTGAGGTGCCGCGTATGCCGCGGTTCGACGTGCTCGTGGTGAGCGTATTGGGGGTAGACCAAGCAGACCGGCGGGCACCGCAAAGGACGCGGTCTTGGCCTCCGCCGGCAACCGGCCGAAGCCGAGCGGGCGGCCGATGCGCACGGGCCGGCCAAGGATCTGGGTGGCGAGTTCGGGCATGCCGGTGAGCTGGGACGCGCCGCCGCTCAGAACGACCCGTCCCTTCGGCTCGGCCGCGAAGGGCGAATCCTTCAAGCGATCCCGGACCATCTCGAAAATCTCCTCAGCGCGGTGCCGGACGATGTTCGCGATCGTGGCTCGTGACACGATCTGCGGAACGTCCTGGTCGTTGTCGCCGGCGGTCGGAACCGACATCAACTCACGCGCGTCTGACCCGCCCGTCAGCACCGTGCCATATAACGTCTTGATTCGCTCGGCATCCGCAATGCACGCCGAGAGTCCCCGCGCAAGGTCCATGGTGATGTGATGGCCGCCGACGGCAAATCCCGAGGCATGGACGAAGCGGCCGCCTGAATGGATGGCAATGGTCGTGGAGCCGGCGCCCATCTCGACCACGGCGGCGCCGAGATCGGCTTCGTCGTCGGTCAGGACGGCGAGGCCGGCCGCATAGGGGCTCGCCGCCAGGGCTTCGACATTGAGGTGGCAGCGCTCGACGACCAGCATCAGGTTCCGCGCGACCGCCGCATCGACCGTGACCACGTTGAGGTCGACGCCGAACTCGCGGGCGACCATGCCGCGGGGATCGCGAATGCCTTTCACACCGTCGATGCGGTAGCCGACCGGCAACGTATGCAGCACGGTGCGGCCCTCGCCGGTGGCGTGGCGCATGCCGGTGGAGGTGACCCGGCTGACATCGGCCGCGGTGACCGCGCCGCCGCGCAGATCGGCGGCAGCCTCGATCAGTTGTCCCTGCACCCGGCCGCCGGACACCGACAGCAGCACCAACTCGACACGCACTTTGGCCATGCGCTCGGCGAGCGCGACGGCCTGCCGCACCGCCTGCTCGCATTCGGCGAGATCGACCACTGCGCCTGCCTTGACGCCGCGCGACTGGATCTGGCTGTAGCCGATCAGCTCGGCGGCATGGCTGCGGCCGCGCAGCGCGTCGTTGGGCGGGCACGGCTTCAGCCGCGCGATCATGCAGGCGATCTTGCTGGTGCCGATATCGAGCGAGGCCACCAGCGCGGAGCGCTTGTGCGGCATCGGTTTCGCCTTCGGCGTATGGAAGCGGTTGATCCCGGTCATGCGGCCTCACCGGGCTTTTTCTTCTGCTTCTTCAGCAGGTCTTCGCGCGCTTTCGCTGCGTCGTCGGAGAGCTGCACCGTCAGCCGGTCAGGCAGGCGCATGTCGATGGCGACGATGTCGCGCGAGAACAGACGATCGTCCTTGTCGAGCTTGCTCAACGCGGCCAGCGCGTTGCCGACGTCATTCTCGGGCAAGCGGATATCGAGGCCGTCTTTGGTGCGCAGATTCCAGCGCCGCTCGCCGACGAAGATGACCGCCTTGGTGATCGAATTGACCTGCGGATAACGCGCGAGCAGAGCCAGGAAGTCCCGCGCGCGCGTTTCCGCGCCCTTGCCGACCACGAGCGGCAGCGTGAGGAAACGTCGGGAGACATAGGGTTCGAGCACCGCGCCGTCCTCGGCGATCACCGAAAGCTTGCCGCTGGACTGCCACAGCGCAAAGGCGGAGCGTTCGACGATGTCGATCTGCAGCTGGTTCGGATAGAATTTCAGCACGGTGGCGTCCGCGATCCAAGGATTGGCCTTGAGGCGGTCGCGCACGGCGGCGGCGTCGAGAAACAGCAGCGACGAGCGGCCATTGACGCCGCCGATCGCCAGCACCTCGTCCTGGCTGAGCTGCTTGCGGCCGTTGATGGCGACCGCGGTGATCCGGAAACCGACGGAGTTGGCGAGCCCGTTGCGGGTGTCGCTCAGCGCAGCGGTGAAGTCGTCGAGGTGGCCGCCCTTGACGACGCCGAAGCCGGCGCTGGCAGTGATGAGCAGCAGTGTCGCAAAAAGCCCGGCGCGGCGTGGCACGTAGCGTTCGACGAACAGGGCGAGACGCGACGGGCGCTCGCGGTCGACCGAAAGCTTTGCGCGCGCGCGGCCGAAGCCGAGAGACTCGCGCAGCAGCACGACCGCGCCAATGGCGGCCGCCTTCAGATCAGCTTGGGGCCTCTCAGAAACCGCGAGGCGTCCTGCACCATCCATTGCACGAGCTCGTCAATCGTTGTGGCTCGCGAATGAGTTCTCGAATGCCGGCCGGGGTTTGAAGCAAAAAGGCCCCATTCCCCGAGGGGCGCTCGTCGAAGCGGAAATCCGCAACAGCTCACGCCCCGGCAGCCAAGCGCACATGCACCGCCAGCGTTAACCTTCGGGCTTCCTGGTAAACAAAAGGTAAAATCAGGGTGGACAGGGCGGAATTTGATCCGTCCTGTGAGGCATTTGCACCGGATCTTCAGGATTTTACCGTTCGGGCGGCCCACCTGACGCCCTTACCCGTTTATTTACGGATGCGCCGCTCGGCGAGCTCGATCTGATCCCTCAGAAAATCGGTGAAGTCGATGCCCTGGGCCTTGAGGGCTTTCGGGTAAAGCGAGGCCCGGGTCAGGCCCGGCAAGGTGTTTGTTTCCAGATAAACCGGGCCCTTGTCCGAGATGATGAAATCGGTGCGCGAATAGCCGGAACACGACAGCGCCTTGTGGGCGCGCATCGCATTGTCCTTGATCGCGGCGGTCACCTCCGGCGAGAACCGGCCCGGACAGATCTCCTGGGTCGACTTCAACAGATATTTGGCGGTGTAGTCGAAAGTCCCCTCGCCCGGCACGATCTCGATCGGCGGCAGCGCGATGACCTCCCCGTTCGACTGCTCGAGCACGGCGCAGGTCCCTTCCACGCCGGCAATCCGCGGCTCGATCAGATAGTGCTCCGTCTTCGCGGCATTGCGGACCGCGACCAGATCCTGCTTGGCGTTGACGAAGATCAGGCCGTAGCTCGAACCGTCGAAGATGGGCTTGGCGATCAGCTTGCCGTAGTCGGCGAACGCCGCGTCGATCCCGTCGAGTGGAATGTTTTCCGGCACCTTGACGCCGGCGATAGCGGCAAAGCGCTTGGCCGCGACCTTGTCGAAGGCGAGATGCGAGGAGGTCGAATCCGAGCCGGTGTAGGGCACGCCGCGCAGTTCGCAGGCGGCCTGCAGCTCGCCGTTCTCGGCGCGACCGCCATGCAGGCCGAGCACCAGCACGCGGCCGCCGGCGCGATCCAGCGCATGCTCGAGGCTGGCGCCGACCTTGCGGCCACCCGGCACGAAGTCGACCTCGAAGGGGCGCGCATGGCCGGCCAGGGTTTTGGCATCGGTCTCGTGCACGCTGTCGTCGGGGGCCCAGAACCAGAGCTCGGCCTCCGGCAGCGCCTCGGCCAACGCCTGCGCGCTTGCAACCGACACCAACCGCTCCTTGTTGGTCCCGCCGAATAAGATTGTGACTTTCATTATCCGCTCGTCTCTCCACCTTCGTCATTCCGGGGCGCGACGAAGTCGCGAGCCCGGAATCCATAACCACCGTCTGGGAGTATGGATTCCGGGCCTGCGCCTGACGGCGCATCCCGGAATGACGATCATCGAGTGATTCCAATCCGCTTGATTTCCCAATGTAGCTCGATTCCCGAATTTTGTTTGACGCGTTCGCGCACCGTCTCGCCCAGCATCTCGATGTCGTGGGCCGAGGCGTTGCCGGTGTTGATCAGGAAATTGCAGTGCATGTCCGAGACCTGGGCGCCGCCGAGGCGCAAGCCGCGGCAGCCGGCTGCGTCGATCAGCTTCCAGGCGCTGTGGCCCGGCGGATTCTGGAAGGTCGAGCCGCCCGTCTTCTCGCGGATCGGCTGGGCGGTCTCGCGATGGGTCTGCACCTCGTTCATGCGGGCGCGGATCGCCTCGGGCGCGGCCGCAGTTGCGCGAAAGCGCGCCGAGGTGAAGATGACGGAGGGATCGACGCCACTGTTGCGGTAGACGAATTTCATCTCGGTATTGGTGAAGGTGTGGACGTTGCCCTTGCGGTCAACGCCGGTCGCATCCCGCAGCACGTCTTTCGTCTCCGCGCCGTTGGCGCCGGCATTCATGCGCAGCGCGCCGCCGATGGTGCCGGGAATGCCGAAATAGAATTCGAGGCCGGCGAGATTGGCGGCCGCCGCGGTTTCCGCCACGCGCTTGTCGAGCGCGGCCGCAGCCGCCGTGACGATATCGCCATCGACGCCCGCCTCGCCAAAGGCGCGCGGGCTGAGGCGGATCACGATTCCCGCGATGCCGCCGTCACGCACGATCAGGTTGGAGCCGACGCCGACGACATAGACCGGGATGTCGCCCGGAAGATGCTTCAGGAAATAAGCGAGATCGTTTTCGTCCGCCGGTGTGAACAGCACCTGCGCCGGACCGCCGACGCGAAACCAGGTCAATTCCGCCAGCGACTGGTTGGCGAGCAGGCGCCCGCGCAGTTGCGGCATCGCGGCTTTCAGTTCCGGCGTGATGTCGGGAAAGGTCACGTAGGCACCCTCTCTCCGTCATGGCCGGGCTTGTCCCGGCCATCCACGTCTTGCAGATTATCCCGATGGCAGGTGGTTATGTCTACATACTGACAAATCGCCCGAACGGCATTTTGTATGTCGGGGTAACAAGCGATCTTGTGCGTCGGATATTCGAGCATCGTTCTGGGTTCGTCGATGGTTTCACCAAACGCTACGGCCTGAAACGGTTGGTGTACTTCGAGCAGTTCGATGACATCCGTGACGCTATTCAACGCGAGCATAATATCAAGCACTGGCCCCGTGCCTGGAAGATTCGAAAGATCATCGCCATGAATCCTGACTGGAACGATCTTTACGATGAGATCACGAAGTAAAGACGTGGATGGCCGGGACAAGCCCGGCCATGACGAACTTTGAGACGGAATCACGCTCACCCCAGCGCCTTCAATTCGCCTGGGAGCGCGTAGGCCCATTGCGTGATGCTGCCGGCGCCGAGACAAACGACGAGATCGCCCTTGCGCGCGAGACCCTTGACGATGCCGGCGAGATCGGAGGCTTTCGCCAGCGGAATCACCTCGCGGTGGCCGTGCGCGCGCAAGCCGGTGACGAAGTGGTCGCGGTCGATGCCTGATATCGGCGCCTCGCCGGCCGGATAGACGTCGGCGACCACGACCGCATCGGCATCGCCGAAGCAGGCGCAAAACTCGGCGAACAGCGATTGTAACCGCGTATAACGATGCGGCTGCACCACCGCGATGATCTTGCCGTTGGAGGATTCTCGCGCAGCTTTCAACACGGCAGCTATCTCGACCGGATGATGGCCGTAATCGTCGATCACGGTGACGCCGTTCACCTCGCCGGTGCGGGTGAAGCGCCGCTTGACGCCGCCGAAGTTCGCCAGCGCCTTGCGGATCGCATCGTCGGACACACCGAGCTCGTGCGCGACCGCGATCGCGGCGGTCGCATTCGACGCATTGTGACGCCCCGGCATCGGCAGCGTGACATCCTTGATCTCATGCGCGACGCCGGTCTTGCGATCGCGCATCGCGACCGAGAATTTCGAGCCGCCGCCCATCGGCGTGAGGTCGACGAGGCGCGCATCGGCCTCTGGATTGACGCCATAGGTGATGATGCGGCGATCCTCGATGTTACCGGCGAGCGTCTGCACCACGGGATGATCGGTGCACATCACGGCAAAACCGTAGAACGGCACGTTCTCGACGAAATTGCGGAAGGCCTCCTGGATCGCCTCGAAGGTCTTGAAGTGATCGAGATGCTCGGGGTCGATATTGGTGACGATCACGACGTCGGCCGGCAGCTTCAGGAAGGTGCCGTCGCTCTCGTCGGCCTCGACCACCATCCAGTCGCCGGCGCCGAGCCGCGCATTGGAGCCATAGGCGTTGATGATGCCGCCATTGATCACGGTCGGATCGAGGCCGCCGGCATCGAGCAGGGTCGCGACCATCGTGGTCGTGGTGGTCTTGCCGTGGGTGCCGGCAATGGCGACGCAGCTTTTCAGGCGCATCAGCTCGGCCAGCATCTCGGCACGCCGCACCACGGGAATGCGTTGCGCGCGCGCCGCCACCACTTCCGGATTGTCGCGCTTGATCGCGGTCGATACCACGACCACATCGGCGCCGTCGACATTCTCGGCTTTGTGGCCGACGGTGACGTTGACGCCCTTTTCCCGGAGCCGGGTAACATTTCCGCCATCTGAGGCGTCGGAGCCCTGCACGGTATAACCGAGGTTGACCAGCACCTCGGCGATGCCGCTCATGCCGATGCCGCCGATCCCGACGAAGTGGATGGGTCCGATCTCGCGCGGCAGTCTCATGAGGCGCTTTCCGTCATTGCGCGTACTGGATGCCCCGCTTTTGACGACTCTGACAAGACAAATATTGGCGTTAGCCTTCGTCGGGCAGCGGCGGAATAGAGGCGCCGCAGGTCGGACAAAACCGGTCGCCCCAGCCGACGTCGTGCCCGAACGGACATGTCCGCCGCAAATTCGAAAGGCCGCGGCGATAGGCCGTCGTAAGGATAGCAAGGCCAGCCGAATAAAACGCCATCCAGTGGCCGGAGAAGCCGTGGACGACGGTTGCGGGAACATTTGTCCCGGTCTTTTGCCCGACGGGAGCGTAGAACATGAAGACCACGAAGTTCACGACCGCATAGGCGAAAAAGCCATAGGTCATGTACTTCATCCAGGGTGGACAGCCCGACAGCGCGGCCTTCCAGAAATCACCGCGCCGCATCCCGTCACCCGCCATCTTCCGGCCGATAAATACGACGGGTATCCAGAGTGGGAAGATGCCGATGTGAAGCGCGAAGAACAGCGTGGTGCCGCCGAGCGCGATGCCGAAGAACGACAGGATGTGGACGGTCAGGCTGAGCACGAGCCCGCATGCGGCGTAGACCATCAATGGCGGCAGCAGCGCGTCCATCAAATGCCCGCCACTTTCGCCACCAGATCGGCGAGCCGCTCGGCGGCATCGAGCCGGCCGGCGCCGCGCGCGGCCGCCGCCATCGCCGCAAGCCGTTGCGGTTCGGCGGCGAGTGCGGCGATTTCCGCGGCGAGACGCTCCGGCGTGAACTCGCTTTGCGCGATCCGCACCGCGCCGCCGGCCTGCGACAGCACGCCGGCATTGGCGAACTGGTCCTGATCGATCGCGCCCGGCAGCGGCACCAGGATCGACGGACGGCCGACTGCGGCGAGCTCGGCCACCGTCCCGGCGCCGGAGCGCGAGATCATCAGATGGTTGGCGGCAAGCCGCGCCGGCAAATCGGTGAAGAACGGCGCAAGCTCGGCCCTGATCTCGAGGCGATCATAAACCGCGCGCACCCGCGCCATGTCCTCGTCGCGCACCTGCTGCGTCAGGACCAGCCGGCCCCACAGCGACGGCTCGAGCTTTTCGATCGCTGGCGGCACGATGTCGCTCATGATGCGCGCGCCCTGGCTGCCGCCGACCACCAGCAGGCGGAACGGCCCGGTGATATCCGGCGGCGTGTAGCTTGTCGCAGCGGCGGCAAGCACGGCGGGCCGCATCGGCGTGCCGACCGTGGTGGTCTTGGCCGACAGCGCCGGATCGCGGTCGAGCACGCCGGGCAGCGAGGTTGCAATCGCGCGCACATGACGCGAGAGAAAGCGGTTGGCGCGGCCGAGCACCGCATTGGCGTCATGGATGATGCCGGGCACGCCCGCAACGCGCGCGGCAATCAGCGGCGGCAAGGTCGGGTAACCGCCGAAACCGATCACGGCGACAGGCTTCGCGCGGCGGATCAGGTTGAATGCGCTGAGCGTCCCGGTGGCCAGCGTGAACGTCGCGTAAGCAAGTTGCAGAGGGTTGCGGCCCCGCGCCGTCTCGCTCGGCACCACGTCGATCATGTCGCGCGTGAACAGTCCGCTGTAGCGCAGCGCGCGGTCGTCGGTGACGAGGCGGACGCGATAGCCGCGCTTGATCAGCTCGACGCCGAGCGCTTCGGCGGGAAACAGATGGCCGCCGGTGCCGCCCGCGGCCAGCAGAATGAGGGGTTTTGTGTCCATGGCCGCTTCTTTACAAGCAAACGACCGTCATTGCGAGCGAAGCGAAGCAATCCAGAATTGTAAGAAAGACTCTGGATTGCTTCGTCGCATACGCTCCTCGCAATGACGAGGAGGTGCTACGCGTAGCTGTTTGCCGCGCTCATGCCGCTCGCGATCTCGATCTCGGTCTTGGGCCGCAGCCGCGTCAGCGCCAGCAGCATGCCGACGCCATAGGCGAGCGAGACGATCGAGGAGCCGCCATAGGAGATGAAGGGCAAGGTCATGCCCTTGGCGGGGATCAGTTGCAGATTGACCGACATGTTGATGGCGGCCTGCACGCCGAACATGATGGCGAGACCGGAGGCCGCGAAGCGCGCGAACATGTCCTCGGTGCGATAGGCGCGCAACAGGGCGCGGATCACGATGAAGGCGAACAGCGCGAGCAGCACCAGGCACAGGATGATGCCGAACTCTTCGGCGGCGACCGCGAACACGAAGTCGGTGTGGCTGTCCGGCAGGCTGCGCTTGGCGATGCCTTCGCCCGGTCCAAGGCCGAACCAGCCGCCGTTGTAGAAGGCCTCCATCGCGGTATCGACCTGGAAAGTATCGCCGGAGGCCGGATTCATGAAGCGCTTGATGCGGCCTGCGACGTGCGGCACGAACATGTAGGCGCCGAACAGGCCGGCGGCGGCGGCACCCGCCAGTCCCGCCACCCAGATCATCCGCATCCCTGCGATGAAGAACAGCGTACCCCACACCATCAGGATCAGCATGGTCTGGCCGAAGTCCGGCTCCATCACCAGCAGCGTCACCAGCGTCAACAGCAGCCCCAGCGCCATCGAGGTCGCCGGCATTTCCGGCCGCCGCGCCGATTCGGCGAACAGCCAGGCCGCGACCACGACGAAGGCCGGCTTGGCGGATTCGGAAGCCTGGATGTTGAGGCCGAGCAAGGTGATCCAGCGCCGCGAGCCCTTGACCTCGGGACCGAGCAACAGCGTCGCCACGATCAGCACCACCGAGACCGCGAACACGATCAGCGCCGTGCGGCGGATCTGCCGCGGCGACATGAAGGAGACGGCCAGCAGCACGACGATCGACGGCAGCAGGAACATCACGTGATGGCTGAAGAAGTGGAACGGATCGAGCCCGATGCGGACCGCAACCGGCGGGCTCGCCGCCAACGACAGCACGATGCCGCTCAGCATCAGCGCGAGGATCGCCCCCAGCATCGGACGATCGACGGTCCACCACCAGTCGGACAGCGGGTTGCGTTCTTCGCGGGAGAGCATGGGCGGTCCCAATCGGGCAGAGGTCTGTCCCATTGGTGGCGGAGGGTGGTTTCCGGGGGGTTAATGAGGTGCCTGACTTTGGAAATTGGGGTCGCCGTCGTCCCGGCCAAGCGAGCGAAGAGCCGGGACCCATACCGCGTGATGTCTGGAATAGGCAGGCTGAATGTAACTACGTCCTTCGTCCAACGAAGGCCTGTGGTTATGGGTCCCTGCTTTCGCAGGGACGACAGCGGTGCCTACACCACCGGCTTGACGCCTGGCAGCGCGTTGACGAGGTCGCGGAACCTGGCGCCACGAATTTCAAAATTGCGGTACTGGTCGAACGAGGCGCAGGCCGGCGACAGCAGCACTATCGCGTCGTGCAGGCCGGACGCCTCCGCGTCGCGCGCGGCACTCGCGACCGCAACCTCGAGCGTCCCGGACATTTCGTGCGGCACGCGCTCGCCGAGGGTGGAGGCAAATTCGGCCGCCGCTTCGCCGATCAGATAGGCCTTGCGGATGCGCGGGAAATATTCCGCGAGTCCGGTGATGCCGCCGGCCTTCGGCAGTCCACCGGCGATCCAGAAGATATCGGCAAAGGACGACAGCGCATGCGCGGCGGCATCCGCATTGGTGCCCTTGGAGTCGTTGACGAACAGCACGTGGCCGAGGCGGCCGACCTGTTCCATGCGGTGCGCCAGCCCGGGGAAGCTGCGCAGGCCATTCTGCAAAGTGTCTTTGCTCACGCCGAGCGCCAGCGCGCAGGCCGAGGCGCAGGCGGCGTTCTGCGCATTATGCAGCCCGCGCAGCGAACCGATGCCGCCGATCCGCGCGATCTCTTCGCGCGCGCCGCCGGACGAACGCACGATGGTCTCGCGCTCGACATAGATGCCATCGGCCAGCGGATTCTTCACGGAGATGCGCACCACGCGCTTGCCCGCGCGATCGATGCGGTCGGCGGCGTTGCGGCACCAGATGTCGTCGACGCCGATGATCGCACTGCCCTGCACGCCCGCGACCAGCCGCTCCTTCACCGCAGCGTAATGATCGAGCGTGCCGTGGCGGTCGATGTGGTCCTCGCTGATGTTGATGAGGATGCCGACGGCCGGATCGAGCGAGGGCGTGAGATCGATCTGATAGGACGACATCTCGATGACATGCACGCGGCCCATGCGCGGCGGCTGCAGCGACAGGATCGCGGTGCCGATATTGCCGCCCATCTGGGTGTCGTAGCCCGCGACCTTCATCAGATGCGCGATCAGCGCGGTCGTGGTCGACTTGCCGTTGGTGCCGGTGATCGCGACGAAGGGCGCATCGGGGGCAAAACGCCGCCGCTCGCGGCAGAACAGCTCGATGTCGCCGATCACTTCGACGCCGGCCTCGCGCGCCATCAGCACACTCCAGTGCGGCGCCGGATGGGTCAGCGGCGCGCCGGGGGTCAGGATCAGCGCGGCGAAATTCGCCCACGACACCTTGCGCAGGTCGGCGGTGACGAAGCCGGCCTGCGCCGCCTTCGCGACATTGTCGGCGCCGTCGTCGCTCGCGATCACCTCGGCGCCGCCGGCCTTCAGCGCGTGACAGCTCGCAAGGCCGGAGCCGCCGAGGCCGAACACCGCGACCGTCTTGCCTGCGAAAGAGGTGACGGGGATCATGTGATCAGGATCAGCGCAGCTTCAGCGTGGAGAGGCCGGCGAGCGCCAGCATCACCGAGATGATCCAGAAGCGGATCACGATCTGCGGCTCGGTCCAGCCGAGTTGCTCGAAATGATGATGGATCGGCGCCATCCGGAAGATGCGCTTGCCGGTCAGCTTGAAAGACGCGACCTGCACGATCACCGACACCGCCTCCAGCACGAACAGACCGCCGATCACGGCCAGCACGATCTCGTGCTTCACCGCGACCGCAATCGAACCCAGCATGCCGCCAAGCGCGAGCGAGCCGGTGTCGCCCATGAAGATCGAGGCGGGCGGAGCATTGAACCAGAGAAACCCGAGGCCGGCGCCGAGCACCGCACCCGCCAGCACCGCGAGCTCGCCGGTGCCCGCGACATAATTGATCTGCAGGTAGTCGGCAAACACCGCGTTGCCCGCGAGATAAGCGATCAGGCCGAAGCTTGCCGAGGCGATCATGACCGGCACGATGGCGAGACCGTCGAGGCCGTCGGTCAGGTTGACGGCATTGCCGGCGCCGACGATCACGAAGGCGCCGAAGATCACGAACCACCAGCCGAAATTGATGATGACCTCCTTCAGGAAGGGAATCGCAAGCGAGGTGGAGGCGGCGTCGCGGCCGAGCTTGGTCAGCGCATAGCAGGCGACCAGCGCGATGATCCCCTCCAGCAGCAGGCGGATACGGCCGGCAAATCCGCCCGAGGTCTGCTTGGTCACTTTCAGATAATCGTCATAGAAGCCGACGATGCCGAAGCCGAGCGTCACCGCCAGCACGATCCAGACATAGGGATTGAGCGGATTGGCCCACAGCAGGGTCGACACCACGAGGCCGGACAGGATCATCAGGCCGCCCATGGTGGGCGTGCCCTTTTTCGCAATGATGTGCGATTGCGGGCCGTCGCTGCGGATCGGCTGGCCCCTGCCCTGGCGCAGCCGCAGATGATCGATGATCCAGGGCCCGAACAGGAACACGAACAGGGCAGCCGTGGCCACCGCGCCGCCGGTGCGGAAGGTGATGTAGCGGAAGACGTTCAGGGCCGCGCGAAGCCAGCCAAGGCTGGGCGGAAACGCGCTGGAAAGCTCGATCAACCAGTAAAACATCAAATTTCCGCCCTAAGTCGCGGCTTCATCCAGCGCCGGCTTGCCGGGAAAGCGCTTTTCAAGCGCATTCACAATGACTTTCATCTTCGAACCCAGCGATCCCTTGATCATGATCGCATCGCCCGCGCGCAACCCCGACACCACCTGCGATTCCAGGTCGGCCGAACTGTCCGCATAGGCGCCCCGTTTACCCGCCGACAGCGCATCCCACAAGTTACGCATCAGCGGACCGCAACAATAAACCAGATCGATGCCGTTGGCCTTCACCGCTTCCGCGAGGCCGCTATGCAGGGACGGACCGGTCGGACCGAGTTCGCGCATGTCGCCGAGCACCGCGATGCGCCGCCCGCGCGGGCCGATTGCGGCGTGGCCGAGCACGTTGATGGCGGCGGCCATCGAGGCCGGATTGGCGTTGTAGCTCTCGTCGATCAGGGTGGCGTCGCCGCTGCCGAGATCGAGCACGCGCCGCACGCCGCGGCCGGCGGCGGCCTCGACCTGCGACATCGCGAGCGCGGCAAGCGCAAGATCGGCGCCGGCGAGCGATGCGGCCGTCAGCACGGCGAGCGAGTTCATCGCGATGTGACGGCCGGGCATGCCGACCTTGTAGCTCACGTCCTGGCCGAGAATGTCGGCATGGACGGCGGACGAGGTCGCATGCAGCGAGAGATCGAGCAGCCTTGCGTCCGACTTCGCATCGCTGCCAAAGGACACGATGCGCGCGACGCCGCGCTTCTCCGCAGCATCCTTCAGCCGCGCGAATTGCGAATTGTCGCGGTTGAGTACGGCGGCACCGCCGGGCTCGACACCGGCGAAAATCTCGGCCTTGGCATCGGCAATGGCCTCGATGCCGGCAAAGAATTCCAGATGCACCGGCTCGACCGTGGTGATGATGGAGATATGCGGCCGCACCATCTTCACCAGCGGCTCGATCTCGCCCGCATGGTTCATGCCGATCTCGAACACGGCGAAGCGCGCACTCGTCGGGCAGCGCGCCAGCGACAGCGGCACGCCCCAATGATTGTTGAAGGAGGCGGCGGAGGCATGGGTCTCGCCCTGCGGCGACAGCACGCGGCGCAGCGCCTCCTTGGTCGAGGTCTTGCCGACCGAGCCGGTGACCGCGATCACCTGGCCCTTCAGCCGCGCGCGCGAGGCGCGGGCGAGATCGCGCAAGGCGTCGAGCACGTCGTCGACGATCAATAGCGGCGCATCGGCGGCGAACTTGCCGCGCTGCGCGCGCTCGACCACGGCCAACCCCGCGCCGGCCTTCAGCGCCGCAGCGACGAAATCATGGCCGTCATGCACATCGCCCTTGATGGCGAAATAGGCCTCGCCCGGCTGGAGGGTGCGGCTGTCAATGGAGAGCCCGATGACACCGTCCGGCAACGCGCCCTGGGTCGCGGCGCGCATCGCCTCGGCCATCGTCCGCGATGTCCAGAGCAAGCTTGCGATCATGCGACCCTCGGCGCGAGCGCAGCCGCCACCGCCTCGTGATCGCTGAAATGCAGGATCTTGTCGCCGATGATCTGGCCGGTCTCGTGGCCCTTGCCGGCGATCAGCAGCGCATCGCCCGGCTGCAACTCCTCGATCGCGGCACGGATCGCCTGCGCACGATCGCCGATTTCGCTCGCGCCCTTTGTCGCGCCGAGGATCGCGGCGCGGATCGCTTCGGGCTTCTCGCTGCGCGGATTATCGTCGGTGACGATGACATGATCGGCGTTTTCGCTGGCGATCGCGCCCATCAGCGGACGTTTGCCGGCATCGCGATCGCCGCCCGCGCCGAACACGACCACGAGCTTGCGCTTCGCGTAGGGCCGCAGCGCCTGCAGCGCCTTTGCCAGTGCATCGGGCTTGTGCGCGTAGTCGACGAAGATCGGCGCGTCATTGCGCTCGCCGACGCGTTCGAGCCGTCCCTTGGCGCCTTCGAGATGTTCGAGGCTGGCGAACACCGCATCCGCATCGCTGCCGGTCGCGATCGCAAGGCCCGCCGACACCAGTGCGTTCTCGATCTGGAAGCCGCCGACCAGCGGCAATCGTACCGAGATTGTCTTGCCGCGATGTTCGAGCGTGAGCTTCTGCGCAAAGCCGTCGATGCCGGCTTCCACAAGGCGAATGCCCTCGCCTCGCCCGTCGCCGTTGGTACCGACCGTCAGCAGCCGCAAGCCCCGCTTGCGCGCCGCTTCGATCACTTGCGCCGAGCAATCATGATCCGCGGAGATCACGGCAGCGCCGCTGGGCGGAACGAGGTCGCGGAACAGCCGCAGCTTGGCGTTGAGGTAATGCGCGACATCGGGATGGTAATCCATGTGGTCGCGCGAGAGATTGGTGAAGCCGCCGGCCGCAACGCGCACGCCGTCGAGACGATATTGATCGAGGCCATGCGAAGACGCTTCGAAAGCAAGATGCGTGACGCCGTCGCGCGCGATCTCGTCGAGCTGCCTGTGCAATGCGATCGGATCGGGCGTGGTCAGAGAGCCGTAGATCGTGCGCTTCGGCGACACCAGTCCGATGGTGCCGATGCTGGCGGAGGCGTGTCCCAGCCGCTGCCAGATCTGGCGCGTGAAGGCGGCAACGGAGGTCTTGCCGCTGGTGCCGGTGACGGCGGCGATGGTCGCGGGCTGCCTGGAAAAGAATTTCGCTGCCGCCAATGCCAGCGCGCGGCGCGGATTGGCCGTCGTCACCGATGGTGCCGAGAGGCCCTGCGGCAGATGTTCGCCGGCTACGGCCACGGCGCCCGCCGCGAGCGCCGCATCGATGAAGCGCGCGCCATCGGTCCTGGCTCCGGCGAGCGCGAAGAACAGGTCGCCCGGCCTGACCACGCGGCTGTCCATGGCGAGGCCCGAGACGTCGATCGCTCCGGCCTGCCTGTCGATCTGGATCTCGTCGCTGAAGAGGTCGCGAAGCTTCATCAATCTTCCGGTCGAACGGACAGACATCCTGCGAAGCCGCAGCGGAGACTCACCATTGAGCGGCTACACAGGCTGCTTACTGCGTTGTCCTTGATCCCGCAAGAATAAGGCGGTCGGACGGCGGCAGGTCGAATCGCGGCTCGATGCCGAGCAGCGGCCCGATGCGGGTGATGACCTTGCCGGCGGTCGGCACCGCGTTCCAGCCCGAGGTGATGAAGCCGTAGGTTTCCTTCAGCGCCTGCGGCTCGTCGAGCATGATCAGGAGCTGGTAGCGCGGCTTGTCGGCCGGGATGATGGCGGTGAAGGCGGTGAGCACGCGCTTCTTGGCGTAGCGGCCGTTGATGACCTTCTCCGCCGTGCCGGTCTTGCCGCCGATATAATAGCCGTCGACATTGGCCTTCCGCGCGGTGCCGATCTCGGCGTTGAGCCGCAGCAGGAACCGCATCTTTTCCGATGTTTCCGGCTTGATTACCCGTTTCGCGATTGCCTTCGCTTCCTCCTCGCTGCGCTTGAGGAAGGTCGGCGGGATCAACAGCCCCCCGTTCGCCAGCGCGCTCACGCCCATCACCGCCTGCAGCGGCGCCACCGCCATGCCGTGACCGAAGGCGATGGTGATCGTGTTGAGCTCGCTCCAGCGCTTCGGCACCAGCGGCGATGCGCTCTCCGGCAATTCGGTGCGCAAGCGATCGGTCTGACCCATCTTGCGCAGGAACGCCTTGTGCGCTTCCACGCCCTGCGACAGTGCGATCCGCGCCGCGCCGACATTGGAGGAGAAAGTGAAGACCTCCTTCATGTTGAGGAAACGGCCCTTCGGCTCGTCATCGTGAATGGTGAACTTGCCGAAATGCAGCGGCCCGCGCGCGTCCCACAGCGAGTTGAGGTCGTACTTTCCGCTGTCGAGCGCCATTGCCAGCGTGAACGCCTTGAAGGTCGAGCCCATCTCGTAGACGCCGGTGGTCAGGCGATTGATGCGATCGGGGTCGTGCGCTTCCTTGGGACTGTTCGGATCGAAGTCGGGCAGCGAGACCATGGCGATGATTTCGCCGGTGTTGACGTTGGTGACGAGACCCGAGGCTGCCTTGGTGTGGAATTTCTCCTTTGCCTTGAGCAGTTCGTCGCGCAGCGCGTGCTCGACACGCAGGTCGACCGACAATTCAACGGGTCGTTGCAGGCGATCGGTGGCAAAGCCCGCAAGGTGCAGGTCGGCAAGCCCGTTGCTGTCGAGCCATTTCTCCATGCCGGCGATGCCCTGGTTGTCGATGTTGACGAGGCCGATCAGGTGGGCGACCTCGTTGCCGGTCGGATAGACGCGCTTGTTCTCCCTGAGGAAGCCGATGCCGGGAATGCCGAGGCGATGAATGTCCTGCTGCTGCTTTGGCGAGATTTCGCGCTTCAGCCAGACGAAACCCTTGCGCGACATCAGGCGGTCGCGCACCTCGCCGACGTCGAGATCGGGCAGCGTGCCCGTGAGCAGCTCGATCGCCTCGTCCTTGTCGATGATGCGGCGCGGCTCGCCGAACAGGCTCGGCGCCTTGACGTCGGTGGCGAGAATTTCGCCGTTGCGGTCGACGATGTCGGGCCGCGCGGTCGCGATCGCATCCTGCGCGGCGGCACGGCGCGCGCTGTGGCTGTCGGCGCCGATCGCGAACATCACCAGCCGCCCGCCGATCACGGCATAGACCGCGGCAAAAGCGATGATCGCGAGCCCGACACGGGCGCGCGCCTTGGCATTGCGGTCGACATTGCGCCCGTAGAGCAGGCTGCGGACGAAGCGCAGCCGCCAGGATTCCATAGGCTTCTTGGCAACTGCCGTGCCGGTCATTGCTTGCCCTCCGGCTTGGGCACCGAACCGGTGACAACAGGCGCGTCCGCGATGGCCTCGATGGTGTCGATCATCGAGCCGATCGGATCGGGACTGCCGGGCCTGGCGAAGCTCGGCGGCCGCTCCGGCAGGTTCTTGAGCGAGTCGTACTGGTTGGCATTGAGCGGCTTCAGCGCCAGGTGCCGCTCGGTCAGCCCCTGCAGCCGCTGCGGCGCATCGAGCTTCGACCATTCCGAGCGCAGCACCGCGATGGCATCGCGCTGCTCGCGGATTTCCGCATGCAGCTTCAGCACGCGCTCGGTGCGCACGGTCGAATCCATCTTGATGCGGTAGACATAGGCCGCCGCGAACACCAGGACGCCGATCACGAGGAGATGGATGATCCGCATGGTCAGCCTCCCCGCATCACGTCTGAGAGTTTTGGCCATGACGGCGCCGCCGCGTGCCCATGCGCGGGCGCGTCCGATCGTTCGGCACCGCGCAGCTTGGCCGAGCGCGCGCGTGGATTGGCCGTCATTTCGTCTTCGCCCGGCGTCACCGGCTTTCGCGTCAGCAGGCGGAAGCTCGGCACGGTCTGCTTCACTTCCGGCAAATGCCGCGAGCCACCGCCGGTCTTGGCCCGCGCGGCAAGGAAGGTCTTGACGATGCGGTCTTCCAGCGAATGGAACGACACCACGGCGAGCCGCCCGCCGGGCTTGAGCACGCGTTCGGCCGCTTCCAATGCCGTCTGCAACTCATCGAGTTCTTCATTGACGAAGATGCGCAGGCCCTGAAAGGTCCGCGTCGCCGGATGGATGTCGCCGGGCTTTGAGCGCACCACGCGCGCGACGATGTCGGCCAGCGCGCGTGTGGTCGCGATCGGCGTTTCCTTGCGCGCGGCGACGATGGCGCGGGCGACGCCGCGTGAATGGCGCTCCTCGCCGAACAGATAGATGATGTCGGCAAGCTCGGCCTCGGACGCTTTCGCAATCACGTCGGCCGCAGTCGGGCCGGCTTGCCCCATGCGCATGTCGAGCGGACCATCGAGCCGGAACGAGAAGCCGCGCCCGGCCTCGTCGAGCTGCATCGAGGAGACGCCGACATCCATCACGACGCCATCGACGGCGGTCGCGCCCTCTGCGGCACAAATCCCGGCCAGATTGGAGAAGCGATCCTCGACCAGGGTCAGGCGCCCCTGCGAGCGATCGACCAGTTCGAACCCGCCGGCAACGGCCGTACGGTCGCGATCAATCCCGATCACCCGGGTACCGCCAACGCCAAGGATGGCGCGGCTGTAACCTCCGGCTCCGAACGTCGCGTCGACATAGGTTCCGCCCGCACGGGGCTCAAGCAACTCGACCGCCTCGCGGCCGAGCACGGGAACATGACGCTGGCCAGCCGCGGTCATGCGCCGGCCCGCGCAGGCTGACGTAGATTGAGGAAACGCGACGCGAACGAGCCCATTGCGCCTCAAATTCCCGGTTCGTGCACGCTTGGCAAGCCGCCGAGACCGAGCGCCGATCCCACGCGCGCCCGGGGACAAACCCTGGTCTGCGCGTGCAATTTGCTGGGCTGCCATAGGGCTTTCGAGCGTGAAAAAGGTGGCCGGCCGCCCCCAAAAGCTGGTTCGGCACTTCACCGCTCAGTAACGGCCAGCAGCGTTAAGAAAGCGTTGATGGGATTGTTACATTTCGTCCGCAGGCAGGCGCCGGCCAGGCCCCTCACGGCAAGTGATGCGTCCCGCACACACCCAGGCAAAATTGTGGCAGAGGCGACCCGTTCGATTGCGCCGCCCTTGCCATGAAGGGATAGTGATCGCGCGGATCCGTATTGTTGCTTGCCAGCCGGTTTTGAAGTGTCCCATGTCGCTTACCTCCGAAGGGTTTGATTCGAAGCGCCACCGCGCGCTCCCGGTTCCCCGGGACAACGCGAACATGAAGACATTTACTCCGGATTCCTCGATCGCCTCCGACGTGATCCCCTCGCCGAACTATGGCGAGCGGAACAAGGGTCGCGTGCCCGATATGATCGTGCTGCACTACACCGGCATGCCGGATGTCGAGGGCGCGATTGCCCGGCTCTGCACCGCCGGCACCGAGGTGTCCGCCCATTACATCGTGCTGGAGGACGGCCGCATCGTGCAGTGCGTACCCGAAGCCAGGCGCGCCTGGCATGCCGGCGTCTCCTCCTGGGCCGGCGAGGAAGACGTCAACACCTGCTCGATCGGCGTCGAGATCATCAATCGCGGCCATGACTGGGGCTATCCGGATTACCCGCTGCGCCAGATCGCGGCCGTGATCGCGCTGTGCCGCGGCATCATGCTCCGCCGCAACGTACCGTCACATCGCGTGCTGGCGCATTCCGACGTCGCGCCCGCGCGCAAAAAGGATCCAGGCGAGAAATTTCCGTGGCACTCGCTGGCCAATTCCGGCGTCGGGCACTGGGTGCATCCGGCGCCGATCGTACGCGGCGACACGCTCAAGCTCGGCATCATCAGCGAGGAAGTCCGCGACCTGCAGCAGGCACTCGCCCGATACGGCTATGGCGTGCCGCTCACCGGCAAATATGACGGCCCGACCATGGAAGTGGTCACCGCCTTCCAGCGCCACTTCCGCCCTGCCCGCGTCGATGGGATCGCCGATCACTCGACGCTCGCCACGCTGCATGCGCTGCTGTCGACGCTGCCGCCCGAGGCTGTGGTGACGCCGAAGGCGAGCGCCTGACGGCAGCCGTCACATCCTGATCTTCTCGCTCTGCTGCAGCTCGGCCATCCGGCGTGCATAGAGCCGCCGCAACGGCTCGAGTTTCGTTGCAGCCGTTGCCGCCAGATAGGCCGCGCGAGCCGCGTCGCGGCGGCCGAGCCGGCGCAACAGATCGGCGCGCACCGCGGGCAACAGGTCGTAACCGTCCAAACCGCCCCGCGCGGTCAGCGCATCGATCAGGTCGAGCGCGCGTGCAGGACCATCGACCATCGATACCGCGGCGGCGTGGTTGAGCTCGATCACCGGCGATGGCGCAATCCGCAGCAGCACTTCATAGAGCCCGGCGATCTGCTTCCAGTCGGTGTCGGCATAGTTCGGCGCGCGCGCATGGAGCGCGGCAATCGCAGCCTGCACCGCATAGGGCCGCGGCGGCCCGGGCCCGCGCAACGCTTCGTCAACCAGCGCCAGCCCTTCGGCGATCTGTTGCCCGTCCCAGCGCGAACGATCCTGCTCTTCCAGCAGCACGATGTCGCCGGCTGCGGTCTCGCGTCCGGCACGGCGCGCGTCATGCAGCAGCATCAGCGCGAGCAATCCCTTGATCTCGCCGCGTCCGGGTATCAGGGCGTCGATCAGCCGGGAGAGCCTGATCGCTTCACGCGCGAGGTCGGGCCGCATCAGGTCGTCGCCACTGGTGGCGACATAGCCTTCGGTGAAAACGAGATAGATCACCGCAAGCACGCCGTTCAACCGCGGTGCCAGCGCCTCGCGCTCCGGCACCTCGTAGGGAATGCCGGCCAGACGAATCTTCTGCTTGGCGCGAAGGAGCCGCTGCGCCATCGCCTCCTCGCTTGTGAGAAACGCACGCGCCACCTGCGGCGTGGTCAGCCCGCACACGGTGCGCAGGGTAAGCGCGACCTGGACCTCCGCGGCGAAGGCGGGATGGCAGCATGTGAAGATCAACCGCAGCATGTCGTCGTCGAACACGGAGGTGTCGACGACGCCGTTCGTATCCGGCGCGTTGAGCTCGATCTCGTGCGCGACCTGCTGCTCCCTGTCTCGAAAAGCGATCTGCCGGCGCACGCGATCGATCGCCTTGTGGCGGGCGATGGTGACCAGCCACGCGCGCGGATTGGCCGGCGGCGCCTCGTTCGGCCAGCGTTCGAGCGCAACCGCGAAAGCCTCCTGCAGCGCGTCCTCGGCGAGATCGAAATCGCCGACGAGGCGGATCAGCGTGGCCAGCGCGCGGCCCGCCTCGTCGCGGAATATCTTGTCGATCTCGCCGGGAGTCATGTGGTTTCGCCGATCAAGCATGAGCCCGGTCAGTCATAGACCATGACGGGCCGAACCTCGATCGACCCTGTCTTGGCGCCGGGAATCCGCGCGGCAAGACCGAGCGCCGTGTCGAGATCCTTGGCATCGACGAGGTAGTAGCCGCCGAGTTGCTCGCGGGTCTCCGCAAACGGGCCGTCGGTCGTCAACGTCTTGCCCTCGCGCACCCGCACCGTGGTCGCGGTGGATGCCGGCTGCAAACCGTCACCGGCCTTGAAATGGCCGCTCTGGATGATGGACTGGGTGTATGCGCCATACTCGGCCGTCATTTGCTTGCGGTCGGCAGGCCCCATTTTGCCGAGTTCGGCCTCGTTCCGGTAGATCAGCAACAGATACTGCATGTGACTCCTCCTTAGCCGGCTGGATCGCCGTCATATCCAGTCGAATGGGCGATCGGCAGAACGACATGTTCAGGATAATTTATTTCGAGCGCCGAAGGCTCCCGTTATCGGGGTTGACCTCGGGCTTCCGACCCCGCATGGCTACGCGGTCAGTCGGCCGGACGGCCGCTCCCGCACCAGCCGAAAGGCCGCGGGAGAGGAAAGTCCGGGCTCCATCGACATGCGGTGCCGGATAACACCCGGCGGGGGCGACCCCAGGGAAAGTGCCACAGAGAACGAACCGCTTCCCCCACCCTACCCTCCCCCGCTTGCGGGCGAGGGATAAAGGGAGGGGGCAGCAAGGGTGAAAAGGTGCGGTAAGAGCGCACCGCGTTTCCGGCAACGGAAACGGCATGGCAAACCCCACCGGGAGCAAGACCGAATAGGGACGGCAACGCGGAACGTTCGCGCAAGCGATAACGCCCGCGGGAGCGATGTCAGGCTCGCCGTCCGGGTAGGTTGCTCGAGGCAATGTGCGAACATTGTCCCAGAGGAATGGCCGTCACGTATCGCCGTGCGCAAGTGCGGCGGTGCCCTACAGAACCCGGCTTACAGGCCGGCTGATATGTTCAAATGAGGGGTTCGGCGAGAAACACGCCGGACCCCTCGCCATTTTGGGGATCACGCAACGATCTTCTCCAACACCGCCATCAGTGCATCAGGCGCAGTGACATTCGGCGAATGGCTCGCGTCCATTTCGAAATAACGCCAGGCGGGATCGTTCTTCAGACGCTTTGCAAATTGCGCAAACGGATCGCTGCCGGCCTGCTTGCGAGCACAGTAGATGTAGCTGCGTGGCAGGGTCGTCTCGCCGTGCTGCAGCCTGAGTTTGCTTTCAAAGCATTTGATCGGCATGTCGGCGCGGCGCGGCGCTTGCCAGTCGAGATCGGCTTGCGACATGTCCGGCGGCGACGGATTTGGCGGAATGCGCCAGCCGTCGCCGGCCTTTGCCGCGTTGCGCATCGGCTGCCGCCCCGGCTCGTTGAGATCGAACAGCGACTGTCCGTCGCGCGGCACGAAGGCGTCGAGATAGATCACTTGATTGATGCTTTCGCGGGCGCGATCGGCGACCCCCGTCGCGACCATGCCGCCATAGGAATGTCCGAGCAGCACGAAGTCACGCAAGTCTTCATATTTGATGACATTGAGGATGTCCTGGATATGGGTCTCCAGATCGACATCGGGATTTGCGAGATGCGCGCGCTCGCCAAGGCCGGTGTAGGTCGGTGTCAGCAGCCGATGCCCGGCTGCCTGCATCAGCGGATGCATCTTCTTCCAGCTCCAGCCGCCGCCCCAGGCGCCGTGACAGAGCAGGAACGTTTTGCCTTTCGATTGCGAGCTCATCGAATTCCTTTCACTGAAACCATCATTCCATCACCTCATCGGCACGCGCGAGAATCGTCGCCGGCACGACGATATCGAGCGCCTTGGCGCTTTTGAGGTTGACGATCATCTCGAACTTGGTCGGCTGCTGCACCGGCATGTCGGCCGGCTTCTCGCCCTTCAAAATCCGATCGACATATTCCGCGGAGTGGCGAAACAGGGTCGGAATATCCGTGCCGTAAGAGATCAAGCCGCCTTCTTGGGCGATGGAACGAAGCGCGGCCACGATCGGAAATTTGAGCGCCGTCGCCAGTTCGACGATCCGCTTGCGATGCGCGTTGGTCAGGGGCTCGGGAGGCAAGACCAATGCACCGTTCGGTTCTCGGCCAAGTTCGGCGATTGCGCTCTCGATGTCGGCAAGGCCGGCCACCGGCTTGTCCAGGAACTCCAGCGAGAAATCTTTCGCCGCGGCCTGCGCCAATTCCCGCGTGACCATTGCTCCCGGATTTCCCGGATTGTAGATGAACGCGATCCGCTTCACCGCCGGCACGGTCTCCCTGAGCAGACCGACCCATTTGGCCCCAAGCGTCGGCTCGAGGTTCGAAAATCCCGTGAGGTTGCCGCCGGGATGCGCCAGACTCGCCACGAACCCCTGTGCCACCGGCTCGCTCACCGCGATGAACACGATCGGCGTGGCGCCGGCGACCTTTTCGATGGCGCGCAGCCCGGTGCTGCTGTTGACCGCGATCACATCGGGCGCAAGCTGTTGCAGCTGGCCGGTCACCAGACGCGTCCAATCGGCATCGAACACACCCCAGAGGAAATCGATCGCCATGGTCTTGCCGAGGACCCAGCCCTGGCTCTCGAGTCCTTCGCGGAACGCGCGGGCGCGGGCTTGCCCCTCCGGATCCTTCTCGCCATAGAGCATCAGCACGGCGACCCGCCGCAGGCGGGATGGCTGCTGCGCGCGCAAGGCAGGCAAATCCAGCGCCAGCGCGGATATGCTAAGCAAGCCAAAGACGAATCGGCGCCGCCTCATGCTCCTCTCCCGCACGTTGACAAGCATTCTACCCGGTGAGCCCGCCTTGTCCCGCCAAATGTCACGAATTTCTTTCACCGCCGGCCGGGAATAGCGATGGGCACGATCGGCTATGTCCTGCTGTTTGTCGGCGCGCTCGCGGGCGGCTTCGTGTCGGGTCTCGCCGGTTTCGGCACCGCGCTGATGGCGCTCGGCATCTGGCTCTACATCCTGCCGCCTTCGGCGGCGGTGCCGCTGGTCTTGATCTGCTCGGTGGTGGCGCAGACCGCGACCTTGCCGTCGATGTGGAAGAGTTTCGATCTCACGCTGGTCTGGCCCTTCCTGATCGGCGGCCTCTTGGGCGTGCCGCTCGGCACCATGCTGGTCGCGCATGCCGATCCCAACATCTTCAAACTGACCGTCGGCATTCTCCTGCTGGTGTTTCCGACCGCGCTGTATTTCAGCGCGCCGATGGCGTTCGAGTTCGGCGGCAAGATCGCCGACGGCATCGTCGGCTTCATCGGCGGCATTCTCGGCGGCCTCGCCGGCCTGTCCGGCCCGCCGCCGATCCTGTGGGCAAGCGTTCGCGGCTGGGGCAAGGACGAGCGTCGCGGCGTGTTCCAGACCTTCAACTGGACGGTGCTGTTCGTCGCGCTCTGTTTGCAAACCGCGAGTGGTCTCGTTGCGCGTGAAGTAATCTGGCTTGCGGTGCTGGCCTTTCCGGGGACGGTTCTCGGCAGCTGGATCGGCGCGCGGCTCTACCACGCGCTGAGCGATCGCAATTTCCGCGATGTGGTGCTCGGCATGCTGTTCCTGTCGGGCGCGATCCTGGTCTGGAATAGCCTGCATTAGTTCAAGGCTCGCATACCCGCCATGCGAACCTCTTGCGTGCTGTACGCGCGCGCGCAGAGCGGCTAGTTGTCGCGGCCATGTCCACGCTTTCCAGCCAGCATCAGCAAGCAACCGTTTCGCGTGAACGGCTCGGCCTGCTGCTCGGCTTTGTCGGCATGGCGATTTTCGGTGGCACGTTGCCGGCGACCCGGATCGCGGTATCCGCGATCGATCCGCTCGCGCTGACGGCGATGCGCACCGCGATCGCCGGCATCTGCTCGCTCGTGCTCGTCGTCGTGCTGCGCCGAACATTTCCACCGCGGCATCTGTGGCTGCAACTCGCGATCGCCTCCGTCTGTGTGGTGATCCTGTTTCCCTTCCTGATGGCGCTCGCCGTACGGACGGTCGATGCCTCGCATGGCGGCGTGGTGATGGGCGCGCTGCCGATCGCGACCGCATTCGTCGCGGTGCTGATCACCCATGAGCGGCCGAAGCCGCTGTTCTGGATCGCCTCGCTGGCGGGTGCTGCGCTCGTGGTCGTATTCGCGCTGCGCCAGGGCGGCGGGGCGCTGAGTGCGGGCGACCTGCTGCTGTTTGGCGCGGTTGCGGCGTCCGCGATCGGCTACGCCTTTTCCGGCAAGCTCACCGCCAGCATGCCCGGCTGGGAGGTCATCAGCTGGGCGCTGGTGATCGCACTGCCGCTCTCGCTGCCGGTTGCTGTCTTCACCCTGCCCGCGGACCTCGGCCAGATCGCGCCAAAACCCTGGCTTGCGCTGCTCTATGTCGCGCTGTTTCCGCAATGGATCGGCTTCTTCGCATGGAACGCCGGCCTTGCGATAGGCGGCATCGCGCGGGTGTCGCAGATGCAACTGCTGCAGCCTTTCATCACATTCGCGCTCGCGGCGGTCTTCATCGGCGAAACCATCACGCCGCAGATCATGCTGTTCGCCGCAGCCGTCGTGGTCACGGTCGCGATCTCGACGCGGACGCGGAGCCGGCCGGCGCCGGCGATTGAAGGTTGACGCCGCTCGCGCGCGTCATGCCGGCGGCGACGCCGACGCCGAGCACATAGATCCAACCCTCGGTGAAATCGAACAGATGCGAGTTGATCAGCGAGGACAGCATGTTCTGCACGACCACGAGCAGCCCGATCCAGGCGACGAGGCCTCCTCCGCGGAACAGCAGCAGGTGAACCAGCCACATCGCCCACAGCAGCGCGATGCCGACGAGACCCCACTGTATCGCGACGTTCAGCGTCTGGTTATGCGGATCGCTCACCACCATCGCACGCGCGCCGACCTCGCCGACCGCCGCCTGCTCGAACAGCTCGCGCGTCGAGCCGGTGCCGTGTCCGAGCACGGGTGCTTGCCCAAGGAAGCGCAGCGACTTGCCCCAGTAGATCAACCGCGAGCCGATGCCGGTCTCGTTGTTCTGGTTCTCCGTGTAGCCGTAGTCGGTGAAGAACTTGCCGAACGTCTCCCGCATCTGGTGCGAGGTGGACCAGGCGACGCCGGCAAGCAGCACGAAACCGAATAACAGCGCGAGCGCCACGCGCCATCGCAGATGCAGCAGCGCAAATATCGCGAGCATGACCGGCATCGTCACGAGCGCCGTGCGCGAGGTGATGACGAACAAGAGGTTGACGACCAGCCATAGCCCGAGCGCGGCCAGCCCCAGCGCCTTGCGCGTGTGTCCCTCCTGCCACGCCGTCGCGACGGGATACGCCAAGGCGACCGCGCACAGCGAAAACTCCTGGCCCTGGTCGATGTAGTTCCGCACGAAGATGCCGCTGGTCGGATTGAACGGTCCGCGCGAGAAATAGATTTTGGCCGACAATAGCGGATCGAGCGCGACGAAGCAGGAGACCAGCGAGAGCGCTGCGCAGGAGATCAGGAAAGCGGTGAACACCGCCATGCCGCGCGGCGAGCGGGCGAAGTGATAGACCAGCAGCGGCAGCACCAAAAATTTGGCGGCCTGTCCCAGTTGATGGAGTTGCTCATTCCACGGCGCATGCGACCACAGCATCCCCAACAGCACCAGCACGGAGAATGCCAACGGCAGCGCGCTCGCCGGGTGCCTGAGCGACGCCAGCAACGCACGCGGCGCGATCGTCGGCAACAATGCGAGCAGCCAGACCCCCGCGGCGATTGCGACACCGGTCGTGGTCCACGGCAACAGCACTGCGATCGGAACCGCGAGCCGGTCCACGTTCCTGATGCGGCCGGCCGGGTCGCGCCCGTCGGACCAGATGGTGGAAAACAGGGAGGCGCCAGACCCCTTTCGAAGGGTTTCGGTCATCGCGGGTTTTGAACGCTTGTCATGCCGCGAGATTAGCAGGTCGCATACGGCTCGAACAATGGCACGTCCCTGGTGCCGCCGATCTAGTGCGCGTCCTCGCCGGCCGGTCCCATGTTCGGCTTGTCGAGCCACAGCACCATCACGACAAGCGCCAGATAGAACACCGCGATGATGAAGAACACGTCGCCGAAACTCATCACCAGGGCCTGGCGATGCACGAGCTGCGACAGCTGCTTCATCGCCATCATCGCGGCGTCGCCCATGCCCTGCATACGCTGGGTGAAATTGTTCAGGGTCTCGACCGCCATGGAATTGGCCCAGGTGACGCGGTCCTGCAGGCGGCCGATGTGCAGGTCGGTGCGCTCGTTCAAGACCTCGTTGATGAGGGCAAGCCCGATCGCGCCGCCGAGATTGCGCATCAGGTTGAACAGGCCCGAGGCATTCTTGACCCGCTCCGGCGCCAACGTGCCGAGCGCGATATTGTTGGTCGGCACCATCACGCACATCAAACCGATGCCGCGCAGGATCTGCGGTATCAGCAGCTCGTAGAAATCGTAATCGCGGGTGATCCCGGTCATCTGGTAGGATCCCGCCGCGAAGATGACGAGACCGAAGACGATGATGTAGCGCAGATCGAAGCGCTGCATCAGGCGACCGATGATCGGCGCCATCAGGAACTGGGTGGCGCCGGAGACGAACATCGTCTCCCCGATCATCATCGCGCTGTAGCCGCGCACCTCGGCGAGATAGCGCGGATAGACGTAGGTCAGGCCGTAGAGGCCGATGCCGGAGCAGAGCTGCAGCAGGCAGCCGACCGCGAAATTGCGGTCGCTGAAGGTGCGCAGGTCGACGATCGGCACCTTCGCGGTAAAGACGCGCCAGAAGAAGCCGATCGCCGACAGCAACGAGACCACGGCGCAGATCGCGACCGAAGTGTCCTGCAGCCACTCATATTGCGGCCCCTCCTCCAGCACGTATTCGAGCGCGCCGAGGAAGCCCGCCATGAAGATCAGGCCCCACCAGTCGAAACGCTGCAGCAGCGCGAAATTCGGCTGGTCGAAATCGACCAGCGCCAGCACGCCGACGGTGATGATGATGCCGGGAATGACGTTGATGAAGAACAGCCAGTGCCACGACATCAAATCGGTGATCAAGCCGCCGACGGTCGGGCCGATGGTCGGCGCAAGTGTCGCAACGAGGCCGATGATCGGGCCGACGATGTAGAATTTCGAGCGCGGAAACACGGTATAGGCGGAAGCGAACACGGTCGGGATCATGCCGGCGCCGAGAAAACCCTGGATCGCGCGCCACAGGATCATCTCCTCGCTCGAGGAGGCAAAGCCGCAGAGCAGGCTCGCGAAGGTGAAGCCGGCGGCCGAGATCGCGAACAGCAGCCGCGTGCCGAGCGCGCGCGACAGGAAGCCGGACAGCGGAATCGCGATCACTTCCGCGATCAGATAGGCGGTCTGCACCCACGACACTTCGGTCGAGCTCGCCGACAACCCGGCCTGGATGTCGGACAGCGACGCCGAAACGATCTGGATGTCCAGGATCGACATGAACATCCCGAACACCATGATGATGAACGCGACCACCCGCCTCGGTTCGATCCGGTCGGTATCGACGGGCGCGGCGCCCATCATCGGTGGATTGGCTGTGGTGGCGTTGGCCATGGCTCTTCAGCTCATCGCATCGCGCAAGCGCGCGACCTATTGCGGCCGGACCGTCCCGGAGGCGTCGAGGTCGGTGTCGTTGTCCGCGTCCTCGGCCCCCGTGTTGGTATCGACGGTGGTGTAGACCGACATGCCGGCGCGCAGCAGATTCTGCCGCGCCACGTCCTTTGGCACGCGGATGCGCACCGGCAGCCGCTGCACGATCTTGGTGAAATTGCCGGTGGCGTTGTCGGGCGGCAGCAGCGTGAACACCGATCCGGCCGCCGGCGAGATGCTGTCGACCGTACCCTTGAACTTGCGGAAGCCGTAGGCGTCGACCTTGATGGTGACGGGCTGGCCGGGCCGAATGCGCTTGAGCTGCGTCTCCTTGTAGTTCGCATCGATGTAGACGTCGTCGAGCGGCACGACGTTGCCGAGCCGCTGGCCGACCGCAACGAAGTCGCCGGTGTTGACGAGGCGATTGGAGAAGGTGCCCTCGACGGGGGAGCGCACGTAAGTGAATTCGAGATCGCGTTCGGCTTTTGCGAGCGTGGTCTTCAGCTCGGCCAGTTGCGCTTCGGCTTCGGCCTGCTGGGCGCGGGTCACCTCGACATTGCTCTGCGCCGCGTCGTAAGCGGCCTGCGCCGCCTTGACGCCGGCGATGCCCTGATCGCGCGCGGCCTCGGACTGCTCGAAGGTGGCGTGCGAGGCAAATCCCTTGGTGCTCAGCGACTGCTGGCGATCGAAGTCGAGGCCGGCGCGCTTGAGGCCGGCTTCGGCGGAGGCGAGATTGGCCTGCGCCTGCTCGACCGCGGCCACTTGCGCCGCGACCTGTCGGCCGACGCGATCGATGGTCGCCTGCTGGGTCGCGATTCTCGTGCGCGCGGCATCGACTGCGATCTTGTAGTCGCCGTCATCGATCCGGAAGACGACGTCGCCGGCATGCACCACCGCGTTGTCGCGCGGCAGGATCGCGGCGATGTGACCGGCAACGCGCGCGCCCAGCATGGTGTTGTTGGCGCGGACGTAGGCGTCGTCGGTTGCGATGTAGAAGCGGCCGATCAGCGTGTAGTAGACGGCGTAGGACGCGCCGGCGAGCGCCAGCAGCACGAGGAAGCCGATGAAGATGAAGCGCTTCTTGCCGGGCCTTGCCGCAGCGGGTTGTGGCGCGACGGAGGCCGGCGCAGTCGTGGGCGCGGGTTTCTCGACCGCGGGCGCGTCGCCAGGACGGCGCCGCGATTCCTCCGCAACGTGGGAACGCAGCTGATCGGCCAGCGCGGCCGCGGCCTCGACCGAACCCTCGCCGTCGGCCTGGTCAGGCTCGGAACGGACGATACGCGCGGCCTGGTCTCTCGAAGCCATCAAGGCCTCCCCACACAAATTGACGATCCGGCTGGCGCCGCCACCGGCCCCATCCCGTATCGCTTGCCCCTTTTGTACCATTGACCGAACGGTTCGGTCAAGATATGCTGGTACTATAAGTTAAACTGCCGACACTCTCTGGTCCCTTTCCGGTTCTGAATTCTTTCGCGAGACCCTAAACCAATGGTTGCAGCCGGTCAGAGCCCACTTCGGATTGTCGGCGAGGAAGACTCCTCGAAGCGCCGGCAGATCCTCGATGGCGCCCGCAAGGTGTTCATGGATTTGGGCTTTGACGGCGCCAGCATGGGCGAGATCGCCCGCTCGGCCGGGGTCTCCAAGGGCACGCTCTATGTCTACTTCGCCGACAAGAGCCGCCTGTTCGAGGCGATCGTCGAAGAGACGGCGCTCGTGCAGGGCGATATCGCTTTCGATTTCGACCCGGCGGGTGACGCCGCGACCACGCTGCGGGAGTTCGGCTCCGCCTATATCGCGATGATCCTTCGCCCCGACGGCGGCTCGGCAATCCGCACCGTGATGGCGATCGCCGAGCGGATGCCGGAGGTCGGCCGCCGCTATTACGAGCGCGTGCTGCAAAAGACCATCAATCGTCTCGCCGGCCATCTCGGGGTTCATGAAAAGGCGGGCGATCTCGTGATCGGCGATCGCGAGCTTGCCGCGTCGCAGTTCTTGCTGATGTGCCAGGCCTCGCTGTTCCTGCCCTTCATTTTCCAGGCCGCCCCTCCGCCCTCGCCCGAACGCACCGCCGTCGTGATCGACAGCGCGGTACGGATGTTCCTGGCGGCGTATGGGAAGAAGGGGGAGTAGTTTCCTCCGCTGTCCGCGCCAGCGCGCGCTTCGCTCGCAATGACGAAGCCATGAGCAGCATTCCCGGCGGCGCGGTTGCGTCCCGGGAGCATGAGGCATTTCCCGAACACCCTGATCCATTTCCAGAACGCACGGCGGGCATCCGCCTCGAGCGCGTCGCTTCATTGCTGCTCACTCCAAGCAATGCCACTTTCCTACCAGCAGCGAGAACCAGGGAGATCCACCATGCGTCTCGACCGAGCACCGGCTTCATCAACAGGCACGGGCGCCATCTCTTGCGCTCCGCCGCCGCCAGCATCGTCGTCGCGGGCGTCACCATGGGCCTCGTGCTTGGCATGACCGAGGGCCGCGCGATCTCGGCGCAGGACAAATATACGGTGCAGGTGCCGGAAGGGCTCGCCTTTGCCGAGTTCAGGGGATTTGAGGACTGGACGACCGTCGCGGTCAGCCAGGCCGGCGACAAGATCGAGGTGATCCTCGCCAATCCCGTGATGATCGAAGCCTACCGCGACGGCGCACCCGGCAACGGCAAGCCGTTCCCCGACGGCGCCAGGATGGCGAAGATTCACTGGATGGCGACCCAGATGAAGGAGGCGCCGGATCCGACCACGGTGCCGGGCGCGCTGCACGACATCGACTTCATGGTGCGCGACAGCAAGCGATTCCCCAACACCGGCTCGTGGGGATACGCGCAGTTCAATTACGACGCCGATTCCGACACGTTCAAGCCGTTGGGCACCGGCAGTGCCTGCGGCTATGCCTGCCACACGCGGGTGAAAGGCAAGGACTACGTCTTCACGTCCTACGGCAAGCGGTGAGCCCGACTTGCATGTGAGTTTATCATCGGGTCGCGCTTCGCGCGGACCCTTTCGTTAACCCGGCCTATGTTTCCTCCTCTGGTCTTCGCACCACGCGCCGCGCGAAAATCAATTTCGCCGGCTGCGTCTCCAACAGTTCAGCGTCGGCGATCGCCTGATGAGCGACGTCGAGACTCCGGCAGATCAGAACCGCTTCCTGCTCGGTGCCGACAATGAAGCGACGATCGCGCTCCGTGATGCGATAGGCCGTCATATGAATGTGTCCTGTCCCAGCGCGACGGCAATACATCACGGGCGCCGTTGTTCCTGACGACTGTGGCGCTCATGTGCCTGCAAAGGTGAACACGGCAAACGCAGTGAGCGGAATCTTAATGCGATTGCACAGTGCGGCGAAGTTGCTGCCGATCTCAATGAGAACGATGAAGGGGGATAGAAATGGGATAGCCGAGCCTCGGCCTCGCCGCAGCGGCTTCGACCGCGCAGACCGGACAAGCCCGGCCATGACAAAAATCAACGAAGGATGCTTTCGTGGAGATGCAGACTCAACGGCCGCCAGATGCGGTCAGCGCGACCCGGCCGCGCCCTCGTCCTTGCCCGGCGGCTTTTTGGCTTGCTCCCGCGCCAACCGCTGCGCCCTCAGCCGCTCCTTGTTGGCATAAAATTTCTTCTGCGCGGCCTCATGCTCGCGCATGGCCTGCTCGGCGTCGGCGCGGCGCACGGCGTCGCGCTCCTTGCGTTGTTCGGGAGTGAGCGGTTTGGTGGGGCGAACGGAGAAATCTTCGGTCATGGCGACATAACGCGTGCGGCGCAAAAAAGTTCCGTAGGGTTCCACTCGTCCGACAGCGTCAAGCCGTCTTCTCTTTCCGGAGCCGCAAGCCCGTGCGGCAGAGATGGCCGAACCAGGTCAGCAGTACCGTCGACAGCACGAACAGCGTGATGGCGTGGAGCTCGGCACGCGTCGGCATGCTGAATTCGAACACCGGCGGCAAGAAGGCCCACCACACGATGAAAGCGGAGGAGGCGCTCGAGAATGCAGCGGCCGGCACGCCCGCGAGCAGCGCGGTGAGGAGGATGGCAGGAAGGAAGGTCGCGAAATAAAGCGACAGGCCAAACTCGGCCAATACGACGCGCAACGCGATGGCCGCGCCGAGCGCTGCGACCGCCACCAACAACGCTGCCAGCGACCAAGGTTGTAGCCGCAGCCAGTACTCGGGTTTTGCCACTTTGTCCCTCAGCGAATGCCCGGGGTTGAACTAATAGCGTATTGACCGACGCCTGCAAGCCCCACCGGAACCAAATCAGCCGGCCGGCGCTTCTCGTCGGCGTCTATCATCCAGGGGGCACCGATGCCGCAGCGCGGCAATCTCAAGCGGCGGGCGTATCGTGCCCTGGATGCCGCCAATTTTACCCTTGCCGACGTCCGCGACGGACTCGGGCCCTATCTCGCGATTTACCTCCTGACCGAGCAGCACTGGGACGAGGCGCGGATCGGCGTGGTGATGGCGGTCGCAGGCTTTGCCGGCATCGCGGCGCAGACTCCCGCCGGCGCACTGGTGGACGCGATCCGGGCAAAGCGGCTCGTGATGGCGGTTGCGGCGATCATCGTCACGGCGGCCTCGCTTGCGCTGCCGCTGCTTGCGGACTTTTGGCCGGTCGCAATCAGCCAGGGGCTCGCGCATGCGGCCGGCGCGATCTTTCCGCCGGCGCTTGCGGCGGTGTCGCTCGGCGTTGCCGGCCACCGCGGCTTTACCCGGCGGATCGGCCGCAACGAGACCTTCAATCACGCCGGCAATGCAGTCGCCGCGACGATCGCCGGAGGCAGCGCGTATCTGTTCGGTCCAACCGTGGTGTTCTATCTGCTGGCGGCGATGTCGCTCGCGAGCGTCGTGAGCGTGCTCGCGATCCCCGAAGAGACCATCGACCACGATCTCGCGCGCGGCCTGGATGGCGCGGAAGCCGACGATGCCGATCACGCGCAGCCATCCGGCCTCAGCGTGCTGCTGACCTGTCGCCCGCTGCTGATCTTCGCGCTGTGCGCGATGCTGTTTCATCTGTCGAATGCGGCGATGCTGCCGCTGGTCGGGCAGAAGCTGGCGCTGCAGGACAAGAATCTCGGCACCAGCCTGATGTCGGCCTGCATCGTGGCGGCGCAAGCCGTGATGGTGCCGGTGGCGATGCTGACCGGCGCCAAGGCCGACGCCTGGGGCCACAAGCGCTTCTTCCTCGCGGCGCTGGCGATCCTGCCGCTGCGCGGCGCGCTCTATACATTCTCGGACAACCCGGCATGGCTGGTCGGCGTGCAACTGCTCGACGGCATCGGTGCCGGCATCTACGGCGCGATCTTTCCCGTCATCGTCGCCGACCTCATGCGCAACACCGGGCGCTTCAACCTCGCACAGGGCGCGGTCGCCACCGCGCAAGGCATCGGCGCTGCGCTGTCGACCGCGCTCGCCGGCATCGTCGTGGTGAAAGCCGGTTACAGCGCCGCCTTTCTCGCACTCGGCGCCATTGCGGCGATGGGCTTTCTCGTGTTTGGTCTGGCCTTCCCCGCCCGCGTTTCCGACACGCGCCACTCCCGCCACTTGCCGCGCCAACCCGTCGCGGCCGAATGATCTCCTCGATGAGCGTGACCAGCTTGCCGACCGACCATGTGCTGGCCTGGGCCATCATCATCCTCGCCACGCTCGGCGTGATCGCCCGCCCCTTTCACTGGCCCGAAGCAATCTGGGCAGTGGCGGGCGCAGTGCTGCTGGTCGCGTTGCGGCTATTGCCGGTTGGCGATGCGCTCAATGGCATGCGCAAGGGCGTCGACGTCTATCTGTTCCTGACCGGCATGATGCTGATCGCCGAGCTGGCACGGCGCGAAGGCTTTTTCGACTGGCTCGCGGCGCTTGCGGTCGAACATGCGCACGGCTCGCCGCAGCGGCTGTTCCTGCTGGTGTACGGCGTCGGCACGCTGGTGACGGCGTTTCTCTCCAACGACGCCACCGCGATCGTGCTGACGCCCGCGGTGTATGCCGCGAGCCGCGCCGCGGGGGCAACGCCCCTGCCCTACCTGTTCGTCTGCGCCTTCATTGCCAACGCCGCGAGCTTCGTGCTGCCGATTTCCAATCCGGCCAACCTCGTGGTCTACGGCGCGCACATGCCGCATCTTCTCGACTGGCTGCGGCAATTCGCATTGCCATCTGTTGCGTCCATCGTCGTCACCTACATCGTGCTCCGCGTGGCGCTGCGCCGTGCGCTCGCCGAAGAGCATCTCGCGCGCGAGGTGCCGCGGCCGAAGCTCAGCTTCGGCGGCAAGCTCACCGCCTGGGGCATTGCGGCGATCGGCATCGTGCTGGTCACGGCCTCGGCGCTCGACGTGCCGCTGGGCCTGCCGACCTTCCTGTGCGGCGTCATCACCGCAGCCGCGGTGCTGGTGCTGGATCGGCAATCGCCGTTGCCGCTCGTAAAGGACATTGCCTGGGGCGTGCTGCCGCTGGTTGCGGGCCTGTTCGTGATGGTGGAGGCGCTGGTCAAGACCGGCGTGATCGCGGAGTTGAGCGCGCTGCTGCATCAGGCGGTCGCGCAGTCGCCGACGAAAGCGATGTGGCTGGTCGGGATTGCGACCGCGCTTGCCGACAATGTCGCGAACAATCTCCCGGTCGGATTGCTCGCGGGATCGGTTGCCGCGAGCGATCACCTGCCGCAGCAGGTCACGGCCGCAATCCTGATCGGCGTCGATCTCGGGCCCAACCTGTCGGTGACCGGCTCGCTCGCCACCATCCTCTGGCTGGTCGCGCTGCGCCGCGAGGCGATTCACGTCAGCGCGTGGCAATTCCTGAAGCTGGGCTGGATCGTGATGATCCCGGCGCTGCTGCTGGCGCTGGCGGCGCTGATGATTCAATTTTAACTCGTCATGCCCGCGCTTGTCGCGGGCATCCACGTCTTTTCTCTTTTGCGACAACAAGACGTGGATGGCCGGGTCATAGGCGAGCGAAGCGACGCCGTTCTTCGAACGGCTATGCCCGGCCATGACGAAGAGGGACTTATTCGTCCTCGAACTCGTCTTCCTCGTTGACCTTCGACGTTGCGCTCCTGTGCTTGTGCGCGCTGCCGCCGAGCGAGCCGGTGACATAAGGATCGCGCGACGAGGCGTAGGGGTTGCGTCCTCCCGCGCGCGCGGCGATCTGCTCGCCCGAGACAGCCGCAGGCTCGCAAATCACGCGGCGGCTGGCGCGACGCATCAGGTCGACGTGGATGTGATCGTAGTGATACTGGTTGGAGCCCGGCGCCAGCACGGTGTTGAACTGCTGACACGCCGCGCCCTGCACGTCGCGCAGAAAACCCTGCTCTTCCGGCAGACCGTGCCAGCCGTCCTTCACGCTGATACGGCGGCCGTCCGACAACGTGAAAGCGGCGATGTCGAGCGCATTGCCGAAGGCGTGCTCGGAGATATGGGCGCTCGGATTGCCGTTCATGCCGCGACAGGAATAGGCGGAGATCTGCTTGATCTCGACCACGCGCGCGCCGAACCAGCGCTGCGCCGCCGGCTGCACCGAGTCTGCGATCCAGCGGTCGAGCACCGAGACGATCGGGCAGGCCAAAGTCGCGGTCGGCTTCAGCGTCACCGAGCCGAACGAACTGACGGGATTGCCCTGCGCGGGTCCGGGGCCGAGCCGCTGCGGCGTGCCCGGCGGCATGTCCGTGCGCGAGGAGTACGGCGCGCTGTCGCGCTGCGGAGCGGGCGATTGCGGATATCCGCTCTGCGGATAGGCCGGCGGCGCGGGATAAGGCGCACGCGTGATCGCGCCGCGCGACGGCGCGCCTTCGGCCGGCAGATTGATCTCGTCATCCTGCCGGTCGGCGACCCCTGGCGCGGTCAGCGAGATCGGACCTGACGGCGCGCCATAGTTTGGCTGGCGCACCGCGGTCTCGGGATAGTTGCGCGGACCGCTCGATGGCGGCGGGTATGACGATTGCGGATAATTATTCTGCGGATAGCCCGGAGGCGGCGGCTGCTGGATCGGCCAGCGCGGCTGGTTGCCGATCGGCGCCGGCGGCCGCAGATCGTCATCGGCAAAACCGTACATCGACGAGCTCTCGCCGAGCGCTGCGACCTTCAGCGGAAACTCGGCGCCGCACATGCCGGGCCCCGCGATCGGCTCGACGCGGACGACCTCGGCGGTTTCCTTGACCGCGCCGGATTTCAGGCAGGCGATCTCGGCCTCGGCACGCCACGGTTCGCGCTCGGCGGATTGAAAAAATCCGCGGCCGCAACCCGCCAACGAGACAAGGACGACGGAGCCGACGAGATACAAACGAACTCCACGCGCCATCCGCCCACGTTCGACGAATTACCTTAAGGACTCTTCAACATGTTGATTTCACGAGTTTTTAACCACGTGATCAGCGGATTCCGCGATGCACGGACAGCGAGTCTTACTTTTTCCGCCCGGAACCGCTTGGTAAATGTCGGCGTTAGATGCGGGCAGTGACGTGAACAGGGAGCGTCCCATGACCGTCAGCAGGCTGAGTGTCGTGACCGCGTATGTCGCGTTCGCGTTTGTCGGCGCCATCATCCTTGGCGTGTTCGGCTGATACTCACGTCCATCCGAGAAGTTCGGCCCGGCGGTGTCATCACCGCCGGGCTTTCTCATTTTGGCGTCATGACTTCGGCGATGCCGGCAGATCGCGCGAGGTCACGACCTCGTCCGATTTCGGCACGCGCGTCCAGTCGTTGCCGGAGCAGAAGAAGCGGCCGATCGCGCAGGCCTCGACGCGCAGCGTGTCGGGCTGCTTGAAAGTCATCCTGGCATAATAGGTGTTGCCGCTGGCACGGCTGTAGATGTCGCCGGCCCATTGCGCATCCGTCTTCGCCTTCATGTTGCTGAGCACGGTCTCGCCTGTGGTGTTGGTGGTCTCGTTGAGGAGATAGCCGCACAGCGCCGCGCCGCATGTCTCGATTCGCACCAGGCCCTTCTTGCCCTCGGTCTGCCAATCACCAAGCGGCGAATCATCCTCGCGTGCGACCACGTGCGTCGGCTTCGGTGCGGGCTTCTCCTTCGGCGACCAATCCTTGGCCCAGTCCGGCGTCTCGACCGGCTTGTCGGCGACGGTGGCCTCGACGGTTGTTTTTTCCTTTGGCTTGCCGACGACGGCTTCGGCCTTCGGCGCAGCTTGCGCATTGGCCGCGGCAAGCCCGACGGTGGACGGCGCTTGCGCTTGCACCACGACAGCCGGCTTCACCGGCGCCTGGACGGGCGCGGGCTGCACAACAGGCGCGGGCACGACCGGAGCTGGTGTGACCTGTACCCTGACAGGTGCGGGCGGAGCCGCCGGCACGGGCGCCGGCGCGACGGGCGCGGGCGCAGTTCGCGGCGCTGTGGTTTGCGGTGCGAGTGGCACCGCCGCAGCAGCGGGAGCCGGTGCCGCAACCGGCGGACAGACGGGCGCCACCGGCTTCGCTGGTGCGGGCATTGCCACTTCGTCGTCGTCGCGATGCGAGCGGCGTGTCCCTGAATCCGACCAGGACACGCAGGACAGCGAGCGGCAGTGCCGCCCGGCTTCGACGTAAATATGATGTCCGCCGATCGAGAACGAATAGCCGCTCGCGTGCGCGGTCGAACTGAGCAGCGTCAGCAAAATGGCATATGAAATTCGCTTCATGGGATCCTCCCCGCGTGTCCCGAGCAAGGTCGCTCTTATTGGCTGCTCTGACTGTGATTTGAGTCACGCGAACGTGAGGGCGCGGCAGCGCGATCTCTTGTGACGTTAGTCACAGAGCCTCGGGGCGCAGGCGCGTACGGTCCACGGCAACTCAACAAGCCTGCCGATGGAGACCACCATGAAAACGCTTTATCTCGCCGCCGCCCTTTTGATGGCCAGCACCGCCGCCCATGCCGGCAACGGCATTTCCTTCGTGATCGACGGACAGAAGATCCACATCGACGCGCCGAGGAACTGCGCGTCGCTGGACTGCCTGAAGATTACCGGCGTCAACACCTCGAAATTCAACGCCAAGGGTTTTGGTTCGAAGAAGGACGATGATGACGACGTCGCTGCTGCGCCGGCCGCGCCAGCGCCTGCTCCCGTCGTCGCCGCGCCGGTAGCCCCGGCTCCCGCACCGGTCGCGACGACTGCGCCTGTGGCCCCAGCTGCTCCCGTTGCACCCGCACCGCAGCCGGAGCAACTGGCCTCGACCACGCCAGCGCCGTTGCCTGCTCCCATCGCGGCCGCACCGGCTCCGGCGCCCGTCGCCGCGCCGGTCCAGGTCGCGAACTCGCCGCTCGGCGTGTGGGCGACCGAAGAGAACAAGGGCAATGTCCGCGTCGAACAGTGCGGCGCCAATCTGTGCGGCTATGCCGTCAACACCGGCGAGCGCATCCTGATCAACATGAAGTCCGAAGGGTCGAAGTGGACCGGCCGCATCCACGACCCCGACAGCGGCAAGGATTACGACTCCATCATCGCGATGAAGGGATCGAACATTCTCAAGGTTCAGGGCTGCGCCTTCGGCGGCATGTTCTGCGGCGGCCAGACCTGGAAGCGCATCAGCTAGATTTTATCGGGCGTCTCCTCCCCAGACTTGACACGCCTCACGGTCCACCGTGAGGCGTTTTTTCTTCTCGCCACCGTCACCCGACACGGCTTGCGCGTGACCGCTTTAATGCGTCAGATGGCGGCCCTGTTCATTCGTCATTCAGCGACGCGACGCTGAAATCCCTGTCCGCCCTTTGGATACCCTATCGTGACACCGTACCGGCTCGCATTGGCGCTTCCGCTGCTCCTTGTCCTTGGATCGAGCGCATGGGCGCAGGGGACGCAACCGAATGCGACGCAGGCGCCGCCTGCGGCCACCGATCAACAGGCTGCAAGCGACGAGCCGATCGGCAATGTCGCGACGCTGACCGGCAGCGCTACTGTCACCCGCAACAACACCGCCACGCCGCTGCAGCTGAAGGACGACATCTACCTCAACGATGTGGTTGCGACGGCTGCGAGTTCCTCGCTCGGCATCACCTTCAACGACGCCACCACCTTCACGCTGAAAGCGAACGCTCAGGTCACCGTCGACAACTACGTCTATGAAGACGGCGGCAAGACCAATTCGGGAATTTTCGACATCGCCAAGGGCACGGTCGCCTTTGCCGCCGCCGCGGTCGCCAAGACCGGCAGCATGCAGATCACGACGCCGACCGCAGCCCTCGGCATTCGCGGCACCACCGGCCTCGTCGAGGTGCCGGAAGGCGGCGCTGCCGCCACGACCGCCAACAACATCAAGCTCTATCCTGATGCCGACGGACACGTCGGGCAGATCGAGGTCAACGACCGGCAGGGACGGCGGCTCGGCGCGCTGACGACAGGCGCGAGTGGCTTTGCGATCCGCGGCGGCCCGGGTGGTGCGCGCTTTGCGGCGGTGCCACTTGCGATCTCGCCGCAGCAGGCCACGCGCGACCAGGGTTTCGTGCGCCAGCTGCACGCGACGCAGACTGTCGGCCGGCAAATCGTCACCCAGCAGCGCGCCTTCCGCCGCGCCAATCCGCAGTATCGCAATCCGGCGCGACCGCAGCAGCCCGGGCAACAAAGACGTCCCGGCCAGCAGCAACCCGGCACGCCGAACAATCGTCCGGGTCAACAGGGCGCGCCCAATCGCCAGGGCCAGCAGCAACAACCCGGCACGCCACAACGGCAGGGCACGCCGAACCGGCAAGGTCAGCAACAGCCGGGCGCGCCGCAACAGCCCGGTGCGCCCGCGCGGCCGGGCCAAGCTCCCGCAGGCGCCGCTCCATCAGGCACCGCGCAGCCCAATGCGCTGCCGCGCACACCCGGCGCACCGCCGACACCGGGCGCGCCCGGCGTTGGACCGCGGACTGGCGCAGCACCGGGCACGCCGCCCGGCGTGGGCCGGCCCGGTGGATTACGTCCGCGACTGCCCGGACTGCCGAAAGGCAAGCCGCCACCGCCCGAGAAGAAGCGGCGCTAATACGCGATTGATGTGGTAGGAGAGCGCCGCCTGTTCACGCGTCGCCGCCGAGCCAGTTGCGCACGCGCTCGGCAAAGCTGGCGCGCTGGTGCCGCGGCGGCATGGCCTCGCCATCGCCGGCTTGCAACGCTTCGGGTTCGGAACGTTCCGCTTCATCCGGCGATAGCGCAATCTCCGTCTCGGCCATTGCTGCCGGTTCGAGCGGCTGCGGCACCGGCGTAAGTTCCGAGAATGGAAGCTGCGGCACCGCGACGGCGTCCTCGCGGCGCTTGGCCCGCTCCTTCAGCTGCCGCGCCATCGCGCTCATCGCGATCGGCCCGACATTCTCGAGGAACACGCGCTCGTAGCCGCGCGACAGCCGCGCCACCGCCGCGTCGAGCGGCAACCATTCGACCGCGCGGACATCGCTCGTCAGTTCGCGCACCTGCTCGGCGCCGGCTTCCATCCGCCAGTAATGCACCACCCTGGAGCGACCGCCGGATTCATGGACCAGCGTGCCCAGAAACTCGTGCACGGTCACATCGTGACCGGTCTCCTCCAGCACCTCGCGCCGCGCGGCCGCGCGCGGCGTCTCGCCATGGTCGAGCCTGCCTTTGGGCAGCACCCATTCGTCGCGCTTGCGCAGGCGCACCAATGCGACGCGCGGCGGCTGCTCCCGCCGCAGCACAATCCCGCCCGCCGCCAGCATCGATGCTCTTGCCATTCCAATTTTTCCTGAGCGCTCGAATTGAATCGTCTCTCCCGGTTCGCGCGTCAAGTTGAAATCGAGGAATTGCTCAAACCTTCCTCAACAGAGGCTGCCCCGCAAAAATACGGTCGCCGTCTTTCACATTGTCGCAAAATTCGAAATGCGCGGGCGCGAGCAGGATGATGGTCGACCCATGCTCGAACCAGCCGAGTTCGTCGCCTTTGCGCACGTCGACATCGCAGGGATAGTCGATCGGCCCGCGCGTGCCGGCGTTGAGCACGACATCGAGGAAATGCAGGCGGATGCTGGCCACCAGAATGGCCGCGACCGGCACCAGCGTGAACGCCTCGCCGCCCGCGAGCCGTGTGCGGATCACCGCGCGCTCGTTCTTGCAGAACAGCCGCTCGATCCGCTTCAGCGCGATCGGGTTGACGTTCCAGACGTCGCCGTGGATCAAGCGTGACCCGCTCGATGTGGCAGTCGTGCGGCGCGTGGAAGCGATGATACATGCTCGACGTCAGCCGCAAGGTGACGAACTTGCCGTTGCGGTGCTGCTCCACCAGCGCAGGGTCGCCCACGAGGTCGAGCAGCGAATAAGGCGCGCCCTTGATCTGGTAGAGTTCGCCGTCGCGGATGCTGCCGTGGGCGCCGACGATGGCGTCCGAGGGGCTCGCGACCACGTTCGGGTCTGCCTCGAACGGCCGCAGGCCCGGCTTCAGCTCCCGGGTGAAGCAGTCGTGCAGGCTCCTGAAATGGGTCTTCTTCGCCTCCGACAAATCGAGATCGGAGAACAGCTTCCAGCACAGAATCGAAAAGTCCCGGACGAGCGGGTTCTCGATCTTGCTGAACGCAGCCCATGAACCGGGTCAGGGCAGCGCGCGGAATACGGTTGGTGAGCAGGAAGTTGAGGTCTTCCTGCTGGGTGAAACTGGCGATCAGGCTTTTGACTGTCATGAATCTGTCAGGAGGACTGGTTAGCGCTGTGGTCATGGATTCGTCTCTTCCAATTCTCTCGCTGGCCGCCGGCGCGGTGGCGGCGACCGCAGCGGTGGCTCCGAAGGTCAAGGCCAGGATCGAGCTGTCGCGGGCGAAGCACCGGTCGCTGACCGGACACTCGAAGATGTCGCGCCGGGTGGCGCGGCTGATCCCGTTCTACGAATTCGGCATCGAGGACTTCTTCCGCTCCGACGGCGCGCCCGCGGATGTGGCGACCAAACGCCAGGACGGCTTCTTTGCGCTGGCAGCAACGTACAAGCAGCGCTTCGCCAAGGGCCGGGAGATGACGGCGGAAGCGGCCGAGCACATCTCCGACCTGCAATTCACCCGCGCCTACCGCGTGCCGTTCCAGTACAGCGCCCTGGTGCGCGAGAACCTCGGCGTCGGCGCTTTCATGGCCTCGTCGTCCGGCGTCACCGTCACCGACATCGACGGCAATGTCTTCCACGACCTCACCGGCTCCTACGGCGTCAACATCTTCGGCAACGACTTCTACAAGGAGTGCATCGAGATCTCCGAGAGGCGCGCGCACGCGCTCGGTCCGGTGCTCGGCTCCTACCATCCGGTCGTGACCGAGAACGTGCGGCGTCTGACCGAGATTTCCGGGCTCGACGAGGTCTCCTTCCACATGTCCGGCACCGAAGCCGTGATGCAGGCGGTGCGGCTCGCGCGCTACCATACCGGCCGCACCCATCTGGTGCGCTTTGCCGGCGCCTATCACGGCTGGTGGGGCGACGTGCAGCCCGGCGTCGGCAATCCGGTGTCGCCGCACGAGACTTATACGCTCGCCGAAATGTCGGAGCGAACGCTGCATGTCTTGCGCACGCGCCGCGACATCGCCTGCGTGCTGGTCAATCCGTTGCAGGCACTGCACCCCAACGGCAACGCGCCCGGCAATTCCGCGCTGGTCAATTCGTCGCGGAGCGCGAACTTTGATCGCGCGGCCTATGGCGAATGGCTGAAGAAACTTCGCGACGTCTGCACCGAACGCGGCATCGTGCTGATCTTCGACGAGGTGTTCGTCGGCTTCCGGCTCGCGCCCGGCGGCGCACAGGAATATTTCGGCGTCACAGCCGACATGGTCACCTACGGCAAGAGCCTCGCCGGCGGCTTGCCGATCGGCGTGGTCTGCGGCAAGCGCGAATTGATGCGCCGCTTCCGCGACGACCGACCCGCCGATATCTGCTTTGCGCGCGGCACCTTCAACGCGCATCCCTATGTCATGACGGCGATGGACGAATTTTTGAGCCGGCTCGCCAGCCCGAATTTCCGCGCGGTCTATCACGGGCTCGACGACATCTGGAACGGCCGCGCCCGCGAACTCAACGAGATGCTGAGCGCCGCCGATCTGCCGGTGCGGGTCGACAATCTGTCCTCGATCTGGACGGTCAGCTACACCACACCGTCGCGCTACAACTGGATGCTGCAATATTATCTGCGCACTGAGGGCATCGCGCTGAGCTGGGTCGGCACGGGACGGCTGATCTTCAGCCTGAACTACAACGATGGCGATTTCGCCGAGGTCGCGAAGCGCTTCGTCACGGCAGCGGAGAAGATGAAGGCCGACGGCTGGTGGTGGCATACGCCCGGCCTCACCAACAAGGCGATCCGCCGCCAGATCCTGAAAGAGATGCTCGCGAGCAAGTTCGGGCGGTAATTCGTCATTGCGAGGAGCGTCAGCGACGAAGCAATCCAGAACCACCTCTGCTGAGAAAATCTGGATTGCTTCGCTTCGCTCGCAATGACGAGACCCCAAGACGTGGATGCCCGGCACAAGGCCGGGCATGACGAGCACCAAGGACATCGCTTCAACGATCAGGCGAGCTTCTCTTGCAGCTCGTTGTGCTCGATGATGTCCAGGCCCGGATCGATCAGCTCGCCGCGCAGCAGCGCCAGCGGCGCGCTCTTGTAGAGCTTGAAGTCGTTGAAGGGGTCGGTGAGGATCTTGGTCATCCAGACGAGGCCGGTTTCGACATTGTAGATGAAGAACAGATGGACGGTGCGGAACAAGAGGCCGCCGACGCCGACCACCAGCCAGATCTTGGCGACCTGCCGCATGAAGTCCGCGGGCGACGCCCATGGCGTGAACAGGCCGAACAGGGTCGGATCGACATAGAGCACCAGCGGCGACGCGGCCCAGATCGTCATCAGCACCACCTTGCGGCGCAGATTGTAGCCGACCTTGATCTCTTCCTTGTGCTCGTGCGTTGCCTGATTGAGATGATCGTAATCGCGCGGCTCGAAGAAGAAGTGGCCGGCCTGGCGCGAGGTCATCGAGACCAGCCAGCCGATCAGCGCCGACATCATGGGATCGAAGAACATCATGACATAGCCGACCATGAAGCTCACTGCGCTGACGAAGTGCAGGCTCTGATTGATCCGGCTGTGATGATAGAAGCGATGGTCGTCCCAGCGTTGGATACGCAACTGCTCGCGGAAATTCTCGATCATGGTCTTCCCCAGGAAGGTGAGTCGATTCGTTGTACAGGATTTCAATGTCCCGTGTGTGACATCATCAAGATGTCATGAGACTGTCATATGTGACAGGAAGCGCCTTTGATCTACGCGGCGGCTGCGATCTCGACCTTGCGGAAGCGCACCAGCGAGAAGTGGCCCATCGGCGGAATCAAGCGGCGCTCGGCGAGCTCCATGCTTTCGGCGCCAGCAAGCCACTTCAAGTAGCGCGACCAGCCGAACTCGGCAGTGCGGAAGCCGAGACGTGTGACGATCGGCTGCAGGGACTGCTCGATCACGCGGCGCACGCCGTCATCGGCGCTGACGCGCGTGAGAATGATCAGTTCGCCGCCCGGGCGCAGCACGCGCGCAAACTCGTCGAGCGCGGCTTCGGGATTGGGCACCGCGGTCACGACATATTGCGCCATCACGACGTCAAAGCAGTCGTCGGGAAATTCGAGCTTCTCGGCGTCCATCACCGCAAGCCCTTCGACGTTCTTGAGCTTGAGCTCGGCGGCGCGGCGCCTGGCCTTGTTCAGCATCGCTTCCGAAATGTCGGTGCCGAAGATGCGGACATGCGGCGCATAGAGCGGCAGCGAGATGCCGGTGCCGATGCCGACCTCGAGCACGCGGCCGCCGAGCTTGTTGGTGGCCTCGATCGCCGCATCGCGGCCCTTGGAGAACACGCCGCCGAACACGAGATCGTAGATCGGCGCCCATCGATCGTACGCCTGCTCGACCGACTCACGATCGAAATCCAACTCACCCGCACCGTCCAGCTTCATGATTTGTGCCATGGTCTCTTTCGCTCTCGTTGTATGAATGGATCAGCCGCGCACGCCAGCAAGCACCGGCGCAGGACGCGGGCTACGTGCCGGCTGCAGCACCGCAAGATGGTTGATGAATAGCCGTGCGCAGTTCTCCCAGGAACGCTCCAGCGCAAAGCTGCGACAGGTGGCACGCGACATGGTCCAGGCGCGCAAGCACGCGGCGCTTAGATCGCGGTCGAGCGCGCCGATCGGATGATCGGCAATGACGTCGAGCGGACCGGTGACCGGAAACGCCGCGACCGGCGTGCCGCAGGCGAGCGCTTCGAGCTGCACGACGCCAAAGGTGTCGGTCAGGCTTGGGAAGACGAACACGTCGGCGGCCGATACCAGCGAGGTCAGTTCCTCGCCCGTCTTTTCGCCGAGGAATTTTGTATCCGGAAAGCGCCGCTCTAATTCCGCGCGCTGCGGACCGTCGCCGACGATCACCTTGGTGCCGGGCAAGATCGAGCGACAGGAACGCTTCGAGGTTCTTCTCGACCGCGACGCGGCCGACCGTCATGAAGATCGGCCGGGGGAAATCCAGCGTCGCCGGATTGTCGGGATGAAACAATTTTGTGTCGACGCCGCGGGTCCAGGCGCCGAGCTTGGTGAAGCCGCGCCCTGCCAGCTCCTGCCGCAACGAGGGCGTGGCGACCATGGTCACCGCGGCGGCGTTGTGGAAGTGCCGCATCACGGCGTAGCCCCAGCTCTCGGGGATGCCGGTGCGCACTGCGACATATTCCGGAAAGCGCGTGGTGTAGGAGGTGGTGAAGGCGAGGCCATGGCGGCGGCAATAGGCGCGCACCCACCAGCCGATCGGACCTTCGGTCGCGATATGAATGGCGTCGGGCGCGGCCGCCTCGATACGCCGGGCGATCTCACCGCCCTTGGGCAGCGCCACCCGCAGGCCCGGATAAGTTGGCACGGCTGCCGAGGGGAAGCCGTCGGGGGTCAAAAACGCCACGTCGGCCCCGAGATTGGAGGCCGCAAGGGCCAACGAGGTGAGCGTGCGCACCACGCCGTTCACCTGCGGATGCCAGGCATCGGTCGCGATTAAAATCCGCATCTGCCATGTCCGAGCGTTCGAATGATTCTCGGCTACGCAAAATCGGGCATGGATGTATCAGGCGTGTGACATCATGAATTTGTTGCAGAATCTTTGTTGGGACGGCCCACGCCGAAGCAGCCACGAAACCGTCATGAAACAATTCCTTAAGGCGACGAAACCGTTTTAGGCCTTTGAAGCAAACGTCCCGAAACCTTTGATCGTTAATGAAACGAGCGTGGATACGAATTGGCTGGGACAAAAAAGCCAATCGATAAGGCGCTTCTTACAGGGGACGACAAATGTTCAAGCTTACCTCGCGCACCGCGGTTGCGCTCGCGCTCGGCACCATGGCTTTTTCGACTTCCGCCGTGGCCGCACCGCCCACCCAGCTTTTCCCGTTCTTCGTCGTGCCGCAGACGCAATATGCGCCGCCGCCGGCCGTCGTTGCGCCGTCCGACGATGAGAGCGGCACGGTCGAACTGCCCGCTCGTCTTCGCCGCCAGGTCGTGAGCTACACGGGCCGCGAAGCGCCCGGCACCATCATCATCGATACGCCGAACACCTATCTCTACCTCGTGATGGGCAACGGCCAGGCGATGCGGTACGGCATCGGCGTCGGCCGCGACGGCTTCACCTGGTCCGGCATCCAGTCGATCACCAAGAAGGCCGAGTGGCCGGATTGGACCCCTCCGCCGGAGATGATCCAGCGCCAGCCCTATCTGCCGCGCCAGATGGCCGGCGGCCCCGGCAACCCGCTCGGCGCCCGCGCCATGTATCTGGGCGGCACCGTGTATCGCATCCACGGCACCAACGCGCCGGGAACGATCGGCACGCATGTATCGTCCGGCTGCATCCGCCTCACCAACGAGGACGTCAGCGACCTCTACTCGCGCGTCAAGGTGGGCACCAAGGTGGTCGTGTTGCCGATGAACGAGCGCCGCGCCGATCTCGGCGACCGCCGTTCGCTGACATTAACTTCTCTTAAGAAACGCGAATGGCTCCGGCATGGTCCGGAGCCATTTCGTTTTAAGGTTCCATCACCTAGCATCGGCTCACCCTGCCCTGTAGACTCCCGGCTTCGATAAGTCCGGGGGGACGATGAAACTACCGGAACTGCCGGTGCGGCCGAGAACGATCCTGCTCGGGGTCGTCGTGGTCGCCGTCTCGTTTTTCGTCAGCCTGAAAGCGATGGACTGGCTGTCGCCGCGCGCCAGGCTCACGACGCCGCAGCTTGCGCAATTGCCGCCGCTGCCGACTGCGCCGCGCAGTTCGGTGGTGATTGCACCGGTGGCGATTTCGCTCACCGCCATTCGCGAGGCTGCCGAGCGCGCCGCGCCGCGCAACTTCGCGGGCAAGGCCGACAACCCGGTGTCGCAATTGCTGCAGGATGCCGACATCGGCTGGACCGCCTCGCGCGGACCGATCCTCGCAACGGGCACCCAGGACGTGCTGTCGCTGACGACGCCGATCAACGGCAAGCTCAACGTCACGGGCTCGCTGACCTCGAAGGCGACCGGCGCGGTCGGCGACGCCATCGGCGGGCTGCTCGGCGCCGACGCCGCCAAGCGCATCGGCAGCGTCAACATCAAAGCGATCAACGCCAGCGCCGAGATCCGCGGCAATGTCGTCATCACCATCCGGCCGAAGCTGGCGCAAACCTGGCACGTCGAGCCCAATTTCGGCGCGCAGGTCATTCTCGGCGACACCAGCCTGGTGCTCGCCGGCGCGCGGGTCAACGTGCCCGCCCAGGTCAAGCCTGTGATCGACAAGACCGTGGGCGAGCAGCTCAATGCGGTCAGTGAGCGCATCCGCAACGACAAGACGCTGGAGCGCACCGCGCGGGAGCAATGGGCCAAGGCCTGTCGTTCGATGCCGCTGCAGGGTGCGGGCACAACGGCGTCACTGCCGCCGCTCTGGCTCGAGCTCAAGCCGATCCGCGCCGTCGCCGCGCAGCCGACCATCAACGCGACCGCGGTGGTCGTCACCGTCGGCATCGAGGCCGAGACCCGCATCACGCCGACCGAGACCAAGCCGAACTGCCCGTTCCCCGACAAGATCTCGATCGTGCCACCGACCGCGGCGGGAATCGGCATCGGCGTGCCGATCGACCTGCCGTTCACCGAGCTCGACAAGATCCTGGAAGGACAGTTGCGCGGGCGGACATTCCCGGAGGACGGCTCCGGGTCGGTCGACGTCACCGTCAAAAAAGCCAATGTCGCGGCGGCCGGGGACCGGCTGCTGATCTCGCTGTTGGTGCATGCGAAAGAGAAGAAGAGCTGGTTCGGGTTCGGCGCCGACGCCACCGTTCACATCTGGGGCCGTCCGGTGCTGGACCAGAAGAACCAGACCGTGCGGCTGAACGACATGGAGCTCGCGGTCGAGTCCGAAGCGGCCTTCGGATTGCTCGGCGCCGCGGCGCGCGCGGTGGTGCCGCATTTGCAGCGCGCGCTGATGGAAAAGGCGACGATCGACCTGAAACCGTTCGCCGCCAACGCGCAGCAGAAGATCGCCGAGGCGATCGCCGAATTCCAGAAGAACGACAGCGGCGTCCGGGTCGACGCAAATATCAATAACGTCGGACTGTCCGAGGTCGCCTTCGATTCGAAGACGCTGCGGGTGATCGTGGAGGCGCAGGGCGCGATGAACGTCACCGTGAGCAAGCTGCCGGAGTTGTAGGGCGGGCTCAGTCTTGATCCCTCCCCCGCGAAGTCGGCAGCGCACTTGCGCGCCTGCGGGGGGAGGGAAAGGACCGACGGCGCGGCACGAGATACCGCCTGCATTTTCATCATCCCCCGACCTTTTCCCTAAGGTTCCGCCCTTGGCGGCGCTTGGCAAATGCGGCTAGAACCGGCCGTCAAGCGGGAAGCCCTCAACAAGAAGTCTGGGAGAAGAAACGATGAAATTATTGACGACTGCATTTGCGGCCGGCGTCGCGCTCGCCGCGTTGAGCGGCACGGCCTCCGCGCAAATTTCCGACGACGTGGTCAAACTCGGCGTGCTCACGGACATGTCGAGCCTCTATGCCGACGCCACCGGCAAGGGCTCGCTGACGGCCGTGCAGATGGCGGTCGAGGATTACGGCGGCAAGGTCAAGGGCAAGCCGATCGAGGTGATCTCGGCCGACCACCAGAACAAGCCGGACGTCGGCGTTTCCATCGCCCGCAACTGGTACGACAACGAGAAGGTCGACGCGATCCTCGACGTGCCCACCTCCTCGGTCGCCCTGCCGATCTCGGCGCTGACGAGAGAGAAGAACAGGATCAACATCAATTCCGGCGGCGGCTCGTCCGACATCACGGGTCCGGCCTGCTCGCCGAACACGGTGCACTACACCTACGACACCTATGCGCTCTCCAACGTCGCAGGCAAGGCGATGGTCAAGCGCGGCGAGGACACCTGGTTCTTCGTCACCGCCGACTATGCGTTCGGCATGGCGCTGGAGCGCGATGCCGCCAATGTCGTCAAGGAGAACGGAGGCAAGGTGCTGGGCGACGTCCGCGCGCCGCTGAACTCGTCGGACTTCTCGTCCTACCTGCTGCAGGCGCAGGCCTCGAAGGCCAAGGTGATCGGGCTCGCCAATGCCGGCGGCGACACCCAGAACGCCCTGAAGCAAGCATCCGAGTTCGGCATCACCCAGGCCGGCCAGAAGATGATCGCGCTCTTGATGGAGATCACCGATACGCATTCACTCGGCATCAAGGCGACGCAGGGCCTGATCGTCACCGACGGTTTTTATTGGGACATGAACGACGAGACCCGCGCCTTCTCCAAGCGCTTCATGGACAAGATCGGCCGCATGCCGACCATGATCCAGGCCGGCCTCTATTCGGCGACCATGCATTACCTGAAGGCGATCGAAGCCGTCGGCACCGACGAGGCGCCGAAGGTGATGGCGCAGATGCGCGCCACGCCGATCAACGACTTCTTCGCCAAGAACGGCAAAATCCGCATCGACGGCCGCATGGTGCACGACATGTATCTGTTCGAGGTCAAGAAGCCCGAGCAGTCCAAGGGCGAATGGGACCTCTACAATTTGATCGCCACCGTGCCCGGCGACGAGGCGTTCCGTCCGCTCGACAAGGGCGGCTGCCCGCTGGTGAAGACGAATTGATTTAACCACTCGTCATGCCCGGCCTTGTGCCGGGCATCCACGTCTTGCTTTATCGCGGCGAGCAAAGACGTGGATGGCCGGGTCAAGCCCGGCCATGACGAAAATGATAGAGCATCCCAAACAAAAAAACGCGCCCGGCACGACCGGGCGCGTTGTTGTTTGCCGCGTTGGCTGGAGCCGCGGATCACGACCCTTCGAACTTGAAGGACACGTTGATCTTGGCGCGATAGGCTTCGACCTTGCCCTTGGCGTCGAGTTGCATGTCGAGCTTGACGACTTCGGCGACACGCAGATCGCGCAGCGTCTTCGCGGCCCGCTCAACCGCGACGGTCGCGGCTTTTTCCCAGGATTCCTTGCTCGTGCCGACCAGTTCGATGACCTTGTAGACGCTGTCTGCCATGACGTCCTCCCATTCGGTTTGAAGCAGGCAGGTTGCTCCTGCCGGTTGCAAGCCTAGCATGGAAGTCCGAGGAACGATGCTTGCCGTTGGGGTAGCGCGGTAAGGATATCGGCACACGCAAATGGCCGGACAGCTTGCGCTATCCGGCCATTGGCATTCTCAATTCAGCTTTGCCGTTACTCGTATTTGAACTCCGGCATCGCCTTCAGTTCGTCCGCGGTCCCGTTGATCAAGGCGTGATCCGGATACCAGGGATTGGCCTTCGCCGGTTGCGGCGCGGCTGAACCCGTAGTCGTCGCCGGCCTGGCGCCGCCCGCGTTCGGGGCGCCCGCGACGCCGGTATAGGCGATCGGTTCGGCCGAGAACTTGATCTTGTCAAAGGGCACTGCCACCAGCCGTGCACCCATGCCAAGGAAACCGCCGACGCTGATCACGGCCGCCTTGATGCTTCCGTTCTTCTCCATCAGGAGATCGTTGATCGAGCCGACGTTCTCGTTCTTCTCGTTGTAGACGTTGAGGCCAACCACCTTCGAGGCGCGCCAGTCGCCCTGGAAAGAGCTGCTGCTGGCGCTGCTCTGCATGGCAGTTGCCGGCGGCGACGCCGTGGTGGTGGCGTTGTCCTCAGCCGCGAATGCGGCGCTGGCAAGCAGAAGGGAACCGGCGATACCGGCGGTGACGTATTTTGCTAACATGGAGTCGCTCCCTAATCAGAATTGATGAGAGAGCAACTTTCTTGCAAAGCGCACGTTCCGCCGCTAGCCCGCAATTTCGCTTTTGCAAGGCGGCAGAAAATCAGGGTTCCGGGAACCCGCGCTGGAACGAGAGGTCAGGCCGCGAGCGCTTCCTGCTCCACGTCCTTCTCGTCGAAGACCGCGACCGCCTCGAAGCGGTAATCGCAGGCCCAGCAGTGCCAGAGATAGGCCGTGCGCCCGGCGGAGGCGGGCTCGATCCATTCCGGCATCGCGATTGGTTTGCCGCACTGCGCGCACGGATTTCGCTTGGGCAAAAATGACTGGGCACGAGCCATGGCACTCTCCCTTTGCTTCTTGCTTGATGTTTAGTGGCGTGAATGAGTCAGGGATGCTGCCGCAACGCCTCAACCGACATGACACACGCGTATTGAGTTTTTTACACGACAATCGCGCGCGGCGCCACGCGACATTTTGCCGGCAATAATTTTTTCGATTCAATTTTTCGGCTTTGCGTCGACCGCAGGCTCGCGCGTGTGCACCGCACCCGCCTTACGCAAATGGATCGTCGCGATGTCGTCGGAATAGATTTTCTGCCAACCGTCGACATGATCGAGCAATTTGGTCGCAGCACTCTGCGTGCGCATCAAGGTCGCCTCGATCTTGTACTCATCGAGCAGGCGAAACAGGTTCTCCGGCTCCATCAGGCCGGAGGCGGCATTGTGATCGACAAAGAATTTCTCGCCGTAAAGCTCGGTGCGGCCGTCGATGAAGGGCGCGACGCCATTGGCGATCAGGAAGCCGCCGAAATCATAATCGTTGAAGACGCGGCTGACATTGAGCTTCTTCAATTCCGCCACCGCTGCGACCGGCGATCCCCGCATATGCGGCGCAAAGGGATGCACGCTGGCGTAAGCGATCGTTCCCGCGACCAGCGTGACGGCAAGACCGGCGAGCATCGGAGTGCGGATCGCTTGCGAATGCGAGAGCTCGGCGCCGCCGATCTGTTTCGCCAGGGGCGCGGCGAGAATCATCGGCGCAACCAGCGCCAGGATTTCCGCGGCGCGGCCCTGTGACAGCGCCATGTGCAACAGGCCGAGCAGCAGCACGATGCGCATCGGCGGCAGACTGACGCCGCGATAGAGCACAAGCCCGAAGCCGAGCAGCAGGCAGATCTCGAACGGACCGACGCTGCCGAAATCGGCGGGCTTCCATTCCAGGATCAGCGGCAGCGCGCTGCCGAGCTCGAGGATTTTTCGCGACGCCAGCAGCGAGTCCCAGCCGTAGGGCGTGCAGCAGCAGGCGGCCAGCGCGGCGACGCCGAACGCGACCCAGCGCAACAGCAGTGGCTTGCGCGCCGATGCGTCTGCGCCGAGGACGGCATCGAGCGCGATCGGCGCCACCAGCATCACGCCGAACACGAAGCCGCCATGCAGATTGGCCCACAGCGCCATCAGCGGCAGCAACCAGAACGACGGCGCCTCGCGCTTGTCGGCGGCGGCGATCAGCCCGCCGACCCAGGCGACCATGACAGGCAGCGCCAGCACATGCGGCCGCGCCAGCAGATGCGGCACGGTCAGCGCCAGTGCCCCAGCGATGAAGACGAGCGTGGTGCTGTCGCTGAGACGGCGGCTCAGGAATTTCGCCGATAGCGCAAACGTCGCCGCGATGGCGCTCGCAGCCAGCACGACCGGACCGCTCCAGCCGAACAGCGCGTAAGATTTCGCGAACATCACCTGCGCCAGCCATTGCGTGGAGATCCACGGCTGGCCGCGCATGGTGAAGGAATAGACGTCTGATGTCGGCACTGCGCGGTGATCGATGATCCACTGCCCGACCGTGATCTGCCATAGCGTATCGGGATCGATCAGCAGGCGGTTGCCGGCGAGCAGGAACAGCGCGTAAGTGCCGATCCCGACCCATAGCGGCAGCAACGCGCGCGCAGGTGATGCTGCGGCCTCGGTATGGGTCACGGTGACGGTCATTGAGAAAGTCCGGTTTCGGCCCGATCGAACCACGCCGGCGCATAATTATGCGTAAACTGGTGGCGGCCAGCGGCTCGGATATGCCCGGATTTGGCCACATCCGCCCGGCAAGACCGGCAATTACCTTCTCGGTAAGCATGATTTGCGCGGGCTTTGGGGGCCAAACTCGATGAAGCGACTGTGGCTGGCCTGCGTGCCGCTGGCGGCGCTTGCGCTTGCATCGGGAGCGCAGGCGCAGGACCGCGCGCGCTACGACAAGATGATCGCCAGGCACGCCAAGGCCAATCTGGTGCCGGAAGCGCTGGTGCATCGGCTGATCGTGCGCGAGAGCAAATATAACCCCGAACTGATCGGGCATGGCGGCACCATCGGGCTGATGCAGATCAAGCTCGCGACCGCCAGGGGTGTCGGCTACGCCGGCAACGCCGAGGGCCTGCGCGATCCCGACACCAACCTCACCTACGGCGTCAAATATCTCGCCGGCGCGTATCGTGCGGCCGGTGGTGACTACGACCGCGCCATCCGCTACTTTGCCGGCGGCTATTATTATGTCGCCAAGCAGCAGCGGCTGGACCATCTGAAGCAGGGCAAGGCCGACCTCGACGCTGCACCGCCGAAAGTCGCCACAGTCGAGGAGAAGCCTGCACCGGCCGAGGAAGCCGCGCCTGCGGTCGACACGCGATAGCGGCAAGCCGGAAGAAATGGTCGCCGCCAAACCGGCGGAAGCGCCGGTGAAACTCTTGGCCACGCCCGCCAAGCCCGCGCACGCCAGCAAATCCAAGCCTACGAAGACGAAGAAGCTCGCCGACGCCAAAGTTCCACGTCCGCCGGCCACCATACCCGGTGCAAACGGCGCCAAGCCGCGTTGACACCGAGGCTTATCGGCCTACATTAGGTCCGTTCCGAGGGGAGCTCCTGCGAGAGCTGAGAAACCGCAAGTATGCGGTGACCCTTTGAACCTGATCCGGGTCATGCCGGCGAAGGGACAGGGATGTATCAGGTTAAAAGCCCACGCGGGGATTCTCCCGTTTCCATCATCGGCGCAGGCATCGCCGGCAGCTGGCATGCGCTGTTGTTCGCGCACGCCGGGCACGCCGTCACTGTGCATGAGCGCAGTGACGCCGCGATGACGCAATCCACAAGTCATTGGGCCGGCGGCATGCTGGCGCCCTGGTGCGAGGCCGAAAGTTCCGAGCCTGTCATCGGCCGGCTCGGCATGCGCTCGCTCGATCTGTGGCGGCAGCATTTTCCGCAGACGCCGTTCAACGGTTCGCTGGTGGTGGCGCATGCGCGCGACCGCGCCGACTTCGAACGCTTCGCGAAGCTCACGACAAATCATCGCCGATTGGATGCGCGCGCGCTGCGTGAGATCGAACCCGCGCTGGAGGGCTTTCGCGACGCCCTGTTCTATCCCGACGAAGGCCATGTCGAGCCGCGCCGCGTGCTGCCCGAATTGCACGCAGGGATCACGAAGGCCGGCGGCAAGATCGAATTCGGCAGTGATGCCGATGCTGACGACCTCGACGGCATCGTGATCGATTGCCGCGGCCTTGCCGCGCGGGACGCCGAGAGCGAGCTGCGCGGCGTCAAGGGCGAGATGATCGTGGTCGAGACGGATGAGGTCGAACTGGCGCGCCCGGTGCGGCTGATCCATCCGCGCTTTTCGCTTTATGTCATTCCGCGCGGCGACGGCCGCTTCATGCTGGGTGCGACCTCGATCGAAAGCGAGGACACCGGCGTGTCCGTGCGCGCGGCGCTGGAATTGCTGGGCGCGGCCTATGCCGTCCATCCGGCCTTTGCCGAGGCACGCATCGTCGAGTTCGGCTCGGGGCTGCGCCCTGCCTATCCCGACAATTTGCCGCGGATCTCCATCGAACAGCAGCGCATCACCGTGAACGGGCTTTACCGCCATGGTTTCCTGCTGGCGCCGGCGCTGGCGGAGCTGACGCTCGGCTATGTCGCGCGCGGCGTGATCGACAATGAGGTGATGCGATGCGCGTGACCGTCAATGGCGAGCAACGCGAGATTTCGTCGGCGAGTGTCGATGCGCTTCTCGGCGAGCTCGACTACGAGGGCACGCATTTCGCGATCGCAGTGAATTACGACGTCGTGCCTAAGGGTCGCTGGGCCGAAACGCGACTGCAGGCCGGCGACGAGATCGAGATCATCACGCCGCGGCAGGGAGGGTGAGGATGCGGCAACGCCGCGCGCATTCTCCTTCACCTCTCCCCGCCTGCGGGGAGAGGTCGGATCGCATCGTCAGATGCGATCCGGGTGAGGGGGAGTCTCCGCGCACTTTACTCTCACCGCCCTCGCGGCGAGTCCCCTCACCCCAACCCTCTCCCCGCACGCGGGGAGAGGGAGCAGACCGCAAGATGCGGAGACACTGATGGTGAACTTCTACTCCAAAACATTCTCCAATCCCGCCTGCTGATCGGCAGCGCGCTGTATCCCTCGCCCGCGATCATGCAGAGCGCGATCCGCGCCAGTGGCGCGCAGATCGTCACGGTCTCCTTGCGGCGCGAGGCCGCCGGCGGCAAGACCGGCGATGCCTTCTGGAAGCTGATCCGCGAGCTCGATGTCACCGTGCTGCCGAACACCGCGGGCTGCCGCAGCGTGCGCGAGGCCGTCACCACCGCGAAGCTCGCGCGCGAATTGTTCGGCACCAGCTGGATCAAGCTCGAAGTGATCGCCGACAACGACACGCTGCAGCCCGACGTGGTCGGCCTGGTCGAGGCCGCCACCATCCTGATCAAGGATGGTTTCGAGGTGTTCCCCTATTGCACGGAAGACCTGAGCGTCGCCACGCGCCTCGTCGATGCCGGCTGCAAGGTCGTGATGCCCTGGGCCGCGCCGATCGGCAGCGCAAAGGGCATCATCAACCGGGACGCCTTGAGTCTGCTGCGCGACCGCCTGCCCGATATCACGCTGGTGGTCGACGCCGGTCTCGGCGCGCCGTCGCACGCGGCCGAAGCGCTCGAGCTCGGCTACGACGCCGTGCTGCTCAACACCGCGATCGCCAAAGCCGCCGATCCCGTCGCCATGGCCAACGCCTTCAAGCTCGGCGTCGACGCCGGCCGCGCCGCTTACGAAGCCGGCCTGATGCAGGCCCGCGATTTCGCTTCTCCGTCAACCCCTGTCGTAGGGACCCCGTTCTGGCATGCCGTATCCTGATCGCCACGCGTATCCTGATCGCTTCTATCCCGTCGTCGACAGCGTCGCCTGGGTGGCGCGGCTCGCGCTGCTCGGCGCCGGCACCATTCAACTGCGCGCCAAGAATCTGAACGACACCGACGCGCTGCAGCTCGTCGTCGATGCGCTTGAGGTCATCAAGGGCACGCGAGCGAAGCTCGTCGTCAACGACTACTGGCGCGCGGCGATCGAGGCGAATGCGCAGCATCTGCATCTCGGCCAGGAGGACCTCGCCGAGGCCGACCTCGACGCGATCCGCGCCGCCGGGCTGACGCTCGGTCTCTCGACCCATGACGACGAAGAGCTGGCGAACGCGCTGGCCGCCAAGCCGGATTACGTCGCGCTCGGGCCGATCTTTCCGACCACGCTGAAATCGATGCGCTTCGCGCCGCAGGGCATTCCGAAGATCGGCGAGTGGAAGAAGCGCGTCGGCAACATTCCGCTGGTTGCGATCGGCGGCATCAAGTTCGAGCACGCCGCCGAGATTTTCGCCGCCGGCGCCGATTCCATCGCCGTCGTTTCCGACGTCACCCAGAACGCCGACCCCGATGCACGGGTCAAACAATGGCTTGGCCAGAAACCGCCAAAGCCGCCTGAACGAATACACAAGGAGGATAACATGAACATTCGCTCCAATCCGGACACGACCCTTCCCGCCGTGACGACAGGACCGCTGCCCTCCTCGCGCAAGATTTTTGCGAACCCGGAGGCCGCGCCCGAGCTGAAGGTGCCGCTCCGCGAGATCATGCTGAGCGAAAACGCCGGCGAGCCGAACCTGCCGGTCTACGACACCTCGGGTCCCTACACCGACCCGACCGTCACCATCGACGTCAACGCCGGCCTGTCGCGCAATCGTCTCGCCTGGGTGAAGGAGCGCGGCGGCGTCGAGGAATATGAGGGCCGCACCATCAAGCCGGAAGACAACGGCAATGTCGGCGCCTCCCATGCGGCCAAATCGTTCACCGCGCATCACAAGCCCTTGCGGGGCGTGGGCGACCACAAGATCACGCAGCTCGAATTTGCCCGCGCCGGCATCATCACCAAGGAGATGATCTATGTCGCCGAGCGCGAGAACCTCGGCCGCAAGCAACAGCTCGAGCGCGCCGAAGCCGCACTTGCCGACGGCGAGAGCTTTGGCGCCGAGGTCCCCGCCTTCATCACGCCGGAGTTCGTTCGCTGCGAGATCGCGCGGGGACGCGCGATCATTCCCTGCAACATCAACCACGCCGAGCTGGAGCCGATGATCATCGGCCGCAACTTCCTGACCAAGATCAACGCCAATATCGGCAACTCCGCCGTGACCTCGTCGGTCGAGGAAGAGGTCGACAAGATGGTGTGGGCGATCCGCTGGGGCGCCGACACCGTGATGGACCTCTCGACCGGCCGCAACATCCACACCACCCGCGAATGGATCCTGCGCAACTCGCCGGTGCCGATCGGCACCGTGCCGATCTACCAGGCGCTGGAGAAGTGCGACGGCGATCCCGTGAAACTGACCTGGGAGCTCTACCGGGATACGCTGGTCGAGCAGTGCGAACAGGGCGTCGACTATTTCACCATCCATGCCGGCGTGCGGCTGCCCTACATCCACCTCACCGCCAACCGCGTCACCGGCATCGTGTCGCGCGGCGGCTCGATCATGGCGAAGTGGTGCCTGGCGCATCACAAGGAGAGCTTCCTCTACACGCATTTCGACGAAATCTGCGACCTCATGCGCAAGTATGACGTGTCGTTCTCGCTCGGCGACGGCTTGCGTCCGGGCTCGATCGCCGACGCCAACGACCGCGCGCAATTCGCCGAGCTGGAGACGCTGGGCGAACTCACCAAGATCGCGTGGGCCAAGGGTTGCCAGGTCATGATCGAGGGCCCCGGCCATGTGCCGATGCACAAGATCAAGATCAACATGGACAAGCAGCTCAAGGAGTGCGGCGAGGCGCCGTTCTATACGCTGGGGCCGCTGACGACCGACATCGCGCCGGGCTATGACCACATCACGTCAGGGATCGGTGCGGCCATGATCGGCTGGTTCGGCTGCGCCATGCTCTGCTATGTCACGCCGAAGGAGCATCTCGGCCTGCCCGACCGCAACGACGTCAAGGTCGGCGTCATCACCTACAAGATCGCGGCGCACGCCAGCGATCTCGCCAAGGGCCATCCGGCGGCGCAGCTCCGCGACGACGCGCTGAGCCGCGCGCGCTTCGACTTCCGCTGGGAGGACCAGTTCAACCTCGGCCTCGATCCCGATACCGCGAAGAACTTCCACGACGAGACCTTGCCGAAGGAAGCGCACAAGGTCGCGCATTTCTGCTCGATGTGCGGCCCGAAATTCTGCTCGATGAAGATCACGCAGGACGTGCGCGACTATGCGGCGACCTTGAACGATCCGGCGGCGGTGGGGCTGAGCATCAGCGGCACCATCGAAGACGGCATGGCGCAGATGAGCGCCAAGTTCAAGGAGATGGGCGAGAACCTGTATCTCGATGCGGAGAAGGTGAAGGAGAGCAACAGGGTGTTGTGAGGTCTTCCGACGGCACACTACCGTGTCGCGATTCGAGATATTGCCCGGTCTTCCGCCTTATGGTCCGCCGGCAATATCATTCACGCATCTAGGCCCACGCGAACATCGCGAGGGCCTCGTCGTTCGCTTCTTTCCGGCTCACGGCAATTTATGGGTCGGCAATTTTGTTGGTAGCGCCAGAGGGCCGGCCTGCGATCGGGTGATCGCGCATCCAAACAAGCGAGATGTGATCATAGTTGCCAAAGGCGAAGGCTGCATCATCGACCCTGATACTCGAAAGATTTCGCAAGCGAGTTAACGGATAAGTGTTTGGGATGTCTTTTCGGTACCTGCACTCGACCTGGTCGTGTTCGCAAAGCATGGTCGATTTTCATGCGACAAACTCAATCGGACGACGTAGCAACCGTATCTCCTGGGATGGGTTTCGCAGTATCGAATCCGTCACCGAATTCCTGGGACGGACTCTTCGTCCGACAAGGTCCGACCGTCTCGACCTTTTGACAGGTCATGCACGAAGTATCTCGCGGAGATAGAGGGCGTTCCGAATAATTCCCATCGAATCGGATCGCAAGACCGAATCTCCGGCGTCTGGGACGGCAGCTATTCCAGCGGCGCCGGCATGGTCACGTTTCTGGCGACGCTGATTGGCGGCGCGCTCGGAAGCGTGAGCGAACCCTGCTGGATCCAACTTGCCCCGTGAGCACGCACACGCTCTTCAGGTCATGTCGCAAGCGTCTGCGTGAAGCGAAATGTCGCCGGTCGACGTCCATTGCGGCGGTCAATACCCATGGAATCCAGACTGCTGGCGCATCAGCTACCGATTCCGCCATCCTGATGGTCCGCGCGACCCGTACAGCGGAAGCGAGCGTGAGCCAAGCACGTAGCAAGGAGCCTGTGCGTTAGCGTGACGCCTGACAACCACCGCCTGCCCGACCAGCTCCGCGCCAACCTGCGCCTTGTCTTCGTCGGCACCGCCGCGAGCACGCGCTCCGCCGGCCTCGGGTACTATTACGCGCATCCCGGCAACCGCTTCTGGCGCGCGCTGCACGAGGCCGGCATCACGCCGCGGCGCTATCAGCCGAGCGAGTTTGCCGCGCTTGCTCGAACTCGGCATCGGCTTCACCGATCTGTCGAAATCCGGCGCCGGAATGGATCACGAGGTCGCGCAGGCAATCCTTCGACGTCATGCGGTTTCCGGACCAAGATCGCGACCTATCGGCCGAAGACCATCGCGTTCACCAGCAAGAAGGCGGCGAGCCTGTTCTATGGTCGGCCGACGCGCGCGATCGCGCTTGGCCGACAGCCGCCCATGAGCGGCTTTCCCGATGTGTTCGTGCTGTCCTCGCCGTCAGGCGCGGCGTCAGGCCATTGGACGTTGCAGCCGTGGCGCGAACTCGCCGAATGGATCGGGCCTGCCTAGCGAGGCTGGCGCAGCTGACGCTCCGTCCCATAAGTGCGAAACGTCCGGATCGGCAGTTTCAATTCGGCGAATGCCGTGCTCACGAAGTCCAGATAGCCCTGAACGGTGGACGAGGCGGTCCTGGCGACATCGACGATCTCGCCGAGGTCGAGAACCGCATCATAGCGGCCGCGCTTCTCGACGAAGCTCATATGCACGATCCCGTTCCGAAAATTCCTGAGCAGCTCGATCTCCTTTGCCAGGCCGCTGTCCATCGTCCGTCCCGTCGTCCGCTTGATCTGATCGAGGACATATCGCTGCCTTCTGAAGAACGCTCCCCTGCGCAGCAGCGACTTGATCCGGTCGGTGCTGCGGCCCACGAAGTACGACCAGGGCGGCAGTTTGGCGGAGCCTGGGGGAATGCTGTCCGTCAGCAGCTCAAAGATGGTGGCGAGCGCGTCGTTCGTGATCGCCTCGATGGTCGCGAAGCTCATCACGATCGTCGAACGCGCGTAGATTCCGCGAAGGCGGTCGTCCGTCTCGCGCGCGATCTGCTGCTCCAGAAAGTAGACATCGCTCAGCAGGTCGCCGGAATTCGGCTGCAGACATTCCTGCGGCTCCCGCGGCACAGAGACCCGAGCGGTCTCGGCAAGGTCGACAGCCGCCGCCGGCCTGGGGTTGGTCTTTTCTGGTCATTCAAACGCCGAGTGCCGCTTTGATTCCACGATACATAGCACACGAAAACGGTCCGCAACCCCGGCGCAAGTTGATCATATGCCTCGCCGTGTCGTAACGTCCTGACCACAAGCCGCGCCGCCCCGCAACGCCACAGCAACGGTGAACCCATGCCTATCCAGCATTTTCCTCCGCCGCCCGGCGTCAAGGCGCCGCCGCTGTCCTTTGCCGCGCGCACCGGCGATCTGCTCTATATCTCCGGCATTCCCGGCTTCGACGAGAAGCGCGAGCTGCCCGAGACGTTCGAGGCGCAGTTCAGGAACGTCGTCGTCAACATCAAGCGCGTGCTGGACGAGGCCGGCGGCACGCTTCCGCGACCTGGTCAAGGTCAACGTGCTGTTGACGCGCGCCTCCGACGTTGCCGCGATGAACGCGCTCTATGCCGGCGCCTTCGGCCCTGCGCCCTATCCCGCCCGCACCACCTGCGTGGTGGTCGCGCTGCCCGACCCGAAGATGCTGATCGAGATCGAGGCGGTGGCGTCGCTGGCAAGATAGAACCTACCGCCAATCGCCTCGACAAATCGCGCCTGCGCCACTATCCTTTCGCCCATGAACATCATCCGCCGCACGCTGGAGATCGACGCCGGTACCGACGCGCGCCTGCGCGAAATGGCTGAGGAGCGCGGACAGGATGTCGCGGCGGTGCTCGCTGAAGCCGTCGCGCTTCTCGAACTCGGTGGTCGATATCGCCGGACCTGATGTCGCCGAGGACCGCCAGCGGCTCGATGCTTTCAGGGATACCCGCACCGCCGTTCCACTTGACGAGGTGAAGAGCTGGGTCGAGAGCTGGGGCTCGGCAAACGAACTCCCACGCCCGGCGCCGCGCAAGATCGGATGATTCTGCTTTCGCCCGATGCCGTTGAAGACATCGAGCGTTTGCGAAGCTTTCTCGACCAGAATAATCCCGACGCTGCGCGACGCGCACTGGCGACCATCTGGACTGCGATCAATCGATTGCAGGAATTTCCTGAGCTTGGCATGTCGACCGAAGATGCCGCTATCCGGCAAATCGTGGTCCGGTTTGGCACTTCCGGTTACATCGTGCGTTACGCCTCGCTACGCGACGACGGGAATATCCTGATCACCCGCATTTGGCACGGCCGCGAGGCTCGCACTTGACGCAGCCCGCGGCGATGAACGCGCTCTATGCCGGCGCCTTTGGCCCTGCGCCCTATCCCGCCCGCACCACCTGCGTGGTGGTCGCGCTGCCCGACCCGAAGATGCTGATCGAGATCGAGGCGGTGGCGTCGCTGGCGGGGAAGTGACCGCAACGCCGTTGTGCGCGTGATCGAGAGGGTGAGTGTCAGCTCACCCTCTGTATTTTTGCGGTAGCGATCGACGCCTAGGGGATGTCGATTTGCTTGCGCGAATGCGCTCCGATCACCTCGATGCCCTTTGTCCCCCGCAGGTGAGAGATATCGAGCGAAACGGTATACGGCACCTCGAGGGGCGGGGTAATTCCGCCGCTTCGGCAACCGATCACCTCGATACCCCAATACTCCGGCTGCCGAATGTAGAAGAGCGCATTGAGCTCGACCTTCACAGCCAACGATTTGGTGCCCGACACGATCAGAAACCACGTGTCCTTGACAATACCGGGCACGACCTTGGCATCGGTGAAATCGATCAGGCGGCAAGACGTGGACGGTGGCAGCGCCTGAAAGTTCTTTAATTCAGTTTCCAAATCCGACATCACAAACTCCTTTTTTCACAATTGCCCGAACAACAAGGGGCCGGGCGATGCTATCGCTATTTTAAGTTGCACGCAATTCACCTTGATGTTGATAACGCCGCGGTGATCGGACTGAACCTCTCCTCCCCCTGCGCTGACTTAACTCATGAACGGGACCGTCGGCCCGCCTCCGCCATTTGCGGGAGGAGCATCACACGTTTCCTGGGGGACCTTTCCATGCGCCGTCTGTCGCTTGCAATCGCCGCCATCACGTTGTCCGTCGTCGCCGCCAGCGCGCCCGCCAAGGCCGATCCGTTTCACCTGATCCGCTGGTCGGACACCGGCTTCTGCCAGATCTGGGACGAGGGCATTCCGACCATGCCGGTGCCGGGCAATTACACCGTGGTCAGCATGACCTTGGCGACCTTCTTCGACGCGCTCCATGTCAAGAACGGGATGCTGTGGACCGGCGCCTGCTCGCTGTGAACGCATCCGTGCCCATCGATTGACCAACCGCCGATTGAACCAATCGCGGTTTCGCCACACTCAATAGGTGTCCGCAACATCCAGCGCGGGCGCCGCCGCCGCACGTCCTCGCTGCGGAGCCGGCACGACTTTTCCCAACAGGAGATATTTCATGCGTCGAGTGACTGCCTTTTGCGCGGCCGCCGGTATCGTTGCGTCCGCCTTTGCCGTTGCGAGCCCCGCCCAGGCCTCTTTCCATCTGATCAAGTGGAGCGGCACCGGCATCTGCCAGGTTTGGGACGACAGCGTTCCGACCAAGCCGTTCCCGGCCGACTACAAGCCCGTCAGCAAGCCCGTCCCGACCTTCGACGCCGCCCTCGCCGTGAAGAGCGGCCTGATGAAGCGTGGCGTCTGCAAGCTCTGACGCGATTTTGCTGTCCTGCCGAGGCCGGCGCGCGATGGTGCGCCGGCCTTGCTTTTTTTTGCCGGCGAATGTCATCCGGTGGGCTTGACTGCATCGCGCACACGTCCACACTTTCTCTGCGACGATGTGAAGCCGCACGCGTGAGGAATCGCGATTGACACACCAGCACGCAACCAACAAAATCATTCAATACCAGATAGCAATTGACCGGAAGCGAAGCATGGCGCGCTGATTGCCGCCGCGCTTTGCCGCCATTCGACGAGAGCCATGGAGTGCCAAGATGTTTCGAACACGACGTGATTACACCCGTGCCTTTTATGCAACCTCGTTTGCGGCATCGATCCTGCTTGCGGCCGCCCCGGCGAAATCCGCCGACGCGCCGATCCTGTCGATGCGCCCCGCGGCATCCGCGACGCCCTCCCTTTCGCCTGCCGGCCGGGTGCTGATCGGCAGGGGCAAGGATTACACGCCTGTCGGCGCCAATACCGACACCGAGGTTCTCGCCGACCAGTTGTCCAAGAGCATGAAGGCCCGGCGCGATTTTGCCTGGAAAGTCGTGGAGGCGCTGCTGCTGCCGATCAAGGTGCAGCTGCCCAACGGCGGCGCCCAGGTCGACGTTCCGCTCTGGCAAACCTGGTACGACGGTGTCGGGCCGACCAACGAAACGAAGGCGTTGTTCACCCTGTTCTTCCAGAAGCTCAAGGCAAACCCGTCCGCCGATCTGGCGACCACCGCCGATCAGGCACTTGCCGAGCAGGCCACCAAGGACCTCAGCCAATCGGTCACGACGGAAAACTTCACGGCGACGCTCACCCAAAACGTCGGCGCCACCATTTCCACCGATCTCGGTGGACAGGGTACGACCCTTTTCAGTCCGGCGTTCGTCAAGCACATGATGGTTTCGGCCAAACAGGTCGAGAATTGCAAGCAAACCGGCATTACGCCGACGACGCCACCGCCGAGCCCGACGAATTTCTCGCAATGCATAAACGAGTTTCCGCGCGAGGCGGTGATGATCAAGACCTCATGGAAGGATCTTGCCGGCGGTATCGCCGTCCATGACACCAGCGGACCGGCGATGAGTGCCCTCATGAGCGAAGGCACCTGGCCCGGCGCAAATCATCCGACCAAGAAGCCGCCGCTCGCGAGTCCGCCTCCGACCAGCGACCAGATCTACACCAACGAAACCGCCGACGGCCGCAAATTCGGCCTGGTGGGAATCCATTTCGTCACCAAGGACGTGCGCGATTGGGTCTGGATCTCGCTGTGGTGGAGCCCCAACTCGAGCAAGGATTTTGGCGCCGACCGGCCGGCCAGCGTGGCCTCTTTCAATGGCGGCGTCTGGGCAAACTACAAGATGTGCGTCGGCACGGCTTTCGACGAGGCCGACCCGCAACCATGGTCGAGCTACACCGGGACGCAATCGGCGCTGGGCGCGTCGATCAAGGCGGTTTACGACACGATCCAGACGCAGATCGACAGAGGCATCGTCGGCCCGATCGCTGCGGGTGTTGACGACAGCAACTTCGCCCAGGGTGCACGCGGTCCCTGGGCCGCCCCTCACAACAAGAACACCACCTGGTGCACCAATCCGTTCGTCGAAGTCCAGGCGGGCAACGGCCGAACCAGCTGTATCGGCTGCCACCAACTGGTGCTTACCGAGAGTCAGGGCCTGATCCCGAACCGCGGCCCTGCGAACTTCTTCGAGTCGATACTCGGATACGACCCGCAATTCGGCCGCTCGCAAAATTTCAAGAATTTCTCGGCGGACTTTTCCTGGGCGTTTCAAGGTCAGTTCCAAAGAGTGGTCATCCCGCAGGCGAAACAGGCCGCCGGATTCACCTGGCCCTGACGCGCAAACGCGCAGCAGACATCACGATTTGAGCGGCCGCGCCCGGTCAACCGGTGACGCGGCCTCTTTCTTTGCGCAGCAGCTGTGCCATTCTGGACATGACCGCGAATGCACGGGAGCGTCGCCGCATGCTGACACTCTATTCCTATCCGCCGCTGTTCGGCGTCGCCGACAACAACGGTTACGGATTGAAGGTCTATGCCTTCCTCAAGCTCGCGGGCCTGCCGTTCACGCACGCGCACATCTTCGACGCCTCGAAGGCGCCGCGCGGCCAGCTGCCCTACATCGTCGACGATGGCGAGACGGTCGGGGACAGCGGCACGATTCTCGGCTACCTCACCGGCAAATACCGCCTCACGATCGACGCCGCGCTGACACAAGCGCAACGCACGCAGGACCTGCTGGTCACACGCATGCTCGACGACCTCTATTGGGTGATGTCCTATTCGCGCTGGCAGGACGAGCGCTATTGGCCGGCGTTTCGCGATGCGCTGAAGCGCGAGCACCCGCAGCTCTCGGACGAAGGGCTGACGACGGCGAAGGAGTTCAACGCCAAGCGCTATTATTATCAGGGCATCGGGCGTTTTGATCCTGACGCTGCAATCGCGCGCGGGCTCGCCGATCTCGCTGCGATCGCGGACCTGATTCCTGCACACGGCTACGTCCATGGCGACAAGCCGACCAGCATCGACGCCGGACTCTACGGCTTCATCGCCAACATCTACTTCTACGACATCGACACGCCGCTGAAGCAGTTCGTCGTCGCGCATGACAATATCGTGCGGCATTGTCGCGACGATCCATGAGATGGTTCGCTGATCGGCGGGACTCGCTTTGCCCACCCGACCCGCTACAATCGGCGGCAAGACAAGACCAAAAAACGGGAGGACATCATGCCACTGCTTGCCAATCACATCGCCGTCGTCACCGGAGCCGGGTCAGGCATCGGCCGCGCTATCGCCGCCGGATATGCGCACGAAGGCGCGCGCGTGGTGCTGCTCGACATCGACGACAAGGCGGCCGCGGAGGCCGCCAAGGAAATCCGCGACGGAGGCGGCAAGGCGGACAGCTTCAGGCTCGACGTCACCAAACGCGAGGATTGCGTTGCCGCCGCAAAGGAGATTGCGGGCAAGGTCGGGCAGGTCTCGATCCTCGTCAACAACGCCGGCATCAACCGCCGCAACGCCTTCACCGCCGACACCGCTGCCGTGCTGAAGGACTGGCAGGACATCATGGCGATCAATGTCAACGGCGTGTTCAACGTCACCCACGCCTTCCTCGAGCCGCTGCGCGCCAGCAAGGGCCGGATCGTCAATATCGGCTCGATCCAGTCCTTTGTGCATGTGCGCACGCCGAATTCGCCGGCCTACACCACCTCCAAGCACGCCGTGCTCGGCTTCACCAGGGCGCTCGCCGCCGAGCTCGGCAGGGATGGGGTGCGCGTCAATGCCATTGGACCTGGATTGATCGAAACGCCGCTGAACGCGCAGGTACGCGCCAACAATCCGGAGCTGGTGAAGATATTCATGGACCACACGCCGCTCGGCCGCGCCGGCAAGCCGGAAGATATCGTCGGCCCCGCGATCTTCCTCGCCTCCGACCTGTCCGCCTATGTCACCGGCACCATCGTGATGGCCGACGGCGGCTATCGCACGATCTGAGGCCGCCGATGTCCAACGCCCCGCATTACAATATCGACGTCGGCGCGTTCTGGGCCGATCCCTATCCCGACCTGGCGCGGATGCGGAAGGAGGCGCCGATCGCCTTCGTGCCGCAGCTCGGCTCGACCGTGCTCACCCGCCGCGACGACATCTACAGCCAGGAAAAACGCATCGACGTGTACTCCTCGCACCAGCCTGCCGGGCTGATGAACCGCCTGATGGGCCACAACATGATGCGCAAGGACGGCGACGCGCATATGAGCGAGCGCGCGCAAATGTTTCCTGCCGTGTCGCCGCGCGTGGTGAAAGCCACCTGGCGGGCGCAATTCCAGGCCCATGCCGACCGCATCCTCGACGAGCTTGCGCCGCAAGGCGGTGCCGACCTGGTGAAAGCCTTTGCGCTGCCGCTGTCGGCGGAGTGCCTGAAGGACATCACCGGGCTCACCAACATGCGCTTTGAGGACATGGACGCCTGGTCGCAGGCGATGATCGACGGCATCGCCAACTACACCGGCAATTCGGACGTCGAAGCGCGCTGCCATGCCGCGACATCAGGGATAGATGCCGCGATCGACGACATGATTCCGGTGGTGTCGAAACATCCGAACGCTTCGATCCTCAGCGTGCTGCTCGCCGCGGGCCAGCCGACGGAGAGCATCCGCGCCAACGTCAAGCTCGCGATCTCGGGCGGACAGAACGAGCCGCGCGACGCGATTTCGGGCGCGGTGTGGGCGCTGCTGACGCACCCTAAGCAACTTGCGCTGGTGCGCGACGGCAAGGCGAAGTGGATCGACGTGTTCGAGGAATATGCGCGCTGGATCGCGCCGATCGGCATGTCGCCACGGCGGGTGGCCAAGCCGTGGAGTTTCCGCGGCGTCGACTTCGCGCCGGAGGATCGCGTGTTCTTCATGTTCGGCTCGGCCAACCGCGACGAGGCCTGCTTTGCCGATCCCGACATTTTCGACGTCACGCGCGACACTTCGAAGAGCATCGCGTTCGGCGCCGGCCCGCATTATTGCGCCGGCGCCTTTGCCTCGCGCGCGATGGTGGCCGACGTCGCCCTGCCCTCGCTGTTCGCGCGGCTGAAGGGCTTGCGGCTGGATTCGTCGCAGCCGGTAAAGATCGGCGGCTGGGCGTTCCGCGGATTGCTCAATCTCGGAGTCGAATGGGAGGTGTGAGGCGCCGCCTCACATCGGGACATACCGCCCCGCCAGCGCATGCAGCGACCACATCAGCGACGGCCAGATCACGATGATGAAGGACGCATGGAACAGCCAGTGCCAGTCGCCGGCGGGAAACAGTGGATCGATCAGACCGACCAGCCATGCGGTGGCAATACCGGTGATGATCATGAACCCCGCCCACACCATCCATGACGCGAAGCTGCGTGGCAGAGGTTCACCAGCTGTTCCCTCGGCCGGAATCATGCGTACGCGGCGGAAATACCAGCGCATGCCGCGATACCAGAAATAGCCGACGGCGGCGCCGCAGATCGAGAGCATAACGACGTTGACGCGGTCGAACGAGCCGCTCCACCAGATCATCCAAGCCGTCCAGAGCACGGCGAAGACCCAGGCGCCGAGTTTCAACGGCGTGGAGGGACTGAGGGTCATGGCAATCTCCCGAGGCTGATCACCCCGACCCATCATGACCGCACAGGCCGAAACCCACCGTGAGCTACGTCACGGCAGGCGGTTAACCGAACCTCACCCGCGACCGCTCGCGCGCCTTCTCCGCCTCGATCTCGCGATCCCTGGGCGACGCGCTGGTCTGCAGCGAGGCGAACAGCCGTTGCGCTGCCTCCGAGACCTCGTCGACGGCGCGGTTGAACACGGCTTCGTTGGCCTGCGACGGTCGGGCGAATCCGGACAGCTTGCGCACGAATTGCAACGCGGAGGCGCGAATCTCGTCCTCGGTGGCCGGCGGCTCGAAATTGAACAGCGTCTTGATATTGCGGCACATGGCCTGTCTCCTTCCAGGGCCCGCTGTAACAAGGACGTTGGCCT